>CAWBBY010000014.1:0-532500 GCA_963787145.1 uncultured Acidobacteriaceae bacterium
CTGGTCAGCCGGCTGGGACGAAAGAACTGATCGAACGGTAGCTGATATTCGTAGCTGACCACGAAGTTATTTTTCACATCGAAGGATGAGATGGCATAACTGAGCGCGGGATTGAAGGGGTTCACTTCCTCAGCCGGGTTCGATGACTGATCCATGGATTTGCTGTAGGTGTAGGCGGCGGCAAACTCAAGCCGGCCGCTCGTGTGACGAGCACTCAGTTCCATTGCGTTGTAGTTCGCATGGCCAATCGTAGATTGCAGCGCATTGCTGCCGAAGTTTGAGCCCAGCGGTCCACGTGTGCCATTTACCTGGCCACCGGTGATCGGATAATACACCGTGTCCTCCCCGCCCGGGCCGCAGGTAAGTGTGCCCGGCTGCACCGCGCTCGCCTGGCTGAGGCTCAGGCAGAGTGCGGGATTTCCTGGATTTGGCTCAATGAGAACGCGCTGGCTATGGCTCGACGTTCCGATATAACTTGCGCTGAAGACGGTGTTCGGGCCGGCCTGCCGTTCAATCGAAAGCATCCATTCTTCGGTATAGGGTGTGCGGCCGTGAATATCGTATCCCGGGATACCCTCGATCGGCTCGTAGGTGCTCCAATTGATATTGGGATCGGGATTGCGGCGCGAGGAATTTAACGGGGCAAACGTATATGGGAACGGCTGACCATTGTTCTGCCCGCTGGCTGCGGTAATGAATGGCGTCGCGAAGAGCGGAGGCGCCGGGCTGGTATAGGTGGTGCCATAAGGAGCGTTCGCAGCCAGCACGCCAATCGATAGCGCATCAATCGCGGTGTAGAAATTGCCGAAGCTCGTCCGCACGCTGGTGTTACCCGGCGGTCCCAGTATCTTGCCCAGGAAGGTGCCTGACTCTGCATGCGGCGACCAAGCCAGGCCCACGCGCGGAGAAAAGCTATGGTTACTAATCGGAGCAAGAGTATTCGGTATGCCTTGACCGCCTACGCGATCGCCCGGATAAAGGATGCCTGGAGGCGCACCAGGAAATACGACCGACTGCGCGCCGGCAACGAAGGTCGAGATCTGGTTGTACTTTTCTGACCAGGGTGCGATGCGATCCCAGCGAAGGCCGTAATTGAGCGTGAGGTTGGGAAGAACGCGCCAACTATCTTGCGCGAAGAAGCCGACATATTTGTTGCGCGCATAGAAGGGGTTGAGCTGGCTCTGATTGTATTGGCTCGGCACTCCGATCAGGTAGTCGGCAAAGTCGACGCCGGTTTCCGTTCCGGAGAAAACGAAACTGCCATTGAATTGGGCGATGGGGTGAGCATTGACCTGGTCGGCATGGAACTCTCCCCCGAACTTGATGGTGTGATTGCCGAGCACTTTGGAAAATGCATCAGTGACCTGGTACGTGTTGTTGACCTGAATGAGCTGGTTGGCCGCCGTGCCCGTGGAGTATCCATTGAAGTTGAGGTTCTCGACCCCTTGTCCCTTGGGATCGAGAGCCACGATGCTGGGCGTGCCATCGGCATTCTCGAAGCCCTGCGACGTGAGGCTTACGCCGAGACCGCCCACGGGCTGCCCCAGATTCGTGTTGTCGCGCATGTAGCTGAAGTGCAGCTCGTTGACCATGGTGGTACTGAAGGTCTTGGTAAGGCCCAGCGCGGCGAGCTGGGCCCGGCCAGTGGTGATGGCATTGAATCCAGGCACGCTGGCCCCGCTCTGCGCCACCGGATACGGATTATCCAGATCGAAGTCGTCGATGAAGTAGTAACCAGAGAGCAGGCCCAGGTGGGTATTCGCATCGATGCGGACGCCTCCCTTATCGTCACGCACCGTCTGGTTGAACGATGAGGTTGCATAGCCGTTGGGGCCATTTGGCGCTGGAATGTACTGCAGCATGCGCTGTGCCGGAACCGACCACGCTGTTTGAGGAATGACAGCGTTGGGGAAGACGCACTGGGTCGAATTGGCGCAACCAGGAACATAGTAAGACTCACCCGCAATTACCGGGTAGCCTAGCTTCTGTGTGAGCAGGTTGGCGAAGTAAGGTCCGCCCACCACGCCGGTGAGGTTACTGGAAAGGTCTGAGAGATTGCCCAGGCGATCGGCGTTCGAGGGCACGCTGATGGTGCCGGTATCGATGCCCTGGGTCTGCCGCGTTCCCTGGTAGTCGGTGAAGAAAAATATCCGGTCGCGGCGAATCGGGCCGCCAATCGTTCCTCCGAACTGGTTCTGGCGGAAGGCGCCGCGGGTGGGAGAAAAGTAATTGCGTGCGTCCAGATCGGTATTGCGTAGAAATTCGAATGCGTTCCCATGAAATCCATTGCTTCCGGATTTAGTGATGACATTGATCTGGCCGCCGCTGAATTCTCCATACTCAGCGTCGAAGTTACTGGTGATAATGCGGAATTCATCAATCGCATCCAGGTTGGGAATCACGGCCGTGCCGGCGTTGACATCCTCTTCCACGTCGGCCCCGTTCACGCTGAAATAGTTAGCGAACTCCCGCTGTCCATTCACGGAGATGTTGCCGGGATTGAGCGTGCCCGAAGGGTTGAGAACGGTGGCCCCTACATCCTGCACGGTGGTGGAAGTGATCGATGTTTGGGGTGCGACTCCGGGCTGCAGAGAGAGCAGGTCGGTGTAGCTGCGGCCATCGAGTGGAACTGCGGTCATCTGCCGGCCAGTGATTACCTGGCCCAATTGGGTGCTGGTTGTCTCGACGTGCAGCGTGTTGTCCTCCACGCTTACGGTCTGAGCGACGCCGCCCACCTGCAGTGAAGCATCGAGAGTGAGCGCCGCGTTGGTATCGAGCACCACGCCGGTACGCTGATAGCCGGAAAAACCAGTAGCCTGCACCTGCAGGTCGTAGTGACCTACCGGTAGCACCGGGAAGGAATAAAATCCCCTGCTGTCGCTATGTGCGTGATGAGTGAGCCCTGTGTTTGCCTCTCGAAGGGTGACCTCCGCATTTGGAACCACACGCCCCGAAGGGTCTTTGACGGTTCCGGCGATACTCCCACCTACACTGGCCCAGACCAAAGCAGCGGACAACACCCCAACAGCGCATAGGGTTCTCGCCACGTTGACTGCAAGCGAGCTGACTTTCATCGACATACTCTTCCCTGATCTCTCCGCTGCCTGTGCTTACTGGATTGTGATCGGAACATTCACGCTGGTCTGGTCTTGCGATGACCCGCTGCCTGCTGTAGCTGTGACCACAACGGTGTAAGTGCCCATGGGCGTTCCTGGATCGGTCTCCGTCGTGCCCCCGCAGCCGATCACTATAAAGAGGATTGCCATGAAAGTAAGGACCAGCATTGCCTTACCGCGCCACCTGCGCCGCGGTAGGGCAAGCAAAAAGACACTCGCGAAACTTGCGCCACCGCCTGCAGCGAGCCATCCGAGCGCGCCCGTTCGTCTGCTGCTTTGGGGATGCGGCGGTGTGGTATTGACGGTGAGAGAAGCCTGACCCGTCCCGGTGATCGATTTGGGATTCACAAAGCATGCCGATTGGATTAGGCTCGCGGGCATGGTGCACGTAAAGCTGATGGGAGTGGTGTAGTTGTTAGCCACGTTCACCGTGACCGGCGCGATTGCCGCTGATCCTACGGCAGCAGTTGTCCCCGATGATGCCAGCGCGAAATTCGAGATCGTGATCGGAATGTTTGCCGATACCGATTCCATGTAAGTCGCGTCGCCCTCATAGAAGGCGGTTAGATTATTTGTGCCCGAATTTCCATTCACGGTCGTGGTCACCGTCGCCTGCCCGTTGGTGAGTGTCACCGGGTTGCCAACGTTGAGTCCGTTGAGTTGAAACTGCACCGTGCCCGTTGGCGTGGCCGCCCCCGTCGAGGCGTCGACGACACTTGCAGTCAAGGTGATTTTTCCGTTGGGGGTAATGCTGCCGGCGGACGCTGTGGCACCCGTCGTCGAAGCCAATCCCGAGGACGGCAACACTTGAATCGCACCCATCATGCCGGCATCTTCGTGCTGCAGAATGTGGCAGTGATAGACGAAGGTGCCGACAATGTTCGGATCGCGGAAATCCATGCGTAATTTCACGCTGGGGTAGGCTCCGCTGCCACTCCGGAACGGCAGATCGACGGTGTCGCGAATGGCTGGATCGTTTACCGGCTGGCCGTTGACTTCGAGCACTTGAAAGTGAATCTGATGGATGTGGAAGATATGATCTTCGAGCGCAGTATTTTCGACAACCCAGTCCTCGACCGTGCCCGAATGCACGACGATGTTGGGCGGGTTGTTCATGTTGAACAATGCGGGCTGCTGTCCTTCCTCGGTGATAAAAAAGTTGGTCGGGCTATTCGGGTTGGTTGGATCTTCTAATACTTCGGAGAACTGCAGAGTGCGTTGCGCGACCGGGGTGGCGGCTGCTAACGCTGCGAAGCGGGTGACCCGGGTTGGCACCGCATGCGACGGCAACTCCTTGACCGCGGCGCCGCTGCTTGCGGACGAGCCTCCGTTTTGGCTCACGATGTTGGCGATGGGTCGCGTGGGGTCGAAATCCCCGTCCGGTCCGGTATCCCAATTCTGAGTAATCAACTGCGCCTTGGCACCCACGCTCGGCGTGGTCACCACAAACTCCGCACGGGCGCCGGGAGGCAAGAGAATGCTGGTTTCGCTCTCCGAGGTTTCTCCGCTGCTGCCTGAAGCAATGGGGTATCCATCGATTGCCACCACCTGCATGGCCTGCGGCGTTCCGTTCACGACGTACTGCAAATTCATGATGGTGTCCGCAGCGGTGTTCGCTACTCGCCACAATTCCTGTTGCGATGGATTGGTTTGGATGACGGCCGGTGTGTAGCTCGGATAGGTCACCGGAACGTAGTTGATGGAAAGGTCCCATGCGGGAATATTCGGGTCGTTGGCTTCTGAGGCGGGGAGCAGTTGGTCGCGCAGCACGAAGGTGCGCTCGGTGAGGCCAGCCAATGCGGGGTCGACGTTCTGCAGCCCTTCGACGATCAGCGCTCCGGTCGCGCCTCCCTGCACCTGCCCTTCAGAAAAGCCGTGCGGGTGCGGATGGTACCAATAGAGTCCCGGGGGCTCGTTTTGCGGGATTTGCACGTTGTAATCGAAGCTCTGGCCGGGCTGGATCAAGGTGTGGACGACCTCATCCTGTCCGCAAACAGGCGCCACGTTCGTTCCATGGAAGTGGATATTAGTTACAGTCGCTGACATCGCTCCGTTGCAGGCACTGCTGCTGCTGGTGGTCGCATTGCTGGAGAGGCTCATCTTCATGCCGGCCATATTGTCGCTGGCACTGGGAGCAGCGGGCAGGTCGTTCTGGAAATGAATGATCAACTGGTCGCCGGGATTCACCCGAAGTGTGGGTGCTTCAAGGCCGGTATCCGTTATGTAGCAATAGCGGACCAGCCCTTGGGAATCTGTCGCGGTCAGGAACTTGAAGGTCACTTCCAGCACCCCGCCCTGACTTTTCAACTCCGTTGGTGCGGTGGTAGCTGAACCGGCAGCAAAGCGCGCGCAAATCTGGTCTGCCGCATCCGATCCGGCTGCGGCGGGAGCTGCCATCTTCGCCATATCTTGCGCTGACATCGCGCCGTGACCGTGGGCATGCTGCGCGATCGCCGAAAGTAGACTTGGAGAAATGATGAAAAGGAAAAGAGCGATTCGGAAAGGCAGACGCACACGTCCGCTTTTCAAATCCACCTGAGCACGCACAACGACTCCCTTAGCCTCACCAGGCACACGTATAGTAGGGAGGTCCCGCGAAATGAGCGGCGGCCATCCTAACAGTTGAAACCTTGCGGGCAGGGGCCCTATAGTGAAGGAAGCCCGCAGTCTTATTTGGCTGTGGCCCCCAGGTCCTCGCGGTCTCCGCCAAGAGCTATCCGCGGGGATCTGGTTATTCGTTCAGATTCACATCAGGAAACCTTCTGCTGCGCGGTACACCGCCGGCATAAGCCTCCCACCTCGAGACGCATCACCTGCACCTCAAAATCATTCTGGGCAGCGATCTCCCGCTTGAGACGCTGGAATGTGGGGCTGTCAAACTCCTCGATCTCCCCACAACGAAAACAGGCCAGATGCAGATGGTCTTTCTGCGTCTTGACCTCGTAGTAATGCTTTTCACCGTTGAGGTGCATCAGGTCTAGCTCATCGATCAACCCCAGCCTTTTTAACAGCTCCAAGGTACGGTAGACGGTGGCGCGATCGATGTTGGGATCCCTTTGGCGTGCGCGAGCAAGCAGGGTCGCCGCGTCGAGATGGGCATCCGCCTGCTGGATGGTTTCGATCAACGCGCGCCTCTGCGCGGTCAACCGAACTCCCTTCGCCTCCAACTCATTCAACAGCTCGCAGCGTTTCGACGTCATCTTCTAGTTGCGACTCATTCGCACTAGGTATAATATACGACAACTTTGGTCCTATTACAACAGTGAAGCACAATTTTCATCCGCGAGCGGGCAAAATGCATCGTCGGCTCATCACGAGGTGCGGTAGCTCTCCAGCCAATGAGAATAAGGGGCGGGCAAAACCCAGGCAGCGCGATCCACGTGCAACTCTCGTGCCGCCTGATAGGGCCAATGCGGATTTTCGAGCAGCGGCCGGGCCAACATCACCAAATCCATCATGCCGTCGCGGACCAGGCTGTCAGCCTGCACCGGTTCGCTGATCAACCAGCTGGTAGCCGTGGGAAGAGCTGTCTCCTCGCGAATCCTGCCCGCGATCGGCGCCATAAAGGCCGGTCCCCAGGGGATGGAGGCGGCCGGCGTTGAAAACCCGATGCTGACATCAATGAAGTCGAGCCCGTGCTCCCTAAACTGCCGGATCAGGCTGATCGATTGCGCAAGGGTCTCCTCATCGCGGCCATCGAACTCGACTACGCCCAGGCGCGCGGTGAGCGGGAGATGCTCCGGCCACACCTCCCGGATTGCCGCCAGGGTTTCGATCAGGAAGCGGGAGCGATTCTCGAAACTCCCCCCGTACTCGTCCTGACGGTGGTTGGAATAATCGGAGAGAAAGCTTTGCGCCAGATAACCATGGGCGAAGTGCAAAACCAGCCATTCGAACCCGGCCGCAAGAGCACGTTGGGCTGCCGACACAAAGTCCTGCCGTACCCGGGCAATATCGGCGGCGGTCATTGCCCGCGGTATGCGCGGCAGATTGCCGCCGTATGCGATCGCGGAAGGTGCGATTGTTTCCCAACCGCGCGGATCGCCCGGGGCCATATGATCGTCGCCTTCCCAGGGGAGGTTGGCACTTGCCTTGCGTCCGGCGTGGCCGATCTGAATGCCAGGTACGGCTCCTGCAGCTTTGATCGCCTGGACCATCGGCGCAAACGCCTCGGTATGCGCATCGCTCCACAGACCCGTGCAGCCGGGAGTGATGCGCCCTTCTGGCGAGACCGCAGTTGCCTCGGCAATGACCAGGCTCGAACCGCCACGCGCGAGGGCGGTGAGATGGACGTGATGCCAGTCATTGGCCAAGCCGTCGTGCGCAGAATATTGGCACATGGGAGAGACGGCGATGCGATTTTTGAGCTTAATTCCCTTCAGCGTGAACGGTTGGAACAGGGAAGTCATGATGGCTTCTTTCTCGATGTCTGCTTTGTTATTTGACAGCGCTTTAGGACGCAAGCTGCTGTTCGACCAGGGCGGCCCAGTAGGCGGCGCCGGTGGAGAGGATCTGGTCATTGAAATCGTAACAAGGGTGGTGCAACATCGGGTTGAACTGCCCAGGGCGATTCGCCCCCAACATAATGTAGGCGCCTTGTTTGACGCCGAGCATGTAGGCGAAATCTTCCGCGCCCATGATTGGGTCCGCCATTTCGACCACTCCGGCTTGACCCGCAACAGCAGTTGCAGCTTTGCGAGCAAGGGCCATGGCGGCCTCGTCGTTGACCGTGGCCGGGGCTACCATGTGCATCTCCACTTCGGCGGTGGCGCCGTAGCTCTCGGCGGTGCACTTGGCTAACCTGACAAGCGCCCGTTGGATGCTCTCGCCGACGCCGGCGTCGAACCATCGCGCGGTTCCTTTCAGCACTGCTTCTCTGGGGATTACATTAGGGGCTACACCGGCCTGGAAGCTGCCGACTGTGACCACCGCCGCATGCTTGGGATCAACCGAACGGGAAACAATCGTCTGCAGGGCGCTTACCAGGGAGCTGCCGGCCACAATGGGATCGATTCCGAAATGCGGCTGCGCGGCGTGTGCGCCCAGGCCGGTGATTCTAATCTCGAAGAAGTTGGCCGCGGCCATGATGTTCCCGTTGCGCCAATAGAATTCTCCCACCGGCATGGTGGGCATATTGTGCATTCCGAAGATTCGCTGCATGGGGAAGCGATCGAACAGTCCATCGGCTACGACCTGGCTGCCACCACCAATTTCCTCGGCCGGTTGAAAGATCAGGTAGGCGGTACCTTTGAATCTGCGGCTTGCGGCCAGATATTTGGCTGCTCCAAGCAGCATGCTGGTGTGCCCGTCGTGACCGCAGGCATGCATTACGCCGGGATTGGTGGACGCGTACGGTACTCCGGATTCTTCCGGAATAGGCAACGCGTCGATATCCGCGCGCAGGCCGATTGCCTGGCCGCCGTCCCCATTGCGGCCATGGATGACTGCGAGTACACCGGTGCCGGTGAAGGTATGAATCTCGTCGACCGCGAACGACTGCAGGCGTTCTTGAATAAAAGTACTGGTACGGGTCTCTGCAAATCCTAGTTCGGGATTGGCATGCAGATCTCTACGCCAGCTCACCATCTCATCCTGTAGTCGTTTTATTTCGTCGATCGCCGGCATCGTTATCTCTCCTGTCTCATACTTATATATCGCGGTGGAAAGCCGCCCCGCCCCGGAAATGACCAAATGAGCAATCCGCATCGTTGTGCATGGGCAGAAAGCGATCCGCTTCTCCGCGATTACCACGATCAGGAATGGGGAGTGCCCCAGTATGATAGCCGGGCCCTCTGGGAGCTGCTCATGCTGGAGGGATTCCAGGCAGGCTTGGCATGGATCACGGTGTTGCGCAAGCGTGAGGCCTTTCGCAAGGCATTCCATCACTTCGATCCGAAGAAGGTAGCCCGTTTCAGTGAGTCCGACATCGCCCGGCTATTGGGTGATCCGGGGATTATTCGCTCCCGTGCCAAGATCGAAGCGACGATTCAGGGCGCTCGGATTTACCAGGAGATGGCAAGCAGTGGTGAGGACTTCTCCGCATTTTCCTGGAAGCTGGCCGGGGGAAAGCCAATCAAGAACAAGACTGGCTCTCTGCCTGCCAAGACCGCTCTCTCGGAGGAGATCTCAGCCGCGCTCAAAAAGCGTGGTTTCAAGTTTGTTGGTCCAGTGATCGTCTATGCCTGGATGCAGGCGTCGGGGATGGTCAACGATCACGAGCTGCGCTGCTTCCGCCGCAACGTCTAAGAGGCTTGCATCTAGTGTTTCGTTCTCGGCGGGGCAGTTCCTATTGGGTTCGGTTAGGGCACCGACTCCGCCGAGTAGAATTTTCACGCAGACACTAAACCCCTTCACACGCAGCGGCCTATTTCGGTACCGCTGAACAGGCTGCGGAAAAACTCATTTTCCTGAAGGGTACGGCATTTAGAGCGTGTGTGAGAACCGGAAGCTTTGGGAGCCATCCGGGGCGCACTGCAGATCCCTCGGCTCCGCTCGGGATGACAAAGGATAGATTCGTTTCTTCCTCTACAGTTTGTGATGTGAATGGAAGGATCGTTCGCTTCGCGCTCTGCGTACAGCTCTCTCAATCCCTTATAACAGCTGCTTAGGTGAACGCTGCCCTCCCCTTTTGTCATCCCGAGCGCAGCCGAGGGACCTGCAGTGCGCCCCGGATGGCTCCCAAAGCTCCCGGCTCTCACACACGCTCTAAAGGCCGCGCGTAAATGCTTTGCAATGAATTGAGCTTTAAGCCGCGCCCTTTATCCAACAAGTCGATCTGCATTTCTCCTATCCAGTACCCTCGGCGCGGGTGTAGTCGCCGCTCTTTCCTCCTGATTTCCGGACCAGTACGATCTCGCGAATGGCGATGGATTTGTCCAGCGCCTTGCACATGTCGTAGATCGTGAGCGCGGCCACTGCGGCTGCGGTCAACGCTTCCATCTCGACGCCGGTGCCCGCCACCGTCGCAGCAGTGCTGCGGATCTCAATGCCGCCGGCGACAACGATTGCCGAGACATCGATAAAGCTCAACGGCAATGGATGACACATGGGGATCAGGTCCGCGGTGTGCTTGGCCGCTTGGATGCCGGCAAAACGTGCGACTTCGAGCGGGTTGCCTTTAGGGTTTTTGGGCAGGGCGGCGAGCACTGCGTCCGAGAGCACAACAAAGGCCGAAGCTTCGGCCTCGCGCCGTGTGGAGGCTTTGCCGCTCACGTCGACCATATGCGCCCTGCCTTCGGCGTCGTAATGCGAGAGCTTGTCCATCGTGTGGTCAGGTTAGCAGCACTGTGACCGTCTCACCAGCGGCGAGATGCGGGCGGTCAGCGGGCACCACAAGAAAGCAATTGGAGCGGCTGGCGCTCGCTATATCACCGGAGCCTTGCCATGCCACTGGCTCTACTATCACATCGGTGGACACAGAGCGCAGCCTGGCGGGCAGGAAGCGCGTCAGGCCGGTCTTCACATGGACGTCGCTCGCCAGGCGGGCCTGCGCGAAAAGGGGTTCGCGACCGGAATCGCCGCAGAGCGCGCCCAGCAGCGGCTCGACAAAAAGTGAGAACGTAACCATGGTGGATACAGGATTGCCGGGTAGCCCGAAGAAGTAAATCTGCCGATCCTCGACAGCAAGTCTTCCGAAGACGACTGGCTTGCCGGGCTGGATCAGCGCGCCGGTAAAAAAGAACTCGGCGCCCAAAGCAAGCAGGACTTCCTCCACCAGATCGTACTTGCCCATGGAAACTCCGCCGGACAGCAGCAGCAGGTCGGCCTGGAGCGCGTTACGGATAACGGCCTCAAGATCTCCGCGCTCATCGCGAGCAATCGGGAGCCGCACTGGCTGGGCTCCAGCGGCGAGGAGCTGCGCCGCGAGCGAATAGCTGTTGGAGTTGCGAATCTGTTGGACCAGTGGCTGCTGATCCACTTCGACCAGTTCGTCACCGGTGGCGACGATGGCAACGCGCGGTTGGGGGAAGACATGGAGCTGGGCCGCACCACAGGCTGCGGCTGCGGCGACCTGGGCGGCGGAGATACGCGTACCACGGGGCACGATCACTTCTCCAGCCCTGGCTTCGGCTCCCCTGGGAACGATGTTTTCCCCGGAAGCGATGCTGCGGCCATGAGCGAGGCTAAGCGTGTTCCCGTTACGCTCCACGTGTTCCACCATGACCACGCAGTCGGCGCCGTCGGGTACAGGCGCGCCGGTCATTATTTCGACCGTCTCTCCAGCAGAGATTGCGATAGGACCGGCCTCGCCGGCGCGGATCAACCCAACGACCGTAAGCGGCAGGCCGGCCGCAAGATCGGCGGCCCGGCAGGCGAACCCGTCGCGTGTGGAGCGGGGGAATGGCGGCTGATCCCGGTCGCCACGAACCGGCTCGGCCAGAACCATGCCCAGGCTATCGAAGAGAGAAGTGAGCTGCGGTGGATGCCGCGGCGTTCCGGCCAGCCGATCGGCATGCTCACGGACGATCCGGCTGGCGTCGGCAAAGCTGACCACCCGGGATGGAGCGGAGTTGTTCACGAGCGGGGTGCAAAGAGAGGGGACGCCGCTGACGACGGCGTCCCCTCTCTATCATTCCAACAGAAGTTAGTGCTGCTTGGCGTTGTACTTGGTGTTAACCTTCTCGCCGATCTCCGCCAAAATCGACTTTGCTTCCGGCGCCATCGGCCCGTCGGGAGCGAGCTCGAGGTATTTGTTGTAGGCGTCGGCGGTACCCGGGGGCGCGACGATCTTCTGCGTCTTAGGGTCGACGGTAGCCTTGGAGATAAGCGCCTGTCCCTTCAGGTAGTAGGCAATCGCCTTTTTCGGGTCGGCGGCGATCGCCTTATCCGCGGCGGCGATGGTGGCATCGGTTTGCCCCGCACGGCTGAGAACGATGGTCTCATTGGTGTAGAACATGGCTGCATTCGCAGGTTCGAGCTTGGCTGCGGCGTCATACGATGCGGTTGCGTCAGGGATCTTGTTGGTGTTGGCGTATACCTCGCCCAAGGCGTTGTTGTCGGCAGCTTCCACATCAGGATTGGGCTTCTTCGAATTTGTATCGAGATCCAGCGCCTTTTTCAGCGAAACCATGGCATCGTCGTACTTCTTTTGCCCGGTCTGAGCTATGCCTAACTCCAGCCACAGAACAGCGGCATCCGGTTTCATGGTCGTGGCCTGTTGCATGGCCGTGGCAGCATCGTCGTACTTCTTGGCCGCGTTGTCTGCACGCGCCTGCTTGAGCAGGTCGTTTAGTTTGCCGACGTTCTGGTTCTCTTTATTGATTTCCGCATTCTTCTTCTTGGCTTCCTCCAGCGCCTTTTTCTGTTCCGGAGGCAACTTATCCACGTATGCAGGGCGGCTCAGGTCGAAATCCTGCAGGGTGTCAGTGCCGGGGGTAAACTTCACCTGGTCAAAGCGGTCAATGGCCTTTCCTGGAGTCTGGAAGAGCGTGACGTAATAGGTGCCGGGCTTGATGCCCTCTCCCTTATAGTCGCCGTTCGCGTCAGTGTTGAAGGTATATAGAGGCGTCTTGCCGTCTGTGGAAAGCACCACCTGGCCATTCGCGATGGGGGCGTTGGCCGGGTCTTGCGCGTGGCCGTGGATCTTGGCCGCGACGGCGACTTCCTGGGCAGCCGCAATGGTCGGAACGAGGGCCAGCGTGACGCCCGCGAGCCAAAGAATGAGTTTCGTACGCATGGTATATCTCCTCGAAGCGGCAGCGATTGGCTGGCTTGCTGCCGGAATGAACGCCTGCCGGCTCTGTGACAAACGGATAGTCGGCCCGTATAGCACGATTAAGTTAAATGGAAGGCAACAACAATTCAAGGCCGGGACCACCCAGCGGCCTCTGGCATAGAGAGGAACGCCTTTCCCACATGCATGTTGGATGTGTCTTGGACAGAAACCGTCTAGAAAAGTCCCTCAAGAAAAAGCCGCACTTCGCTACCCCCACGCGGGCAGAGTAGAAGTGAAATGCTCCTGTTGCTGCCACCAAGCGTCAAATAGCGCCAGAGCGCGCTCACATTGCAAGCGGTGCCGCTCTCGCTTGTCGCGCACCTGCTTGCGCAGCGACTCCTCCAGCGGCAACAGCAGATCGAAGGTAATATTCGCCGGTTGGAAGTCACTGGGCTGGGCATGGGTAATGTAGTGCACCAGCGAACCCAGCGCGGTTCCGCGAGGTACGGCGGCAGCCGGATGCCCCTGGGCAAGATGGGCTGCATAGAGGCCGGCGAGCATGCCGGTGGCAATGGATTCGGTATAGCCCTCTACCCCCGATAGCTGCCCCGCGATGAGGATATTGGGATGGTCGCGGAGCGAGAGCGTCTCGCTGAGCACGCGCGGCGCATTGACGTAGGTGTTGCGATGAATCTGGCCAAAGCGCAGGAACTTGGCTTTCTCCAGGCCAGGAATGAGGCGCAGAACCCGCGCCTGCTCGCCGAATTTCAGGTGGTTTTGCAGGCCGACCAGGTTGTAGGAGTCAGCGCGCAGGTTCTCACAGCGCAATTGCACCACTGCCCAGGGCACTTTGCCGGTGCGCGGATTGCGCAGCCCGACCGGCTTCATGGGGCCAAAGCGCAGCGTCTCCCGCCCCCGCCGGGCCAGCTCCTCAATGGGCAGGCAGCCTTCGAAGTATTCCAGCTTCTCCCATTCCTTGCTCTCCACTGCTTCAGCCGAAACCAGGGCCTCGTAGAAGCGCTCGTACTCCTCTTTGGACATGGGACAGTTGATGTAATCGGCGGTGCCTTTGTCATAGCGGGCGGCGAAGTAGACGCGCTCCATGTCGATCGAATCGGCCTCGACGATGGGGCTGATGGAGTCGTAAAACGCCAGCTGGCCGCTTCCTGTGAGCCGGGCAATCTCCGCGCACAGCGGAGCCGAGGTGAGCGGGCCGGTGGCCACGATGTTGAGCTGGCTGGGATCCAGCGTAGTTATCTCTTCGCGGTGTACCGTGATGCGGCTTTCCTGCTCGATGGCATAAGCCACCAGGCGGGAGAATTCCACCCGGTCGACGGCCAGGGCATGCCCGGCGGGCACTGCGCTCGCATCGGCGCAGCTGAGCAGGGCGCAGCCGGCCCGGCGCATTTCCTGCTTAAGCAGCCAGGGTGCGCTGTGTTCACTCTCCGACTTGAGCGAATTAGAGCAGACCAACTCGGCAAAGTCGGCCGTCTGATGTGCCGGCGTGGAGCGCAGCGTGCCGTCGACGACCGAGCGCATCTCGTAAAGGTCAACCTGGCAGCCGCGCCGGGCCGCCATCAGGGCAGCCTCCGGGCCGGCCAGGCCGCCACCGATGACACAAATGCGGCTTAGGGCCTGCCCGCTCAACTGGCCGGCTCCACAGTCGCCAGGGAGCGAATCGCATCGTCGTTCACGCGCATGATGCGCCACTCATCGAGAAACTGCGCGCCCAGGCCCTGGTAGAAGTCGATAGCGGTCTGGTTCCACTCCAGGACGTCCCATTGCAGGCGGACGCACCCTTGCTCTGCGGCACGAGCGGCGACCCTCGCCAGCAGTGCTTTTCCAATGCCTTGCCCACGAAAGCGGGGCAGCACAAACAGATCCTCCAGGTGAATGCCGGAGCGTCCCCGCCAGGTGGAGTAGTTGTAGAAGAAGAGCGCGAAGCCGGCCGCTTCCGGCTCTTTGCCATCTTTATTCTCTGCGATCAGGCACTCAAAGCACGGATGCTCACCGAAGCCATCGCGCAGCAGGTCGGCCTCAGTGGTTTTCACAGCGTTGGGGGCGCGCTCATAGGTCGCGAGAGCGCGGATAAGATCCAGAATCAAAGGAATGTCGGCGGGAGTAGCAGCGCGGATCGAATGCATCGTCTGAGACCCAGTTTATAACGGCAGTTCCTGAAGGCGCGCCTGATGCCTTCGCGCCTTCATCCGGTTGCCGCACGTCTTCATGTCGCACCATCGCCGGGTGTGGTTCTTGCTCAGGTCCAGAAACAGCCAGCGGCAGGTTGGATCGCCACAGCCTTTCACCAGTCTCGCGTCATCCGAGACCAGCAAATCGGATGCCGACTGGGCCAGCTTCCAGAGGGGAAGCTCCGCTTGCTGCTCCAAGCCGGACCAGCTCCAAGCCAGGCGCTCATCGCCACTACCGAGGCTGCGATGCAGGGCTGCGGCATGGAAGTGCGTCTCGAGTATTTCCACCTGCCTGGCGGCCGGTTTGCCGCCGTCAACCCATGCATACAGAATCGCCGCCAGCGCTTCGCGCAGCTCGACGACGGATGCAAGCACAAGCTGCCCGTCTTGTGCGCGGACAGTACGGCCAAGTTTTCGTGCCTGCTCCGCCGGCAGTAAGCGCAATTGTGCTGCGAAGCGGAGCAGGTCTGCATAGGTGGGAAGGAGATCTTGTGGGTTTGCGGAGAAGCGCAAGTCAAGGGTGTTAACGAGCTCCAGGGCGGGGTGTCCAGCAAACAGGTGAAACGGCTTGGGAACGGAACTACTCACAACGATCAGTATAACTCTTAAAAAATGTTTTAAGGGTTAGCAAAAACTGGTTTAGAATATAACCATTCATGGCTACTTCAACGGTTAGCGAGAGCAGCGCCGCGAAGCAAAAGAGCAAGATCGACCTGCGCGTCTATCTCGCGTTTGCGGCCATTTACGTCTTGTGGGGATCGACCTACCTGGCGATTCGTATTGCAGTACAACAGGTGCCGCCGCTGTTTGCCGCCGGGACGCGATTTTTTCTTGCCGGCACTTTGCTTTATGCGGTGATGCGCCTTTGTGGCCGTCCGCGTCCCGTGGGCAAAGAGTGGGGCAGTCTTCTCTCCATCGGCTCGCTGATGTTCGTGGTGACGTATGGCGCGGTGTTCTGGGCAGAACAGTACGTGCCTTCCGGATTCACCTCTGTTCTCGAGGCGACGTTGCCGTTAATTACCATCGCCCTCGAGGTCTTCGTTTTTCGCCAGCAGCGATTCCGCTGGAGCCTGCTGGTCTCCATCGTGGTCGGATTCGTGGGTGTCCTCTTGTTACTGCTGAACAATGCACAGCACGTTGCTATCCTGCCCTGCGCCGCCATCCTGCTGGGTGGAACGGCCTGGTCTCTGGGTGCCGTGCTCACCCGTTCGTTGCTCCTGCCCAAGTCGAAGGGAATTACCGCCGGGGCGGAGATGATGTTCGGCGGTGTGATCCTGCTCGTCCTCTCGGCTCTGACTGGGGAGATGCACCCGTTCCCGCATGTTTCCACCAAGGCCATACTTGCTCTGGGCTACCTGGTGGTGGCCGGCTCGTTTCTGGGATTCAGCGCCTTCGTGTGGCTGCTCGGCCGTATGCCTGCCACCCGCGTCGCCAGCCATGCCTATGTCAATCCTGTGGTTGCTGTTGCTCTAGGCTACTTCTTCGCCGGCGAGCTGGTCACCCCGCGGATGCTCTTCGGCACCGCGCTGATCGTTGCCAGCGTCGCGCTCATCCTCATCAAAGACAAAGCTGATGAGCCAGCGCCGTAATCACAGGTGTGCCTGTAGTTCCCTCACAAACGACGGGTGCCCCAGGTTCGCCCCAGCGTACCTAGGCCGAAAATGACTTTTTTTCAATTGCTTTCACTGAAGGGCGAGGCCGAGGCCATATCGGCGCGCTGTGGCAAGAGCAATGGTGGGGCTTCGCCCCAATAAGCGGTAACTTGTCTAGGATGTTTTTCGTCAATACTCCCACAGACTCGTCATCCTGAGCGGAGCGCCTCAACGATTTATCGCGTGACACAGCGCTCTGTGGCGCGGAGTCGAAGGACCTCGGCGGTGCTTATCTTACCCATGCTGCTCGGAGCTTTCCGACCACCGAAGCCCGACAACAGGATCTGCTGCGATACGCACTTGATAGTCACGGGTACATCTTTTCATGCACTATATGCCAGCAAGGTCTTGGTTCTCGGCCCCAGGGAAAAACCGTGGCCGGCCTCGGTGGCGAAAAGCTCCGAGCAGCATGGGTAAAATAAGCACCGCCGAGGTCCTTCGGCTCCGCGCCACCAAGCGCTGTATCACGAGATAAATCGTTGAGGCGCTCCGCTCAGGATGACGAGTCTGTTGGAGTTTGGCGAAAAACACATCCTAAACAAGTTAGCGCTTATGGGCCTTCCCCCGGATTACCTGTGTAGTTTGTGGCTTCGGCGCACTTCATGCGGCTTTCCTCAATGAAAGCCGCACACGCGGTCGTGTCCAGTGCAGCGTACAGGAAATCCGGGTCGCCCCGTCTTCTTCGGCCCAGGTACGCTGAGGCGAACCTGGGGCACCCGTCCTGTTCCTCAAGCTCGGACTCAGTCGAGATATACCTTGTCGATGCAGCACCAACGCCAATTTTCTCCTGGTTCGACGGATCGTAGGATGGGGTGCCCGGTTTCGTGGAAGTGCGCCGTGGCATGGCGATTCCTGGAGGAATCGCAACAGCCAACCTTGCCGCACTCCAGGCACATGCGCAGGTGCACCCAGGTACTTCCGATCTTGAGACACTCTTCGCAACCCCTGGTCTGCGGCGTCACCTGCTTCACATAATCTTCTACGTGCGTGCACTTTGCTCTGCTCATGGAATCCTCTTTTCCTACTCAGGTGTCTTCACCACCGGCAGTTCGATGAAGCTGGCATGGCCGGGCGCGTGATAGATGCGCTGCGTGGCCTTTTGATAATCCATCGGCTTGGCCCAGAAAATGTTAGGCACGAAGGTCTGCGGATTTCGGTCGTATAACGGGAACCAGCTCGACTGTATCTGCACCATGATGCGATGACCAGGAAGGAAGACGTGGTTCGCCGTGGGCAGCGCGTAGCGATAAAGCAAGGGCTGGTTGGCCGCGATCGCCTTAGCCTGCTCCAGGCTCTCGCGATAGCGTCCGCGGAAGATGTCAGCGGAGATCATGAGTTGATATCCGCCCAAGCGTGGATCACTCGCCACCTCGTCGGGATAAACGTCGATGAGCTTAACAACCCAGTCGGAATCCGTGCCGCTGGTGGAGGCCACGAGATTGGCGATCGGCTGCCCGCTGATCTTTAAGGGTGTGCTCAAAACATCGGAGACAAAGACCTCGACATCGGGCCGGCCGGATTGCTCGCGCTGGTCGTCGACCAGCCATTGAGACCAGGTCATCCCCGCATCGTAGCCCATGGGCTGGATGGGCCGCGCGCGGTAAGGAACAGGTTTCGCGGGATCGGAGATGTATTCCTCGAATGCCGCGTCGCCCGGCTTGGGCGCAGTGAAGCTCAGTTTCAGACCTTCTGTGAAGTAGAGCGGCGTGGGTTGAATCCCGCAACCGGTTGTGCACCCAGCCGGCCAGGAAGGCAGGCGGCGCCAGACGTTGGTTCCGGTGTCGAACGCAGTGACGGGTGCAATCTCTTCCTTTGGCGTTTCGTCCTTCAGATACCGGGCGAGGAAGGGGCGAAGAATCTGCTGGCGGAAATAGAGCCCGGTGTCGGCGCCGAAATTCAAAACACCCAGGGTGCTGGCGTCTTCAATCTCCTGCCCGTGATGCCAGGGACCGATTACCAGAAATACCTTGTCGTTATCCGTGTCCTTCGGCTTGATGGCCTTGTACACGGCCATGGCGCCGTAGATGTCCTCCTGGTCCCACAGGCTGTCCACCAACATGACGGGTACCTTGAGTGGTTGGGCGCCCAGGATCTTATCCATCGCCTGGTCGCTCCAAAAGCTGTCGTAGCTCGGATGCGCGAGGACCTTGCGCCAGAAGCCTACCTGTTCAAGGTTGTGACGCCGCCCTAGTTCACCCGCCGATCCTGTCTGCATGTAAGTGTCGTAGTCGTCCAAGTGGTCTGTCCACCACTTGGCTTTGCCGTCGCGAGTCGCTTCCTGGTCGTAGATATACGGGAGATTCTGCTCGCGAAAAGCGCCATTGTGGAACCAATCATCGCCCATCCAGCCATCGACCATGGGATTCATGGGCACGGCGACCTTGAGAGCCGGGTGAGGATTGACCAGCGCGGCTAAAGTAGTGAAGCCATCGTAGGAAATACCGAGGATGCCAACCTTGCCGTTGCTCTCCGGAATATTCTTTACCAACCAGTCGATGGTGTCGTAGGTATCCGTGGCGTGGTCGACTGGCGTAGGATTCAGCGGACCGCGCATGGGGCGGTTCATTACGTAGTCGCCCTCGGAGCCATACTTGCCGCGCACATCCTGGATTACCCGGATATAACCGCCCTCCACGATCACCTCGGTGGCGTTGTCGTAACCCTGGAGAGTGGGCCCGAGGTGGACGCTGCTTTCATGAGTAGTGAGTGCGTCTGCATCGTAGGGCGTGCGGGTAAGCAGGATGGGCGCACCCTTGGCCCCTTTCGGCACCAGGATGACGGTGTGCAACTTGACCCCGTCGCGCATAGGGATCATCACTTCACGCCGTATGTAATCGAAGCCGGCTGTGGGTGTCTCCAGCCTGGCTGGGGTTTCACTGGGCAGATCAGGGTATTTGTCAGGCGGGGTTGCCGTTTGAGTCCAGGCTGGGTGGGTCAGTAACCAGGCGCAGAAAAACACCGTCCCTAAGCCGCATGGGCGCACATTTTTTTCCATACGCAAACGTACTACGGAACGGGCGTAGGGAGAACTAAGCGACCGAGGCGTGGGGGATAGTCACCCGATCCGGTGGAAATGCTCTAGTACCTGCGCAGCAGCCGCGAGCCGAGTTCCCGGTTGGCCCGTTGCAGCTTTCCTTCAAAGAGGACGCCAACAGAGAAAGGCCCGATGATGAGGCCCATAATACAAAACCAAGAACCGATTGAGTTCCACATAGCCCTTACTCCTTGCTCATCATTGGACGAACGACGATAGCGAATTCATCGACGATCCCATGAAAAAGAGGGGCAGGGAATAGCAAGAAAGGTGCACGTGAGCCCAAGGTGAAACCCTACTTGTCGCGGGCGCGGACCTTGAACCAAATTGGGGAACCGCGAAAGCCAAAGGCGGCGCGTATCTGGTTTTCCAGGAAGCGCTGGAAGGCGAAGTGCAACTTCACCTGCCTGTTGGTAAAGAGGATGAAGGTCGGAGGCGCTACGGCCGCCTGGGTCATATAGAAGATCCGCATTTTGTTGGCGGCGGGCACGGTGGCACGCTGGAAATCGATCTTTTCGAGGAAGCGGTTCATCTGCCCGGTGGATACGCGCTTGCGCCGCTCGGCGGCCACCTCCTGTACCAGCTTGAGCACGGTGTGGATGTTTTTGCCCTCGGCAGCGGAGATAAAGACCACGGGCGCATAGGCCAGGTATTTGAGGACCTTGCGTAATTGCTCTTCGAAGATCGCCTTATCGGCAGGCGGTTTGCCGTCGGTTCTTCCGGTCGTCACCAGGTCCCACTTGTTGACCACCAGGATCACGGAGCGGCCGCTCTCATGTGCATAGCCGCCGATGGTGGCGTCGGAAGAAGTGACGCCTTCGGTGGCATCGATGACCAGCAGCGCAACGTCGGCCGCCTCCAGATGGCGGCGCGCCATGACCACGGAAAGCTTCTCCGCCATCATTTTGGTTTTGCCCTTGCGCCGAATGCCGGCGGTATCGACGAAGCGCAGCAGGCCGCCGTCGTATTCAATGACCTCATCGACGGCGTCGCGCGTGGTGCCGGCGACGGGGGAAACGATGGCGCGCGAAGAGCCGGTGAGGACGTTGAGCAGCGTGCTCTTGCCCACGTTGGGGCGGCCGATGATGGCGATGGAGGTCTCGTGCTGCTGGAACTCGCCGTGGGTTCGGTGGTGCGGCTTGTCCTCTGCCACCTCAGGTTCCGCTTCCACTGGCGCTTCCACGCTGCTTTTCGCCTCAGGAAAGGTGAGAGTGGCGAAGACGTGATCGAGAAGATCGCCGATGCCGACTCCGTGTTCTGCGGAGATAGGCAGCACCTCGCGAATGCCCAGGCGCCGGTATTCGGCGGTCTGTTCTTCCATGCGTTCGGTGTCGATCTTGTTGACCGCTAGCAGCAGAGGCTTGCCGCCGCGCAAGAGCAGGCGGGCGAGGTCATAGTCGGGCGCGGCCAGCGGAGTGCGCCCATCGACCACCATCACGATGGACTCAGCCTCATCCAGCGCGACCTGGGCCTGGCGAAAGATCTCCGACGGAATCAGCTCTGGGTCATCGGGCAGGATGCCGCCGGTATCGACCACGCGCGCTTGCTGCCCAGCCCACTCGATCTCGCCATAGATTCGGTCCCGGGTAATGCCCGGTTCATCGCCCACAATCGAGCGGCGCGAACTGGTGAGACGGTTGAAGAGAGTGGATTTACCCACGTTGGGGCGGCCGACAATGGCCACCACGGGCCACTTCGAAGTGTCTACCGCGGCCTCGCGCCGGATGGCCGGCGCCGCCGGCGCCAGCGGATCGGGTAGCTCAGCCTCAATTCGGCGCATCGGTTCTTGTCGCTGGCGAATCGATTGCACGGGCCGTTTGCGGATCTTGCCCAGGCGCGCGGCTGCGCTGGCTTCGGCGGCCGCCTTCGCAGCCGCTCCGCGCTTGACCTCGGCGCGCGAGTGCTGGCCGCGGGTGGCGGGCGTAGCCCGGCGGGCAGCTTTTGCCACTGCGGCGCGCTTGCCTCCCTTGGAGTGCGGCTTGGGCTTTCTCGCCTTGGTTCCTTTTAGGGGTTTCATGAATGAAAGCTCTCTTTCAGTCTTTCATATATCGACCGGGCCAAAGTATAGACTTAGAGTTTCACTGCCTTGTCGACCGCTTCCATCTCCGCCCAGCCGCTGCCTTCGCTGCACGACTTCTTCTCTCCGGGAGGCATGCTCTCGCACTCCGCGCTGCCGTATGAGTTCCGGCGCGGGCAGTTGGATATGGCGCGGGCGGTGGAACGCAGCCTGCAGGAAGGCAAACACCTGATCGTCGAGGCAGGTACGGGTACGGGCAAGACGCTGGCCTACCTGCTGCCGGCGCTGCGCACCGGCCAGCGGGTCATTATCTCCACCGGGACCAAGAACCTGCAGGAGCAGCTCTTTTTCCGCGATGTGCCCTTTCTGGAGTCGTTGCTGGGACCACTCCGTGTTTGCTACATGAAAGGCCGGGCAAACTATCTCTGCCGCAACAAGCTATATGCCCTGCGCGACCAGCCCATACTGAATGGCCTGGAAGAGATTGACCAATTCCAACAGATCGCGGCGTGGGAAAAGACCACGCAGACCGGAGACCGGGTTGAGATCGACGCCCTGCCCGAATCGAGCCAGGTATGGTCCAAAGTAGACGCGCGCGGCGAGGCGTGCCTGGGGCAGAGCTGTCCCGATTATGAACGCTGCTTCATCACCGAGATGCGCAGGCGTGCCCTGGAAAGCGATGTGATCATCGTGAACCACCATCTCTTCTTTGCCGACCTGGCGATCAAGCAGCAGGCGCGGGCAGCTCCGGATGCGGGTGTGCTGCCGGAAGCGGCGGCCGTGATCTTCGATGAAGCCCATGAGCTGGAAGATGTTGCATCGAGTTACTTCGGCATAAGCCTGAGCAATGTGCGGCTGGAAGAGCTGGTGCGCGACATGGAGACGCTGCTGCGCGCCAAGCAGGCTCACTCCGCCGCGCTGAAGGGCTGTGGAGAGATGCTGCGCGAGCGGGCGAGGATGTTCTTTGCGGCGCTGCCGCGCGGCGGCGGGCAAGGCGAGGGACGGATGCCCTTCGAGCAGCGCGAGCAGTTTCTTGAGGAACACGGTGACGTCTACCTGGCGGTGATGAACGCGCTGCACCGTATGGAGGGCGAACTGGAAAGGCTGCGCGGCGTGGAAGAGGCGCTAGGGCTGAAGAAGCGCGTGGCCGACATTCGCGAACATTTGCGGTTTTTGATGGAGGCGGAGAGCGTCAACACCGTCTTCTGGATAGAGCGCAGAGGCGGTTCCCCTCGCCAGGGAGGCCGCAATACCTATTTGCAGGCGACGCCCATCGATGTCTCTGAGTTGCTTTCGGATTTGCTTTTCGAACAATATCCCAGCGTGATTCTCACCTCTGCGACGCTGACCGTGCAGGGCGGGTTTGGGCATCTGAGAAAGCGGCTTGGGCTGCGCGATGCGCGGGAGCTGGTTGTGCCCTCTCATTTCCGTTACGAAGAGCAGGCGCTGCTCTATCTGCCGCCCGGGATGCCGGACCCACGTGAGCCCACTTTCGGCGCCCAGGCGGCGCGCAGCATCCGGCGCGTGCTTGATATCACGCGCGGCCGCGCTTTCTGTCTCTTTACCAGCTACCAGCAGATGCGCGATCTCTATGAGCGCCTGCTGCCCGAGCTGGATTATCCTTGCCTGCTGCAAGGAACTGCGCCGCGCAAGGCGCTGCTCGAGGAATTCCGCAACACGCCCAACGCCGTGCTCTTCGGGACCTCTTCGTTCTGGCAGGGGGTTGATGTGCAAGGCGAGGCATTGAGCTGCGTGATCGTCGACCGGCTTCCCTTCGCGGTACCGACGGACCCGGTGGTTTCGGCACGCATGCGGGCGGTTGCGGCCAGCGGGGCCAATCCATTCTTCGACTACCAGGTGCCGGCGGCGGTGATTACTCTGAAGCAAGGCTTTGGGCGGCTGATCCGCTCTCTCGAAGACCGGGGCGTGCTGGTGTTGCTGGACCCCCGGATCGAGCGGCAACGGTACGGGAAGGTTTTTCTGGAGAGCCTGCCACCCTACCGGCTAACGCGGGACATCGCGGAAGTGGAACGCTTCTTCGAGTAGGGTTGGAAGCGGAGTGGAGGGATCTGCTGTTCCACTCGGCCCCCGGAGTGAGGCCTTTGTATGAAAGGCGCAATGTCGCGGAACCTCTACCTGTTGGCAGCTTCGCTGCTGCTGTTTTCGCTCGTTTCCTGCGGGATGAGCCTAATCCCCAACGCCCTGCAGCCCGGCCTGCCGGCTAACGGCTCGCTGTGGAAGACGATCGGCCTGGTACTCCTGCTGACCTCCCTCCTCTCCGCCCTCGCAGGGATATTGACCGCGATGTTCGAACAGGTAGAGCGCAGGAGCGAGGAACGCATGCGACGGGAACTGAACGAAGGCCTGGCCCGCCTCAGCCGCAACAAAGGCCGCAAGTAGATACCAGCTACAATCGGAAGAGGGAAATACAGGCCATGTACGAAGTTACGGTCGAATCGGGATTCTCTTCCGGGCATTACCTACGCAACTATCAGGGCAAGTGTGAGAACCCCCACGGCCACAACTACAAGGTTCGGCTGACGCTGCGCGGCAGCTCACTGGACGCAACCGGGCTGCTGCTGGATTTCAAGCTGCTCAAGCAGGTGATGCGACCGGTCATCGACCGTATCGACCACCAGATGCTCAATGACCTCGAGCCTTTCGTCGAGCTCAACCCGTCGGCGGAAAACCTGGCGCGTTACTTCTACGATGAAACCAACCGTCAACTAAGCGAGATGACCGGCGGCCGCGTGGTGGTAAAGGACTGCACTATCTGGGAGACGGACGCGACGACGGCCACCTACTACGAGTAATTCCGCTCTAGTTGTCCGCCGTAGCGCCCTTGGTCGCCAGGTACTTATCAAAGGGGATCTCGAAGTAAAAGAGCTCTTTCCCCTCGGAATTGCGCAGCAAGCGCAGATTGAGCTTTGCGCCCGCCAGCGGATTGGCGAGCCCTTGCACATCGTAGAAGAGAAAGCCGGCGCGGGTGGTGTGGGCCTCAACGGCCACCGCCGA
Source organism: uncultured Acidobacteriaceae bacterium (assembly GCA_963787145.1). Taxonomy (GTDB): domain Bacteria; phylum Acidobacteriota; class Terriglobia; order Terriglobales; family Acidobacteriaceae; genus PALSA-350. Next base: position 24,679 of record CAWBBY010000014.1, read on the forward strand.
GTACTCATAGGTATGAAAGTCCTCATCGACGTCCTTGTTCTTAGTGGACTTGTTCCCTATGCGCGGCAGAGGACCGGGCAATTTGTAGCCGCTGTCGGGGCGCTTCACACCGATGCGGCGCTCCACTTCTTCCGGGGTGGCCGCTGGTATCTTGTCCCCCGCGGCAGTGATGAAGTTGATGCGCGCATCGATCAGGGAGATGGGCTTATCTCCGTTATTGGTAACAATGATGCGGATGGGCATAAAACCATATTCCAGGTACTTGAAACGGAAGATCGATGCCTTTTCCTTGGTGTTATAGGGATCGGCGGCGATCGCCACCTGCTCGTTGGGATGCTGGTCAAAAGCCGGATAGCTGGTCGCTACTCCCGCAGGAGGCGGAGCATGTTCGCCGGCGCGGGCCCGGAAGAGCAAGAGCGGACACGAGAGCAGCGCAACGGCAAGCAATGCAGACAGAACTGATCGGCGAGGCATTCCCGCCTTCGATTATGAGCTTCCCTGGTGTAGCGAGTAAAGGTTTGGCGAGTAAAGGTGTTGCAGGTAGAGAGGCCGGCCATGCCGCTCCTCGTCTATAGCTTCGCGTTGTTCGTGGTGCTGGTATTGGGCCTGCCCTATTATTTGCTGGCGATGGCCACCAAAGGCAAATACCGCGAGGGACTCAGCGAGCGGCTGGGGCGGGTGCCCGATCGTCTGCGAGAAGGCGACACCAGGCAGACCATCTGGGTGCACGCAGTGTCGGTAGGCGAGGTGTTGGCCGCCAGTCGCCTGGTCAACGAGTTGAGCGCCTGCGCGCCGCAGTATCGCGTGCTGCTGTCGACCACCACCCGGACGGGGCAGAGGTTGGCCAGGGAGCGTACCGGCGCCGACCATACCTTCTACTTCCCGCTGGATTTCCCCTGGATTGTGGGACGCTACCTGAAGAGATTGGATCCCGTACTGCTGGTGCTGGTGGAGACGGAGTTTTGGCCCAATCTGCTGACTGCTTGCCGCCGCGCTGCCATTCCTGTGGCGGTCGTCAATGGGCGCATCTCCGATCGCTCGCTGCCGCGTTATCTGAGGCTCCGTTTCTTATGGAAGCAAATCCTGGCCGGGGTCTCCATCGTGCTGGCCCAAAGTGAGGAAGACGCGAAACGGCTGAAGGCGATTGGAGCACCCGCAGGCCGGGTCTCCTTCGGAGGCAATCTGAAATTCGACGTACGCAGTGCCGAGCCGGCCGCGATCACCACCGCGCTGCGCGAGAAGCTGCCCAGTGGAGTCCGCGTGCTGGTGTGCGGCAGCACGCTCGAGGGAGAAGAAGAGATCCTGCTGGATGCCTTTGAGCAGTTGCGCAAGACCATCCCGGACTCCGTCATGATTCTTGCCCCGCGGCATCCGGAGCGGTTTGGCAAGGTTGCTCAGTTGCTGAAGAACCGCAAGCAGCTAAACGTACGCCGGTCCAATTGGATAAAGCGCCCGTCAAAAATCAAACCGGGTACGGTGATCCTGTTGGACTCGATCGGCGAGCTGGCATCTGTCTATGCGCTGGCCTCGGTCGCTTTCGTGGGCGGCAGCCTGATTCCGGCGGGAGGCCATAATCCCCTGGAGCCGGCACAATTCGCCGTCCCCGTTGTCATGGGGATGCACTATGCGAACTTCCGCGCCATCATAGACACCCTGGTTTACGCCGAAGCACTCAAGTTGGCCACCATCGAAACACTGGTTCCTATTCTGGAAAATCTGCTGACCGATGACGAGGCCGCCAACACTCTGGGCGTGCGGGCGCTCGAGGTCTTCCATCATCAATCCGGGGCCACCGGGCGGGCGATCACCGCGTTATTGGGATTACTGCCGCAGCAGCAAGCCTCATGACCCCGTTGCTGGCTCCCTTCGCATTGCTATATGGGTCGTTGGTGCGCGCCAGAAACGCGCGCTTTGACCGCATGGAGGCGCAGCGGCTGCGCTGGCCGGTGATCAGCATCGGCAACCTCTCCGTGGGTGGCGCAGGCAAGACCCCGCTGGTGATCTGCCTGGCGCGGCTGCTCGAACGCAACGGTTTCCGTCCGGACGTTTTGTCGCGCGGCTATGGGCGGTCAACCAAAGGCATTCGTCGCGTTGATAGCGCAGGGGATGCGGAGCGCTTTGGAGATGAACCCCTGCTCATCGCGCGGGCAACGGGGGTCCCGGTGTACGTCGGTGCCAGCCGGTACGAAGCCGGCCTGCTGGCGGAAGCCGAAATCGCAGGAGAAGGCCGCCATGTTCATCTGCTGGATGATGGATTTCAGCATCGCCAACTGGCGCGCAACGTGGACATTGTCGTCATTCATCGGAGCGATCTGCGGGAGCGGCTGCTACCGGCAGGACGGCTGCGGGAGCGGCTCTCTTCGCTCGAGCGCGCCGGCGTGATTGTGCTGCGCCAGGAGGACGCGGAGCTCGAGTTCTCGCTGCGTGCCTATGTGGGGAAGGAATGCCGCTTCTGGCGCGTGCAACGCACGCTGCTTATCTCGAGCCCAGCCAAGCGCGCGCTCGCCTTCTGCGCGATTGCCCGGCCGGCGGAATTTTTTGCTGCCCTGGCGGCGGCCGGTGTTGATGCATTGGAGTGGATGAGCTTTCGCGACCACCATCGTTATACCGCGACTGACATCGACCGCTTGGCCGAGCTCGGCCGGCGTCGTGGATGTGACGCATTTGTGACCACGGCCAAGGACGAAGTGAAGCTTGACGCCGCCATGCGCCTGCGCCTGAACGCCGTGGCGCCGCTGCGCATTGCATCGCTTGAGGTCGCGATGAAGGACGAGGACGCGGTGTGCAGAGAGCTGTCTGCGCTGTTGCAGGCCCCGCCTGGGTGAAGTCTGATTTATGAGAAAATCGACCTATTGTCACAGCAATCTGAGCCAACCCGCGTCCTGATTGTGCGGCTGGGCGCGATGGGCGATATTCTGCATGCCCTGCCGGCGGTTGCTGCTCTGCGGAAGGCCCATCCAACGTGGTATCTGGGTTGGGCGGTCGAGCCTCGCTGGCGCACTCTTCTTTGTGGAGACGGCGGCGAGATGCCACTGGTAAATCGCACGCACCTGGTAAAAGCCAAAGAATGGGCTCGCGCTCCCCTGCGAGGAGAGACGCTGCGAGAGATCGCCGCTTTGCGCCATGCACTGCGGGCGGAGCGCTATGATCTGTGCATCGATCTGCAGGGCGCAGTGCGCTCGGCGCTTGCTGGTCGGCTGGCCGGCGCCCCGCGGATGATTGGGGAAGACCAGCCGCGCGAGTGGGCCTCACGCTGGCTTTTCGGCGAGCGTGTTGCAACCCGAGGAGTGCACGTAATCGAGCAAGCCGTGGACGTTTGCGCCGCGGCCGCGGGGGAACCGCTTTCTCCGATTCTTCCCCCCTTGCCATGCAACCGCGCGGCGGAAGATTGGGCGGATGAAGTATTGCGTGGAGCAAACGGGCCCGCGGTCCTGCTGAGCCCAGGTGCGGGCTGGGGAGCGAAGCGATGGCCTGCCGAGCGCTACGGAGCGGTCGCGGCTGCATTGCACGCGCAAGGCTGCATGGTGCTGGTCAACGCCGGCCCGCAGGAGCAGGGGATCGCTGCCGAGGTAGTGCGCGCCAGCGGGGATGTTGCCCGGGCGCCCGAGTTTACAGCGTCCGACTCAACTTTGGAGCGGCTAATCGCCCTGACCCGCCGGGTTTGCCTGGTCATCGCCGGGGACACCGGACCGCTTCATCTGGCCTGCGCACTGGGCAAGCCGGTGGTGGGTATCTATGGGCCTACCGATCCCAGGCGAAACGGTCCCTTTGGGGTGCCGTTCCGGGTCCTGCGGCACCCGGAGAGCAAGCGCGACCACTCCCGGCATGCTGATCCGGAGGCCGGACTGCTGACCATTACTCCGCGGCAGGTTGTGGATGCGGCGAACGAGCTGCTGGGGCAGCGGTGCTGAGTAACTGGAGCCGCGTGGCGCGGCGCATTCGCGTGCCTACGGGTTTTCTCTTTGCCGCTTTTTACCTGTGGAGGGCCCGCCCCAGCCTGGCGTCTCTGGCGTGGAGCCTGCTCCTGGTTGTACCCGGGCTTCTCCTGCGCGCCTATGCCTCAGGGTATGTAAAGAAGAACGCGGAGCTGACCGTGACCGGCCCATACGCGTACACGCGCAACCCCTTGTACCTCGGCTCCGTCCTCATGGCCTTCGGCTTTGCCGCCGCCTCCCGCAGCCTGTGGATCACGCTTCTTCTGGCGCTCCTCTTCACCATCATCTATGTGCCCACCATCTACTCCGAGGAACAGTTTTTACGCGCCACCTTTCCCGCCTTTGCCGGCTATGCCCAACGCGTGCCCCGCCTGCTGCCCCGGCTGACACCGATCCCAATAAAGGACGAGGGTAGCTTCTCTGGGGCGCTCTATCGTAAACACCGCGAGTACAATTCCCTTTTGGGTGCCTGTGCCGTTTACGCTGTATTGGTGGCCACGCTGTGGCTCCGCCATTGATTCCCTGGAGAAAGTGGACGGTGATACGGTATCCAAGACTTGTCGCGTCAGTGGCATGTGTCTGCGCGGTGCTGATTGCCGTCGCGCAGACGTTTCCTCCTTTGCTTCCGCCGGCGGCAAATTTCTCCTTCCCCACCAAGCAAACGCTCACCTATGCCGTGGATTGGCGCGTCTTCCCCGCGGGTACCGCCACTTTCCACCTGGAGCAGGTGGGAGGCATGCAGCACGTTGTCGCCACCGGCGAGTCGATCGGCGCCGTGAACCTGCTCTTTCGCGTGAATGATCGCTTTGAGTCGTACTTCAACCGCACCACGGGTTGTTCCACCAGCTTCGCCAAGCAGCTCCAGGAGGGCCGACGGCAACTGGTCAGCACCCTGCGATTTCTTCCGAGCGAGCGCAAACAAGTACTGGAAGAGAAGAATCTGGTTACGGGAACCAGCAAGCACCAGGAATCGCCGATCCCTCCCTGCGTGACCGACCTGATGTCCGCGATCTTCTATGGCGGATCGCAACCGCTGCAGCCGGGAGGGATCTTTCACATGCCGGTAGCCGACGCCATGCGGGTGGTCGATGTGACCATGAAGGCCGAGGCAAAGGAACAGGTAGTCACCCTGGCGGGAACATTTCAAACCATCCGGGTGCAGCCCATCGCCGATGCAGGCGTGGTCAAGAACCGCGGCAATATCTGGATCTGGTATAGCGATGATGACCGTCACATGCCGGTGCAGATGCGGGCCCGGCTTTTCTGGGGAACGATCACCATGCGCCTGGTAAGCATGGCGCCCAAGTAAGCCTTATTGAATGCGATAGCGCTCGCGCATCAACCGCTGCAGTCTCGGCTTATAGATAATGTTGTAAGCCAATTCTTTATCCGGAAACATAGCCAGCGCGGCCCTCTTGCTGTCCGCTACCAGCTCCGCGGCCTGGTCTACGGTCAGGCTCCCATCCTGGCTGATCACCGACATGACCATGTCCATCATCATCTGCAGGCGGCGGATCTTGCGCTGTTCCTCTATTTTCTCCTGCGCGGATTGGGCGGATTGACCAGAATTGAGCGTGTGGGGGGAAGATTCATCGTTGCGACCGGACTCGCGTGAACCCATGAGAAATCCTTCCTCCGATTTTTAAACCATTTTCACTTCTACGCTGCCCTGTCAAGTCCAGCGATGTGCGGCTTTTCTTGAGGAAAAGCCGCGACCGGTCTGGTTGCTCTGTGTGCCTCAGAAGTGAAAATGCTGAGCTTGCTTTGTGCGAATCGTATAACGGAACCCGTGGCAGGGAAACACAAAAAGCTGCCTTTGCGGGCACGGGGTACATGCCCCCTCGGTTACCCGGCGCTGGAGTTACTTTGCCGCCAAGGGCTGTGCCGTCACCGAGCTGCCATCCAGGTAGAAGGACGTGGCGCCCAGGGCATCGGTGCGGAAGGTACGAACATGATCATCCTGCAGGCGGCGGAGGATTTCCAATTTGGGATGGCCGTAGGGGTTGTGGTGGGCGACGGAGACGACCGCATACCTGGGCGCCACCGCGGCCAGGAAGCGGGGAGTGGTAGAGGTCTTGCTGCCATGGTGGCCAACCTTCAGCAAATCGGAGTGAAGCGCCTCAGCCAGCATGTGCTGCTCACTGGCCGCTTGGGCATCGCCCTCGAGCAGGACTGAGGTTTGCCCGTAGGCCACATGAAGCACCAGGGAATCGTCGTTGCTGGCGGCGGGGCCGGGGGTGTAACCGGCTGGTGGGGCAAGCACTTCGACCTGCGTGCCGCCGAAGGCAAAGTGGTCGCCGGCAGCCATGGATTCGACTGGAATGTTGAGCCGGCGAGCCTCGGCCAGGAGCGCCTCGTAGGCCGGAATGCTCGGGTTGCTGCCTACCCAAAGCTGCCGGGGACGAAAGTTTTGCAAAATGGAGGGCATTCCGCCCATGTGATCGCTGTGCGCGTGGGTGAGGGCGACGGCATCGAGCCGGCGGATATTGCGGGACCACAGGACAGGTGAGACGACGTCTTCGCCGATTTCAAAGTTGGCGTTGGAAGCCTGAGCGCCCCCGATGGGACCGCCGGCATCGATGAGCAGGGTTTTCCCTTGCGGCGAGACGAGCAGCAGAGAATCTCCCTGGCCGACATCGATGGCGGTGACCTCGAGTACGCCGGGATGGTAGGCGAGGGCGCGGGGATAAAAGACACAGGCCGCGGAACAGGCTAGCGCAACGATCGGGCCCACGACAGGAAAGCGGCTGTTGCGAGCCGCCCACACCGCCAGGCCGATCAACAGTATGCCGGCAACGATGGCGAGGCTACCCGGGCTGGAGAGGCGAATGTCTCCCGCACCCATGGTGCTGAAGAGCCGCACGATTCCGTTGATGGCGTGCAGCATAGCCGCAGTGACGGCCGCCGGCACAATGGCCAGTGAGGGCCACAGAAGCAGGGTGCAAAAGGTGATGAGGGCAGAGGGGAGCGCCAGTCCGATCAGCGGGACGACCACCAGATTGACCGGTAAGCCTAGCGCCGTGACGCGGTGGAAATAGATGGCCATGGGGAGGGACATGGCCAGCTCGATCAGCGCCGAGACCAGCAGCAGCTCGAAGATGCGTAGCACAAGGCGGACAAGGGCGGGGGGCAGGAACCGGGCGAGGCGGCGGCCGGTAAACGGTTGCAGGTGGTCGGCGATGAGCCGCAGAGTAACGCGAAATTGCGCCAGGGTGGGAGGCAGGCCAGGGTCGATGACGACCAGGCCCACGTTCCTCGCCGCCCGCAGGTAGGGGCCGAAGGTGTGCTCGGCCACAGGGACAGCGACTCCGGCAACGATCAGCACCGAGAGCAGCGTCATCTGGAAGCTCGCCCCCGTAAGTGATCGCGGATCGAGGGCGAGCAAGCAGACGGCGGCAAAGCCGATAGCGTTGAGGCTATTGCGTTCCCGGAAGAGCAGGCGCGCGAGCAGATAGAGGGTCACCATCCAGAAGGAGCGCTGCACCGGTTCGCCGAATCCTGCTAGCAGTGCGTAGCAGAAGGAGCACACGATGGTCACGGTGGTCGACCAGAAGCGGGGTAGCCGCAGCAGGGCAGCCAGGGCGAAGATGCATGCAGCGAAGATCGCCAGGTGCATGCCGGAGACGACCAGCAGATGAAAGGAGCCGGTGCGTTCAAAGCCCACTCGAGCCTGGTGATCCAGGTAGGTGCGATCACCGAGGATCATGGCGCTCAGCATGCCCGCATCCTCGTGGCTGAGCAGCAGCCATCGCGGTAGGCGCGACGCCGTAGAGGAGCCGGCGAAATTGATCAGCCGTTGGCTGCCGGCCTGCTGCACGGAATGCAGCCAGCAGGCAAAGCTGCCTCGTGCGGGCCCATGGGTGAATGTGGCGCCGGATGCTTTCAGCGAACCTATCACGCCGATGCCTTGCTGGCGCAGCCACGCGGTAGCATCCCACACGCCGGGGTCGAGATAGCGCTCCGGCAAATGCATAGCGATCAGGGAGTGGATCTGGTCCCCGCAATGGATCGACGGGAATGCCTGATCGGCAGGGCTGTAAAGAGTAGCCCGCAGACCGCCTGCCGCCGGGCGGCCATCCGCGGACGTGATGCGCAGGTCCAGACTCTCACTCTGTTCTTCCCTGGTGGTGTTGCCGAACGGCGAATTGGATTGCGTGAGGCGGATAGGCGTGGTGCGGGTAACTTCACCGTCGATCGTAGTGGCGCCGCCAGCGTCCGCTATCAGGCTAAGTTGTGTCTGGGGGTCGGGAGAGGGCTCGATCTCGCTGAGCAACAGGCCCAGCAAAAGCCAAGTGCAGGCCAATGGCAGGAGGGCGACGCGGAGCGCCTTCCGCGCAGCCAGCACAGAGAGGGCTGTGAGCAGCAAAGCAGCGGCGATCAGTACGCCAGGAGCGATCCAGTTAGAGGTTGCCAGCACGATGCCGGTCGAGAGCCACAAGGCGGCGTAAAGCGAGGGCGCAGTGGCGAAGGAAAGCCGTTCGAGGCTTCGACTTCTCGCCACAGCAGCCTGTGTCATGACGGGTGCCCCACGTTCGCCCGAGCGTACGTGGGCCGAAAAAGATGGGCGCAGCCCTTACGATCGCTTTTGCTATACCGACTGCAAAATCGCGTGTGGGATAGGGAAAGCATTCGAAACATATCGTTGTCGGCCCAGGTACGCCGAGGCGAACCTGGGGCACCCGTCCTATTTCTATCGGGATTTGCTGGCTAAGCATCACACAGGCCTTCCAGGCGGCAACACATTAATTACGCTTAATGAAACTTACAATTTCCATATGGAAGGTTTGTGGGAAAAGGTCCACCATGTGAATCGTTTGCACGGAGTACTCAAATTGTAACAGTGACTGCAGGTCGCGAGCGAGCGTAGCCGGATCGCAGGAGACATAGACGATGGCAGGAGCGGCGATACTCGCCAGGTGGGTGCAAATCTCTTTGCCCAGCCCGGCACGAGGCGGGTCGAGCAAAATGAGTTCGGGCTTTGCCCGGGCCGGGCCGCGGGTTTGGCTGCGCAGAAAGTCGAGTGTGCTGGAACGGACAACGCGGTGTGCCTTGCCCGCCAGGTTATGCTTCAGATCGTCGGCCGAGAATCCTGCGGATTCTACCGCGGTTACGTTTTCAAAGTCGAGCGCCCGCGCAAACAGCCCGGCGCCGGAATAGAGATCCCAGGCCAAGCGGCCCGATCGCTTTTCCACCGCCAGCCGCAGCAACTCGGGCAGCAGAAAGCGATTGACCTGGAAGAAGCCGCCTAGGCTTGCCTGGTAGGGATGTCCAGAGACCGTGTAGGTGAGAGAGCGCTCCCCCCAATGCATCATCTCGCCCTCTGCAAAAAGCCCCACCCCGGTGAGTACGGGCAGCTGCGCATGCAGTTGTTCAGCGAACGCTTCGAGGGCCTGTTCACGCTGGCGCGCCGGTTGTCGATTCTGGCGTGGTCCCGGCCAGAGACAGACGAGCAACTGGTCCTGCTCGCTGTTGGTGAAGAATTCCACTTCGTCGCAGAGGCTCTCGAGGCCGGCGCCAATGCGGGTGACCGCGGCGACCGCCTGTTCGAGAAGGGGAGCGGCGATCGGACAATGGGTTACTGGCAGCAGGTCGTGCGATCCTCGCCGGCGATAGCCCAGCGCGATGCCCGCCCGCTTAATCACGTGGAGTCGAACGCGGTTGCGATAGCCCCAGGGCCGCCCTGTCAGGCTGCCGATCTCGGCGGGGACAGGGACGTGCGCTCGCGCCAGCGTCTCCTTCAGGATGTCGAGCTTCATCTGCAACTGAAATGCAATGCTGGCGTGCTGGTACTGGCAGCCGCCGCAGCGGGGAACATATTCGCAGCCGGGTACGACCCGCTCCGGAGAGGGCTCGAGAATGGCATCGAGTTCACCGGTCGAAAAGCTGCGGCGGTCCGTGGTGATGCCGGCTTCTACCAGTTCGCCGGGCAGCGTTCCAGGAACAAAGACCGTCTTGCCGCCGGATGCCGTCTCATCCGCAGGAATGCGCGCCAGGCCGTCTCCACCATAGACCGCCTTCTCGATGCGCAGCTTCATGCCTGGCTCATATAGAACAGGCTGAGCCGCGGCAGGTTGAATTTTTCCAGCAGCTGTTTGTGCAGAAATTGCTGTTCCACCTGGCGTATCTGCATCGCGGGCATGCGGCTACGGTAAGGGGCCAGTTCGGCGCCGGCTTGTTGACGCAGCGCCAGCAACACGGCTTCCGGCGTGGTAGTCAGGAGGATTGCAAAGAGCTTTTCTTCGAGCACACTGAGGGACTGCTCCAGCTCTTCGAGGTGGGGCAGTTTGCCTCTCACCTCGCCGGCGAGCGCCTGGAGACGATCGGCGATCTCGGCCAGTGATCCACTGTGTGGCGCAGCACGGAGCTGCTGCGCTGCTGCTTCCAGATGGGCTGCGATCCGTTCCTGTTCGAAGCCTTCGGTCTGCGGGGCTTGGCCGGGCAGGGGCGGCTCCGACCGCGGCCTCCTTCATCTCTTCCACGGCAGAGATCACTTCCTGGGCGCAGTAAGCCAGGCCGTTCACCCGCCGCACGCGAGCCTTATTCTTCCGCGCGTCGTATTTGTCGAAGGCGGTGTCGATGCCCTTAATCACCGCAGCCAGTGGGATGCCGGCTTCGCGCCAGGTTTCGATCAGTGCCCAGTCGATAGTGGAAAGCAGAAGCAGCGAGCCCCGGCGGCGCTGGAAGTGTTCTTCAATCTCAGTAAAGTAGTTGAAGTAATTTTGCACGACTGCGTCAGGCGTGCTTTCCGGCTGCTTCGCTGTGGCTATGCTTGATCTTGGCTACACGGTTGCGTTCGTAGATCAGGCGCAGCCCATCGATTGTGAGCATGTCGTCGACGGTTTGGATAAACCTTGAATCATCGAGGATGAGGTGGGCCAGGCCGCCGGTGGCAATGATCTTCGCAGCCGCCGAGTCCGGGCCCCGCGTCTCGTTCAGAATGCGCTCCAGGATGCCATCCACCAGGCCGATGTAACCGTAGTACAGCCCGCTCTGGACCGCCGCGACGGTATTGGTGCCGACCACCTTGGCCGGTTTTTTTACATCGACCCGGGATAATCTCGCGGCGCGCGCGAAGAGCGCTTCGGCCGAGATCGCAAGACCCGGAGCAATCGCGCCACCCATGTATTCGCCCTTGGCTGATATCACATCGAAGGTCGTGGCGGTGCCGAAGTCAACGACAATGCACGGACCACCGTAGCGCCCGAAAGCCGCCACACTATTTACCAGGCGATCGGCGCCCACCTCGGTGGGGTTATCGACCAGGATGGGCATGCCGGTCTTGATGCCGGGTTCCACAAACATGGGCTTGAGGTTGAAATATCGCTCGCACACCTGGCGCAGAGTGGACTCGAGCGGCGGCACCACGGAAGAGATGATGATGGCCGAGACCTCAGTGGCTTCCACCTTCCGCATGGCGAAAAGATTGAGAAAGAGCACGCCATATTCGTCCGCCGTCTGGGTCCGGAGCGTGCTGATGCGCCAGTGGGTGATCAACTCATCGGAGGCGAGGCGGTAAAGGCCGAGAACGGTATTGGTGTTGCCTACGTCGAGGGTGAGCAGCATAGAGTTCCCGTCATTCATCCCGGACGCCACCGGAGTGTACGGTGCGAAGGCCTTCAGCTGTGCGCACCCGAAGGAAACCGCGCGCGTCAAGGCCCGCAGTGACGCCCGCGTAGCCTGGGCCCTCATCTACGTGCACGTGCCTGCCGCGAATCCAGGTAGAAGCATTTTCCAGGCGGCTGAGGATGTTCGAGGCCGCGCCGGTTGTCTCCGCGCTGAGCGCTTGTGCCTCCCGGTAAAGCGATTGTAACAAAGCGATCAGCAGATCCTGCCGCGCCCACGATCTCCCGCTTTCGCTGCGCAGGGAGGAAGCGCTGAGTGCAAGCTCGCCGGGAAAACTCTCCTGGTGCACGTTGATGCCAATGCCCACCACGGCGTGGCGCACGCGCGTGACCTCAGCGTTTAGCTCGGTGAGAATGCCACAGAACTTTTTCTTGCCGAAGAGCAGGTCGTTGGGCCAGCGGATATCGGCCTCGAGCGAGGTAGAGCTGGCGCACTGCCTGACGCACTGCGAGACCTGCGGCCAGCGAAAGCCAAAGGATGTCCGCGGGCGCGACGCGCGGACGCAGAAGGATGCTGACGTAGATGCCGGCACCCGGAACCGAGTGCCAGCTATGGGCGCCCCGGCCGCGGCCGGCGGTTTGCTCGTCGGCCAGGTAGACCATGCCTTCCGGAGCCCCCTCGTCGGCCTCGCGCATAGCCAATACGTTGGTGGAGTGGATGGAAGGGAAGTAGCGAACCTTGCCGGCGAATGGCGTCCCGGCCAGAGCGTTGTCTATTACAGCTAGATCGTAAGCGTCTTCTTGGGCGGGATTAAGCAATAGAAGGTCCTGGGCGTAGTCTGAGCTCTCACCCAGACTCTCCTAGAAAATGTCCGTGGTTACACGCAAGCTCAGCTCAACCGCAGCGGCGGATTGCGTCAGCGCGCCAACCGAAATGAAATCGACCCCGGCGAGGGCGTACTTCCGGATATTTTCGAGCGTGATGATGCCGCCCGAGGCTTCGAGTGGGATGGCAAGCCCGCGAGCGCGCACGATGCCGACCGCCTTTTTGGTCTCGCCTGGGGACATGTTGTCCAACAGGAGCGACTCCGCCCCGCTATCCAGAGCCTGCTCCAGTTCCGCCAGATTGCGAACCTCGCACTGCACCGTCTGGCCGGGCGTTCGCGCCGCAAGGGCGCGGGCCAGGACCTTGGGAATACCGCCACCAAGCCCAATGTGATTGCTCTTGATCAGAATGCCATCGGAAAGATCGAGCCGGTGGCTCTCACCCCCGCCGCAGCGGACGGCGTATTTGTCCAGCACGCGAAGGCCGGGAACCGTCTTGCGGGTGTCCAACACCTTGGCCTTGGTGCCGGCCACCGCGTCCACATACTCTCGGGTGCAGGTGGAGATGCCGCTCATCCGTTGCATCAAGTTCAGAATGACGCGTTCGCAGGCCAGAATGACGCGAGCATTGCTCCGAATCACGGCCACCGCCTGGCCTTTCTTGACCCGGACACCGTCGAACATCTCGGGGTGGTTAATGACCTCGAAACGGCTCGAGGTCTTCTTGTCGAGCCGGATGAAGATCTCCAGAAAACGGGGGATACACCCCAGGCCGGAGATCACGCAATCCTGCCTGGCGAAGACAGTACCCGACGCCCGCAACCCTGGTTCGATGGTCATGGCAGTGGTGACGTCGTTGGTCGCCCGATCTTCTACTAGCGCCTGTTCCAGGGTGGCCTCAACGCGCCTACTCTTCCAATCCATTGGCCTTCCTTAGTGAACCAGCCGCTCATGGTCGCAGTCGAGGCTCTCGAGCGCACTGCGGGTCTTGGGAATCAGCACGCTCAACTCGGCGGCGCGGCGGCGCAGTCCTTCCACCACGTTCGCCGGAGCTTTGGCGAGGAAGCCCTCATTCGCCAATTGGCGATCGGCATTGGCTACTTCCTTCTCAAAACGTGCCAGCTCTTTCGTCAGGCGCTCACACTCCACTGCAACATCGATCGTACGCTCATAGAGGACGGCGACATCGAATCCCGGAGCGGAGCGTACCCCCACGCCCTCGGGCATGGTATCCACAAACTCAATGGTCGAGACCTTGGCCAGGCGGCCGATGATGTCGCTGTTTTCTTCGATGCCCGCCCGCTCGGCAGGATCAACCCGCAGCAGGATGGGCACTGTGGCCTTCTCTTCCACGCCCAGCTTGCGGCGTATATCGCGCACCGCGACGATCAGCTCCTGCATCCGGTCCATCTGCTGCTCGGCCGCGCCATCGACGAGTTCTGGCTGCGCCTGAGGATAGCGTGTGAGCGCGATCGACCTGGCCGGAGGATGATTTTCGTAGAGCGCGTGCCAGATCTCCTCGGTGATAAAGGGCATAACCGGAGACAGCAGGCGCAGGGCCGACTCGAAGACCCCGAGCAAGGTGGCCAGCGCCGAGCGTACTGGGGTGGGGGGGCCGCTGAAATCAAGACGTAGCTTAACCACCTCGAGGTACCAGTCGCAGAAATCGCCCCAGAAGAAGCTGTAGAGCGTGTTGGCCGCTTCGTGGAAGCGATACTCCCCTAATGCCAGGTTGATCTCGCCCGCAGTGCGATGCAGGCGGGAAAGAATCCATCGGGCTTCGAGTGGGGTGCTGGTCCCCCGGGCAGGCTCCACCGGAAGCTGGCTCAAATCGACCGCGACACCGGCCTCCGCGGCCCTCTCCATTTGCATGAAGATGAACCGCGCGGCGTTCCAGATTTTGTTGGCGAAGGCGCGATAGCCGTCGGTGCGCTCCTCGCTGAAAGCGATGTCTGTACCAGGCGCGGCCATCGCCGCCAGCGTGAATCGCACCGCATCTGTCCCGAAGCGTTCCACCACCTGGATGGGGTCGACTACGTTGCCCTTGGTCTTGGACATCTTCTGCCGGTCGGCATCGCGTACCAGGGCATGGATGTACACCTCACGAAAAGGCACGGCGTCCTTCAGGGTGCGCTTGCTTCCATCGGCCAGCGGTTCTTCGAGCATGAAGTGGCAGCCCAGCATGATCATGCGGGCGACCCAGAAGAACAGGATGTCGAAGCCGGTGACCAGCTGGCGGGTGGGGTAAAAAGCGTCGAGATCCGGCGGGTGCTCCGGCCAGCCCAATGTGGAGCAGGGCAGGAGTCCGGAGGAGAACCAGGTGTCCAGAACATCCTTCTCCTGCTCGATGCGATCGCTGCCGCAGTGGGCGCAGACCTCGGGCGTGGTGCGGGCCACGGTAATTTTGCCGCATGCAGCGCAGTGCCAGGCCGGAATACGATGGCCCCACCACAGCTGGCGTGAGATGCACCAGTCGTGGATATTGCGCATCCACTCGAAGTACGTCTTGGCGTACTGTTCGGGCGTAAGGCGGATAAAGCCTTGCTCCACCGCGGCGATGGCCTTGTCGGCGAGCGGCTGAATTCTGATAAACCATTGCGTCGAAAGCAGAGGCTCAACCACGGTCTTACATCGGTCGCACTTGCCGATGGAGTTCACGTGGTCGCGCACCCCAGCCAGCAGTTGTTGCGCTTCCAGATCTTCCAGAACCCGCTGCCGCGCCTTGTAGCGATCCAAACCGGCATACGCGCCGGCGGCGGCATTCATGTGCGCCGTCTCGTCCATGACGGTAATTGAGGGCAGGCCTTGGCGTTGCCCCAGCGCAAAATCGTTGGGGTCGTGCGCGGGTGTCACCTTAACCGCGCCGGTACCGAACTCACGGCTCACCCAGCTATCAGTCACGATAGGAATCTCGCGTCCAGTCAGCGGTAGGCGGAGCATCTTGCCGTGCAGGTGAGCGTAGCGCTCATCGTCCGGGTGAACGGCGACGGCCACGTCGCCCAGCATGGTCTCGGGCCGGGTGGTTGCCACGGTAACGAAGCCGGGTTCTCCCACGATGGGGTAGCGGATCTCCCATAGCTTGCCTTGCTGCTCCTCGTGGATCACCTCCAGGTCGGAGATAGCGGTCTGGCAGCGCGGGCACCAGTTAACGATGTAGGCCCCGCGGTAGATCAGCCCCTCTTCATAGAGCCGGACGAAGGCCTCGCGAACAGCTGCGGAGCGGGGCGCATCCATGGTGAAGTACTCGCGCGACCAGTCCACGCTGGTACCCAGCCGGCGCATCTGGTCGAGGATGGCGGCGCCGTAATGCTGCTTCCATTGCCAGACCCGTTCGACAAAGGCTTCGCGGCCCAGCTGTTGGCGTGTTTTGTGCTCTTCAGCAAGCTGGCGCTCGACCATCAACTGCGTGGCTATGCCGGCATGATCGGTGCCTGGAATCCATAGCGCCAGGTCCCCGCACATGCGGCGCCAACGAGTAAGGATGTCCATCTCGGTGTGTTCCAGCATGTGCCCCATGTGCAGCCGCCCGGTGACATTTGGCGGGGGGAGCAACATGGTGAAGATGGGCTTAGAGGAGGCGGTGTCCGTGTGCGGTACGGAGAACAGGTCCTCTTCGACCCAGTAGGCTGCCCAACGGTCTTCGATGGCAGCCGGGTCGTAGGCTTTGGGCAGGTCACGCGGCATGGGGATTTTCTTTCAATACCAGTGAAGGGTACGGGCTTGAGCCCGTACCCTTCACTATGCGCGGGGCTTTAGCCCCTGCGGGAGGGGAGTTCCTAGAATGGATTGAGCTTGTCCAGCCCCTTCTTTTTCTTCTCTTTGCTGCAAGACTCATCGTTGGTATTGCATTTTGGCGCCTTGGGCTTCTTCTTGCCGTTGGTAGCACCGGCATCGGTGCCGGTCTGCACCTGGGCGGCAGTCCCACTTTTCACGTCGTTTGTCTGTACTGGAGCCTCGGCTGGCTTCTCCACCGGAGGCAGAGGCTCGTTATTAGTCGGGCCGACCGTCGCCAATCCACCGGGATTCTGCGCGCCGGGCACTCCGGCTGCGTCAGCCGCCGCAGCTGCCCCTGCTGCCGTAACCGGTGGGCCCACTGGTGCAGGTGTAGAGGTGGGCGGTCCCGACTGCGTTGGGGCCGCGCCGGTGCTGCCTTCACCCGTGCTGACGATGCTTGCTCCAATAGCCGCTCCGCCGCCCGCCGGTGCTCCATCCGCTGAGGGCACATTCTCCAATTGAAGGGGCGAACCAGCGCCGGCTTCGGCCGCGGGAGCGGCTTCACCACTGGCCACTGCGGTAGCAGGCGGCCCAAGCGCAGGCGCTGCGGGGAGAGGCTGATTATTGAGAGCCGCAGTGAACAGCGCAGCGTCGCGCTTATGAACATCGGGCGCCGTGATCGCTGGAGGGTCGGTCAAGGTCGGTTCCCCGATACGCGCAGCATTCACCGTCACCGGGCCGCGCTTTACCAGCAACAGCGCACGATCCTTAAAGGTGATTCCCGTACGGCTTTGCTCTTCAGCCTCGCTTTCCGCGAGCTCCTCCTTGGTAGGATCGGGCACCGGGCGGTTGAGCGCAATCAGGCGCTCCCGGGCATCCTCGACATGAGCCGCCAT
Source organism: uncultured Acidobacteriaceae bacterium (assembly GCA_963787145.1). GTDB lineage: Bacteria > Acidobacteriota > Terriglobia > Terriglobales > Acidobacteriaceae > PALSA-350. Next base: position 41,611 of record CAWBBY010000014.1, read on the forward strand.
GGAGTAGTGCGTGACCACGCGTGAGTAGGCATCCGCGGCCTGGTCATCGTAGGCCTTCATGAGTTCCTGCTTGGCCTTGGGACTGATCTGGTTCAGGCCCTGAACGTAGCGGGCTTCGGCTGCATACGCATCACCCAGCCCGATGAGCGCCAGGTCGCTGTGACTATAGAGCGGATAGCTATCGGTAACTGTTTGCAGCCGGGCAATGGTCGCTGCCCAGTTCTCGTGCGTGGCATAAAAGCTTCCCACCTGGTACTGGCGCTCGGCCAGCACTTCCTGCACTTCCCGCAGCCGCTGCTTGGCCCGGGGCACAAAGGTGGAGTCGGGGAACTGCTGGATCATGGTGCGATATTCCGCTTCAGCTTGCTCGGCATTCTTGGGATCGCGGTCGGGCTTCTCCATCTGCATGTAGTAGATGTCGGCGACCTTCATTTGTGCTTCGGCGGCTTCCGGCTGGTTGGGAAAGAAGGTGATGAAGTCCTTATATTCAGCTTCCGCCTGGGTCAGCGCAGCGGTGCCCCCTTCCTTGAACCAGCTATCGCCGACGGCCAGCTTGGCGCGCATCTGGTATTCGGATTCCGGATAGGTATTCAGGAGTGTCTGCAGATCCAGCCGGGCGACATCAAACTTGCCCTTCTTCATGGCCACCATGGCTTTGTCGAAGAGCTCCTTATCGGGCTGCTTGGACGCGTGGCCGGCGAGCGGGTCGTCGGGCGTCGGCTTGGTCGCCGGTTTGGAAGGCTTGAAGATGCCGAACTGAGCGGGCGCGGGGAGCGCGCAAAGTAGACACAGGGTGAAAAGCCGGAATAGGAAACGCTGCATAGCACCTCATGGGCAGACGCTCGGCCGTGGAAACCGAATTCTTTTGACCGGCAGTGGTGCCCTGCCACCGTCGGTCCATATTACCTAATGTTAAATGGCCGCAGCCGGTGCGGAATGGAAATTTTGGCCCTGGCGGCGCTGTTCTGCCTCCAACGCCAGGTTCAGCAGCGTCCGGGCCTCTTTTTCGGGGTGTCCGGGGTCAAAAACGGCGCTTCCGGCGACCAGCAGGTCGGCGCCCGCCTCGACCACGGAGCCGATGGTTTCATGAGCAACCCCCCCATCGACCTCGATTCTAAAGTTGAGATCGAGCTCGGCGCGCAGTCCGACCAGGCGTCTGATCTTGTCCAGGGAGAAGGGAATGAATTTTTGGCCGCCAAAGCCGGGATTGACGCTCATCACCAGCACGTGGTGAACCATGTGCAGGATTTCTATCAGAACGTCGGGCCGGGTGGCCGGGTTGATGACCACGGCGGGTTTCATGCCGTGCTGGGCGATCGCCTCGAGGGTGCGATGCAGGTGACGGCAGGCCTCGTAGTGGACACTGATCCAGTCGGCGCCGGCATCTGCGAACTCGGCAAGGAACTCGACGGGATTGTCGACCATCAGGTGGCAGTCGAGCGGCAGGCTGGTCACTTTGCGCAGGGACTTGACGACGGGAGGCCCCATGCTGAGGTTGGGGACGAAGTGGCCGTCCATGATGTCGATATGGATAACAGAGCCGCCACCGCGCTCGGCGGCCTCGATTTCCGAGGCCAGCTTCGAGAAGTCGGCAGAGAGGATGGATGGCACTAATTCAACCATGATTACCCCTCAAGATTCCCTCAGTGTAGCAGGAGGTTTCAACCGATGGGTAAGAGCGCGAAATCCAAGTGAATCGGAACCCGGCCCTACGGGCCGGGTTCCGATTTGCGATTTGCTTTTCGCGTTCTCACCCAGCGCGTCCACTCGGCCCTAAGCGTGCCACTGGATCGGCGGCTTGGCCAGCTCTTCCGGGTTGGCGCTATTAGCTTTTGCGGCGACGCGGGAGATAGCCCGCAGCAGCGGCTTGCGCGCCACCTCTCCATCCGCTCCAGCAAAGATCATCTCCCCTGTGGACCGCGCCGCAGGCCGGTAAAACCACTGCGTGAAGAGCGCCACATGGTCCGATAAGGTCTGCGAAGAGACCGATTTCGGGGCCGACTCAGCGAGCGTCGACAACGCCTCCTCGAGCCGCGCCTCCAGTAGATCTTTCGCGGCGATGACCGGCGTACCCTCCAGGGGAACAGGCTCCAGCGCGAAGGGATGAGCGAAGAGAGAACTGGACCCCGATCGCTCATTCGCCAGCCGCATGCCAAGGATGGAATAGAGTGCCGGCCCACTCCAGACTCCACGGCGCAGGGCGAAGAGCGCGACATGGTCAAGCTGAGCCGACGGCTGCACCAGGACGCCGGAAAGCTGCGCCAGGGGATGAACCGCCTCGCTGGCCAGGTGGGCTACGGCCTGAACCTTCTGCATCCGCTGATGGATGGTGGCAGCCTGTTCAAATTCCATCGCCTCCGAAGCGGCGTTGCGCTCGCCTTCCAGCCTGGCGAGCATGGACGTGCCGCGCGTGGAGAGAAAAGCAAACACATCTGCCGACTCCTGCCGGTACCGCTCATCCGAGCAGCCCTTATAGCAAGGGGCAAGGCACATCTTCATCTCGGAATAAACACAGCCGGGAAAGGAGGGATCGGGGTTAAGTTCTTCCGTGCAGCGGCGCAACAAAAACAGGTTCAGCATCTCATCCGCGTACCGCTCGGCCGCCGCGCGTGACGGGAACGGACCAAAAAGCGCGTTGGCCGCAGTCTTGCTGATCTTGGCCGTCACGTAAACCCGGGGGTAGGGGTTGTCGACCGACATCCGCAAGAAAATCGGAGGGCGCAAACGCAGGCGCTTTTTTGCCCGGTCACCGAAGGCGCGCAGCGAAGCTTGGTAGAGGCACAAAGAGGATTCAAACTCGGACCCAGTGACCGTGTACTCAATATGGTCGACCATGTGCGCCAGTTGCAGACGCTTGGTCCGGGGCACTTCGCTTTGGCCCTTAGCAGTTTGGGGTCCGCGCAGAAAGCGCATCAGACGGCGGCGCAGGTTGGGCGTCTTGCTGAGGTAAGGCTCGGCCGCGGGATTGGCCGCACACAGTGCGAAAACCGCCGGAGCCTCAGGGAGACCGCCCAGGCTGGAGCGGGGATCAGCCGGATCGAAGCGGATGGAGTTGGCTAGACCGGCTCTCATAGGCCCCCGGAAGACTCACTCGCAGGGCAGTTTCGCCCGACGAGATGATTATTCCCCGGCGATGGTCATTCCGTCGATGCGCAGGGTGGGTGAGGCAACCGACCCGCGAAATTCCAGGTCGTCGGCAATGGAGGTGATGTTGTTAAGCATCTCCTTCAGGTTGCCGGCGATGGTGACTTCCTCTACGGCGAAGGTCAGCTCCCCATCTTCGATCCACAGACCGGCGGCGCCACGGGAGTAGTCGCCGGTCACCATGTTGACCCCGAATCCCATCAGCTCGGTGACATAAAAGCCCAGCTTGACGTCGGCCAGCAGCTGCTGCGGTGAAACCGTGCCCTGGGCAAGAAAGAGGTTGCCGCCGCCGATGCCGGGGGTGCCGGCCAGTCCGCGCGAAGCATTCGCGGTGCTCTGCATATTCAGTTTGCGCGCCGTGTAGGTGTTGAGCAGGTAATTCTTCAAGACGCCATTTTCGACGATGACGGTTCGCCGCGTGGGCAGGCCTTCTCCATCGAACGGCGACGTCCCAAACAAGCCGGGCATGGTGCCGTCATCAATAACGGTCACGTTTGAGCTCGCCACCTGCTGTCCCAGCTGGTTGGCCCAGAAGGAGGCGCCGCGATAAATGCTGTCTCCATTGGCGGCTTCAAAGATGTTGCCCACCAGCGACCGGGCAATCTCCGGAGCAAAGACAATGGGCACGCGTTGGGTGGGGACGCGGCGTGCATCCAGGCGGCGCAGCGTGCGCCGGGCCGCTTCGGCTCCGATACTTTCAGGAGATTCAAGCCTCGCCAGCGTACGCGCGCTGGAGTACCAATAGTCCCGCTGCATTCCACCCTTCTCTGTCTCCGCGATAGGCATGGCAGAGAGCGAGCAATAGGAGCGACGATACTCACCCACAAAGCCACGTGAATTGGCCATCACCTTGTGCCCCGTCGCTACGTCAAAGCTGCCGCCGTCGCTCTTTGTGAGCCGGGGATCGGCAGAGAGCGCCGCGGCCTCGGCGCGCCGTGCGCACTCAATGCGCTGCGCCGTGGGCAGCCCATAAACGTCTTCGTAGTAAAGATCGAGGTCCCCCGATACCTGGCCCATCGCGCTCGCCTCAGGCAGGCCGGCGAATGGGTCTTCGGAGGTGACTTGGGCCAGATCGATGGCTCCGGAGACCAGGTGGGCAAGTCCTGCTTCGGAGAAATCGCTGGTAGAGGTGCTGGCCGTGCGATGAGCTCCACTCGGGCCCATAAAGACGCGCAGACCGATGCCTCGCGCGCCAGATTCCTTGAGCGTTTCCACTTGGCCCATGCGCACCAGGGTGGAGAATTCGTCGCCTTCACGGATCACTACTTCGGCTTCGGTGGCTCCGCCACGCAGCGCGCGCTCGACCACATCGGTAGCCAGTTGCTGCAGGTCTGTCTTGCTTGCCGCTGCGGGTACGGGGGTGGCTGTCGACATTATCTACCTGTGCCGCCCACGGTCATGCGATCAAGCTTGATGGTTGGCATGCCCACGCCGACAGGCACGCTCTGCCCGTCTTTGCCGCAGGTCCCAATGCCTTCATCCAGGGCGAGATCGTTACCCACCATGGATACATATTTGAGCGCTTCCGGTCCGTTGCCGATGAGCGTGGCATCGCGCACCGGAGCCGTGATTTTGCCGTCCTCGATCAGGTAGGCTTCCGAGGCGGAGAACACGAACTTGCCGCTGGTGATATCCACCTGGCCGCCGCCGAAGTTTACCGCGTAGAGTCCTCGCTTCACGCTGCGCACGATATCCTCCGGGCTGTCTTCGCCGGAGAGCATGTAGGTATTCGTCATGCGAGGCATAGGGATGTGCTGGTAGCTCTCGCGGCGTCCGTTGCCGGTGTCGGCCATGCCCATCAGGCGCGCAGAAAGCTTGTCGCTGAGATAACCCTTGAGGATGCCGTTTTCGATCAGCACTGTCTCCTTGGTGGGCGAGCCCTCATCATCAACATTTAAAGAACCGCGGCGCGAAGGCATCGTACCGTTGTCCACTACCGTCACCTTGGAGCTGGCAACCTGGCGTCCGATGAGTCCGGCAAAGGCTGAAGTCTTTTTGCGGTTGAAGTCTGCTTCTAGCCCGTGGCCCACGGCTTCGTGCAATAGAACGCCTGGCCAGCCGGGTCCCAGCACAACCTCCATGTCGCCTGCCGGAGCAGGAACGGCGTTGAGCTGCAGGATAGCCTGGCGGGCCGCTTCCGTCGCGAAGTGCTCGGGAGACTTATCGCCTTCAAAGAAGCTAAGCTCAACTCGGCCGCCGCCACCAGATCCGCCGCGGGAGTTTTTCGATCCATCGCGGGCGATGACGTAGCAGTTGAGACGGGCCAGCGGCTGGGTGTCGCTGGCGAAGGTGCCGTCGGAGGCGGCGATGAGAATGTGGCGAAGTTCGTCATTGTAGCCCGCGCGCACTTGTACGATGCGCGGGTCATAGGCGCGGGCCGCGCGATCCGCACGCATGACCAGTGAGAGCTTAGGGGCGATGCCGGCGTCGGCATCGGCAGCAGAAATAGGGTAGAGGCTCGCCTTGGGCGTCTCGCGGAAACCGGCAACGCTCTGCTTCGAAGGTCCATCGGCGATCAGGGCCGCAGTACGGGCGGCGCGCATGAGCCGTTCAGCGGAGAGGTCATCGGTGTAGGCATAGCCGGTGCGATCTCCGGAGACGACGCGAATACCGCAGCCGGCGCTCACGCCCTGGCTGGCGGATTTGACCAGCGACTCATCCACCGAGATAGCGGTGGAGGCGACAGATTCGAAGTAGAGGTCCGCAAAATCGCCGCCGGCTGAGAGCGCCTCGCCCAGGCAGCGTTCGATCAGGCGCCCGGTCAGTCCAAACTTCTGGAAGAAATGGAGTTCATGCTCAGGAAAGGTCATCGGCAGCCTTGCGACGCGAAATTCACCATTCCTTCATTCTAGGCTAGGGAGACGGGCAGGTAAACCGGGGCCCCTACTCAGTCCGCATCACGGCGGCAGGATCAGCCCGGACGGCGCGAATTGCCGGAATCAGCGTTCCCAGCAGCGAGGTGATCAGACACACTGCGGCTGCGGTTGAGAAGGTAAGCGCATCCGCCGGTCTTACTCCGGCGAGCAGACTCTGCAAGAGTCGCGCCGCGATGTAAGCGAGCGCGAGTCCCGGCAGGAGACCGGCTACTGCCAGAACAACGCCTTGTTCCAACACCATTTTGAAGATGTCGCCCTGGCGGGCGCCAAGAGCCATGCGGATCCCAAATTCCTGCTGTCGCATGGAGACCGTGAATGAGAGAAGGCCGTATATGCCTAAGCCTGCCAGTAGGATCGCAATGCCCGTAAAGACAACCAGCACCCGCATCTGGATGGTTCGCGATTCCGTTTCTCCCGCGACGACCTCATCCATCGTTCGCACGCTCGAGATAGGCTGCTCGGAGTCTGCCCCGTGCAGGATCTGCCGGATCGCGGGCACTAAATGCTCCGGTGATTGCGACGAATGGATCACCAGGTCTTTCGGAGCGTAAGGTGACAACCAGCCATCGGGAACTTGCTTGTAACTGAGGTACACCTGGGGTTCGCTGCTTCTTTCGAGCCCCCGTACGCGGATGTCCCCAACCACCCCGATGACCTCGCGATCGTGAAAAGCAAAGGTGAAATGCTGTCCGATCGGCTGTTGATTTGGCCAGTATCGCCGTGCGAATGATTCGCTAACCACTGCGACATAGGGCCGATCCGCGGCGTCGTTCTCGCTAACGTCACGTCCGGATTGAATGGGGATACCCAGGGTCAAAAATAGCCCGGGCGTCACAAAACGCATGCTGGCAACATTGCCCTCCGAGCGAATCTGGCTGCGTCCATTGACGATGACTGGCCAGATCCCTCCGCCCCACGTCATGGGAAGAGCGGTTATATAGGCCGCGTTGGTCACGCCGGGCTGCCTGCGCACATCCTCCAACACCTTGCTATAGAACTGTTCCCGAACCAGGGTCTTGTCATATTTTGGAAGGGGCAGTTCTGTGCGCACGGCCAGAATGCCCTTGGTCCTGAATCCGGGCTCTGTGGATTGCACCTTCCACAATGCGCGAATCAGCAACCCTGACGAAACCAGTAACACAACAGAGGCCACGACTTCTACAATCACCAGCCCAGATCGTGCCCGGTGACTGCTGGTTCCGCCTAAGCGGACGCCTATCCGGAGGCTGCTCGAGCCCGCATCTCTACACGCGCGGAGAGCTGGCGCGACGCCGAAGGCGGTGACCGTGATCAGGGTGAGACCCAGGGCTAGCAGCAACATCTGCATGTCGACGGGAGGAACCTGCTCCGTGGGGAGCTGATTGGGCACCAGCCGGGAGAGCAGCGGCAATGCCGCTATGGCGACTGCGATTGCGCTGGCTCCTCCAGCCAATCCCAGAAGCAGGCTCTCGGAGAGGAGTTGGCGCACAAGATTGCGGTGGTTGGCGCCCAGCGAGAGCCGAATGGAGAGCTCTCTTTGTCGCGCCAGGGACCGCGCCAGCAGAAGATTTGCCAGATTGGCGCAGGCAATGACCAGCACGCAAATGGCAGCCCCGCACAATCCCAGGAGCAAGACTCGAGATTGGGCGGAGAGTTCATCGCGCAGCGCGAACACGGAGAGGTCTACCGCTTCGTTCTCCTTGGGATATTGATGCCGCAGCCGGGCGGCGATGAGTAACAGTTCGATGCGGGCCTGGGCCAGCGAAACACCCGGCTTGAGACGCCCGATACCGATTAGATAGTTATTACTACGATCCTGGTAATCGTCTTCTTTGAACCGGTAAGTCGTCCAAAACTGGGTCTCGCGCGTGGGAAAGCGAAAATCGGGTGGCATCACGCCAATCACCGTGTAGGGCTGGTTGTCGAGAGATAGGGATTTCCCGAGTACGCTTTGATCGCCCCCGAATTGTGTTTGCCAGAGCGCGTAGCTCAAGACCACGGTGCCGGGGGCGCCGGCCTGGTCGTCTTTCTGGTTGAAGGAGCGGCCAATCAGGGCAGACCTTTCCAGAGTGGAAAATAGGTTCGCAGTTATTTGAGCTCCTTCAATTCTGCGCGGCTCACCTTGGCCAACCAGGTTCATCGAGTTGAATTCGTCGTATGCCGCCAGAGCTGCAAACGAAGTGTTGGCTCCCTTCACATCGCGATAGCTGGCTGGAGAAAGTTCCATGTGGGAGTAGCCTGGGTGCTTTTCCCAGACCCTCGTCAGGCGTTCCGGCTCCGGGAAGGGCAGCGGCCTCACCAGCACAAAATTCGCCAGAGTAAAGACAGTGACGTTCGCCCCGACGCCGATGGTGACCAGCAGAACCGCAGTGAGAGCGAAACCTGGGGATCGCAGCAGGGATCTTGCGGAGTAATACAGGTCCCGCCGGGTGACCTCCCAGTGCAGCGCGGCCGCATTGAAAAGTACTTCGGCCAGAGCCGCGATCCAGAGCCCAAATCGCGCCGCCATTCCGCTGCTGCGGTCAAGCTCCAGGGCAAAAATGGCGCTCATCTCCTCGCCATATTCCGCCCGGAACGAGGAGGGATAAAGGTGGAGAAGCAATCGATAGAAATTCATCAGATCGTCCTTGGTGCGACTCCGCACAAGCGCGCCATTTTGAGTAAGTCGCGAAGGCGTCCCGCTTCCGCCTCTGCGACTGCTCTTCCCAAGGGAGTGATGCGGTAGTATCTCCGGCGTTCATCGTCCATTTCGGGCGCAGGCCTGTTCCGGGTCTCAATAATCAGGCCTGATTCAAGCATCCTCTGAATAGAACGGTAGAGCGTGCCTGCACTCAACTTCAGTTCTCCCTGGGTGCGCCGGGCTACTTCAAGAATGATCGCGTAGCCATGCCGGTCTTCATCGGTTAGCGACAGAAGAATATGAAAGGTAGTCGGTTGCAACGGAAGAAGAGAGGTGACGCGTTCATCGGCCATACCGCCATACTATATGCGATATGGCTATATGCGCAAGGAGTATATGCGCCTCGCGACCAGCCGTAGATCCACATTAAAATGGATGCGATGCAAAAACCTCGTCCCAGTAAGCCTTTCTGCCGCCGGACGACAGGATTTTTCCGGGAAAGCAGCGCAAGGCCGTTCCTTATGCGTTTGTGCTGGATGCCCTCGCCGGCCTCCCAACCGAAACCCGCACCATGTTCGGCTGCCTTGCTGTCTATCTGGGAGACAAGATAGTGCTCATTCTTCGGGACCGGCGCAACCCTCCGGCGGACAATGGCGTATGGATCGCCACCACGGAGGAGCATCACGAGAGCCTGGCTCGCGAATTCCCAACTATGCGATCCATTCAGTTATTTGGGGAGGGAACTACGGGCTGGCAGGTTCTTCCCGCCGACGCGCCGGATTTCGAGCAAGCAGCGCTGCATGCTTGTGAACTGATCGTCGCCCGTGATCACCGTATCGATAAGGTGCCGAAGTCCCGGCAAAAATCGGTGGCCAAAACCACCGCTAAGACAAAGCGACGTAGTTAATAGCCGGCACGGGCTATTTCCGCCATACATGTCCAAGTAAGCTTTTTGGTTGACTCTGTCCATCCGATCTGACGGCTCCCAACAAAAGTCACCGCCCTAAACTTTGTCGTCCCGAGCAGCCAACATGCATGGCAAGTTGAGAAAGAAAAGACACTGCAAAATCGCCATGGATGTGAGGCCCGGAGGGCCGGCCGCCAAATGTGAGCCCAGCCCGGAAGGGCTGGGGCTCAATTCCGAGCATGATCTGAGCGCCGTAGGCGCGGCACTAAATCTGGGCCCGCTCGCACCTGTGTCATTAGGAGCGCCAGCCGAGGGACCTGCAGTTTCACCTTCGGGCGCAGCGAATGTCCCATGGGCGAATTACCTCCGGTTCCGTCTTGCCAACCACAAACTGCAGGTCCCCCGCCTACCCCGGACGGCCCATTCGCGGCTTCGAATCGGAGCAGCGTGTGCGATTTTCGGTAAAGAAAATCGCATGCAGTCCGGGGGCCGCCACCGACCTGTATGGGCCGTCCGGGTACGCTTCGGGATGACAAGATTTAGGGCGGTGCTGCACCTTTGCAGTGGTGGAGGGGGATGGACAGAACCACCTGAACTCTCCAATCAGGTGGTATATTTTAACTAACTGGTTAATCAATGGACGGCAAAGCTTCCAATATGAATCGCGCCGACCGCACGCGAAAGACTATCCTTCGCGCGGCGATCCGCGAGTTCAGCGCCCACGGACTGGCAGGCGCGCGAACCGATGCCATCGCAGAATCAGCCAAGGTCAACAAGGCCCTCCTCTACTACTACTTCAAGAGCAAGAGCGGTCTCTACGCAGCGGCGATCGAAGAGGTCTCCAGCGCCGTCGCCGAGCGCGCGTTCGCCGCCTTGGACCCTAAACGCAGCGCGGGGGAACGGGTGTTGCGCACGGCGTTGAGTCACTTCGATCGCATTCTCACCCAGCGCGATTTTCAAAGCCTCATGCAACAGGAGATGGTCAGGATGCGGCGCGGGGAGAGCGAGGCCCTGCCAACCATGGTGGAGAACGTCTTTAAACCCCTGCTGGGCAAGTTACAGGAGGCCATCCACGACGGCATCGAGACCGGCGAACTGTGCCAGGTGGATTGGCTCCAGGTCGTCTATTCCGTCCTTGGCGCAAATGTTCTCTACTTTCTCAGCGCACCCATGATGCGTCTGATGCTGCCGTTCGACCCTATAGCTCCGGCTGCCATCGCATCCCGGCGCAAGGCCGCGGCGCAATACATTGGTAGCGCGCTGTTCGTTGACCGCGCTCATGGCGCCAGGCTGGTCAAGCGCGTCCTGGCCGATATGCCCATGCCCAAAGCCCGCCGGGCTTATGTTTGGAGAAAGCTCGTATGAATGCACGCAATCGGATCTTTATCCTGCTCGGAATTCTCTTCGTCATTGCGCTCTGCTGGTACCTCTTCACTACTAAGCGGTCGGCCGATCTGCAACTCATCGGCACAGTAGACGCCAACGAAGTGATCATCAGCTCGCGTATCCCAGGCAGGATCCAGACCCTTACCGTCGACGAAGGCGACGACGTGCGCGCCGGGCAACTGATCGCCACCATTCAAAGTGCGGATCTGGCGGCGGCCCAGCAGGCTGCCGAGGCGACCGCAGCCAGTCAGCGATTCAAGCTGCAGGGAGCGAGCGATACCGAGCGCCAGACCCAGGGCGACACGTCAAGCCAGGTAACGAATGCCCAAGCGCAGCTGAGTAGTGCGCAGGCCGCGCTGGTGCAGGCCCAGGCGCAGTACGAGCATCAGAACGCCGACACCTCGCGTACGGTTGCATTGGCGGCACAAGGAATCATGAGCTACCAATCACGCGACGAAGCAGCCACAGCGCTGCATGCCGCGCAGGCGGCTGTCGACTCCGCCAGGGCCAATGTTGCGGCTGCGCAAGCATCCCTGAAAGTCGCAATAGCGAATACCATTCAAGCACAGGTGGCAGCCAAGACAGTGGCGGCGACGCGTGGTGACATGCGGAATGCACAAGCCCTGCTCGATCAGGCGCAGGTTCAACTCGGATATGCGCGCGTGCTATCCCCCATCTCCGGCAAGGTCAACGTGAGGGCAGCGCGGCAAGGCGAAGTGGTCGCGGCGGGAACGCCAATTGTAACCATCACAGATTTGACCCAGACGTGGATCTACGCTCCTCTTCCTGAGACCGAGGCAGACTCCGTGCAGCTCGGGGATGGCCTGCGAGTCGTGATGCCAAGCGGAGCCACGATCCAGGGCAAGGTGATCGCCAAATCCGCAGAAGCGGACTTTGCCACCCAACGCGACGTGAGCCGCCGTAAGCGCGACATCAAGACAATCCGCCTGAAGCTCCTGATTGACAACCCCGGCATGCGCTACGTGCCCGGAATGCTGGCTGAAGTCTATATCCCAAAGGACAAGCTGGTGGCGCAATGAGTGCCGGCAAGCCACAGCCGGCGATCGTTGTCGACAATATCGTCAAGCGCTACGGTGATTTCGAAGCTGTCGGCGGCATCACCTTCGAAGTCGCCGAAGGCGAGATCTTCGGCCTGCTGGGGCCAAATGGCGCCGGCAAAAGCACACTCATCCGCATGATGACCACGCTGCTGCCTGTCACCAGGGGCAAGGCGATCATCGCCGGCCATGACGTTTCGCGTGAACCCGATGCGGTCAGGCGAGCCATCGGCGTCATTCCCCAGGCGCTTACCAGCGACATCGATCTCACGGTCGAAGAAAATCTCTCCATCTACGCCAAGCTCTACGAGGTTCCCAAAGCGGAGCGCCTGCGCAACATCGACGATCTGCTAAAGGCTGTGGACCTGCTCAAGTGGCGCAACGCACAGACCAAGACACTTTCCGGCGGCATGCGTCGCCGTCTTGAGATCGCACGCGGCCTGATTCATAACCCACGCATCTTCTTCCTCGACGAGCCCACCACCGGACTCGATCCTGTTTCACGCGTGGCCGTGTGGGAGATGCTCAATAACCTTAAGAACACCCGCCATCTCACCATGTTGATCACTACCCACTACATGGACGAAGCCGACCGCCTGTGCGACCGCATCGCCATCGTCGACCACGGAAAGCTGGTGGCGCTCGATACGCCTATGGCGCTCAAAGAAAGTGTTCCCGGGGACAACGTGGTGGAAGTGCATTTCACTCACGAATCTCCGCAATGGTCTGAGCGGCTGAAACAGCTGGCCGGTATAACCGCTGTGGAATCCAAAAGCGGAGGCATGTACAGGCTGCTCACCTCCAACGGCTCGCTGACCACCACCCAGTTAGTGGAGATGGTGAACAGATATGGCGAAACCATTAAGTCATTGACCGTACAGAACACCACGCTCGATGACGTCTTTGTGCATTACACGGGGCGCGCGCTTCGTGACGAACAAGTCAAGGCGCTGGGCTTTGTCATGCCGCCGCGACCAGGGATGCAACCATGAAACGAATGATGGCGATTGTCGAACGAGAGATGCGGAAGTTTTTCCGCTCACCGACGCTGATGATCATGTCGATGGCGCTTCCGCTGGTCCAACTGGTTATCCTGGGCAACGCCTTCGGGGGCAAGATTCGTGGCGCCCGAATGGGCGTGGTCGATTACGACCGAGGCTCGCAGGCACTCAAGATTGAAGAGGCCTTCAATTCCATCGCCGTCAACATCCGCACCTTCACCACGGTGGCCTATGAGGATGAGCAAAAGGCCCGGGAAGATGTGCGCACGGGCAAGATCGACGGAGCAGTGATTATCCCGGCGCAGTATTCGCGGCGTGTACTGGCGGGCGATTCTCCGGCCATCGGCCTGGTGGTCGACAACAGCGACCAGATCATGAGCAGCAGCCTGGAAGCCGAGATGCAATCGCTGGTCGATGCCTTGAATGCCCCCATCATTGAACAGAAGGTGGTGCAGCAAATCGCGCTCGAGATCGTCGAACTTTATCCTTACGTTGAGTACATGAAGTATCTTCTCGCCGGCTCCGTGGTGCTCGCGATGTACGTGGCCGTGATGATCGGCGGCGGCATGCTGTATATCGACGACAAAGCACGGGGAGTGCATGAAGGCTATCTGGTGACCCCCATCACCAGCCTCGAACTGGTGATGGGACTGAATCTCGCAGGCACCGTCAAAGCTGTGTTGTCGGGCATCTGCATCACCGTCATTGGATCTTTGCTGGCCGGTCTGGGCGTCATCTTTCGCCCGGAATCCGCTCTCCTACTCTTGTTGCTCATCACCGCAACCTCCATGGCGTTTAACGGCATGATGTTCCTGATGATGGTGCGGGTCGAGGATCCCCTGGTGCCGCGCATGATGTTTGGAGTACTGAATACGCTCTTGTTCTTTCCCAGCGGAGCAATTTCTCCCGTCTCGGGATTGCCAAAGTGGCTGCAAGTAATTGCCGGCCTCGATCCCTTTACCTACGCTGTACATGGTTTCAAGAGCATTCTTCTCAAAGATGGCGGCTTTATAGCAATCCGTTGGGACCTGCTCTTTTTGGCCGGATTTGGGATTCTCACGCTCCTGGTTGCGACGCCTCTCTTCAAGCGTACCCTTTAGTATCGCGCGACAAATTTGGCTCAGCTCCAAGTCTCTGTCTTGATTACGCCTTGCCCCTCTTTGACGATGATGAATTGGTGCGCCTTGACCCCTGTCACTTTCTCGACGCCTCCGTTAGTCCAATGAATATCGAGGTCTGCTGTCTTGGAATCTCCCAATCCGAAGTGCAGGCGCCGGTCATTAACAGAATAAAAACTGGATTGTGCGGTCACGGTTTGGGCTTGGACTTTTCCGCCATATCGCGCAATTACCTTGGAGCCGATCGCACTTCGATTGCTCTTGGTTCCCACCAGCAGGACCTTCATCCAGTTATGACTGCCTTTTAAATCATTGCGCAGTAAAGAAGGAGGTTCGTTCAAGTTGATGACAACGATGTCGACGTCGCCATCGTTGTCGAAATCGCCGAAAGCGCATCCTCGACTACAGTGGGCTGCACTTATTCCAGGTCCGGCCTCTTCGATCAGTTCTTCAAACTTGCCGTTCCCTAAATTACGAAAGATGAGCCGCGGCGTTTTCAAAGGGTATTGCGGAAACCTTGCCTGAACCTCCGGATAAACGGATCCAGTGACTACGAAAATGTCCGGCCACCCATTGTTATCCAAGTCCGCGAAACCAGTCCCCCACTGGATAAAGCGCGTTTCCACGCCGATACTTGCTGCCAACGTCACGTCCGTAAACTGGCCGGCGCCGTCGTTCCGATAGAGCACGTCAGTGTCGTCGGAAAAATGGGTCTTGAATATGTCAAGGCGCCCATTTAATGCATAATCGCCAACTCCAACACCCATGCCCGCCTGTTCCATACCATCCTCACTGAAGGCGACGCCGCGTTCCGTTCCTTCCTCTCGAAAGGTTCCATCGTGCTGGTTTATAAACAGAAGGCTCGGTGTGGAATCGGAAGCGACGTACAGATCAGTCCAGCCATCGCCGGTAAAATCTGCCGCGATCGAGGTCATCGCATAGGTGGAGGTGGCTTTCGAAATCCCGCTGCTTTCTGATACATCCAGGAAAGTTCCATCCCCCTTATTCCGGTACAAAAAATTTCTCGCAAAGGGAAGTCCATTGGGACCGCAGTTCACTGGCACCTCTTTGTAGTTGCACATTGGGTTCGTGCCAGGTTTAGGGATTTTATTCAGATCAACAGTCAGGTAGCTTGCTACAAAAAGATCGAGATGACCATCGCGGTCAAAATCCAGGAATGTGCAGCCGGATCCCCATCGTGTAGGGCCGGTGTAAGCAAGACCAGCCTGCACCGTCACGTCAGTGAACGTTCCATCTCCGTTGTTTCGATAAA
Organism: uncultured Acidobacteriaceae bacterium; assembly: GCA_963787145.1. Classification (GTDB taxonomy): domain Bacteria; phylum Acidobacteriota; class Terriglobia; order Terriglobales; family Acidobacteriaceae; genus PALSA-350. The sequence continues at coordinate 56,973 of CAWBBY010000014.1, forward strand.
GAATGTTCTGGCCATAGTAAGTGATGAAGATGTCGTCGTTACCATCATTGTTATAGTCGGCGATGGTCACCCCACTTGCCCATCCGGTGCGGAGAAGGCCCGCCTTCTCGGTTACATCAGCGAAGGTTCCATCTCTATTGTTTTTGTACAGGCGGTTCGTTGCTTCGGGAACCGAATCAACCCGAGTGCCGCAAAGCACAAAGATATCGAGCCAGCCGTCGTTGTCGTAGTCAAAGAAAGCAACGCCGCAGCCGACCGTTTCGAAGATAAATTGCTTATGGTCGATTCCACCGTAGATAGTGGGCGCGGTAAGACCTGCTGCGGAGGCCACGTCAGTGAAGTGGGCCAGAAATGGGAGCCCGGAAGGCTTTCCTCGAGGCTGTGGCTTGACTCCGCGAGAGGCTATACCCTGGGCCAGTGCCATGGTGGATACAGCCGTTCCCAGCAGCAGGAACTCACGACGATTGAATTTTGCTGAACTAGGGTTTAGGGGCATCAGCTGGAGCACTGACAGGAGTGTTTACTGCCATCTTCTCTATGATCGATTCCTGTTCTTTTTGATGGAGCGTCTTCGTCTTGAGAAATTCCGCGTCTGCCTTCTGCTTTTGTCCTGAAGCCATATAGACGCGCGCGAGACGGTAATGTGCATCTGGCTCAGTGGGATCGAGACGCTCTGCCTCTTTGAAGGCCGCGATCGCGGCGTCGTTCTTATTCTCACGAGCATAGACGCTACCCAGGTCGAAATAAGCCAATCGGATATTCGGCTGCAGTTGAACTGCCTTCAGCAAGCTGATCCTTGCCTCGTCATCATCATTGTTTCGATAGGCTATGTCGCCAAGATAGGTAAAGGATTGTGCGCTCTTGGGATCATGCTCTATTTCCTTTTTGAATTCCGGAGCAGCCTGTTCGTAGTCATGCTTTTTCCAGTAGAGATAGCCAAGGCCAAAATGAACGTTAGGCTGTAACGAATTGGCTGCTTCGGCGGCAGTAAATTCCGTGATCGCTTCGTTTTCTTGATTGGTGCCGTCGAATGCTTCGCCAAGAAGCATGTGGGCTTCCGCAGAATTAGGACTTAGTTGCAGCAGCCTTTGCGACTCAGAGAGGGCGCACTCCGGTTTCTTACCATGGAGACATGACTCCGCCAAAACATAATGCAATTCGGGATTGGACGGATCATTCTGGCTGGCGATTTCGAGAGCTGGAATCGCCTTCGTGTAAAGTTGTTCACCATAGTAGCTGAGCCCGAGAAGTGTCTCGACCCGCGGGTCTGCTTTGGTGGAAGCTACAGAACTAAAGGATGAACTTGCGGCCGCAAAATTGCCTTGTTTGAACTCCGCCAGGCCAAGATTCATCTGGACACTTGGTTCGTTCGGGTGCGAGGCCAGGGACTTGTGATAAGCGACGATCGCCTCCTTATACTCACCGAGTTGCGCGAGCACTAATCCAAGGTTCGCTTCGACGATGTAGTCTTTGGGATCCTGCGCTGCCAGTTGTAACCATGCTTCCTTTGCTTCCCGGAACTTTCCTTGCTGCGTCAGCAGCATCGCCTGCTGCTTGTTGAGTGTCTGCGCCGCCAAAAGTCTCGAAGAGAGAAGCGATAGCGTCGCGAACAATGCGAGGAAGCAAAGGGTACAAAGTCCACGCAGGTTGCTGGTGTGGAAGATTCTCAGCATGGGCGGCGCCCGAAAACAGTTCAAGTCTCGCATCGGAACAGCCGTTTGTCCAGCACCGCAGGCCGGCCCGAGCCGTCCTCAATCTTCGCCGGAAAGGGGAGACCCCGGGGTCAATTCGTTGAAGCTGTTACCATACCGCTACTGCCAAAATCCTTGCTGAGCCTGGAATGCCGTTCACAACGTCGGTTCCCAGTACGGCTTCAAAATCATGATCTCGGAATCCGGGACCTACTCGCTTGCGAAGCTCTTCGAGACGATCCGGATCGACCATAAATTCGCCAGCGGCCGCCGTTCCGCTCATCCCGATGCCGGCGACAATTACCTGGACCTGCCTGGTCGAATCATCGTGCACCCGTGCAATCAATGCAAAATCACGCTTGACCGCAGGATATTGGGTATTCAGATCGAGCTCCCACTTCCTGCTGCCAGGGTTTTTGGTGTCTGTTATCCAATACTGCTCTTGATCTGTGCCCCGGAATTGATAGCGCAGGCGGGCGATCGCCCGCAACGACCACTCATTATCCAACCCGCCGATGAGTATGGTCGGCCCCTGCTGCAGATCATCAAGTGTGGTCGATTTAACCAAACGCAGTTTTTGTTCGCGACCACGCGTGGCGATCCAGTTAGAAATCCTCATGGTTGCCAGCACGTCCGAGAAGTCGACGTTTTCACCGTTCTTCTCCTGATAAAGAAAGCTCGGATTCGCTTTGTCTTCGGCTGGCGGTCCTGCGTCTTTAGATTTTGGAGGCACGGCACTTTTAGGTACGGAATAAGACAGGATCCCCGCAGCAGCCGCGATCTGCGAACCGGTCTCATCTTTATTGGGCAGACAGAAGGTAATGGTAAGGTGAGGCTTAAGCACCGGATTCCATAGCTGATCGACGGCAGAAGGCCGCTCCAGGCGCCACAGTAAAGCGCATGCGACGGTGAGGCAAAGCACAACTATGGCGCCTACCCACCATCGAAAGACCGCATGCCAGGCTCTTCTGATCCTTTGTGCCGGAAGAGCGACTGGCGTCTCGGTATCCGGGGCCAGGGTAGACGACACCCCGTTGCTGGATTTCAAGGGACCGGTTGGAGGTGACGCCCTGGGTTTCCGAGGGTAGAATTCAGGCTCATAACGGCCTGGCATCAACTCGATCCGCATTTCGGATTCGTGTGCTTCCTCGTGGTAATACTGCGCGATCCGTTTGCGGATCTCTGCAATCGTGACCCGGGCAATGGGATCGTCGGCCGTATCGTAGTCCGGAGGACGGTTGAACACACGTACCCCAAGCAGGCGTTCTTTCAGAAATTCGCCGCGGCCTTCCAGCGTCTCCTCTACGATGAACCTAAACAGGGCGGGATAGCGCCGGCTGTTCTTGAAGTGAACAGTTTCGAGCAGACGCTCCATCTGGCGTCTGACCTGATCCTTCTCTTCTTCGGTTTTCGGGACCCAGGAAGCGTGAACGTCCATACCGTTCAACAGTGTATGCCAGCATTGACATAGTTGACAACAGCTCTTTACCTGTCTTTACCTATACCAAAAAGCCCCAAATTACCTGCCAATTTCGACTTTTACCTACCGGTTATACCAGAAATACCTACCCAACCATGAGGTCGCTCCCTTACCTTCCTCGTCGGCTACAATATCCATCCCTGGGTGGAGACTGTTTTCCAACCAGCAAAGCAAGTAAATAGATCGTGGAAATACCTTTAGGGAGACCAATATTATGATAAAGAAGCAAAACCCATGTCTTTCCTCGCCTAGTCCGTACCAAATCTTCAATCTCCGAACCCCACTTTTCGCTCTTTCGCTCGTGCTTCTGCTGGTCGTCATGTTCGCCGGTCCGCTCACCGTCCCCGTCGCTCATGCGCAGAATGGCGGTGAAATTACAGGAACAGTCACCGATCCGACGGGCGCCGTTGTTCCAAATGTAGACGTGAAGATTACTTCCGTTGAAACCGGCAGTTCGCGTGCCACCAAATCAAACGGCGCCGGAATCTTCGACTTCCCGGGATTGGACAATGGCGATTACAACCTGTCAGCGAGCTCCGCGGGCTTCCAGGCTTACCGGCAAGACGGGATCGTGCTGAATATCGCCCAAACGCTCCGGGCCGACATCGCCTTGACAGTGGGCGCCGCCACCCAGGAGGTGGTCGTCCAGTCAAACGCCCTCCAGGTTCAGTCTGAGACCAGTGAAGTGAGTTCGCTGATCACCGGCCAACAGATCACCCAGCTGGCCACCAACGGCCGCAACGTAACTTCGCTGGCGTCACTGGGCACCGGCGTTTCCGGCAACCTGCCATCATTTAACGGTGTAACCGCGCAAGGCAGCAACGCGAACCTGAGCTTTAACGGTACAAATCCGAATCATAATAACTGGCTGATCGACGGCGGCGAGGTGTACGACCGTGGCTCGGGCGGCAAAATCGACGTGTTGCCGGCTCCGGACGTGATCGCAGAGTTCCAGGTACTGGCCAGCAACTACCCGCCGGACTATGGCATTAACTCAGGCGGCACGATTTTGATGCAGATCAAGAGCGGCACCAAGGCCTTTCATGGCGGCCTGTGGGAGTTTGTCCGCAATGACGATCTGGATGCAGGCTATTACTTCAACAAGCAGGCAAACACTCCCAGCCCTGAGCTTCGCTTGAATATTTTTGGCGGCGATATCGGCGGCCCGGTGATCATTCCTCATCTTTACAACAGTGCCAAGAACAAGACCTTCTTCTTCTGGTCAGAAGAGTGGCGTAAGTTCATCCAGGGTGCGAACGCTGCTGCCCAAAACACCATTCCTGCGGAAGACTTTCCGACGGCCGGGGCCAATTTCACCTATACGCAGTGGAATTGCGCTCCGACTTGCCCAGCCGTGCTTAACCCTGCCACAGGTGCCGCATTCCCCATCGTGGGCGCTCCTGCTGCCGCCGGTCAACCCAATACCTACGTGATCCCGGCTGGCTCCCTGGACCCGAATGCCGTGCTGTTCATGGGCACCGGCGCCATCCCGAAACCAAACGTAGACCCGACTGGCAACTCCCCACAATTCATTGCCTCGCCCAAGCAGCCGACGGATGTTCGTGAAGATACGGTTCGCATCGACCACAACCTCTCGGAAAATTTCCACCTGATGGGAAGCTACATCCACGACCAGATGTCACAAACGTACTTTCCCCCCCTGTGGAGCGGCACCACCTACACCACGGTTGGCAACATCTTCGCCAACCCTTCATGGGCTGCCGTAGTCAAGTTAAGCCAGACCATTTCACCCACGATGCTCAATGAAGTTTGCCTTTGCGTAAACGGGAATACCATTTCGACCACGCCCCAGGGCATCTATGCCCAGCCCTCCGGCTGGAGCGCGGGCAGCTTTTTCACGGGGAACAACGATCTCAACCGCCTGCCGCAGGTCAAATTCTCGGGCGGCCAGCTGAACACAACCTGGGGAACCAACTACTGGCCCTGGCATAACTCGTATCTGAACTACCAGCTCCGGGACGACTTTTCCTGGACCAGGGGCAAGCATGGTCTGAAATTCGGCTTCTCCTACATGCGCTCGGATAAGAACCAGCAACAGCAGGCCGACACTCAAGGCGATTACACGTTTAACGGAGGTACGGGTGTTGCTTCCCAGGACCCCTATATCAACTTCCTGACCGGCTACGCGAGCAGCTACCAGCAGCTGAACGATCTCAGAACGGACCATTGGCTCAACAACACCTACTCTGGCTACGCCATGGACAATTGGCATGTTTTGCCGCGGCTGACCCTCAATCTGGGAATTCGCTATGACGGAATGCCGCGTGTCTACGAGAAGAATAACCAGGTGGCCAACTTCAATCCGACTGCGTTTTCGGCCGCGAATGCGCAGGCGCCAAATCCAGGTACCGGCAACCTATCGCCCACGGGGCCCGGATTTTCCCAACCTGCTGGGATAAGCGCGCCCTTTTATCTGAATGGTATTCAGATCGCCGGTTCGAATGGGGTTCCCCGTGGCATGGTCAAGAATGACTATTTCACGTGGCAACCGCGTTTGGGCTTTGCCTATGACCTGTATGGTGATGGCAAGACCATCCTGCGCGGTGGTCTGGGAGTGTTCTACGAGCGCGTTCAGGGGAATGACATCTACGACGCAGATACCAATCCTCCATTTTCGTACCAGCCTTCGGCAAGCAACGTTCTCTTTTCCAGTCCCACCACCAGCTGGACCGGCGTGGTTACGCCTCCGACCTCGCTGCCGGCAGCCCCGGCTGGCGTCAACTCCATCTCAAACTATTATCCAAACCCGGCAACGGCTCAATTTAGCTTAGGTGTCCAGCGAGAGGTGGCTCCCTCGATCATTTTTGGCATGCAGTATGTCGGTACCTCCGCATGGAGCCAGAACACCAGGGTAGAGCAGAACGACCTGCCGCTCGCCGAACTTGCCAATCGCAAGACAGTCGCAACGGGCGGGAACGCAAACTTATACCGGCCGTACCTGGGATTCTCCAATATCCTTCAATCCACAAATGCGGTGAATTCCAACTACAACTCGTTGCAAACTGCGCTGCGTATGGATAATAGGCACGGTTTGACGCTACAGTTGGCATATACCTGGTCGCACGAAATCGACGGGCAACAGCAGAGTCAGGATCTTAACACTGCGTCGAATCCCTACAACCTCGGCTACGATCGTGGTTCGGGAGCGTTTGACCGCCGCCACATCTTCTCCGCAAACTACGTCTACAACCTTCCATTCTTCCAGCACACCGGTAGCCTCCTTGAACGCACAGCTCTGGGGGGCTGGCAGATATCTGGAGTCACCGTAGCTGAGACCGGAACGACCTTGATTGGGGCTGGGTCGAGCCTGACCTATAACGGTCCTGATGTCGTAGGGGGTGGCGGCAACATAACCAACCGGCCGAACGTAGTCGCCCCCGTATCATATGCACACCAACAGAAAAACTGGTTCTCTAAGGCCTCCTTCGCGGCGCCGGCCGCACCCTGGACCGCAGCAGGCGCGGGCGGCACAGGGTTCGGCAATGCGGGTAAGGATGCAGTCAGAGCTCCAGGGCTTTTTAACTGGAACATCGCACTGTTCAAAGACTTCCCCATCCACGAGGCTATACATTTTCAGCTCCGCGCAGAGTCGTTCAATACCTTCAACCACACGGAGTTCAACCAGGTGGATGGGGGAAGCAACGATGGCAACTTCGGGCAGGTGACCAACACCTTCGATCCCCGTGTGTTGCAGTTCGGAGCCAAATTCCTGTTCTAGGTATAACTCGCGAGGCCCAGAGGCTCATGCCTCTGGGCCTCATTTCGTTTAACAGCGTTTCTAGGATCAGGAAGCGCTTGTGCCGGCCTACGATCGTCCGCGAATCGACTTGTCCGACGCGCCAGGGGCTGCGCAATGCAGCGTCAAGGCGATCGGCTAAGAAAACCCCTCCAACACCTCTAGAGGTGTGTGTCGTTTAGGAGCCGGCCGAACCCACTGCGAGTTCGCAATGCGTCCAGAAGTGCTCATTCGGATTGCCAACTCCCTCAAGGCACCACTCGCGCCGCGACTTAGCTGCTTACGCGCCGGAGCGGGTTGCCGGCATTCCTCTTGCGCATACGTCACTGTAACTGTCGTTGATCTGGCCGGCGCAGCCCGGTCAAAAGTATTGTCATGCAGTGAAATTGGCTCTCATCAGGCCAGCTTTTCGGGCTTGTTCAGAGTGCTTTCAAACTTTTATGGTTTTATGAGAGTGTTGTGCCCTCCGTTTAGCTGGCTGGAGATGGGCGGGGGAAGGTTTAACTTCCGCGTTCACTAAAAAACGGCGCGCGGACCATAACGACCGGCGAAAGACAGCGAGCTCGCGATCCTCCTCAGAGCCGTTGGCAAGAAAAGCGCGTTCCTTGCGGTGAAGAGAACCACCATTGGAGAGCTGTATGTTCTTGGGCCCCGCAGAACAAGCCTGTATATCGGTGTCTCTCTTCAAAGCTTCGCTAGCGATTGTTCACTTCTGGTCGTACCGGAAGTAGGGAAACAATGCAGTTGCCAGGAACGTAGCGGTCAAAGTCGAAAGCTTCCGGCTTTTCCGCTGCAAGAAGCAGCAGACTATCCATCTTGGTTTAAGGGAGGCATTCCGATGCAAGGCTTCTATCTCACACGCAGGGCTTGCGCCCTCCTCTTGGTGATTTGTCTGGGACTGGCAAGTCGGGCAAACCCACAATCCGCAACCCAGGGAGCTGTCGGTGGAACGATTTTTGATACCAATGGCGCGGCCATACCGAACGCGCCTGTGAGCATCGTGAACGATGGTACAGGCGCACAGTTCCAGGTGACTTCCGATAACAGCGGTTTCTTCAAGGCCCCGCTGCTCGAACCTGGCACCTACACGGTTTCAATCGCCGCGCCCGGCTTCGCCGCCTTTCGTGAAAGCAACGTCATTGTCCAGGTGGGACAAATTACGACTCTGGAACCACATCTCTCCGTGGCCTCCTCGAATGCAACAGTCGAGGTCAGCGGAGAGTCGCCTGTGCTCAACTTCGATTCCCCTGACTTCACCAGCACACTAAACAGAACTGCACTGGACACCATTCCCATTAACAATCGCCGATGGTCGAGCTTGGCCATGACCACGCCCGGGGTCGTTTCGGATATTAACGGGTACGGCCTGGTCAGCGTTCGTGGAATAAGCCCAATCTTGAATAACGTGGAGATCGACGGCGCAGATGACAACCAGGCCTATTACTCTGAGGAGCGCGGCCGCACACGCGAGGCTTACTCAACCTCAGGCAGTGCCGTACGCGAGTTTGCCGTGAACACCGGTGTCTACGCCGCAGAGTACGGGCGCGCGGCCGGCGGCGTCATCAATTCTGTAACCAAGAGTGGCACGAATAAGCTGCACGGCGAAGCCTATTTCTATGATCGTGAGAGCAAGTGGGCTGCCTACAACGACTTTACTGACAAAACAGTAGCCACTCAGAATCCGGCCACGGGCGCTTACACCTTTACCAGCATTCCGTTCAAACCGGAAGATATGAGAAAAATCTACGGGTTCACCGTCGGCGGGCCGCTCATTAAAGACAAGCTGTTCTGGATCTACACCTTTGACACGCACAACCGCATTTTCCCGGGAACAGCGATTCCACATTCTGCAAGTACTTTCTACGCGCAGCCGTCGCCTGCGTTGACAGGTACGAATACATGCAATCTTGCGACCGGTTACCTGACCAATGGCGCCGGCGCGAACGCTGATCCCAACTACACCCTGGATAGCCAGGCGTGTACGTTGGCGGCTCGCCAGGGCTTAACCTATGCGGGAGGTGTCGCTGCCTATGACGCCGGCATTGCCGGCCTCCTGACCGATCTCGGAACTGTACCCCGCACCGGCTACCAGGAGATCAATACGCCCAAGTTGGACTATCAGATCAACCAAAGAGAACACCTGAGCTTGCTCTACCACCGTCTCCGCTGGGCCTCACCGGGCGGCGTGCAGACCACGGCCACCGACGACTACGGAATAGATACCTGGGGCAATGACTACGTCAAGCTGGACTACGGCGTTGCCAAGCTGACCAGCCTGGTCAGAAGCAACATCAGCAATGAACTACTTTACCAGTATGGGCGGGAGTTGAACGACGAGAGCCAGCAACCCTATAGTGCATACACCCAGGCTAACCTGGTCGGCACCGGCGGCAATGTGCCCGAGGTCGCGCTCGCCACATCGACCAGCGGCTTCTATCTGGGCTCTCCCTATTATTCCTACCGCAAAGCTCTGCCCGACGAGCGGAAGTGGCAGATCGGCGACACGCTTTACTTGAGCCGTGGCAACCACAGTTTTAAGTTCGGCATCGACACCGTGCACAACTACGACCTGATCAACAACACCTACGAAAGCAATGGTGACTATAGCTATACCTATTTGGGCAACTACATCAACGACCTGCTGAATAAGGGCAAGGCGAATTCCACCTGTAATAGCAGTGCGTCCGCCGCCGCGACTGCCACCGCCAGCGCCGTCGGCAAATATCCTTGTTATGCTGACTTCTACCAGGGCTTCGGACCTCCCATCTTTGCCATATCGACGATGGATTATGGCTTCTTTGCCCAGGACAACTGGAAGTTGACCCCGCGTCTCACCTTGCAACTCGGCGTACGCTATGACTACGAAGCGCTGCCCTCTCCGGTATCAAACCTTACCGCGGCAGCGGGCACTTTTACCCCTTACCCGGGTTTGACCAACCATCCCAGCGATAAAAATAACGTGGGGCCGCGGATCGGCTTTGCCTACGACGTTTACGGCTCAGGTAAAACTGTGTTGCGCGGTGGCTACGGCATGTATTACGGCAGGATCACCAACGGAGTTCTGCTCAATGTGCTGCTCAATACAGGTAGCCCAAACGGCCAGTACACAACGCAGTATAGGCCTACGACGGGACCGCTGCTGCCCGACATCATTAGCGCAACGGGAACACCGCCGAAACCCAGTTCCTACTTCCTCGCTCCCAATCTCCAGAACCCGATGGTGCATGAGTTCGATCTCATGGTCCAGCAAGCAATCGGCCGGGGTACTGTCTTCCAGCTAAGTTATCTCGGGGCTTTGGGCCGCGACCTTCCCAACTTCCTGGATCTCAACCTCAATCCCGCGACGGTGGAAAACGTGCAGATTGCGGTTGTCGATAGTACGCAAAAAGGTCCATTGCGGAACGGAACTGTCTACACCGTTCCCACCTACACCAGCTACGGCAACACCGGCCTTTTCGGCCCCGCGGCGGCCAACTATCAAAGCATCACGGAGGTGACTAGCAATATCACTTCGAACTACAACGCTTTTGTGGCGGAAATTCAAAACCACTCGCTGCACAGCATTCAGTTCGACGCCAACTATACGTGGTCGCACGCTCTTGACTTCGCGCAAAATGCGACCACCACCACTGCCACAAATAATTGGTATGATCCCTTCGGGAACCCGCGCATCAACTACGGAAACTCCTCTTATAACGTTCCTAATCGGTTTGTCGCCTACGCCCTCTACAATTTTCCTAACCTCCACTCTGGAAGCTGGCTCAAATATCTGACCAATGACTGGAGTCTCGATAACAGCTTTCAGATGCAAAATGGGTTGCCCTACACCCTCAGCGTGAGCAGCTACAACTCCGGCGACGCGATTCTCACCAACTGGAACGGAGCCGGCGGCGCTACTGCCCTTATTCCTGGAATTGGACCAAACACCAAGCAGTATCCCAGGCACATTGTTGACGATGTTCGCGCCCAAAAGGCGTTCACCATCAAGGAGGGTTATCAGTTGCAGCTGTTGGCCAATGTCTTCAACATCGCCAACCACCAGAACATCGACGGCATCAACACTACCGCCTACCTGCTCTCCTCTACCGGTGCTTTGAGCGGTACGGCGACCTTTCAGCCCACATATGGGCAAATCACGAGTTCTAACAACAGTGGCTTCCTTTACACCCCGCGGCAGATCGAAATTGCAGCGCGGTTTTCCTTCTAAGGAGGCGGTTAACGGCTCCATCAGTGGCGCGCCAAAAACATAGGCGCGCCCTGTTGGCCGAAAACCCTCTTTGCACGCCCTGCTATTGACACGCGATATCGAATGACAATATCGTAATGACATGACGAAGCAAACCGAAATCCTGCAGGGCACGCTAGACCTGCTGATTCTCCGGACCCTCGAGCTTCGCCCTTTGCATGGAGTCGGCATTTCAGACCGGCTGGAACAAGTCACTCGGGGTGTGTTTTTGGTAGGTCCAGGGTCGCTCTTTCCAGCTTTGCACCGGCTCTCAGCCAAGGGATGGATTGAGGGGCAGTGGGAGTTGGAAAACGGGCGGCGGGTGAAAATCTATAACTTGACCTCAAGTGGCAGGGCGCAACTCACTGCAGAGAAGCGCAACTGGCAAAAGGTCTTTACCGCGATGAATCGGGTCCTGACCGAGGAGTCATAAGCCATGTTCTGGATGAGGCGTGTAGCCGGTCTCTATCAACTCCTCCTTCATCGGCAGAAGCTCGAAACCGAACTTGATGCCGAGGTGAACGCTTACTTTGAGACCTTGGTTGACCGCTACGTCGGTGAAGGGATGTCGCGTGAGGAGGCGCACCGTGCGGCGCGGGTAAAGTTCGAAGCCCCGGAGCAGGTGAAGCAGAAGGTAAGAAACGTGCGCATCGGAGCGACGCTGGAAGCCACGATACAGGATCTGTGCTTCGGCGCAAGAATGTTGCGCAAAAACCCCATGTTTGCGGTCGTCGCTGTGTGCTCGCTTGCGATCGGCATCGGCGCGAACTCGGCTATCTACAGCTTTGCGGATTGGTGGCTATTGCGCCCGCTGCCCGTTCTGCAGCCGGCGAGAGTCGTGGCCGTAGTTCCACTTACCAATGCTTTGGCCGGGTCGCTGAACCCGATTTCTTATCCCGATTACGTGGATCTGCGAGACCATAATCGCAGCTTCCAGGGCTTGATCGCACAGGCATACTCCGGGTTTGGGTTCGCGCCCGGCAAGACCACTCTGCCGCGGCGCACAGTCGGTATGTTCGTTTCCGGCAATTTTCTCCAAGTGCTTGGGGTCGAGCCGGTTATCGGCCGCGGCTTCCGCCGGGAGGAAGACGAGGCCGTCGGCCGCGACGCCGTAGTCATCATCAGCCACGATCTCTGGGCCAGCGAATACGGTTCCCGCGTTTCCGTCATCGGCGAGAAGCTGCGACTCAACGGAATCGAGTTCACGATCATCGGAGTGACGCCTGAATCGTTTACGGGAACTGACCAATTCCTCCGTCCGGCCGTGTACGTACCTTTGGCCATGGCGCCTGCTATGGCCAACGCAAACACTCTTAGCCAGCGCCAAACCCGATGGCTTACGATGAAGGGCCGTTTGAAACCTGGGGTGGGGATCGGCCAGGCTCAGGCAGATCTGAATACCATCGCAGATGCATTGCAGAGGGTGTACCCGCGGACGGACGGCAACCTGCGGTTGAAAGTGGAAAGCCAACTGCAGTTTCAAACTGAGTTCTCTCCGCCGACCACAGCCATGCTTGTCATGCTGGCGCTTCTGGCTCTTTGCGTATTGCTGGTGGCGTGCGCAAATGTGGCCGGGCTGCTGCTAAGCCGTTCCAGCGTGCGCGCTCGTGAGATGGCCCTGCGGCTCGCAGTAGGGGCGGGTCGTAATTCGCTGGTGCGCCAACTGATGGTCGAAAATCTGCTGCTTTCCGTCGTAGGCGGAGCGGCGGGGCTGGCGATTGCGTTTGCAGGGGTGAAGTTCTTTAACACTTTGCCACCTCCATCCTCGGACGTACCCTTTCGCATCGATATCCAGCTTGACTCACGGGCTTTGTTGTTTACGGCAGCAGTTTCCATAGTGAGCACACTTCTTTTTGGCCTCGTTCCCGCTCGTCGCACTACTCAGTTGGACCTTGTATCCGCCCTGAGGTCGGTTGATGCATCCAGTTCAGACAGCCTACGGCTGTGGGGTCGCAAGCTCCTGGTCGGCGGCCAGGTTGCGCTCTCTCTGGTGCTTCTGATCGTTTCCGGCGGTCTGGTAGAGGGCTTCCGTGGCGAACTCAACCGGGGACCCGGGTTCCGGACGGATCATCTCTTCGTGATGAGTTTCGATTCTGACCTGGTGCACTACACCGATGCACAACGAGACCAGTTCTACAACCAGCTGTTGGAGAAGACGCGGTTAGCGCCCAACGTGCAATCAGCCACACTTGTGTCCATTGTTCCGCTCGCTTTGGGGGCGCAGACAAGGGAGATCGTTCCCGAGGGTTATCCCTTAAAGCCCGGCCAGGACGCCCTGGATGTCTTGGGCAGCGTGGTAAGCGATGGATATTTTCAAACCCTGGGAATTCCTATCGCCCACGGTCGTGGATTTCTCGAATCAGATAACGCAGGTAGTCCGGCGGTTGCAATCGTGAACGAGCAGTTCGCACAGCATTACTGGCCCAACGAAAGTCCTCTCGGTAAGCATCTTCACTTGCGAAATGCGGGCGGCAAGGCAATCGAGATAGTTGGAATCGCCAAAACGACCAAATACGTTTTTATCTCGGAGGCTCCCCTTGACTTTGTCTATCTGCCTTTCGCGCAGAATCAGCGGAGCCAGATGACGCTGGTTTCGGAGGCGAAATCCCCCGACGTGGACGGGCTCGGTCCACTGCTTAAGAAAGTGGTTCAGGGGATTGATCCAAACATGCCTGCTTTTGATGCGCGCAGCATGAGGAATCTCTATGTCGATCGCGCGATGAAGACACCGAAGCTGATAACCAATACGGTAGCCTGGCTGGCGGCCATGGCCTTGATACTTGCCGTGGTCGGGCTCTATGGTCTTATGGCTTACTCGGTGGGTCAGCGTACGCGTGAGACTGGCATTCGCATGGCGCTTGGCGCAGACCGGCGAGAAGTAGTGAGCATGTTCATGCGGCAGGGAATTCGAGTGGGGGTTCCGGGGATTGGCGTGGGTTTGGTGATCGGCCTCACGATCTACAGGGCTATCAGTTCCACTCCGGCTTTTAACTTTGAACATCCCGGTATACTACCCTTCGCCGCTATTTCGCTGCTTCTGCTACTCACCATAACGGCAGCTACCTACATCCCGGCACGGCACGCCTCCCGTATCGATCCCATGCGCGCTCTGAGAGACGAATAAGCGCGTATTCTGGAGCCCGAGGATTAAACGCCGAGGGAGAAACCATGAACCTGACGGAAAAGCCCCAAGTCGTAATCTGGCCTTCAACGCATTATGTGTTCGTAGAGAAAGTAGGACCTTTCCAAACCAACGCTCCCCAGGCCTGGCAGAGCCTGCATGCGTTCGTCGCCGGAATCGCCCAGCACAATCAGATCACGGGATACATGAGCCTCTACAAAATGGGGCCCATGATATACCGGGCCGGAGTTTCCCTCGGCGCCCATCCCGCCGTGGTGCCCGAAGGCCTCGGTTATACAGAATTCCGCGGGGGCAAGTTCAGCCGCTTTGTCTTGACTGGTCCTTACACGGAGTTGGGTGCGGCCACCGGCCGGGTGATGCAGATTGTCTCCGAGACCAAGCTCCCGCTCCGGGATGACTACTTCATTGAGAACTACCTGAACGATCCGAGAACGACGCCGGAAGCGGAACTGATCACCGAGATCCTGGTTCCCACGGTCTAGACCACGAGGATCAAGAGCTGTGGCCGGCGCAGCGCAGCACGCCCAGGTATGCGCTCCACGGGCCCACGGCTTCGCGGTACTGGTGGGCCATGACCCGTGAGATCTGGTGCAGATGAGTTAAGTCATGCGTTGCCCAGGTGGCCAATAGCTCTGACAGAGTGACCACTCCCAGAGCAGGATGTTTTCCGCGCAGTGAAAGGTCCGCTCGCTGCAGGTTCAAGGCACGCAGTTGGCCCAGGTTCTCTGATCGCAAATAAGCAAATTCATCCAGCAACTGCCCCAGGGACTTTCCCTGGGTTTCTCGTACCATTCCCCAACGATCAAAAGGCGCAAAAGGTTGAGCCTCGCCAAACTGCAGCACCATCCTGACCCGTGGCATCCAATCCGTGCGTTCGGCATGAATCAGATGGCCGACCACATCGAAGGCGCTCCAGGTGTTTTCCCCTTCATTTCGCGATGTCCAAATTTCCGGGAGTTCACGCAGGAGCGCATTGAGGGCGGCAGGAGTGCGGGCGAGAAGTGAAAGTGTGTCCTCGAAATCATGTTCCATTGCGTTTCCTCAATTCGGACTGCATCGCGCATGCCTCAGCCGTCTTAGTTCCCTAACGAACTTCGCGCAGAGAAGACAACTCTATCAATTGAGACCGGTAGCCTGGGAACAATTTGTTCCGCATGACGGGCCGCTGGTCAAAGACGGCAGAATTCAAGTGCCGGAAGCCAAGCCTGGGGCGTGGAACCGAATCCTGACTATGTGCGCGCCCATCTCGCGCCGTGTCGTGGGGCCAGCCTGAATTTCTCACAGACCCCCGGGGTAAGCGATGATCCGGTAGTGAGATCTCAATCCGTAACGAAATACGGGGTATGGGCTAACTTGTTTAGGATGTTTTTCGTCAAACTCCCACAGAATCGTCATCCTGAGCGGAGCGCCTCACAGATTGATTGCGTGCCACAGGGCTTGTGGCGCGGAGCCGAAGGAGACCTCGGCGGTGCTTATTTCACCCATGCTGTTCGGAGCTTTTCGGCCACCGAAGCCCGAAAACAGGATCTGGTGCGATACGAACTTGATGGTCACGGGTACATCTTTTCATGCGCTGTAATCATCTCTTCCATCCCCAAGTCTGTGCAAGGTCTTTGAACTCGGGATTGATCGTACGAATGAGGTCGAGCTTCTTTGCGCGCCGCCAGCCTTTGAGCTGTTTTTCCCTAGCGATGGCTGTGAGAATATCTTCGTAGCCTTGAAAGTAGAGCAGGCGCTTGCAGCCATAGGTCGCAAATGTAAAGCGTACCTGTTTGGCTGCCGAGAAAGTAGATGTAGGCGCCGGGCATAGCAAGATGCTAGCAAGTTCTTGGTTCTCGGCTCCAGGGAAAAACCGTGGCGGGCTCGGTGGTTGAAAAGCTCCGAACAGCATGGGTAAGATAGCACCGTCGGGGTCCTTCGACTCCGCGCCACAAGCGCTGGGGCACCCAATCAATCTGTGAGGCGCTCCGCTCAGGATGACGATTCTGTGGGAGTTTGACGAAAAACATCCTAAACAAGTTAGCGCTTATGGGACTGCGTCCTGGGCTACTCTCAGCCGTCCCCTCGGGACTCGACTTGGGAGAGGGTAGTTCTCACGCAGACGCTTCAGGCCGTAAACTGCTTTGCAATGAATTCGGCTTTAGCCGCTGAGGGATGCCTTCCGCTCCAAACAGCGCTTTTTCCGCAGCCTGCGGAAACGTAACTGATTACATGGCTTGCATCGTCGCGAGGGCCGCGCGCTACGCACGTGTTCTCTGTTCACACCGGTGCTGCAGCCATAGCAACACAAAACCAATTATAGGAAGCAGAAAGTCCGTATAGAGAATCACACCGGAATTTCCCGGAGCGAAGTTGTGAGCCGTGATGATCTGATAAACGTGACCGATCCCCGCGCAAAAAAGAAACAACGACGGGCCGGTGACTGCTGCCAGTCGAAGATCGAAGCTACGTCTGAAGGCAAGAAAACCAACAACCGAATATCCCAGGCTGGCGAAGCCGACTTCCTCTTGAAACGGGCTGTTTGCCCAACCGATAAGGCCCGCAGTCATCGCGCCGAAAAAACTATGCAGCACGAAGTTATAGAGGAAGCTGAACCCGATAGAGAAAAGTAAAAAATAGTATAAGAGTGCCTCGACCACGACCGGCTTTGTCAAGGGCTTCGGCTTACGGAAGAGCGCCACTCCCGAGGCAATGAAACCGATTACGAGGAAGGTAAGAGTGAAATTTCCCATAACAAAACGGATGACGTTTGCCATTGCAGACCTCGTAACCGGCTCAGCCGTACTCTGCCTATCGCAGAAGAAGCAATACTCTAGCGCACTTTGCCCGCGGAGTGCTCGAGAACGATATCGGAGAGCACGGCGGTATCCGTGGTGGCGGGTAAATGTGAGCAGAAGCCCACGCCCACGTAAAACGGCTGGTCAAAGTGCAAATTGATGGGTGGGCCAAGCTGGTGCATGGGTTCGCCCTGCAAGCTGACGAAGATTGCGATGGCGTCGCCATGCTTTTCGATTCCGATGCGCTTCGCCTTGACCCCAGCGAGGGTGCCCCCGAAGCGATACTGCATATCCTTGAGGAGCGTGCCTTTGTCCGCACGCCATGCCAGGTGGATCATGCCCACCCCGTGCTCGCCGATCATGGCTTCTTTGGAGTCGTCTTCGAGATTCTGGCGAATGACCAGGACCACCTTGCGATCGCCGTAGCCCTTGGGGTCAGGAAAGGTAACGTCGGCTGCGAGCGAAACGTCACCGCTCATTTTCTTCCACAAGAAGCGGAACTCATCGCGTGAGTACCAGATGTTGTAACCGGCAGAGTTGATGGTGTACTGCTTGGTCGCCGGGTCATAGCTGGCGCTGCCCGGCACCACCGCGCTGCCAATGTCCGATTGGCCTTGAAATATACCGATCGGTGTGTCGAAATTCGTACTCGGTCGATGAAAATCTGCCGGTGGTGGAACCTGGACATGTGTAGGGGAGCCCGGCTGCGCCCATTCCGGCACGGCGGGCGCTTGCGCGTCAAGTAGATGAGTTCCGGCGCACAGCAGCAGGACGAGGATCGAGACTCGGCAAGAGCGCGTGTTGGCGAAACGGATGGAACCTTCCATAACAATGCACTCTAGCAGACTGCGGCTAGCGCGATTTCCGCTGATCGGCTTCCAATGAGAGAAATGGAAGAGTCTTACTTCTGCGCAGGCGTTATTACGATGTTGCGGAAAGCGACGCGTCCTACTTCGGTGCCCTGGAGGTAGATGGGACCGGGCAATGCCTCATCACTGTCGAGAGCTCCCCTGTGATCCCGGGAATTTGTTTATGATCGATAACCGTCACGCCATTCTGAACAACGGTGACCGTGCGTCCCACCAGGGTGATGTCGAAGCTCTGCCATTGATCGGCCTTGCGCGGCTGTTCCGGTATTGGATCCAGGAATCCGTAGACTCCTCCCGTGTGGTGGCTTGGCGGCTCCGATGCCGATTCGGTCTCTATTTGAACTTCGTAACGCCCCCGCAGGAAAACGCCACTGTTCGCATTGGTACCAGCGTTGAAGTCCACGTGTAGCTTAAAATCAAAGAACTTCGGAATGCTGATGATCTCCGATCCATGGCCGTTGCTGACTAGTGTTCCGTCTACAATTTCCCAACTCTTCTTGCTGGGATCGCTGAGCCGCCATCCAGCAAGACTCTTGCCATCGAATAAGTGGACAGGCGTTCCCCAATTAGGGTCCTTTGTCTCGCTGAGCGCCGGGGCGCGCGTGCCAAGCAGTTGCCAGGTGTGATGGGCATTCGTAACCGTCCCCACTAGTCGCCCTCCGGCTACCTTGGCCTTGTACGTCGTATCGGCGTCAAAACCTTCCTCGCCTTTGGGCGAAACGAATGCAAGTTCGCCATTCTTGATCTCAGCTTGCTTGAGTGGCGTAGCGTGGTCGGTTGGGCCCACCAGGACCACCTTGAGTTGACCATGGTCCTCGGAGACATCAATCCAGGATGGCAAATCCTTTGACGTTCCTTTTAGCGTAAGGTCCCAGCGCCCAGAGAACGGTCCGCTAAGCTCCTGAGCCCTAAGATCGGATACGAAGGTGGTGATCGCGATCGCCAAAATGAGCAGGGGCGCAAGAAAGTCGCGTCTCGATATAACGCCCGAAGAAGAGGTTCCAGCTGAATGCAGTGGCACATCCTCAGGAAGGACCATGAATTCTCCAGTTTTCCCTACAGATAGGAAATCGGTTACCTTAAACGACTATGACTCTACCATCACCCGCGGGGGGGTGGCCAATATCTTCAACCACCCGGCAATGGGCACGCCTAACGGGACCATCAGCAGCCCCAGTGGGGGCCCTATCGGCTCAACCAGCTTCAGTCTTCCGGTTGGCTCTACCTCGCAACCCGCCACCCATCCACAGAACGGGAGATGCAGTTTGCGATAAGATTCCAATTCTGAGGGTAACGGGAGAACCAATGGGCAAAGTCGTTTTTTCGCGCCGAGAGTTCCTGCAGACGACCGCCGGAGTTGCAGGAGCTTCCTTGGCTGGCAGCTCCATGTTTCTGGAATCCGAATCTTTTGCGGCTGCGGCGCAAACAGCGCCCAGCGACCGGGTTCGTTTCGGGATCGTCGGGGTCGGTATGGAGGGTTCCGGACTGCTCACCACAGCAGTCAAACTCCCAGGCGTCGACTGTGTAGCCGCGGCTGATCTTTATGACGGACGTCATGAGTTGGCAACGGAAATCGTCGGTAAACCGATCAAGACCACCCGGCGCTACCAGGAGTTGCTGGACGACAAAGGGACCGATGCCATCATCGTGGCGGTCCCTGATTTTTGGCATAAGCAGGTGGTCGTCGATGCTTTGGCCGCGGGTAAAGATGTCTACTGTGAGAAACCCATGTCTCACAGCCCAGCCGATGGCATCGCCATGGTCGCGGCCGCACAAAAAACAAATCGCATCGTACAAGTCGGCGCGCAGCGCACAAGCTCCGTCTTGTGTGCCAAAGCGAAGGAGCTTTACCAGCAGGGCGCCATTGGCGACCTGAGCCTGGTCGAAGCCTCCCTGGGTAGAAACAGTCCCACAGGCGCCTGGGAATATCCCCCTCCCCCGGACTTATCTCTCGCGAACCTGGATTGGAACACGTGGCTTGGAACCACTCCAAAAAGGCCTCTCGATCCCAATTTGTTTGCTCGTTGGCGTTGTTGGCGAGAATACGGCACCGGTGTTGCCGGAGACTTGCTCGTCCACCTGATCAGCGGAATGCAGTTCGTGCTCGGTATCAACGAAGTTCCCAAGCGTGTCTCGACGTTTGGCGGCATTTACCGCTGGAAAGACGGGCGGGATATGCCCGATGTCCAAGCCGTTCTCTTCGAATACGACAACGTTCCTGTGTACATGCGGCTATCCCTGGGCACAGAGTCAACCGAAGTTACGCGCTTTATGGGCTCGAAGGGCCTCATCGAACTCCGTGGGAAAAGTGTTACCTATATCCCACAGCCAGGCGTAGACGAGTCCCCCAGCTACTACACAAGCTCATACCCTAGCCGCCTCAGAAGTGCCTATGTCCAGCAGTGGCATGAGGAACACGATCCTGTTCCTGGTAAAGAGCCGACCCTCGAGACCCTGACCTATAACGGAGATGACTACGACGACCTGCGGCCGCATCTGTGGAAGTTTTTCCAGTCGGTTCGGTCGCGCCAGCCGGTTTTCCAGGATGCAGTCTTCGGACACCATGCGGCTCTTGGCTGCCATCTCGCGAACGAATCCTATTTTAGAAAGAGCCCTGTGGTTTGGGATGACGTTGCGTTGACCATCAAGTCTGCGTGTTGATCCTCCTTGTTGGAGTGGCAACTTAGCGCTACTCACAGCGCAGCGCTGTCATCGGTTCGACGCGCGAAGCACGCCGTGCCGGTAATGCACAGGCAATGCCTGCCACCAGGGTGAGCACAAGAGCCGCGGCCAGCAGAATGATCGGATCGCGCGAGCTGCCTTCCGCCCACGCCGCGAGAATCCTATTCAGAGCTAGTGTGAACCCTACGCCGGCCAGAAGTCCGCTGCCCACGCTCACCAGCATCGAAGCGAAGACAATCTGCACCACATGCGCGCGCTGCGCACCCAGCGCCATGCGGATTCCAAACTCGTTGGTCCGCTGGGTTACCGTGTACGACACTACGCTGTAAAGTCCCACGGCCGCTAGAGCCAGGGCCAATAGAGAGAATGCTCCAAATATCCAGGTGACAAGGTGGCCTTGCTGCCACTCGGGCTCATCTCTGATCCACTGCTCCAGGTCTTCGACTTCATTGCCGGTCTGCTGGTCGGCGTTGACCGAGGCTAATCGAGTGCGGATCGTATGCAGCAGAGACAAAGGTGGCACCTCCGAGCGCACCAGGATTTGCGTGTACTCCCGCATACTAAGCGTCCAAGGAACAAAAGCCTCGGGCTTAATTGGTTCTCTCAAGCCGGAGTCTCGGTCGTCCGCAACGATGCCGACGATCTGCAGCCACGAATCCGCTATACCCGGCGCAGACAACACGATGGGCGGACGATCTTCGATGCGCGGTAATTTGATGGAGTGGCCGATGGCGTCGCCGTCGGGGAGGTAGAGCCGAGCCATGGTTTGGTTAATAACCACGACATGCGCCGCCTGGTGGTTCTCTGACTCGTTCCATAGCCGTCCCCGCAGCAGCGAAATACGCAGGGTCCCAAAATAGGCCTGCCCCACATAATTAACCAGGGCATCCTGTTGTTCCTGAGCAGCGCGGCCTAAAATTTCAAAGCGCGTATTCCAACCGTTCCTCGGCGGAGTGGCGTTGCTGGAGATCGCCGCCGCGGTCACTCCAGGAGTGTCGCTCACTTTAGCGAGCAGCTGCTCGAAGTAGGCGGAACGCGCCGCCCAGCCGCTGAGGGAGTCATTATGCAGCGGAATAAAGAGCGAAATCACGTGGTGCGGGTCATAGCCGAGGGGCGTATGGTTCATACGCACAAACCCCTCCATGGAGGCCGCCGCTCCCGCCAGCAGCAGCAGGGTGAGCGCAATCTGTCCCGAGATCAGCATGTTGTGGCTTCTCCGCCCGCCTACGCTTCCCGCCAATCTGCGAGCGCTTGACTGCATCATCTGGCCCACTTGTGGGCGTGAGAGCTGGAGTGCCGGCCACAACCCAAATAGAACCCCGGTCAACAGGGCTACTCCGATGCTGAAGAAGAGTACTGGCAGATTGATCCCGATGACGACCTCCGGCGCGAAGGCGTAGCGGGGAAGCAGCACGCGGATCCCCGCGAGTATGCCATAAGCGGCCAGTACGCCCAGAGCCGCCCCGGTGGTGGCCAGCAGGAGCGACTCGGTGAGCAGCTGACGAACGATACGGCCGCGGCTTGCCCCGATGGCCGACCGCACCGACAGGTCGTGCTGTCTGACGGTGCCGCGCGCCAACAGCAGAATGGAAACATTGCCGCACCCAATAGCCAGCAGAAGCGCCACGCCACCGAGCAGCAGGTAGAGCGTTCCACCCATCTGCTTCACCACCCAGTCGTTCAGTTTCTGCACGTGGACCTGAAAATGCTCAGGAAAGTGTTTCGGCGTGTCCTTTGCAAGTTGCTCCATCAGGGGCTGCAGCTTCGCATTTGCGGCTGCGAGAGAGTCGCCGGGTTTGAGGCGGAAGTTGACTATATAGATCGGTCCCGGATCCTGAGTGAGTTTCAGCGGCAGGTAAACATCGGCGCTATACCAGGTGAATCGCGGCGCCGCGACGCCCACAATCCTGTAATTCTTCCGGTCGAGTTGAAGCGTCTGCCCCAGCACCGCTGGATTCGAGTTGAAATGCTGCCGCCAGAATTTGTTTCCCAGCACCACCACTGCTTGCGGCTCCTGCCCATCGACGGCATCGGCAGGCAAGAGTCCACGGCCCAGCAGTGTTGGCATACCCAGAAAGTTGAATCCATTGGAAGTGAGGTAGATAGCCTCTACATCTTCGGGAAGATCGTGCCCGGTCAGGGTTAGGGACCAATCATCCATTGCCACCAGGCTGTCGACCGCCGGCGATTGCCGCAATTGAAAAATTTGCGGACCGTTCAGACTCACTCCGTGGTCTTCGCCGCTCTTGCTCTCCACCGTAAGGCGGACGATCCGGTCCGCTTGAGGATAAGGGAAGGGATTGATCAGCGCGGCATAGACCACGCTGAAGACGGCGGTGGTGGCCCCAATGCCTAGCGCGAGCGAAATCACCGCCGTCAGGCTGAATCCCGGGCTGTTGATCAGTTGCCGCAGTGAATAGCGGAGATCCTGAAATAAGCTCTCCATGGATCGCTCCTCCATGACGCGATGGATACAGCAATCATCGCACTGTCGAGGTACGGAAAAACTCATTTTGCTGAAGCGTATGGCCTTTACACGCTGCTGAAAAACGATCAGGGCACGACTTTACATGCTGTAGAAAACTCATGTTTTGTATCAGGGCACGACTTTACAGGTTGCGGAAAAACTCGCTGTTGGGTAGACCCGGACTCTAGTCGAGCTGTGCCAGCCCCGGACCTTTAGTCCGGGGGAGCGGGTTTTCAAACCCGCGAGAGCGCTTTATCTTGCCAAGACCGGGCTTTAGCCCCGGTGAGAACGCCCTAAGCTGCCCAATCAGCCCTGCGCTTATTCCAGCTCCGCTCTGAGGCTTTGTATCAGGGCACGACTTTAGTCGGGCACAGGCCACAGCTATGAGGGCTTTAGCCCCTGAGGCATTGCTTTCCTGCCCAGGGCCAGACTTTTTCTGCAGCCTGTTTAGGCCGCTGAAGGGTACGGCCTTTAGGCCGCACGTAAATGCTTTTCAACCTATTCGGCTTTAGCCGCTGAGGGATTCCTTCCGCGCACCTGCCCCGGCGTGCCGTGGGAGACAGCACTTAGCCGGCTATCTGAGCCGCCAGGCGAAGGAACTCCCCCCGCTCGTCGGCGTCGAGTCGTGCCAGCATTATGCGGCAATTCTCGACGTGTGCATCGCGCAGCCGCAGAGCTAATCTCCGTCCGCGCGCAGTTAGTTCGATGTGAACAACCCTTCGATCATCAGCAATGCGGCGCCGCGCAACCAGGCCCTTTCGCTCCAGCCGGTCGAGCGCGGAGGAAATGGTAGATATGGGAGCGCCAAGTGCTTGGGCGATGCGGCGGACACTCCATGTTCCCGGCGCAGCCAGAACCTCGAACAAGCCCACGTCGTTTGCATGAAGGTCCGCATAGGCACTGCCGGCAAGCAGACCCGGCTCGATCCGGAATTTGCGCATGAGTATCGAGATGCACTCGTGGAGGGCAAGCGCCTGTGGGTCGTTCACAGCAGGGTGAGGTGTAAGGAGTTCTTTCTTCATGAGAAGTCCAGCTCGCTCTCTAGCATACTGTCTCCCCTCGAGAAGCGAGCGAAGCCGGCAGGCGAGCGGTCTAGTCCATCATAAGTTTGACATATAATACGAGTTTCGTATATTACGACTAGCGTAATATATTGAGAAGATAGAAATGCGATTCGCGCTGATAGGTCTAACGTTTTTTGTTTCCGTCCTATGCCTGACCGGCGTAGCCGGCGCTGCTCCTGCGTGCGCTCCTCCTGTTGGGTTCAGGGACTCACCCCACCCGGCGATCGCACCGCCGGAGCAACTCGTCGCCCACACAGAAGAGATTCTGATCGACCGGCCTCTCTCCGTGGTGTCAGATGCCATGAACAAGCCCCTGAACCAGGCTCTTCGCGGGACGGACTCGTTGCCGGGAGTATCGGGTGACTTCATGTTGACCAAGGGTCCATTCGGCGCTCCGGGTTCCCGCCATATCGTCTGCCTGACCGATGGCACCAGTGTGGAAGAGGAGGCACTGCAGCGTGAACAGACGAGCAGTTCAGGTCATTTCCGATACATCGTCTGGAACTACCAGACCCCGAAGGCTCGACCAATCGGATACGGGGTCGGCGAGTTCCGTTCGGTGCAGATCGATAACATGCACACCCGTGTGACCTGGACCTATTCGTTCAGGCTCAAGGACGACATATTCCCCGGTAACCTCGGCGCCCTGGGGCGTTTCCTCTTCCGCGTGGGTTTTCTTGATCGGGACTATGCGGCCATGATGCGTGGGGTGCTGAACGGCTACAAAACGACTGCGGAGGAGCAACCTGGTGGCTCCCCAACTCCGACGACTCACGGTGAAACCAGGTGAGCTAGAGGCGCGCAGTCTGGCATAGAATCGTACAACGGAAAGAACCCTAAGGTTGCTCAGAGGGTCGGAACCATTCCCATGAAGAGCAAGGTCAACGCTGGTTTCTATGTCCTTCTGATCGTTTTCGCCGCGTTCAGCATGGGCTACTACATCGCCGGCGCCCTCGCCATGCGGGAAGAGTTCTTCCATGCCAGCCGCTATGCCCGCCCACCCTTTGACTTCCACGATGACGGCCAAACACTCACAGATCTTCGTAAAGAAGCCACGGTCGCCGGCTTATCCAATGGGGATTTCCTGCTGGCAGTCAACGGAGTTCCGTTTACCGGCATTGCTCAGATCCACGACCTCATAGTGCATACAAATCCTGGCACAATAATCGGGATCTCCGCTCGCACACCTTCTGGAAAGGTGCGAGAGTTGCAGATTCGATTGGCCGCCAGGGAAGGGCCCCCTTTCTCTCTCGGTGGCTACATAGCATTTCTTACCCCGATCTTGGGCGTGCCCCTGCTCGGGCTCCTCATCGGATACTGGATTGTTGCCGCACGCCCGCGCGATTTGAATGCATGGCTCGTCCTTTTCCTGCTTGCATTTCCCGAGTCAGCCTTCGGTAATCTTGATTGGAGCTTCTGGCCAGAGCCCTGGTACATCTTGCTCGGTTTGTGGAACTCGCTGTTGCAGGTCTCCGTCTTTGCGGCGCTCTTGTGGTTTGGCTTCCTGTTTCCAGAACGCTGGAGAGTAGACCGTCGCCTGCCCTGGCTCAAGTACGCCATCCTGGCAGCAACCTTTGTTATTTCTGTTTTGGAACTTGGCTTTATTGCGGCACAACACTTTTCTGTTCAATCCATTCGCTCCCTTCTACGCCTGCAAGTTTGGAACGATCGCATTAACTCCTGGCTTTCGGTGACATGTATCCTCCTCTTCCTCGCCGCGCTATTCGACAAATTGCGTTCGGCGTCGACAGCAGATGCACGGCGCCGCTTGCGGGTCCTGGCCATCGGAAGTGCCTTGTCGCTTGGCCCACTGGTCATCATCTTCACCGTGCCGCCGTTGTTCGGCATGGACCCGCACCATGGGAACTGGTTCAACATTGTCGTCCCATTTCTGTCGATCTTTCCCCTCACCCTCGCCTATGTCCTGATCGTACAGCGGGCCATGGATGTCCAAATCCTGCTCCGCATGGGCACCAAATATCTGCTTGCCCGCGCCACAGTACTCACTGCTGAGGTTGCACTCGTTGCTTTCCTCATCCTGCGATTTATTGTTCCCATGATGCAGCGTAAAGAACATCAGCTTCTGAATTTCCTATTGCTAGCGCTCTGCATTGGTGTTCTGTTCCAGGTATTTATTTTGCGCGACAGCTTCAGCCGGCGTCTGCAACGCTGGCTTGACCGGAAGTTCTTTCGCGAGGCTTACAACAGTGAAGTCGTTCTCAGTGAACTTGCCGAGCAGGTGCGTCAGCTAACCGATAGAAGCGCACTTTTCGACATTGTTCTTCGCCGCATTTCTGAGGTTTTGCACGTTTCTCAAATCGCCATCTTGCTGCGCGGCAGCAACGTATTCCATCTTCAGCAGGCGCTGGGCATGGATTTCGGCAGCCCTGTCGCTCTTGCTGAGGAGTCGGCGACCATCCAGAACCTGCTGCGAACCAATCAGCCTGCCACCGTGTATCGCGACCGTCCCGAAGAGTGGTTTACGGGGGCCGGCGTACAAGAGAAAGCTGTCCTGCGCGAGATGCATGCCGAGTTGCTGCTTCCCATGTCCGGACGCGCTCATCTGATAGGACTGATAGCGCTGGGACCAAAGAAGTCGGAAGAGCCTTACACCCCGACGGACTTGCGCACCTTGCAATCGGTGGCCGCACAGACTGGGCTGACACTCGAAGTTGCTGAACTGGTCCGCACGCTCGCAGACCAGGCAGCACAACGCGAGCGGATGAATCGGGAAATCGAGATTGCGCGGGAAGTGCAACAGCGGCTGTTCCCGCAGCGTATCCCCGAGATTGCCGGAGTGGGCCTGGCCGGAATGTGCCGGCCTGCATCCGAAGTTGGCGGCGATTACTACGATCTGATTGAAATGGAAGACGGCCATCTCGGCTTCGCGATTGGCGATGTTTCCGGAAAGGGTATTTCGGCATCACTCATCATGGCGAGCCTGCGGGCGTCGCTCCGCGGCCTGGTCCTTGACGATCCAGGCGATCTTGCCCAGTTGATGCAAAAAGTGAATCGTCTCGTCTATGAAGCCTCTTCGAGCAGTCGCTATGCAACCTTCTTTTTCGCTATTCTCGATCCTCAAACTCGAGGGTTCCGCTACGTCAATGCTGGGCACAATCCACCCGTGCTGGTGAAGCAAGTGTCAGGAGAGCTTCGGCGCCTCGAAGCTTGTGGTCCAGTGGTCGGTCTGCTCCCGTTTGCTGTTTACGAAACGGTGTCTCTGATCCTGGAGCCCGGTGATTTATTGATCGCCTATACCGACGGAATCAGCGAGGCCATGACTGTCGAGGACGAGGAGTGGGGGGAGACTCGGATGCTCCAAGCAGTACCACGCCGGCCCTCTGCTTCGGCAGCAGAGGTTATGGAGCAAGTCTTTCGCGCGGCCGATGAGTTTACTGCTGGGGCGGAACAGCATGATGACATGACGCTGCTCGTCATGAAAATAAAGACGTGACATTGGTTTGCCCAATACGGCGAAGCCGGCTGAAATCACCTGCTACTCCGTCCGCAGCGCCTGCATGGGATCGATGGACGCCGCACGGCGGGCGGGGATCAGCGCGGCGATGAGCCCGCACACCGCAAGCAGGATACAGACCAATAAAATCGTGGCTGGATCGTGTTCGCCAACACCAAAAAGGAAGGATTTGATGGCCCGCGTCGCGATCCATGAGCAGGCAAGTCCGGAGACCAGGCCTAACCCCAACAGGAAGAACGCCTTTCTTAAAATAAGCAGCATAACATCCGTCCGCTGCGCGCCGAGGGCCATGCGCACGCCTAATTCGCGGGTCCGGCAGCTCACGGAATATGCCATAAGACCATAGAGTCCGACCAGCGCCAGCAACAGTGCGATCGCCGCAAAGACGGCGAGCAGCGATGTTTGAAACCGTCGCCGGGCACTTGCCTCGGATTTTAGGTCGCCCATCGTATGAACATCGGCACGCGGCAGGTTGGGATCTATGCCCTTCAATGTTCTTCGGATCTCGGAAGCGACCGTCGCGGGCGGCAACACCGACCGCACGGCAATATATGCGCCGCCAAAGTCGTAACTGGGGGCGTAGATCTGTGGCTGCGGAGCTTCTTCCAGGGTGAGATGGCGCACATCGGCCACCACGCCGACGACGGTACTCCAATGAGAGGGGTTCTTTTCGTCGGTGCTGATCCGCGCTCCAATGGGATTGCGATTCGCAAAATATACTTTGGCAAATTGTTCGTTGACGATGGTTGGCGATGCTGCGCTGGAAACGTCATCCTCGCTAAAGAAGCGTCCGGCGAGCAGAGGAATGTTCATCGCTCGAAAATATTGCGGTGTGACCGAGCGCCCCTCGGCCATTTGATCTTTCCGGTTTGCGAAGCCATCTACCCAAAAGAACCCTATGCTCTCGGAATTACTGAGAGGCAGATAGTCGACTGCTCCTACCGAGTCGACACCCGGAAGAGCGCCGATCTTGCCCATGAGATTCTTGAAAAAATCACGACGCTGTTGCGGTTGGCTATACCGTGCATCGAGCCCGATGTTCATGGTGACGGTGGCGGGCGAGAATCCCGTGGTTACTGATTCGACGTTCAGATAACTTCGAATAAACAGCCCGGCGCCGGCAAGCAACACCACCACTAGCGCCGCTTCCACCACGATCAGGGCGCTTTGCGAGCGGCCATGCGTACCGGCCACAGCGCCACCCCTGCCGGATGCCAGGAAGCCCGTTGGACTGATCCGGGATACGGCCAATGCAGGGAGAATGCCGGTCAATAGGCTGGTAAGCAGAGACACGCTCACGGTGAAGAGCATCACCCTCGTGTCCAACGATGCCTCATTGAGGCGCGGAATATTGCCCGGATCGAGATGGGGCAGGATGCGCAGGAAGACATAGGCGAGGCCAACTCCGAGGAGTCCGGCCGCAAGCGCGATCAGTAGCGATTCGGTGAGAAGCTGGCGGATGATGCGGCTGCGGCCTGCACCCAGGGCCACCCGCATGCCCAGCTCCCGCATCCGGTTGGCGGCCCTGGCCAGGAGCAGGTTCGCTGCATTTCCGCACGCAATCAATAGTACAAACGACACCGCACCCAGCAGTAGCCACATAAGGGGGTGCACGCGGCCGACGGCGTAGTCCATGAAGTGGGTCACCAACGCACCCCAACCTCTCTCCGGAAACATCTCAACGCTGTGAAGCTTGTCCAGGCGGACCATGATGGTGCTCATCTCCGACTGCGCCTTACTCATGGAGACCCCAGGGCGCAAGCGCGCAATCGCATCATCGTTTCCCATTTCGCGCTCTGCTCTCTGTTTTGAGGTAAGCGCAAGCGGAATCCAGATGTGCGTGGCCTTGATCGAGGACGTTCCGTAAGGCAGATCGGGGTGGGACGGATATTCGAACGCCGGCGGCATGACGCCGACGATCCTGTAACGGACGCCTTCCAGCAGCAGCGAACGCTCCAGGATATCGGGACTGTCTGCGAACATCGAGTGCCAAAGCGCGTGGCTAATTACGGCAACCCGGTCATGACCGGGCTGGTTGTCCTCGGCCCCAATGGCACGCCCGATTTCCGGAGCGGACTGGAGAGTCGTGAAAAAACTCTCGTCGACACGAGCCGCGCCAATCCGTTCCACGGAGCCGCCCCACGTGAGATTGAAGCTTGCCTGCTCAAAGACGGACATGCTGGCAAAGGAATGACCCTGTTGCTTCAGGTCGTAGAAGTCCGCGTAGCTTGGAGACATGGCGTCAGGCGGAGCGGAGATGTGGGGATTGGGAGTGAACAAATAGACCAGCCGATCAGGGTCCCCGTACGGTAGCGACCGTAAGAGGACCGCATTCACCAGGCTGAAAATGGCGGTGCATGCGCCGATGCCGAGGGACAGCGTGAGCACGGCGGTGATGGTGAAACCGGGGCTTCGGCGCAGCGTGCGCAGGCCATAGCGAGTGTCCTGGAGAAGGGAATCAAGCCAAGGCAAGCTGCGGCGTTCCCGGTGAGCCTGGCGGGTTTGCTCTACGCCGCCGAGACGGATCAGGGCTTGGCGGCGCGCCTCCTCCGGCTTAAGACCCGCATGGATGCCGTCATCGGTATGGAGAGCCACATGGGATTCGAGTTCGGCGGCGAAGTCGTCTTCCGGCCTGCGTGCGCGGAAGAGACCGAGGAGACGAAGACCGAAAGCCCTCAGTGTGCGCATCGCGCCTCCTTATGCTTCTCCCGTGGGAGTGAGGAAGCGCGCCAGGATCGCGGTAGTCTGCTCCCAATCCGCGGCGGCTTTCTTCAACTGGCGGTGGCCGGCTTTGGTGAGTTCGTAATATTTTGCCTTGCGGTTGTTTTCAGAGACGCCCCAGCGGGAGCGGATGAACCCTTCCTGCTCGAGCTTGAGCAAGGCCGGATAGAGGGTACCGTAATTCAATTGCAGCAGATCTCCGCTGGTCTGTTCGATCCGGCGCGCCAGGCCGTAACCATGGAGAGGACCAAGGGTCTCAAGCGTGCGTAACACCATAAGCGCGAGGGTGCCCTGCCAGACATCAGTCTTCTCGCCCACTGCATCGCCCCCTATTGCTAACCAATAGGAGAAATATATAGACACATCTATGGGATTGCAAGAGGAAGAGAGAAAGAGAAGGGCGACCGCGAACGAAAGGACGGCTGTAGGCTGCGGAAAACGCTCTCTTCCCAGGTTTTCCGCAACCTGTTCAACCTTACCGCTACAACCGTACCGCGCTGGGCTGGGCTGATGAGGGCTTTAGCTCCTGAGGTGCGTCTTTACTCTACTTTGTGAAAATATCGTGCTCACTGTCGTAGCTTTTTTCCTTCTTTCCGGCCTTTTCGGCAGCCTGATCGGCCACGCGATCTATTTTTTTATCTTCGTCGCTCTCTGGGGTGTGAACATCCAGAGTCGACGGCTTTTCAGTTTTTCCCAGGTTTGGAGTAGCTTGATTAGGCATGGTGGTATCTCCTGACCTACATAGATGCACTATTTTCCCCAGTAGTCTTACGAGCTCCGGAAAAACTCATTTTCCTGAAGGGTACGGCCTTACCGGCTGCAGAAAAACTCATGCTGGGAAGGTCCGGGCTCTAGAGGCTGTGGAAGAACTCATGCCCTGTATCAGGGCACGACTTTAGTCGGTCCGTAAAAAGGCGCAGCTATGAGGGCTTTAACCCCTACTAACGGCGCATCCCGCAGGAGATGCTGGTCCAGAGATAGTTCTCAGCGGTGCACGGTGTTTTTCTGCCAGGAGACAAAGAAGAAGCCCAGGTTCTTCTGCGTGACAACTACTCTCTCCAAATTGAGTCCCGTAGGGACGGCTGAGAGTAGCCCAGCACGTGAGTGCTGGGTTAGCATGTGCAGACGAGTAGTCCCGCAGGGACGGCTGAAAGTTTCCCAGGACATGGTCCTGGGTTGGCTACCCCGAATCGCGACCGACCCATCTCAGAGGTGGAGGTACCCCAGGATTGCATCCTGGGTAATTCTCAGCCGTCCCTGGCGGGACTGAATTTGTGAGCTGAGTTCTCAAGCAGACTCTTCAGCCCGTACGTAAATGCTTTGCAATAAATTCGACTTTAGCCGCTGAGGGATGCGGATCTTCCTTTTCAAGCTCACTTCGGGATCAACGCGGTTTGCCCCAGGTGGAAAGAAATATGAGCCGTCCGGCTCAGCAAGACGGAAAAGCGATTGCGCTGGGGGTCTTTGACAAATTCCTCATCAGAAACGGAGGCGTGCTTTTCGAGCCAGGCTGCCGCTGAAAGGTTTTCAAAGCCTGCGAGCAATGTGCCGTTGACCTCATCCCAGGCTTTCTTTATCTCCTGGGCCGCCGGGAGCGTTGCAACCGCCTTATCGGGATTCGTAAGGAACAGGGCATCGTATTCCGGATGGAGGCGCGGGCCCAACACCAACAGCGGCAGCATACGATCATGAACAGCCGTCAGGTGTCCCCAAAGGTAGATCAACCTGTTCTTCCCCGGGGCCACCTCCTTGAGAAGCTGTTCTTCTGTTAGCGGGGAAAATAGCCGGTCTGCTCTCTCAATGTTCAATTTCCAGGAATTCACTGCGGCCGTGGCCAACGCTTGTTCAGACGTCATGATGGTTCCTTTCTTTTTGCTTGCCATATCGGCTAGATTGATCTCCGCGCTGATAGTCTGCAGGAGAATACCCGGCAATCGACCGAGAAAGGCTCAGCTATGACCATACATGCCCAGGGGACGTTTGAGGTGAAGTTGACCCCGCAACTGCCAGAGGACAAAAGCGAAGGGTTAACCCTCGGCCGCATGCTGATCGACAAGCAGTTCCACGGCGACCTGGAAGCCGTCAGCAAAGGGCAGATGCTGACCGGCATGACTGCCGTGCAAGGCTCAGGCGCTTACGTCGCCATCGAACGGGTGACGGGAATGCTCAACGGCCACCCCGGTAGCTTTATCCTCCACCACCTGGGGATCATGGTGCGAGGGGCCCCCCAGCTGAATGTTACCGTTGTGCCGGACTCGGGCACGGACCATTTGGTGGGGATCGCGGGCACGATGACCATCCTTATCGCCGAGGGTAAACATTCGTACGACTTCGCTTATTCGCTTCCTGAAAACCATTAGCACCAACGGTTTCAGGTTTGCCCAGTCTCGAACATGGCGGCGATCTCTCGCCCGCTGGCGGCTTCTTCCGCGAAGGTAAAGGTCCCATACTCTCGCATTTCCCGCGCGGCGCGCAGAAAGGCGCTAAGGGCGGTGCGCGCTAGAACACTGCCGACGCTGACCCGTCTGACTCCAATCGCCGAGAGTGCTGCCAGGTTCAGCGAAATCCCTGGAATTCCCATGAGGACGTTAACGGGGCGATCCACAGAGCGGACTAAAGTGGCAATGTCATCTTCGCTGGTAAGGCCTGGAGCGTAGAGAACATCGGCGCCCGCTTCCTGGTAGGCCTGGAGCCGCTGGATGGTGTCACGCAAATCACGCCGTCCGTGGAGGTAATTCTCCGCACGTGCCGTGAGTGTGAAGGGAAACCCCAGGGCACGCGCACTCTCGGCAGCCGCGCGTACTCGTTCCGCAGCCAGCGCTTGTTCATAGATAGGGTGTTCCTCGCGCCCGGTTGCATCTTCGATCGAGCCTCCAACCACCCCTGCGGCTGCCGCGAGGCTGATGGTTTTCGCGACCACCCCAGGCGCGTCAGCAAAGCCATTCTCAAGATCGGCGCTGACCGGCAGGTGAGTGGCGGAGGCCAGCGCCGCTACGTGCGCGATCATGGCCTCACGGCCGACTGCATAATCCCGCAGGCCCATGGAGCTGGCATAACCGCCGCTGGTGCTGGCCAACGCCTCAAAGCCCAGGTGGGCCAGCAGCCGCGCAGTGCCGATGTCCCACGGGTTGGGGATGATGAATGCGTGGTCGCGCTGGTGGAGCGCACGAAAGGCTTGTCCTTTTTCAGTCTGGGTCGTCATGGTTAGGTCACGCTGGTTTCGAAGCAAGGCCAAAGGTACCATCGACCACCTCGACGAAGTTTCTCTCTTCGCGAAGGATAAGCCGCATGGTCTGCGCCATGGCAAAATTATCGCGTGCCTCCGGATCCGACTTCAACCGGGCTCGGTACTTTTCATAAGAGGCTAGACTGTCGAACGCAATTAGCCCCCACGCCACGTCATTCGTCCCTTCATAAGGTAGGAAGTAGCCGACAAGGTGGCCCCCGCACCGGGGAATAATGCGGCCCCAATTCTCGGCGTACTTCTTGAACCCTTCGCGCTGGAAGGGATCGATCTGGTAGCGGATGACGCAGGTAATAGCCATGGATTTCCTCCCGGTCGGCAGTGTGGGCAGCCCATCGCAAGAAAGGGTTAATGCCGCACCCGTCCCGGCGAGGGCCACAATCGCTTCGCGCCGATTCATCTGCCTGGGCTTTGCGGACTGCATAGTTGGTAGTATGCTGGCTGTCTGACATCGACAATTCGTTAACGAGCGAAATATGAATGTTAAGCATCACGAGGTAGCCTCGGGAATTGCAGCAGCTATCGGCGAGCCCGCGAGAGCGCGCATCCTCTACAGCCTCATGGATGGCCGTGCGCGTACCAGCACCGAACTCGCAGTGGTGGCCGAAGTGAATCCTTCCACCGCCAGCGCACACCTGAGCCGGTTGAAGGCGGCAGATCTGGTCCGAGTCCTGGTGCAGGGAAAGCATCGCTACTACAGCCTGCAAGGCCCCGATGTTGCCCACCTGCTGGAAGGCTTGAGCATCCTCGCCGGAGCTGCTCGCGACAAGTTCGTGCCCACGACCCCAAGCCGGCTATGTGCCGCGCGGACTTGCTACGACCACATGGCGGGAAGCGTAGCCGTGGCCCTACACGATCGCTTCAAGGCGCTGGGTTGGCTCTCAAAGGGCTCGGCAAGCACCGATCAGGCCTACGAGCTTACGCCCGCTGGAACCAGGGCGATTCAAGGTCTTGGCATCGACCTCGAAGCAACCCGAAGGCTGCGACGCCGTTTTGCCTGCGCCTGTCTTGACTGGAGCGAACGGCGCCCTCATGTCGGCGGAGCGCTGGGAGCGGCCCTCTTGAAACTGGCATTGCAGCAAAAGTGGGTGACCCAGGATCTTGATTGCCGGGCCCTTGCCATCACCAGTCGTGGACGACGCGAAATGCAAATTCGTTTTGGTCTAAACCCCTGAGAAGTTTGGTAGAAACAGGAGACGCTTATTCTTGCGTTCGCGCATCCCACCATGGAGGTTCTCTCATGTCTGCAATTTTGAATGCCGGCGCTAAGGCTCCGGATTTTAGCCTCAGCGTAACCCCCGATCAGAAGATCACACTCAGCCAACTGCGTGGAAAGCCCGTGATCCTCGCCTTCTATCCCGCGGATTGGAGCCCGGTCTGCGGCGACCAGATGGCTCTCTACAATGAGGTCCTCCCGGAGTTTCAAAAATTCGGGGCCGAACTGATTGGTATTTCCGTCGATGGGGCCTGGTGCCACGCCGCATATGCCAAGGATCACCATCTCCATTTTCCTTTGGCCGCCGACTTCGAACCAAAGGGTGCGGTCTCCCGCGCCTACGGCGCCTACCGTGACAAGGAAGGATTCTCCGAACGCGCACTCTTTGTCATCGACAAAGACGGGGTTATCACCTGGAGCTACTGCTCGCCGATCCTGGTCAATCCTGGCGCAGACGGAATACTCGACGCATTGGAAGCACTGGAAAAATAAGAGGTCTGATATGACGAAGCTCGCCGTGGCGGTCAGTGACAAGGATCATCGACAGGGAGATAAGGATGCGCCGTGCACCCTGGTAGAGTATGGAGACTACCAATGCCCTTCGTGCCGGCAGGCCTATCCTATCGTCAAACGTTTGCAAAAGCATTTTGGCAAGCGCCTGTCGTTTATTTTTCGCAACTTTCCTTTAACCCAGTTGCATCCATATGCGGAGCCGGCGGCCGAGACCGCAGAATTTGCAGGCGCTCACGAAAAGTTCTGGGAAATGCATGATCTGCTGTACGAGAACCAGGATCGCCTGGGTGATGACCTCCTCGTAGAGCTCACTCAGGCGCTACATCTTGCTCCCCCTCAGTTGCTAAAAGCCCTGGAGACGCAGGAGTTTCAGCCCCGTGTGCGAGCCGATTTCACCGGCGGAGTGCGCAGCGGCGTCAACGGAACCCCGACCTTTTTCATCAATGGGCAAAGGCACGATGGTTCGTATGACTTTGCTTCTCTCGTCGAGGCGATTGACCTGGCACTGGAGTAGCTCCAATCCTCACTTCTCCGCATCGGTGTGCCAACCGGGATTAGTCCATTGACCCTGGTGCCGCACAAAGATTTCGGTTGCCCGGCCGGAACTGATGGAACGCTTGCCGTGCATCTCCGTTTCAACCCTGTACTCGCTGTATAAAATCGCCACTTCGCCAAATTGCTGAATCTCAGTGCGGGGGAACTCGAGCCGGATCAACTTGCCTCCCTGGGCGTGAAATTCAACAGCAGATTGGAGCACAGCGGCCTGGTGTTTCCACTGCTTTTCGCCGGCACTGATCACGATGGTTTCCGGTGGTACGAGTTCCTGGAGAGTCTTGGCATCATTGGCGAACCATGATCGCCACACTGCCTCCCGCACTCGGAGTAGATTGGAACTTTCGTCCGCGTTACTGGACAACCCAGTAGCGCTCCATCCGGCCAGAATCAAAGCGGCGACAGTTAGGAATCCGCGAAGCATATTTCCTCCTTTTGTCTCCTACGCGAAGGACGGGTGCCCCACATCTCGCTCGTTTTTCGCGAGATGTGGGATTCCACTGCTCTTTCCCTCTGACTCTCGATTCATCCGATGCACTTACCCGTCTGCGCGGCGATCATTCAGTGCAAGCAAAACTGCTGTGGCGGAAGCAGAGAAAACCGAGTAATCCAGAGGCGACTTGAGACCGAACGAGATAGCCATGGCAGTTCCGAAAAGTATCAGCAGAAGCGCACTAGCTAGAGCCGTCCAGCGAAGCCACACCCCGGCTAACAGGAAGATGCCAAGAACTAACTCCGCAACAGTCGCAGTCCAGGCGAGGAACGGAATGGAAGACGCCGGCATGAACGAGTTCACCTGCGCCGTGTAACGAATGAAGCCGGCAAAGTTTCCGTAGCCAACATTCCTGCCCCGCCATAGGCCGAATCGGTCAGCGATACCAGACAGAAACGCGATGCCCAGCGTGGCGCGAGCGTACACAAAGGCACAGTCGGCCAGATGGAGGCGCTGACGCTCATCGTTCATGGCTGACCGTCTCCTTCCGACTTAGTCGCCGGTACTTTGATAGACAAAGGAGTGGAATGATCGCAGATAAAGTAAGCCAGGAAAGTTGCCGGTTCTTTCACGCTCACGTTCTGCGAGACCAAGTGAATGCCGTTGGGCGCCTCGTAGAAACTGTCTCCCGCCCTGTAGATAGAGGCCGCACCACCTTTGACCTGCATCCGCACCGCGCCCTTGAGAACATAGCCAATCACAGGGCATGGGTGGCTGTGAGGTGCCGACGACCCGCCCGGCGGATAGGTTACCTCGACCGTTGTCACCTGCAGCCGGCTTCCATCCAGCCGCGGCAAATCCTGTGAAAATACGGTCCGTGAGCGGGCGTCAAGCTGCGAAGGGGGAGCAGGAGTCGCGCCCTGGGCGGTAAGAAGCACAATCGGCCAAAGCAGCGCGACCAGCAGGTCTGGAATCGTCTCTGCATGCCCCAAGCTAAACCAGAAGTGGTACTGTCGACTAGGGCCACTTGCCGTAGTTGTGGCTGTACCACTTTTAGGCGAGCTATGACCAAGCGCACCGCTCCATTCAACCTTATCCTGCCATTGCGGGAAGCAAAGACGCCCGCATTCCGCTGGCTTTACGCGGCTTTGCGTGCCGACATTCTGGCCGGCCGCTTGCGGCCTGGGTCAAGGTTACCCGCCACTCGGGATTTAGCCACGCAATATGGGCTCTCTCGCGGGACCGTGGTCAGTGCATTCGAGGAGTTGAAGTCGGAGGGATATCTGCATGGCAGCAGAGGATCAGGCACATACGTAAGCAGCGTCTTACCAGAAAACTTGCTGCAGGTGGCGCCAGTGCCGAGGCAGAAACTCTCGCTGATCGAGCAACGGCCGCGCCGGCTTTCCGGCTACGGACGGCGCGTCCAGCCGTTCGCAAACCTCAAGAACCGGCCTACTCGAGCCTTCCGCGCCAACTTGCCCGCTCTCGATCTATTCCCCACCAGGATCTGGACACGGATCGCAGAGCGTCGTCTGCGCCACCTATCCATACCTCAACTGCTGGGCTGCGACACGATGGGCTATTTGCCGCTACGCATTGCCGTTGCCGACTATCTGAACACCTCGCGCGGAACTCGGTGTACTCCCGAACAAGTAATGATTGTTTCCGGAATGCAGGAGGCGCTCGATTTGGCGGGGCGGCTAATTCTAAATCCCGGCGATCAGGCGTGTGTGGAAGATCCAGGATATCCCGGAGCTGCCATGGCTTTCGAGGCGCTTGGGGCGAAGATATGTGCCGCGCCGTTGGACAGCCAAGGAATGCAGTTGCCTGGGCAGCGGGCGCGAAATGCCAAGCTGGTCTACGTGACCCCGGGGCATCAATTTCCTGTTGGCATGACCATGAGCCTGGCGCGGCGCCTGCAGCTCCTGGAGTGGGCTCGCCAGTCGCGCGCTTTGATATTCGAGGATGATTACGACAGCGAGTTTCGCTATGCCGGCAGGCCAATACCCGCATTGCAGGGTTTGGACCAACACGGTCTGGTCCTCTTTGCCGGCAGTTTCAGCAAAGTGCTCTTTCCCTCGTTGCGTCTTGGCTATTTGGTGCTCCCGCCGGATCTCGTCGATTCCTTCGCAGCGGCGAAATCTGTCCTCAACCGGCATGCTGTGCCCTTTGAACAGGCTGTGCTGTGCGACTTTATCAACGAGGGCCACTTCGGCCGGCACCTGCGGCGCATGCGCGAAGTGTATGCCGAGCGGCTTTCGATTTTGGTGGAAAGTGCGCGAAGAAAACTAACCGGGTTGCTCGAGCTCTCGAGCGTCGAAGCAGGACTGCAGACCGTGGGCTGGTTGTGCCAGGCGATCGATAGTGCTGCAGCAACGCGGGCTGCGCAAGCTCGCAAGGTGGAAGTGACTCCGCTCAGTAGCTACAGCCGCCGTGCCATGCGGCGGGAAGGACTGCAGCTGGGGTTCGCCGCCGTGAACGGACAGGAAATCAGGCGTGGCGTTTACCAACTCGCCATTGCGCTTGAATCACTTGCCCGCCCCCATCTATGATGTTCCCCACATGGCTGACCAGATAGCCCATCTCTTCCTTACCGCCTCGGTGAAGGCAATGCAGCGCTCCGAAGACGACATCAATCGCTGCATCGATAAGCTATCTGACCAGCAAATGTGGCAGCGTGGAGCTGACCACGAAAATTCCATCGCCAATCTTCTTCTTCATCTTGAAGGAAATCTGCGCCAGTGGTTCTTGCATGGAGTTGACGGCCAGCCGGACGTGCGCAGCCGCGACTCAGAGTTCGCCCTCTCGCCGTCGCAGCGATGCGCAGAGATTCGTAGCCGCTTTGCCGCAACCCTCGCAGAATGCCGAAAAGTGATCGGGTCGCTTCCCCCAGAGCGCCTTCTCGAAACGATCAATCCTCAGCCAACTGGGCCTTGGCCGCCGACGACCATTCTCGAAGCGATTTATCGCGTGACCGGCCATCTGCAATTGCACCAGGGCCAGATCATCCTGCTCACCAAGCACCTCACGGGCGCCGATCTGGACCTGTCAATTCCGCGCAAACGATAGCGATCGAGTGCGCCAGAGGCCGGGAAGATATTGGGAGCACCGGCTGCTTGATTGCAGCAAACGCCCGACTCGAAATGGAGAGTTTCGTCGGCGCAAAAGGCACTCCCCATTCGTCCTACTCATCGCCAAACCGAGGAATGACTTTAGTGATTGTCTTGTGTGGTACTGGGACCGGTCATGAAGTTTCGATCCTGACAATCTGCTCACGCAATGCTGAGGCCTTGGCGAGAAGAGCGTCAGCCTTCTGCCGGGCAGCATCATACTGTGGAAAATCTTTGAGTATCACCGCGATGTTCGACGCTTGCCTGCCTTGCTGCTCCGCCAAGCTTTCTTCGCGCCTGAGTCGTTGGAGGGTTTGCGAATCGGTCACAGCCATGGGGTCTTCTCTTTCCGCGTCAATTCTCGCTTCTGTCGGGAAATCCGCAGAGCTGGTCTGTCTATCACATCGGCTGCAAGCTGGAACCGGCGACCGGTGAATACTGCGCCCAGAGCACCATAGTAAGGTGTACCCACCTTGGGTAGGTCCGGGCATTTAATGGGACTCTTTTGCCCCTGCGGCGCTATTTGCCTCTCAGTTCGGCTGCGGGCAGCGTTCGGCCGCTGAACTGCGACAAGCCATACCTAAATTCTCTTTAATGCTGCATTTGGCGAGGTTTCAGACTTTTCAAATATTCTTCTCCCGTGAGATTTGATAGCCAAGGAAGGCACAGGGCATCAGTCAAACGGAGGCTTCACCGTGGGAAACATGGCGGCTCAGCGAGAAGACCGTACTGCGCACTGGTCGAGGGGTGACCTTGTGAGGGTTCGCTCGAAGACGGCTGTCGGCTGGCGCGACGCATACGTGCTGATGCAACGGGGACGCAATCTGTTGCTGGTCATACCGGAGGGAATGATCCACCCCGACGGTACTCAGCACACGCGCTTGTCCCTCATAGCCGAGGAGGAGCCCGGAGCCTATCACCGCTCCCTTGATGGCACGGACTACGAAGTCAGACCATCACCCTGCTAACGAGTGGGCCCAAGTGAATCCGAGGTGACGATTTTCAGACAGTCACCGGCAGGGCGCTTGTTGGCGATTAAGGTGGGCCCATCCTCATCGCCTCTTGCACAGGTGCCGATAGGTATCGGCTATTGTGTTCCCGCAGTTCGCCGATGTAGAGGTTTAAGGAGTCAAAACATGGAATACGGCAGCGAAGCTCGTGTGCAATGTTTGCTGGTTTATTCTAAATATCCCCCTCACTTGAGGAGCGTAATGTCGATGCTACACGCCCATGGCATTCACGCTGAAGAGGGTCTACATCGCCCGAGGGGCATCGATGAGCTTGTGCCCGTGCTCATGGTTTCAGTAGAAGATTATCCTCGTGCTTCAGCCCTTGCAGACTCAGTTGCACCGATGCTAAATGTGATGACTTATTGACGTATCCAAATCTTGGAGCACCGGGCGGGAATTGTTTCCTGATCGCTTCTCCGCGACTGGAACTCTTCCCATCCGAGCCGATATGAACATGCGATGATTGAGGGCGAGGATTTTGCGGGATTTCCGCACCTATGTCATCGCAATCCTCGCGTGTAGGAGGCGATGTTTGAGTACGCGCGCTTGGCCATCGAGGAGCTTGACTTCGACGGCCTCAGGTTCGACTTTGTGAAGGGCTACGGAGCGTGGATGATCGGGCTGCTCGCAAAGTATCGGTACCAGAAAAAAGATGGCCGTGAGTTCACACCGTTCGTAGTGGGAGAATACTGGTCCGACCCTAAGAGTATCGACCATTGGCTCGATCAAGTGCGGATAGGCTCCTCGGCAATGGCCTGGGCAGAGCGCGGCGAACTTAGCCTCAACCCGGATGGATACCTCCTGGTCACGCAGCACTTCAGGCCTCTGCCGTACGGTTATCCCCGTGGATTCCTCCGCCGCTGCTTGCCGGTGTAACTCGCCCTTCCGTGTGGCCGTAATTGGTGGATCGTATGCCCTATCGGCAGTGCCGCGTTTCTCAGCCAAGGCACGTCATCGGAATGGCCAAGGATCAAATAACCGTGCGGCTTGAGATAATGCAGCATTTTGCGCAAAAAGCGCTCCTGGGTTTCCTGATTCAAATAGATCAGCGCCTTGCGGAAGAAGATCACATCAAACTGACCCTCAACCGCCGCCCAATTGCTGTCGTTCAGATCTACGCGCTGAAAATGGACCAACTCCGCCAAGCCTTCTTTCACGCGCACCCGTCCGATCGTATCTCCCGTGCCCCGGAGAAAGTATCGTTTCTTGACGGCCAAAGGAACCCCGGCCAGCGAA
Organism: uncultured Acidobacteriaceae bacterium; assembly: GCA_963787145.1. Taxonomy (GTDB): domain Bacteria; phylum Acidobacteriota; class Terriglobia; order Terriglobales; family Acidobacteriaceae; genus PALSA-350. The sequence goes on from CAWBBY010000014.1 coordinate 98,637, forward strand.
TCCTCGTTATAGATACGTTGGGCTGCTGTTGCCAGCGCCACGGGATCGATATCCGAAGCAACCACCTCAATGCGCCACCCACCCGGCTGATAGACCGGCGTTTCGGTGCTCGGACCATCCCTAAAGGCTTCCAGCAGCGAGATGGCAATGGAATACGATTCTTCCCCCGTAGAGCATGCCGCACTCCATATACGAACGTGCTGCCTTCGTCCCAGGGAGGCCCCGGCCTTCAGATCTGACACCACCGTCTCGGCGAGAAAGTTGAAATGGTGCATCTCCTGAAAAAATGAGGTCCCGTCGGTAGTCACGCGGTTGATGATTTCGCTCAGTTCCTGACCCCGTCCTGCAAAAGATCGACCAATGCCGCCCAGGCGGCAAAGTCACTCAACTCACCCATGACGCAAGCCTTTCGCAAGACCGGGTCGACAGCATCGCCTGCTCGTCGTCGCACAGCCAGATTCCGGTATGGCGTTGGACCGACTCCTGAGATAGTTCATTCCTCATGCAGATCGAGGCGACTGGCTCGTAGTCAGCCTGGATATAGTGCGGCGCTGCTAGATCCCTCGGGTCATTGCAAGTCATCGGAAAAGGCCCTCCACCTGAAGGTGCACCATCATGTCGGGACCATGGTAAGTACACTCCTCGATGGGCCGGTAGCGTTGCTAGGTCTATCGGCATGGGTGACGGCATGCCATAGTTACCAACGTCAACTTGTTAGGCGAAATGGAGCAATCCGAAAGGCTTTGCCGTCCATGTCCAACATCCCCGCCAGCTTGTCTGGGAGGCCATTGGCCACCGGATAACTCCGGCCAGATGATCACTTCATCAAACTGCTGCTGTCCTAAAATGGCACACCCTGCGCACTGAAAGCGCTCACGTATGGCGATGCGGGCGAACTGGGTGGTCGGGATGAAACTTATCCCGTATGCTCAAATAAACATTCATAAATTTACGAGTTTGCTCTTGGCCCTCGGCAAGACCATCAAGGTCCGGTCGAGGGTGATGAGAGCGACGATTTTGATCGTGGGAGACTACCCAGCACTTGCAATGACAAGAGCTGAGCTGCTCAGGGAGTGGCAGATCGTGACAACGGGCACCAAAGGTGCTTCGGACATAATACGAGCGTGTCCATACGATATGTTGCTGTTCTGCCAAACGGTAAGCGAATCTATTGCAGAAGAGCTGGCCGCCCAGGCCACCGAACTAAACCCCGGTACAAAAGTCTTGGCAATTTCGAATGTCGGCCAGGTACGACAATTAGGTTCGAGTACGTTCGTTGCTGAACTACATGATCCCAGCCGTTTGCGAACTGTAGTGGCAGCTCTCCTACAGTCCAACTATTAGCGTACGGGTCGCGGCTGGCGAGCAGACAACCGGCCGGGCAGCTGAGTATGGAGCGTCGCGGTAGACGTTTCAGCCTTGATAAGAAGGGTAGAGACGGCCCGTCCCTCTCCATAGACTCTTTGCTTGTTCGAGCGGGTTTCTGGCTCTTAGCGCGCATGCTGATTGTCACAAAACGACCCACGATTTTCTCCAAGAGCTGTTTGTCGGGAGAAAAATCTCTTTTGTTCATGACCATTCACGTGGAAGACATTAGATTGCAAAGATGCAGCGACCATGTCGATGATTATGTCCCCTTCGGCCCACGGAGCCAAGCCAATTAGGCTTGCTGTTTCCGCATCATTCAGCGCCCGTTCAACTTGCCACAGTACCTCCTCGGCATCTGTGACAGGCTTACAGGCTTGGAGCACTCTATATGAACGCCGAAGCCGTTCCAGCGCGGGCACGAGTTCGGTGTTGCTTTGGACGAGTTCTCGAATCCAGGAGGCCAACTGCGTTTCGATTGATTCTTCAGTTAAGGCAAACTCAATTCGTTGTTTCACTCTTGCTCGCAATTGTAGATAACGCAAAATGTAACTGCCTCAGATTGGGACCGAGCCGGTACCTTCTTACAACGCAGGTTACCGGCAAACGTAGTTACTGTTACGGGGGTGCAAGTCCGGTGGCGCGGATCCATGGCCATCAGAACGTGGTTGAGGTATTTCTTCCAGTGATGCGGAGCGGGGGAACGAAATGGAATTTCGAGTTATTTGGGAAATCGACATTGATGCTGACGGAGCCCAAGAAGCGGCCCAGCAAGCGCGTGCGATCCAACTGACACCCGGCATGTCGGCCACCGTCTTTGATGTTTGGGCATACGTAGCGGGTAAGATGCACCGGATTGATCTGGTAGAGGAACCCGAGAGACTGGATCGCGACGAACTGCTTGCTGTCCGAGCAGGCTTACGGTTGCTCCAGTGCAAGCCAGACACACCGCCGCTGATCCAGGATTTGGCCACGGTAATGCTCATCTTCCTGGATAGAGACAACATGATTTTGAAACGGTATGACGTGGGTTCTTGAGATAGCGAAAGACGCCCATGAACCGATTCGCACTACGAGCGTTCGATCGGCAGATGTTAAGCCTGAGGGGTCATCGCCAGATTGCGCATGGAACCTTTGGAGATTGATCAGATGAGAATAGCGAGAAGGCAGCTTAAGCAATCCGAGGAAAGGCTAACCAGAGAAGCGGCGCTGAAGGAATTGGCCGATCAAAAGGTCGCTCTCGATCAACACGCCATTGTAGCGGTGACTGACGTTCAAGGTACGATCACCTATGTGAACGAAAAGTTCTGCCAGATCAGCCAATATTCCGAGAAGGAACTAATTGGCCAAAACCATCGTATTCTCAGCTCCGGCCACCACTCAAGGGAGTTTTTCCAGCAGATGTATCACACCATCGCGAGTGGGAAGGTGTGGCATGGCGAGATTAAGAACCGAGCCAAGGACGGTTCGATCTACTGGGTGTTCACGACCATCGTCCCGTTCGTGGGTGTCGAAGGCAAGCCGCACAAGTACGTCGCTATCCGGGCCGACATTACCGGCCGAAAGTTGCTCGAAGAGAAGCTCTTTACTATGGCACTCACCGATCCCCTCACTGGACTGGCCAATCGTCGAGCTTTTGATGAACAAATCGAGCGCGAGTGGAAACGAACCCTTAGAGAGCGTTCCCGGATGTCTCTGTTGCTTTTGGATATCGATCACTTTAAGGAATTTAATGATCGGTACGGACATCAAGCAGGCGATAATTGCTTGCGGGTCGTTGCTGCCACCATAGTTGGAATTGTGCGTTCCAGTGATATTGCTGCTCGGTATGGCGGAGACGAACTGGCCGTCATCCTTCCCTCCGCCGATATCGCCGACGCCGTTGTGATCGCCGAGAAGGTGCGCTCTGGCATTGAGGGACTCTGCCTTACCCACGAGGCTAATCCGGAGGGCGGAAACTGTGTCAGCGTGAGTATCGGTGGAACAACCGCACATTCCTGTGATGTTGTGACGACGAGAGCATCCGAATTCTTGCTCACGGCTGCGGACCACGCACTATACGAGGCAAAAAAACAAGGCCGAAATTGCATCGCGACGGCTTTCCTCATGACTTATGGGGCGGGCCCCTGACCTCCCCTCTGGTATGCAGGACATTGTCTCCATCATGCTCATTTTTCTGGATGAGGAAGACGCGTTCTTCAGGAGGCCACAGTCTGTGTACCCCATGCGGCAGCCTGCTTGGGGCCGGTTCGTCCGCGACAGCTTAGTTGTGGAGCGGGTTTTCCGTAATGCCTGCTCAATGAAAGCCCAATAAATAAGAAATGGAGGGATACCAAATGTTGCGACAGGTCTTATGCAAATGCACGATCAAATACGTGAGCGACCTTTGGAGCTTGAAATGCTCAGAAGGTCACGGAGCTCTGGTTTGCGGTGATTGCGCTCGTGTAGGCCGCGTAATGACTTGCCCCGTTTGCAAGTGTCTGCTTGTGATCGAAGGCCCCCTAAGTCATGCCTAAAAGGTGATCATCTCGGCCAGCTGTAGCCGGAGGTAACTCGAGCGATTGAAGTTAATTTTTCCGTCCCGTCGCGTCGTTCTCGCTAATGTAAGAGGTCGCCATGAACATTGGAATACCCACACTTATCATTGCCTTTGTAGGCCCCATCTTGCTAGCTCAGGTGCCCGCTCCCAAACATCAGTCCTGGGTCCACCTGCTAACCTCTCATCGCGATAGCGATAGCCTTGAACGACGATCGATAAGCCTCGGCTGCGCATTGGTTATGATCACCGCAGGAGACAGGACTGGCTCAGGCTTCTACATCAGTTCCGACGGCGATGTAGCAAACGGCGGCGCACGTGATCGGTGACAAGGTCATTGCTGAAATGCCAGGTGGACAATTTCTCATCAGTATAACCAGTCCGGCAAAAATCTCTGTCAAAAGCAGCGATGGAAATCCACCGACCGTTTACTCCACCAACGAAATCCTCCAAAACAACGCGGATGCGTGGTCTGCTGACGTGGCTCTCCTTCGGACAGGTAAGAAGGTATCTTGTTGGCTAAGCCCCGCAGGCGATGGGGACATCCGAACAGGTCAACACGTTCTGGCGCTAGGTTTTCCCGGGCTTGCTTTTGGATCGCTGTCAATGTACAGCGGGGTCGTTAGCGGTCGGCTCCGCACTGCTTTACCTACTGGAAAGACTCTCCAAGGGCATCCTGTAACCTCGAATGTTGAATTGGTTAGGCTCCAAATGCCTATCTCGCCAGGGTTATCGGGGGCACCCGTCGTTGATGACGAAAATCGCGCCATCGGTATCGTTACCTCTGCCGGGGCTTGGTCGCAGGATTTGGACTTTCTACTCCAGTGGGAAAGGCTTCGGGAGAGCCGACAGCTCCCGATACCGAATGGGACTCTTGATTTTCCAACACTCCTGGGAGAGCTTGCCGAGATGTTTCACGATTATGGGTCTCCGGGATACGGAGACGCTGTGCCGATGCGCTATCTAAAGACAACATCGGTAGCAGGTCAGCCACCCGCAATACATGCCCATTGATCGATCTCGCGCTGCTCCGCTGGCCTGAGCGGTGTGCCAAGGCCTGCTGGTGTGATCGCAATGTGCACAGTGAACCCCTTCGGCTCCCGTCTGGTTGCGTAATTGGATGCCAGCAGGTGCCGCGAGCTAAGAAGAAAAGCCTAAGCTTTCGGTTACTTGCGATGGTGGACAACAGTAATCTTGCAGAGCACGGACAAGGCTTTCAGAGACGTTTCCGCAAAGTATGTTGGTTTCCGTTACGGCGCTGATTTCATGGGACCGCAGCGGCGGCGGCCGGGGAGCGACAGCCGCCAGGAAGCCTAAAGCGAGGAACCAAAGTCGCCGCTCGTGGTGTAACCGAGCCGGCTGCAGACAGGCCGCTTATGGCTGGCGGGCAGCCTCCGGTCTTCACTTGGCGACCGGATAGCCGATAAACGAAGTGCGCTTAACGCGTGCGCAAACCATAACGAATGAGTCCGTGGTCGCGTTGGACGCCGAGCATTGAAGGAGTGACGAGATGAGTGGGTGGGCGGAGTTGGGCGATGGTATGGCCGGGTTCGCTGTCGGAATTTTCTTGCACGCGATCCCTGCATCATGGTGGCCGCGATGGCTGGGACAGCTCGTCGGCAAGGTCAGATAAGCTCGGGTGAGATCAACTCGGCGCACGGGGCTGGAGTTGGCGGTCCTCACGTAAAGGAATCGTTCACCCGGCTTTTGCCGCAAGCGCTGAACCGGCAGGCAGGTTGCGACGCACCTCGACGTTACGGACCCGGAGGCTGCGACCGTCCAGGTGGGCGTGGTCACGCTCGCCACCGAGTTGGAAGGGAGACCAACAAGGGGAGCGCTACGCCCGAAGCCAGTCGGTGGTGGCGGGCCCGGAGGATTTGCCGGGCGTCCACGCGAAGCACACACAAAAGACTGCTGCGCAACGGGGGCGGCTCAACGGGAGTGCTTGGAAGCTGGCCAGGTTGCTGGGGATTGGTTCGGTTGCCGCCGATAACGATTGCAGGGAGGGCACCCGAATGTCTGAGGGTGAGCCGGAGGAGCAAGACGATGGGGGGCGGGTCGGGTTAGACTTTGCGCGGAAGGTTTCGCCGTCCCGGCTCCGGTGCGGTCGATGATGCGCCGGTCCGCGACAAATCCTCCGGCCCGGTCACCATCGACAGGCTCCCGGCGTAGCGCTCCCCTGGGTGGTTTTCCCTTCCGCCCTGGTGGCGAGGGTGACCACGATGTGTTGCACTCGATCGGGTGAGAACAGTCGTCTCGAAGCATCAGTCCATGGAATTTAATCGCCGTTGCGCCTAAGCGAGGTAGGCAAGTGGCATGCTGCAGAAACAACGAACGGTGAATCTCCTGGTTGCACTTCATCGAGTCCCTCCCCCGAAAGAATCGATGAAGCGTTTTGTGGAGAATCACCGCTTGAAAAGAGCATAGCGGATCCTGAAGAAAAAGCTACGGTTCTTGAGTAACAGAAAAAGTTAGTTGCGGTAACTCAGAGTAGTAATGGTGCGAACTTGGGCAGAAGCTGTCATCTGATTTGCAACCGCGATGAGTGCTGCGACCGGTAGATCCTCTTTTATCGTTATCTTCAGCACCTCTCTTCACTTGTGATCTTGCTATAACGCACGTTCAATGCCAAACGGGACAACTCGAGATGCGGCGATGGAAGTAACTGAATCGGATTCAGTTAGGCCACAAAATGCTATGGAAAGCCAGCGCTGAGCCGCATGAGGTGGCGACGGGACCGTAAAGCCACGGAGACGAAGCGTTCGTCGCGTCCTGCATCTCCGGCAGACGATCTAATGGCGTCCAGGCGGCTGCGGTGTAAATCCAAAAGCCAACCAGCCCCAACCGGTTTTCGCGAGTGGGAACAGGCTTGTCGGGACCTGCGGGAAGAATCCCGGTACAGGAAGATGACGTGGCTTCGGCTTACTTGAACGCGATAGCGGCGCTTCAGCTACACCAGAGTGCCAAGCTTCACATCCGTCGACTGACCAGATCCCTAGACCCGCCGATAAATGACCACCAACGATTCGGAGGGACTCATGGCAAGTAGGTGCTTTAACCCGCAATGTGAGAATCAATCAGGATTTTTTGGCGCGGGCGCCTTGTACAGCCTTCAGGAAAAGAGACGGCGCCGACACAAAAAACCGGCGGCCACGCAAGCAGGGGATGGTACACGGTAAAGAACGCTGCGGCTCCGAGCACAGCACGCCAGCCGCTCCAATCGCGATCAAGGGCGCGATAGAGCAGCCCGCGAAATAGGTACTCCTCGGCGAATGAGGCGAAGCCGACGGCCATGATGAGGTAGGCAACGCGCAGGTCACTCATAGAGAAAACCGCAGCGATGACGGTCAGGCTCCCCGATGCAGACGAGAATACAACAGGGAAAGACGCGCGGGCGAAAGAAACGGACGCTCTGATCGTTTCACGGTAGAAGCCGTCCTTGGGGGTGTCAACCCACGTCTAAATTCGTCTTGCCTGGAGCGTGTTGGCTAGTGAGCTCACTATCGCCGGGCTGCACCGTGCCAAAACTCAGGCAAGGGTAGGTGGACGGCCACGCCCCGAGCATGATCCCCATACGATGGCAAGACTCACGGCTCTGCGCCGCGGGGGCGGCTCGATCAGGCGGATGGCCAATGAGTTGGGCTTGAGCCCTACTACGGTCGCGCGGCTGGTAAGAGAGCAGGCGACGCCGGCCCATTAACATGGCGGCGGCAACTTGCCGCGGGTCGGGACTGAGCAATCCATGTCAGAAGCCTTGTAGGCTAGTCGGTGCGCCGCCAGCCCGCGATTAGGAATCCTCTCATGGCATTGGTATCATGAAGTGCGCGACGCTTAACTCCGAATACAGCGCGCAAGCGGCGGTAACTGTTTTAATAATAAGTTGTTTCTGATCATCCGGAGTGGCTATGAACGGAGTCTGGGAACGAGTAGTTTCCGCCTTTCAGTGTTTCTTCTCAATCTTGTTCCGCGGTGACATTTCTAGCGACACTGCCCAGAAGCTGCTCAAGCCTGCCGGTCCGGTTCCGCAAGCGCCACCAGCAGCGCAACCTTCCGTCGCTCCTCTGCAGGAAGCTCAATCGCCAACCTCGGAAATGTTCAATCGCGCCGTCCAGATGCTCGCGCTGTTGCAACGCGATGGGCGGCTGATCGATTTCCTGGCGGAGAATATTTCCGCCTATCCCGACGCGCAGCTTGGAGCCGCTGTCCGCACGATTCATGACACTTGCCGGCAGGCGCTCGATCGTTATGTAAAGTTGGAGCCGATTCTCGACTCCGGAGAGGATCAACCCGTGACGGTGCAAGCGGGTTTTGACCCGGCGGACATTAAATTGATCGGCAATGTGGCGGGAGGACCGCCGCTTCGAGGAGTGTTACGACACAAAGGGTGGCGGGTGAAGGAAGTGAATCTGCCCCCGTTGCCGGAGGCTGCCGGCCGGATGATCGTTGCACCGGCCGAAGTAGAACTCTCGTAAACGGCTGATCAAACATTCAAAGGAGACATTTGTTGGCGGCCAAATATATCGTTGGCATCGACCTGGGAACCACAAATTCGGCCTTGGCGCGCTGCGCAGCCATCGCGGAGGAAGAAGAAAGCCGTATCGAGGTTCGCAGCATTCCGCAATTGGTGAATCCAAATGAAGTGGCGGAACGCACGCTACTGCCGTCGTTTCTCTACTTCCCGGGTGAATTCGATTTTCCCAGGGGCAGTATCGCCTTACCATGGGAACCTGAGCCCAGGCTTGTGATCGGGGAACTGGCGCGCAAACGCGGAGCCGAGAGTCCAAATCGCCTGGTCGTCTCGGCCAAATCCTGGCTCTCTTGCTCAGGGGTAAACCGCACGACTCCGATCTTGCCTTGGCAAGCGCCCGAGGAGGTGCCCAAGCTATCGCCAGTCGAAGCCTCATCTCAGTTCTTGCAGTATTTGCGCACCGTGTGGGACAGCGGCGAAGCAGGGGAGCAACCGGAACTCGCTCTTGCGAACCAGGATGTGCTGCTCACGGTGCCCGCATCGTTCGACGAAGAAGCACGCGAGTTGACGCGGCGCGCGGCCGAACAGGCTGGTTTTGAGCACGTCACGTTGCTGGAGGAGCCGCAGGCAGCCTTCTACGCGTGGCTTGAGGATCAGGGGGATGCCTGGCGCAGCCGAATCAAAGTCGGCGACCTGATTCTGGTGTGTGACGTCGGCGGCGGCACTACCGACTTCAGCCTCATTATGGTTTCCGAAGAGAACGGCGAGCTGACACTGAAACGTGTCGCCGTTGGTGACCACATCCTGCTGGGCGGCGACAACATGGACCTGGCGCTGGCGCGCCTTCTGCAGCAGAAGCTTGAAGCTTCGGGCCAGCGCGTCGATACCTGGCAGTTGCACGCCCTGTGGCAACAGTGCCGCATGGCGAAGGAAAAACTGTTCGAATCGCTCGAAACACAGAGTCACCCAATCACGCTGTTGGGCAAAGGGACAAAGCTCATTGGTGGCACCATCACAACAGAACTGGCGCGCGAGGACTTCGATCAGGTCCTAATAGAAGGATTCTTCCCTAAAGTGGCGAGCGGCGAATTACCTGCGCGGCAACGCCGTGTTGGCCTTCAGGAGTTGGGCCTGCCGTATGCGGCCGATCCAGCCATCACCAGGCACCTGGCGCGGTTTCTGTATGAGCAGGTTCGCAACAGTCCCGAAGCGGCCGGCATCCGGCGCGGCCCCAGCGGCCTGGCGTGTCCCACACACATTCTATTCAACGGCGGAGTCATGAAAGCGACGGTGCTGCGCGAGCGCGTGGTAGAGGTGTTGAGCAACTGGCTACGACAAGAGGGGTTCGAAGCGCTCGGGGCAGAACAAGTCCTTGAGGCTCATGACTTGGAGCACGCCGTGGCGCGCGGCGCGGCCTATTACGGCAAGGCGCGCCATGGTCGCGGCGTCCGTATCCGTAGTGGCGCCTCACGCACGTACTACATCGGAATTGAAAGTGCCATGCCTTCAGTGCCCGGCATGGAAGCTCCACTCAAAGCGCTCTGTGTCGTTCCCTTTGGTATGGAGGAGGGCACTGAGGTAACGATTCCCGGAAGAGAGTTTGGCCTCGTCGTCGGCGAGCCAGCCGAGTTTCGTTTCCTGAAGTCCAGCGTTCGCAAGCAGGATCAGGTCGGCAGCATGCTGGAAGATTGGGGTACCGAGATCGAGGAACTCAGCCCCCTGGAAGTCACCCTCAAATTAGATGGTCGGCAGGGAACGGTTGTGCCGGTGCGGCTCGAGACTCGCGTCACGGAACTCGGCACCCTGGAGGTCTGGTGCGTATCCCGTGACAGCGCCCACCGTTGGAAGCTGGAGCTGAATATTCGCGAAAAGACGGGAAGCTGAGGTCGTCGGTGCCTTCTCGTTATTTGATCGGCATCGATCTGGGCACGACAAATTCTGTCGTGGCTTACATCGATACTCGCACAATCGCTGATGTATCCTCACCCGTTCATGTGTTCCCCGTACCGCAGTTGGTCGAACGGGGGGAAGTGCGCACGCTCCCCACGCTCCCTTCGTTTCTTTACTTCCCCACTGAAGATGAGCTGTCTGCCGGGGCGGTGAGCGCCACCTGGGAGGAGGATCCTCCCATGGTCACAGGTGTGCTCGCACGAGAGCAGGGAGCACTCGTCCCCAACCGCCAGGTGTCATCGGCCAAGTCGTGGCTTTCTTTTCCTGGCGTGGATCGTCGCGGCAAAATCCTGCCAGCTCATGCGGACCCCCCACAGCCGATGATTTCCCCCGTTGAGGCGTCCGCGCGCTACCTTATGCATCTGCGCGACGCCTGGAACGGCGCCTTCGGGACGGATTTAGAAACACGTTTGCAGCATCAGGAAATCGTCCTTACCGTGCCCGCTTCGTTTGATGAGGATGCGCGTGAGCTGACGGTGGAAGCCGCCCGCCGAGCCGGCCTCGAAAATCTCACTCTGCTCGAAGAACCATTGGCCGCGTTTTATGCCTGGATTGAGGAGAATCGATACGCACAGGCAGGTGGCTCGCCCTCCCACGGCTTGCCTCGAGATGAGAATGACGAAGAGCTCCGCGATGGCGAGCTGATCCTCATCTGCGACATCGGTGGCGGCACGACCGACTTCAGCCTGGTGAGCGTGCGCGTAGTCTATAGCGAGTTCCGGTTTGAGCGAACAGCCATCGGTGAGCACCTTTTGCTCGGCGGCGATAATCTCGACTTCGCCCTGGCTCACCGAGTGGAAGACAAGATCAAAGACACCAGGCTCACGCTGCGACAGCGTTATGCCTTACGCCGAGCCTGCTGTGCCGCGAAAGAACAGCTTCTCGGTGATTCATCGTTAGAGTGCGTGCCGGTCACGGTGTTGGGCAGCGGAAGCGCCGTCGTTGGACAGGCGCTCAGCGTTGACTTGACACGCGAAGAAGTGCTGCAAATCTTGACCACTGGCTTCCTGCCAATCACTGCGCCCTATGAGAAGCCGGCGCGTGGTCGAACCACCGGTTTGCGCGAACTGGGCCTGCCCTACGCTGTCGATCCGGCCATCACCAGGCACCTTGCTGCATTTCTGACCCAAGCGGCTGTTGCCATGAATGGTTCGTTTGCAAACCACCGGATGGCTCGACCCTCTGCCGTGCTCTTCAATGGCGGTTTCTGTGCGCCAGCAGTGACTCGGGAGAGGATTGTCGATGCAATTTCCTCCTGGTTTGCTCACGATCAAAACGGCTGGCGGCCCAAGCTCCTCCACAATCAAGCGGTGGAGAGTGCGGTTGCTCGGGGTGCTGCTTGCTACGGCCGCGTACTGCACGGCACCGGTCTGCGCGTCAGAGCCGGCAACGCGCGCACCTACTACATCGGGTTGCCGTCGGATGACGGTCTGCAGGGCATCTGCGTTTTGCCTGCCGGGGTCCAAGAGGGCACTACACTTCCGCTACTGGTCCGCGAATTCTCGGTTCTGGCTAACCGCCAAGTGTCGTTCACGTTGTACAGCTCACGCACACGGCATGACGCACACGGCGAAGTCGCTGCCTTGGAGGAGGGGGATGTTCATCGCCATGCGCCGCTGGTGACTTTGCTGCGCTACGGCAAAAGATTGAGTGAGATGTACCTGGTTGTGCGTCTTAGGGCGATTTTCACTGAGGTTGGCACACTCGAACTCTGGTGCGAATCGCGGGACACACCACATCGCTGGCGATTGCAATTCGACTTGCGGGGCGAAGAAGCGCAAGCGCAGCAGCTCGATACGGTGAAACCACAACCAGTGCTGACACGTTCATCGGCCGTCACAGCTTCCGATGAAACGGTTGAATCCGCAACGCAACTCATCCGCAGTGTTTTTGGCGGCTCTGCTGATGGCGACACTCCGCCGCCCGACACTCTTGCCAGCCAAATGGAAGCGGCGCTCGTCGCGAAGAGAGACTCGTGGCCCATCTCGGCCCTTCGTCGGTTCGCTGATGTGCTCATCGAGGTTGCCGCCGGACGTAAAAAGTCTTCGCGCCATGAGGTGCGTTGGCTCAATCTGTACGGTTTTTGTTTGCGGCCCGGATTCGGTGTACCGGGTGATACGGGGCGTGCAAACGTCCTGCGGACACGCGCCTTGAAGGAACTTATCTTTGCGGACGATCTCCAATGCCGCGTCGAACTCTTGGTGCTGCTGCGCCGGATCGCAGGCGGCATCAATGCCAGCGAACAGCAGGCACTCTATCATAAGCATACGAGTGGTGCCGGTCGTAAGAAGAAGGGCCGCTCGAACCAGCAACTCGAGTATGAGCAGTGGCGCATGCTTGCGAGCCTTGAGCACCTCCTGGGCGCCACCCGTGCTTTGCTTGGCTATGAGATGCTGGCGAAGATCAGGAAAGAACCTGAAAATGCAATCTGGCTGTGGTCGCTCGGCCGGCTAGGCTCCCGCATTCCGCTGTACGGGCCGCTGCACTCGGTAGTGGCGCCTGAAATTGCCGGCGAGTGGCTGAAAGCCCTACTGGATCTATCCACGTTTAACGACGTAACGAGTTCCACCGTCGTACTGATCGCGCGGCGCACCAGCGATCGCTCGCGTGACATCGATGATGCAATTCGCGAGCAGGCAATCTCCCGCTTAATGGCGCTTGGCGTCGGCCAGAAAACCATCCAGCTTTTGTCAGAGTACGTCCCGCCCGAACGGGCAGATGTGGCCCGCAGCTTCGGGGAATCGCTGCCGCCCGGGTTGCAAGTTGCCAGCTCTTCGAACTGCTTGCTGAGCGTACCCGCCTTGCACAGTTCTGATCCGACTTTTTCAAGACCGGTGTAAACAGCGGGTAAACAATTGCTGGCGCCGCTGCACCGCGCCGACTGGGTCATCCTCCACAGCGACTGGGAGGCGGAGTTCTTGTATCGCGGACCGCACACTGGCGCGTGTGTGATCCCGGTCTTGGTGGTGCGGATGCGAATCTCCCCATCCGGCAACATGCGATCGAGATGGAAAAGGCAAACATCGGAGATGCGCAGGCCGGTATAGCACGATATATAGATGAAGTCCACCAGATCCTCTCCAGCCCAGGCATGGCGACGGTTTCCATAGAGAGCGAGCAACCAGCGATCATGCGTTCCAGTTCTTTATCCGTAAAGGGATTTTTTGCTGTTTGGGCGTATCTGTCGCATCACGGTTTCTGGATTTTTTGATGCGGCGGGCGGGGTTGCGTGTGGTCCATTCGTTCTCGACGCAGAATTCGAAGAATGCTTTGAGCAGACCATCTTCGCTGCGGTCTGCGGGCTCTCTGGCCAGGAGGCGCGTAGTTTTCGGACATCGTGGGGACGCCATTGGTCGATCATGACGTAACCAAGGTGGAGGGAGTACTTATTCAATCGCCGCAGTAACAGAGTGTATTTCCGTTGGCTGGTTTTCGACGCTTGGGCCAAGGCGCTAGACAGGTCTTCGAGAAATCGTGCCGTGGCTTCATTGATGGGCATTCGTCCGGCGGACAGGGCAGGTAGTGGCTTCGGGGGCAAGATTGAAGCCCTTTAGAATCAGTGGAGCACCGGGAGGGAATTGAACCCTCGAATACTGGTTTTGCAGACCAGCGCGTTAGCCACTTCGCCACCGGTGCTCATTTGGTTGCTCTGCGGGCAGCCTCACCGCGAGACTGCCCGCAGATTCGCTACTTGCTCTGGGTGGCAAGATCTTTCTTTGCCAAATACCAGGTCTCGACTTTCAGCCCCGCTCCGCCGCCGTTGGTGCGCTTGCGCGCGTCTTCCACTGTAGCCGGCGCCGGCACGATGACCGGCTCTCCCACCTTCCAGTTAGCCGGCACTGAGACGCCGTTGCCGTCAATGGTCTGCAACCCCTCGAAGATGCGAATCAACTCATCTACATTACGCCCCAATTGCATCGGGTAGTAGACAATCGCGCGAATATTCTGCTTCGGATCGATGGCGAAAACAGCGCGCACCGTGGCCGTATCAGAGGCTGCTTCGTGCACCAGGCCGTAGGCTTGCGACACTTTCTGGTCGAGGTCGGCAACCACCGGAAACTTTATCTCCACACCTGCATTGCGCTCGATGTCGCGCACCCACGCGATATGCGAGTAGATGCTGTCGATCGAGACCCCGATCAACTGCACATTCAATCTTTCAAAATCATCGGAGCGCCGCGCAAATTCGATGAACTCCGTCGTGCACACCGGAGTGAAATCGGAGGGATGGGAGAAGAGCAGCACGTACTTGCCTTTGGCGGTGTAATCGCTTAACTGGATGACGCCATGCGTGCTCTTCGCTTTGAAGTCGGGCGCCTGCTCAAGGATGCGTGGGATGCGTGCTTCTGTAGTTGTGCTCATCTCGTTTTCCTCGTCGAAGCTTGGTTGGGCAGATGGCCTTCCGCGTTGCTTCCAGGCTTGTTTCCAAGCACGAGGGAACCCGCGGCGCGAGCCGGCTGCGGGTGGATAAGTGTTTCGGATGACAGGATTCGAAGCTTGCGATTCGATCTAGAAACACACCCGCAGCGTGCAGCAGCGACAGCAACTGCAACAGAGGGAACCGGGGTGGTGAGAGGTCAGGGCCATTTCCTTTAATCGCGAACGCTATGACTGTGACAAGCATAGAACCCGCGGCAAGACGTGTCAAACCTTTAGTACCTTTAGTTACCTTTATGACCACGGAGCACACTCATGAATCGAAGCCGCGCGAACCGGTGGTAACGCGCCGTACCATGCGAGAAAACGCAAACCGCGATGTCGCTCGCGTGAATATGTTGTGATTTATTTTTCGCGGTAGCACTGATCCTGCTGCAAAAGAGCAGCTTTTCCTTGAACAATTCACATGCTTTCAACAGGGCTAATACCGCCCATCAGCAACGCTGGCAAGAGGACGCCGTTACACGGTGGAACTTTTGCAAAAAAGCAAGCCGCACTTCGCTTGATCTTCTCCGTTTACACGACGCTTTCCTCTTCGTACTCTGTCCAAGCGTTTCCGTACAGGTAACGCAACTGTCGGCCATTAACTCTGACAACTGAATTCAGACCGGACGCGCTTGGATGCGCGCTGCCGCTGAGCAGAGACCTGCTGTTACCTCGTGGCTGGTGACCGCAAGGAGGCTCTTGTTCCGCTGCTGGCGCAAGCCATCCATAACGTGACTTATTCCGTTCTCCCCCACCCTAGCGGACACGCACATGCAATGTGCGCCCGCGTTTCACCGCTCCTTGGAAAGGAGAATTTTAGGACCCCATGAGGCCGAAGAAGACAATTTTGTGTGTTGACGACAATGAGCAATCTCTTTCCGTTCGCAAATTCATGCTGGAGACCCGAGGCTATCGCGTGCTCACCGCGGTAGGTAGTGAAAGAGCGTTGGAGATTTTTCGTGAAGGGGGGATCGACCTGGTTCTGAGCGACCTGATCATGCCCTACATGGATGGTAACGAGCTCATCCGCCGTATGAAGGAGCTGGCGCCGGAGGTGCCGGCGATCCTGATCAGCGGGAGCGTGAAGGCTTTCGACCGTGCCAATCGGGCCGACGCCTTTTTACCCAAAGGCGCCTGCTCGCCGGTTGAGATGCTGGAGCGCATTCGCGTGATGGTGGCCCGCAAACGCGGCCCCAAGAAGGGACATGGTCTGCGTCCCCTGGTTGCTCCCCTGGTTGCTTCCATGGTTGCGGAGGAGGTCGCCCACCATCAGGTGGAGGCCGGCGACGAGGTTGTGGTCGGCGTTTGACTGCGCGCCAGCTACAATCGACACGTGCAGCCAATCATTACGGCAAAGAATCTAAGCAAGATATACAGGGCGGGTAAGGTAGACGTTCCCGCCCTGACCAACGTTTCATTTGTCGTTCCGCCGGGCGAGTTTGTCAGCATCGTAGGCCCCTCCGGTAGCGGCAAATCGACGCTTTTCTACATTCTTGGCGGCCTGACCCGCGCAACTTCAGGAAGCGTCTTGATCGATGGCATCGATTTTGCCCAGCTGACCGACTCCCGACGCACCGAATTGCGCAAAACGAAGATCGGCTTCGTATTTCAAAAGTTCAATCTGCTGCCCACGCTGACGGCGCGCGGCAATATCGAAATCGCCCGCGAGATCGCCGGTAGCCACAGTGCCCAGGACAAAGAATTGCTGAATCACCTTACCGATATGCTGGGCATTGCCGGCCGTCTCGATCATCGTCCGGCGGAGCTTTCCGGTGGGGAGCAGCAGCGGGTCGCGATTGCCCGTGCGCTTATTACGCGGCCCGCCATTATTCTTGCCGATGAGCCGACCGGCAATCTCGACACCGCCAATTCCGATGCGGTGCTGAAGATGCTGCGCAGCTCGACCCAGCAGTTCAAGCAAACGGTATTGATGATCACGCACAACCCCGAAGCGGCGGCGATTGGAGACCGCATCCTGCACATGCGTGACGGCCGGATGTTGGACGAATAGGCGGCCCCTTGCCTGAAGAATCGGCCACCTGGGTAATCTTTGCCGGCTTGCCTGGGACGGGCAAGAGCACGCTTGCCAGGGCCCTGGCAGATCGCCTGGGTGCGGCCATTCTCGATAAGGATCGTGTGCGTGGCGCGCTGTTTCCCGATGCGCTCACCGACTACAGCGCGGAGCAGGATCAATTGTGCATGCGCGCGATAGTGGAGGCGGCGGCCTACCTGACGGAGCGTGGGCGGGTGAAATACATCTTCTTCGACGGACGTACCTTCTCCACGCGTGCGCAGATTGAGGACGTTTTGCTGCCGGCGAAGCAAGCCGGCGCGCGTTGGCGCATCCTGCACGTGACGTGTGCGGATGCGGTTGTGGAGGAGCGCCTGGCCCGCAACGATCCTGGTCATCCGGCAAAGAATCGTGATCTGGCGCTCTACCGCAGGATCAAGCAGCACTTTGAGCCCATTCTGCAGCCGAAGCGGGAGGTCGATACCACGTTGGGCGTTGACCGGCAGCTGGCGGCGGTCGAAGCCTATCTTGCGGGCAAGGAATAGGGGCGGTTGCGTTGACCGGGCGGTGAGCCGCCCGATATACTGCCTCAGGACGTATGCGGGAGTAGCTCAGTGGTAGAGCATCGCCTTGCCAAGGCGAGGGTCGCGGGTTCAAGTCCCGTCTCCCGCTCCAGGTAGCTACCTTCCGAGCCGCCTGTGGCTTTTCACAAGCGCCAGGGCTGATATTGCCGGATTCCTCAAGGATTCAAGCGAAAAGTCGTTGCGGCGCAGGCGGCACGGTGGAAATCTCGGTCTTTTGCGTGCGAAGCGAGCCGGAGTAGTCGGAAAGTCGCAGATGCCGGACTGGGTTCTGTCTGGCCGGGCGGTACAATGTTCAAGATGGCGCGGTACCCAAGCGGTAAGGGAGAGGTCTGCAAAACCTTTATGCGTCGGTTCGATTCCGACCCGCGCCTCCATCTTTAAGCCACATACCCCACCCGAAAGCATCCTTCAAAGCGGTTTGTGGGGGGGGGGATTCCCTTGCTACTACTGAATTGCCTCGGATGCGCTCTGCTTCTGGGCAACGGTATCAATCTGTTGTTCCGCCACGAACCGCTCGAACTTGTCCATCGCCTTCGTCTGGTGTTCTTGTGTCGGGTGGGCATATCGCATTACCATGTTGATCTTCGAGTGGCCCAACATGCTTGCCAACGGGACAAGATCAATACCGGCTTCTGCGGCACGCGTCGCCCACGTGCTGTCCCTCGGTGCACGGTCATGGGCGTTATTGACTTTCGGAACCGACCTGTTCGGGTCTTTATCGTGGGGAAAGAGATAGTCACCCACGAGTAGAGCCACACGTCCCGCCACGATGTCTTGGCTGTCGCCGTGAGCTTGAATCTCCGTTTGGCGGCCTTGGTCCTTCCATCAAAAGCTGGCTTGGTTGTCTCAGGCCAAATGCTGATGTCAGACCCGAATGCGGCGCGCATCAATGCCTACATGAAAGTGGGAAGCGTCAAAGGCTTGAGCATCGGCTTCGCGCCACCGGACCCGGCGAAGACCAGCTACGACGACGACGGCAACCGCATCTTGCGGGAAATCAAGCTTTTCGAGCTGTCCCTCGGTCCAGTCCCCGCTAACCAGCTCGCTCTTGTGACCAGCGTCAAGTCCCTGGCGCAAGTGGAGCAGTTCATGCAGACGATCCGCAGCAAGACCACCACACCGGACGCCGAAATGATCGCGCACTTGCAAACGATCCATGAGCATGTGCTCGCGCTGCTCGGCATCGAAGACCCGGAAGACGATGACGAAGAGAACGATCCGGACGACCCGGACGACTTCGATGAAGACTCCGCGAAGTCGCTCCTGGCGGAGATTCAGGAGCTGACCGCACTGGCGATGAAGTAAAGCGGTAAACGCATTGACAGACCTACGGACAAGCCGTATTTAAGCAGGGAGCGTATCGACGATTGACTCCTCGACATAGCATTCCATCGCCTGCCGGAGCTGTGAGTCCACCTCGTCTGCGATCGTCATCACTTGAGTTAGCAGCAAGCTAAAATCGATAGAAGCTAAATTCTTTTGGAGCGTATGGAAAATGCAGACCTGCAAGATGCGTGACTCTTCGACCATCATCGCAGCGGAATAACCCTGCCGACGTCGTTTCAGCCCGTGGTTCGCCGCGAATGCTGATAGCGGCCCACTGGCGCCAAAAGGTAGAGACGTCCGGAGACGAGCGACCAGATCCCGGAATACCTGCGGCAAATGACCACATCGCTGCTCAGGCGTCAAGGGCACATGCGACAGCTTGCTATCGTTCTGGGCTTCCAGTAACCAGTCTTCGATGCAGCTCGGAGCCGCACGCTCAAGAATCGTCGCCACGCTTTCAACCTTGGGCTGGAGATAACTAGTTCCGCTTGCTATCCGACGCTTGATCGATTCGATCATCTCCATCGGATCCGTCCGCTTAATCATGATCTCATCGGCTTGTCGCAAGATCGCCTGGGCGGCAACATCCATCTCTGGGAAGCTAGTTAGCAAAACTGCGATTGCGCTGGGATTGACGTGGCGCATGGCACTTATGACGGTGAGCCCATCGGCTGCTCCTGGCATGTGTAGATCACTCAGGAGCACATCGTACCGTTCTGAGCTGATGAGCTTCAAAGCTTCCGCGACGTTGCGCGCAACCGTCACGTTGAAGCCTTCGCGCTCAAGAAGACTGCGCATAATCATATTCAGCGTTTCATCATCATCTACGAGCAGGATCTTGATAGCCGCCATACAGCTTTCTCCGGAAATTAGCAGTCTGCTTTTTTTTCGGCGGGATCTGCGAAGACATCACAAACCGTATGATTTCGGAACAGAGAGGAACTGTGATACCTGAAGAGCAGCGCCGGCCAGCCCCACTGCGCAAAAGCGCCAGCCATCGCGCCACGTTGCCCTGTGAGCGTTCGATGGGGCCGTGGTGGAGGATAGTGTGACCAAGGTCCAAAGTTCACTGTGGGGGATTTTGTGGGGGAGTACTTGCTTGGAGCGGCTTGTAGGCTCTTGTTCGCCTCGAAGCAATTGGTGATTAGAAACCACAACATACAAGCCGATACAAAGGGCAACAAGTGACCTAAATGGTCTGCAAAACCTATATGCGTCGGTTCGATTCCGACCCGCGCCTCCATCTTTACGCGGTTCTAAACAACTGACATCGCTCACTGCAATAGCGCGCGAAATCATCGCACAACCAAGACCAATGCCAAGGCAGATCCTTGCCGTTGTGGCTCAACAAACTGCGTCCAGGTTGGTGGTGGGAGCCACCGCATTTATGCGGGGGAAGAGCGCTTTTAGCGCTGGCGACGCTAAAGCCTCATTGGTCCCTGCGTGAGAGAACCGCAGAAGAGAACGCCCCGAGGGCCACTGCTTGTTTCTAGCCCGCGCTCTGTTGCTTTGTATCAGGGCACATGATTGAGAATATGTCGGGCTTCAGCCCCTGAGGTGCTGCTTCCCTAACGGTGCAGACTTTTTCATCAGGCTCTATAGCCGTGCTGTACAAAGGCCCCAGCTATGAGGGCTTTAGTGTCTGCGTGAGAACCGCGGGTTGAGAAGGAGCCCGGCAAAGCGCGAAAAACGAGTGAGATACCCGGATTTCCTGTACGCGGTACCAAACAACAGCCAAGTGTGCGGCTTTCATTGAGGAAAGCCGCATGAAGTTCATCAAGGCCAACAAACTCCACAGGAAATCCGGGGGTATGGGGCACCCGTCCTTGGTGAGGGAACCAGAGCCTATCAGGGTTAGGGAACCAGGGCCTATCAGGCTAAGTTCGTAAGTGGGTTCTCACGCAGACTCTTTAGCCCCTCAGGTCCGCCTTCTGGGACATACCTTCTGAAACCCGGCAGAGCTGTTGCGGCGGTTGTACCAGCGCCGTAGGCACTCACCATCGCGCGGGAGGCGACGAACCCGGCTTTTCGGGAAGGCTCGGAGTCAAGTCATCCGAGATGACGGTTAATCTATACGTGGATCCAGCCGCATTCATAGACAAGGCCACTTCAGAGGCCCTATCGATGCTGGCTTGCCGACAATGGGGACCCTGTTAGACACCGAACTGTCGTAGATGATGGTCGACGTGTTTGTACATGAGAATGGCCCACTGCTGCGGTTTGAGCGGACCAAAGAAAGGATGTGGCTGCCGGGAGCAGCAGGCTGCGCCCTTGGTGACGAAGCTATCGATAGCTCTGATGAGGTGGGCGCGTTCGCGCTCTAAGTCGCACTGTGTGGGGTTCGCCGAGAAGAGTTCCGGCGAGGACGGTGAATTGCGGCGCATGGGCTTGTCGTTGCCGAAGACCAGCGGCTTTATGAGCGGGCCGATGACGTTGGCAGGAAAGGATGCGCGTTTGGGGTTGATGACGCCCGTCGCCATCTGCATGCCAGACGTACAATGCGCCAGGGTCTGGGCAAGCGTCATGTTGCCCCACCGTCGCTCACTCTCAGGATGGAGGCGCATGATTCGCTGCTTTATGTCTTCTGCCAGAGTGGGGTCAAAGAGATCTTTCATCGTAGGTACTCTCCGTCTTGGGGGGATTGTCGCGAGCGGTCCCAGCAACTTCTCATTATGCGGCAGAGGGCTTGCTTCTTGAAAATTGGGTTCAGGTGCTGAGATTACGCTGTCCAATCGGCGGCGCCCGTTGGAATATGACGATGCCCGTCCCTGACCGCAATGTCCACCAATACTTTGGTATGGGTCGATACCTTCGTCCAATGGATTCGTCGTCGCGCTTCTGCCAATCTCGCCTTGAACAGTCACTCGCTCCGACATCGAAAGGAGTACTAGATGGACGGCACAAATGGACTGAAAGAGACCACGAGCGTGACCGCACCTGTCGCGTTGAGCACGCTTAGTGTGAACGTTTTTACCGCTCCGGGAAAGGCCATGGTGGGCGAGCGGCCAAAGCCCTTCGGCGAAGCGCTCGGCTTTGACCCGATCACGTCGACTTTAATCTTCGGCGAGCACGACGCGGTGCTGGTAGACGCAATGATGACGGTGGCCGAGGCCGAGGCTCTCGCGGATTGGGTTGCTCTGCACAACCGCAACTTGGAGACCATCTATATAACGCACGGCCATTTCGACCATTTCTACGGTCTAGGCATTCTGCTCGACCGTTTCCCGGGCGCTCGGGCGATAGCAACGCCCAAGACGCTGAACGCCATGCAGATGTCTTTCACTCCCACAGTGGAGCGGCTAGCCCGCCGGTTGTTTCCTGGGCAAGTGCCCACCAAGTTGGTTGCGCCTGAGCTCTATGAGCGCGACACATTCACCCTTGAGGGCCACGAATTGCGCATCATCGAGCAGGGCCACACCGATAGTCCCGATACGACGTCTCTACACGTTCCATCGATCGGCCTGATCGTCGCTGGCGACGTTGTGTACAACCAATGCCGCATGTACGTCGGCGACACCACCCCCGAGAGCCGAAAGAATTGGATTGCGGCGCTAGACCGCCTAGCGGCGCTGAACCCGTCGATTGTTGTCGCCGGTCACAAGAAGCCTGGTGCGCCCGACTCTCCCTCGACGATCCAAGACACCAAGCGTTACCTGCAGGACTTCGATCGGGTGCAGAAAACCGCGACGTCGGACCAGCAGCTGTTCGATCAGATGACGGAGCTATACCCGCATTGGGTAGCGAACCAGTCGTGGTTGATGTTCGGATTTCAGATGCCATAACCCACATCAACCGCTGATGCGAATGTTTCCTCGCGCATGATGGAGGGTTGTCCCTACTCGAAAAGGCGCTGGAAATCGCATTTCTGCACCTGGGGCAATGTGCCGTTCCGGTTGGATGACCGGCAATCCGGAAATACGGCTAGTTAATACCGAAGGAGAAGTGTTCCCGAAGTGATAACTTCCGGATTGGCGGCGATCCACTCGCTACTCTTAGCTGATGCTACCGCGTTACTCGCGGGTGACGACGATTTGTTTTATCTCTCGTGCTTCACTTGTCGATGTGGGCATGTGGACACAGGCTCGATCGGGCCACTTCCAGATGAGCCAAAGCCAAAGCGGAATGCACCCCAGCGCAGCCCACATCAGGTAGGTTCCACCACTGTCGACAGCGATATCGAGCCACTCGTGTAGCGTGACGGCGAGCAGGAGAGAATCCGTGCGCTCGACGACAAAGCCCAGAAGGAACGTAACCGCGACGAGGAGAGGGATGTAGATCGACATGCGGGACACCACTTCGGTCCGCGTGCCTTTCAGATGCGAGGTAAAGTGCCACGCCTCCCACATCAAGGCCACAAGCAGATATCCACGGACTCTGCCGAGCGGTCTGAGGCTGCCCTGCAGGAATCCACGCCAGCCCAGTTCTTCTCCGAGAGTAGACAACCCCCCGATCATCAGATAGTAGAGAAGCTTGTAAGAGAAGGCTCCCGAATGTATGCGATATCCGATGAATGCGAACAGGATTGGCGCGACAAAGAAGACTGCGGACCGGCGCCAGGAGGGGCCGAAGAAGGAAACGGCCCACCGGCGTGTCGCCGGCATCATCCAGAATACAA
Organism: uncultured Acidobacteriaceae bacterium; assembly: GCA_963787145.1. Lineage (GTDB taxonomy): Bacteria > Acidobacteriota > Terriglobia > Terriglobales > Acidobacteriaceae > PALSA-350. The sequence goes on from CAWBBY010000014.1 coordinate 121,914, forward strand.
GCAGCGCAGCGACAGCCGGACCCCAGGTCAGATCTTTGATTTCCTCGGGAACGGGAAAGGCCTTCCAACTGCCTGTGTGGACATCGCGCCACCAGAAAAATGGCCAGGAGAGCGCACAGGCAAGAACGTAGAAAGTAACAATCGCGCGCCAGTTGGGCCTGGCCTGAGTGTTGCCGCTGTGCATATCGACAGAAGTCTATCGCGGCGCTACTCATTCGGTCGAGCTGTCGGCGTATGCGCTCGACAGCGTTTCGTGCTCGCTCGGGGTCAAGATCACTCGTTCCTCCTCCACGTGCTTACTGATCGCGGGCGGACCACCTCGTATCCGGAAGCACCCGAGCCGGAACTTTGTATCTGGGGTATCAGGTATCTGCCACTCCAGATCGGCGTAGCCATAGCCTTTGTCGACCAGAACCTGACCATTACGCGCTACAAGTACGGCTCCCATAAACTGCTTGGCAGTCACATGGGACTGCACGATCTGATCCATTCGCGCAACATCGATGTCTTGAGCCGAAAGTGCGGCTGGAGCGAGCAGAGTGAGAGCTAGGACCTTCGCTATGAATTCAGGCGATCGTGACGATATTATTCGCATCACACCCTCCCGGTTGTCATCGAATCTCACGAATTATACGTCCCACGCGGTGCTCACGGCCTTGGCGTTTTCCGTGTAGGCTCGCAACGCTTTGCTGCGAACAAGTAGTTCTCACAACTCCATACAGTTGCTCCGCATGGGCGACGTTGCAGCAGGTGAGCAGAGATGAACCCTTATTCGCTCCTCAGGGCCTTAGCAGCGTCAATCGTTGCAGCTCGCTTTGCCGGAAGGACGGCGGCCACGCAAGCAGCCAGCGCAAGGGCCGCGATTGCCGCGGTCAAGACGCCCGGGTCTCTTCCGGTTACCTCAAATAGCTGCGACTGCAGGTAGCGTGCACAGAGCAGAGCCACCGGAACACCGATGAGCAGCCCAAGTCCCGCCTGCAGGATCGCTCCTTGCAACACCATCAACACAATGTCGCCACGGTCCGCTCCCAGCGCCATCCGTATCCCAATTTCCGATCCGCGTTGCGCAACCGTGTAGGCCGTTACGCCGTATAGCCCCACTGCCGCTAACGCGAGCGCCAGCAGTCCGAACAGAAGAGTCAACCGCGCTACCAACTTCTCCTGGCTTAGCCGGTCGCCAATCTGCCCTTCCAGCGTTTCGTAGTTGTTGACGTTCAGGTTTGGGTTGATTTCCTCCAAGGCTTGACGCACCTGGTGTTCCAGCCCCGGGATCGGTCCCGTGGTTACCAGGATGATCGAACCGATGTACAACGACGACACGTCACTGGATTTGGTGTCGCTCTTCGCGCGCTGCAACAGCGGCAAAAAGAACATCGGTTGCTGCTCTTCATGCGGATTCTGATATTTGGCATTCTCCACCACGCCAACGATCTGCCAGTCAGCAGAGCTCTTTCTGTCTCCCATGCCAAAGTGTTTTCCGAGGGGATCTTCTCCGTGCGGAAAGAAGCGTTTTACGAACGCTCGGTTCACCACACCCACCCCGGGTGAGTGAGCCGTGTCGGTTGCGAGAATATTGCGTCCGCGCACCAGGTGCTGGCCAATCGCATCGAAGAGTTCCGGGCTAACCCTGTCCCATGACGAGTGAACGTCATCATTAGGTCCCGGTTGCGGCTGCCCTTCCACGACCACGTCAGACTCCCAGTCATCGCCATCGAGTGGGGCGAACAGGGCCATCCCCGCCTTCGTAACGCCTGGCAGAGACAACATCCCGGCGCGCATTCGATCGTAGAGTGGCTGCAATTGTTCTGTCGTATATCCGGCATTTTGAGCGTTCAGGCGGACCACCACGCGATGTTCCACCTCGATGCCAAAATTCTGATGCTGCAGATTGATAAGGCTCCTGGCCAACAGGCCCGCGCCTATCAGCAAAATCACTGACAGTCCGGTCTGCAACACGACTAAGGAACGCTGCAGCAGCGACGCGTGGCCAGTGCTCGTCCGATTAGATCGACGCAGCGCATGGGCCGGCTCTGCATGAGAGGTCGCCCAGGCGGGCGCCATGCCGAAGACTAGTCCAGTGAGCAACGACACGCCAAATGCGAACCCCAGCACCTGCGGCGATGGAGCGGCATGGATGGGGGAAAACTCCGCATGCGGGAATGCCAGCCTTAACATCATTGCCGAAACCAGGTAAGCGATCGCCACCCCCACGACGCCGCCCGTGCACGAGAGCAGAACGCTTTCCGTGAGCATTTGCCGGACGATGCGGGTCCGCGCAGCGCCTAAGGCAACGCGGACGGATATTTCACCGTTTCGTGCAAGCCCGCGCGCCAGCACCAGATTGGCGATATTTGCGCACGCAATCAACAATACCAATGCGGAGATCCACATCAAGAGATGCAGGCCGGCCACCATATCTCGCGCCATCACGGCTATGCCGCTATGTCCCGGCGTCAACGAAAGATGGATGCGCTTGATGCGCTCCTCTCGTCCAGTTGCATTGGAATGATACGGTTGCTGATATAGCAGAGGAACTAATTCGGCGTGTATTTTCGCCTGCAGCGGCGCCAGCGCCACACCCGGCTTTATGCGGCCCAGAATGTAGAGCCATTGCTCCGCGGGGTTATGGGTAAAATCACCCTCTCCCAGTACGGGCTCCGTCGACAGTGGCACAAACAAGTCTGTGGGATACGCGGTGATGCGATCCCCGTAAAACGGCTTCGGCACGATGCCTACAATGGTCACCGGATGGGTGTTTATGGTGAATACGCTGCCTATTATCGAAGGGTCCCCGGCATATTCGCGCTGCCACATCGAGTCGCTCATGACTGCGACCATGGGCGCCCCTGCGATGTCGTCCGCAGGCTGCAGTAGCCGTCCCGCCGCTGGCGTAATCCCCATCATGGCGAAGTAGTTTCCCGACACCCATTCGCTCACCTCGCCATGAGGTAACTCGGCCGCTCCCTGGCGGTGCAGCGTAAGCCATGAGTTGTCGGGGGAATATGCCTGCATCGCCGCCAACTCTTGAAATTCGGGCGTATTTTTTCTTAGCTGGTCATACATCTGCGTCGAGAACGATGAGATTCCGCCACGGTGACCGTCGCCCACGCGTATCAACTGTTCCGGATGCGGCACCGGCAGGTCCTGCAGCAGCGTGGCATGAATGAGGGTAAAGATCGCAGCGTTGGCGCCGATTCCCAAACCGAGCGTCAGCAAAGCGGTGATAGTGAATCCGGGATGCTTACGCAGTTGCCGTGCCGCGTAGCGAACGTCGCCAACCAGCGATTCCAGAAAGGATAGCCCCCGCGCCGTCCTATAATGCTCCCGCGTCTGCGTCACACCACCGAAGGAACGCAGCGCCGCCCTGCGTGCTTCCTCTTCCGGCATGCCACGCTTTCTGTTCTCTTCGGTCGCGAGTTCGATATGGGTCAAGAGTTCATCGTCAAGGTCCGCGTCGAGCTTTCGGGGGTGGATCAGCGCTGCGCAACGGCTCAGAAGAATCCGTATCCATTCCATCGTGCACTCCTCAACTAGATGGGGCCAGAAAGCCTGCCACAGTCGTGGCGGTCCGCTCCCAGTTTACCCGCACGCCGCGCCGCCGCTCTGGATCCTGTACAGGCGCGACTGCGTTGACGCCAACAGGTTTGGGCGCGCTTCCAACTTCGTCTCGTCCCACTCTTGCGAGTTCTGGGTGTGTCGTCCGTCAACCGCAAAGAATCCGAAACCAGCGAATCCAAGCCCTGGGCTCAAAGGCCTCTTGTCGAGCCTGTGCCAACACGGGCTGCTAGACGCTCCTCATGAGATCCGATTTATCAAGATCGCTCATTGCTCTAGGCCAATCTCACGCAACGGCTTCTCGAATATGTTTTTGTGGTCGTTCTCGCAAAAGTTATCAGAGCAATGATCGCTGCTTCGCGGTCGTGGCCTTACGGACAAGTGGATCTCCGCCAATCGAACGGAGTTCCCGGAAAACAGGGTTTCCCGTTGACTTGCTTTTGTCCCAGAGTCTTAGCCCCCGCGAGCGTTCCGCGAAGCACCTTGACGAGCAGCCCACCGTGCGTTAGAACGCCGAAGCTATCTGAACAGCGCTACTCCAAGCGCGATCAGCGCGACCAGCAGCGCCGCTCCGGAGAGGCCGTACGCCAACAGTTGCGAGGCTTGCGAGGCCGTTGCTGGAGTGATGACATCCGGCTCTGGCATGACGACTGTTGGTTCTGCAAAGATCGACTGTTGCATCACCCGCTTACTCGCCATGACTTGTTCTATCCCCGCCTGGAAATGACGTTGATGGATTTTCTTTGCGGGATCGGGGATCGGCTCAGCCGCCGCAGCCAGGGCTGCCTTCAGCACAGCATTCTGGATATCTCCGCCGCTTACTTGGTAGTGGCGCGCGAGGACCTCGAAATCGACGTCGGCGGCTAGCGGCGTCCGGGACGGATGCAACTGCACCTTCCAAATTTGGACGCGTTCCGTCTCCCCTGGCAACTCGAAGAGGACATGCGTTCGGATACGTCGCTCGAATGCCGGATCGAAGTTCGCGGCAAGATTGGTGGCGAAGATCACGACACCCGTGTACCTCTCCAACTCTTGCAGGAGCACATTGACCACGCTGTTTGATTCGCGCTGGGCGCCACTATCGATTGAGGTAGATCGGCGCGTTGCGATCGCGTCGGCTTCGTCGAAGAACAGGACCGCTTGTTCCTCGCGCGCTGTACGGAAGATCGCGGAAACATTCTTCGACGTTTCGCCCATCCACATGGATTCGAGCTCGGCATATCGAACGACCAGAAGCTGGCGGCCGAGCGATTGCGCTATGGCCTCGGCACAAATGGTCTTGCCGGTGCCTGGCGGCCCAGCGAAATTAAAGGCGAGACCAAGGCCTGTTGAATGCCGTTCCCCAAGGCCCCAGCCCTCAAAGATTAGATCGTGCTGTGTAACCTGGGCCAGCGCAATTTCAAGAGCGCGGCGGGTCACGGGAGACAGAATGACATCATCGAAGGTTCGGCGCGGCGCGATGGTTTCGACCGCGTGGCGGCCAGAAGCGCCAAAGAGACGCGAGAATGGAATAGGCGCCACCCGCTACACCCTACCGTGCTTATCGGTTGGAATCAATTCGACCGGCATCAGTTCTCCGGACCTCACCTGGACAACTGTGGGTTACAGATTCAGGGGACGCTGTCCTACACCCAGTTCAATCTTAAAGCTCTTCGCAAGCTGCTTATTCTGTTGGAACGGATCGGATTCTTTGTACGGGCAACATGCCATAGGAGTTCGTGCGCCTTCCGGGTCAGCCCGCAAGCAATAGGCTGAGATCTTCTGTGTCGAAGCGTAGACCCCGGAGGTGATTGTTTCCGTAAGTGGGTCCTCCGCCTGTGGAAGCTTCGCCTTTTCTTCACTCTAAAGTAGAGTGCTGCTCGGTGCAAGGGCGAGCACACAGAACGGCAGCGGAAAAAGGCGAAGGCTGCGCCGTGTGCTGCCGCTGGTTCAACGAATGTCCGTCGCACGGTAAAGCCACCACCTTCTGACGGCCTGCAAGCATCCCAGTGATACAGAGGTGGAACATGAACGAAGAACACTTGAAGGGTGCAGCCGATAAGGTGGCTGGCAAGACTAAGGAAGTCGCTGGGCACGTCACTGGTAACAAGAAACTTGAAACAAAGGGCAAGGCTGATCAGGTAAAAGGATCGGTACGCAACGCAGCGGGGGACGTAAAGGACGCTGGCAAGGCGGCCATCGACAGCGTAAAGAATGCGCCCAGTAGGCATTGACCAGTTTGAGCCGCTTCCAGCAGCCGGTGGGGCGGCTTCCTTTTCTACCCGAGTTTTTGTTACGCAGGCTAGACCAACGAATCGAACATAATTTTGACCAAATTCATTCTCCCGGTTCTCGCCTTTCTGCTGCATCTCGGATATGTTGGCCCCGTGTTGATGGGAGTTCTCGACTCCTCATTCCTCTTCCTGCCCTTCGGCAATGATCTGCTGGTGGTCACTCTGGTGGCGCGCAACCACCAAGGATGGCCTTGGTACGTACTAGCGGCGGCAGTCGGTTCCACCATCGGCGTCTTTATCCTTGCTCTGGTGGCGCACAAGCTTGGGGAAGAGGGCATCAAAAAGATGGCGGGAGAAAAGAGATTTGCCAGACTGCATAAGATGATCGACACGCATGGCAGCAAGGCCATCTTCGTCGCTTGCATTGCCCCGCCGCCGTTTCCGTTCACCATGGTGATTGCTGTCGCGGCCGCCCTGGATTTGTCGCGGCTACGAATCTGTGCCGTTAGCTTCTTCACTCGTGGAATACGTTTCGCCGTTCTTTCCCTGCTCGCGGTCAAGTACGGAAGACACATCTTAGAGGTGGCCAACTCTAGCGCGTTCCAGTTGACCATGGTTGCATTTATCTTGCTATGTCTTGCGGGCAGTGCATTGTCTGGCTATACATGGATTAAAAATGTCCGCTCCGGAAGAAAGCTAGTAGGCAGGGCCTCCGCTTGATTCTGGCAGGGCCCCGGCATGTTGTCATCAACCCGAGTAGATCTGAGGGCGAGTTGTTGGGCGAAGGCATGAGTGCGGAGGAAGCGCAACGGAAGGCGCGCGTGGCCTTTGGGAATCGCACTGCGATGGAAGAGCGCAGCCGCGAGGTGTGGCAGTGGCCGACGCTGGGATTGTCGCTGTCACGTTTCCCTAACTACCTTCAATGGGTCCTTGTCGTCTCGCAACGCAATGAACTTGGTATGTCTGAGATGATTGGCTCCGGTCCACTCCAGGAACTGGATCTGTGCAACGGCCTCTGGCCGGAGCCAAATACACTCCTCCATTTTCCCCGCGGTGAGTCCTTGACCCCAGCGACCGGCGGTCAGCTCGGGAAGGTTGGCGAAGGGGCACTTAGGCGTCTTCAAGTGCTTGATCCGCTCGAATACCTCACGTCGAGTCGCAGGCACCAAGCCTGCCCTCACGCGCGCCGCGTAAGTAAGATCCTTGCCCCGGTAGAAACCCACCACCAGGGAATCGACGCCCAGATGGCTGGGCACGTATCCACCAATCACGAATTCCTGTCCAAGGTTGATCCGATATTTGCTCCAGAGACCTGTTCGCTGGCCAACCTGGTAGAAGCTGTCCGCTCGCTTTGCCACAACACCCTCCAGCCCATGGTCTTTCACGAACTTCAGCATCTCCGCTGCCGATCGGTCCGACACCTGGGAAAGGGCAACGTGCTCGCTGGGTTTTATGACGGTGCTTAGAATGGCTCGGCGTTCCGAGAGCGGAAGCTCTGTGAGGCGCTGCCCTTGGTGGATCAGGATGTCAAAGGCGTAGTAGAGAATGCGCGACTCCGCGGACCGGAAGTTCTGTAGGAGATTGAAATCCGGCCGACCGTCTGGGCCAAGCGCTACCAACTCCCCGTCGATCACCGTATCCCCCGGCAAACCCCTCAATGCCGTGGCAATGTAGTGGAACTTCTGGTTGAACACGTTCTGCCGGCGAGAATAGAGCGTTATTTCGCGGCCATGCCGCACGACCTCAAGCCGGTAGCCATCCAGTTTGATTTCATACGTCCATTTCGGTCCTTCGGGAAGCTTCGAGACCGGAAGGCAATCCATCGTCTCGATGAAGCCCGCAGCTTGCTTGGGCAAAGCCAGTTTGTTTGGCATGGGAGCCCAGTCTAATGCCTCACGGGAGCCAGCTCAGGGCTGTCTCAACTTCCGATGCCATCAGGGAAAGCAGTTTCGCCACTCGATACATCGGCACTTCTTCGAAGGAACTTCTTTGGCCTTTTTTGAGCCAGTCACCAGGAGAACAATTCATATTATGAATTGTATATACCGTGTACTATATTAGGCAAAGGAGATCTATGCCAATCGAGAAGCAAAAGACTCCTGAGAATCCGGTAGCCGGCCGCCGCGCGCTCGGGCTGCTGTTGTCGCAGCTTGGAACTCATGCAGCGCTTTCCTTTGGCCGCAAGATCGCCGGCTTCGGCATTTCACCGCCGCATTTCGGCATCCTGCGGTGGATCCATGCCAACGAAGGGAAGAATCAGCGCGAACTCTCCTCGCATCTCGGAGTAGTGCCCAGCCGACTGGTTGTCTTGCTCGATGAACTTGAAACCAAAGGTCTGGTTGCGCGCGAGCGCAGCGCTCAGGACCGTCGAAGCCAGCAACTGCAATTGACACCAAAAGGATCTCGACTTCTGAAAAAGGTGGAGCGAATCGCCACGGCACATGATGCCCACCTCGGCTCTTCCCTGACGGCGCCGGAGCGGGAAACCCTGATCGAGTTATGCGCGAAACTGGCTGCCCATCGCGGACTGATTCCGCATGGACACCCAGGCTACGGCAAACGGTTCGTCGCAAACCGCTCAAGCCGAAAGTTGAGCAACCAGTCCAGGCCGGAATAAGCCGGGTCAAGCAGGCGGGCGCAGGCTTTTCTATGAACGCCTCCTGCAGGTTTTCTCATAGGGGGGATGACGATGAACAAGAATGGTGAAAAGCCGGTTGCGCGCATCATCACTCTGGAAGAGCATTTCCTGCACCCAAAACTGCGGGAGGTATACCCTGCGTCATGGGTCAAATTGCTCGACATGGTCAAAGGGCGTCTCACTGATGTTGGTCCCGAAAGAATCCGCCGCATGGACGCGGCGGGCATCGACTTGCAGGTGCTCTCGCATGTGCAGCCTGGCGTTCAGGCCCTCGAATGCAATACGGCAATCCGCTTGTCCAGGGAGGTCAATGATTGGCTGGGCGCAGTCATTCAGGAATATCCCACCCGCTTCGCCGGTTTTGCGATGCTGCCGACCCAATCGCCCATCGATGCAGCCGATGAGTTAGAGCGTACGGTCTCCCAGTTCGGATTCAAAGGTGCGCTGATCAATGGTCATACCAACGGCCGGTATCTGGATGAGGACTCGTTTTCGCCGATTTTAGAGCGGGCGCAAGCGTTGGACGTACCGATCTATTTGCATCCGACCGATCCGCCACAGGGAATCGTCGATATTTATTACAAAGACTGCCCTATGATGATGCAGAGTTGGGGGTGGCAGGTCGAAACCGGAACGCATCTTCTCCGACTAATCTCACGTGGCGTCTTTGACCGGTTTCCAAACCTCAAAATAATCGTCGGACACATGGGTGAATTGATTCCCTTCGGACTCAAGCGAATCAACACCGCTCTTACCATGGGGAATTGGCTTCTTGCCAGCCAGTCGAAGGCTGCCGCTGCAGAACAGGGGGGCATGCAGAAGAGCGTGTTTTACTACATGCGTGCGAACGTCCTCATCACAACGAGCGGTGTTTTCGATCAGGCGGCCCTGAATTGCGCGATTGCGGAATTGGGTATCGACAACATCCTGTTCTCGGTCGATGATCCGTTCGGAGACAACTTCGAAGGTATGGATTTTCTGAATAAAGCCCAACTATCAAAGGAGGGCAAAGAGAAGTTGGCGCATGAAAACGCCGAACGCATCCTTAAGCTCGCTCAGGCAGCCAAACCTCGCAGGAACTCAAGCCGCTCGCTCTTTTCCTTCCAAGCAAGAGCCAAGGCCAAAATAGGCCGCACGATGTTGTCCTTATTGGTGAAATAAAATCCGTTGCACCGTCTCGGCAGTAATTCCCTTCATGGAGACGGTTTGCAGCTCATCGTTGTTCCATCGGCTGAGCACCATTCCTCATAGTGCGGGGTGTAAAAGGATGAGCCCAGCCAAACGAGTTTTGCTGCGGAGATGGGTTCCGCCATCCCTTCTTTGAAGTTTTTGGCATTATCGACGCTCCCGCTGCCGGTGTAACTCGCGGTAGACGGATAGGGATAGATGGGACGGGTTCGGTCTGCAGCTCCGCTCTCCGGCCGGTCCATACCTGGCGGGGGGCCCTCCGGACCAGTTCCATTACCCGGAGTATGCGATGCGAGCAATGCGTTGGGAGCGGTCCCACGTTCGACCCAGGCCATGATTGGACTTAGTAAATCGACGGTGAAGGGCCCCTCTCCACCGCCGCAATGATAGCCGCCGGGAAAAAGATACAGCCGCAGAAACTTATCGGCCGCGGCCTGGCCCATGGTCTGCTGCACCGCCGTGTAGTACGCGATGGTATTCAACGGAGAAATGTGCGGGTCGGCCAGGCCGTGCCAAAGGATCAGCTTGCCACCCGCTGATGCAAAGGCGGAAAGCTCCGGGTCGGTTGCATCGTAGAGAGCATGCAGCTTCGTGGTCTCGGCAAATGAGCTACGGTCAAACTTCAGGTCGGCGAGGGTATAGCCCGGCGGCGGATTCTTATCGTACGCCAGATACTTAAGTGTTCCTGTAGATATCATCGGACTCATAATCCGGTCGCTACCGGGAGCAGGAATATAGACCCCGGACCAGGCTAACTCAGAGCCGGGCAGTGGCCCGCTGAGTACAAGCTTGTCACCATTGCTGTCGTGTGCGCCTGCATAGATCTCCTTCGTCACCTTTACCTGCGCCGGAGTGAGGCACGAGGCCGTGTCCTGACCTGGCTTGCACTGCACCACCTCTGGGTTGAACTGACAGGCGATGGGGTCACTGATCAGGCCGTCTTTCAGTCCGTCCTCGGGGTCACACTTGGCGACCACGGCCTTATGAAGCATCGGCAGCTTATCCGCGGTCAGGATTGGTTGACCATCCGCACTCGTGTTCACCCTCGCATTCCAACCATGATAGAAAGTGTTCTGGGTGACGAAGTTCATCGCCGGAGCGCCGGCGGTGATGCCGTTGAAGTCTTGCGGGTAGCGCTGCGCTTCCATCAGCGCTTCTCGACCGCCATCGGAACAGCCGGCGAAGTAGGAGTACTTTGGTGTTTGGCCGTAGTACTTCTCGATCAATGCCTTGGCTGCCAGGGTGGTCACGTGCACACCGCGATAGGCGAAGTCGATGCGCAGCCGGTAGTCGCTCTCGCCAAATTTTCCGTCCATTCCGCCGCTGTGCCCCATGTCGGTGGAGGTTAAGGCGAGTTCGCCCTTTTGTGCGGGTAGACAACCCTGGTCGTTACCGAGACGAATGCCCAGCATGCCGCAAAGTCCCCCGCAGCCTGTCTGCACGAGACGCTGTGTCCACGTGGTGAGCGGCAGGCGTACTTCGAATTTCACCTGCGGATCGACATAGCCTTGCACGTCGCAATACGGAGCCGGCCTTCCTTCGGCCACGGGCATAGCGGAGCTGATATGAGTGGGCGAGCCGACAGCGGCGCTGATATCCGCGGATGCGAGGGTCGCACAATCGACCACCGGAGCAACTACTGCCAGATTAAGCGGATGGGGAGACTCCGCTGTCGTCTGGGCCCACAATCCGCCACTTGCCATAAACATAAGCGTGAGCGCGGAGAGCAGTTTAGACTTGAACGTCATCGAAGACTCACCCCTTCCGTGATAATTCAACTACTGTGTTACACGGTCGTATAATGTGTTGTCCAGTGGAAACGCTTCGCAAGGATGAACTATTTATGCAGGAGGACCTATGTTTCCGAAATTTGTGAAGAATGCGTTGCTGCTTTGCCTGCTCCCCGCGACATTAGGCGGGGCGCAGCAGCTATCGCCCAAGTGGGAGGAATTGACCGCTGAGGATTTTGTGAAGGCATTGCGATCGTCTTCCGGCGTTTGTCTTCTGCCTTTTGGGATCATCGAGAAGCACGGACCTTCGGGCCCGTTGGGGACGGATCTGATCAATGTGCGGGGCGCGACGCTCGAGGCCGTGAAGCAGCAATATGCCATTGTCTTTCCGGAATATTATTTTGGCCAGATTGCCGAAGCGCGCCACCAGCCGGGAACCGTTGCCTACCGTTCCGATCTACAACTCGCACTGTTGCAGGCAACGACCGATGAGATGGCGCGTAATGGCTGCCACAAAGTGCTGATCGTGAATGGCCATGGCGGCAACACAGCCCTGCTGCAGTACTTTATCCAGCTACAGCTGGACTCAAAAAAGGATTACGTGGTCTACGTCTACGGCGGGTTGGGTCCGCGGAGTAACGAACCCATGCCAGCAGCAGCGGCGCCGTCGAAACCGGGTGTCGATGGCCACGCGGGGGAAGTAGAGATCGCGGGGATCATGGCCAATGCACCCGGCCTGGCCCATCCGGAGAGAGCGGGGGAAGAATCCGGAGCCGATCAAAAGCGATTGGCTCTGCCTCCGGGGCTCAGTACGGGCATCTGGTGGTATGCCAGCTATCCGAATCACTACGCCGGCGACGCGGCAGGCGCAACGGCTGCCCGGGGCGTGGCCCTGCGACAAGTGGAAGCGGATGGCATTGCAAAGGCGATCGCCTTTGTGAAAGCAGACACCGTCGCCCCTCAACTGCAACAGGAGTTCTTTGAAAAATCGGGTAAGCCGTTAGACACGAAACAGTGAAGGCGCCGATGCTTGACTTTCGCTGCCGACTTTTGCCGCCAGCAAGGTCGCGACCAACGCCGCGAGCAGCGTCGTGGCGGGAACCCATCTCCAGCCCAGGCCGGCGGCCACGCTGCTCACCAATGGCGGCCCCAGAACGATACCCAAATTACTGCCTTGGACCAGGAATCCGTTGGTCGCGGGAATAAGCTGCTCGCTGGGAGCATGGATAGGCGCCGCACTGATCACACTAGCGGGAACGATGCCTCCGACGCAGGAAAACAGAAAGGCGCAGAGATAAACCGGAGCCAGCGAAAGCCCGAAGGAGAACATCCCCAGGCTCATGATCACCATGAAGATGGAGGTCGCGCCGATCAGCACACTGCGCCTGATTCCCCGTTGCAGCAACAATCCGGCCGCCAGATTACCCAGGATGTTGGATGCCATCGCAATGGAGACGAGCACGCCGGCTCTCGATGGGGAAACAGAGAATTTCTCTATGAGCAGCGTAGGCATAAAGCCCATGATGGCGAGCTGCTGCATGGTGTACATGCCGAAGATGATGGCGAGAAACAAAGGTCCGCGCGCAGTCGCCACGGCGCGGAACTCTGCCAGCGGATGGGCCTGTGGTTCGACAGGAATCACGGTGCGGGGTTTCACCGCCACCATCAGCAGTACCGCGTAGAGAAGAATCAACAGCGCATTTGCCAGCCACAAGGCCCGCCAGGTGTGCGTGGCCAGGAGCAGCGGAGCCAGCAGCGTGATCAACGCAATGCCGCCCGGCATAAAGCAGGACCAGCCGGCGAGCGCGAGGCGAATGTCGGCCTGGGTAGTGAGCTCGACTATGAGCGATGGGGCTGCGACCACAATCATGACGAAGCCAATTCCCTCTAACAGCCGCGACCAGAGCAGCCATGCGGATGTAGGAGAGAACGCACCGGCCGCGCTTGCAGCCGCGACCAGCAAGAGGCCGAGGATAAGAGTCTTTTTGGTGCCGATCTTGCCCGCATAGGAACCCGTAGGAGTCGCCACGAAAAGGCCCACGACGCTGAGCGCGGAGAGAAGCCAGGAGGCACTTACCAGGCTCAGGGCAAAGGAATGGCGGATGGAGGGGAGAGCGATGTGGACTTTGCCGACTTGAAAAGCGGCGAGGATGCCTGCACCGATAGAGAGCAGTACGGGACCCCATGCGGTGGCAGGGCCGGATGCAGTTACGCGTTTGGTGGACATGGCTGCTACTCCTCGACCGGAGGCGTTCCGTAAGTGTGGAAGGTGCTCACGGTCTGTAGGCCCCAGGCTTGGCCCTTCATGCGCTCTTCCCTGCTCCAGACGATTGGTTTCCACTCCGGGTCAAGAATGAGATAGCCGCCTGAACCGACTTCAAAGCGGTTGCCGCCCGGCTCGTAAAAGTAGAGGAAGAAGGTTTGCCCGATGGAGTGCTTGTGCGGGCCAGTCTCGATGAAGGTGCCGTTCTCGGTGAGAATGTCGGCCGCGCGCAAGACATCTTCGCGGCTGTCCATAGCATAGGTGAGGTGGTGAAAGCGGCCGCGTGCGTGACTGTGATCCCGGGTGAAGGCCAGATCGTAGGACTTCATAGTGGCGGCCAGCCAGGCGCCCATCTCGGCGCCACCCTCGAAGACAATCTGTTCGGTGACGCGCATGCCCAGCATGTCGCGGAAGAACTCGCGGCAGGCTTTGACGTCCTGGGCCAGAAGGTTGACGTGATCGAGACGCTTGGGCGCGATGCCGTGCGGCGAGTAACGTTGAGGCAAATTCTTGAAGCCGGGGATCTGGTTGCCCCGGGGTTGAAAGCGTCCGGTTTCGAAGTACAGCTCCAACGGGTGTCCCTCCGGCGAAGCAAAACGAAAGGATGGTCCCTGCCCGAAATCCGCTTCCTGCCACTTCCCGGCTACGTTGTTCAGCTGTAGATAAACCACCATGGCGTCGAGCAGGGCCGCGCTCTTGGTACGGAACGCGATGTGCCCGAGCCCAGACGTCTCGGCGCCGGTCAACTGCAAGGTATGCAGCGCGTAATCGCCCCACGCGCGAAGATAAACCGAATTCCCTGCTCGCCCGCTTTCATGCAAGCCCATGATGTCCTTGAAGAATGTGACGCTCTCTTCGAGTTTAGGAGTGAGTACTTCTACGTGGCCCAGGTGCGCGATGTCCTGAAAGGCAGGCTTATAGGTCATGGGACTTCCTTAATCCGGAACCTGGTCGATATTATCGTAATAAGTCAGGCCGAGCTCTTTTAGCTTTGGGCGCATCTTCTCGATATCCATGCCTAACTCACCGGCCGCCAGTCGGGCGCGCTTCTCTTCTTCCCGCAAGGCACGCTCCTCTGAGGCGGCAATGGTACCGGCAACCGCGGCATGCGGCACGACTACGACGCCATCGTCATCCGCGATGACTGCGTCCCCCGCGTGTATCAGCGCGCCGGCACAGATGACCGGCGTGTTTACGTTGCCCAGCGTGGCTTTGATGGTTCCCTTGGCGGAGATGGCGCGCGACCAGACCGGAAAGTGCATCCTGGTTAGTTCTGCAACGTCGCGGCAGCCCGCATCGATGACCAGGCCGACGACACCCCTGGCTTTTACCGAGGTCGCCAATAACTCGCCAAACATTCCGTCAGTGTTATCCGCCGATAGGGCGACGACCAAGACGTCTCCTGGCTGGCAGAGTTCCGCAGCCACGTGCAGCATCCAATTGTCTCCCGGATGCGCCAGAACGGTGATGGCGTTGCCGGCGATCTGTGCGCCCGGGTAGATAGGCCGCATGTAGGGCTTCATCAGTCCTGTCCGGCCCATGGCCTCGTGGACCGTGGCCACGCCAAACGTCGCCAAGCTCTTCAGCTCGCTTTCAGTGCTTCGCGGCAGCGTGCGGACAACGGTGCCCATCTTCATACCAGCTGCTCTGTGACCAAAGGAAACACTCGCTGATACGCTTCCCCGTAGGTCATTTTTCTTTCGGAGTTGCGCGCTCCTTGCGCTCCACGCTGCAGCGCTACGCGGGTGTAGTACTCCCAAAGATGCTCCTGGGCCGCCATTACTTCGAAGGCCTTGCGTTTCGTCTCCCATACCTCGGAGATGTTCAGGATCACCTGCGGCTTCCAGTTGCATTGTTCCGGCTGGTGCGGCTCAAAGAGAAAGACCGGAGGGGCTCCGATGGCTGCTGCGGCGCCCTTTCGGCCATGCGCTTGGGCTACCACTCGCGCCTCTTGTGCAAACCGCGTAGCTTCCGGATGGTCGAAATTATAAGGGTCTTCCATCGAGTGTGTCAGCACCCACTGCGGGCGCAGCGATTGGTAAATATCGGCCAGCCGGTCCAGGGCTTCCAGGCTGGTGCGGAGGGGGTAGTCGCCGAGGTCAAAGAACTCCATAGCCCCGGCGCCCAAGATTGATCCCGCACGTTCGGCCTCGGCTTGGCGTTCTTTCTTCACCCGCTCGACGGTCATGGTGGGGTCCTTCCACAGCTTCTGCTCTCTCCCCTTTCGCCAAAGGACAGGCAGACCACTTTGACATGCCACCCCCGCTTGGCGTGGAGCGCGATGGCCCCACCCGCGCGCCAGATGAAGTCTGCGGAGTGAGCGCTTACTACCAGGCCGGTTGAAACTCCTTCAGAACCACTCATGCGACCGCCGCTCCTTGCGCCTCGGCTCCCTCCCCAGATACAGGAGGGGCACGGCTTTTGTCATCCACTAGCAGCACTCAATAAAAGAGCGCCGCCCTAAGATTTGTCATCCCGAGCGAAGCCGAGGGACCTGCTGTGCGCCTCGGCTCCCTCCCCAAATACAGGAGGGGCACGGCCTTTGTCATCCACTAGCAGCACTCAATAAAAGAGCGCCGCCCTAAGATTTGTCATCCCGAGCGAAGCCGAGGGACCTGCTGTGCGCCTCGGCTCCCTCCCAAATACAGGAGGGGCACGGCCTTTGTCATCCACTAGCAGCACTCACTTGTGGGTTCGGTTTCACCGTATCGGTGTCGAGCGAGGATAGGGGAAAGCCGTACAATCGGGCGGGATTTTCCACCATGATCTCCCGCTGCGTCTGTTCCTCCGGAGCTGCCTCCTCAAGTAACGCAATAAGCTCATAGTCGCTTCGCCTGGTGGTGAGGTTGACGTGCGGCCAGTCCAGGCCCCAGACGCAGTCATTCTGCCCCTGTCTCATCGCTGGCCTGATGACCTCTGGGAAACACAAATCCATCGAAGATGGCGCGAGCCGTGCGCACCAGCCCTGCCCTTTCTACGATAGGGTCTTTTGCCGTTCCGCCGACTTCCAGCCGCACAGAAAATAAGCCGGTGGCGTGCTCCAACTCGAGCCGCTTGATCTTTCCAGGGGGAAGCACGGCAAGTGCATTTGCCGGCGAACCCGGCAGAACGCAGGCGGTGGCGATGGAAACCGCAGCGAAAACACCGATCGATGCATGACAACGGATCGGGATGAGATTGCGCGTACAAAGCGTGCCCCCATTGCGCGCAGGGGAAATTAAAGAGACTTTGGGCACAACGGCTTCTGAAACATCGCCCATGCCCATGCGCTCGGCGGCTTCACGGCGGATGGCTTCGACTTTTTTTAGAGACTCCGGCGTGGATTCAATTTCCGTGCAAGATTCAGCCCCGTCGAACCCAACATCGCAAGCGCGGAGGATAACCACCGGCATTCCGTTATCAATGCAGGTCACTTCGACTCCCTGGATCAGATCTACAGTGTTTCCGGTCGGAAGAAGGGACCCGCAGACTGAACCTTCCGCATTGAGGAAGTTGATGGGGATAGCGGCGGATGTACCCGGTACTCCGTCGATATGCTCGTCCCCTTCGTAGCACACCTTGCCCCCGGGCGTGGGTACCACGAGCTCTGCCAGGGTACCCGTGTTCAGGGTGCGCACGCGCACCCGGGTAACGGAATCGGACGCTGGGACCAATCCCCTCTCCAAAGCGAAAGGCCCGACTCCCGCCAGAATGTTGCCGCAGTTTGGCGTGGTGTCCACCAGCGGTTTGTCGACGCTCACCTGGGCAAAAAGGAAATCTATATCTGCGTCTGGGCTGCTCGATTTTTCAACGACGGCAACTTTGCTGGTGAGCGGATGCGCCCCGCCCAGGCCATCGACCTGGCGTGCATCCGGTGAGCCCATGATGCGTAGCAGCAGGTCGTCGCGCTCTGACTCCACCAAAGGAAGATCGGAAGCGAGAAAATAGGCGCCCTTTGAGGTGCCGCCTCGCATGAGCATGCAACGAATTCCATGCTGCATTCGTTCCCCTCCGACCCAATTGGACGCTGTGCGTTCCTTACACAGTCGTATAAACCGCGCACTTGCAGACTGTCAAGCAGAGTTGAGCGATGAAGACAAATCGTTTGTAACTCTATCGCTTTTTCGCGCCCTTCCTGGGGGGCTCGACGACAAAAGGATGATTCTTAGTCTTTACCCGGGGCGCTCGGAATCCCGCCGCAAGAAAAGGAATCAGATGGCGGCAAGTAGCGACTGGATCGGAAGGATCGCATCGCCCTTCGGATAGGGTCTTGATGCGGTGCGGCCCGGCGCCGGTGTAGTAGATCGTGCCCAGCAGGAAGTGGAATCGCCAAAGAATATCCTCGCGGGTCAGTTCAGGCAGGCACTTACAGAGCGCATCCACGAACATGCGGCTCGATTGATCGAAATTCTCTGCAACCAGCTTCTCGAGCAATGCCGAGTTTTCCGCGGAAAGAACCGCCCGGAGACGGGTAAAGTCCGTGCGCCCGTTCTTGTCGGTCGTTACTTCAAGAGACGGCCGAATAAAGGCTTCAATCACCTGTTCCAGCGTTGGGCCCTTGGCGGCCTTGCTGAACTCCTCGAGCAGGCGTGCCCGCTCCCGCTTCATCGGTTCGCAATGGCGGGTGTAAACCTCTGAGAGCAAACCTTCTTTACCCCGGAAGTAGTAGCCCACAAGGGCGGAATTAACGCCCGCGGCGTTGGCGATGTCGCGGACGGATACGCCATCAAACCCGCGATCGGCAAAGAGCCGCTCGGCACTGGCAATCAGCTTCTCACGTGAACTCTCCGAATCACTTTGCCGCACCGCCTGATTTCTCATCCACCCGCCTCATCGGTTCTGTCCCAGTGTAATGCGAATTTCCTTTCTCCCGCACCGCCGCACCCTATCTGGTCCAGCTGCCACGCCGTGCTCCCCGTGGAGAAGTGATATCCTCCCGCAAGGAGTCAGCCGATGGAAAAACCCAAACTGCCGAGCGAAGCTGTAGAACTCTACAACCTCTTTATTCACGGTGAGATTACTCGCCGTGCCTTTATGGACGGTGTGCAGCGATTTGCGGTTGGCGGCCTCGCTGCGGCGACAATCGTCGAGGCGTTGATGCCGAATTACGCTCTGGGCCAGCAGGTGTCGCGGACCGATGACCGGATCAAGGCCACATACGAGACCGTCCCGTCACCTCAGGGCAACGGAAGCATTAAAGGATATCTCGTGCGGCCTATCAGCGCCGACACACGGTCTGCGACGGTGACGAAATTGCGCGGCATCCTCGTCGTCCACGAGAATCGAGGTCTCAACCCTCATATCGAGGACATCGCGCGGCGGTTTGCCCTGGCTAACTTCATGGCGTTTGCGCCCGACGGACTCACCTCACTGGGCGGCTATCCCGGGGACGACTACAAAGGTGGCCTGTTGTTCGCCAAGATCGACCACAACAAAATGGGCGAAGACATGGTGGCCGCGGCCCTGTGGCTGAAATCGCGCCCCGACTGCACGGGAAAGATCGGCGCCACCGGTTTCTGTTACGGGGGCGGCGTCGCCAATATGCTGGCGGTCCGGCTGGGCGCCGATTTGGCGGCAGCGGCGCCGTTCTACGGCTCTCCTCCCGCCACAGAGGACGTCCCGAAGATTAAGGCTGCCATACTGGTCCACCACGGGGAACTCGACACGCGGCTGGCGTCGACGTGGCCGGCGTACGACCAGGCCCTGAAGGCGGCAAACGTTCCGCACGAAGGCTATATCTACTCGGGTGCCGTTCATGGCTTCAATTGTGATGCGACTCCGGAACGCTACAACAAAGCCGCAGCCGATCTAGCCTGGCAGCGCACAACCGACTGGTTCAACAAATACGTGAGTGGATGATGATGTCATTCGGCGACTATGTGTGATGCGCAGCCAGAGGCAATTTGTGTACGATGGTGCACCATATGCTTCTTCCACGCACTCTAAAATCCTTTGCCTTGCTCGCCGGAATGGGCGGTACCTTACTCTTGCCGTCACCGGCAATCGCGCAGTCGTCCACCGGGCCGACAGCGGCAAACAGCGCCGAGTCCCTGGCCGAGGTCTGGCAGAAGGCGAGCGCAAAGTATGATGCCCCTCGCAACGCAATTCTCGCGGACGTAGAGCGCGGGGCCAACCAGGGACCGTTTCGTCCCGACTGGAATTCACTGTCACAATACCGAGTCCCTGACTGGTACCGGGATGCAAAGTTCGGAATCTTCATTCACTGGGGCGTGTATTCCGTTCCCGCGTTCGGGAGCGAATGGTATCCGCGCCAGATGTATCTCGCCGGATCGGCCGAGAACCAGCACCATGTGAGTGTCTATGGGCCGGTGACAAAATTTGGGTACAAGGACTTCATCCCCCTATTTAAGGCCCAGCATTATGATCCGCAAGCCTGGGCGCACCTTTTCAAGGAATCTGGCGCACGATACGTCGTCCCGGTTTTCGAACACCATGACGGCTTTCAAATGTACGATAGCAATCTCTCGGACTGGACCGCCGCGAAGATGGGGCCGCATCGCGACCTGGTTGGCGATCTGGAGAAGGCAACCCGCGCCGAGGGTCTTTACTTTGGGGCTTCGTCGCATCGCATCGAGCATGACTGGTTTATGGACGGCGGCCGCAGCATTCCCTCCGACGTGAATGATCCGCAATATGCCGCCTTCTACGGACCAGCCCAGGTACAGCTGGAGGACAAAGAGGACAGTCTGCAGGAGAACTGGACCTATGTCAGCCCCGCCTATGCCAACGATTGGCTTGCCCGGGATGCGGAAATTGTCCAAAAATACCATCCCGACATCATCTTTTTCGATTGGTGGATTGGACAGCCTTATGTTCGTGCGTATTTAGCGAAGTTTGCTGCCTACTATTACAACGAATCGAGTCAACGCGGCCCGGTCGGTATCATCACTTACAAGCTGGTCGATATGCAGAGGGATTCAGCGGTGCTCGATATTGAACGCGGCCAGCTGGACAGCTTACACGACCGCGTTTGGCAAACCGACACCTCGGTCAGCAACAAGTCGTGGGGATACATTGAACACGACACCTTCAAGACACCGGCATTCATCGTGCATCAACTCGCCGACGTGGTGAGCAAGAATGGCAACCTCCTGTTGAACATCGGGCCCCGTTCCGACGGCACCATTCCCGACGAAGTGCAGCAGGTGCTGCTGGCCGTGGGTGGCTGGCTGAAAGTCAACGGCGAAGCGATCTACGGAACCCGGCCCTGGCTAAGCTATGGGGAAGGGCCCACCAAGGTGGCGGCGGGATCCTTCCAGGACACGAAGACGCAGGAATATACGGCGGAGGATTTCCGCTTCACGACCAAGGGCAACAATCTTTATGCGATCGAGCTGGCTTGGCCCTCGGGCAAGGAAGCAGTGATTCATTCGCTGACCGGAGGCGCGCTCAAGGGTAAGCAGATCCGGAGCATCGCGCTGCTTGGTTCCACTGCACAGCTCACCTACGATCTGCGGGAGGATGGGCTGCATATTGCGCTTCCGCCGCAACCGGCGGAAAGCTACGCTTATGCGTTCCGGATCGCGCTGGACGCGCCGCCTCGCTAAGAGCTGCGATCTCTGTCCGGCACGGGAGGACGGACTTGAATGGGCCACCCACCGCGGCGCTATGGATCAGACGGGCTGATCGGTAATCTGCTCGCGTTTCGGGTCCCAGTACAACTTCTTACCACTCCAGTACGACTGCGCAGCCATGATGCACACGATGGCGTGCGAGAAGCCATTGTCCACGGTGGCATTCGGCTCTTTACGCGCTTGCATCGACTGCAACCAGTTCACCAGGTGCGAAACATCGTCATCGTCTGGACCAACCGAATTAGGAGCCGGCGCGTTGGGAACGCGCACAATTTCTTCGCCGTCGGCGGGCGGGCCAACGATAGGCAGTTTAGAGTAAACCGGCCCTACGTCGAACGGATCAAACTCGTTTCTGCCTCCTTCCCTGGTGACAGTAAACAAAGATGCACCCTCGCCCCCATAATTATCGATCGTGCCATCGCGGCCTTGAATGCGGGCAAAGCTGCGATAGCTGTTGCCAAAGATCGTCTTATAGGTATAGAGAAATCCCTTTGGATAGGTAACCGCCGCAACCGCAGTATCGGGGTTCTCGCGACCATCCGGCCAGGTGAAGATTCCGCCGGTAGCCATCACGCTGGTTGGATACGCCTCATCCGTCCAAAGATGGACCAGGTCGCTTCCATGGCTTAACCACTGATCGAAGATTCCCGAAGAAAAGTCCTTATAAAGCCGAAACTCCAGGTACACGTGAGGATCGAAGGGGCGTTGCGGTTTCCCCAGGAGCCAACGATTCCAATCCGTGTCTTCTTCGCGAAGCTTCGATTTTCGTCCATAGAGCCATTGCTTCCACTCCAGGTTGACATCCATCAGCATCTCGCGGGTTTGCCCAGTATCCTCCGGAGTGAACCTCCAGCGCCCTTCATTCACATTCCATTCCTGCTCGATGTGGACGACTTTGCCGATTCGGCCGGAACGGATGACGTCGCGTATCGCCAAGGGATAGGGTTGGCTGCGATGCTGCGTGCCCATCTGCACGATCTGCTTGCATTGCTTCACGGCATCGCGCGCCTCGATGGCCTCCGAGAGCACATTGGCAAAGGGCTTTTCCACATAGCAATCCTTGCCCGCCTGTACCACTTGTATGCAGAGTTTGGCATGCTGAAAATCGCCGGTCGCAATCATCACGCCGTCGATATCCTTTCGAGCCAGCATCTCTTCCGCGTATTTGTAGGTTTGCGGTTCGAGGTTGAAGGCGCGCTTTACCTGGGCGGCGCGGTGCTCCCGGGCTAAAGTCCAAAGGTCACAAACAGCAACCGTCTCAACCGGTATCTGTTTGGCCGCCAATTGAGTCATGTGGACGTGGCCTTGACTACGGTCTCCGCAGCCAAGCTGACCTAAACGAATCCGGTCGTTCGCTCCCAGCACCCGCGCATAGGAGCGGGCGTCCATTCCCGTAGCCAGCAGCGCTCCCGCCGCCTGCTTCACAAACGTCCGCCTATCGATTCCCAGGTTCTCCTGGTCCGTCATCTTGTCCTCCAGTTGCGTCCGGCAGACTCACACAAGCTCGATCGATCACTGCTTCTTGGCAGTGAAGTCTCCCGACGTATCCGACGGGTCTGCTGTCACTGTGCCTTTGATCGATGTATTCGAGTCCAGCGTTCCTGCGTACGTAAGGGTGTAAACCGTACCCTCATACTCCTGGTTGTACTTCCAGGTCACTTGCTTTTCCTTTACGCTTCCCTCGACGCCTAGAACCTGATCGGCGTCCACTTGACAGCTTCCGGAGATTTGCTTGTCAGTCTGCTTCAACGTGCAGGTTGCAGCAATCGTGTGGTCGGCGATCAATCCGTCGACCTTCCACGCGCCAGAAACATCATCGGCCCATGCGGGCAGTGAAGCGAACAAGAGCAAAGACATAAGTCTCTTCATGGTCGTACCCCGACTTTCGTGCTCATTCACTGTCATGTTGCTGACGGCGGGCGACTGGTTAGAACGTGAGCCTGACCGCGCCTTGGAAGATTCTAGCCCCGTAATTGTTAACCGCGGAAGTGATCTCACCGAAAGTGGGGGAAGTTGTACATGGCGCCGGTCAGAAGTCGAGATTCGCGTTCTCGCCTGTACCCCGGTACTTACGCCGGCCGGTCCTAATTGACTGAAGGCACGGGTAAAATTGAATTGCCCATTTCCTTGATACACTTTGCCTCGTGCTTCTCGTACCAAACCGTCGGCGAGGCCATGCAGCGGCTCACGATCGATTCGGGAATCTCCCGACAGCCTCCCAATTAGCCCAAGTGGTCAGTCTCCATCAGCCCGTGTTCCAGATAAGAAATACCTATGAGGACCGAACCTAATGAAGCACTTTGAACTGGGAACCATGAAGCTGGAGATCCACACCAGTCGAAAGGCTGCCGGCGAAGCGGCTGCCCGGTCTGTCGCGCAGGCGCTCAAGCATTTGGACCAGACCCGTAGTGAGATAGGCGTTATCTTTGCGACTGGCGCCTCGCAGCTGGAAACGTTACATGCGTTGACCTCCATGCCTGATTTGCCCTGGAAGAAAGTTCATGGTTTTCATCTGGATGAATACGTAGGGATCGCAGAGAACCATCCTGCTTCCTTCCGCCGCTATCTACGCGAAAATCTGACCGAGCGGGTGCCCATGGGAGAATTCTTTGAGATCGATGGGAGTTCGTCTGATTCGGATCGTGTGCGACAAAATTATGTTCAAGATCTGCGGGGGGCCGACCCCCAGCTCTGTTTGTTGGGGATCGGCGAAAACGGGCACCTGGCATTCAACGATCCCCCCGAGGCAAACTTTAATGACCCCGAAGCGATGAAGGTGGTCACCCTCGATGCAGCATGCCGACAGCAGCAGCTGGCAGAAGGTTGGTTTGCAAGGTTTGAAGACGTTCCGGAGCGGGCGCTCACATTGACGATTCCGACATTGCTCAAGGTACCAAAGCTGATTGTTTCGGTTCCCGGGCGCCGCAAGGCTCAGATCGTCCGGCGTACACTCGAAGAGCCGATTTCGACAGCTTGCCCGGCTACCATCCTGCGCACTCATCCGGACGTAACTCTGTATTTGGACCCGGAGTCCGCTTCCGAATTGAACGGGTTGTTGCCTTCGGATTGAGGGGCGGATTGCCAGTGAGACGCATATGATGAACGGAATGCAGCGGGAGATGGACCTGGCGCCGCTTAGAGTTCGGACTTCCGGCGGAACGCGTTGGTGGATTGTCTGGACGCTGTTCTTTTCGACGGTGACCAATTACATCAGCCGGCAGACCTTCTCCGTGCTTGCTCCCATGCTGTCCAGTCAGTACCACTTCAGCCATTCGGATCTGGCCAGGATTCTCGGTGCTTTTCAGATTTCCTACGCGATTACTTGGCTCCTGGGAGGGATCTTCCTCGATGCCGTAGGTACCCGGCTGGGCTTGGCCCTGGCGGTGAGCTTCTGGTCGGTGGTCAACATCTTCACTGGTTTCGCCAGTTCTGTATCCGGATTTGCCGCGTTTCGATTTCTGCTGGGGATTGGAGAAGGCCTCAATTGGCCCGGCGCCAGCAAGACGGTTGCTGAGTGGTTTCCCAGCCAGGAGCGCAGCGTTGCCGTGGCTATTTTCGACAGCGGCTCGAGCGTAGGAGGAGCCCTTGCCGCTTTGGTAATCCCCTGGACTGCAATCGCCTTTGGCTGGCGTTGGTCTTTTGTGTTTTCTGGGGCGCTCGGATTCGTTTGGTTGGCGATGTGGTTGCGTGTCTACCATCCGCTCGATCGTCATCCCAGGGTCAGCCCGGAGGAGGTGGCTCTTATTCGCGCCGGCCAGGACGTAACTCTCAGATACAAGATGCGAGGCGTTGCACGATGGCTTGCGTTGGTCAAGAGTTCGAATGTTTGGGCCATCGTGCTCGGGCGCGGGCTGACCGACCCGATCTGGTGGTTCTACATTTTCTGGCTGCCCCAGTACTTGAGCGACGCGCGGGGATTCAGCCTGAAGAGAATCGCGCTGTTCGCATGGATACCATTCGTGGCCGCCGATCTGGGTAATTTCACAGGGGGCTTCATCTCAGGCTATTGCATCCGGCGTGGGATTCCAGTCATTCGCGCCCGCATGTGGGTATGCGCCATCAGTTGCCTGCCTATCCTCGCCGGCATTCCCGCGGCTCGTGTGCACAGCGCGTACTCCGCCCTGGCGCTGATCTGCGTGGCTCTGTGGGGCTATGCGAGTTGGTCCACGATGGGGTTGACGTTGCCCTCCGATCTTTTCCCGCAGGAAGTGGTTGGCACGGTGACTGGTTTAAGCGGATTCGCAGCCGGTCTGGTGGGCACGGTTTTCACGTTCGCGGTAGGGTTCCTGGTGGATCGGTTTTCCTACGCACCCGCATTCCTGGTCGCCGGGCTGATGCCTATTGTTGCCACCGGCTGCCTCTTCCTGCTTATTTCTCCGCCAGTCGAGACCATTCCGGAGGGGTGAAAGTCTCGGTCTGAGAACTCCACTAACGAACTCAGCCTCACAGGCTCTCGTTCCCTCATAAACGGACGAAAATCATGCTTACCGTCTCAATTGGAAGATGGGAGAACGCGAAACCTGCTCCTGGTTTAGGGTGGGCCGGGCGCGGCGGAGGCGATAGGGGCGACTGCGGGCACCGCCAACAAGAATATTGTTTCGACAATTTAGTTACCGGGTGTGAGGATAACCGTATGGAACAGCGAGAAATGGTCAAGCACGAGGCTAAAGGAAGCGATCAGATTCTGGCAATTGACGGAGGTACTCCCGTCCGCAGCGAGCCTCTTCCTCTCGAATTTCCTGGTGTTCATCATATGGACGATGAGGAGGTCGAAGCTGCGATTAAAGTTCTCAAGAGCCGTTCATTCTTTCGCTACTATGGCGTGGACCTCCAGAAAGAGGTGGAGCAGTTTGAAGAGGAATTCGCTCAAAATTTGGGGGTAAAGCATGCTCTCGCCGTCAGCAGCGGCACCGGAGCACTGCACACCGCCCTTTCCGCGCTCGGTATCGGCCCAGGCCAGGAAGTGATTGTCCCGGCCTATTTGTGGGTCTCGGTTTTGGCCGCGGTGGTAAACCATGGCGCCATTCCGGTTTTGGCTGATATCAATGAAACCTTTTGCCTTGATCCCGGCGATGTTGAACGGCGCATCACAAGCAGAACGGTCGGGATCGTCCTGGTACATATGAGCGGTGCACCTGGAGACGCCGAGTCAATACGCGCTATCGCCGATAAACGGAATCTCTGGCTGCTCGAGGATTGTGCCCAATGTAACGGCGGAAGCATCCATGGTCGCAAGGTAGGCACCTATGGCGACATGGCGATCTTTAGCTTTCAACAGAACAAGACTATATCGGCGGGTGAGGGTGGCTGTGTTACCACCAACGATGACCGGCTTCATCAGCGGGCCTTTGCAAGTCACGACCTTGGGTACGCGCGTAACGAAGATGGACGGCTAGTCCTTGACGATCTCGATCTTTGTCTATGGGGCCGCGGGTATCGGCTGGACGAAGTGAGGGGAGCAGTGCTCCGCGTCCAATTGAGAAAGTTGACACAGATCACGCGGTCGATGAGAAACAGCAAATACCGTATCCGTCGTGTGCTCGAAGAGTATACGGCGGTGCGACTAAGGAAAATCCTCGATCCAGAGGGAGACACCGGGGCCTTTCTAATACTAACGCTTCATGATCCGCAGACAGCGAAGCGAGTCAACCTGGCTCTTCGCGAGGAAGGCATTATCACTACAGATCAAGGCATTTCGAACATTCTTCTGACGGAGTGGGGTCTGCATCTTTATTACCGGAACAAGAGCCTGCTGGAGAAGGCCAGTGTTGATCCAGGCGGTTTTCCGTGGAAGCTTGTCGAGAACGCCACGTTGCAACATAACTATGCGAAAGGCAGCTGTCCTGTGGCAGATGACCTATTCGATCGAAGCATTTTGTTGCCAATACCATCCTGCCTGACAACTCGAGATGAAGACGACATCATAACTGCCTTCCGAAAGGTGTTGGCTCAGACACTCTGATGACACATCCGCGGTTACTACGGAATCTCGGCCAGCAACCAATGTATGCCGCCATCAACATGGATGACGATCGACGAATAGGACCTTGCACATTCGATTTAACAAGTTCCTCATCGTAACTGTATTGGTATCAACCAGGCGATTCGCATTTGCTGAAGAACCTAACGTTTCTCTGCACAACCTCTCAGGGATCTTGGTAACCGTGAATCCCACAGCGGGTGTCTATTCCGTAAGGTACAAGTCTGAGCAGCTGGCAAATGAGCGCCTCGTCAAACGGACCAAATCACGGAGCATAGTACGATCACGCTGACGGCAGCAGCCTCGCCTAAGCTGACGGCAGCAGCCTCGCCTAAGCTGGCAGCATGCACACCGTCTTCACGCCATCCGGCGAAAACGATGGGGTATAATCTGCTCACTCCAGACCTGATCAACCTTTTCTAATGACGTTCCCAGCCGACCCCGAGAAAATTCGCACCCCAAAGGCAATGGCGCGGCGTGAATTCCTGCTCGGCGCGGCCGCTGTGAGCGGCTTGGCTTCGAAATATCTGAGGGCGCTGCCAAATTCCTCTGCCATCAGTCCCCCCGTTCGCCCTGCTGTTGACACAGCCGGCTCGAGCGAAATACTTCCCAGCCTGGTGACGCCGAACACTGACTTCTTCATCCGGAACCACTTCACCGCTCCGGTCATCAGCGAAGAGAACTGGAATCTGGAGATAAGCGGCGCAGTGACCACACCGCTCAAGCTTTCCTACTCCGACCTTTTGCTGGGCTCGTCGATTCGTCGCCCGCTTACCCTGGAATGTGCTGGCAACCCCGCCGGGGGCCGTGGCGTCAGCACCGGTGTCTGGTCAGGAGTGCCATTGACGGAACTGCTCAAGCAGGCTGGTCTGCAACCCGGTGCAACCACTGTAATCTTTCACGGCGCCGACTCCGGAGTGGCTGAGGGCCTCCCGCCGGGCACACATTATGTACGCGCCATTCCGATCGAGAAGGCAACCGACCCAACCACTCTGCTGGCCTACGAAATGAACGGCGTACCTCTACCGCCGGAGCACGGCTTTCCGCTCCGCGCCCTGGTAGCCGGCTGGTATGGAATGGACTCGGTGAAATGGCTCACGCGTGTCGAGGTTTCCCAGGAGCCATTTCAAGGCTACTTTCAGAAACAAAGCTACGTCGCCACCACGTCCAAAGGCGACCGCCGGCCCATCACCGGCATGCGCGTGAACTCCAGATTTATTCGCCCCTTGGAAAATGAGGGGATTCGTGGCAAGTCCTACCGTATCGAGGGCGTCGCCTGGGCGGGAGACCGCAAGATCTCTAAGGTTGAATTGCGCTTCGCCGGCGATGGAGCGTGGCAGTCGGCGGTCTTGCCCGCATCCCAGGTTCCCATGGTTTGGACATCCTGGACCTACGAATGGATAGTGCCGCGCGCTGGTCAATATACCATTGAGGTTCGTGCTACCGACGACCAGGGCAACGCACAACCCCTGGTGCGCGATCCGGATCGACTGGACGAGTACGAGCTGAACACTGCACATCGAGTCACGGTTACGGTGCAGATATAAGTTACGGACGTAAGCTCTGTCACAATTCATGCTCTCTCAAGGGCGTGCTCTTCGCGACGATTGATGGGGATTTTCCATGACCAGCCAAAGCCGCCTCCCCGCCAAAGCAACCTCGAGGCAAAGCCTTGTGCGTCGCGCCACCGTCATCGTTCTTTGCGCCTTCCTGTCGACACTGCCCTCATGGGCGCAATCTCAAAATCTCGCCGAACTTTCCCAGCAAGGCAGATCCGCGCTGCGCGAGCAGGAGTTTGACCGGGCGCGCGGCATTTATGAGCAGGTAGTCAAGCTTGATCCGCGCTCGGCGGAAGCGCATTCGAATCTCGGCTTCGCCCTGTATATGACCGGCAGCTACCTGCCCGCCATCTCGCAGTTCCTCAAAGCTCTCGAACTCGACCCACATCTGGATCGCACCCAGGTACTGCTGGCGTTGGCTTACTTCGATAGCGGCGATTTCGAACGCGCCGTGCCCTTGCTGGAGAAGGCATACCTCACCCGCAAGGACGATCCAGTCGTGGTCGCGCATCTGGGCCTCGCGTATCTGCGGCAGAACAAGGACGACCAGGCCCTCGACATGCTCAGTCGCTGGGCCGAGCTTGAGCCCACTAGTCCTGACGCGCTTTACTTCAAGGGCAAAGCGTCGGTGTACGTAGCCTCGGACTCGTTCGACCGGCTGTCAAAGCTGGCGCCGGATTCGTACCGCATGTTCCAGCTGCGGGCTGAGATGCTTCGCCAGCAGAACCTTACGCCGGCCGCCATTAGCGAATACCAGAAAGCCATCGCGCAGAAGCCTGATGCTGCCGGCCTCCATTACGCTCTGGGGACGCTTTATCTCGACGCGGGCCGGCTTGAGGAGGCGCTTGCCGAGTTCAATCAGGAGCTGAAGATTTCGCCAAATGATGCCATGACCGACTATCTTATCGGGGATGTCGATCTGCGGCAGAACCACCTGGACGAAGCGCAGCAATACCTTACCAGGGCGCTCGAGCTCTCCCCGGGGCTCGCCGACGCGCAACTCGACCTAGCCAAGATCTACCATGCCCAGGCCCGGACCGACGACGCAGTCAAACTTCTTCAGTCTGTGGTCGCCTCCGACCCCAGCCGGCAGGACGCGCATTACCTGCTCTTCGAGCTTTACAAGGAACGCGGGCAGACGGAGGCAGCGCGCAAGGAACTGAAAATCTTCCTGGAACTGAAGCAGAAGAGTGCCGCCCGCGAGCAGAAGATGAACAGGCTCGATTCGATCAACTGATAAGCTGGACGCCGGGCTTGACAACCGATTCTCCCATGTCTATCGTGAAATTTGTTCTAAGCGCTTATTATTAAACGCCTTGCCCTTGTCTGAAGTGATGCCGCAGCCGTTGTCGAGGTCAACAACCCATGCCTGATCAGACCGTTCTCGCCGCCACGTTAGTTGAGCCCGGAAGGTACGAGTTGCGTGGGTACCCGCTGCCGGAACCCGCACCAGGCTGCGTGCTCGTCAAAATGGAAATGTCTGGCATCTGTGGCACCGACAAACACACCTACCAGGGATTACACCACGCAATATGCGGCGCAGGGGACGGCAAGCAGATCCGTTTCCCCATTATCCAGGGCCACGAAAACGTGGGCACTGTGGCGGCCATCGGCGGAGACGGCCGTTATGCTGACTTCGAAGGCATCCCGCTTAAGGTTGGAGACCGCGTCGTGGTCGGCGCCAACGTCTCTTGCGGCAACTGCTACTACTGCCGCCACGACTTTCCCTACTACTTTGCCAAAACATGACGGACTACGGCAACAATCTGTGCGCCGCCGATCCGCCGCATCTTTTTGGCGGATGGTCTCAGTACATGTACATCGTGCCGGGAAGCTTTCTCGTGCGCGTTCCCGACGATCTGCCCTCGGAGGTTGCCGTTCTCACCGAGATCATGGCGGTGGCTGTCGGCCTGGACCGCGCCAAGCAGATGTCCGCATTTCCCAGGACGCCTTCCTCTTCGACGACACCGTTGTGGTGCTGGGCGTCGGCCCGCTCGGCATGTGCTTCCTGATGAAAGCCCGCATGCTCGGAGCCGGAACCATCATTGCCGTCGATCTTTCTGATTACCGCTTGCAGTTTGCCAGGCGCCTGGGAGCCGATTACACGCTGAATGCGGCGAACACCACGCTCGCCGACCGATTGGATTTTGTCCGAGGCCTAACCCACGGGCCGAGGCGCCGATATGGTCATCGAGACCGCGGGCGTGCCGCAAGCCTTCCCCGAAAGCCTGGAACTCATGAGGCTGGGCGGGTTGCTGGTGGAAGCCGGCAACTTCTCCGACCTCGGCGAAGTCCCCGTCAGCCCCCATCGCCACATCTGCGCCAAGAGTGCGCGCATACTGGGCGTCGGCGGAGAAGAGCCTGCCGCTTACGGCCCCAGCATGCGGCAGATGGCCCGGTACATGGAGCATTATCCTCTGCGCGAGTTTGTCTCGCACCGCTATGCCGCTTCGTGATGTGGAAGCGGCGGTGCACAAATCGGTCGCCCCGGATTCCATGAAAGTCGTGATCACCCCCTGGAATTGAGGGGACTTGACAATAAACCTGGCTATCGAGCCTAGAGTTATAACAGCTGTTGCTAAGGAGAACCCCATGGGAAAACTGGCAATCACCGGCGGCAAGCCAGTCCGGACAAAGCGCTTTGATCCTTGGCCCTATTATACCGACGCTGAACGGCAGGCGCTCGAAGATGTGCTGACCAATCGCAACTGGGGCGGCCAGCCGTTTCCCGGCAAACATGGGGATGCTTTCGGCAAGAAGTTTGCCGCAGTACATACCGCTAAATATGGCCAGGCTGTCAACACGGGCACGGTGGCGATTCAGGCCGCTCTCAAGGCCATCGACATTCGGCCGGGGGACGAAGTCATCGTTCCGGCCTACACCTGGGAAGGCACGGTGGGACCGGTGCTACTGATCAATGCCGTTCCCGTTTTCGTCGACGTCGATCCGGAAACCTACTGCCTCGACGCCAAGATGGTCGAGCAGGCGCATCACTCCCAAGACGCGTGCATTTCTTCCCGTTCACCTGGGCATGAGGTTTGCCGATCTCGATATCCTCATCCCGCTCGCCGCAAAGCACGGCATCAAGGTCATTGAAGATTGCGCGCACGCCCATGGTGGCATGTGGCGCGGCAAAGGGGCAGGCTCCATCGGCGACCTCGGCGCCTTCAGTTTTCAATCAAGCAAGCTGATGACCTCCGGTGAAGGCGGTGCGGTCATCACCAACAACCTCGAATATTTCGAGCGCGTGCAGTCGTACATCAACGCGGGCCGTCGCAGCGTAACCGATGAGTTTAATCACCGCATCATCGGGTTCAATTACCGGCTCGGCGAATTCCAGGCAGCCGTGCTAGGCCCGCAACTGGAGCGCCTTCCCGAGCAAGCCAAAGTCCGCCAGGAAAACATGGAATATTTCGAGTCGCGCCTCGCCGGCACCGCCGGCATCGGCTTGCTCAAACCAGAACCGCGCATCACCCGCTTGGCCCCTTACGGTTACGTGCTGAAGTACTTTGCCGAGCAGGCAAAGGACATTCCGCGCGCCGCATTCGTCGCGGCGCTTCAGCTCGAAGGGATTCCCTGCGACGGACTTTTCTACGAGCCCGTCTACTGCAGCTCGCTCTTCCCGCTCGATCCTACCGATTATCCCGGCGCTCAGTTGGGGACGCTCCGAGCCGCTCGATCTGCGCAACGATGTACAAGTGCCCCGTTGCCGAGCGTGCGGCCTATCATGAAGCGATCTGGTTTTCGCATCATCTCTTCCTCGGCGGCAAGGAAAATGTCGACTCCATCGTCGATGCCATCTTCAAAGTTCTCGACAACATTGAGGAACTTCGCGGCCTCGAGCACCCCGCCATCAAGAACCAGGGCCTCAGCCGCGCCGACCGCGAATCCTGAAGCACCGCCGCTGCGACTTCAACTGAAGTGCGGCCTTTCCTGAGGAAAGGCCGCGACTTGATTACTCACCCTGAGTAAATGCTTTAGCCGAAAAACCACCCGGAGGAGAGCATTCGTGCAGCGGCGAAACGAGTCGGCTACGCGGTCGTCGGCCTGGGCAGTATTCTCGCAGGTCGCCGTGCTGCCCGCGTTCGCGCACAGCAAGAAAGCCAGACTGGTCGCGGTCGTCAGTGGTGACAAGCAGAAGGCCAATCGGTTCGCAAAGGATTTCCATGCCAGCCACGCTTACAGCTACGACGAATTCGCACCAATGCCTCGAAGAATCCCGAGTCGAGGCGGTTTACATCGCGACTCCGCCCGGAGAGCACGAGAAATACGCGGTCGCCGCGGCAAGAGCCGGCAAGCACGTCCTCTGTGAAAAGCCGCTGGCAGCCACAGTTCGACAGGCTCGCAACATGGTCACCACTTGCCGCCGCAACAAAGTCCTGTTCATGACCGCCTACCGCAAATACTTTGAGCCCAGCAGTCTGCTGCTGAAGAAGATGATCAGGACCGGCGATCTCGGTCGCATCGACATCATCCACACGCTGTTCTCTGAGCTTCGTCCCCTCGGCGACAACTCACCCTCCTGGTTGTTTTCGCGAAAGTTGTGCGGAGGCGGTCCGCTGACGGACCTCGGCGTCTACTGCATCAACACATGCCGTTGGCTGGTCGATGAAGACCCAGTCGCCGCCACGGGCATGAGCTGGGTTCGCGATCGCCGTCGCTATAAAGAGGTAGAGGAGGGCGTAGCGTTCCGGCTTGGTTTTCCCAGCGGCCTCGTTCTCCAGGGCACCGCCGCCTACAGCGCCGCTTTTTCATCATTCGTCCACATCCACGGCGAAAAAGGGTGGGCGGAACTGGCTCCGGCATTCGCTTTCGAGGAAGAGCGGCGTATCAGCGGCAAAATGGCCGGCAAATGGTTCGCAAGAATTTCAAGCCGATCGACGAATTCGTTCTGGAGTTGGACGTATTTCGCGGATTGCATCCGCAAGGGCCGAGAGCCAGAACCTCGACGGCGAGCAAGGCCTTGCGCGACATCATCATCATCGAAGCGATCTATCGGGCGGTGAAGCAAAATTGCTCCGTGACCATCGATTACTGATCGGCCCGTCACCACTGATGCGGATCAAGTCGCTAAACAAGAGTGAGAGGAAAGCAATGGCGAAGCTAGGCGTGGGAGTTCTGGGCGTGGGCGCGATGGGCAAGCGGCACGCCTTCAACATCCGGCACCTGATCCCGGAGGCACAATTGATTGCCGTCGCCGACGCCGACTCAAGCGCGCCGAACAAGTTGCCGCCGAACTGGAAATCGAACACTACTACAACAGCGTCGAAGCACTGGCTGAGCGCAAGGATATCGATGCCATCGTGGTCGTCACACCGGCGAAATTCCATGGCGCCGCCATGAAGACGTGCGCAGAAGCGGGAAAAGATATTTTCTGCGAAAAACCTTCACACTCACGGTCGAGGAAGCGGACGAAATGCTCGACCTCAACCCAGAAAGCCGGCGTACGCGTTCAGGTCGGCCACGTCCGTCGCTACGATCCTCCCAATGTGCGAGCCAAGAAGCGCATCGAAGCCGGAGAGATCGGCGATCCCGTCATCTTCAAGTCGCTGGCGCGCGACCCCGCGCCTCCGCCCGTCAGCTACATGGCCAGCGGCGTCAATGGAATGTTTTTCCAGGATTCCACCGTGCACGAGTTCGATCTTGGCCGCTGGATCATGAACGACGAGATCTCCGAGATTCATGCTTATGGCGCGGTCCTTGTCTTTCCCGAGATCGCGCAGTTCAACGACATCGACACCGCTCTGCTCAACATGAAGTTTTCGCGCGGCGCGCTCGGCGCCGTCGAGAACTATATGCAGTCTGGATACGGCTACGACATCCGCACCGAAATCGTAGGTTCCAAGGGCACGATCATCACCGGATATCTGCAGCAAACTGCTGAAGTGGTGCTTACCGCGGCGGGGCCGAGACCGACATCGTAGACCATTTTCTGGTCCGCTTCGCCGATGGCTACCTCCACGAGATGCGCGATTTCGTTCAAACCATCCTGGCCGGGCACGCGCCGAAGGTGGACGCCTTCGAGGTCGCCAGGCAGTTGCCGTAGCGGCGGCAGCCGAGAGCTCCTATCGCGAAGGTCGCGCTGTAGCAGTCCAGAATCGCCTCCGCACCCCTTGCGATCCTGACGAAGCCCCGCGGCTTTCGGCAAGAATCATTCGCTGGGCTTCGCGGGCTCCGAGAGCACGAACTGCTTTACCGCACTGCGGTTTCGTTTGATCTCTTCCTGGTGGAGGCGGGATAGCTCCTGGTAGCGCGCAAACTCCTCCGTGGCCAACTCCAACTTATTCATCTGGCGATAAATCTGGCCCAGACGATAGTGGCGACATCCGACTTGGGATCCTCCCGGATCGCCTCGAGATATTCATCCACCGCCTTTGATCCTCTTTCTGCGCCGCATACAGCTCCCCTAATTCCAGTCGCGCCGCCGGGAAGTCGGACGCAATGCAACTGCCTTCTCCAGAAAGCCTGCGCCCGGACCAGAAAGCCCTCCGGCCCCTTGGCAAGTTCCGAGCGAAACAGCGCCGCGCCATAACAGAAGGCGAGATCGGCGTCTTGCGGATGCGCAGCCGCCAGACGGCCCAGGCGGGGCAGAATTCCCTCCCAATCCTCCGGCGCCATCAAACTGAGACTGTGTTCCAGGCCTGCAATGCCGCCGGCGATTCCGGATCAATTTCCAGCGCCGTAGTAAAAGCATCCGCCGCTGCTGCGTACTCCCGCACCGCATAGTGACTGAATGCCAGACCGAGAAATTGGCGCGACGAGTCCGGAAATTTCTGCGTGCCCACGCGAAAGACTTCCAGCGCCGGCCCAAACGTAAAGTGCGAAAGATACTCCATCCCGAGGTCGAAATAATATGTCTCATTGCGGGTTCGAGTTCGACGGCCCGCTGATAATTTTGCACCGCCTCCACATACTGCCCCGATTCCTCCTCCAGCTCAGCCAGCATGTTGTAAAGCGCTGCCGGACGGCCTCTTTTCGACGGCCCCGCGCAGCAACTCGATCGCAGCCGCCGACTTCCCGACATCCTTATAGGCAAACGCAAGATTCAAAATGCGGTCTCATTCGATCCATCTGACGCAGAGCTCTTCCAGCGGCGGAATCGCCTTCGCAGACGCATCGTGCGACAGAAAGAGAAGCCCGAGCGACAATTCTGATCTGCAGAAATGTTCTGCGGCGGAGCGGGCAGCTCCTCTCGAGGTGAGCCCTGTTCGCGAGGAGAGAGTAGTTCGACCAGCGCCAGATAAATATCTAAGGAGGTCTGATCGCATAGGCCTGACGATAAGCCCGCAGCCGCCGCGTCCTCCCTCAGCGCTTCCGCAATCGCTCCGGTCAACGAGTAATACTTCGCGGCTGAGTCGGACTCCTGCGGCACTGAGAGCTTGATCAAAAGTTTCTTCGCCGCCGCCGGCTGCTTGGCCTCGTACAGCGCGTGCGCCCATTCATATCCCGCCTGAAAATCCCCGGGACGCACCTCCCACGCCTTTTCCAGATAAGTCGCCGCTTCGTCATATTTCTGCAACGCCGCCAGCGAAGTTCCCAATCCCAGCAGCGCAGTAAAGTTCTCCGGATCGCGCGCATGGCCTCGCGAAAGTTCGCGCTGCGTCCTGATACCGGCCGAGCTTCGAAAGCAGCACGCCCAGATTGTTGTATCCCATCGCAGCCTTCGGGGAGAGACGGATCACTACTCGAAAGCTCTCCTCGGCTTCCCCGTCGCGCCCCAGTTCGCTAGCCGCCAGACCTTTGAGGTTATAAAGAGAGGCACCGCGCGCCCCCGCGCATGGCCGCGTCGATCACCGCGAGAGCTTCTGCATTCTTGCCCTGCTGAAGCAGCCCCATCGCCTGCTCGTAGCGTCTCTTGAATCGTCGCTTGCCGGTTACTTCGTCAGTGTGGGCGGTCCACCAGCGCTGGAGGATTGCGCGAATGCAGCGTCGCAGTAGCAAAGACGCAAACCGGCACAGCGACAAATACAGCCGCCGTCACGTACCTTTCAATTCAAAACGCTTCCTGTGAAACGATCCCTTTGCCTTCCTGAATCACCACCAGCCGATTAGCCGCCACCCGCTCAAAGGTTTCCTCCGCCCCGCCCAGCCAGCGCACTCGAACCCGCGCATCCTTCGCTGTTCCCAGTCCAAAATGAAGCCGCAAATCGCTCTGCGAGCAAAAACTTCCTCCGCTACGAACCTCCTGCACCTGGCGCCGCCGTCCGCCTCAATCGACACACGCGACCCAATCGCCGCCCGATTAGTCTTGGTCCCAACCAGCTTCACCAGGAGCCACGATTCCGGGGGGGCGACTGATTGCGCAGCAGAGAAGGATAATCATTCAGGTTATTAACCACAATATCGACCCGCCCGGTGTTGAAGATATCGCCAAAGGCCGCGCCCCGACTGCATCGCGACTCGGCAAACGCCGGGCCCGCCTGCTCCGAAATATCCACGAAGCGATTGCCATCAACATTCCGCATCAGAATCAGCTTGCTCTCCGTCTTCGGCAATAGATGATGCGTCCCCGTTCCCGGCGAATAGATCGATCCGCTGACAATCACAATATCCGGACGCCCATCATCATCGAAGTCCATAAGACCCGTTCCCCACTTCACCGATGTAGTCTCACTCCCCAGCCCGCGGGAACCGTCACGTCCGTAAAAAGTCCCTTTCCCTCGTTGTGATAAAGGCTCGGCATCTCGTCGGAAAAGTTTGTCTTGACGATATCGAGCAATCCGTCGCCGTCGTAGTCCGCCGAATCCGCGCCCATCCCGCCCTGCGTCCGTCCATTGGCGTCATAAGCCACGCCGGCCAGCATTCCGTTCTCGCGAAATGTTCCATCGTGATTATTCATAAAAAGCAGGCTGGAGTTGAATCGTCGGCGACATAGATGTCCGGCCAGCCATCGTTGTCATAGTCGGCGACACAGGGCGTGAAGCCAAACGTCGGCTCCGCCTTATGAATCCCCGCCTCCTCCGACACATCTCGAAAGGTTCCGTTGCCATTATTTCGATAGAGAAAATTTCGTCCCCTTTAGCCCCGCCACTCCATAGAGCACCGGTGATTGCTGCCCCATCAAAGCCGGATTGCTGTCGTAAAGCAGCAAGCCATATTGGTAGTCCACATAATTGCAAACGAACAGATCCAGATGCCCATCTCGGTTGTAATCGACAAACGCCGCGCCCGTGTTCCAGCGCTCTTCGGTTGCAGCAGGCCGCATTCGCGGGTCACATCGGTAAAGGTGCCATTGCCATTATTGTGGTACAACACGTTTGCCGAAGTAAGTGACGAAAAGGTCAAGGTTGCCATCATTATCGTAGTCCCCAACGCAAACCCCCTGTCCCCAGCCATGCCGCACCAGTCCGCCTTTTCGGTCACATCGGTAAATGTCCCATCGTGATTATTGTGGTACAGATGGTTAGTCGGCTCCTGGCCTTTCGGAAACTCCTTAAGTCCCCAGCCGTTAACTACAAAGATATCGAGCCAGCCATCGTTGTCGTAATCGAACAGAGCGATGCCGCCGCCCGTCGTCGAAAGCAGGAAGTCCTTATTCTCATGACCGACCAGAACCGTCTTCGAAAAAGTCCGGCCTCTTTGGCGACATCGACATACCTCGGAAAATAGCTGGGAAGTGGCCGCGAAAAGCTCTGCCCTGAAATGGTCTAAGCAGGCGGCCCGCCCCGGCCGCGGCCATACCCTTGAGCCACTGTCTACGGTTCAACTTCGATTCTAAATCCGGGATAGAGGGGAAAGACAAACCGGACGAGTGACCTTCCGCCTGAGTCTGATTACCCTCACACTCCCAACCGGCGAAGATACTCTCTACCCGCCATAGCATTGGAAGGGGCGCGTCCGCCCCGGCGCCGCCCGGCAGCACATCCGCCTCGACCACCACCCAGCCATCAAAATTACCGCCCCGCAGAAGAGCGATTACCTCGGGGAAGTCGATGCTCTCTTTCCCAACGGGGAGAAGACTCCGTGCCGAATCGCCGCGTGAAAATTCATCCGTCTGCTTATGGTGCTTCGGCTGTCTTTTTTCGTCATACATGTCCTTCAAGTGCACGCACCAGACGCGAGCAACTTGCTTCTCAAGGAACGCAATCGTGTCGCCACCGCCATATACGTAGTGGCCGGTATCCAGGCAAAGGCCCAGCTCATCCGCGGGAGAACTGGAGAAAAGGCGATCAATTTCCTCGGGAGTTTCCACGTGGCTGCCGACGTGGTGA
Source organism: uncultured Acidobacteriaceae bacterium (assembly GCA_963787145.1). Taxonomy (GTDB): domain Bacteria; phylum Acidobacteriota; class Terriglobia; order Terriglobales; family Acidobacteriaceae; genus PALSA-350. Next base: position 160,825 of record CAWBBY010000014.1, read on the forward strand.
TGAAAGGCCACCTTCAGGCCCAGCGGCCGGCTCATCCCGTGATGATTTCGGTGCATCGCGGCTGCAGGCCGCCTGCCATTCGGCTTCACTCCAGGAGATGCAGTCTGGGTCGCGCATCGTCGCGAGCCCGGGACGTAGCATTCCTCTCAGGAGTGATCTTGTCGGAAAGCACCAGGAGTCGCGCGCCAGCTTGGCTAATCAGCTTCGCCGAGCGGGTTACGAAAGCCAAGCCGGCGGCGTGTGCACTTCTTTGTTGCCGAGTTCGATGTCCACAAACGCCGAACAAAGCGCGCCAGGACGCTTCGCCAGTTCGTCTCGCGAGCAACGCAGAGTCAGTAGGAAGAAATCCATACGGGACCCAGTTCAGTGCCGGAGTAACCGGCGGCCTCGATTTCATCCAGAACCCGGTCGTAGGGATAGTCAGCGAGGGAGATCGACGTGCTCCATGATTCCCCAGTTGATCGGTGCGCTTGCGACCTTGATACGCCATCCTTGGACCTTCTTATCAACAAAAGAGGGCACTCACGTCCCCCTGGGAGAAATTTTTCTGTCGCGCCAATTCGGACCTTCGCGAGAGGCACTATACATCAGTTCCTGAGGGGAGCCTTATTCTAGCCCAGAACCTGGACCTCGCTACCAAACTGGATCTCCCGCTGGGCATCCGGAATTGTCTGGGTGATGGCTGCACCTCCGGCTACATCTGAAAACCCAGCGCCGCTACTTCCGCCACCTGCTCCCACATTCGGCAAAGGATCTCAATGGTTAGGAGGGGGGAAGATGTTAAAAGAACTCAAATATCTGGAAAACCAGTGCAAATCTTTCACTCAGAGGGAACGTCTGGTAAATCGAAAAGTCAAAGTTCACCAAGTCGGGACCGCGCAGCACGGCGCGTTCCGCGTCTCCGAACAGGTGTGCGTTCACCTGGCCGGGGGCAAGCGGAGGAAGAACAACAGCAGCCTGATTGAACCAGCAATCGAGAGTCTGGTGACCAGGATTGCTGCAGCCGAGCGCTGCCTGTCCAGCCACGTCAAAGGAGAAATCTTTAGGGTTGTGAATCATATCCGGACGCGGCGGGGAACGCCCCGGTGTTGGTAGGATCGTAGTTAGGGAGGAGAACATCGAAGGCTTCTCCGCTGTGTGCCGTGGTTACTCCGGCAACTTCCCAACCTCACAAGAAACGGCCTGCGTCACGCCGTGGGCTTCGGCTCCAAAGTGCCTCCCTTTGCCGTAAGGCAAATCGTAGACATAGCTCACAACCAACTGATGTCGGAAGTCCGGGGTGGTAGAGGGCCTCTTCTCCGCGCCAACGTTATGAGCGTTTTGGATGTCACACTGGTTGACGTTGCCGTCCGCAGTCCCCAGCGATTTCGCGAAAGTGTAAGAAGCTAGAACATTGAAGCCGTCCGAGAAACGATGCTGCAGGGAAGTCTGGAATGCGTTGTAAGCCATGCTCAGCCGTGCGACGTCAAGTGGCAGAACCGAGACCAGGCCCGGGCGGATGCTGAATATGGACGCCCGTAGTTTCCTGTGGGATCTGAAAAGTTTGAATCCAGCGGCTGATACGGCTGGTTCAGATTGGAGGATTCGTGGTCGTAGAGGTTCGTGCTCTTTGACCCCACGTAAGCTGTTTTCAACCACCCAGTGCGAAGGAAGCCGCCGCCTGAATGGCCAGGTTCCATCGAAAGATTCGGGGAATTCTTTCTCCACCGGCCCGGTGGTTCGCACGGTTCCTACGGGGTTCGCAGGATTTACCGTGGGAAATACTGCTGGAAATCCGGCTGAGACATATTGGCTGGGTGCGGGAGCCTGGGCAGGGTTGAAGTTTTGCGAGAGAACTACAAGGTTGGGTGGATTCAAGCCCAAGTCATCAAAGATGTTGCCTTCCGCCGCGTAGAAGATGCCGAAGGCAGAGCGCACCACAGTGTTGTGGTGCCACGTATAGGCTCCCCCAACCCTGGGTGCCCAGTTCGTAAGATCGTAGCCAACTCCTCCGTGTGTAGGGGTCGTATTCACTAGGGCGGTCGTTCGGTTAAGGCCCCGACATACGTCCCACTGGCCGGGGAGTTGACCTCGTACCTCAGGCCCTCGTTCAAGGTCAGGTTGGGGGTCAGCCTCACGTCATCCTGGACGAACTCCGAGAGGTCCCAATAGCGGGTTGGGTCTTCTGAGAGCAGGTGATCCTGTTCGGAGAATTGGGGAACGCCCAGCAAAGTGTCAGCCAGTGACTGGCCCAATAATTGCCACTAAACTGGAACCACCCGGAGGGAGCCGTCTGCTCAAAGAAGTTCCTCTGTTGGCGCCGAAAGTCCCCACCGAACTTCAGATTCTGTCTGCCATGGGTCCAACTCACGGTTCCGCCAGCTGATACACGTTCTCGACAATCGTCTCGGGTACCGACAGCGAGTCTCCCAGTTGCTGATAACCAGAAATCTGAATTTTTGAGAGTCCGGAACTATTGCCGCCGCGGTTGGCGTTGGGAATGCCCAGGGACTCGGACGTATCGTCACCATAATCGATGGGCAGAGTGTTGTCACGGTACCGCACAAAGCCACACGAGCATCATTGATCAAATTGGAACGAATAATGCGCGTCCAGTCGATACCAACGCTCTGGATCCTATCCGATAAAGTGCTGGCCACCCCCGAACCAGCTCCTGCATCGACCTTCGGTAGAACGGACGGATTAGTGGCTACCGGGATTGCGATTGCATAGTGGGCGAAGAGCCGGTCTTTGTCCGAGATGTTGTAGTCGAACGGGTCTCGAACGCCGTCTGGTCGAACTTGTACTTGGCGTTGTAGGTGAAGTTATTCGTGAGACCGGTTCCCGAATCTGGCAGCGGAAAAAGGTCGACAATGTTCTGCCCCACGGGGTTGATTCGGTTCGCTGGAATCACGGCAGGATCCGCGGGATTGAGCGTCGTTCCCGGGTTCGCGGGGTCGTTCCGAAATATTCCCAATTCAGAGAAATCTCCGTTCCTCATGCTCGCCGTGGGAACCGTGCTGACATACGGAATCACCTCACGAGTACTGGATCGCTCCACCGAACCGAAGAGGAACATCGTATCTTTTATGATGGGACCGCCAAGCTGGCCGCCAAACTGGTTCCTCTGGAAGGGCGTCGGTTCGGCCGCAAAATAATTCAGAGCGTCAAGGTGATTGTTGCGGAAAAACTCCCACGCTTCACCGTGGAATTGGTTGGTTCCGGATCGAAGCTCCAGGTTCACCATGGCGCCGCCACGTCCAAACTCAGCGCCCATGGAGTTCTCTTCCACGCGAAACTCCGCGAGGGAATCGGGAGGAGGCTGAATGACCACCGTCCCGTTCCCGAATTCGTTGTTGTCAAAGCCATCGAGGAGGTAGTTGTTGTCAAAAATCCTCAGGCCGTTCACGGCCAGCGAAATACCCGGGCGGTTATTGTCGGTCGATCCTGCCCCTGCGCTGGTCCCTGTCGATCCTTGATTTGCTCCCGGCCCAAGATAGGCGAGCTCGAAGAAATTCCTGCCATTCAACGGAAGTTCGACAATCCGCTTCTCACTCTCAACGGTTCCCAGAGAGGAGGTCTCAGTTTGGAGCAGCGGTTCGGTGGCATTGGCTCCACGGTCTGCGTGGTGGCGCCGACGGTCAGGGTTGCATCAATGCGGGCGATTTGGCCGATTTCGATGGTCACGTTGGATTGGACCACACGCTCAAATCCCGTGGCCTGAAACTAACCTCATAGTTGCCAGTTTTCAAAGGCGAAATTCGGTAATTTCCACTCGAGTCGGTGGTGACCGAGGTTGGGGTCGCATTTCGACTTCGGTAGCCGTAACCGTAACTCCGGGAACTCTTGAACCCGATGGGTCAGTGACCGAACCGACAATGCCGCCGGTGGTTAATTCAGCCAGTACAGTTTGCGTGCAGCAAACAATCAGCAGTCCAGCGAAGACACCTCTTGCCACCAAACCCGTTCGCAAATTCATACACCTCTCCCTAGAAAAGCAATTCAGCGCTTATGTTCTCTTTGGGCCTAGTTTGTATGGGTCTTTCGGGGCCTAGCTTGCAGGGGCCTATCGGGGCCTAGCTTGTAGGGACTAATCGCTTATACTCTTCCACGTTTTTTATCTGTCGTCAACAGTTCAATCCGGGCAGATATCTGGTGAATTGCAGATACTGGGGAAATCAGTGGCGGTTAGCAGAATTCTCCGGAGCAATCCCGCATTAGCCCGCGTATCCCAAAACAGTAACCGTCCGCTTCTCGCGAACCGACTGATAAATGGCCTCAACCGTGGCGAGGTCGCGAAGCCCTTCCATGCCATCAGGCTCGGGGGAGCGCCCCTGCAAGATGCAATCGGCAAAATAAGAGAGCTGCGGAGCAAACTCATCTATCACTTTGAATTTTTTCTCGAACCACCTTCCCTCGATCTTGCCGAACAGACGGCGCTCCTCTTCAAAAGCAAACGCCGGGTTCAAGGCAGCCCATCCCACATCGCCGTGCACCTGCACAAAGGATGCTGCTTTGGCGCTGAAGCTCGATGTACCCTGGCACACCAGGCCTCCAGGGTGGCTCAACAGGAAGGCAATGCTGTCTTCGACTGCGCCGAAGCGTTGCGGGTCGTCGGTCCAGGCATACGCCGTCGCCTCGAGCGGCGAACTGCCGGCGAGCCACCGCATGGTGTTCACGCAATAAATCCCGAGGTCGACCAGTGAACCCCCTCCGGCTAGCCGTGGGTCGAGCTGCCAGTGGGTCTTCGCCGGATCGACGATTTCGGTATAGGTGGAGAAGATATGCCGCAACCGCCCCAATTGGCCGGTGGTAATCAACTTCTTCAGGGCCACGCTTCCGGGCTCCAGATATTTGCGGTAAGCGGTCATCAGGTAGACGTTGTTCTCCTTGCATGCCTCCACCATGCGCTGGCATTGTTCTACCGTGTTGGCGAGGGGCTTCTCACAAAGCACATGCTTCCCCGCCCCGGCCGCCCGTATCGTCTGTTCGGCATGGAGGCCGTTGATTGAAGCAACGAAAACCGCGTCGACATCAGGATGCTTCAAGCACGCATCGTAGTTTTCATAGCCGTAACAATCCTTGACGCCGAATTTTGCGCCCAGCTCTTCAGCCCTCTTGACATCGTTGCTGACCAGGGCAACGACCCTGCACTTCTTGCTGTCGCGAAAAGCTGGCAGGACCGCGGTCTCTGAGATGAAACCGAGGCCGATAACTGCATATCCAATCGACTTTGAACTCGCCAAGTGGCAATCCTCATATTCGAATTAAGTGCGCTTGTGAACCCAGATCGCCGGACCGGGCGACCGAATAACTACGTGCCTTGCGCATTGCTCCCGCCTGCGCCGGCAGGGCGTCCTTCCGACTGTGTCACGCTGATCACCTTGGACTGCAGATAAGAGCTCTCGGCGGCGACGGCGATCTCCAGTGCCCGCAGCCCATCTTCCCCTGTAACCCATGGAGCGCGATCCTGCAGCATGTTTTGTACAAAATCACGCATTTCCGCTACGTAGGCATCCTCGAACCTGGTCAGGAAATGGTCGGCAAGTTTTTGCGAGCTGCCCTCACTGGCCAGAAAGGTGACGGGATGGTGTTCGATACTTCCCACTAAAATGGTCCCTTTTGATCCAGCAATCTCAGTTCGAATATCGTGGCCATACACCGCTTGCACATAGGACTCGATATTGCCAATCGCACCGCGACCGTACTTCAGGTTAACCACTCCCGCGACAATGTCGCCGTAGTCCGCCACCTCGGGACGAATTGCCACCGTTGCGTACGCCTGGACCGCTGTGACTTCATCCCGCATCAGCCATCGGGCCAGGTCAAAATCGTGGATGGTGTTGTTGTAAAACAGCATACCGTTCAACTGCGACTGATACTCGGAGATGGGTGGGGCAGTCTTGTCACGGCCTATGGACTTGAAGATCACGGGCTCGCCAATCTCCCCGGCATTAATACGCTTCATGGCCGCGGCATATCCAGGGTCGTAACGGCGCATGAAACCCATTTGCAGATGCACACCGGCCCCGGCAACCACTTCCAGGGCAGCACGCGCGTCGGGGAGGCTTAATGCCAGTGGCTTCTCACAAAAAATTTGCTTTCCCGCCGCAGCCGCCGCGCGGATCGGACTGGGGATGAAACTTGTCCGGTGTCGCGATCACAACACACTGAATGTCTTTCGTCTCCAACATGTCGTCCAGGCTCAAAAAGCCATGCTCGATTTCAAGCTCGGTGGCCAGCTGCGAAGCGCGGCCCGGTGCTGGGTCAGCCACGGCAACGAGTCGGGCCTCGGGCACAAAGCGACGAATGTTCTCCGCGTGTCGCTTGCCCATCGCGCCCACTCCGAGCACACCGATCCCTAACTTGCGCATTGAAGTTTCTCTCGCTTAATGTTTTTTCCGGCCGGAAGCGAGCCGGGTGAGTTCAGGGTGAACGTAGCCATGTGTCAGTGATCGGTTCCCATTACGGCTCGCCAAAGTCGATAACCACCGGCTGCCCCATAATCTTCGTCTTAAGTATCACGTAGAGCCCACCCATTGCCAGCCACGCCGTGCCGACAACCAGGGTGGATCCTTGCAGTCCCAGAAAAATTACCAGGCAAAAAACAAAGCCCAGACCAGGGACGATGACGTCGAGGAACAATTTCCGCTTGTGCGCTATTCCTGGTGTAAAGCCAAAATGCTTCACCGCCGCCAGGTTGACCGCCATAAAGGTCAGCAGCGCGCCGAAGTTCAGAATTTCAATCGACCGCTCCCAGCTCATGGTTAACGTGCCTATATAGGCCAGTGCTCCCCCGATCAACACGTTGTACGAAGGATTGCCGCGCTCGGCATTCAGATGGCCGAAGATCTTGCGCGGCAGCACACTGTCGCGGCCCATGCTGTAGAGCAGACGCACCGCGCCCAGCAGGCCGGCCAGCCCACAAGCCATGCTTGAAATTAAAAGCACCGCAGCAAAGCCGACAAACAGCCGGTAACCGCCAACCACGCTCGCAACATCCATGAAGGCGGTTTCAGCATTCACCAGCGTGTGGTAATCCGGCGACACCCGAACCGCCAGGTAAACCTGGAACGCTGCGAACAGCCCCGTGAAGACACACACCAGCACCGAGGCGAGCAATACATTTCGCTTGGGGTTCTCAACCTCTTCGGCCAGGATGCTCACCCCATCAAACCCGATAAAGGTAGTGGCCGCCAGCGCCGTGCCAGCCGCAATCGCGCGAACGCTGAAAGTTTTCGCGTCGTAGATAGGCTGAGTTGAAATCAGTCCTATCACGTGGTGCTGCCCGATGATGTACCGGATCGCTTCGACGATGAAAGCCAACATCACGATGCACATCAGGCCGAGCAGGATTTCGTTCACCCGCGCCGTGGTGCGAATGCCGAACCAACAAAGCAGCGTCATGAGTCCCACGGCCGAAGCCGATAGAAGTGCCAAGGGAACATGCGGCAACAGTCTTTGAATCGTCAGGGCAGCGTAAAGGCTGTTCTGCAAAGGCTGAAACAGGTACTCCAGGAACATCGCCCAGCCGACCACGAAGCCCCATGTCGGATTGAATCCGCGGGTCACATAGGTATAGGCCGAGCCTGCAGACGGAAAGACAGTCGCCATTCGTCCAAAGCTGACCGCCGTAGCAGTCATGGCCACCATGGCGGCCAGGACCGTGATCACAGCGTGCCCCCGGGAAAGGACCTGGGCCTCGCCGAACATGGGAACAACCGCGATGGGCGACGTCAAAATCACGCCGTAGTAGACCAGGTCCCAAAGACCCAGCACTCGCTTCAACCTGGGAGGAGTCTCGGCCGTCGTCCCACCAATCGCTGGTTGCACCTTAGCCCCGGATCCTCATGAGATGAGTGATGACTTGCTTTGTTCAGCCCGTCCGATACATTCTTTGCCGAGGTATATTAAGTAGCTCACCTGCCTGCTCGGAGGAAAGAGCATACTCTGGCACACACACTGATAGCGCCCGGTGCGAGGATATTTCTGGAACAGTGGTCGCAATCATTATGCTAAGCGCTTCGACGAACAGTCAAGTATGCGGCTGTCGATGAGGTCTTAACTGCACCAAGCTCGCGATATGAGCAACACGGGGACGATGCAGACGGGTTTTTCTAGCGCGATCGAGGAACCAAACTCCGGGTGTCGCGCTCGACTGAAATCGTGGACGGACGCCTTCGTGTTTTCAAGTATTTGTCTCGATTTAAGACCAATGTGATTGCCTTTTGATCGCGGACTGTTGTACTTAAATTGCGGACAAGGTACGGCAGGAAGTTTGGTCTGATTTCCTTACTGAAAGCCGCATGAAGTTCGCCAAGGCCACCAAACTCTCCAGGAAATCCGGGGGAACGTGGGGCACCCGTCGAGTTCCTACTGGGTTCTGCCAGGGCCCGGACAGTGGACCCTGGTCATTATCCTGGTCGGACGATTATCTGCTCCTGTCACAGTTACTTAATGCTTACTGCCAGCCTCCACCAAGGGCCTTGTAAAGTTGCACCAGGCTTTGGTACTCGTTGCCCCGAGCCTGGGCGAGAGTTAGCTCGGCGGTAAACAGCGATCGTTGCCCATCGAGAACTTCAAGATAAGTTGTAATGCCTCCCCGATAACGCCGCAGAGAGGTATCAACTGAATCCTGCAGGTCCTTGACCGTGATCTCCTGCGCCACGCGGACTTGATGAAGTTTCTGATAACCGATCAGAGCATCGGAGACATCGCGGAACGATAACTGGATAACCTGCTTATAAGCGATCAATTCCTGACGTTGTTCGGATTCAGCGAGTCTGAGGTTCCCACGCAAGGCGCCGCCAGTGAAAATCGGTTGACTGACCTGGACGCCGTAGGACCAAATTCCCGTTTGTGAACTCATAAGGCCGGTGAGGATAGTGCTTCGACCAAAGGCTCCCCCGCCGGAGCCGGTGAGAGAAATCTGCGGAAAAAACGCAGCTCTGGCGACGCCGATCTCGGCGTTGGCGGTGATCAGGTCCTGTTCGACCTGGCGAATGTCTGGCCGCCGTTCGAGTAACGTCGACGGCATTCCCGGCGGTACCTCCGGAGGAAGCGGCTGCTCGGCCAATGGCATTCCAGGCCGCACGCTCTCGGGATAATGGCCCAGTAGAATGCTGATCGCGTCTTCCTCCTGACCGATCTGTCGCTCCAGATCCGGCACCGCCGCATTGGCGGTATCCAGCACCTGTTGGGATTGCAGCACATCGAGCTTGGTGGCGAGACCGTGGTCAAGCCGCAGCCGGGTCAGCTTGACGGAGTCTTCCTGCGTCTTCACCGTGTCGCGCGTGATTTGGAGTTCGAGATAGAGCTCCAGCAGCGCGAAGTAGTCGCTCGCCACATCGCTAACAAGGGTGAGTACGACAGTATCTCGCGCATCTTCGGTAGCCAGGAGCTGGGCGCGTGAAGCCTCGGTGGCACGTCGCAGACGACCGAAGAGATCCAACTGGAATGCCGCATCGGCGGTGAGTTCCAGAATGTTGTAGGTAGACTGGCTGGTCGGGTCTTTTCCGCCCACGAAGTTACTGTTCGCTTGCACCTGGGGAAATAAACTGGAGCGGGTGATGGTGACCTGAGCACGCGCAGCACTGATGCGCTCGGTCGCTAATTGAAGGTCGTAATTCTCCTTCAGGGCGGTGCGAATGAGCTCTTGCAATCGCGGATCCTGGAAGACTTGCCACCAGTGAAGGTCGGCAAAGGACGCTGCCTGGCCCTGGGCCTGCGAGTCATCGCTAAGATCACGGTAAACGCCCGGAGTGGGAACGGCGGGCCGGTGATAATTGGGACCAACCATGCAGCCGATCATTACCGTCGAGGCCGAGATGGCAGCGAAGATCGCGCATGTTTTCATGGCTTGCTCAGTCTCCCTCCGACGCCACAGTCGTTTCCCGCAGTGCGGCGGGAGCCGGGTGCTTGCCGGCGCCTGACCACTTCTCCACCAGGTAGAAGATCGCAGGCACGAAGAAAATTCCGACCAAGCTGGCAGCGAGCATGCCGCCGATCACCGTCGTGCCCATGATCTGGCGAGCAACAGAGCCGGCTCCCGTGGCCGTCCATAGCGGAATGCAGCCAAGGATGAAGGCGAACGAGGTCATCAAAATCGGCCGCAGACGTAGCTTGGCCCCTTCGAGCGCCGCATCCGCAAGAGGCTTACCACTCTCGTATTGCTCTTTAGCGAACTCTACGATCAGAATCGCGTTCTTGGCCGCGAGGCCGATGAGCATGACCAACCCGATTTGCGAATAGACATCGGTCTCCATCTGGACCAGATACGGGGGCAGAAAAATTTGCAGCAGGACGCGCCGCAACCACAGGAAGAAAAAGGCCCCAAAAATCGCGACGGGTGTACTCAGCAGCACGCTAAAGGGCAGCGACCAGCTTTCATACAACGCCGCTAGAACGAGAAAGACGAAGAGTAGCGAAAGGGAGAAAATCACCGCAGGCGGCACTCCCTGCCGCGCCTTCTGCTCCAGGAAGGAAATACCCAGATAGTCGAAGCCCATCTCGCTCGGCATCGTCTGTTTGAAAACCTCTTCCAGGGCATTCGTAGCCTGCTCGGCGCTATAGCCCGGCGCAGCGCTACCGTTAATTTGCGCGGAACGATATTCGTTGTAACGCAAAGTAAATTCCGGGCCGAGGCGCGGCTTGAGCGTGATAAGGGTGGAGAGGGGGACATTCTCTCCCCTGCCGTTGCGGACATAGAACTGGCCAACATTTTCTATCCTGGCCCGGTCCTCACCCTCTGCTTCGATATAGACCTGCCACTGGCGGCCGAAGCGATTGAAATAGTTGATGAAATAACCGCCCATAAATGCCTGGATGGTGCGGTAGACATCGCTGAGATTCACGCCTTGCTTCAGCACCTTGTCGCGATCTACCTCGATAAATTCCTGGGGAACATTGGGCAAGAAAGTGGTGCTGAGACTGGCGATTTCCGGGCGTTTTCGAGCGGCGGCGAGAAAGAGGTTCAGATTTCTGGCGAGGAATTGGACATCGCCTCCGGAACGGTCCTCGAGCATAAAGGTGAAACCGCCGGAAGTGCCAACGCCAGGAATGGCAGGCGGGGAAAAACTGAAGGCAACTCCCGCCGGCAACTTGCTCAACTCGCGGTTCAGATGCGCCTTGATCGATTGAAATTGCTGCTCTCTCGTGGTGCGCTGATCCCAGGGTTGGAGGGCCACAGAGAAGAACGCGCTGTAGCTGGTGCGCACATAACTAAGCAAACTGAAGCCCACAACGCTGGTTGCGTATTTCACCCCCGGGGTATTGAGGATGACTTTTTCAACCTGGGCGGCCATGGCGGTTGTCCGTTCCATTGAGGCCCCGTCCGGCAGCTGCAGATTGATGTAGGCATAACCCTGGTCTTCGTCGGGGAGGAAGCTTGAGGGCACACGAGATGCAAAAAAAGCCCCCGCTACGCCAGAAGCCACCAGCAGAACAAGCACCACCGCGGTTTTGGTGAGCAGCACCCCACTCCAACGGACGTAGATCTCTGTCGCTTGCCCGAAACGGCCGTTGAACCAATCGAAGAACCTTCTCAGCAGGCCGCGGCTCGGTTGCCGGGGGCGAAGAAGGAGCGCGGAAAGCGCGGGACTGAGGGTAAGCGCGTTGAAGGCTGAGAGAACGACGGAGATGGCAATCGTAACGGCAAACTGCTGATAGAGTCTGCCGGTGATTCCGGGGATGAAGGCGGTGGGCACAAAAACGGCGGAGAGAACCAGGGCGATGCCGACCACAGGCCCGGAAAGTTCTTCCATCGCTTTTAACGCCGCGGCCTTGGGAGTGAGCCCCTCCTCGATGTGCCGCTCCACGCCCTCGACCACCACGATGGCGTCATCCACCACCAGACCGATCGCGAGCACGAGACCAAAGAGCGAGAGGGTGTTGATGGAGAAACCGAACAGAGGAAAGATGGCGAACGTGCCCACCAGCGAAACCGGCACGGCCAAGAGCGGAATCAAGGTGGAGCGCCAACTCTGAAGGAACAGATAGACGACCAGGATCACCAGGACGAGTGCGATGGCGAGCGTCTTAACAATTTCCTTGATGCCTTCTGTCACCGAAAGAGTGGTATCGAGCGCAACCTTGAAATCCATGTCCGCCGGGAAGCGTTGTTTCATTTGCGACATCAATTTCCTGATGGCTGCGGCGGCATCGACGGCGTTGGAGCCGGGCAATTGGTAGATGGAGAGGATGGCGCTAGGCTCTCCATTGAAACGCCCAGCGACGGTATAGTCCTGCGAACCCAGCTCGATGCGCGCGACATCGCGTACGCGGACGGTCCCGCCGTCGGGAGTCTCGCGCACGACGATGGCTCCGAATTCTTCCGGCGATACGAGACGGCCCTGGGCGAGCACCGAATAGGTGAATTCCTGGCCTGTGGGAGCAGGCTCGCCTCCTGCCTTCCCTGTCGGGTTCACGGTGTTTTGCGCTTGAATGGCGCTGACGATCTCGGGAACGGTGATACCCAGCTTGGCCAATGTGTCAGGTTTTACCCATAAGCGCATCGCGTATTGGCCGGAGCCGAACACGTTCACGTTGCCGACGCCTGTCGAACGCAGAATGGGGTCAACTAGATTGATGTACGCGTAATTGGCCAGAAACCTGGCGTTATAGGTTCCGTGGGGTGAATAAAGGGCAACCCACATGAGGGGAGCGGTGACCGATTTTCGAACCGTGATTCCGTAGTTGGTAACGTCCGTGGGAAGCTGAGAGGCGGCCTGCGTTTCACGGCTTTGCGCAAGAATGTAGTCGGTGTTGGGATCGGTCTTTACGTCGAAGTCCGTGATCAGGGTGGTGGTGGAGTTGGCGGTGGCGTTCACCGAATACATGTAGTTCATGTTGTCTACGCCATTCATCTGCTGTTCGATGGGCGTGGCAACGGCTTGCTCCAGGGTTTGCGCGTCCGCGCCGACATAGGTGGCCAGGACCTGGATCTCGGGCGGGGTGATGTTGGGGAATTGCGCGACCGGCAAAGTGAGCATGGTGAGGCCGCCAACCAGCACCATGAGGATCGAGATCACCATGGCGACGATAGGGCGGTTGATAAAGAACTTGGACATGGAATTACCTTCCCACAGTGTCCCGGGCAAATGGCCTGGGGTTCACTTGCAGTCCCGGACGCACCTTCTGCACGCCCTCGGCGACCACACGTTCGCCCGGCTTTAGTCCCTCCGCAATGACCCACTGATTGCCGATACGATCGCCCACTTTGACGGGCCGGATGATGACCTTGTTGTCGCCCCCCACGATCGCGACCTGATAGCCGCCTTGCAGCTCGGAGACGGCACGCTGAGGCACCAGCAACGCGCCCTGCTGGATGCGGACAACCGCGCGCACTTTGCCGTAGCCGCCGGGACGCAGAATATTTCCTGGATTCGGAAACAGCCCGGCGATTCGAATTGCCCCGGTACTTTCATTCACCTGGCGGTCGGCAAAAAAGAACGTGCCCGGATGCGCATAGGTCGATCCATCGGCCAAAATCAGTTCGAGGCGCAGATTCTTATTAGCCGCTCGTAGACTAGCCTCGGTTGGGAAGCGTTGGCTCCAGGCAAGGTATTGGGGTTCGCCAACCGTGAAGAAAACCTTGATGGGGTCGACTGTGGACACCGAGGTCACGGGCCCGCTGCCTACATTGACTAACGCGCCGACCTGAAGCTGCGCCTGCCCGGCGATGCCGTCGATGGGGGCTACGAGGCGGGTGAACTCCAGGTTGATCCTGGCGGTTTCGACCGCAGCCTCGGCGGTTTTGATCTGAGCCTCGGCGGTCTGCACCGTGGCCTTGGCGGCCAGGTTATTCTGCACGGCGTTGTCCAGATCCTGCTGGCTCGCTGCCTGTTCTTTGGCGAGGGGTTCGTACTTCTCTACGTCAAGCTGAGTTCTTCCCTGAACAGCTGCGTCGTTAGCAAGCTGCGCTCTGGCCTGTGCCAACTGCCCTTGGGCCTGGTCGAGAGCCGCCTGGAACGGCCGGGGATCGATCTCGAAGAGCAGCTGGCCCTTCCTGACGAAAGCCCCTTCCTGATAACCCTGCTTCAGCAGGTATCCTGTAACCTGCGCCCGGACATCCGCATTGGTGAATCCGTCGAGGGTGCCGATCCACTCGCCAAAAATCGGGACATCCTTCTGCTCAACCTGCACCACCTCCACGTCCAGTGGACTGTCAGGCTTTGCTCCGGATACGTGCTTTGGGTAGATCGCTCCAATGGTGAGGCCGACGACGAGCAGGCAAAGCGCGCCGCCTACCCAGAGTTTGTACTTCGAAAGAACGTTCATATTGTTCCCAGGCAGGGCGTACTTTCCGAGGCAGCCGTGAAAACTTATTCAGTTTGCCTAGCTTGATCCACGACTCTACGGGGCCCTGGTTTCCATGCGATGGACGAGCTTACGGGGCGAGAACGCAGGCGGCACGAAACTCATCCGTAGGGCTTCCAACTTTAAAAAACGAGTGTTATTTCCGGTTGCGACCATGTTAGCGCGTTCCGGCACAATGTGCCGGTTACAACAAGGCACCGCTGACTCTCGAAATACCTCCCTCGGTGGCGCAATATGTCGCTGGCTCTTTTTGCTCGTTCGAGGCAATCCTTGAATATCTCAAGCGGAGCGAGCAACCACCATGGCGTGTCCAGAGAGACTCAGATTGCAACAACTCTATGAGGTTTCACTTCGACGTTGGGCGCAAGTCGCTGCGTCTTCTCAATTGTTTGGTCAATCAACGCTCCTTACAGATGAGGTTCGGGTAAAGATCTTAGCTGATAGGAACGCTGCCAAGAATCGACTCCTCATACACCAGGAAAAATGCAAGACATGCCTGCGTAACCTAATGCCCGCTCGTCCTGTCAACTAGGACCGGCGATCGATTCCCTACCGCTACGAACCTCTGCGGAAGCGCAATACCCTTTTTGCCGCGGCGGTTTGCGCCTGCAGAAGCTTAAGCTCCTCTTGAGCCTGCGGCGGCGCAAGCTCAAGCCACTGTGCCGTCTCCCGCAGAACCTCTTCGGCGCCCTGCCTGTCCTGCTCTGCGAGGAATTTACGAACTGAAGCAATCGCGGCAGACGCCCTCTCCCCATAGATCTCCTCGCAGCGCCGGCGCAACCGCTTCATCGTTTCCTCTGAACCTGGGGCATCCGCCGTTGCCATGGTCTTGAGAGCCTTCTTAAGGTCCGGGATACCCTGGGCATTCCCCATCTGCGCATAACACCGGCCAAGCACGATTGAGAAGTTTGCATCCGCCTCTTGCATGTTGCTCGCCCGTACCCTTGCTTGTTCCACCCGCTCCAACTTCTTAACGCCACCCGATTGTTCTTTCAGGAGAAGTACCGCCTCGTCAAACAACTCCATGCGTATCAAGTGATCGACGCGTTCCAGCGCAGCGTCCGCTTTCTGTTCAGTGGCCTGTTGCTTCTGCAACGCCTCGTCGAGCTGGCGGTGCAAGACCGGCTCATCCACTTGCCGGAGTGCGCCGCGGAGCAACTGCACAGCGTTCTCGTAATCTTCCAGCTCGATCAAGCGTTTCGCTTGACTGTGAGTTCGTTCGAGGACCTCCTGCGAATTGCGCTTGGAAGCCTCCGATTTCGCGAGTTCGAGAAGACCATCAATCTCATACGAGGAAAAACCATCTGCCTGACAACGCTCCAGTATCTTCACCGCCTCGAGGTAAAGACGATTATCAATAGCCTGAGTAGCTTCCTGGAGCCGCTGTGCCAGCTGGCGCTCTCGAGTTTGCCGTGTAACACGCTCCGCAAGGGCTGACTCCAGATTTAACAATTGTTCATTCCCAGGCACTTTGCGCAAAGCCTCGCGAATACGGGCAAGAGCCTCTTCGGGAGGGAGCTCGGCAGAACTCTTAGACACCTCGCGTATGAAGAACTCATCTTCCATCACCTGAGTGCGGGGTTCAAGGCTCAGCCTGAGCCGCAGCAGAGCAGGGTCGTTGGGAAATTCCTTGAGGGCATTGGCTAAATCCGCAGAGACCAAACGCAGCTTATCGATGGTGCCAGAAACGGCTGCTTTTTCTTCAAGCTTGCGCACGATGGCTTTGCGTCTGTCTTCGGTTAACGCGATGGCCAGCTGATCCTTCAAGCGGAGGACTTCCGCATTCTCTGGGTAGATGGCCTCAGCCTTGTTCAGCCAAACCAGAGCCTCTTCGAAATCTCTTGCCGCCAGCTGTTCCTTAACCTCGTCCAGGAAGACGCGAAGCTCTTCTTTCCGCCGCTTCTCATCGATTTCCTGCCCCAACGCCTTACAAAGAGCCATGATCTGGGTGTTGAGCGGATCCAACCGTTGCGCAGAGGCCGCCTGCGATTGTGCGCGGCTAAGTTCACCCTTCTTACGAGCGTTGGCGCTTTCCTGCAAAAGCTGGGAGACTCTCTCCTGCGTTTGTTTGCCCTCAATAACGGACTTGCGCACCTCGATCAAGGTCGCGCTCGCGGGACTGAGTCCCAGCCCTTCGTCGCACAAAGCGAGTGCTCTCTCCCAATCCCGTTCGCCGGCAGCCTGTTGCGCAAGGCGGGTAAGTTCATGGACTCTTCGGTCCCTTTCCTGCTGGGTCAAGCGTTGTTCAACCAGCGAGAGGAGACGCTTGCCGGCAACATTCTGGCTGTCCAGGCGCAGGAGTTGGCGTAAAGCGGTCCGGGCGGCGTGGAATTCGCGCTCGTTGAAGTGTTGCTCTGCCTCGACCATCAATTCGCTGATATGGGCTCGTGTGATGCCTTCCGCAACCTCGTGCAGATCCATGGCCAGATCGTCTGCATCCGGGTATCGATCCAAAGGTGACTTTGCCAGGGCATGCGCGATGATGGCGTCGAGAGCGGCGGGGCAGTCCGCTACCAGCTGCGATGGAGCAGGTGGTTCCACACGCAGGATCTGCTCAATGACAGCGGGGTAGTCGGCGTCGAAGGGCAATCTGCCGGTGATGAGCTGATAGAGAAGCACACCGGCAGAAAAAATGTCGGATCGGCCGTCGATAGGCACTCCCCGAAAGCGTTCGGGAGCCATGTAGGGAGGTGTGCCAACCAGAGTGCCCGTATTCGTAATGGTCTGATCGACACGGATCTCGTCGCGGGCGATACCAAAGTCAAGCAACTTGGCGGTTCCATTCTTTTGCACAATTACATTCGCCGGCTTTACATCTCGATGGATAACGCCCTTGCGATGGGCGTAAGCGAGTGCGAGGCAAACCTGCTCGACAACCGACAATGCAACCTCCGGCCGGAGCCGCTGCTCTTCTTTGAGGATTTTGTCCAGGCCTGTACCCTCGACAAATTCCATTACGATATACGGCTCGCCATCCTGATCACCAGCATCGAAAACGATGACGATGTTGTTGTGTTGCAGCGCCGCGTGTCGGTTTGCTTCCTCGTAAAACCGCCGCAACATGTCCGGAGCGCCGGCAAAGCCCTCGGTCAACATCTTGACGGCAACAGTACGTCCTAGACGGGCGTCACGCGCGCGATAGACAACACCCATCCCGCCGCGCCCTAGAACGTCAAGGACTTCATACTTTCCGATCTTGGCTGGCTTATTGGTGGGCAAAGGACTTCCTTAACTGACTACACAAGGAGTATCGGCCATCACTCACAGGGTGCCGTGTGGAAATCATGTTTGCGCCGCGCTCTCGCCGTACGCCTGGAAATTGTAGGTTTCCTGCAGGAACTTCTGGGCTCTTTTCCTTTCGGCTGTCTCCACACCTGCCGTCGAGTTCAGGTAAAGCATGTACTGCTCCGCAGCACCTTCCTCGTCGCCTTGGGCAGCATCATTGTCCGCGGCCTTAAGAACCAGCGCAGGAAGGCCGGCGATCGCTTCTTTGGCTTGCTTCAATACTTCACCGCTAACCTCAGTATCGGCTTCAACAAGAAACTGGGCTGGAGTAGGTACCTCGCCGTCAACTCGCACACTCATGGTGTCGGTATCCTTGACACCTTCCAGTTTGGTATAGGTATGATCCTTAGTTCCGGGTATCTTGACTGGCTGGCCAATGGGTATGCCAGTGCTGTTCTTGATAACGAATTGCAGTTCGACGGTCGCCGTAAAGTGATTGACCTGCTCGGTATAGGTGTACGCAACCTCAGCCTGTTCAGTGTGCTTCTCTTGTAAGGCGTCGCGCTTGTCACGCAAATCGTCCGCTTGCTTCTGCGCGTCGGCGACTTTCCTCTCTGCGGTCGCAATCAGCTTCTTGTTCTTACTAGCCTCCGCACCCTGCAAGGCTTGTCGTGCGGTCACAAAAGCTTCGTTGGCGCTCTCATATGCGCGATTGGCTGCGCTCCATTCCGGGTTTACTACTTCCTGTTGGGTACGATACTTCGAAGTTTTCGTGTTCTTTTCGCCCATCGTGGGGATTACCCTGTTCTGCCATACGTCGCCAGTGAGGGCAAAATTTGCCGGCACGCCGGGCAATTCGTCCGGACGGACGACCTTGACGGTACCCGCACTGGAGGTCTCGAGGCCGGTTGCCAGCAAGTCAGTGAGCCGTGCAGCGAAATTGACTCCTTCCGGGGTTGAAGTCCGGTCGGTGAATGACGCGGAAATCGACAACCTGGAGCGAAGATCATAGGCTGGCTTCGCGGCGTTTATTTGGGCGCGAATTTCGCTGACATTTGAACGTGTGTACTGCAACGCCTCGCTCAGGTAATAGGAACCAACGTTAACGCCCGTTCCCGCCGGAAGCCCAAGGAAGTGTTTCGCCCGCGTCAGATAATAATCGCTGAGGTCATCGCCAAGCATCCTCATGTGCTCCTGAAGGTTCTGATCTTGGGTAATCGCATAGGAATTGCTGAAGAGGTTGTAGGCACGCTGAACCTGGCGCTCGTCGCTAACATTCTTGATGGAAGTGTATGTGTGTTGAAGTTCTGCGGCCCGTTTCAAAGCTTCGGAAACATAGCGACCCTTTAATGCATCGAGGCGCTCTGCGACCTCGGCGTTTTTCCGTTGATTTGGCGTCAAAGAACTGAGCACTTCGTAAGCCTTGAAATAATCCTTGTCGTCTTCCGCTCCCTGGCTCATGGTTAGCGCCATCTTGATCGCGGCCGAATCAGTACTTTCCTGGGCTTGTTCCTCTGCCGCTTGTATCATCGGCCCGATCTCGGGGGTCGATTCTACTGCGGCTGCCTTTTTAAACTCCGACACTTCCCCTTGCGGGTCGCTCTTTTCGGCGTCCTTCCTTCCCAATTGAACGTGGTAGGAGTAGAGGGCGTCGAGGGCCTTCTGAACCTCCGGATCCTCTTGCGCGAAAGGGCGAAGCGGTGTGATCGCTTCGTATGCCTCGTCCGGCCGGTTCGCGGATAGGTTGTTTCTAAATCTCACCAAGTGGTCGTCCAGGAATGTTCTTTCTTTTGTGCAGGCTTCACTGAGGGATTTCGTATCCGGCGACACCGGATCCAGGCTCAATGTGATGTGTAAGAGCGCCTCAGCAGCAAGCAGATGAGAATAGCCAGTCGACTGGCTTGCCAGTGCCGTTTGGTAGAGCGCAATTTCGGCCAAACCCTTACTGTTGAGGGACCTGGCTTCCTGCTGAATTCCCAGCGTCAGGGCGTCGGTCGCTGGGTTACTCGGCGCCCTGGCCATGGCGTAATCCAACGCGGATTTCGCCTCCTGCAATTTAGCGTAGTTGGGCTGAGGATCGTTCAGAGAAGCCCGATAGGCTGTCAGCGCGGTTTGGCCAACCTGGACGTAGAGGCTCGACAACGCGGCTTTCGCCTCGCCGGAGTGTGGCCCGGCTGGATATTTTCCCAGGTACCCCTGCCAGCTCGCGATGGTGCCTCCCCTCTGGGCGAGCAGGAACTCGGCCAACTCGGTATTCAGGGTATCTACCAGCACAATTTTGACCCCCGGGGTAAGCCGAGGGATGCTGTCGGTAGTACTGACTGATTTAGATACAATCTGACCCGATAACTCGGCCCTTTCGGCAAGCTCGGCGGGTGTTTCGCCCTCTGCTTTCTCCAATTTCAAATTACCCGGGACGATGCACTCCGGCGCACCACTGCGACTGAGCAGAAGGACCCCATCCTTCTTTACTTCCAGCGACATGCCGGCCGCGAGCTCTACCCTGGGAAGCTTGCCATAGTTACCCTTGCTGACGGTTGTGGTTCCAGCGCAGAGGTGGACCTCGAGTTTCCCGTTCAGAGCAAAGCCTGAAATTTGGACATAGCCCTGGGAGTCCCCGATGGGATACACCTCGATCGCCGACAACTCCGGCGCCTTTGCAGCGGCAAAGGCCGGAACTGAGAAACCAAGGAGCACAATCGCGGCAACGCTGCGGCAAAGTGATACTTTACAAAGAAAACTGCTTGACGACGCCATACATCCTCGGCATAGATTGCTTTACCGCATGAGGATTGAATGCGACCGAACGGGGAGAATCCAGTTGCCAAACGGGGACCGACTCAGAAGCTATCATTTCCCCCATCCCGTTGCAACCAAACTTCTCAGCGCTTGTCTCGCTATTGGCGGCAAACTAACTGGCAAGGTTAAAAGTTAATGCCTAACGCAACCCGAGAATACCGGTTAGAGCTGGTCTTACATTTGCAGCAGTCCCGCAGCACCCGCTCGCCGGACGCTGCTGCGGCTCGTGCGCGTGCACAGGTCCTCATCCAAGACATTTTGGGCAGCAGGCTTGGCGTCGAGACGGAGGCCGGCGGCGAGAATTATCTGCGCGCCCATGGCTTCACCGATCTGGGCAAGGCGCTCGCGGCCAGCCGAGCCTTGCAACTCGCATTCGAAGGTTTCCGTAGTGCCGGCTCCGCCGGACGGCCCAACATTTCGCTTGTCCTGGACTCGTTGTCGGCAGAGGAAGCGCCCACGAGCTACACCGGTCCCTCGGTCGAACAAAAGGACTTACTTCACTTAGCCAGGCCCTCCCAGGTGCTCATTACCCAGGCGCTTTATGACCGGGTCGGCCCGTGCCAACCGCTTGCCTTGCGAGCCTTTCCTCCTCGTGCCGGAGTTTACGAGCTTCTCTGGACGAGCGCGGAGCGACTGGATGAGCTCCGGGCCGAAGCAGAATCTGTGCCGGTGCCGGCGGAGCCGACGTACACCACCACGCTAGAGGACGCGATCATCCCCCGTCCGGCTGTGGAGGCCCCGCCGCCTCCTTCGAGAGAGCCGCTTCCGCCGTCAGTAGCAGCGCCTATTTACATACCTCTTGATCGACAAGCAGTTGCTCTAGAAACAGCACCAGGGCGATCCCATTGGCGGATGTTCGCCATAGGAGCCACAGCCGCGATCCTTATTGGTGTTGGCCTGGTCATCGGGCCTTCTTACTTTGGTAACCGGCAACCCAAGACGCCAGCAACTGCACCACCGGCCACCATCTCGGATGAAACAGATCCAAGCGCTGGCCCGATTGAGCAGCCACCTGCTGTCCCCCTTCCCGCCCGGCCGGACTCCTCGAAACTGTCGGGCCTCGGGGCTAAACCCGCAATTGTCCCACCGCCCGTCAGCCATCCTCTAACTCAGAAGCCAGACACGGGGAATTGCCCTTTTTCGATTCCTAACGCGCTTCAATACGCTGGAAGGTATAGAGATCAACACAGGTACGATGAGGCGGAGCAGGAGTACAAGAGGGTGCTCGACTGTGACCATAACAATCAGGAAGCGAAGGACGGCTTAGCGCGCACGAAATTCGAAAAGTCAGAGAATTGATGGTCCGCGGAAGGCGACTCTAGAAGACCTTTCAGTATGGTGACGGCCCGCACCCATTTCTACCAAGGAACCTCTCCGCCGGTTTCGAGGAATTTACCGGTGACGGGTGGATCGAGAAGGGCAACACGGACGATCTCAGCGGAGCCTTCTTCGATGGTCTGCGGACCGCTGTGACGGTTCAGGTCGGTGGCTGTGTAACCGGGGTTGACGGAGTTTACGGCGATGCTACCATCGCGGAACTCATACGCCAGTTGGACAGTGAACATATTGAGCGCGGCCTTTGAGGCGCAGTAGGCCAGAAACTTCACCGGCGCGAACTTCCAGTCCGGATTCGTTTGCTGGCTGATGCAGCCAAGTTCGCTGGAGACATTGATGATCTGCGCTTTGCCTGCGCGTTGCAGCAGCGGCAACATGGCCTGTGTGACCGCAACGCTCCCTACATAGTTGGTCCGCATGGCGGCTTCGAGGGTTTCGATGCCGACCTTGCTCGGCGGACCGTCGCCCGCAGCTGCGATGGCAGCGTTATTGATGAGCAGGTCGAGCTTGCCGAACTGGTTGAGAATGGTTTCGGCCGCGGTGACTGCGGTGTTATGCGCGTTCAGGTCAATGTGGATGAAGCGCACATCCAGACCTTGAGACTGGAGCTTTGCAGCAGCCTGCTTGCCCAGTTCTTCATTGCGCGCGGCGGCCAGCACCGTCCAGCCGGCGGCGGCGATCTGGCGCGCGACCTCGAAACCGATGCCTTTGTTTGCTCCCGTAATGAGTGCCACTTTCTTTGCGTGTTGCATGGTCTTCTCCATAGGATGAGTATATGAAGGAAAGCTCAGCTTTTCATTCGCATATGCACAAAGTAGCCTTACAGGGATTGGAGCCAAGAAAGACGCCCCAACAGAGCCGGTCAGTGGCTACGGTGGAAGCGATTTACGACGCGACTATTCAGGTTCTGCTGAAAAAGGGAGCAGACCGGCTGACGACGGTGCACGTGGCGGAGCGCGCCGGTGTCTCGGTAGGAACGCTGTATCAATACTTCCCAAATAAGCAGGCCCTGCTGTTTGCCGTGCTGGAGCGGCACATGCTGCAGGTTGCGCAGGCTGTGGAAGCAGCCTGCGCAGCGAATCGCTTCCAGCCGCTTGAGGTAATGGTGGATGAGTTGGTGAACCGGTTTATCGATGCGAAGCTGGTGGACCGGGATACCTCAGTTGCGTTGTACCGGATTGCCGCGGATGCGGGTGGGAGCGTGATCGTGGATCGCTCGCGAAAGCGCTTTGAGACTGCGATCACGGCCATGTTGCAGACCGCAAACCTGCCGGCGTCAGCAGATGTGAACTTTATGGTGCATATGATCTATCTGATCATGGCAGGGGCACTTCGCGGGCACCTGGAGAGCCATGCGCCGCCGAGGTTGACCAGGAAGCTGAGAGAGCATCTTGCCAAGCTCGTCGTAGCGTATTGCAGAGTCATGTGAACGGTACCGGAGAATCTCTCCAGCGATGATCGCCTCATTCCTTTCTACTCCAGCTTTCAGCATCAAGGTGCATAGTGAGTAAAGACAAGGTCGGTCGCTTTGACCTTTTCGTGGCAGGGGAAGCAGCTTTTCATAAACGCCGCGTCGCCAGGTTTGCCGTCTGCGAAGTGACCGAACCCCCAGCCGCCGGTTGCAGCGTACTTCTTTGAGTCCTTAACCATGAACTGAATGTTCGTGGGGGCCCCGGGAACGAAAGATTGGGCTTGGCCAAAGACTTTGTTGTTTTCCTCTGATGGCACGTAGCGGTAATGCAACGCAGCTATGATCGTGCCGTCCGGGAACGGGAGCTTCCCATCCCGGTAGGCCTTGATCGCTACATCGTTGCCCAGGACGGCACCTATACTGTTGAGGCCGCCTGCTTCATGGGCCGAGGAGATCCATTTCCAGTCGCGGTACCCGTGAGGGATTTCGGTAACGAAAGCCGGGCCCCCACTCGCGTGTCCTGGTGCGGGGGCAATGAGGGCGACAAGGCCGGCCACTGTTGCAACGGCAACCAGAAAGAATGTGAAGTGTTTCATATGGTTCCTCCATCCAATATGCTTATGTGCCTAGATGCACTGAAATTGGGCGCGGTCGTTTGATTTTTCTGCCAATTTCCGGGACACTACGCCAACAATCCGACTGGTAGATTGGGGAATCTAACCCATCATGCGGGTACAAAAGGGCTTGATCGGCCTCATCGCAATTCTGCAGGCCGTGCTTTTTCTGACGCATTTTCTTGTCTATGAGACCTGGATATTTTCGCCCGCAGGAAGCGATAACCACGGGACGTTGTGGATCAAGCTGGTTCTCGGCTTTTTGTCGGTGAGCTTTGTTCCCGCTTCTCTCCTTGCCTTCCGCTATACAGATGCTGCGGTGCGCGCGTTTTACAGGATTGCTGCGGTCTGGTCGGGTTTCTTGACATTCCTCTTCTTGGCCGCTGTTTTCTCCTGGATAATTTTCGGAGTTGCGCGGCTGGCTGGGCTGGACGTGAGCTTCCATCCGATGGTGGAATGGCTGTTCGGCGCTGCAGTATTGGCTGGCCTCTACGGGGTTTTCAACGCACGCTGGACGCGAATCACTCGAACGACGGTGCGACTCGCGAACTTGCCGCCGGCGTGGCGCGGGCGGAGGGCGGCGCTCATCAGCGACCTGCACCTGGGGCATGTGCGAAACGGCAGTTTTCTGCGACGGATGGTTGCGAAGATTTTGAAGGAAGAGCCGGACGCGATTTTTATTGCCGGCGATTTGTATGACGGCACGGCCATCGACATCCGGCGAGCAGCGGAGCCGTTGAGCGAGCTCGCGGCGCCGCACGGCGTGTATTTTGTCGCGGGAAACCACGAGCAGTTTGGGGATGACAGCAAGTATCTGGATGCCGTTGCGGCGGCCGGAGTGCGCGTGCTCACCAATGAGAAGCTGGAAGTTGACGGTTTGCAGATTGTTGGCGTGCCGTACCGGAACGCGGCGCGAGCTGGGCATTTTACTTCGGTGCTGGAAGGCATCCGCTTGGATCGAAATCGCGCGAGCATTCTATTGACGCATGCACCCGACCATCCGGAAATTGCTGAGGCTGCGGGCGTTTCTCTGCAGCTATCCGGGCATACGCACCTTGGGCAGTTCATACCTTGGAGTTGGATAGCGCGGCGGATATACCGCCAGTTTGTCTACGGCTTAAGCCGGATCGGGAAGATGCAGGTTTTCACTTCAAGTGGAGCGGGAACGTGGGGACCGCCGCTACGACTGGGATCGAATCCCGAAATTGTGGTGCTTCACTTCGAGTAAAGTTCACTGGCTGCACCTGGACCGATGAACTGCCCATTCGTTACCACCGATAAGCCGAACAGCAGGTCCCTCCACTACGCTTCGCTCCGGTCGGGAACTGCTGTTCCACCTTAGCGCAGGTCATTGATGTACCTGTGTGCTAGCGGAAAGCGTGAAATAAAACTTCGCGCCGTGAGGGGAGTTAGCGGCAGCCCACAGGCGGCCACCATGCGACTCAACAATAGAGCGGCTGATCGGAAGTCCGATGCCGGTGCCGTGGGGTTTGGTGGTAACAAACGCATTGAAGATCTGGTTCGCCTGCTGCGGTCGAAGCCCAACACCAGTGTCGCTGACGGAGACCAGAAGCTGCTCGCCTTCCGCTCGCCGCGACTGGATGGCTAGTTCGCGCGCCCCATCCACGTCCTTCATTGCATCGATACCATTGATCATCGGGCGATCGCGGGCGAGCCATCGCATGCTGTCATGAATAGTACCGGAATCGAAAATAACTTATCCGCACGCTTTGCGTGCTCAGGGTCGCACCGCCCAGGCAAGCCCGTCCGGTTCTCCGCCCACGTCGATATGGCCGGTCACTTCCAGGGTTTTCAGGTCCACAACGGCGACGTAGTTATCAGGAGAGCAGCCAATGAAGGCCCGGCCTCCCTCGGGATCCATCAGAATGCCGGCCGCTCCATGGCCGATCTTTACCCGTTTGAATTCCTTGCGCGACGCGGCATCGTAAACGACAAGATCGCCGTTGCCCAACATTGAAATCAGGACCAGTTTGCCATCCGGAGTGAACTTCAGCCGGTTGGCGCTCAAGACCTTGGCATCCAGCGTAGCTGTCACCTTCATGGTTGCAATGTCGATCACTGATAGGGTGCCGTCCTGTGCATTTGCTGTCCACAATTCGCGGCCGTCCGGAGAGACGTCGAAACCCTCATCGCCCTTTCCTACTGTAATGACAGTCTCATTCCAGTCTGTGCGTGGCTGCTGGGCGCCGGGGGGAGGCGGCATCGCACCCGGCGGCGGTTGCATTCCCGGGGGAGGCCCCGGAGGTGGCAGCGTCACTTTTTCCAAAATGCTGACTGTCCCGGAACTGATGTTGGTCGTGTAGATCTGCTTCTCGTCAGAAGTGACATAAATCATGTGCGTCCGGTTCTGCCCCGTGCCCATGATCCAATCAACCTTCGCACTGGCAGGATCATATCGGGCAATGGCTTTCGCACCTTCGGCAGTGAACCACAGCATGCCGCCAACAAACGTTAGGCCGTGCGGACCATTCAGGGCTCCAGTATCGATATCGGGCAGCGCTTTCTGTGCCACCAGGTCAATGACAGAAAGCGCATGATACCGGCCGCCACCGTAGATCGATACATAGGCCGTTCTTCCATCGGAGGACGCTATGACCTCATGCGGGTCCGGCCCAACGGGAGCGCGTGCGATGACCTGCAGTGTCGCCGGATCCACAATGGCCAATGTATGGTTTCGTTTCGAAAGCGCCAGCAGTGACCGCTGCGGGGTGGACTGAGCGGCAGCAGCGAGCGCGCCACAAAAGAACGCCCCGAAGGCAGTACCAGCAATGAGTAGTTCAATCGATCTTGATCGCATATCCTTGCTCCATTCCTTCGGTATTCGGCCCCAGCGCTGTTCGATGCACATTGGAATCATAAGCCCAGATAGAGAGTCGGCTCCGGCCCTCTAGTTCCGTAATGAACTGTTGGAGCGGTTGAGTATTTGACCGAGGGTCTAATCCAGCAGGCGCAACGTCAAATCAGCCAACCAGCTTGCCATCTGACTAAGAAACATGTTCTGCTCGGTGGAGGTACGATGAGCTTGACACGTAGGACGCTGCTTTCTCTTCCTGTTGCTGTCCCTCTTCTGAACCTGGCAGCGCGCACTGCCGTGGGCGACGATCTATACTTTCCGCCTCCTGACGCCCAGGGCGGCTGGCGGACATTGAGCCGGCCTTCGGAAATCCGCGCGCTTGGCGGCATCGATCAAGGCAGACTCGATGAAGCCTTCCAATATACGCAGACTACCAGTCAGCACGGAGGCTTATTGGTTCTCCGTCATGGATATCTGGTCTACGAGAAATACTTCGGCCGAGCAAACCGGGAAGCCAATCCCAACATGTATTCCATCGCCAAGATGTTTACCAGCGTCTCATGCGGCATCATGCTGTCGGAACACAGCAGCCGTTTTCCCGACGGATTGTCGCAGAAGGTTTTCACCCAGGAGTATCTGCCGCAGGCATTTCCCTTGAGCTACCCGGAGATGGCAGACATCCGTCTCGGCCATCTGCTCACCATGACCTCCGGCCTTCAGAACTCGCGGGTTGCTCCTCCGACCGCACCTTCGAATCCCGGGCACTTGACCGGAATCATCCGCGGCGAGAACGTAAATATACCTTACTGGACCTCACCCGACCCGGTGCTCGATCAGGACGGCAGCACACTTCATGGAAAAATGTGGGCGCTCCCCGGAGGCGGATATCTTTATGGTCAGGATCCGCACATAGCCTCCATTGTTCTACGCGGGGTGGTGGGCATGGAGCTGCAGCAATACATCAAGCAAAACCTGGCGGCACCGATGGGTTGGGGCACGTGGGGATATGCGTTGCATCACGATGGTGAGACTCTGCCTCACACTCCTGGCGCGGCCGCCATTGCTCTCCATTCCACTGACGCCCTGCGCTTTGGATATCTGCTGCTCAAGCAAGGCAAGTGGAAGAATCAGCAATTGGTGCCGCGGGAGTATGTCGAACTGCTAAGCAGGCCCTCGCCCTTCAATCCACACTCGCCCTTTAGCCTGCAACACGAGGTAAATGCGGACGGCCACGTAGCGGGTGCGCCGCGCGATACGTTCTTCAAGTCGGGCGCGGGCGGTTTCGGTCTCTACATGATTCCGTCGCTGGACATGGTGATCTACAAGATGTCCAGCCTCAATGCGGAAACCTACGATCCCGCAGCCACCGGCCTGCCTTTGACCTACACGCCGGATACCTCGCGCGACGACTGGAAGCCGCACCCGTTCAACCAGTTTGTCGATGGTCCGATCGAGGGAGATACCGGCGTGCGCAGAACCCTCGAGATGGTGGTGGCAGCGGCGGTGGCGTAAACAGGTGTGGGGGCGTTCATTTCTCCGGCATTTGTACCCTTTTCCGCCAGAGCAGTCGACGACCATGGGGAAAGCGCTATCATGCATAGTGTTGCGAAAAGGGTACGAAGATTGGCCTTGTATCAGGGCACGGCTAGCTAACAGAACCCAGTAGGAACTGGACGGGTGCCCCACGTTCGCCTTAGCGTACGTGGGCCGAAAATGATATGTTCGATTGCTTTTGCCGCTCGATTTCGCGAAAAGCTATGGTGGGGGCTTCGCCCGTCTTATTCGGCCCACGTACGCTGAGGCGAACGTGGGGCACCCGTCCAGTTCCTATTGGGTTCCGTTAGGAGATTGACTCCTGCCGGGTTTGAGTTCTCACGCAGACACTAAAGCCCGTCCCATTCTCAATTATTTACGGCCCGACTAAAGTCGTGCCCTGATACAGAACATGAGTTTTTCTGCAGCCTGTTTAGCCGTGCCGCACATGCTGGGCCGATGAGGGGTCTAGCCCCTCAAGTACGTTTTGTGTATTAAAGGACAGGTGACATGGGACAAAAAGAAAACGATCAGAAAACGTCGGACATAGCGACTACCGGCTTCACCCCCGACCGGAGAGAGTTTGTCAAACTGGCTGTCGGCGGCGCGCTGAGCGCCGCGGGGGTTTTTGCGTCGTCACGAACCGCCTCAGCCGCCGTGCATCAGAGTGCCCCGGGCATCAAGTTATGCGCGCAAACTTCGGCCAAGCCCAGCGACGATGAGCTGCTTTTTCTCAAGCAGATGGGCGCTGAATATGTGAGTGTAGCCTCCACCCCCGACCTGAGGACCGCGGAAGGCTTCATGCAGATCAAGAAGCGCTATGCGGATGCAGGCATCACTGTCTGGAACATCGGCAACTCAAGCGTACACAACATGCCTGAGGTCACTCTCAATCTGCCCGGCCGCGATCAGAAAATCGAGGAATACAAGCAATACATTCGCAACCTGGGCCGGGCCGGCATTTACTACACCACCTACGCTCACATGGGTAACGGCATTTGGAGCAGCGGCAGAGCCACCATCCGCGGCGCCTCCGCCAGAGAATTTGATATGGCCAGCCCCAATAAAGTGGGCGTTTGGGGAGATCAGAAGTTCTATGAGCCGCTCTCCCACGGCCGGGTGTTTTCGAAGGAAGAGATCTGGGAGAACTACACCTACTTCATCAAGCAGGTTGCGCCAGTCGCTGAAGAAAACAGCGTCCGCATCGGAATCCACCCGGATGATCCACCAGAGCCCATACTGGCAGGGGTTCCACGCTGCATCTTCGCCAGTTTCGAAGGCTATAAGCGAGCGATGGAGATCGCCAACAGTCCCAACGTCGGCATCTGTCTCTGTTGCGGATGCTGGAACGAAGGCGGCCCTGCGCTCATGCATAAAGATCCGGCGGAGATGATCCGCTATTTCGGCCCGGAGAAGATCTGGAAGATCCATTTCCGCAATGTCAGCGCGCCGCTGCCGCACTTCGTCGAGACCTTCATGGACAACGGATATTACGATATGTCCAAAATCATGACCGCCCTGGTTGAAGTGAAGTTTGACGGCATCGTGATCCTCGACCACACACCTGAAGTCGTAGGCGGTCATTATCCTGAACAGGCCTACGGCTTTGCGTATATGAAAGCACTGAAGAATCGGGCGCAAGCCTGACCCGGCTTTCCAGTAGGTGGCTCCATCCATAACTGCGAGCGCGGCTTTCAGTGAGGAAAGCCGCATGAAGCTCGCCAACGCCACCTAGCTCCGCAGGAAATCCAGGGGGCCGTAGAGTCATACGGCTAAGTATGGGGTACCTGCAGATTTGTTGAGGGAGATTGCATTGCTAGCGCGTAACAAAAGGTCTTTGTTCCTGGCCGCCCTGCTCTTGTCTGTGGTCGCACTTCCAATGGCAGAAGCTCAGGTTGCTAAAGACTCTTCTTCCCCCTGCGCCTCTTTTATTAACAGCGATTTTCCCAAAGCCGTCATTTCCAACGGATCGGTCCAGGCAGTTGTTTATCTGCCCGATGCCCAGAAGGGCTACTATCGGTCGACGCGCTTCGATTGGTCCGGCGTTGTTCCTTGCCTCACGTATAAAGGCCATACCTATTTTGGAGTTTGGTTCAGCCGGTACGATCCGTTGATAAATGATTCGATCACCGGGCCGGTAGAAGAGTTTCGATCGAGCGACGGTCTCGGCTCAATCAATTACAACGAAGCAAAACCGGGCGAACTCTTCATCAAACCGGGAGTAGGTGTACTGCGCAAGGTCGATGATTCACCCTACAAGTTTGGTTTCCGCTATCCCATCGTGGACGGAGGAAAATGGAAGGTTCGCGTCAAGAAGGACCAGGTGACCTTCACCCAAACTCTGCAATCGCCGCTGGGCTTCGCGTACGTCTATGAGAAGACACTCAAGCTCGATAAACACCAGCCGGTTCTCATCCTCGAGCACCGCATCAAGAATACGGGCACCAAGGCGATCGACACAGAAGTCTACGACCATGACTTCTTCATGCTCGACGGCGCTCCGACGGGCCCCGGAATGGCCGTTCATTTCCCTTTTGAGCCTCAGGCAAAACGACCCCTCGAGCCACGCGCCAAGATCGACGGCAAAGATATTGTCTACGTGCAGGAAGTGGCGGTTGGGCCGGGACAGGCCGTTACCAGCTATCTGACAGGTTTTTCAAATAGCCCCGCTGATTACGATTTCACGGTTGAGAATCGAAATACCGGGGTTGGGGTCGAGCAAACCTCCGATTCTCCCATCGCGCAGCTGAATTTCTGGTCCATCCACACAACCATTTGCCCGGAAGCTTACATTCACGTGAATGTCCAACCCGGCGGGACGGGAAACTGGAATATTCGCTACCGTTTCTTCGCTAAATAAAACATTAGTTAGCCCTTCGCTTCACCCAAAATAAGCGTCTAAATGGTTGAGATTCGTGAGGCTTGGGTTCATAGTCCCAGGAAACTTACGGCGCGTCCGGCGCGTCAATGTCATAACGGCTGTGACGCCGTTTGTCGGAATCTCCCCGGTTCACTTGCAACCAATGATGAAACGTACAAAGCGCTTATTGATCGTGTTCGCGGTCCTTCTGGGTGCCCTCGCCTCGCCTGCGACGGTTTTCGGTCAAGGAGCGCCCGGGACACTCCAGGGCCGGGTGTTGGATCCAACCGGCGCAGTGATCCCGCAGGCGCAGGTCACCGTCACTTCGGCTTCAGGAAAAAACACCAGCGCAGTGTCGGATGCCCAAGGTTCTTACCAGGTAAAGGGTCTGTCTGCCGGCGCTTACACCGTGAATGCCACTACGGCGGGATTCGCCCCCTTCACGTCCACCGTCACTCTCACCCCCGGGCAGACGAAGACGCTGAACATCGCGATGCAAATCCAGATGGAGCAGCAGCAGGTGCAGGTCGAGGCCGACACACCGACGGTCGATACCAGTCCAGATCAAAATGCCAACGCGGTGGTGCTCAAGGGTAAGGACCTGGATGCCCTTTCCGACGATCCCGATGAACTGGAGAGCCAACTACAGGCTCTGGCTGGACCGGCTGCAGGTCCGAATGGGGGAGAGATCTATATCGACGGGTTTACCGGAGGACAGATGCCGCCCAAGTCTTCCATCCGTGAGATCCGTATCAACCAGAACCCGTTTTCTGCCGAGTTTGATCGCCTTGGTTACGGACGGATAGAGATCCTCACCAAGCCCGGCACAGATAAGCTGCACGGCCAGATCGAAGCCCGCGGCAACGACTCCGCCTTCAATTCGCGCAACCCGATTCTGCAGACGCCGGAACCTTCCTATTATTCGTATAACCTGCAAGGCAGCGTAGGCGGTCCCATTTCCAAGACGGCCTCGTACTACGTCAGTGCCTTCGGGCGGAACAATCAGAACGTGAGTGTGATCGATGCAGCCAATCCGGACGATCCCACCGGACCTTACTTGAATGAAGCCTACCCCAACCCGAGTTCGCGCATCGACATCAGTCCCCGCTTGGACCTTCAGCTCGGCCAAAAGAACACCTTGACCCTTCGTTACGATTTCTACCGTGCGGTTACCACCAACGGAGGCGTAGGTCCGCTTGCTCTTCCCTCCCAGGCCACCAACACCGAAAGCATGGAGAATACGTTGCAGGCGAGTGACAGCCTGGTGCTGAGCAAGAACATCGTCGACGACATTCGCTTTCAATACCGGCATTTCCACTATCAGGACGTCGCCCAAAGTGTTTTACCCACGATCACGGTGCAGGGATCCTTTGTGAATGGCGGCAACAACGGCGGAACTGTACGTGACGACCAGAACCTATACGAATTGCAGAACTACTTCGCCGCCGCTGAGGGCAATCATTCCTTAAATTTTGGCGCCCGCCTGCGCGCCGATAGCGATTCGAACTACACCAATGGGGGCACCAACGGCGAGTACATCTTTCAGTCCTTGCCCGCTTATGAGGCCCAGACCCCGCAGACCTACCAGGTGACATTCGTCAATCAATACACAGCCCGCGCGATTCTGTTCGATGCCGCGCTCTTTTACCAGGACGACTGGAAAGTAAACCAACGTTTTACCTTCAGCTACGGATTGCGTTGGGAAACGCAAAACCGCATCAACGATAAGAGCGACTGGGCGCCACGCTTATCGTTTGCCTATGCCCTGGGGCACGGCGATGCTAAGCACCCGCCAAAGACGGTGTTGCGCGCAGGGTACGGCTGGTTCTACCAGCGCTTCACCGTGCCCAACAGCTTCGGCTCCAACGCAGGCACGCCCTATATCATCCAGGCCATCCATCAGAATGGGATCAACCAGACGGTTTCCACCATCACGGATCCAACGTATCCCGTCAATCCGGTTGCGGTAGCGAATGCCAACACAGCGCAGACGCTCTACACCATCGACCCGCATTTCCATGCGGCTACAGACCTGCAGTTGGCCGTGGGCCTCGATCGTCAGGTGGCCAAAAGAATCACCGGGAATGTGACGTATCTTTACGGACGAGGTGTGCACGAATACCTAACCAACAATATCGGAGCTCCGGAGTTTGCCACCGCCGATGAAGGCATCTACCCCGACACCCCGCTCCCGGCCGCGCAAGAGAACAACCTGCAATACCAATCCGGAGGCGTCTACCGGCAACAACAGATTATCGTTTCCGGTAGGGCCAGTTACCCGCGATTCAGCTTCTTCACGTTCTATACCTACACCAACGCGCATGCCGATACCAATGGGGTAACCTACACTCCTTCCGTCGCGCAGAATCCGGGGCTTGACTATGGGCGAAGCAGCTTCGATGTTCACAACCGCTTCGTGATTCTGGGGAATTTCTCCGCGCCCTACGGTGTCTCGCTGACTCCCTTTTTCGCCTACAACTCCGGAACCCCGTACAACGTGACCACTGGCAGCGATCTGACCAGGAACAACCAGTTCAACGCCCGGCCGACGTTTGCGGCGAGCTGCAGCGAAGCAGACGTCATCAACACACCGTATGGCTGCCTGGATACGAACCCCTTCGGCACCAACGAAAAGATCATTCCCTTTGGTATCGGCACTGGTCCTTCGAATGTCAGCCTGAACATGCGCGTAAGTAAAGTGATCGGCATTGGCCCCAAAGTAGAAGGTAGCCGCGCTGCAAGTAGTGGCGGTGGAGGCCGAGGTGGCGGGGGTGGCGGAGGCCGCGGCGGAGGCGGAGGAATCGGCCCCGGTGGCTTGAGTGGAAGCCGTGGGGGACCAGGGCGCCTGGACCAGGCTACTTCGCGCAGGTACAACCTGACCCTCACCGCGTACTCGACCAACGTGTTCAACCATCCGAACCTGGGAATACCGAACGGAACGCTTTCGTCACAGTTCTTCGGCAAATCGCAGTCCCTGGCGGGCGGAGGATTCTTTGGCGCCTCCACGGCCGGGAACCGTAGCGTCTTTCTTCAGGCCATCTTTAACTTCTAAGCAGGCTCCGGAAAAACTCATTTCCTTGAAGGGTACGGCCTTGAGTCCCGTAGGGACGGCTGAGTGTAGCCCAGGACGGACCCGGATTTCCTGTGTAGCTTGTTGGAATCAAAGAGCCTCATTGCGGCTTTCCGTAAAGAAAGCCGCATACGCAGATTAGTCTAGGGCAGCGTACAGGAAATCCGGGGTTAGTCCTGGGTTAGCATGTGCCAACGAGTAGTCCCGCAGGGACGGC
This sequence comes from uncultured Acidobacteriaceae bacterium, assembly GCA_963787145.1. Taxonomy (GTDB): domain Bacteria; phylum Acidobacteriota; class Terriglobia; order Terriglobales; family Acidobacteriaceae; genus PALSA-350. Next base: position 194,999 of record CAWBBY010000014.1, read on the forward strand.
TGAAAATTACCCAGGATGCAATCCTGGGGTACCTCCAACATCTGAAATGGACCATTCGCGATTCGGGCGGGCCAACCCAGGACCATGTCTTGCGTAATTCTCAGTCGTCCCTACGGGACTGGTCTTGCTGAGCACTCACACCCAGCACTCACGTGCTGGGCTATTTTCAGCCAGTGTTGTCCAAATTAGTTTTGTGCGCTTCCATGCAATGTTGTCGCTGATGGATGGTTAGAACGGAAATCCTCCGGCAACTTGATTTCGTACGCTTCCACCCGTCTTAATCTTTTCCACAAGATACACGCCGAAAAACCGTATCTTCCCGCTAATTTGGACAGCTCTGATTTTCAGCCGTCCCTGCGGGACTCAAACCCGAACCGGCGGTTCTCACGCAGACTCTTTAGCCGTTGGGGGGATACCTTCCGCTCACCTGCCCGGCCTGTCCCAGCCTGCCGTGGGAAAGAGCGACCTTTTCCGCAGCCTGCCAGGCCTGATTACTTGAGATGGATCGTGATGCCGGTAGAAATCCGCAGAAGGTTTTGGTCGTTGCCGGCAAGGTTGGGCAGCCGGGTATATCCATAGTCGGCCTGGATTACGCGGAAGGACAGATGCTTGCGGAACTTATAATCAACCCCAATGCCCACCAGCAAGGCAAAGGAATTAGCCGTAGGTTGAATGAATCCTGCCTTGTCGGGAAAAGCCGAATCAAAGCCGTGGGCAAAACCCGCCAACCCTTGCACAAAGGGCTTGATGTTGTGGTATCTATCCCCTCCATCTTCCCGCTGCTGACCTAGCCTGAAATTCAGGCGCATCCCCCCGGTCGCCATGAGCAGCGAAAAAGGCTGACCCGTGTTATGGATTTGGCCGGTGTGCGCCGCGGTTACATCCACCACCGTGGTATATGCGCGATAGGTGCGAAAGTTCCCCTCGGCGCTGGCGCCGCTCATGAAAAAGCAACCGCATTGGCCGGGCCCGGCGTTCGCTGCCGTTGGACTGTAGGCGAGCGAGACCTCCGCGCGCGGCAAAGAAAAATCCCTGCCTGCCGGCGTGACCTGCGCATGCAGGCCGGGCGCGTTCAAGGCCAGCATCGTTCCCATAAACAGTAAGGCGACAGCAGTTTCGCAATTGGTGTAGATCGAGGCGACGGACCTTGTCGTGGTTTTCTCCCAAGGAAAACCACACCTCGCGATCTTTACCAGGCCACAGTAATTGCGAAACTGCTCTAACCATCGATGCATAGCTTTTCCCGCAGTCCGCCTACTGGATCCCAAGGGGCACCCCGGTTGTGCGCTGAACTGTTCCTTCGGTGGCTGTAACCGTGATCGGGTAGGGAACCTTTCGCGCCGCGAAAAGGCCCGCCCCCGAGCACCCGTTCAGGCCCGCCACCGCTGTCAGGCTGAGCGCGGCAAACAGGGCCACTGCCAGGAATGGGGAAATCTGTCGCAACCGCCTTCGTACTGCTTTCACTCCGAAGAGAGGAAGCAGAAGCCCCAGGGCGAGCGGCAGGCGCTCGAACGGGGACGGTGGTGGCGCGTTCAAGGCGGCCGCTGCTGTCGTAACCGTCATGGTGATATTTGTTGTTCCGCCGCCGGCCGACAGCATCGCGGAAGAGAAGGTCGCGCTCGCTCCCGGAGGCAGACCGCTTGCCGTAAAGCTCACGTTGTACAGGAACGTAGTCGCAACCTGCGGCTGCACCTGGAGCGTATACACCACCGTGGCGCCGGGCAGGATGCTCGTGTTGTTGTTTCCTACCCGAAGGATGCGCAACTCGTCGATGGTGACCGACACGGCATTCGAGCTGCTGGCCGGGTAGAGGGGATCTCCGCTATAACTTGCGGTAATGCTGTGCACTCCGGGGCCTATGGTGGTGACGCTCAAGACCGCCTGCCCGTTCGCGCCTATGGGCGCGGTGCCCAGTTGGGTGCCCCCGACGCTCTGATCATAGAATGTGACCGTCCCTGTCGGAGCTACGGATACAGTTGGGCTCAGCTGTGCCGTAAACGTCACCGGCATGGTTATCATTTGCTGGGTGGGGTTGGCGCTTAGCGTCAATGTGGTCGAAACGATTAAACCCTGCAAGTCTATGGTCGCGGAGCTGGCCGCGAACACGGTATTCGCAGGGTAGGCGGCTTCGACGACGTGGGTGCCGGCGCCGGCAAGGACGACATTATCGAGCGTAGCGGTAGCCGTCTGGCTGACAGTATTCAGCAGGATGGTTGTGTAGGTGTCGCCGGAATCGGGAATCGCCAGGTCAGGCTTGCCATCTCCGTTGAAGTCTGCCGTCACCACATCGCTGGGAAGGTGCCCGACGGTAATTGGCGCGCCGGGCGGCTGAAATGTGCCATCGCCATTTCCTATCAGCAGCGTCACCGAGCCGGGCTGTAGATTCGGAGCGGGGAAGTTGTAGTTGCCAACGGCCAGGTCGGTAATGCCGTCGCCGTTGTAGTCCAGGGCAGTCATGGAGAATGGGTTTGGTCCCACGCCAATCGGAGATTGGCTGGAAACTGTGAACGTTCCGTCACCATTGCCCAACAAAATATACACAGCGTTGGTATCGAAGGTTGCCACCGCCAGGTCGATGATGCCGTCGCCATTGAAATCCGCTGCCACAATTGGGCACGGGCCGGAGCCGGTGCGAAACTGAATCGGAGGACCAGGGGCCGCCGTGAACCCACCCTTGCCATCGCCCAGCAGGATGCTCACGTTGTTAGACACCCCGTTCGGGACGTCGTTGCCGTTGACCACGGCCAAGTCAGCGTTGCCGTCGCGATTGAAGTCCCCTACCGCCAGGAAAAATGGAAAGGAGGTGATACCCGCACTAATCGGAGCACCAGGGGCCGTGAACCCACCCTTGCCATCACCGAGCAGGATACTAATCGTACCGTTCGCACCGTCGTAGGCATTAGCGACTGCCAAATCCTGAATTCCGTCGTTGTTGAAGTCTCCGATTTGTAGAGCTTCCGGGAAACTGTACACGGAAATCGGGGAGTCGCTGAACGGCGTGAACGAACCCGTCCCATTGCCCTCCAGGATGACCACTGTATCGTCGATGGGGTCGGTGAAAGCCAGGTCGGCGTGGCCGTCATCGTTAAAATCTCCCACGACAATGGCGCAATTCGACTGGTAGAGGATGGTCTCGCAAGGAGGGGTTCCACCAATCTCAGTGATCGGCGAGTTGGGGGCGGGTGTGAACCCACCCTTGCCATCGCCGAGCAGGATGCTGATCGAATTATCTCCGGCGTTCTCTATCGCCAGATCTGGTATTCCGTCCTCGTTGAAGTCCCCCACCGCCGCGATCGAAGGGCTGTTGCCGGTCGGGACCGGGGAACCCGGCGCCGCGGTGAAAGTCTGGGCCAAAGCTGGCGCGCCCAAGGGGACGACTCCCAGGAGATTGTTGTTATTGGTCGTGTCCTGAAAAGTTACACTTCCGGCCAGTACCGGCGGTTGACTGGCAAAGCCGACGACGGTTGCCGTCAGATCGTAACCGCTTGGGTTACCGGTTGCCGTAATCGCCGTCGTTGTGGGATATAGGCCCGTTACCGTCAGCAGTGGCGAGATGGCAAAGCTCGCCGCCGCGGTCGCGGTCCCGTTGAAGACCGCCTTATACGTATGAACCCCGATAGCGGGAATGATCTTGAGGGTTGCGTTTCCGGTTCCATTAGCCAACTGCGCCTTTCCTAAGACAGCTGCATCCTCGCACCGGTTTGCTGACGCATCGCAGAAGGTGATTGACCCGTTCATTACCGGCGCACCGCTTGCTGTCACGGTGACCGAAGCCGTCAGGGTTACCAATGCCGGCTTCGCTGCCGACCACGCCATCGACGACGGAGAAAGCGCCAGTGTCGTCGTCGTCGTTAGTGGAGCCACCTGCGCCGCCGCCAACGTACAGGCAACGGTCAACAGAGCCGACAGTACCAGCCGCAGATTGCGGCGGGAGAGGGAAGCGATTCGCATACAGGCAGCAAAAAATAAATTCCACATTTAAGCAGTCCTTGGTTCACACTTCACGGAGCTTTGTAAGTTCCTTCTTATGCGTGAAGCGCACCTCATACTGAGCACGAACGCGGAATAGACATCCAATACATGCGTCATCCTAAAGATATCGGTTAGCCGCCGAGTAACATTACGCAGCAGGTGCCCGAGGCAGCATCACACTATTCACACTAAGTAGAAAGTGGCACTCGACGGGACTGCTCACCGGGCGCGAGCAGCTACAACATGTTTGTTGGGCAAGAGGAAATAGATGCCGCAGGCAACGGGCTCATCTTTAGAGCTATCGGCTGGCTAGTCCAGGAGCATGAGACTACCTTGTTGCTCATGCGGGATCATGGGAGAAGGGGACCTGCGGTCTTCGGATGTGTGCAGAGGTGCTGCTTTCGTCATCGGCGTCCACGAACCGCGGGAAGAAAAACAGCCCACACCCCTAGAGCACGGTGATTTTCCCGTTGCCGACATCGTACATGGCTGCACGAACGGCCAGCTTCTTCTGCTTCACTAGATCCGCTAAGACAGGTGAGGTATCGCGTAACACCGACGCTTGCAGCAGGGCATTTTGCCGGCTGGCGGTTGTCAGGTCGCCGTTGGCTCCGGCGATTGCTGGATGGATGTACTGATAAAGGGTGCTGATCTGTCCCGGTACTGCCTTGCCTGCGAGGGTAGCCTTGACGGCGCCGCAATTAGTATGTCCGAGAGCCAGAATCACCTTCACTCCCAACACGGCCGCACCATATTCCAGGCTGGCGATGGTGTCCGGCGTGGCAACATTGCCGGCCACACGCACCACGAAGAGATGACCAATGCTCTGGTCGAAGACCAACTCGACCGGCACACGCGAGTCGGCGCAGGAAAGGACGGCAGCGAAGGGCTCCTGGTGCTCCTCCGAGTGCGCTTTGAGGATATCCAGATCTTCTTGAAACGAGATCAACTTCTGGGCCACGAAACGCTGGTTGCCCTCGACCAGCAGCGCCATGGCGCGCTCCGGACTCTCCGGCCGCTGGATCACGTCGCGCTGCGCCTGGTACAGACCTCGCGCCGAAGTCGTGGTGAGTCCCGCCAGGCTGAATGCCGCAAGCTTTAGAAACTCTCTGCGCCTGTTATCCGCTTCCCAGAACATTCGTCCTCCGCAGTGTCGAACCTGCATAAGAGTATCGTCTTCCGGGCATGCGGATAAAAGCGATTTTTCCACAGAGACAAGTCTTTGCTTCGACCTGCCGGCCGTTACTGCCTTCCCGCAAAGCAACATTCCTTTTTTGAGGTGATGTGCCTCACTGGTCCATTTCGGTTACCGACGGCAACGCCGCCGGACAAATCGTGTAGTTTTGCACATGACAGTCGATCTAAAGTTACTGCACACCAAAGCAACGGACTGCCGGTAAAGCGGGCAGTCATTCAGAATGGCGCGGAACCCAAGCGGTCAGGGGAAGGTCTGCAAAGCCTTTTAATGCTGGTTCGATTCCGGCCCGCGCCTCCACTTTCCAGCAAGATCTCTGTTGTGCGATATCCTTTCCGTCGGCGGCCTCTGCGGCCTCCGGCGAGGGAAAGAACGTGGAGAAGAGGTTGTTGGTAGTCGGCAGCATCAATATCGACCTGGTGGCGTGCGCGAACCGCCTCCCGGCCCCGGGCGAGACCATTCTCGGTAGCAGCTTCGAGGTATTCAACGGAGGCAAGGGCGCCAACCAGGCGGTAGCCATCGCCAAGCTGGGTGCGCAAGTGGACATGATTGCGTCTCTCGGCACGGATCTTTTCACCGAGAGGCTGCTCTCTGGCCTGAAGGCCGCCGGCGTCGATACGCACGCGGTTCAGATGGTGGCGGGACCCTGCGGAGTGGCCCACATCTCGAGGGCCGACAATGGGGAGAACTCCATCATCGTGGTCTCAGGCGCCAACCGTTTGCTTTCTGCCGCGTATATCGACGCCCACCTGGAGATCGTGCAGCAAGCCAAAATGATCCTGGTGCAGTTGGAGACGCCACTGGCAGCGGTCATCCGCCTGGCGGAACAGGCCGCGGAGACCAAGACTCCTTTGATGCTGGATCCTGCTCCGGCCATGCCATTGCCGGAAGCACTGCTCAGTCGCACCACCTGGCTCACGCCCAACGAAACCGAGGCGCAAATCCTGCTGGGTCGCGTCAGCATCGATCCCCCTGCCGCTGCCGAAAAATTGCTGGCGATGGGGGTTCGGAATGTAGCGCTCAAGCTCGGGTCGCAGGGAGTTTTTTTGGCCGGGCGCGATTGCGCTGCGCAGCAGATTCCCGCCTTCAAGGTGAACGTGGTCGACACCACGGCGGCCGGTGACTGCTTCAACGCGGCCTTCGCGGTTGCCCTCACGCGGGGAAAACCACCCGCCGACGCCGCCCGTTACGCGGCCGCCGCCGCAGCCATCTCGGTAACCCGAGCCGGCGCTCAACCCTCGCTGCCCTCTGCCGCTGAAGTCGAAGCCTTTCTCGCCCAAGCGAACTGACCGCGGTTTCTTTCATCACGCAACACCCCGCGCGTGGCGGGGAAGGCCAGCCTGGAAGACCACTAAATCATCTGCCCCTGTCTCCATGACAAACTGCGTACCGCAAGGCACGAAAGTGATGGACCCCCTCCTGAGAGATAAGCATTTGCCGGCCGAAGTCACCGCGCCCGAGCCATGCAATACCAGCAGCGCTTTGGGGCCGTAAGGCGCGTCGCCGGCGTATCGACTGTGCGGTGCGAGCGCGATGCGGCTCAACTCAAACTCCTCCGCCGGGGTTCGATAGACGCGTTCCTGGCTGCTCACCAGTTCTCCACTGAAGACATTGGGGGTACCACCCTCGAAGGTGAGGATACTGAGCAGTTCCGGGACGTCGACGTGCTTGGTCGTCAACCCTCCTCGCAGCACGTTGTCAGAGTTGGCCATCAGCTCTACATTGACCCCTTCCAGATATGCGTGCAAAACTCCCGCGGGCTGGAAGGTGCCCTGCCCAGGCAGCAGATGGACCAGATTCAGCAGGTAGACGCTGAAGATTCCGCGATCGCGGTGCCCGCCCGGCAAGGGAAAATTCTGCGCCGCGCGCAAGGCCCAGTAATCCGGGCTGTTCTTATCCGTGAGTGGTTTTGCCAGCAGCCGGGCAAGCAGCCCATTGAGCAAGTGGTCCACCTGCTCCTGGGGCATGGTCATGACCTTGCTGTAAAGTTCGCGCAGCAATCCGCGGCGGGCCTCATGATCGTGGTGGCCGGCCTCAATCAGCCGCTGCGGAAAGCCAGGCATCAGCGCACACAGCTCAGGAGTCGCGGAAAAGCTCTGTGCGATTTGCTCCAGCGGCCGAAAACCATGCAGCATCCAGAACTCTGTGAGCGCCACGCCGATTTCTGGCTTGTGGTTATCGTCTTTGTAGTTCCTGCAGCTGGCCTCGAGGCTGATGCCCTCGGCGTTTTCGCGCGCAAAGCCCAGGCGGGCTTGGGCCAGCGAAGGGTGCGCCTGAATGGAAAGCATCTTGTGGGCGTCGAGAACCTTAAACAGAAAAGGCAGTCGGCCACCAAAATGTGCATTCGCCGCCTGCCCCAGGATGGCATCGGGCGCCTCGGCGATCAGCTCGTCCAGAGGCTCCGGCCCGTCCGCAAGCTCCACGATGGATGGCGCCTTCGCATGGGCGCCAATCCACAGTTCGGCGAATGGTCTGCGGGTTGCGTTTTCCATCTCCAGCAGATCAGGAATGAAGTGGTAGCCGCCCCAGTCATAATGCTGGACCACCCCCTGCAACCTCAGTACGCCTGCTTCAACCGTCAACGGCTTTCTCCATCTTGCGCAGGATACCCGCAGGCTCGGCCACTCCCATGGCCGCGATCGCGTCGGCACGCCTCTGCGTATCGGCGACCGCGTAGATGCGCAACTCGTCCGCGTTTCCTGACGGCCGCACATGCGCCACTTCGCCGTTGGCGAACAGAATGCGCACGCCGTCTGTGTAGTCCACGTGGGTGATATCGGCAAAACCCAGTGCCGGCGTAAAAAACTGCGCCAGATCTTTTGCGATCGCCTCCGGCGCCCCCGCATGCGCGTCGGGCGGAGAGAATCGGCCCACGATCTTCAACGCGGTCGCGCGGGGGAAATGCTTCAGCAGGGCGGCGCGGCTGAAGCGCTTGGGCAGACGGGCGAAGAGATCCACCAGCGAGAGCCCATCCTGCTCGGCGGCGAAAAGCACTCCCAGGATGGGCAAACCCGCGTCCCGGGTCGGCAGCGGTTGCAGGATAGCACCGTTGCGGGCAATCGGCGAGCCAGTCAGGAAGCCGCCATTGGGCTCCCATCCGCAGACGCGCTTCTTCCCCTTGGCGATTGCGGCCTCCATGCCGGCGATCACGAAGGGTGAGCCGATGCGCGTCTTTGGCTCTACTACGGACGCAAGCTTCCCGCGGTCGATAGCGTCGTTGCAGCTGATGGGAACCACGACCGCGTCCGCCTGCAGATACTCAGCCACCACCATGCCGACCAGATCGCCGCCGAAGAAATGCACCTGGCTTGTGCGCGGATCCACACCCAGAATCAGCGGACGATCGCTATCGCCGTCGGTGGAGACCACGACATGGAGCGGTCCGCTGCTTGCGGTGGCCGCATCGGCCAGCCCCTGAATGACCGCCACCTGTGCCGCATCGATATTCTCCGTGTCGATGGGGACAAAGGTATCGCTGCGTCCCCCTTTCACCACCTGCGCGCCGAGACGCTCCAGGATCTCCACCAGCAAATCCCGCCCCACGGCCGAGTGTTGGTAGACGAGGATGCGCTTACCGTTGAGAGTGGAGCCCTCAAAAAAATTGGTGAAGCGTTCGATATACGCGGCGCGCGCTTCGCCATGCTCTGCCGGAAGCTCCTGATGGCCGCACTTGAGCATGCCTCGTTGATCGAATAAGGATTGCCCCCAGGGTTGCTCGTACAGCCTTTGCCGTAGCTGCCTCACTCTTTCGTTGATCGGTGCTTCCTGTTCCTTGAGCAGCTCGCCCCGGCTGCTGTTGGTCTTGTAACCGTTGCGTTCGAAGGGAATGTGGCTGCCGGTCACCATGATGCTGCCCTTGTTACGCGACAACGCGAAGCTGGCCAGCGCGGGTGTGGGTATGCGTCCCAGGTTCACCGCCTGCATGCCCGCATCGGAGATGACCTGCACAATTGCTTGGGCAATTTCCCCCCGGCCCTCCTCGTCCGCAACGAACTCGCTGGAGCTGGGGCGCAGATCATAGGCAAAATAAAAATCGTCACCCCGCCGGATGCCGCCTTCCGCGAGCGGCAACGACTGCAGGTATTCCAACTCGGCCAGCGCGTTGAGGTAGATCTCCAGTTGCGTGAGGTCAACCACCTTGCCCCGGCGGCCGCTGGTCCCAAATCCCAGGACCTGGGGCTCGTAGTTCAGCCGTGATCGCAGCGAATCAACGTTCGTGACCACACTCATGCTTGACCCCTATTCCGTACCATGTCTCATGATATCCGCTGCGCTGGGTCGTGACGGTACTCCCTAACCGTCGTGTAAAGCCCTTGTTTACATGAACGTTGCCCCATAGACTCGCAACCATGAACCTGAATTCCCTTGGGCGCCAAACAATTCTCGGCATAATGCTTCTCTTCGCCGCCGCCTCCGCCCTGTCACAGCAGCCCGCCGGGGCCCGCAAGGTATTTGATGGCGCCATGCTACCCGGCGTAGAGGTCGTCACCTTCGAGCACAGTGACACCCTTTTTCCTGTCAACCGAGTGCCGCGCGGCGGAGCGGCGCGCCCGCTCCTGCCGGCTGCCACGCAACTGAAGAACGTTCACTTCCAATCGCGCGGCGCGGGCTACGACCTCTTCGACTATCTCGCGGATAATCGCGTTGCCGGTTTGCTCATTCTTAAGGATGGCAAGGTGGCCTTCGAGGATTATGAACTCGGAGCCAGACCGGCAACCCGCTGGATTTCGTTCTCCATGGCCAAGTCCGTGGCCTCGACGCTGGTGGGCGCAGCACTCCAGCAGGGCCTTATCGCCAGCCTGGATGATCCTCTGACCCATTACCTGCCGCAGCTCAAGGGAGGCCCGTACGATGGCGTGAGCATCCGCAACATCATGCAAATGGCCTCTGGTGTTAAGTGGAACGAAACATACACCGACCCGCATTCGGACCGCCGGAAGTTACTGGAAAAACAGTTGGAGCAGAAGCCCGGCAGCATCGTGGCCTATATGAACACTCTGTCCAAGGCCGGCCCTCCTGGCTCAATCTGGAACTACAGCACCGGCGAATCCTTCCTGGTGGGAGCATTGCTGGAGGCAGCGACTCATAAGCCGCTTGCAACCTATCTTTCCCAAACCCTCTGGTCACGCCTGGGCATGGAGCAGGATGCCACCTGGTGGGTCGAAGCCCCGGGGGGCATGGGGTTGGCTGGCAGCGGCCTGGGCGCAACCTTGCGGGATTACGGGCGTTTCGGCCTGCTGGTGCAACAGGATGGCGTCATCGACGGGCAGCGCGTTGTGCCCGCGGGATGGTTTCAGCAGGCCGGCAGCGCCCATGTCATTGGCGGACAATCAGTCGACTACGGTTATTTGTGGTGGCCCGTTCCCGCGGGAGATCCTATTCATCGCGGCGCTTTTCAGGCGATTGGAATCTTTGGCCAGCACCTTTACATCAATCCGCAGCAGAAGTTGGTCATCGTGGTGCTGAGCGCGCGTCCCAAACCGGACGCTGCCTTTAGCCCGGTGGACGATCTATCATTTTTCGCGGCGGTGGCAAAGTCACTGCAATAGCTGCGCTGAACGACTAAATTTGCGTATTTTCCTGCAATCCAATCCTCTCCAGTCGCGTCCTTTTTGAAGAGACCGTTCCCCCGGCAAGGTCAGGGGTGCTCTAATCGTGCAAGGCATCGCTGCGCAACACGGAACGGAAACGCCCAACCCGACAAGGCACAGTGCAATGCATATCTCCTCGCGCTTCAGAATGCTGCTTACCTTGTATTTCCTCGTGTGCGCCGGCATCTTCGTTCTTGTCACCGCCCACTGGAAGCAGGTAAACGATGCGGCGCAGCTGAGTTACCTGTGCTTCCTGATGGATCACGGAATGGCGCCTTATCGTGATCTGCTCGAGATCAACATGCCGGGCATATACCTCGTGAATTGGAGCGTAATGCATACGCTTGGCGAGAGTTCCTTCGCGTGGCGAATCTTTGACTTAAGTCTCACGGGGGCCGCCGCATGGGCCATGATCGTCATCGCGCGGCCCTATGACTGGCTGGCCGGAGTCTTGGGTGCGACGCTCTTCGCTCTGTACCACGGCAGGGATGGCGCAGGGCAGGCAGGCCAGCGGGACTTCATTATCGCGGTGCTGCTCCTGTGCGCGTATGCCTTCCTCTTTGAATTCTTTCGCCGGCGCCGCCAGTGGACCATGTTCGCTTTTGGCCTGTGCGCCGGCATGTCGGCAACCATCAAGCCGACGCCCTTGCCTTTCGTCTTCCTCATCCTGGTGTTGACCGCGATCAGGTTAAGACGGGCGGGCGAGCCGATCCTGCGGCCGGCGCTTTACGCCCTGCTGGGCTTACTGGTTCCGTTTGCCATCGTCGGCGCCTTCCTCGTCTCCAAACATTCTGTTGGCTCGTTCTGGTACCTCTTGAGCGTGGATCTACCCTTCTACAAGAGCCTCGGACGTCTTTCTTTCTCAAAGCTGATGACGATGGCAGCATCGCCGTCGGTGGACACCCTGGCGCTGATCGCTTTGGCGATTGCACTGTTGAAGTGGCGTGGGTGGAACTGGGAGAGCAATTTGCTCGTCGCCGGAATCATCTTCGGCTTCGCATCGTTCTTCGTTCAAGGAAAGGGCTTTCCTTACCAGCGATATCCGATGTTTGCATTTCTATTCCTGTGGGTGGGATTGCAAATCGTCACCAACTTACGAGCCCGCGGAGCAGTTGGCATCCTGGCCACCACTGGACTTGTGTTCGCACTGATCCTTCTACCTATCTACCTGAGAGTGGCAAGCCGCAAAGTTTGGGATACTCAATTCAGCGACTCACTCGCTGCTGATCTGAACCACCTGGGTGGTCACGAACTCTCCGGCCATGTGCAGTGCATCTATATGCAGGCGGACTGCGACGATGCTCTTTACCGCATGCGCCTGGTGCAATCCACCGGCTTGTTCTATGACTATCTGATCTTTGGATCAGACCAGCAACAAGTCATCCGCGACGCACGCCAGCAGTTCTGGCAACAATTTCAAAAGAACACCCCGCGGGTGGTGGTTATCGGCGGTGGGTTGTACCCGGATGGCGTTGGTTATGGAAAGCTAGCTTCGTGGCCGCTCTTTCAGCAGGAACTCGCCACCCATTATTTCTTGTACGACGATCGAACCTTTCCTCCCGCAGAAACGGGGAAAAGGGCGTATCGGATTTATGTCGAAAAGAACAGCATGGTTGCATCCGACCCACGCTAACCCATTTGGCTGAAGGGGACCTGCTGTGTCTCTTCTAGTTCTCACGCAACGAAATCAGCTTCCGTCGCTGAGGGACGAGTTCCTCAGACTGCCTCGATCGGGTTCTTCACGATGAACCAATACGACAGCGCGCCCAGCGTGGTGGCCAACGCGCAAATCATCAACGCTATATGGAAGGAATGGGTGTGGTCGAGCAGCCATCCGGTAATGATCGGCGCCAACGAGGCGCAGACAAAGCTGCCGAAGTTTTGAATCGCGCTGACCGAGGCGACCATGTGAACCGGAGACATTGCCTGCGCCAACCCCCATCCCGCGTTGCCGCCAAAGTAGATGAAGAAAATTGCCATGCTGACGCAGATCACCGCGCCGGTGGCCGTGGCCGTGTAAGCCACCCCGAGTGTGCTCAGCGCCGAGCAAAACATTCCGCCCACAATAAGAATCTTGCTCGCAGCAATGGGAGCGATACCGCGGCGGATCAAGCGGTTCGACGCTCCTCCACTGACGATCGAACCCACGGTGCCAAAGAGGTAGGGAATGATCGCCACCCAACCGGTCCTGGCAATGGTCAGATGCCGTTCCGCCTGCAGGTAGCCGGGCAGCCACGACAGGTAGAGCCAGGTGGTGTAGTTGACCCCGCCGAAGCCCAGCATCATGCCCCACATGGTGCGCAAGCGAAATAGCCGCTTCCATACGCGCAGCGACATTTCTGTCCGCGGCTGCTCGGGTTCGAGGCCCAGAGATTCTGCCTCGGCAGAAGTCAAGGCCACACGCTCGCGATCGCGATAGAGCGGGTACCAGGCGAGAGAGAGCAGCAGGCTGAAGAGTCCCACGCTCACAAACATTGTCCGCCAGCCAAAGGCGAGCATGATCACGGTCAGCACCGGAGGCGCGAGGGTGACTCCGAGGGTGTTTGAAGCCGTTAGCAGTCCCGTTGGCAGTCCGCGATCGCGGACACTGAACCAATCATTCATCACCTTCACGCCACAAGGCATCATCGGCGCTTCCCCTGCGCCGAGCGAAATGCGGGTCGCCATGAAGCCGCCGAAGCTACTCACCAGGCCAGTAGCCATCTGCGCCAGTGACCAGACAAACATGCCTGCAGCCAGAATCACCCGCGAGCCCAGGCGATCGAGCATCAGTCCGATCGGCACCTGGGCTATGCCGTAGGCCAAAGAAAAGGCGGAGAGCAGCGCTCCGATCCGGGTGGCAGAGAGGCCCAGGTCTGCTCGTATGCTGGTATTTGCAATGGAGAAAGAGCTGCGGTCGAGATAGTTGACGATGCCGGCAACAAACAAAAAGGAGACGGCAAAAAACCGCATCCTGCGGACACGGGATGGTCTGGGACGCGCGACTTGAGAAGCCGTTGTCTGCATCTACCCTCCCAGCCCGCTATGATCGCAGACGAGGAACCGAATGGTCTATTTCATTACCACCGCAAGTTTGATGATTACGTTGGCCCTGTGTGTTCTCGTGGGCCGCGGAGGCCTATCTTCCTTTGGCTGGAAGCAGTGGGCCCTGCGCGTGGTGGTGGCGCTGCCGTTGCTGGCCTCCGGGCCGCTTCACTTTATCCGAACGGCTCTAATGGCGACCATCATTCCGCCTTTTTTCTCCTACCGCCCGCAGCTTGTTTTACTCACAGGGGGGCTGGAGATTGCCGGGGCGATTGGCCTCCCATTGCCAAGGTTCACGCGCCTCGCTTCTGCCTGTCTTGCCGTCTTAATGATCGCGATCTTCCCTGCGAATGTGTATGGCGCCAATCAAACAGTGGGTGGCTTGCACCTGCCCAGCGTACCGGTTCGCTTAGCGATGCAGGTTATCTACATCGTGCTCCTGCTAATGGCCGGCTGGGGAATCCCGGGGCGCAGAAACGCTGGTTAGGGACAGGATGGGTGCCACTCGACCACAAATCCCTCTAGCCTAAATTTCTCACGGCCTGTTCCGTAACGAATGATGGGTGCCCCACATCTGCCCGGTTTTGGCAGATGTGGGATTCCACAAACTTCGGCCCCTGAGTCTACAGGGTGTAGAGGACCATGGACATGAAGACCTGTTGCCAGTAGAGAGTGACCGGTGGACGGTCGTGGAATCCCACATCTGCCAAAACCGGGCAGATATGGGGCACCCGTCATTCGTCACGGATTGAGATCTCACTACCGGACCATCGCTTACCCAGGGGGCCGTGAGAAATTCAGGCTAGCTCCCTTTAGGCATGAACTGCACAGTGTAGGCAATCGCCGGATCAAACGGCTTCGAGATCACCTTCAGTTCCAGAAGTTGCTGGTACATACTTGTCCATCTCGCAGGATCGAACCGGCCCAAGTCAGCTTCGTTAGGACCGTCGCCGGCGATGAAGTGTTGATCCCGCAAAGCTTCGTAGCTGAACTTCATCTGTGGCACACTCATCGCCGGGTTGAGTTTGGCAATCGCCGCATTGATGTCATTCGGATTTTTCAGATAATCGCGCCACCCCCGCACCGACGCACGCACGAACTTGGCCACCGTCTCCGGATGCTCTTGCAGAAAAGCGCGCGAAGTATCTACCACACGGTAAGGGTTGTATCCCGTTTCGCTGATGAGCAAGGCGCGCACCGGCACGCCCGCCTGGCGAGTGAAGAACGGCTCAGAGGTGACAAAGATCTGTTGGATATACCCGGGATCCTGGAGAAAGTTGGCGACGCTATAGGTCGCCGGAATCTCGCGCACATTTTTCAGCTGGTACCGCTTGACCAGATACTCAAACCAGGTCGAAGCGCCGAGCCGGATCGCCACCGCGTGACCATCGAGATCTTTGAAGGTATGCACGGGAGAATCCTGATGCACCATCACCGCCTGTGGATCGTGTTGCATCGTCGCCATCACCGCTACCAACGGGACATCGTTGCCCACGGACTGCAGAACATAGTCCGAAGAACCCATAGCGAACTGCACTGCATTCACCGAGACTTCCTGGCTGGAGTTCACATAAGGGCCACCGGGAAGAATAGTCACGTCCAGGCCTTCGTCTTTGTAGTAGCCACGAATCTGGGCGTCGTAGAAGCCCCCATGCTCCGGCTGGGGATACCAGTCCGTTTGCAGCTTGACCGGAGTAAGCCCGCTCGAGGCCCGCTGCCGCCCGCAGCCCCCGAGCACGAGGCTCATGCCCAGCAAGCACACAGTAAGTCGTAAAGGTATCCTCATGCATTGCAGCGTAGCATTCCCATCTTCATTACCGGCGGCCAATTTTCCCGCCCAGGCTGGCTGCGAAAGCGAGCAACCGCGCGTCGCTGCCCCGCGCCCCAACCAACTGCACTCCGCCGCCCTTAGCCGCCAGCGTGACCGCGGGTGTACCGGCCAAACTGGCCGGCGTGGTGTAGCGCAAGATTTTCAGCCGCGTGGCCGAGTGGTCCGCGCCTACTGGCAGTGTGGTCATCGGTGCACACGGCAGTATCAGAAAGTCATGCTGCTGCAGTAACTGATCCATTCGCCCGCGAAACACCACGTGGCGCTTACGCAAATCCTCGATGGTGGCGGCGGAGAGCGATGCGCCCCAGGCAAGCCGATCCCTGATCGTGGGTTCAAAGTGTTCGAAGTATCCGCGATGCACCGCGGCCGCCTCGTGTGCCTGGATGCCGCCGAAGATCTCACGCGAATCCGTCCAAAAATCGGGTTCGAAGACGCGGATCTGGACGCCATTCCGGAGTAGCTCCGTCTGCCAGCCGCGGTACATCTCTAATACCGCCGGTTCACAGTCGTGCAGATAAGCCTCGCCCACAGCAGCGATGGTCACACCTTGAGGCGCCGCAACCACCGGCACATCGAGCAGCGCGGCGGCCAGCGCCGGCCCGTCGCGCAGGTCGCGGAAAAGCCATCCCAGGGTGTCGAATGAGACAGCCAGATGGAAGCCTCCCTCCCATGCCTGGGCGCCCCCAAGCCCGAGCCCGAGTCCGAGCGATGACCGATAGCCGGCTAACCCGCACAGCGCGGCCGGCACGCGAATGGATCCTCCCGTATCCGTGCCGATGGAGGCAACCGCTGAGCCCTCCTGCACGCTGGCGGAGCTTCCGCTGGACGAGCCTCCGGTGAGCGCCTGCGGATTGTCAGGCTGCACGCAATCGCCGTACTCGCTGTTCTCTCCGGTGATGCCGTAAGCCAGCTGATGCAGATGGGTCTTGCCCATGATCAGAGCGCCGGCCTGCCGCAGCCGCGCGGCCACGGCGGAGTCGGCCGCGGCGATGCCGTTCTTGTCCGCATAGAAATGGGAACCGCAAGTGGTAGGGTAGCCCGCAACATCGAAGCAATCTTTAACCCCGATGGGGACGCCGAACAATGGCGGCCGCTGCGCCGGATCAGGAAAGCGGGCAGGGAGGGCCTCCGCTTCCGCCAGTACACGTTCGCGATCCAAGGCGAGATACACATTCCGGCCGGCGTTGCTGTTGGCGCGCGCCAGCGCTTCCTGCGCTTGTAACGCCGGCTCGCTTGCCGACAAGGCTGTTTGGAGTGGAGTCAAGACAGACATATCGGTTTGTGTATACCATGCCGTGCCTGCGCCCGATCTCCGGAAAATGATTTAAACTTCCGCATGACCGTCGAAGAATCCTCCGTCCCTGACGCCACCGCGGCGGATGAAGCCCACCTCAAAGCACTGGTCAAATTTACTGCTCTTAGTTTCAAGACCCCGCGCCCGGTACCCTTTGGCGCCCTGATCGTCGACACCCAAAGCGGAGAGACGCTGATGCGTGCCCGCAATGCAGTGGCCATAGAAAACGACCCGTCCGCCCACGCAGAGCTGCGCACCGTGCGCCTTGCCTGCAAAAAACGCAAGAGTTACGGGCTCCAGGGCTATACACTTTATTCCACCTGCGAGCCTTGCCCCATGTGTATGGCCAATGCTCTCTGGGCAGGACTCGATCGTGTGGTCTACGGCGCCACCATCGAGGATGCCAACCGGCACTGCCGCCAGATTCAGATTCCAGCCGCCGAGCTTGTCCGGCGCAGCGACATGCAATGCGTCGTAACCGGGCCCATCCTGCGGGAACTTTGCTATACCCTATTTACCCACCCGCGGATGCTCGAGGCCTTCGCCACCTGGAGCAGTCGTAAGGCATAAGAGAGAAAGGAGCAGCCACATGACAACGCCGCTGGAAGTGTCTCTGGCCACCATCCTGGGCGATCCTGCGCGGGTCTCGACCGTTCCTCAAGTGGTCAATCGTCTGTCGCGCGACTTCTACTGGTACTCTCCCGTGCTGCGCAAGCGGCTGGATGGCAAGGTCGCCGACGTGGTCGTTCATCCACGGAACGTCACAGAAATTCAGGATGTCCTTCGCTACTGCTATGCCAACGACATTCCGGTCACCCCGCGGGGCGCGGGGACGGGAAACTATGGCCAGGCGGTGCCCCTTCACGGGGGCGTGCTGCTCGACCTCTCTCGTATGGACCAGATTGAATCCATCGCCGGGGATGGGGTCGCGGTTTGCCAGCCAGGCGTGCGCCTGGGCGTGCTCGAAGCAGAGGCGCGCAAGGTGGGATGGGAGCTTCGTTGCTACCCGTCCACAGTAGTCAAGGCCTCGGTGGGAGGCTTCCTGGCCGGAGGCTCGGGAGGCATTGGCTCGGTGGCCCATGGCGGCCTGCGAGACTTCGCCACCGTGCGCGCCATCGACGTGGTCACCATGGAAGAGGAGCCCCGCCTCGTCCATCATGAAGGAGAAGCCGTTCACGAGATCCTGCACGCCTGGGGCACCAATGGCATCATTACCCGCATATGGCTGGCGCTGGCTCCGAGTGTCGAGTGGGGGCAATGTGCCGTGGCCTTCGATACCTTCGACCAGGCATTTGATTTCAGTGAGCGCGTAGCCACCGCAGACAATTGGACTAAGCGCCTCATCACCACCTTCGAGTGGCCCATCTCCTCGTTCTTTACCCCGGTAAGCACACTGGCCCCCGAGGGCAAGGCGCTGATTTTTTTTCTGATCGCGGAAGCTCAGCGGGCCAGCCTGGAAGCAGCCGTCCGCGAGGCCGGAGGCGTGATGACTTTCTCCGCGCCCTACAACGGTCTCCGTACGGTGCCCCTGCTCTCCGACTACACCTGGAACCACACCACACTCTGGGCCATGAAGGCCGACCCTGCGTACACCTACCTGCAATGCGCTTTCGACGCGGTGGCCGCCCGCAGCCAGTTTGCCCGGCTCAAGCAGCGCTTCGGCGACGAATTTTTATTTCATCTCGAATTCATAAAGAACGCCCAGGGCGTGGTCTTTCCCGGCTCCATTCCCGTAGTCCGCTTTAGCACCGAAGAACGGTTGAACGAAATGATCGACTACTGTCGGGAGATCGGAGTCAGCGTGGCCAACCCCCATGTGAACAACGTGGAGGGCGGAGGCCGCTATCGCAGCGACAATGTGCAATTGCTGGCGAAGTACAAGTACGACACCAAGGGACTTTTGAATCCGGGCAAAATGGTCACTTTCGAAAAGGCCCCTGCCGGAGCCTCCATCGCATGAAGAGCTGGATCCCCGACAGCCGTAACTTCGCTTATCTCACCTGGAAGCAGGTCGATGCTCTACCCCGCGATAAGACGCTGCTGGTACTGCCCACGGCTGCGATCGAGCAGCATGGCCCACACCTTCCTCTAGCCACCGACACACTTATCAACAGCATTCTTCTCGGTTCCGCGTTGGCGCGGCTGCCGGAGGAGATCTCGGTCTACGGCCTCCCCGCTGTTTGTTACGGCAAGAGCAACGAGCACATTGGCTTTCCCGGAACACTCTCCGTATCTTCGACGACCTTCATGGCCGTGTTGCGCGATTTGGGAGCCAGCATAGCCGCCTCCGGTTTCAAAAAACTAGTCCTCTTCAACACCCATGGGGGCAACTCGTCCTTGGTCGACGTGATGGCGCGCGACCTACGGGCAGAGTTCGGGTTGCGCCTCTTCTCGCTCTTCGGCTCCGGCGGCGCAACCTTCACCGGGCTCGGCGCGCAGGAACGTGCATACGGCTTTCACGCAGGCGAAGTAGAAACCTCATTTCTGCTCAGCGCCATACCAGAGCTGGTACACACCAACGAGTACACCGTGAATTACATCGCGGATATTGAAAAACCCGAATTGCTGCGTCCGGAGAATTCGCCCGCGAACTTCGCCTGGCTCACCCGTGACATTGCGCCCAGCGGAGTGATGGGCGATCCCAATCCCGCGACAGCAGAGAAGGGAACGCTCTGGATCGAGGAAGCAGCTACCAGAATCGCGGCAGCCCTGACCGCCATGGCCGCCTACGAGAACTGGCACAAGCCATGATCGACTGCGGCTCCGGCGTACGTCTCGAACGCTCCCAGCATTGCACCATGTCCGACGGAGTCGTATTGGTCTCCGATCACTACTACCCGCCCGCGCCCGGACCACACCCAACCCTGCTCATGCGCCAACCCTACGGCAGGGATATCGCCTCAACCGTGGTGTACGCGCACCCGGTTTGGTTTGCCGCCCATGACTACAACGTCGTGATCCAGGATGTGCGTGGCCGCGGCGATTCCGAAGGCGACTTCTATCCCTTCCGCACCGAAGGCCGCGACGGAGCGGACACTATCCGCTGGCTCCGCACGCGCAGCGAATCGAACGGTAAGGTAGGCATGTACGGCTTCTCCTACCAGGGCCTCACCCAGCTGTTAGCTGCAGCCGAGCAGCCGGAAGGCCTGATCTGCATCGCCCCTGCGCAGACCGCATGCGATCTCTATCACGGCTGGTTCTATCGCCAGGGAGCGCTGCGGTTGGCCTCGAGTCTGGGCTGGGGTCTACAGATGTTGAAAGCAGATGCCCGGAGGCGCAAACTCCGCACCGCTAGCGACGGCCTGGAAAGGGCATGGGCCGATCTGCGCACCCAGCCCCTGGTCACGCCCTACGGCTTGCATCCACAACTGCAACACGAGGGCCTGCCAACCTACGTGCAGGACTGGATCACCCACGACACCCCCGGCCCTTACTGGTCCGCCCTCGATGTAAGCGAATCTCTCGATCGGATCGCGGTCCCTGCACTCCACCTCTCCGGCTGGTTCGACACCTACCTTGGCGGCAGCGTAGACGGCTTTCGAGCGATGTCCGCGCGTCCAGATCAATATCTGGTAGCCGGTCCCTGGGTGCACATCCCGTGGGGAGAAATGATCGGTGAGCACAATCTCGGTCCCGTGGCATTGCTCGATACCGATGCGCTGCTGCTGCGTTGGTTCAATCATTGGCTTAAAGACAGCGGGGAATTCGCCCATGAACCGCGCATCCGTCACTTCGCGCTGGGCGCCAATCGCTGGTGCGATGCGGAGAGCTTTCCCCCGACCAGTCTCTCTCTCTATCTGCGCAGCGCAGGCGGCGCCGACTCGCGTAAAGGGGACGGTGCACTCTCGGCCACACCACCCGCCTCTGCCGAACCGCGCGACATTTTCATCTACGATCCTGAAGTTCCGGTACTCGCCCCAGGAGGTGCGGCGGCGCTGGCCGGACCCATCAATCAAGCCCAGATGGAATTAGGCAACAACCTCCTGGTCTACTCTGGTCCTCCTCTGGCCGAACCAATTCACATCTTCGGATCGCCCCAACTCAAACTCTACGCAGTCACCTCTGCCGCCCACGCCGACTTCACCGGCAAACTGGTGCGCCTTCGGCCCAACGGTCAGGCCGATTTTGTATGCATAGGCATCGCGCGCTCTTCGTATCTCTTTCGCGAGCACGGCTACACCGCGGACGCCATTCACTGCTGGGAGATCACGCTCGAGCCCACCTCCTGTGTCTTTGCCGCCGGCGATGCGATCCGTCTCGAAGTGGCGAGCAGCGCCTTTCCCTTATATGATCGCAACCCATCGACCGCCGTGAAGCCATGGCTTGCGGATTCGTGGAACTGGCAGCGCTCCACTCAGATGGTGCTGCATGACGCGGAGCATCCCTCCCGGCTGGAATTGCCATTGGCGGCAACCTCATGAGTACGGAATTGCGGGCACCGCAAGTCGAACTCGCCGGCGTAAGCAAACGCTATGCCGGCACCACGGTGCTGCAACAAATCGATCTCACCATTGCCAAGGGAGAATTTGTCAGCCTCATCGGCCCGTCCGGCTGCGGCAAGTCTACCTTGCTCAAGCTGATTTCCGGCCTTACTAGCGCGACGTCCGGCAGCATTCTGGTCGACGGCATGACCCCTGTGAACGCTCGCGAGACCATTTCCTACATCTTTCAGGACGCCACCCTCTTGCCCTGGAGAACCGTAAGCAGCAACGTAGGCTTGGGGCTGGAACTGGAGCGCGTCGCCCGCGAAGTCCGCAAACAGAAAGTGGGCGCGCTGCTGGAGCTGGTGGGACTAACCCACGTGGCGCGCGCCTACCCGCGGCAACTTTCGGGTGGAATGAAGATGCGCGTTTCCGTCGCCCGCGCACTCGCCACCAGGCCGCGCCTGCTGCTGATGGATGAGCCCTTCGGCGCGCTCGACGAGATGACCCGCGATCGTCTCAACGAAGAGCTGCTGCGCCTGCGAGCGGAACAAGACTGGACCGCGGTCTTCGTCACCCATTCTGTCGCCGAGGCTGTTTTTCTCTCCACCCGCATTATTGTGTTGGCGCCCTCGCCGGGCCGCATCGCGCAAGAAATAAATATCGATCTCCCCTTTCCCCGCACCAGCGTCACGAGAGAGAGTCCGGAGTTCGAATCCTACGTGACCCATGTTTCCCGGGCGCTTCGCGGAGTGCGCAGCGCATGAAGAAGTATGCCGTTACACTCCTCAACGCGCTGGCCGTCTTTGCCGGGCTTCTGCTGCTTTGGCAGGGCCTGGACATTCTCTTGCATCTGCCGCCCTACATGCTGCCCCCGCCACTGGCCGTGGGGCGGGCAGTGGTCGCCCGTTTTCCCTCGCTGGTGGCCTCGCTGGCCATCACCTCAGAGGAGGCAGCAGGAGGCTTGGTAGCGAGTATCGTTGTCGGGGTACTGATCGCGTTGCTCTTCGCCCAATCCCGATGGATCCGGCGCATGCTTTACCCCTACACCATTCTGTTGCAGACCGTGCCCATCGTCGCCGTCGCGCCGCTGATCCTGATGTGGGTAGGTCCGGGCACATTGTCGGTAACGCTGGTGGCCTTTATCATCTGCCTGGCGCCGATCATCGCCAACACCACTCAGGGACTGATCAGCGTAGAGCCAAATCTCATCCATCTCTTCCTCATGCACGACGCTTCGCACTTACAGATCCTTACCCGGCTGCGTCTTCCCCATGCCGTGCCCTCGCTCTTTGTGGGGATCCGCATTGCCGCCGGCATCTCTGTGATTGGCGCGATTACAGGAGAGCTCTTTGCCGGCTCCAGCAGGGTAGGCGAGGGCGGTCTGGGCTACTCTATCTTGTACGCCAGCGCCCAGCTGCAAACGGATTATCTTTTTGCCCTGGTCCTGGCCGCAACCGTGCTGGGCTTTGCTTTCTTCTTCCTGGTCATGTTTCTGGAGTGGTATTTTCTGCATAACTGGCATGAATCCGCGCGCACCATGACGGATGAATAGGGGCTTCACAGGCTGCGGAAGAGTCTGCCCGGGCGGGAAAGCAAAACCTGAGGGGCTAAAGAGCGTGTGTGAGAACCCGAAGCTTTGGGAGCCATCCGGGGCGCACTGCAGATCCCTCGGCTTCGCTCGGGATGACAAGGGGGAGGGGAGCGCTTCCATTGATGCGGGTGATGCGGGCGATTGGGACGGCAGAGTACGTTGTGCTGCTTCGATCGAACGGAGTCTTTCTATCCGTATTACGAAGCCCAACGAAAGTGTCAAATCTAAATTTGTCATCCCGAGCGAAGCCGAGGGATCTGCAGTGCGCCCCGGATGGCTCCCAAAGCTTCGGGTACTCACACACGCTCTAAAGCCCGACGTATTCTTAATCATTTACGGCGCGACTAAAGTCGTGCCCTGATACAAACATGAGTTTTTCCGGATCCTGTTCAGCCGTGCCGCACTTCGTCGAAATCGATGAGGCTGATCTGGCTGAAACGAAATTGATTTTGTATCAGGGCACGGCTTCAACCGGGCCGTACCGGCCACAGCTATGAGGGTTCTAGGCCCTGAGGTACGCTTTTTCTAAAGGATCGGCCCTTTACGCCATACACAAACTGCATTATGAGAGGGAACGATGCTTCGTCTGGAATCTGAAACCGGCTGGTGGTTGGTAACCCACGTAGATCACGCGCACCTTGCCGGAGCCTTCGCCGAGAAGTGGGGTAACGACCTCTTTCTCGCGCCTGAGCCGCGCGAGCAGGTGCTGCGCGGCGTCACCGTCCACGACGACGGCTGGGCCGCGCGTGATCAACAACCGCAAATTACCCGCCAGGGAAAGCCCAGCGCATTTTCCGTCGAGCTGGTAGGTAAGTACTCAGCTTTCGAAGAAATAGACCTCCCCGACTATCTCGCCGTGCGCGAGCGCGCCGTCCGCATGGTAGCCGCCCGGGATCCCTATGCCGCCCTGCTGGTCTCCATGCACACCTACAATCTGTTGACAGCCCGGGCCGATCGCACCACCATCCAACCGGAACAACTCCCGCTGCTCGACGCATTTCTCGCAAAGCAGGCGCAATTTCAAGATGAGCTGCGAGCCCGCCTGGCCGCGGACACGCAGCTAACCCCGGAAGAAACCTCCCCGTCGCGGATTGAGAATCACTTCCGCCTGCTGCAAGCCTGCGACACTCTCTCGCTGCTGAGTTGCGTCGACTACCCTAAACCGGGGGATCTGCAACATGCGCTGCCTCAGAACGAAGGCGGCGAAAGCAGGATCGCGGTCGAGCGGCTGGGCGAGCGTCACTTCCGCCTCGCCCCTTATCCTTTCGCCGCGTCGCCGCTAGTCTTTGACGTGGCCGCGCGCCATGTGGAAGGCAAACACTTTGACAGCGTTGAGGAACTCCAGGAAAAGTTTTACGCCGCCGCCCCGGTGCAGATGCCGGTCACGATCACGTGTTAACCAGAAGGGGGAAGCGATTGAAGAACTTCTTGTTAGCAGCCATGCTACTCACGACATCACTCGGGCTAGCCCAGCAAACAGCAGCCCGGCAGTTGGTAGAACGTCAGGCAAGAGCCTGGGAGAAGCAGGACTTCGCCCTGGCCGCCTCCGACTGGCTGCCAACCGCGGTATTGACGTCTCCCGAGGGAAACACGCCCGCCCCCCAAATGGCCGCCTCCATGAAGGACTACTTCAAAGACTTCAGCGATCTCCATGTCACAATCAAAAATGTCTTCGCCTCCCCCGACGGCAAGAAGTTAGCCATTGAGTGGGACTGGGCCATCACCCGAAGAAAAGACGGCAAGCGCGGTGTCTCCCACGACGCCATCATCGTAGACCTGCAGGGCGGTAAAATTGCCTCCTGGCGCGAATACTACGACCCCGCCGCCTCGGGCGAAGCGAATCCGTAGTGAACATCACTGTGGCACTTCGTGGGCTTGCATGACGGCCTCTCTCGTCATCTCGCCATCCACCATGCGCCAGATATGAAGGGGATTTTCGTTTTTCAACTCCGCGGGTAGCGCAGCGTCAGGAAAATTCTGGTAACAGATGAGCCGCGTGAAACGGAAGATTGCCTGGCTGCCCACCGAGGTGGAACGCCCATCGGAGGTCGATGGGTAGGGTCCGCCGTGCACCATGGCATGGGAAACCTCTACTCCGGTTGGAAAACCATTGATCAATAGTCTGCCGGCTTTGTTTTCGAGGATCGCGATCAAATCGCCAAAACTGCGCAGGTCCTCCTCGGTACCGTGGATGGTTGCGGTGAGGTGGCCTTCAAAATTACGTGCCGCCTCCAGCATTTGCTCGCGGTTGGCGTGGCGGACTAACAAGGTTGCCGGGCCGAAAATCTCCTCCTCGAGTTCCGCGTCTTTCAGGAAAGTCTGGGCATCTGTTTCGAGCAGGGCTGCGCCCACACCGAGTTCCCGGCCATTGCTGGCGATGGACTTCTCCGCAACCACACTCACGCCCTGCCGCCTCTTGCGATCGGCAACGCTGCTTTGATAAGCCGAACGAATACCGCCGGTCAGCAAGTAGAATGGCGCCGACTCATCCACCGATTGCCGCAGTTGGTCGACGAACTTCGGAGCGTCGGCCCCTTCGGGTAAAAAGACCATTCCGGGTTTGGTACAAAACTGACCCGCTCCGAGGGTGAACGAAGCATGCAGTCCGCTGGCGATGCCGGCAGCACGCTCCTTTAACGCACCAGGAAGGATGAACACCGGGTTGGTGCTGCTCATCTCGGCATAAAACGGGATTGGTTCCGGCCGGGCGGCCGCCGTATCCATTAATTGCCTGCCGGCCCCCCGTGATCCGGTAAACCCGCCGGCTTTCACCAGGGGATGTTTCATCAAGGCGACACCGATTTGCGCACCGCGGCCAAACAGAAGGGAGAAAACACCTTCGGGCAGATTGCATTGCCGGACGGCTTGCTGCACGGCTTGACCTACCAGTTCGCTGGTACCGGGATGAGCCGAATGGGCTTTGACAATGACCGGGCATCCCGCGGCTAAGGCGGACGCGGTATCCCCGCCGGCCACGGAGAACGCCAGGGGAAAGTTACTCGCGCCGAAGACGACGACCGGGCCCAGGGGACGCAGCATGGAGCGCAGGTCCGGCTTGGGAGCAGGTTTACGCTCTGCATCCGGACGGTCGACGCGAGCCATGACCCAGGAGCCTTCCTCAGCGACCTGGGCAAACAGGCGAAGCTGGCCGCAGGTACGCGCAGTTTCACCCTGTAAGCGGGCTTTGGGGAGGGCCGTTTCCTGTTCCGCACGTTCGATCAATTGGGGGGCGATCGATTCGATATTGGCGGCGATGGCGCGCAAGAACGCCGCTTTCTCCCGGCCCGTCGTTCGACTGTAAACAGCAAAAGCATCGTCCGCCAGAACCGCGGCCGCGTCTACTTCTTCTGCTGTCGCAGAGAAAAAGTCTGTCTCCAGCCGCTCCCCGGTGCGGGCGTTCGTAGCATGGAAGACTTCCTTGGTCACTGAGCCTGTACGGAAACCAAGTATAGATAGTCCTGTCAATTTCATGGTTGCGCTCCGAAGACAAGTCGATGCCTGCGCCCTGCGCTGGCACTATAGCGCAAGTATAGTCTTGCCGGCGGGCAGCCGCCTCGACGGGCACCTGCTGGATATGCCCAAATTTCAAGGAACCTTTCAAGGATCAGCTCCGTATCACACTGCCATGAAGACTAAATATGCTGTGGCACTGGCCGGGCTCGCCATTCTCTCCTCGTTGACCGCCCTCGCGCAGGATCCCGATCACTCCTGGTCCAAGACCTATCCGGTCACTGGCAAGCCCACGCTTACCCTCGAAACCTCGGACGCGGGCGTTGAATTTCATCCCTGTGGGGACTGCCATGAAATCCGGATTCACGTCGAAGTGGAGGGGCGGAAGCTGAGCGACTATCGCCTGGAGGAGGGCCAAAGCGGCGATGAGGTTCACTTTCTCTTCAAAGAGCTGCCGCACATTGGCGTGCACGTTGGCTGGCACAGGGAGCAAACCCGGGTGACCGTCGAAAGCCCCGCCCAGCTCACACTGCAAGCCAAGACCTCTGACGGAAATGTAACTCTCTCCGGGTTGCAGGGCGACCTGGGTCTGACCACTGGCGACGGGAACCTGACCCTCGATCACGTCTCGGGCAGCCTGCGCATCAAGTCTGGTGATGGCCACGTGAGGGTCACCGATGCCGATGGCGCAATCGACGCCCACACCAGCGACGGCAACCTCAGCGTCGACGGCCTTTTCCACGCGCTTGCGCTTCACACCAGCGACGGCACGCTCGAGCTCAACTTGCGCGAGGGAACGAAGCTAACTGGGGCCTCAACCATTCAATCGTCTGATGGCTCGATGACAATTCGCGTCCCCCAGAGCTTCGCCGCCGACCTCAGCGTGCATACCAGCGACGGCCATGTGGATTGCGCTCTTCCCCTTACCATGGACCATTACCAGTCCGGCCATGAGTTGCGCGGAAAGCTAAATGGCGGAGGCACGCCGCTCACCATCAACACTTCCGACGGTAACGTAAAGATCGAACAGCTCTAGGACTGGCGGACGGAGCAAGAACATGCGTAAGCGCATCAGCAAAGTTGCTGCGCATGATCTACGGCCGGGCGAAAGAGGAAAACATTGCGGCTTCGAGACTTACCGAACCGGTTCGACCATGAGCATAATTGGTTGACGCAAATTCGGTAATTTTTTCTCGACCACTTATAGATTTTCTACGTTAATCAAATCATTCTTTAATGCCCAAATAACGATGCGCACTCGATTGGGTGCTCCCGTTTTCATCATGATGTGGGCCACAGAGTTCTTGACACTTTGCTCGGTAATCCCCCCCATCATCGCCGCTATTTCCTTGTTAGTCATTCCATGAGCGACAAGTTTTGCAACTTGTCTTTCGCGTGGAGAAAGCGGGCGATTCAACATCGGCTTTCGTAAATGATGCGTAAGCCGTGCCTTATCACGCCCGTTTATGCTCAAGCGCCCGGGGGATGAGCTGTGCTTCTGATCATGACTACTGCCTTTCAATACTTACTGCTCCTTGTTTGCCGATGATTGGGTGCTGCTGCTGTCGAAGCAGTGGCGGACTGAGCCGATGCTGAAGCTACAGGCGGGTGCAGCCTGAAGGCCGCGTTGCCGAAGGTGTATTCGAGGAAAGTAAATGTTACATGATTTCAAATTTTGGGCTGGCGTCCAACGGGGAGAAAACTCTACTTATGCGACCGAGCACTGCGAGCCTTCTACGATTATAGTACTGCGCCCTCAGATCAGCACCGCTTGAAGAACAGCGCGAAGAGCCCCCAACTACGCTCACAAATAATGGTTAGACGAATTCCTATAATTGGCAACGACACCTTTACTTGGTTTAGGTGGATTTACGTGAACTCACCGCGTCATTCGGTTATATTCGCTCTGTCTGAAAATGAAAAAGCACAGAAGCGCTTCGGAGAGCCTCCTCGCCAGAGGACCTACGCACTCTTCCCGCAAAGGCCTTCCGCCCAGATTCCTTTACCTTGCTCTCGCAATAACCGCAATGATTTCTGCCACTGCCTTTTCCGACGAGTGGCGTCCGCGTCATGCGCTAGTCCCGCCGGCCGGCGTGCTGAATCTCACCCAGCCGGCCGGCCCCGCGGATGTACTGCTTCCTGGGCCCGAAAATCCCGTCGCGGCGGATGCCTGGCGCACGCAAATGAAAGCGTGGCGACAGGAACGGCTGGAGCGCCTGCGTTACCAGGGCACGGAGTACGAGCGGCCCGAGCTTGCTTGGACGCAGCACGTGTATTCGCAAGTCCAGCTGCTGATCTGGGACCGCACATTCTTCGATCCGGACAAGAATCAATACACGGTTGACCGCTTTCTCGCCGAGGTCGAAGGACGCCTGGGCCCCATCGACGCCGTTCTCATCTGGCCGCTCTATCCCAATCTTGGCGTAGACGACCGCAACCAGTTCGACCTCATTCGCGACCTGCCCGGCGGAGTTTCCGGCGTTCGCCACATGATCGATGAATTCCACGCCCGCGGCGTCCGCGTCTTCTTCCCCACCCTGGCCTGGGACACTGGCACGCGCGAATCGGCCGCACCTACCGCGACGGCTCTTGCGGAATTGATGGGGCAAATCGGCGCTGACGGCGTCAATTTCGATACCCTCGAAGATGTCCCTGCCGCTTTTCACGCGGCCGCCGATGCCGCCCACCATCCGCTTGCGCTCGAACCTCAATTTGCCATTCGCGACGAGTCGCTCGCGTGGAGCACGATCAGTTGGAACGACTGGGTAACGTGGGAAGACACGCCTTATCCGTTCGTGCCCATGGTCAACCAGGCCAAATGGCTCGAGCGGCGGCACACCATCAATGTCACAGATCGCTTCACTCGCGATAAGACCAACAGTCTGCAGCACTCCTTCTTCAACGGCATCGGTTATGTGTCGGCCGAAAATCTGTGGGGCTTTTGGTATGGCACGACAGCGCACGATGCCGAAGCCGTGCTGCGATTCACACGAATCGAGCGAGCCTTCGGGCCAACACTGCAAAGCCCGGATTGGGAGCCCTATACGGCGACCCTGCAGTCCGGCGTTTTCGCGAGCAGGTTCACCAGCGAAAACGCAAACCTGTGGACGATGGTCAATCGCAACGAATACGACGTCTCAGGTGAGGAGCTGAGCATAGCGCACAGCAACGGGATGCATTACTACGACCTGTGGCATGGCGTCGAGCTGACTCCCGACGTCGCCGGGGGAAACGATAGGCTGCGATTTTCCATCGAGGGCCTTGGTTTTGGCGCGGTGCTCATGACTCCGGAACTGACCGGCGAATGGAAGGAGCTGCTCGCCTTTATGGCCGAGCGCGCCAAACGCCCTCTCAGTGAGTACTCGCGCGAGTGGAAGTATCTGCCGCAGACCATGGTTGAGATGGCGGCGACAAAACCAGCCGTCTCCGCGCCCCCCGGCATGATTCGTATTCCATCCGGCGATTTTGATTTTGCCGTGCGCGGGATCGAAATCGAAGGTGGCAACGATCCTGGCGTCGACGTGCAATATCCATGGGAAGACGCGCCGCGCCGATTCCATCGCCGGCGGCTGCAGATGAAGACGTTCTATATGGACCGGACGCCGGTAACCAATGCCGAGTTCAAAAAATTCGTCGACGCCGCGCATTACCGTCCCGCGGACGATCACAATTTTCTGCGCCTTTGGTCCAACGGAACCTTTCCCGCGGGTGCGGCGAACCAACCGGTGACTTGGGTCTCCATCGAAGATGCACGCGCGTATGCGGCGTGGGCCGGAAAGCGGCTGCCGCACGATTGGGAATGGCAATATGCCGCGCAGGGCTCCGATGGCCGCCTCTATCCCTGGGGAAACGATTGGAATGATCGAGCGCTTCCTCCTCCCGACCACGGGCGTGTGATGCGCGCACCTACGGATGTGGATGCGTTTCCGTCAGGGGCCAGTGCCTTCGGCGTGCTCGACATGACCGGAAACGTTTCGCAGTGGACCGACGAGTTTCGCGACCAGCACACGCGCGCGGCAATTCTGCGCGGCGGCGCGTACTACCAACCGCGAGGGTCGATCTGGTATTTTCCTCAGACCTACCGCCTCGACGAACACCAGAAGTTCCTGCTGATGTCCCCGGGGCGCGATCGTGCCGGGACGATCGGATTTCGCTGTGTGGTGGATGCTCAGTGACCATTTTTGCGTATGCTATAGTCTGAGCGAAATCGCGCGAGAGGGGCCGGATGGGCGAGACTCACCTAGACGTGTCGGACTACGCCGCGCTCGTTGGCAAGGACCTTCCCCAGCCTGAACAATTCAATTACGACGTCACGCGGGATGGCATTCGTCACTTTGCCTACTGCATTCCCGATCCCAATGCTCTTTACCTTGACCACGAGTACGCCGCGACCACTCGCTGGGGCGGCATCATTGCGCCGCCCGGTTATCTCTACGCCCACGGATCGCCCGCCTGGCTAGGCAGGATGCCGGGCATAAGGGATGCCGGCGGCAAGGAACTGGAAGGCAACGACAACGCCACCGAGGCTTGGGAGTTTTTTCGCCCCGTGCGTCCCGGCGATACGGTCTTTTCTTATGGCAGGATTGCAGGCATCGAGCCCAAGAAGTCGCGCAAACTCGGCGATGCCGTTCTGGTGAATGAAGAAATGCGCTTCACCAACCAAAGGGGAGAGGTCGTTGCGCGTTTGAACTCGTTCACCTTCCGCTTTGATGCCAGGCGCGTTGAAGATGCGGGCACCATCGCGCAGACTTATCCGCCGCTCGAGCCGGGCCAGTTCACGCGCAATATCGCCACGCCGCCGGCCCTGCCTGGTACCTTTCCCACGCCCGTTCGCCGCTACGACGCAGCGCGATATTTCGAAGACATCGCCGAGCATGAAGAGCTTCCACCGTGGGAACTTGGGCCGTTGATGGCTTTTGATATAGGGCGCTTCAATGCGGTCACCATCGGCACCGGCTTCGACCGCATCGGCCGCACCGGGCATGTCCCCGATGCATTTGCGCCCGGCGTCCTCCGCATCCAATGGTTCGGAGCCATGCTCACGCGCTGGGCCGGCCCCAACGCATTCGTGACCAGGATCGTTCAGCGCAATGAGGAATGGGTGCTGGTTGGCTTCAAGGTGATCTGCAGTGGGCGAGTCACGCGCAAATCCGTCGTGGACGGTCGCTGTCTCGTCGATCTCGAAATCGCTTGCCACAGCGAATTAGGATTTCGCACCAACAGCGGAACCGCTCAGGTTGAATTTGAAAGCCGGGAAAGCCGGCGGCCGTGACCAGTCGCCCAGCCGAGCCTGGCGTTAGCAGCAACTGGACCCCGCGTCTCAGCCGCGCAGGGTGGGAAGCGATCACCAACCCGCGCCGCATCGCCCTGGTGGGCGCGAGCGGACGTGAGAGCAGCGTGAGCTTTACCAGTCGTTTTCTGCAAACCAACGATGAGCTCGGCTTTACCGGGGAAATTTTTCTCATCAATCCGACTCGATCCGAAATCATGGGCCGCAAATGTTGGCCAAATCTTGCTGCATTACCCGAGCCCGCCGACATGGTTGCCATCAATCTTCCCGACGAAAAAGTTCTGCCCGCCGTTGAGGAGGCGATCGCGCATGGCGCCCGCGCGCTCATGATTCATTCCGGCGGCTTCCTCGAGCGGGGCTCGGCCGGCGCGGAACGTCAGCAGCGGCTGCAGCGTCTGTGCGCGGACGCGCGCATTCCAGCGCTCGGGCCTAACTGTCTCGGCTTCCTCAGTTTCACCAATCGCGTTTCGATTTCGAGCTTCAAGATCTCCGCCGCCAACACGGCGGGTTCGATCGCGGCGATCAGCCAAAGCGGGTCGGTCGCTTCGCTATTGCAGGCGATCGCGGGGCGCCATGGCCTTTCCTTCCTCGCTTCCACCGGCAACGAAGCGGTCACCAGCGTCGAAGACTTGATCGCCTATGCGATTGAAGATCCAGCCACCCGGCTTATCGTGGCGTTCATCGAACAGTTCCGCAATCCTCCGGCATTGTTCGAACTGGCGGAACGCGCGCACGCCGCCGGAAAGCCGGTCATCTTACTCAAAGCCGGACTAACCCAGGAGGGCGGTGCGGTCTCGCGCGGGCATACCGGTGCGATGGTCGGGTCGGGGGCCGTTTACCGGCAGGCTCTGAGCCAGGCTAATTTCATCCTCGTCGACGATTTCGACGAGTTGGCGCAGACCGTGGAACTGGCGGCGTCGTGGCCAGAGCTTCCGGCGTCGTTCCGCGTGGGCATGTTGGGTACTTCGGGCGGTGAACTCAGCACCGTAACCGATCAGTGTGTCGAGCACGGCGTGGCCTTGCCGGCACTCTCGACGGAAACGCTGACCGCCTTGCAAGGCGTGCTTCATCTTCCTGCGGACGTGTGGCCGCGTAATCCCGTCGATGTCGGAATTGGCTTCAATGTTCCCGGCAGCTACCAGGACCGCATGCGCCGCGCCATCCGCGCCGTTGCCGCCGACCCTTCCGTTGACGTCGTCGCCGTGCTCCAGGGCTTCCATCGCGATAGCCCCGACATCGCTTATTCGTTCAATCGCGAGATGTTGGGCGCCGCCGCCAAGGAATCTGCGCTCATCGAAAAGCCCATTCTGGTGATGGCCAGCCGCGCTGGCTCCGTCGATGACGAGGTGATGGCGGAAGTCAGGGACGCCAACATTCCGGCGCTCGAGGGAAGCCGCGAAGCCTTGCGCGCCATCCGTCACCTCGCAATCTATGCGCAGCGGCTAGCAAGCTGCAAAAGCCACGTGCATCCGGCCTTGCCCGAGCCGGCCGAAGTCGTTTCGGCGATCCTCGCCAGGACAGAGACCGCGATAGGGCAAGCCGATCTGTTTCCCTATCTGGCCGACGTGGGATTGCCGGCACCGCCCATGCGCCGCGTTCGAAGCAAGGCGGAAGCCGAGCAGGCGGCCCGCGATCTCGGACCACGGGTCGTCATGAAGATCGACACCGCACGCGTCGTCCACAAGAGCGACGTTGGCGGCGTTGCGCTCGGCGTGACAGCAGGAGACGGCGGCGCGGACCTACGACCATCTCCTGGCCTGTCTCGACCCACCGTTAGGAACCTATCCCCGGCGAAGGGGTGGTCGCTGCCCCTCAGACTCGACAGCGGCATCGAAGTCTTCATCGGTGCGAAGCAAGACGAAAGCTTCGGCTTCGTGGTCGTGTTCGGCCTTGGCGGGCGGCTGCTCGAGATTCTCGATCGCAACGCGATGCTCGTGCCGCCCTTCGACCAAAGGACGCTCTTGAAGCTGATCGAACGCAGCGGCGTTCGTCCGTTGCTGGACGGGTTTCGCGGCGGCCCCAAAGCCGATTTCGATCAACTCGCCAACTTGATTCTGCGCGTCGGCCGACTTGCGGCAGCCATCGGCAACCGGCTCGAGGTGCTCGAACTGAACCCGGTCATCGTCAACGCCCGGCACCCCGGCGGCATCATCGCCGACGCCCGTCTTCTGCTCTTCCCGAGGCCTCAACCATGAGCTGCTTCACCCCTCATTCACTGCCACACGGCGGAGGCCGTTGCCACGCTGACCATCGCGCGTCCTCACAAGCTCAATGCGCTGACCGACGCAGTCATGAAAGAACTGGTCGCGACGCTTGATGGTATCGCGGCCGATGAGTCCATCCGCGTCGTCGTCCTGACCGGTGAAGGCCGCGCCTTCTCCGCCGGGTTCGACGTGAGCATCGACAAGGACATGCCCGAGCGGACCCCCGCCGGCTGGGCCGACCATTTCCGCCTCGCCTATTCTGGTCTTGAACGTCTTTGGTCGCTGCCCCAGCCGGTGGTCGCCAAAATTCGTGGCGCCTGCCTGGGCGGCGGCCTCGCCTTGAGTCTTTCCTGCGATCTGGCCTATGCCAGCGAAGATGCCTTTTTTGGCGAGCCGGAAGTGAAGTTCGGCGGCAGCACCATGTCTCCGATTTTGGCCTGGGCTTTGCCCCCTCGCCACTTCAAGGAGTTGCTGCTGACCGGCCGCCGTCTGGATGCAAAGCAAGCCGAAGCGTGGGGCTTGATCAACGAGGTGGTGAGCGCCGACGCGCTCGATGCGCGCGTCGATCAGGTGGTGCGTCACATGTGCCTCCTGCCGCCCGGCACGCTCACCAGGAACAAGAGCCTTCTCAATCGTTTTTATGAAGTCATGGGCTATGCCACCCTTCTCGATATTGCGAGGACCGCTCGGTCATGGGTCTCAGTGCAGCGCCTGCCAATGAGTTCACGCGCATCGCCAAGGAGCAGGGAGTTTCCGCTGCGCTGGCATGGCAAAAGAAGCGCTTTGCCGAAGTCGGAGCGTTTGCATCATGAGTGCCCCGCCCCGCGCTACAGAAAGGCAGCGCGCTTCGGAGCATGGCTCCTGAGCGCAATTGTGCTGGTGTGTTTTTGGCAGTGGTACACCACAAAATTCGATGTGTCGCCCGCCATCTTTCCCAGTCCTCTCGAAGTCTGGCAATCCCTTATGGGCGAATCTCGCCGATGGCACCTTCGTCAAAGATCTCGTCGTGACCCTGCGTGAGGTGATGATCGGCTTCTTTGGCGGTAGCTTTGTGGGCTTCTTTCTCGCCCTGGTCATCTCCGAATTTCGTCCCGTGCGCACGATTGTGTATCCGTATGTGATCGGCCTGCAATCGGTACCCAAGACGGCGCTCGCGCCAATGTTTCTGATATGGTTTGGTTTTGGCATTGAGTCGAAGGTGGCGCTGGTCGTATCAACGGTGTTCTTTCCTGTTCTGATCAACACCCTGTCGGGGATCGAGCGCACGGATCCGGATCAACTCGACATGCTGCGCGCTTATTGCGGGCGGCGCTGGCGTGTTTTCCTGCGGGTGAAGCTTCCCAGCGCCTTGCCCGCTTTATTCGCGGGCCTCGAGCTGGCCATCGTGCTGGCGATCATCGCGGCGGTGGTGTCCGAGTTTCTCGGTGCGGTTGGGGGGCTTGGCTACCGCATCCTCACCTACAACACCAATCTGGACATGGCGGGCGAATTCGCCGCGCTGGCAGTGTTATCGCTCACAGGATTCGTATTGCACGCCATGGTTCGCCTCCTCGGTCAGCGCCTGGTCTTCTGGGGGCATCAACCCGACGGAGCACGCGGCGCCTGAGGCTCGCACGCATTCTTCAGGGAAAGTGAGGTCGTTCTGTATCCAAATCGCTCATCACGCCGCGGCTTCTTGCTGCCGCCTCGGCATCCTCGCCGCATCGTGTGGCTTTGCCATGGCTGCGCCGCTGTTGGCCGACAATGGACCGCTGAGAAAAATCACCTATGCCGTCGCCACCGCCGATCTGAATGTCGGTTATCCCTACGCCACCCTCCCCAAGGCTCTCGGCTATTTCCAGCAGGAAGGGCTCGACGTTGCAGGTTGTGCCCGGCCAATCCTCCGCTTCAGTCGCGCAATTGCTTCTTTCCGGGCGAGCCGATGTGGGGCTTGCGCAGCCGGACCCGATCGTGATTCAGCGCGTCAAGATCAAAATTCCGCTCGTCTCGTTCTACGCCGTCTGCCGGCGCGGCACCAACCGCATCGTCGTCAACCCGGATTCGCCCATTCAATCGGTGCGCGACCTCAAGGGCAAGAGGGTCGGCGTGAACGATCTGGGCAGCGGCGGCGTGACCTATCTGCGGGCCCGCCTCAAACAGGCCGGCATGAGTCTGAACGATGTGCAACTGCTCAGTGTCGGTTACGGAACGCCTTCTTTCGTAGCTTTGAAAAACAAAAGCGTGGACGCTGAAGTCAGCTTCACCGGAGGCATCGCGCGCCAGCGGATCGCCGGATACGCAGTGCGCATCCTGCCCGTAACGCCTGACGAAATGGACCAGTACAGTTACAATTTATTCGCAACCCAATCCTTCCTCGCCAAAAACCCGGATGTCCTCGCGAAAATAGGGCGAGCCACGGCAAAGGCCACCGTCTTTCTCATGACCAACCCCGAGGCCGCCGTCCGTGCTTTCTGGAAGCAATATCCCGATCGCGCGCCAAAAGACAGGAACGATCCAAAAGCTCTCGCAACCGATCTGGCCATCATCAAGGCACAGATGGTTGACATGGGGGCGGATCAACTCCCGGTAGATTTTCCGTGGGGCAGCCAGCAGGCTGCGATCTTTGAAAAGATCGAGAACTACCTGGTCAATGCCGGGCAGATTTCCAGCCCCATCGCCCCCACCGACTTGTTCACCAACGCCTTCGCTGCCCAGTACAATCAGTTTGACCATTCCAGTCATCGTCAACCAGGCGAGAAACTGGAAATAACGTGACCACGAGCCCTATCCGGTCTTCGTCCTCTGAAGGCATCACGTTCGTGGATGTCGGGCACCAGTTTGAAACGCGCGAGGGGCAGCAGCTCAATGCGTTGGCAGGGGTTTACCTCGACATAAAGCCTGGTGAATTCGTCTCGCTACTGGGCCCGAGCGGCTGCGGCAAGACCACGTTGTTGCGTATGGTAGCCGGGCTGCTGGCTCCGAACTCGGGCAAGGTCCTGGTGGGCGGTGTTGAAGTGCGCGCGCCGCGGCCCGACGTCGGGCTGGTATTCCAGCAGGCTTTGCTGCTGCCATGGCTCTCGGTCATGCGCAATGTGCTGCTGCCAGTGGACGTGCAGGGGCGGCGGATTGCCGACTATCACGATCGTGCGCGCGAGCTCATCCGTATGGTGGGGCTCGGCGATTTCGAGAAGCGGCTTCCCAACGAGCTTTCGGGCGGAATGCAGCAGCGTGTCGCGCTCGCGCGAGCCCTGGTGCACGATCCGAAAATCCTGCTGATGGACGAACCCTTTGCCGCTTTGGACGCCATGACGCGGGAGACAATGAACATCGAGCTGCAGCGCATCTGGTCCGGCCAGCACAAGACGGTGCTATTTGTAACCCACGGTATTGCTGAATCGGTCTTTCTGAGTGACCGCGTGGTGGTCCTGACACCGCGTCCCGGCCGTGTCGCGGCGGTCATCGATATTCCCTTCCCCCGTCCCCGATCGGCTCAACTGCTCGGTACCGCAGAGTTCGCCGCCCTCGCAGCAAAAATACGCAGCGTGTTTGACGCTTCGGGCGTAACGCTGCCGTCGGAAGTTTAAGGGAGGAAATTAGGACGGACTGTCAACTGAAAAGCAATCGAAACATATCATTTTTCGGCCCACGTACGCTGAGCCGAACGTGGGGCACCCGTCCAGTTCCTATTGGATTCTCTCAGAGTACAGACTCCGCCGGACGCAGTTCCGAACAGCAGATCTCACGCCGACTCTTTAGCCCTTGCGTAATTTTTTAAGCGAAAGCTTGTTGGCACTCAGACAATAGCCGACGAAACTAAATCTGATTTTGTTCGGCCAGCCCCTCTTCATTGAAATCAACAAATTACATGATCAAAGAAAACTGGCTCATCCATTAGCCCCTCTTGTAATCACAAACGATAACTGTGAGATCATCACTTTGGCTTGAGGACCAACCGCTCACAGTATTCACGATTAGGTCCGCGGCCTCCTCGGCAGCCATCTTCCCGCTTGCCTGCAGCAGATCACCAACACGTTCGTACCCGAACTCTTCCCCGCCGGCATTCGCTGCCTCGATGATTCCGTCGGTATAGAGCAGCAGGCGATCCCCGCGAACAAGTGGCTCTTTCGTCGATGCGTAGACCGCGGAGGGTAAAAGCGCCAGTACAAGTCCGTTCTCTTCTACGCGAAATACCTGCTCATCTCGCAGCATAAGCATGGGAGGATGTCCAGCAGCCGCGTAGCAGAACTTGCCGCAACTTGCATCCAGGTGGACATAGGCTGCCGTGACAAACTGATTCTGCGTGTTCCCGCAAAGGGCTTCATTCACTCCCGCCAGCAAGCGCTCTGGGTTCGTCGCATGGTGCCGCTGTGAAGTGATAGCGACCTTCATCATCGAGGCTATCAGCGCCGCCGGTACGCCGTGCCCCGATACATCGGCGACGAGTAATCCCACCGTCCCGTTCGCGGTGTAAATGAACTCATAGAAGTCGCCTGCGACCGAGGTCATGGGCAAAAACCTTGCTGCCACCGTAAAGTGTTCAGAGGCCGCAAAGGTTGCGGGAAGAATAGAGAGTTGAATCCGTCGTGCGACTTCGAGTTCCTGTTGAATGGAGTTTAGCTGCTGGTCGCGGTCGAGCGCCCGTTTCGCCGCCACATATCCGAGACAGCACAGGAACACCGCGAAACCATAAAGCTCGATGTTTGGGTGATGACCGAGAAGCTCTGCTGTATTTGTCCAGAGGACAAAGCCAACAAAGGTGACCAAGCCAACCCGAAACACCACGTCGTCCTTTTTGACCGTCCGCTGGAGTAAGGTCAGGATGGTAAGCGAAACCGAACTCAAGATCATGGCAACGCTGTTCAAATGATTGAGCGTCAGCAGCGGCAATCCCAGAAAGACTGCCGCTATCAGACACATCTCGAAGATGCATACGACATAAACGATCACCCGGCCTGTGCGGCTAATCAACCCGGTGGCCGCGAAAAACTGAAAGGCTGGGATAGCTACGAAGAAGTTGAGCGCCATCTGGACCTTGTCAAGGAAGGGAGAGGGGTGCTGCATCAAGCGGAGGATGTCCGATTGCATCCATAACCGGGCGCCATACAAAACAGCGAACCAGGCGAAGAAGGAAAGCAGCTGGTCGAATCTTCTGCGGATTAAGGAGAACCCTACCGCTACCAGGCCGACCGTGATCGATGCCGCGGCGATAAACAGCTCCGGTTCATCAGTACGAAAGGCTCGTAATACGTCCTCGGCGGTAGGCTGCATCTTTGGCTATGGTAACCAATCGGGGTGGCCCGAGGATTAGCCTGGGCGCGGATTTTTTCTGAAAACCAGGAGCCGCTGCTGGGAGCAAGCTGCGAAAATGGAGCGACGATGAGAACGGAATTGCTGCGATTCAACGGAACTGTCGAACGCGACCCCGCCATCGATGCTTGGATGAACGAGCATGGAGGTGAATTGGGAGCCATCGCGCATGAGTGGTTTGAGGTGATGCGAAAATGCGGGGACGAAGTCCGGGAGATCTTGCATGACGGCTGTCCGGTTGCATGTCTGGGCGATGCGGCCTTCGGCTACGTCAATGTATTCACTTCGCACGTTAACGTTGGGTTCTTTCACGGCGCACGGCTGCCGGATCCGGCTGGCTTGTTGCAAGGCGCCGGCAAGTTCATGCGCCATGTGAAGCTGAGACCGGGAACGGCCACAGACGCCGCATCGCTCAGCAGGCTCATCGAGGCGGCGTACTCGGATATAAAGGCGCGCGTTGAAAACGGCTAGCTCGGAGAAACGCCCTGAGAGGTCAACGGCAGATTAGTAAGGAAAGCCGGCCAGTCTGCGTCCAGAAGGGATCGCTCATCAAAGGCGGATGATGCCGCGCAACACAACGACGCCTGCGCCGGATAATTCTGGATCGGGGGTTATGCGAACTCGCAATATGCTTCGGCGGCCCATTTTTGTGCCTTGCTCGATGGCCAGCTCGTTGCTCTTGAGCCTGCCCTCGCTTGCGAGATAGGCCGCTAGTGGTCCGGCTGCGGTTCCTGTCGCTGCATCCTCCCACAGGCCGACGGTGGGATTGAAAAATCGGGCGAAGGCCGTTTCCGGGGCATGGTCATCGAAGGCATAGATGTAGCAGCCTTCCGCCTGCGCGTGTTTGAGAACGGCAAGCAATCTGTCAGCCTGGGGACGTGCCTTATCCACGGTTCCGGCATTGAGAACCCGCACCATCAGATGAGCGGTCCCCGTATCGGCAGCACGCGGCTTAGGTTCGGAGAGGATGTCACTCTCGTCGAGTCCAAGGGATTGCGCCAGCGGAGCCACCTCTTCCAGCGGATCGAATAAACGCAATGGCGCCTGGCGCATCCGGCCATGTACGCGGCCATTGACTTTTTCGATCGTCGATAGGCAAAACATCCCGGCCGATTTCTTGAGAAAAGGTCCGGGGGACTCCGAGTGGACCAAGATCCCCTTGTTCCCCGAGCCAGAGCCATGCGCCGAGAGCATTGTGTCCGGCGCCGAAGACCTCCGCGCCGCTCGCGGTGAAAGAACGTAATTTTCGATCTGCGCGCGTGCTTTGCAGGATGAACGTCGTCTCAGCCTGATTGAATTCTCCCGCGATCCGCCGCATCTGCTCGCTGCTCAGCCCGTCCGCGTTTTGCACGACGGCGAGCGGGTTGCCCGTCAATGGCGCGTCGGCAAAGACATCGATGAGTCCTGCAATGAATTCGGCCATTTCCACCTTGCTTCTCTTCCCATGAAGATGCGACGCGAATTACCTAGGCCCTCGGCGCAGGGACGCCGGACCAGGCCTTGACTAGTTCTCCCAGCCGGCCCAGGGCGGCAGGGAATTTGTCGGTCATGGCGGCGAAGCCAAGGCGGAAATGCGGAGGTGCATCGAAGCAGTCCCCTGGCGCGAGCAGGATGCCCTGCGCCGCCGCCGCCTGGCAGAAGGGGCGGCTATCTTCCCCGCTCACGAGCCAGGGAAACGCAGTCATTCCGCCGCGGGGCCGAATCCAGCCGATCGTCTCCTGATGCTCGGACATGAAACGGTCAAGTTGCCGAAGATTTTCACTGGCTACTTTCTGTGTTCTGCCGAGCACAGCATCGCGGTGGCGCATGGCGAGCTCCGCGAGAAATTCGCCGGCACTATTGTTGGTGATGGAAAAATAAGAGCGCGCAGTCCAGTATTCCTTGCGGCGTTTTGCATCGTGCTCGATCATCCACCCGGTCCGGACTCCCGACAGAGGAAATGCCTTCGAGAAATCATGGATCACAGTGGCGTGGGGCAGACGGGCGGCCGACTTGGTCGGCTGTCCATGAAAGATAGGATGGTAGACTTCGTCGCTGACCAGTTGAATCCCACGGGATGACGTGAACTCGTGCAGGCTGTCCAGCTCCGCATCGCTGATCGTGGCCCCGGTGGGATTATGCGGGCTGTTGACCAGGATCAGTTTGGTATTCCGGTCCGCGAGTTTCTTGATTTCTTCCACATCGATGCGGAACCCGTCCTCCTTTCGAACTGCGTAGTAGCGGGTCTCAAGCCGCAGCGACTCAGGCAAGGCCGAGAATGTGGTGAAGCCTGGCCGGGGCAGGATGACGTTGCCCCCTGGCTCCGCAGCCAGCCACATGAGGATCAGCAGGGCTTCTGAGGCGCCGGTAACGACTTGAACGGCGTCTGCATCGACGCCGTGCATTTCGGCGATTGCCGAACGTAAACCCTCGGTGCCTGCGGGCCGGCCGTAAACAACCTTGTGATTCAAGAAGCGCTCGCGCTCCTCGTCTTTGGCGAGGCTCAGAATCTCATTCAAGGTCCAGGACGGGCCGGTACTGGCACCCAGATTGAATTCGATGCCGTGTTCGTAGGCGTCCAGCCACATATCCAGCAGGAAGGGTTTGAGTTGCATACCTCACCTCAGGACATTGGATCGACTGG
This sequence comes from uncultured Acidobacteriaceae bacterium, assembly GCA_963787145.1. Classification (GTDB taxonomy): domain Bacteria; phylum Acidobacteriota; class Terriglobia; order Terriglobales; family Acidobacteriaceae; genus PALSA-350. The sequence continues at coordinate 236,774 of CAWBBY010000014.1, forward strand.
TTATCAGGACGGCTTCAAAAGAATTTCGTGTGCTCAGCCCACGATCAGCCTGAGTACTGAAAAGATCCGGCGGGCCTTCGAATACGAAAAAGTGTAGGATCAAGTGTCTGTGCCATGGCTCAGGTACCGCCACCTACGGCTGAAAATCCTGCCCGACGGATTCTGCCTGTCACCGGTCACAAGTTCTTTTTGCTATTTCTGTTTCTGCTTTTAGACCTGGCTCTCTACCCTTACGTGGGTGAAACCGGCGCGCGTTATCTGGTGTTCCGGATGGTCGGCGCCGCCGTCACACTGATGAGCGTATACGCGGTGAGCTTCCGCAGAGGTCTCATCGTTGCCGCTCTGATTCTTGCTGGTCCCGCAATCGTGGAGCATGCGATCGTTTTCCGCCCCAGGATGGTTCCTGCGTCGGTCTTCACCGTCGTTCTCAGCTTCGCATTCGACATTTTCATTATCGTAGTTATCTTTCGCCGCGTTTTTGCGCGCGAAGAGCCCACCGCGGAAACGATTTTCGGCGCTGTATGCATTTATCTCCTCATTGGATTTTCCTTCGCACGCCTCTATGCCATCATCGCCATCATCCATCCCCATGCCTTTTATCTTGATCCGGCGATCAATCCGCATGCTGTTCCGGTGGGCTTCGATTTTATTTTCTTCAGCTTTGGAAGCATGACGACGGCCGGCGCAGCTGGTATTGCGGCCGCTTCGCCGCAGGTCAGCTCGCTGTCCATGATCGAATCCATTCTGGCGGTGTTGTATCTAGCGGTGATGATTTCCAGGCTGATGGGTGCCTACCGGCCAAAATCCGGCTCCGTGGAATCCTGAGGTGGATCCATTTGAAGATGGCTTGTGGCCCCGGCAGGTAGCAACTGTGGAACTAGCTCAAACAACCCAGCGGTGGAGGATGTTCCCAAGTTCAGACAGACTTCAAATCTGCCACCACCCAGGACGCTCCTGTAATGAGGAAAGTCAGAAGACATTCGGACCAGTTGAAATGCGCCTGTGGGTGGGCGATCACGTGCGGAATCCAGACCAATACTCCGAAGAGTGCGAGCATAAGTGCCATGAGGCGTATCGCGAGCCGTGCCTGGCGATGGATGAGTATGGCAATGGCGGCGAGTGCGAAGGCGATGGTAGTGAGGATTGCCCAAAACATTTGGCTGGGAGGGATCCACTTTGGAACCAGCGTGGCTGTATCGCGAAGAAGGAGCGCCTGACCCAACGTAAAGGAAATCGCGCTGACGCCGAGTCCCATGCGCGCCACGCGGCCGAACGCCCTGGCTCTTGCAGCATTCGCCTCAGACGCCGCGAAGAGCGCAATCGCGCCGCAAAACATGGAGAAGAACAGGAAGAAGCTGCCTCCGAATCGCTCATAGATGTTCGTCGCGGCAAGGATGTCAGGAATGCAAGCCAGCGAAAAAGACAGGTAGACGACGCCGAGGATGATCGAAGCCAGACGCGCGGTCCGCGGGAACTGCATGCCGATGCCAGCGGCAATTTGCGCGATCATGAGACAGCTGCCGAGGATGGCGCCAAAAGGCAACTTCCAGATATGTTGCAGGTTTTGCCAGGTGTCAGCGTCGTGCCATAGCAGTGCGATGACGCCGAAGAACACCGCCGACGCGCCAAAGACCATCCGCCCGTAGTTCGCCGTCTTCATGGGGAGTTTCCATCATCGCACCGTGGCGGCGATTCTGCATACTTCGGGTGTTGTTGTTCGTGGCCATGGTTTGTGATACGGCAATGGCAGGAGGCACGACTAAAGGGCCTGCCGAAAATGCATCATGAGGGGCTTTTGTTGTCCCGAAACTGCAATTTCCGGCGCATATGGTTACAGGCGTGCCGCCCTGGCCAATGCCCAACCATTGACCCGATTCTTCAGGCCATGCTAGCGTCAAATCATGGCGTTTCCTCTGCATCGCTGTTGTCGCTGCCACCAGCCTTTCGTTGGGTGAGCCGCGACATTCTCAGATATTCCTGAAATGCCTTCTCCAAAGCTCATCCGAAATGCTCCATCGTTTGTCCGTAGTATCTGTCGACAAGCCGGCATCCGTGCCGATGCTTGATTGCCACGGTTCAGATGTAGAGAGATCTATTCGAACCATTGCAACCGACCGATATCGGAGATAAGCAGATTAATCGTGGCGGTCTGGCCCTGCCCAATGGACAGGGGCTGCCGCCCTAGGGGATATGCCATGGCAGCAGATAAACCACTTGCGCGCGAGGGCGGCACCACGCTGATAGCAGCGAACGGCCAATCGGGCGCGGTCTTGAGAACGCCTGAGGAGCTCGTCAACATCGTCTCGCGGTTCGCGTCGTCCGATGGATGGGTAGATAAAGTGCGGCTGCGCGCCGAGCATCGCTGGTATGAGCGGCTATATCACGGTCCGGACTATGACATATGGGTGCTCAGCTGGCTGCCAGGCCAAGCCACAGGCTTCCACGACCACGGTGCGTCCTCGGGAGCCTTCGTCGTAGCGGCTGGGATTCTTGAGGAGCATCGTCCTGGTGAGAGGACTCGCGTGATACACCCGGGCAAGCCGTGCGCATTCGGTCCCGATTACGCGCATGACGTCCGTAACGTCTCTCTCGCGCCGGCCATCAGCATTCACGCATATTCTCCTCCGCTTAGCGAGATGAACGAGTACGAGCTGGATGGGAGTCGACTGGTTCCGCGCGAACGCGCGTCCGTGGAGGCCGAGACGCTCGATCAGGAGTGGGGCGTGCAGAGGTGGAAACCTGTAGACCGGACCAGCGCCTTGAGCATTGAGCAGGTGCTTTCAGCGGCACGTGGCCGGCTGCGACGGCTATCTCCGGATAAGGCCTATGAGGCGGTGGCCAAAACAGAAGCGATACTCGTCGATATTCGTCCCGAAAGCCAGCGCGCGATCGAGGGCAGTATTGCGGGCGCGTTGGTTGTCGAACGTAACGTGCTCGAGTGGCGCTTCGACCCGGCCTCCAGCGCCCGGCTGCCGGTCGTGACCGACCATGACCTGGAGGTAATCGTCTTCTGTTCCGAAGGCTATACCTCAAGCCTCGCGGCCGCAGCTCTGCAGGATCTTGGACTCTGGCGCGCGACCGACATAGTTGGTGGATTTCATGCTTGGCGCGCAACGGGCCTGCCGATTGTGCCGCCAAGCAAGGCTTCCTAGGACCGTGGTTCCGCTAGGGAGCACCTTCGATGTTAAATAGAGAGCGTTGCTCCAAAGCTCGCAACATCTTCTAAAGGAATGCCGGCTGCGCAAAGCGGACAACCTGAGGGAATCCAGATGTTGTTTGCAGCATGGCCAAGTGCTTTGAGGGGGATATTTTTCTCCACCGCAAATTGGGAAGCCGCGGTACCCAAGACAAGCAGAGCTCCGATAGCGACCACCTCCGCGCCACATAATTTCAGATCCTCAAAGGTACCGCGCACTGACGAGCCGGCATTAATGACATCATCGACGATCGCTATACGCTTGCCTCGTACGTGATCTCGTAGGGAACCAGGAACACGATATCCAGCAGGAAAGAGGCCGGCTGAGCGGACAAAGCGCTCGGAATACGCGAATGGTACTTCAAGCCTCAAAGCTACCATCAAGCCTACAAAGGCCCCTTCGACGAGTGGTGCGCAGACCATTTCGATGTTCGCCTCCGAGAGCGCGGTGCTCAAGCTATTGGCAAGAGCATCTATCCGCTCCGGTTTAAGACACAATGTTTCAAGGTCGAGCCAAAGGCTACCATGGTGGCCTGATTCTAGGAGAAAGTGCCCATTTCTGGCCGACAACGAATCTAAGATGTTACCGTGCATTAGCCATCTCCTGTCCGTACGCAATCATGGTGAATGACATCAGCCACCTGCTGCCTGACTTTACTCCGTTCACAGTAATTCTCGGCCCTCGGCGGCGGCTCAGCGTTTGAGCACTTGCTCGATGTAGGCAAGGGCACGTGGATCGTTGGTTTGTCCTAGCCAGAAGATCGCTTCCTTGCGAATGGCGAAGTTCGAATTAGTATCGGCAATGTGGACCAGCTGGGGCACACTTTCTTCGCGGGGCAATTGGCTGAGGGCAAAGACGGCCTTCTTCTTAACTTCAAAGTTGGGATCGTTCTCGATGGACGCGTTCAAAGTGCTAATGGCTTTCTTGCCCGCCTTCTGCGCCAACCAGAAAAGAGCCTGAGCACGAACCCGGCTGTCGGCGTCCGACTTCGCCAGCTGAATCAAATCGTCGGTTGCACCCGGATCTGAATTGATGGAGAGATCAAAGGCGAGCTTCTCACGGAGCTTGCTGTCTTGCTCGCTGCGCACAAGTTGACGCAAGGCCAGCAATCCTTCATGCCCGCGCTGCGCGCCCAACCAGAATGCCGCCTTTTCGCGCAGGTAGGCGCTGCTTTCGGCGGAGGCGAGCGAGACGAGCACTTCGGTTGCCTTGGGCGTTGCGTGCATGCTCAGGGCATCCAGATTCTCATCGACTGCCCCGCCGTGCCCCGCTCCGCTGTCGCGAACCGCGGCGGCATTCTGGGCAAGCTTGCCGAGAAAAACAGCACTGTCATCCGGCTGCACATCGGTCAGCCACTCAAACGGTATTCCGCCGGCGTCAAGGGTGCATCCCACGGAAACCACGCGCGTCTTCGTAACCTCGCCGTGGTCAAGCCGGAAAAGCACGTCGACGATGGGGCCTGGCGAAGCGGGCGTAGTCAGATTGTCTGCTGTGTCCTCGAGTTGAAGCTCATTGCAGCATCCAGTTTCCACTCCTGATGATCCCGTGCCAAGCGAACACGAAGAATGATGTGTTCGCGGTAGAGCCGGCACCGCATATCCCAGCCAAAGCGGACCATTGGAGTGGCGAAATCGGTCCACCGTCGCGGACAGTCCCAGACTCACTGGTCCGGAGTGAAACTGCGTGTGCGTGACCCGGGGCTCCTGAGCGCTGCTCATCAGCGCGGAGGCGGCGAGTGCCAAAACCATAAGCGCGTTGTTTGTCATGGAGCGATCTCCTTCCAGTTATTTGTTGAGAATTTCGAGCATGTAGTCGGTGGCTTCTTTGTTGTGCATGAGGCTGAGTTGCTGCACCAGCGACTGCTTGACGGCCGGGTCCTTTTCGGCGCGGGCAAGTTCGACCAGATCGTGGCTATCCCCTGCGAGGAAGAGCGCCTGGGCGACGGCCTTCTTAGTCTCCAGATCTGTGTTCTTCTTGTAAATCGCGACCAGCGCAGGTGCCCCGGACATACCACCGGCAATGCCAAGGTTGCGAATCGCTTTCCGGCGGAGTTCGGGATCCTGCTCTGAGCCGGCGATGGTGCCCAGCGCATCGGCGCCCTTTTGGCCCGCGGGGATTAACCCGTTGATCACCTCCGCCTTGACCTCGGGGTTGCTGGTGTCGTGATAAAGACTGAGCAATTGCGAGGTAGCGCCCATCGCTCCCAGGGTGTGCACCGCAGTGCGCACGAGTTGAGGATCGGATTCATGACGCGCCGCTTCCACCAGCGGATCGGGCGTGCCGATGACGAGATAGGTATGGAGAATGGTGTTCTTGACTTCCTCGTTCTTGGTCTGGCGGTAGATGTTGGCGAGCGTCTCGGCGGCTTGCTTGCCGCGGGCAATGGCCAACATCTCAATGGCCTTTCGCTGCAAGGCCGGGTTGCGCTCGCCGCTCGCCACTTGGCCGAGCAGCGCCTGCGCCTGTGGGGATTGATCTTGTGCCAGAACAAAGAGCGCCCGATCCTTGAACTTTTCTGATTTGTCGCTGTTCAGAATCTGTTGAATGATCGGCAACGCGTGCGCTTCATCCTGCTGCATGAGCGAGTTGAGAGCAAGCAGCTTGAGCTCTTCATCCTGCTCGGCCTGAGGCGGCATAGGATCGTCGCTCTTGCCATGTATCTCTATTTCCAGCGCGCTGCATTCCTTAACCCAATTCCCTTGCGGATACGCATGCCTGAGCTCGGAGCAGATCTCGAGAGCACGGGCGGCATTGCCCTGTTTATTCTCGGCATATGCTTCCCAATAGAGAGCTGCTTCCGCGCGCGACCCATGCTGCGAGGCGAGATTGGAGAAGATCGACTCTGCCTGGGCCCAATGGGCATCGTTGATGGCGCGCGTGCCTTCCGAGTAGAGCGTGTCTTCCTTCGTTTGGGCGGTTGCGTCGTCAACGAGGAGCGGAACAGGAGACTCCGCGCATAGCGCCGGCGGCGCCGACAAGGCAATAAGTAGTATCGCGAACAGTAGCGATTTCATATTCATTTAGATAGGAACCCCTTTCGTTGCTTTGGGAGCGCTTTGCTGTTCGGGGCCCGGGGAGAGAACCCGGGAGCGCAAGACGCGAATGTCAAAGAGAAGACCGTCGGTATTCATCTCTTGCTTGAGGCGGTTGAGATCAGCCTCGGTGAGGTTGTCCGGTTCGTTGGCAAGCTCCATCAGCAGGCGCTCCAGGCGGTCGAGCGAGGCTTCAACATAGAGGTCGCCGGCCTGCATCGCGCTCTGTCTGACCAGGCGGTTGCTGGCCAATAACTCTCTGGCTTCGCTGCGCAGCGGCAATGCCGGCAGGTCGCTGCCATCCGCGTGATTGAGCTGGACCAACAGTCGCTCAGAACGATCGAGGTGATCTCCAAGAAAAACGATCACCACCCGCTGGCGGGCTTGCGGGTCAACCGCCACGGCTACCGATGAGGCCTGCTTGCGCTCCCACCGGCGCCCGGCGACGAAGGCCACAGCGACCAGCAGCACGCAGGCGGTTGCCCATCCGAGCGGCCGGTAATATCGGATCCAACTGCCTTTGGGCTTTTCGTATACCGGCAGGGAGGCTCGAATGGATTGCCAGACTTGTTCGACGTAATCCTCCTTGCGCGCCGGTGGCGTTGGTGCGGCTACTCCGTCGAGGTCCCGGCACAACTCCGCGTACCGCTTGGCGCACACCGGGCAAGCTTTCAGGTGGCGCTCGCTTTCCCCCATGTTGGCGGATTCTTCGTAGTAGTGCTCGACCAGTTCTGCTTCTTCCAAATGCTTCATGTGTTTACCCATAGGGGCGCGAGTTGGCGCCTGAGTTTCTGCACCGCGCGAAAGACTGCCTGCTTGGCAGCATTGGGAGCGATGTTGAGAGCGGCTGCAATCTCCTCTGTCGATCGGTCTTCCATATGGCGCAGTACGAAGGCGGTGCGCTCGGTAGGGGTGAGCTCGCTCATCGCCGCTTGCTGCCTGGCCTCAATCTCGCGGCTCAACAGCAGCCGGTCGGGGCCTGCAGTTATGTCGGCTAGCTGGACCTCACTCCGTTCCGGATCGTTCTCTTCCGCGATGCGGCTCTGGGCTTCCGGCCTTCTTTTGCCCACAACGTCAAGGGCGCAATTGGCCGCGATGCGATAGAACCAGGTCGCCATACTGGACCGCCCTTGAAAGCTCCTGAGCGACTGGTACCCACGCAGGAATGCCTCCTGCACGGCCTCTTCGGCATCGGACTCACTGCCGGTAATGCGATAGGCCACCCGGAAGACAATTTGGGTATAGCGCGCCATGAGCACCTTGTAAGCTTCCTTGTCGCCGGAAAGGATTGCCCGGCGTATGGAGTCGTCGCTCTCTTCCATCCAGCGCGTTAGACAGGAAAATGGTATTCCGGTTAGGTTGTTATCTCGATTTTCGCGATTTAGGTGAGTGTGGGGGGGATAGAGCAAAACCTCGTACATGCAAGTTTTGCGAACCGTTAGGCTGGCTCACGGGACGGGGATGTTCCGGGGTTTCTGATTTTTAGGTGGTAACATACGGCACAGGTGGTGGCATCCTCATGAATCTTCTCAGCAAGGCACTCGACAGAGTTTTGCGGCTTTTCGGAAGAAAAATGCCCCCGGACGACGACCCCTACTCGTACGTCATGGCACCTAAGAAACCAGGCCCGCCTTACCGGAGCGCTGCTGCCGTCGCGGAACCACCCGAATAGGGACGGATAACCGGACGACATACCTTTCCCCCAGAATTGCTGCAAAATAGGTATGCGGCCCCTTTATTTCTTATCTCTACGTGTCCGTGCCGGTTCGCCTATCGCGGCAGCGATTCTGGAGACTACGGCGTCTGAGTCGCGATCGACATCAATACTTCGATGGTGAACGAATCACACGTGCTCAGCACCTGCCATAGTGTCAGGTGGGGCCCCGAGGTGTTTTTGTCAGTTCTGTGAGAAACACAAGTCAGTTCGCAAATTACTGCGGCAGAAGGAAAATTTTCAGCTGGCTCCGGGTGGCCCCGCAGGCGGTCAGAAGGTATGTGCTTCCCGGGCTTGTGCTTACGGCAATCGCCTCCCTATCCATAATGGCGACGCCTGAGCCAACCAATCGTTCCCCCGGAAACATAGAGGTATCGGGGGGAAAAGAAGCAGGGCCTCCGGGCCTGGTGTTCGCGTGCGATGGGCCAACGAGTGAATTGGAATCTCTGTTCTCCGAGCCCGGCGTAATCTCCAACCTGCAAGACCTGAAAGCGGGCATCGCTGTCGCTCTTCCAGATCTGAGTGCAGATCGTGCGCGCCTTGTGCAACAACTGAATCAAGCTGGCATTCCTGTGACTGCGTGGCTTGCTCTGCCAGCAGACAAGGGTTACTACCTGAATGCCGGCAATGCCCCAGAGGCAGCTGCGCGCTTTGTCGACTTTAAAGAGTGGAGTGTCGCTCACGGGTTACGATGGGCGGCAATCGGCTTGGATATCGAACCGAACATCCGGGAGTTCGCGGCGCTGAGGCAGGGTAGCAAATGGCATCTTGCCTTGACCTTGATCGGGCGCTACTTCGATTGGGGTCGCGTCTATCGCGCGAAAGATGAATATTCTGCGCTCATCCGGCAGATTCAGGCCGATGGGTATCGAGTCGAGACGTATCAGTTTCCTCTAATTGTGGATGAGCGCAAACTGCGCATCACTCTGCTGGAGAGGCTCGCCGGTATCGTCGACGTGCGAGGCGACCTGGAAGTGTTGATGCTTTATACGAGCTTTAACCACAAGCTCGACTCTGCGTTGATCGACGTGTATGGTCCAGATGCGCAGGGGGTGGCGGTCGGTATCACCTCCGGTTCCGGCTCCGGGACCCGATTCGCTCCGCTGAATTGGGAAGAGTTCTCCCGCGATCTAATAGTCGCAAACCACTTCTCGCATGTGATTGGCGTGTACAACCTGGAAGGTTGCGTTCGCCAGGGGTTCCTGCCGCGCCTCAAGACCGTGAACTGGAACGAATCTGTCTCAATCCCTGCAGAGACGATCCACAAGGCTACCCAGCTCCGAGCCCGCGTACAAAGAGCTCTGTGGATCGGGTCATATCTTCCGTGTTTCATTGCTGCGATTCTTATCGCAGTCACTTGGGCAATCGTGCGGTGGAAGAGGCGGCGAAACTTCCAACGGGAAGCCGGGGACATCCGTGATAGGTAACTCCGGTTTCAGCATTGGAACACCTTCTCTCCCACGCGCTCGATACGGAAGTCAAAACATCCGGCGGTCTGATCACGTACTTCTATGTAGTCTATGTCGGGGCGCTCGAGCAGGTGCCTCAATGCGGCGGTCTTATCCTCGGTGGCGGAGACGAGCACGCGTTCCAGCAGCTTCTGGCCGGCGGCATAGCCGTTCAAGACGACTGCATAGGGCTCGAGGTCCGCAGGATAGCCGGCATCCGGGGAGTAGCGAGCGCACGACTGCTCGTGGATAAAGATCGGCCCGGGCAAAGGAACAGCCTCTATTCCGGCAAAAGGATCATAGGTAAACAGTGTTCGGTTTTCTTGCCCGATCCGGAAGATACGCAGGCAGTGACGACATGGTCCGTAGCCGGAAGCTAGCTCGGTGTGTGCGGGGTGTCCATAGCGCGGAGCTTTGCCCGAAGAGCGCACCTGGGCAGCGGTTTCACTGGGCAATGCGATCACGTGGAAGCTCGACATTGTTTTTTCTCCTGGGAGGTCTGGCCTCAAGAACCAGTCTGCCTGGAAGGTGCGCAGTGTCGAAATCCGTTTCTTGCTGTCAAATTCCAGCGCGAATAAGAGTTTTCTGAATCTATAGGCGTGTGAGAACACTCAATAAAGTGCTGTTACCCCTGACAAAAAGGGAAGGAGTAATCAAAATGAACGTCGTTCTCTATGGAGCCACCGGCAACTCCGGCAGCAGTATTTTGCAAGAACTCGTAAGCCGCGGGCATCGCGTCACCGCAGTCGCCCGTGATGCGTCCAAGCTGCCCGCAACCGTGACTGCTGTCCAGGATGACCTGAGCAGCGTTGAAAAGATTGCCTCCATCATCGCCGGGGCAGACGTTGTGATCAGCGCCTATGCGCCTCCGCCAGGAGATCCCGACGCGCTCCTCGGCGTCACCGAGCGGGAGATTCAAGCGGTCAAAAAGGCCGGCAACGCTCGCCTGATCGTCGTTGGAGGCGCTGGACTGCTTGAAGTGGCCCCTGGAGTCAGTCTGATTGCGTCCGGGCATTTGCCCGAGCAATACCTTCCCATCGCCAAGTCGCATCACAAAGCCCTTGAGATCCTGAAGAAGTCGGATGTGAACTGGACCTATTTCAGCCCTGGCGCCTACTTTGTCCCGGGAGAGCGGACGGGCAAATTTCGCTTAGGCACCACCGGACTGATCGCCGACGCAAAGGGGGAAAGCCGCATCTCCTTCGCGGACTATGCCATCGCCTTGGTGGATGAGATAGAGAAGCCGGCGCATGAACGCGGCCAAATGTCCATTGGTTACTAAGCGCCAGCTTGCACGGGCTGCAGGCCGCGAAACAGCCAGATAAGGGGACGTATGCAGTCCCTTTATCTGATGGATCTGTCGAGAAACTCCAAGACTGTAGTGGAGTAGAGGGTTGGCGCCGCGCTATAGGTTGTGTCGTGAACGGCGTTTGGGATCACCACGAGTTCCTTCCGATTACCCCGAATCACTGAAAGAATCTGCCGTGCCTTGTCGGTTGGCACGATCCAATCCCGTTCGCCCGATATCAGCAGAACAGGAACTTTGACGCGGCTGGCCGATGGAATAACGGACAGCAAATCCGGGCCAAGGTAGATTCCACTGCGGAAATAATATGCCAGGGCTGTCGCGCGAGCGACGCCTGGAAAAGAGGAAGCATCGAATAGGGCTCGCAGCCAAAAATTCGTCCGGGGATCGTCAAGATAATGGCGGCTGATATCCTCAGAAACACCCTTGCCGGTCGGATACGCTCCATCGGCCACCACTGCTACGATCTCGGGAGATTCAGCGGCGGCAATCAGGGAAGCTACTGCACCGTAGGAAACACCCAGGACTGCGACCGGCTCGTTATCTCCGCGTGACCGAATATACCTAAGTGCGCCGAGGATATCCCCTGCCTCCAAGAGTCCAGGCGAGACGATGTTCCCGCCGCTTTCCCCGTGACCTCGGAGATCCATCGCCAGCACGTCATAACCGCCACGAACGAGAAAAGCTGCGCGGGGCAACATGACTTGTCGCGTGTGATCGATCCCATGAGCGATGATAACGGCTCCTCGTGGCATACCCGAAGCCGGAAGCCACCACGCCTTCAGTGGAATACCGTCTTTCGCATCGAATGAAACAGTTTCACCGCGCAGTCCGAAGTCAGCCGGTCCGCGGTTCATCCCGCGCCAGCGTGGGTGGTCCCCGAACATATCGGCGCTACCGAAATAGCCGGCGACCCCGTAGAAGAGCACCACCACAGTGGCAATTGCCGCGAGGCCAAGCCCAGGTCGGGCGAAGGGGATGCGGCGCCCAAGCCGCCTTGGGCGACTGGGTGCAGAATCGACCGCCCGTGATCCGGTGGACGCCATAAGATCGCGAATCATGTTGCTAATCTCCAGGATGTGACGACCCGGAAATCGAGACAGAAGCCATCGCGTAGTAGCATGCTACATAGGATACCGCGAGATAGAGGGAACGAACCCCCGTCAATAAAACCCGCAACCCCCTTGATTTCCACCTTTGGAAAACCGGCCCCAGATCAAGAGCATTGACAAATATGCCAGTATAGGAATATATAAACGGAATGGTGAGAGCAGCGAGAGTACTCGTCACCTCAACGGGTGGCATCCCCGCGCTGGCGGAGCGCAGGTTCCGCGGGCAACAGCCAGGAACTAACAACGAATCATAAGAACAATGAACAAGGAGGAGCGGAATGGACAAGAACAATCAGACCCAAACGCAGATGAGCACGCCACCGATTGTGTCGCCGCAGGAGTGGGAGGATGCGCGCCTGCAACTGCTCATCAAGGAGAAGGAATTGACCCGAGCCCGCGACGCGCTGGCCGCCCAGCGTCGGCGGATGCCGTGGTTGGCCGTCGAGAAGCAATACGCCTTCGACGGGCCTCAGGGCAAAGCGAGCCTGCTTGACTTATTCGACGGGCGCCGTCAGCTCATCGTCTACCGCGCCTTCTTCGAGCCCGGCGTATTCGGTTGGCCCGAGCATGCCTGCCGCGGCTGCTCCCTGGGAGCCGACCAGGTCGCCCACCTCGCCCATTTGAATGCCCGCGACACCACGCTCGCGTTCGCCTCGCGCGCGTCGCAGAGAGAGATCGAGCGCCTCAAGGCGCGGATGGACTGGAAGATGCCGTGGTACACCATCACCGACAGCTTCGACACTGACTTCGGCGTGCACGAGTGGCACGGCCACAACATATTCTTCCGCGACGGCGATAGCATCTTTCGCACTTACTTCATCAACAGCCGCGGCGACGAGGCGATGGGGAGCACTTGGAGCTACCTCGACCTTACTCCGCTCGGGCGCCAGGAGCAGTGGGAGGACTCGCCGCAGGGCTATCCCCAGACGCCGCCGTACAAGTGGTGGAACTGGCACGACGAATACGCCGCCGCACCCCCTGACCCAAGGTGGGTCAAGGTGATTGAGAACGCACAGGCGACGTAAAAGCGCGGCAGTGAGAAATGGGTGCGGATCGATTCCTTCGCAGGCGCGCGGTGGGTTCAACTCACTTCGCGCCTTGCGCGTGATACCCCTGCCACAGATACTCGAGCGCTTCCGGCAGCGTCTGCATCCTCGTTGCGCGATCCACGTGTCCCGCATTCTCTGCAAACACAAACTGGTAGTGATACCCCTTGGCTGCCAGCGCCTTCGCCATGCGCTCGTTGGCCTCGACCCAGTCGTGCATGTTGTCGCGCATCACGTTGGGGTTGTAGGCATCTTTATCGCCAACCTCCATCCAGATCCGGATCGGCTTCCGCGGGCTCTCTGGAATGAAGTGCTCGTGGAACCCCCAAGCTCCCTGCGGAGTCTCTGGATCGTACGGCCACTGCTGGTTTACGTACGTCCCCGAATAGGTAAGCACGCGATGATACAGTTCCGGATGAAACCACGCCATAATCAACGCGCACGACCCTCCTGAACTGCCGCCCGTGGTCGCCCGCCCATCGGCATCGTGCGTCAACTTTACCTGCGCCTTCTCCTCCACCAGCGGCAGAACCTCGTGTTCGACAAATTCTGCATAGCGGCCCGACATCGTATCGTACTCAAGTCCGCGCTCGCTCCCCTGCGCATCGCCGCTGCCGTTGCCGATAGAGATGGCGATCATGACCGGCAGCTTGTGTTCGAAAATCAGGCCATCCAGCGCGGTGAAAAGCATCCGATCCGGCCCGTCCGCGCCCACAATGAAAGGGACCACGCTGCCCGGCACGTAATCCTTCGGCACATACACCGCAACCTTGCGCGTATACGGAGCGGGATGACTTGTCGTAACCACCAGCTTTGCCGGGTTATCCGGATCAGGCGTACCGAACGTACCCTTGTCACGCGCTATACCCGGGTAGTATTTGCTATCGGCGGAACTCATGGTGAATTCAATCACGCTGCCATGCGTCAATTCCTGGGCCGTCATCTCCGGTGCCGGGGCGTGCGTCGGCCCGATGATGAAGTTTCCATCCTGATCCGGCGGCGGCACGGTTCCGTCGGGCAACTCCCTGGCCTGCACAAACCCCGGCGAATGCGGATCACGCGTTGGCGGCGTAGGCCGAGGCGTTTGCTGGGCTTGCGGCGCGGCTGCCGTCTGTCCAGCCCAAGCCAGTGCAATCGATCCGGTCAGAATACCCAATCCTAGAAATCGCATTTTCCAATTCATCTGGTCCTCGAACCTGCAGTTCCTCTTGCCAAAGGAATATTACACGCGAAGGCTCCTTGCTTTCGCCCACTCTTACCGATGACCTCGATTCCTTCGAATGTGCACAAGACGGCTGCGACCAGTTAAATGAAGCGATGTTGCACTATTGTGGCGGAGGCGCCGTCGATGACGGCGTTGGCTTCCCATCCACGGTGTTCGGTTCCATGAGTTCGATCCGTGTACCGTCGGGATCGTAGAGGTTGGCCTGGCGCTTACGGTTGATGCCCAAATGATCCTGAATTGGGCGAGCATAGGTCTTGAAGTACGGCCTCGCCTCCAGCGTTTTTACCGCCGTCGGAACGTCGGGAACCTGCAAACAGAGATGGTGAGCGGCGCCCCGATGCGTCGCATCCGGCTCCTCTTTGGCGAGCATAAATTCAATGTAATCGTCTCCGTCCGGGACCTTGAGATTAATCCAGGAGAGCACTTTGCCGGTGGAACTGCCACGCCAGGTCTCCTTGAAGCCCAGTATCTCAGTATAGAATTTGTACTCGGGGTCGACGTTGGTGACAATCAGCCCGACATGCGTCATATGTGTTGAGATGCGCGTGTCGCTCACGTATTTGCCATACGCGTCTACCGTCTTTCCGCCCGGCATATACTGCACCATCTCCACCTGGTGACCGGCGGGGTCGGTCACATCGAAACTAAGATTGCCGATCCGAGTCTTATGTGGCTGATCCGGAACCTTAACCCCCTTCGACCCCAGATAGACGCGGAGAGCTTCGCTCAGAATTCGCACAAGCCCGTGGAATCGCCAACGCTTAGCTCTGCGCTGAAGCATGTTCGATATGTCTCCAAGATTTTAGAAAGAGCTATCGCAGTATGCGTTGTTGATCGAAGATGAAGGCGTGCGGGGTCGCTGTAGGTCCATATTTCCGCGCAACAGCCTGCGTATCGCCGTCGTAAAGATAGGGAAAGTTGAATCCCCGGTACGCGGCTCGCACCTTCATGTCCGGGAAATAATCTCCCACGTCGGTGTAGCCCAATTCGCTATACATCTCCGCGCGCGGGTCGTTCCCCATAATCGCAATAACGGCCACCCCCCGATCCTTATAACCCGCCGCCAGTTCTTTGATTCGTTTCTCGTACATCTGCGCGACCGGGCAGTGGTCACACGTAAAGATGATTACCAGCACCTTGCTGCCGGCGTAGTCCTTGAGGCTGTGCGTTTTCCCATCTACGCCCGGCAGCGAAAAGTCGGGAGCCGGCGAACCGATGGCAAGAACCGGATAACCACCCACTGCCGGAGGAGCGTGGTCTCCACTTTGTTGAGCAAATGGAGCCGGGCAGATAAACATGCTAAACGCGATCGAAAAAGACAAGAACGCTGTCAAACGGGCTGGTATGCGAGTCGTCGCTAGAGTGCGTTTTGTCGGCACGGGGTTTCACCTCCGAAGCTATTTATGGGGAGTGACTCCCCACCAGAAAAGACCATCGTTGTCAAAGAAGTCGCAGTGCGGCCGCAATTAGACGAGAGCTCAGAATCTTCGCCATCGATGTTACGGATGGTAGTCCCGGGAATATATAGCTGACAAGTCAAACAAATAGCCGGCACCGGGTCTTTGCAGTCTCCAGCCGGCTAAACCGCAACCTTTTCCTACTGGAGCGGGTCTGCATAGAAAGAATGGATGTCGAATTCAAGAAAAGCCCAAGGAGTATTTCTATGCGTAGCTTATTGCCCTCACTCTCACTCGGAACTTTCGCACTCGGAAGTCTTTTGATCGTTGGATTATCGGGCAGCGCGCTGCTGGCTCAGGACCAGACTGCACCCCCGGCCGAGTCCGCACAGTCGTCCGCGCCATCGTCAGCCCAGCAGCCGGCTCATGTTCCCAACCCCCAGCACCAGACGAAGAAGATGGCAAGAGAGCTCGGCCTCACGCCGGATCAGCAGTCAAAGATCGAGCCGCTATTGGCCGACCGTGACCAACAGCTGCAGAGCGTACGGTCCGACACCACGCTCCTGCAGAAGGACAGAAAGGTGAAGCTACGCGCCATCCGTCAAGACAGCGACAGCAAGATTGAAGCCTTGCTGAGCGACACCCAGAAGCAGCAGTATGAACAGATAAAGCAAAGCCGTAAGGCCAACAAGCAACAGCAGGCAGGTTAGTCCCACGCGTCCGAAGAACAATGGAAGTGGCTTGCGCGAAATGGCACATCCCCGACCACCGAGAGCATTGACGGAGGAAATAGTGGTCGGGGCGGAACGTGTTTATGAGCGATCACGCCAGATCGGATTGGTGAACGCCCCGTCTCCTGCCACGTCCCACACCGCAAATCGCGCCCACGTCCACCCTGCCTGCCCGTGGGTCGTGTCGACCAGCCAGGTGTACTCGTGATCGTCAAACGCTGGCGTCGATTGCAGGTCAATGACTTGCCGGTGGGTGTTCACACCGTCGCCCCATACCACTTCAGCGATTCTCAAAGGAAATGTCGAAGATATTCTTGCTTTCACGCGGATGCTCCGGTCATCCTCTGCGGACATTGATATGGAGGGGAGAAGGATCTCGCCGGTGGTTATAAAACCGTCCCCCTTCTCGATCGAGTTCAGGATGCGGTCATAGTGATCGAACGACGGCAGTGCAGGCAATCGAAGATAGTTGATGTTCATGTGCCCGTAGAGTTCATCCGCCGAACTGATCTGAAACACATCCACTTCTCCGATCATTCGCTTGTGCAAGCCGAGGTTGTTCACGTCATCGAGCGTCTTGAATGCTCTCTCCCCCAACCTGGGCGAAGACAGATCCGACGGCATTGCCTTCCAACCGGTGCCCAGGTAACTGCTGTCTCGAAAGTAAGGAGCGTTCAAAATCTTATCGGGGTAGCCCGTCGATCCTTTGGTGCGCGGATGGGTCTGATAAGCGAACCCACCTTCCGCCTTGATCATTTTCCACATGTCTTCGGCATCATGTATGCGATAGATCTTGCCGTAATGGTTATCTGCGGTTTCAAAACTCTGACCAGGCTTGCGATCCTGCTGCCAATACACCGGGTGAGGAAACACGAGGCCCCAGTGGCCACCCAGATAGATATCCGCTTCTTCTGAAGGGATCAGCAGGAAGTCCCGGTCAGACTGCGCCCGGCAGGCCTTGTAGTACTCGTCTAGTTCGTGGAGCCTGAGGTCCGTCAAGTCGGCGGGGTGTCCGTCACCGTGGAAATCCATGATCATGGCGGAATCAATCCCTATGTCCTTCATCACCGGCTTGAAAGGAGGCTCCCAGTCGAGTCCCTTTTCCATGGCCTGCACCGTGTAGGCGAGGTGCCAATGCGATGCAAAGGTGACAAAGCCATCCAAATGCACAAAGTGATCGTTGTGCGTGTAAGCGAGAACGTCCTTGAGCGCAGCGCTCGAATCCTTCTGGCTAGGCAGTAGAAACAAGCCCATTTCCTGAACGGAATCCGGCGGCGCGTTCATCCAGGGATCGATGGTCGTATCGTCGTCGGGGTACTGGTGCACTCCCAGTCCAACCCTGCCTCGCCAAGAGCTGTACCAGAGGTATCCCTGATTGGTGGTGTAGTCGCGCGCAAAGAAATAGCGGTGTGGAGGTGGAAAGACGGCAATGCTCCCCGCGCCCATCTTCGCCGCCACCGTGCGATAGTGCGCTGTAAGCGAGTGACGGTCTGAGCCGTAAGGGGGCGTAACTTCCTGTAGCTTCCCCTCGGCATCGTAGTAGGAGATGTGCGACTCCATACCTCCACCGGTGCGGCGATCCTGCTCAGCTGTCATCTCCAATCCAGCGTCATAGTAGAAGGATGTGTCAGGTTCATGAGTGCTGACGAGCGCCGCCTGCTGAATGAGTGGAGTGCCTGGGTAGAACGTATAGCGGAGTGAACCCGTGAAGATTCCGAGCCTCATCCCGTCAAAGGTTACCTCTACCCGATTCCCCACCGTCTGGGCAGTTACAGTGGTCGGATGAAACTCAAGAAGGAATTGCCGGGTTCCCTGCGGGTCAGCGGGAGGGAAGTCAAAGAAGGCGTCCCATCCACCACGGCGCTTTCCGGTGGAACATCGATAGTAGGGTTTCGCCAGCACAACGATATTGCGTCCATCCACGGAGATTGCCGTGATCAGAGGTTTTGTCGAGTCAAGCGAGAAGATTGTTTGCCAGTGTTGATTTGCGGTGTCATCCCAGGTGATTTTGAGAGACTGAGCCGATGGAACTACCGAGATGGGTCCGTCCTTGACCGCCGACACATTAGGAGTGATCGGTGCACCGTGGGCCACGGCCGATGAGCAGCCAAGCAGGAATAAAGTGGCGAGCCGTTTCATGTGAACCTTATACCGCTTTTGGCGCACTTTGTTTTGGCCCGCTCACCGGCAACCCTGGTCGCGCACCCAAGCGCTAACTTGTTTAGGGTGTTTTTCTTCAATCCCTCCGCAGAATCGTCATCCTGAGAGTTTGTAACTTTATTGATTTTTGAAAAATCCAACGCTGAAATCACACGGGTTATCTTTAGAACTTGTCTAAAGTAGCCAAAAAAGTCACAGGCTCTGAGCGGAGCGCCTCACAGACTTATCGCGTTTCACAGCGCTTGTGGCGCGGAGTCGAAGGACCTCGGCGATGGTTATCTTACCCATGCTGCTCGGAGCTTTTCAACCACCGAACCCGCACCGGGTGGGCCCGCCCCGGTTTTTCTCCTGGGGCCGAGAACCAAGAACTTGCTAGCATTGTGCTACGTCCCTGTTGCCGGCTTTGGTGGTCCAAAAGCTCCGAGCAGCATGGGTAAGATAACCATCGCCGAGGTCCTTCGACTCCGCGCCACAAGCGCTGTGAAACGCGATAAGTCTGCGAGGCGCTGCGCTCAGGATGACGATTCTGCGGAGGGATTGAAGAAAAACACCCTAAGCGCTTATGGGTCGCGCACCTAGGGTACCCGGTGCGGTGAGCCCGGGGAACCCAGGTCTCAATCGAAACCTGGGTTCCCCGGAGTTTGTAGGACCACTTATGCAACTGGCTAATCCCCGCTGTAAGCCTTTCCCCCGCGGGAGGCAGCTACCGATTGTGCGGCGCCGGTTGTGGTTGCCGCGAAAATCTGCGACAACTGGTTTCCGTTGGGCGAGCCAAGGCCGGTGCAGGGGTCCCAGCCTGGTTCCGCCGAATAGGCGCCGTTGTTGCCCTGGGTGATATCGTGGAAGCCGTTCTCGGCGTTCTGGTAGAGCGTGAGATTGGCGAAGCCGATATTGCTGCCGCGCTGCTGGTTGAGCAGGGCGATCAGCGCGGCCCACAGCGGGGCGACTGCGCTGGTCCCGCCGACAACCGTAGACTGCCCATCAAACAAGACGTTGTAACCAGTCTCGGGTGAGGCATCGCCGGCCACGTCGGGCACGCCGCGTCCGCCGCCGCTGGTTGGGGGCTTGGGGACGTTGGCCTTCATCTGCCAGGGTGGAATGGGGAAGACGCTGCTCACGCCGCCGCCGCTCGCTCCACCCTGCGGCTGATCGTTCCAGACCACTTCCTGCTGGATTACGCCATTTGCCGCGATCAGCTCGGTACCGCCGCAGCCCAGCACATGCGGGCTGGAGGCGGGGAAGTCGACATTGTTGCCGCTGCCGCCGTCACTGGAGCCGTTGTCTCCGGAGGCGACAGTGATAGTGACGCCCAGCGCGACCGCCGACTGGCAGGCGTCATCGAAGGCGGTCATGGATTGCGCCGTCCAGTTCGATTCGGCGCTGCCCCAGCTGATGGAGATAACCGACGGCGGACCATTGGTGGTGTCGTGAATAGCCGTGGTCAGCGCATCGACGAAACCCTGCGAGGTATTGGTGGTGAAGTAGACGACTATATTCGCTCCAGGGGCGATAGATCCGCTGACTTCGATGTCCAGTCCGACCTCACCGTCGGCGTTAGGGTCGGTGGGGCTGCTGGGCTGGTTGGGCGAGTTGGTGGCGCCATCGACTGAGACGGCAGTGACTCGCGGCTCGGCGATGCCGAGCCCGGCAAAGTAGGTGGACAAATCGCTGGCGTTGTAGCCGCCGCCGAGTTCGAGAATGCCGATCGTCTGACCCGCGCCATTCACTCCGGCCGGGAAGTTATAGAGTTCGGCGACCTGGGGCGGGTTGAAGGACGCCGTCTGGGCCGGATGCCGCTTCGCCTTACCTTTTTTTTGTTTGTCTAGCAGCCGAAAGTGCGGCATGGCAATGGGATGGTTATCGAGGCCGAGCACCGCCTCAACGGGTTCGGCATACTCCTGGAGCATGGAGATAGTCCCGGTGTAGCTATGGAATTTCTTTCCTTCTTTTTCGTAGTCGTTGAGGGTGACGCCAAAGGCGGACTCCATCTTACTGACTGGGCCGCGCAGCACCATCGTGCGCCGCGCCAGGCTGGATGCGCCCTCGTCCACGGTGAGGCCGTGCTTGTGGGCGAACTCGCGGAGGTGATCGAAATTAGCCGGATCGGCGGCGTACTTCTCCGAAAATTCCTCCTGGCTAATGTGTCGGCCAATCATTTTTTCCAGGTCCAGCGGGTTCTTGCGTTTCACAATCACCGAAACGCTGATGTTGTGTTGAGAGTCGGTCCGGCCCGCGACCGTTGCGCCCGGATGTGTTTTGCGTTCGCTCTTGGGAAAGGATACCCGGGATAGGCTGTGCTGCGGATTCTGTTTTGACATAGACACCTCGACTGCTTTGGGGGATTGGTGGTTGTACCATCATTGACCGGATAGTGAGTAAGGCGGTCACGGCGTTTCATTAAGCACGGAATTAATGGTCCAATTCCGGCTTCCGCAAAGTTCCTTGCGAAAAGCGCAAAAGTTATAGAGCACGCAACCTCTTGTGCAAAG
The DNA here is from genome assembly GCA_963787145.1 of uncultured Acidobacteriaceae bacterium. Classification (GTDB taxonomy): domain Bacteria; phylum Acidobacteriota; class Terriglobia; order Terriglobales; family Acidobacteriaceae; genus PALSA-350. The sequence goes on from CAWBBY010000014.1 coordinate 257,631, forward strand.
AGGAAAATTTTCATGTTGCTTGCGCGAAATTTCGTCCCGCTTGCTGGCGGGTATCCCTAGGTTGAATCACTGCATCGACATAGCCGCGCTCGGCGGCAACGTAGGGATTGGCGAACTGTTCTTGGGCATTGGCGGGACAGGAAGCGGGCCCTAAAGCAGATCCTCGCATCTGAGAAGGCCTAATTGCCTGCTGGGGAAATGGATATCATGTCGACACATTTCCCGCCCATGCATGACAGCTCTTTCTCGATTGTCGTCGACCGCTCTGTGGAAAAGAAAGTCCGGAAGAGAAACGGCGTTATGGCACTTTCGACTCAGCGATGTCATCCGGTAGGGCCATTCCAATCTGTCCGTGTGACGTATCGAAGCTGTCATCTGATTGGCCTCATATGGTCGAAGCACGTGTAGTCAGCAAACTCTCGAAGTTCGGCCGTCATTGCAGTTCAAGAAAAGCAATGGCGTTTAGCAGGCTGCAGAAAAACCTATGTTTTGTATCAGGGCACGGCTTTAGCCGGGCCGTACAAAGCCACAGCTATGAGGGCTTTAGCCCCTGAGCTTGTGTCCTCGCGTAAACTTATGTGCAAGATGGAAGTACGCCGATAGGTTTAGGGAAATGGCGACACCAGGTACATCGCCCGCATCCGGAAAGTTATCGCTGCTGCTCATCGATGACGACGCAGAGTTATGCAGCATGATGCAGGAGTTTTTCGCGGAGAACGGGCACTGGGTCACGACCGTTCACAACGGCCGTGACGGCCTTGCCCGCGCCCTGGAGGGCCAATACGATCTGGTGATCCTTGATGTCATGTTGCCTCAAATCAATGGTTTCACACTCTTGCACCAGATCCGCCGTCAGAGTGCTGTGCCGGTGATCATGTTGACCGCCCGGACCCATCGTAGCGATCGAATCGAAGGTTTAGACAAAGGTGCGGATGACTATCTGGTTAAGCCTTTCGATCCCGATGAGCTCCTCTCGCGCATCCGTGCGGTGCTTAGGCGAATCGCCAGCTCCCATCGTCTGAACGATGCAGCCACCACGTTTGGAGAGATCCGTATCGATGTGAACAGGCGCGAGGTGTGGAAGGGCAAGCGCCTGGTAGATTTGACCGCAATGGAGTTCGACATCTTTGATTTGCTGGCTCGCTCGGCCGGCCGGATCGTATCTCGCGACGAGATCACCGAGGCTTTGTTCGAACGCGAAGCAACTCCCTTGGACCGATCGCTCGACGTACACATCAGCCGCTTGCGCAAGAAACTTGAATCCGGTCATACCTTGATTCGTACCATTCGGGGCGTCGGTTATGTCTTTACCAGCACGGAACGTTAAATGTTATTGAGGAGCGACCCAGGCCATAAGATCATGCGCAAAATATCCAGAGAGTCGCGGAACAGAGGGATTCTATGAGATCTCTCTACGTGGGAATCCTGCTCGCGATGGCAGGAACGTTGTCGTTGTCTCTAGTGGTCTTTCTTGCCATTTCGGGCCAGATTGAGCGCACCACCTTCTACCAGACATTCGAACGAACCGACGAACTACAGTTGGAAGAGGCCCGGAAGGCATTGGATCGGGGCGGCCCAGCCGCCGTCTCGGCCTATATGCAGCTTGCAAACCGGGTCTTTGGTGGCTCGCACTATCTCCTCAATTCCGCGGGTGTCGATGTCGTTTCCGGCCAGGATCTATCGAACTTGATCCCTGGGGCTGGAGCGACGGAAGGGCGCCAACGCCGCGCAGGCAAGCTAGTCATTAGCCGCAGAACGGCGGATGGCGCGTACTGGTTCATCGCCCTCCCGCCCAACCGGCCTCATCCCTGGGTATACTTTCCCTACTACCTGCTGGTCATAGGAGCTACAGGAATTCTCTGCTGGGCTGCGGCGGTCTGGCTGGTATCGCCGATCCGCAATCTAACGGCAACGGTGGAGCGATTTGGTCGCGGCGACCTTTCTGCCCGCTGGCATACCCATCGCCGCGATGAGATTGGTTACCTGGGCCGGGCCTTCAATGAAACAGCGGAACGTTTGCAGCGATTGCTCACCAGCGAGCGCCGGCTGCTGGCTGACATCTCGCATGAGCTTCGATCGCCGCTCGCCCGGCTTAAGTTTGCCGTGAGGCTCGCAAGGAGCTCCCCCGATCAGGGCCACGCCCTGGATCGTATTGAGCGTGACGTGGACCGAATTACGTTCATGGTCTCTGAGCTCGTGGAAATCACGCGCGCCGAGGGCGATCCGGAAGCCAGAAAATTTGCCATCGTAGATCTCGAGCAAGTGGTAGACGACATCGTCAGCGAAGAACGGCCAGACGCCGAGTTGCGGGAATGCAGGCTTCAGGTGAGCGGCCAGTTGGAGCGGCCGCTTTGGGGAGACTCGGAGCTCCTGCGCCGCGCTGTCGGCAATGTGCTGCGAAACGCGATTCGCTATTCCCCATCTCACTCAACAGTAGAAGTGACGTTATTGGAAACTGCCACTACTTCGATCGTCGAAATTCGCGATCATGGGCCCGGCGTTTCCGAAGAGCTGCTCTCTCAGATATTCAAGCCGTTCTTCCGCGTAGAAGAAGCGCGAGACACCAGCAGCGGTGGCATTGGGCTTGGGCTGTCGATCGCGATGCGGGCGGTTCAGGTACATCAAGGCACCATCACTGCCGAAAACGCAAAGCCGGGTCTCAAGGTACAGATCGCCCTGCCGCTTCTACCCTCCACGGAGAAGGTGGCGCCACGGACCCCTGGAAGCAGACCCAAGCCCATCTCCGTCTAGCAGGCTGCGGAAAACTCAATTTCCTGAAGGGTACGGCCTTCAGGCCGTTGGGGGGCCGGGCTTTTCAGGCTGCAGAAAAACTCATGTTTTGTATCAGGGCACGACTTTAGTCGGGCCGTAAAAGCCACAGCTATGAGGGCTTTAGCCCCTGAGGTATTGCTTTCCTATCCGAGCCCAGAGTTTTCCAGCCCTGCCTCTGAGCGCGCTTAATTTTCCATGGGATCAGCGAGCGTATCGCGAGCTTAACAATTATTAAGATTAAGGGCGCGGCGGCCGGTTTCTAATTCATAGAATGCTTCTCGAATCGATCGAAGAGCGGAAGCAGATAAAGGAGTTATGACATGACGAAACGAGTTCTGGCCTTTACCTTCATCCTCGCCCTTCTTCCATTCGCTGCCAACGCCGCCTCCAAAAACTCTGCCAACATTGTCCTCGACAACAATGTAACGGTAGGAACCACCGACCTGCCCAAGGGCACCTACAGGGTCGTCTGGAGTGGAACGGATCCAAATGTACAGGTAACGTTCACCAACGGCAAATGGAACAAAACCGTTCCGGCACAAATCGTCGAAGGACGAAACACCATGGAAGCTGAGTTGACAGACGTCAAGGGCGACAAAACGTTCTTGACCGCAATCCAGCTCAAGGACGCCACCCTGAAATTTGGGGATGGCGCTCACGCCGGCTTTTAAGGACCATTCACACGGAAGCGCAGGACAAGCTGATAGTCCTGATCGGGAAGGGTTGAGCGCCCGCTCAACCTTCTCCGATGCCGTCCCAATTTGGCGGTGGGAGCCCCCGCATTTATGCGGGGGAATGAGCCCCAGGCCACCCCGGGCTACCCCAGCGACCACCCCAGGCCCCCCCAGCGACCACACCTTAGTCGAAGAAAGTACGATCCTCGTCAGACAGGTGCGTTTTCGCTGCCTTTACGTTGAAGGTGATGCCGAGACCCGGCTTGTCCCAAACGTCGATGAAGCCGTTCTTGACAACCGGATTCGGCAAGCCGTCCACAATGTCATACCACCATTCCGGCTCGCCCTTCGCGTATTCAAAAGCGATGTAGTTCTGCGGCAGCGCCGCGCCCATATGCACCTGCGCAGCGACGCCGAATAATCCGTCGAAAATTCCGTGCGGAGCTACCAGGATCCCGTGCAGATCGGCGTACTCGGCGATCCACTTCAATTCGGCGATTCCGCCCACATCTTCCGGGTCGGGCCCGAGCACGTTGACGGCCTGGGTCTCGATCAGCTCCATGCAGTTTTCCCGCAGATAAAGCTCCTCACCGGTATGAATAGGCGTGGACGTGCTGTCGGTTAATTGCTTGAAGACTTGCGGTTTTGGGTAAGGCTCGTAATCGCCGGTGATGATGTCTTCGAGCCAGGCCAGCTTCAGCGGTTCCACCGCGCGCGCAAACCGGATCGCGTCCTTGACCACCCACCCAGGCCCGCAGTCGAAGGCCAGCCCGATGTCATTCCCGAGGGCCTTTCTCGCGGCTTCGGCGCAGGCGATGCAATTGTCGATGCCACGTTCCGTCATCAGCCCACGATCCATGTACGGCGCCGCCCGCCCATGCCACTGGGAACCGTACCAGGTGTTGGGAATGGCCGTCATCATGGCTGTATTGTGGAAGCCGATGGGCATCTTCACCAGGGTATAGCCCTCTTTGGCTTCCTTCATCTTGGCGGCAAACTCGGCGTAGTCCTGCGGCGTTTTGGGCATCGTCATCGTGGCGCCGATGTTGTTTTCGGAGTTCCCGTAGGGACGGACGCGGTCGCGAATTTTACCGCCAAGCAGCTTGTGGACGGGCAATCCGGCGGCTTGGCCGGCGACATCCCAGAGCGCGATTTCGATGGCACTGATCGCGGCGCCCCAGGGCTTGGAGGCGCCCAGGCGGCGAATCTTCAGCATGATCGCGGCCACGTTGGTCGGGTCCTCACCCACGAGATACGGTTTATAGAACAACACCATCGGCTTGAGAAACGGCTTGGCAGACTCGGCCTCACCATATCCGGAAATGCCCTGATCGGTGATAATGCGCACCACCGGGTTGCGCCCGATGATGGCGCACTTGAGGTCCGTGATTTTGATGGGTGCGTTGCCCGCCTGCCTTTGAGCGCCCGCCGTGCCGCCCCCCTGCTGAGCGCCCACCGCCTTCGCGGCGGCTACCCCCAAAAGGGATCCGACAAATCCTCTTCGCGTGAATTGACTCATGAGTCCTCCGCTGGAACATCATTGAATGTACCTGCCTTTGCGACCGGCTTCCACTCCAGCCGAACCCAAGCGACGCATCGTGCTTTCTGCATAAATCCCAAACGCAAGTGTCGTCTTTTGCCCTCAATTCTCGATTTCCCCCATAAGAGGATTTCCAAATCTTCGATTTGTCCCGGGCTCGGGCGAGACGCGCCTATACTGTAGGCGCGCCCAAAGGCTCCTCGCTAGTGGAGGTCAATCTTGGCAGCAACATGTTCCCCGGCAAAACATCCCGAAAACGACGTGCTCTTCAGCACCTTGTATTCCGAACTGCACCGATTAGCGAGACGGCAATTAGCCGGCCAATTTATTCCAGCGCGCCTGGGCGCCACCACTCTGCTACACGAGGCCTACCTGAACATGGCCAAGGGTGCGGACCATTCCTTTCCTGACCGCGCTCGCTTCATGGCCTATGCTGCGCGTGTGATGCGAGGGCTCATCATCGATCACGCGCGTGCTCGCAACAGCGCGAAAAAAGGTGGCCGCTATCACATCACTGCGGTCACCCTGGATAACCTGGAAAACCCGGTCAATCCCAGGGAACTCGCTCTGATCAACGACGCACTGGAGGAACTGACCACGGTTGAGCCAGACCTTGCCACACTCGTCGACCTGAAGTTCTTCTGCGGGTTCTCCTTCGCAGAGATCGGCGCGATGCAGATGATCTCAGAGCGTACAGTGCAGCGGAAATGGGAAAAGGCCCGCATTTATCTGCACCAAAGCATCGGCGGGAGACCGCGTCATGACTAAGCCGACGTCTCCACAGTGGAAGGACGAATGGCGCCTGCTCAGCCCGCTGCTTGACCAGGCGCTTGCTTTGGACGGAGAGGAGCGCCAGGCATGGATCAAGGCCCAGGAGCCCGAGATTGCCTACCGGCTGGAAATACTGCTTCTCGAACACAGCGTCCTCGCTTCTGATGGATTTCTGGAAACCGGTGTCGTCGATTTGCCATCGACGACAGCGACGCTGGCAGGGCAAACGATTGGAGCCTTCGAGGTCATTTCACAAATCGGCCAGGGTGGCATGGGGAGCGTCTGGCTGGCACGGCGCAACGATGGACGTTTCGAACGCCAGGTAGCCTTGAAGTTTCTCAACATCGCGCTGCTGGGAAAAGAGGGCGAAGACCGCTTCAAACGCGAAGGCAAGATACTCGCGCTGCTCGCCCACCCTCATATTGCCGAGTTGATCGACGCGGGCGTCACCACCACAGGGCAACCCTATCTTGTGCTTGAATATGTCGACGGCGACCAAATCGACCGCTACTGCGATCAGCGCCAGCTTGATCTTCACACGCGCATCCGCCTTTTTCTGCAGGTCCTCGATGCGGTGGCAGCGGCCCACGCAAACCTCATTGTGCATCGCGACCTCAAACCGTCGAATGTGCTGGTGCGTAAGGACGGCGACGTCAAGTTGCTGGACTTCGGAATAGCCAAGCTGATCGAGGCCGAGAACAGCCCGGAACAGCACCTGCCCTTTACCATCAGTGGAACCGCGCTGACGCCCGAGTACGCTGCCCCCGAGCAACTGAAAGGTGAGGCAATCACCGTATCCACGGATGTTTATGCGCTGGGCGTACTGCTCTACCTGTTGCTCACGGGGCGGCATCCGACGGGTGAGGGCCAGAGATCGCCGGCGGGGCTGGTCAAAACCATTGTCGAGTGCGAGCCGTTGCGCCCCTCCGACGCCGTGGGAGCGGCGATGACTAACGCTGGCGACGCCGCAGCTCGTGCCCTCCTGCGCAGCGCTTCGGTGGAGAAGCTTCGCCGCGTCCTGCGCGGGGATCTGGACACCATCCTGGCCAAGGCGCTCAAGAAAGATCCCCGCGAACGTTATGCATCCGTCGGGGCGTTTGCAGACGACCTACGCCGTTACTTGAAGTCCGAGCCGATCAAAGCACGGCCCGACACGCTTATGTACCGTGCAGGAAAATTCGCTAGCCGGCACCGCATGGGCATATTCATTGCTCTGCTGGCGCTTGTGGGTGTGGCCACTGGCATTACCGGAATGCTTCTGCAAGCGCGGACAGCACGCGTCCAGCGCGACCTGGCGCTGCGCCAACTGGCGCGAGCCGAACGCATGACCGACCTCAATGAGCTTTTGCTCAGCAATGCCGCGCCCATGGGCAAACCGCTCGCTGTCGACCAGTTGCTGGAGCGGGAAGAGCGTGTGATTGAGCATGAACGCAATCCTGACCCTGCCAATCACGTGGAGCTGCAGCTTTCCCTGGGCAACCAGTACTCGAGCGAAGACGAAAACGGAAACGCATTGCGCGTGCTCAATGCGGCCTATCGCGTTTCCCGCGATTTGAAGGAGCCCTCCGTTCGTGCCAAGGCCTCCTGTGTTCTTGCCGGGGCCATGGTCCCCGTAGGCGAGCTGTCGCAGGCGGAGGTGCTTTACCAGGAAGGCCTGCGCGAATTGGGGAACGCTCCGCAGTTCGCGTCTGAGCGCGCCGCTTGCCTGCTTCATGGCAGTGAGGTCGCGTATCGGAATGGGAATTCGCGAGAGGCCATCGCGCGCGGGCGCGCAGCAGAGCAGGCCATCCAGGGGTCGCCGGTGCAATGGAATCTCGAGGGGCTCAATATCCTGGTCAACCTGGCCACGGTTCTGGGAGACGCCGGCAACTTTCGCGAGGCCGAAACCATTTTTCAACAAGCATCCGACCTGATGACCACTCTCGGATACGACGATTCTCAGAAGGCAGTAAAGCTCTTTGACGACTGGGCGCTCATCCTGAGCTACGACGGACGCGAGCTCGAGGCGCAACGAGCTTATCGGCGCGCGCTCGATATCAGTCGAAATGATGAAACCAACAGCGCTGTCGCTCCTGACCTTTTGTTCAACTACGCGGCCTTATTGTACGACCTCGGACAAAGGACCGAAGCGGCACGGTATCTTGGCCTCGCATCCAAAAAGGCCCATGAGTTGAATGACAATGTCCTTGCGGATAATACCGATCTAATGCAGGCGGAGATGTTTACTGACGCGCATGCGTTCGCCGAGGCAACTCGCCAGCTGGCTGAGCTGGAGCAGAGGCTGCGCAAACGATATGCACCAGAGCATTACGTCTTCGCGGAGGTGTCTTCGGCGAGAGCCCGCATTGCGCTTGGTCAGGGCGATCTCCCATCCGCCGCCCATTTCGCGACCGACGCCGTGGAGCTCAATGAGGCCTCCATTCGAAGAATCGGGCGATGCACGGTTTATCTTCCGATTCTCCTGGTGCGCAAATCCGGCATCGACCTCAAAAGTGGACAGCGGGAGGTGGCCGCATCCGACGCGAGGCGGGCGATCAGACTTCTTGAAGACGCGGAGGATCCAAGCATCGTGTCGAGCAATGTTGGCCGCGCTTATCTGGCGCTGGCCCTGGCTCTCGAAGCCGAAGGTAAGCCGGATGAAGCTCAGCTCGCTGCTCGCAAAGCCTATGCGAATCTGCAGACCACGCTGGGCTCCGATCAACCTGACACGCGGAGCGCGCGCCAACTAACAAACAGTCGCTTGCCGAGCCACTGACCCGCGCACTTTTCCCCCCTTGACGTCTTTCACCGCTCCTTTTCGTTTTCTCTCATAGTGGCCTGCGAGTGCCGGGCCCAAACTGAGAGGAGCAACATCCATGCCGAAGTTTGTGATCGAGAGAGAAATTCCCGCAATAGGCAGCGCAACCCCAGAACAGCTACGAGCAGCGTCACAGACCTCATGCAGCGCGCTGCGGACGATCGGTCCCCAGGTTCAGTGGCTGCACAGCTATGTCACCGAAGATAAGATCTACTGTGTCTATCTGGCGCCCGACGAAGCTGCGATTCGAGAACACGCTCGTTTGGGAGGCTTTCCTGCGAACCGGATTTCGCGCGTTTCCTCGACCATTGATCCGACCACGGCTGAGTGAGCTAAGCAAGAGAATAAGTTTTACTAACTGTCGTCTTTCCGGCGCGGATTGCGATTAATCAGATGGAGACCGGTCGCGGGCCGCCAAATGTTGATAGCCGCGGCTCTCCAAATTGCGCGACAGGAGCAAAACGATGCAGGAAGAAAATGTAATGAGCAAACGAACCAGGGCTGCCAGTCATGCGGCAAGCCTCACGCTGCGCCTGGTGTTGCTGGGCAGCTTCGCCGTGACCACGCCTCTCTTCTCCCAAAGCGGCATGCCCATGGATCACTCAGAGTCCACGCAAGCACCGCCGGAGCTGGTCCAGGTTGTACGGCAGGCCACGCAAAAGTACACCAATGTCAACGCTGCTACCAGTGCCGGGTATCAACCCGTCCTTGGCTGTGTCTCGGGGCAGGATCATGGCGCCATGGGGGTGCACTACGTGAACCCAAGTCTATTGAACGGAGAGCTCGATGCCACTCAGCCCCAGGCCCTGATTTACGAGCCTCTGGGGGGAGGAAGCGTGCGCCTGGTTGGCGTCGAGTTCATTGTGGACGCAGCCACCTGGGCAAAGAAGAATGCGGCCCCGCCGCAGCTCTATCAGCAGCTGTTGCAGTTGATTCCCAGCCCAAACAGGTACGGCCTTGACACCTTTTACGAACTGCACGTGTGGGCATGGCAGGACAATCCAAATGGCGCATTCGTTGACTGGAATAACAAAGTGAGCTGCAACCTTCAAGGCACTACTCTGTAGCCGGAAGTTCAGGGGGCAGCAACGCTGTCCCCTGTCACATCCGTAGCCCATGCCAAGCCTTCCTCTTTTCCACAGCTGCCGGTAGTCCCTCTTGCCAAAATATCAGATTAGACATAGTCTAATCTCTCGTGGACACCGCTTCGATTAAACGGTCACTGGAGAGCAGCGGGTAGCGCTGCACCCCGCAGCGCTACGCTGTGATGGCCTTCCTGATGGGAAAGATCGGGCGACCGGCGAGCTCAAGTGGGCGGCAACCGTTGTTGATCTCGTCTTTGGTTCCAACTCCCAACTCCGGGCGGTCGCTGAGGTCTATGCAACTAACGACTCGAAGGAGAAGTTTGTGAAGGACTTCGTGGCTGCGTGGAGCAAAGTGATGAATTTTGACCGCTACGACCTTGCCAGAGGTTAACTCCTGCTACTTTTCATTGGCGCGCGATACCATCGCGCGCCAATGTTTTTGCCACGACTTGAAACCTTTACCCCTCACAAAGCGACGGCTGTGGGACTCCACTGCTCTTTCCTTCTGACTCTCCATCCATTCGATGTAATCAAGGAACAGGACGGGTGCCCCAGGTTCGCCCCGGCGTACCTGCGCCGAAAACGATGGGGCGGCCCGGATTTCCTGTACGCTGCACTGGACCCGACCGCGTATGCGGCTTTCTTTTAAGGAAAGCCGCATGAAGTGCGCCGGAGCCACCAAGCTGCGCAGGAAATCCGGCGTTAGCCCCACGATCGTATTTACTGAATCCCCACAAATCGGGCTTTGGATTTAACTGGAGCTACTGCACTGCGGCGAGAACGCTCGTACGCGCAATTTGCCTGGCAAGACGTGCCCGTTCCGCATTCTTCTGGTGCAGTGCTGCATCGCGCACCTGCACATCTGAGCGATGTTCGTTCGCAGCAAGGTCCATGGACGCACCTGGCACAGGACTGAGCCCGGCGAGATAGACCAGCAGATCGTTGCTTTCGCGGAAAATGTTAGCTCCTTCACGTCTGCCCTCGGTGGCCGCGACAAATATGCCAATGTGCCGCCCGGGATCGAGCGCTATGTAGGTAGTAAAGCCAGCGCCGCCGCCTGTTTTCTCAATGATCGTGGTTGAATCATCCGCTTGGTTGGTGTGCACCCACCCCAAGCCGATTCCGTTGGGTACACCGGCGTGCCCCAGGCCCTGCGTCCAGCGGAGCTGCGAGGCTTCAATGTACGTCGCAGTTGCGGCGGGATCCTGGTGCACCGGAACGCCGGGCGCATTGAGAACGTATTTGAGCCAACGCGTCATGTCGTTTGCAGTCGAATACATACCGCCTGACCCGGCAGCGGCCGTTGTATCGCTACACGGACCCTCATTCTTGGCCCCAATGAGAAGGCGGGCGCACTCGTTGGCGGTCGGGTTCAGCGTCGTATCCCGCAGCCCAAGGGGTTTAGCAATGCGATCTGCAAAGAGCTGCGGGTAGGGTTTGCCGGCAGCGGCTGACAAGGCGTCCGCCAGCAGGTCGAAACCGATGTTCGAATAGTGTGCGGCAGTTCCCGGAACAAAGCGCAGGCGATAGCCAGGGAGCCATTGCCAGCGAAAGTTATAGTCAGGAAACGTGAAATGGCCGGCATCGCCCGCCGGATAGGCGATCTCGCGCGGCAGGCCAGACGTGTGTGTGGCCAGATCGCGCAGGGTGATTGGAGGGCCGCTCAGGCCACGAACCGTGCGCACAGGAACGGTGACACTGGGTGGGGCGAACTTCTGCAGGGGGTCGGAGAGGGATACGTGTCCATCGGCAATCAGCTTCACCAGCAGGTCCGTCGTCATGATCTTTGACAACGAGCAAAGGCGGATGAGGGAGTCAGCGTTCGGCTTCTGGTGGGAGCCGGGATAAGTCTGACCATAGCTTTGCATCCACGTCTCATTTTCGCGGACAACCACCACCACCATTCCTGTGGAGCCGCTCCGGCGGAACAGGTCCGCAACGAAGGGGTCGGCGGATTGGAGCTGAGGGAGAGGTGCGGTCTCGGCATGAACCCTGGGCGCAGAGAGGGGCGCCAGCAGGATGAGGGCTGTAAGAACCCAGAGTATCCGTCGACCCTCATGAGCAAGTCGTAGGGGCAACTCATTACTTATCCGTCGAGCAGTCGATGAAACCATCTTCGCCAAAACCCTCATCCCCCAAAGCTATCCTGATATATGAGAAACATGATGTTGACGCTAAGTCCAGAAGATTCCGCTAAGAGGTGACATTGGTGGACCGGCGTAAAACTGCCCTCATTTTGGTACTCGACTCATGTTTATCATAAGGTAACGTTTTCGCCTGTCCCCGAAGCACGTCCCTTAAAGTGTCTGAAGACAAATCAGCTACCAAGGTGGATCGCGATCAGTCCCGAAGGGACGGCTGAGAATCATACTTGTCCAAATTAGCTTTTTGGTAGGTGTGGGGAGCTCGTTGTTTGAATCTGTCCATCCACCTCCACCACTGCCAAGGTGGGCCGCCACCCTCAAATTTGTCGTCCCGACCGTAGCGGAGGGACCTGCAGTTTCACTTTCGGGCACAGGGAAAGCCCCGTGGGCGAATCGCCTCCGGGTGCCGTTTCCCCATGAACGTAAACTGCAGATCCCTCCGCTACGCTACCCCGGATTTCCTGTCGAGGTTGATGGCGTTGGCAAACCTCATGCGGCTTTCCTTACTGAAAGCCGCACACGCGGGCATTGGAGAGTGCAGCGTAGCAGGAAATCCGGGTTCGCTCCGGTCGGGATGACAAATTTGAGGGTGGCGGCCCACCTTGGCAGTGGTGGAGGTGGAGGGACAGAACCAGCACAACAGCAACCAACCCGGTTTCGGTTTGCCCGCGTTCTCTTCAACCCATTCAGCAAGTTGCGACGTTCAGAAGGCCGTTCGTCCGCTAATTTGGACAGCTCTGGCTGAGAATAGCCCAGGACGCGAGTCCTGGGTACCCAATTCCCTCCAGACCAGTCCCGAAGGGACGGCTGAGAATGACCCAGGATGTCAGTCCTGGGTGAACCTAGACCACAGCGAATGCTGAGGCCATCCTCAAAACCCAACCCGATTCTCCTTGTCATCCACGCGGTTCCATACAAATGAGGATTACCTGCACACCAAACCCGATTTGCTCGCTCTGACTTTCACGCTGCTTCAAGATCCGCAAAACGGCGCAATTCCGACGGGCTGGAAACGCTGCAAGACTGACAAGCGGTTTCCAACCAACACAAAGTGGTGGAACCTTTACCTGGAATTTTCCGTAATATAACTCAGAGGAGGTGCAAGCCATGTATTGCAGCTCTTGTGGTCAGCCTATGGATGCTTCTCAACCGATCTGCCAGAAGTGTGGGCGGCAGAGTGCTCCGATCGCTTCCTATGTTCCTGCGTCCTATCCCCGTAATCGCGTGCACCGGCATATGCATGCCATGGCAATTCTCTGGATCGCATACAGCCTCTGGATTCTGCTGCACTGGATCCTTGCGGTCGGCTTTCTCGCAGGAGCCTACACGAATTGGGGCCACATGAGCCGTGGTTTTGATGGACTCTACGCCTTCCCGTTTTTCCACGCGACCTGGCTCGTGCCGCTAATCACTGCCGTTCTGGTCGGCCGAGCTATCCTTTGCCTTGTCACAGGAATCAGCCTGCTGCGTCGCGCATCGTGGGCGCGAATGCTCGCCATCGTAACTGCCTTTCTCGCGCTTATTCACCCATTTGCCGGAACTGTATTAGGCATCTATACGCTGTGGGTACTCTTGCCCTCCGCATCCGGCCAGGAGTACGAGCAGATAGTTGTGGCATGAGAGGCGGTTCTACTCTTGCACTTCGTCGAGCATGGCGCGATAAAACTCATCGAGCCGCCGATGTCTCTCTTTCGCTAGCTCCTGGCCTTTGCGGGTCTTGAAGCTCCCCTCTAAAGTCAACAGCTTCTTAGGAAAGTGATCCAGCGCGTTTCGACCATCATCCAGCGGCCGTGCTTTTGCCCCTGGATCGGCTAGATCATATAGACGCGATCCCATGCGGCCTGCGGTATAGAAGCATCGTGCGATGCCGCAAAAACCGATGGCGTCCAAACGATCGGCATCTTGCAGGATGCAGCCCTCGATACTCGTCGGGGCGACCCCGGCAGAGAAGCTGTGGCTCTCGATTGCGTATGCAACGGTATCTATGCGCGACGGCTCCCACCCAAGTGCTTCGAGCCGAACACGCGCTTCGTTTGCTGCCAGCAGTGACGCCTTGCTGCGCAAAGGGGAATCCTTCGCAACCTGAACACAGTCATGTAGCAAGACAGCCGCCGCCAGCACCTCGAGGTCCCCGCCCTCCGCCCGCTGGATCAACTTCGCGTTGCGCCACACGCGCACGATGTGGGCTAGATCGTGCGCACCGTCTTCATCATCCCTGGAGACATCCAGGAGCTTCGCTGCAAGCGGATCGAAAGGATGGAACATCTTTAAGGCCATGCTCTAGTTTGGAGGCTCATTTGGTATTCAGCGCTATATCGAAGCTTGGCAACTAGCCCCAACAATATCGCAGGCGGGCCGGCAATGTGGCCCAAGCGGCTTACGCCTACAATCACGGTATGCAATCCCGAATAAGCCTTCCGAAAGTTTGCCGGCTGGCAGCTCTCCTTCTTATGCCCTGGGGTCTGGGCGCGAGCGCGCAGACTCCAGGGGCCGGGCCCGTCCTGATCGTCACCTATGTTGAAGCGCCTCCTGCAAAAGGCGCAGCGCTCGCTGCCGATCTTCGTGCCTATGCGGGGCAAATCGAAAACGGCCCCGGTAAGCCCAGAGTGACGGTGCTGAGGGAGTTCGGACGCCCCAACCGGATGGTGATCATCGAACAATGGCCGGACTCGTCCTCTCCTGCTTTCGCCAAATCTGAAACCCAGCTTGCCGCCATGGTACAGCCGGACGTGCTGGCGCCGATGGATCGCCGTGTGAATCATCCCCTGACACCCGCCCTCACCCAGATGGCATCCACGGCTTTCGTCGTCTTGATGCATGTTGATATGAGTCTAGCCGGACCCGCTGCGCTAAAAGTGCTGCAGGCTCAGCGGGACTCGGTCCTGGCAGCGCCAGATGCTCTCGGCTATGAGGATGCGGTTCAGGATCAGCACGGAAATCATTTCGCAGTCTGCGAGGTATGGAAGAGCCGCACCGCTTACGAGGCCTATACGGCGACCGGACCGGCGGAGGATTTCCGTCGCCAACTTGCGGCCCTCCTTGGATCCCCCTTCGATGATCGCTTCTATGAGCGCGTGGGACACTGACCGGCAAAGACGATCGGTAACCCTAGAGCAAAGACTATGGGCGCTATTTCACAGGAGAGCTTGTGCATGCGGCAAAAAGACAGTAAGAGATTGCGGGTTGGTGTACTGGGTGCAGGCCAAATTGCCCAGGCGGCGCACTTTGAGAGCTGTACCAAGGCGCGCAATGCCGAACTCTCCGCCATTTGCGACGTAGCCGACGATCTGCGAGAACGCATGGCAATCACGCACGGCGTCGGAAAGACCTATTCCGATTACGACAAGATGCTGGCGGACGTGGAGATTGACGCAGTGATCATCGCGACCTCGGACGCGTTTCACGTGCCGGCCTCCTTGCGGGCGCTTGCGGCCGGCAAACATGTGCTCTGTGAAAAGCCGATCGGCGTAACGATCGAAGAGGCGGAGACGCTCCGGGAAGCGGTCGTGCGCTCCGGAAAAGTCCTTCAAGTCGGGCACATGAAGCGGTTCGACGCCGGTCTGCAATCAGCCAAGGCATTCATCGAGAACGAGATGGGAGACCTGGTCGCGATCAAAGTCTGGTATTGCGACAGTACTCATCGTTACGCGATGACGGATGCGGTACAGCCGCTGGTCGTAACCAGCGCCAACGCCAAGAAGCCGGCAGCAAATCCGAAAGCTGACCTGCGGAAGTACTACATGCTTGCCCACGGATGTCACCTTATCGATACGGCTCGCTATCTGGCAGGCGATATTACATCGGTTCAAGCTCGTCTCTCGGAGCGATCCGGTATCTGGTGCTGGTTTGTGGATGTGGAGTTCGCAAACGGCGCGCTTGGCCATCTCGATCTTACCGTCGCTGTCCGCATGGATTGGCATGAAGGCTTCCAGATCTACGGCAAAAACGGCAGCGTTCTCGGCAAGACGTTCAACCCCTGGTACTACAAGACGAGCGAAGTCGACATATTTAGAGAGTCCGATGGCTCGACACACCGTGTTTTGGGCGCGGACGGGCACTTCTATCGCAGGCAACTCGAGGGTTTCGCCGACGTCATCCTCAACGGCGCCCCACAGGCGGGAGCCACGATTGACGACGGAATCGCGTCCGTGCGCGGCATGGTGGCGATCGCCCGCTCGGTTGAGAGGGGAAACCGCGTTTCACTCGCCGATGTGACTGGGGGCGTGTAGTGCGGCTTGGTATTTTTGCGAAAACGTTCGAAGGCAATAGTCCCGGCGAGGTGTTGCCGGCTGCGGCGGCAGCGGGATTTTCCGCCGTGCAATACAACATGGCATGTTCGGGACTGCCATCGATGCCGGACGACATTCCAACCGCGCTCGCGCAGAACGTTGGGGAATCTGCGGCAAAGAGTGGACTCTCTATTGCTGCGCTCTCAGGAACCTACAACATGATCCATCCCGATCCGACGGTTCGTTCGAAAGGCCATGAGCGCCTGGCAAAACTGGGAGCGGCAACCCTCGCGATGAAAACCAATCTCATAACGCTTTGTACGGGAACGCGCGACCCGGATGATCAGTGGCGCGACCATCGGGAAAATAGAAGTACCGCCGCGTGGAAGGATCTGCTCGCGTCGATGGAGGTTGCCATCGGAATCGCGGACGAGTACGACATTTACCTCGGTGTCGAACCCGAACTCGCGAATGTCATCAACTCCGCACACAGCGCGCGGCGATTGCTGGACGAACTCAAGAGTCCGCGACTCAAGATCATTCTCGATCCGGCCAACCTCTTTGAAATAGCCACGCATGAAGAGCAAAAGCGATTAGTTGCCGAAGCCGTTGACCTGCTGGCTGAGAGCATTGTGATGGGCCATGCAAAAGATCGCTCGGCAACGGGCGGTTTTACGGCTGCCGGTAGAGGCGTCCTTGATTACCCTCACTATCTTGCCTGCATGAGACGCATTCATTTCGATGGCACGATCGTGACCCACGGTCTGTCCGCCAACGATGCGGGCGAGGTCGCGTCCTTTCTGAGAGCTGAAGCTAAACTAGCCGGCTTCACAGTGGAGCACGCATGTCCAAAGCGATGACGATGCTAGCTCGGGAGGGCCTGACGCTCTGCGTAGATGACCAGGGCGGCTCGGGAACGCCCGTTATATTTCAGCACGGCCTGTGTGGAGATTCCTCCCAAACACGCGAAGCCTTTCCGAGGCTTGCGAGGTTTCGTAAAATCACCCTCGAGTGTCGCGGCCACGGGCGGTCAGAGGTTGGCGACTCGAAAATAATCTCCATTTCTACGTTTACTGAGGACGTCGTCGCCCTCATCGAAAACATCGGTGTTAGCCCCATCGTTGCCGGTGGAATCTCGATGGGGGCCGCAATCTCTTTGCGTCTTGCGGTCAAGCGGCCAGACCTCGTCAGAGCTTTGATCCTCATCAGACCAGCCTGGGTAACAGCCTCTGCACCCGCCAACATGGCGCCGAACGCGCAAGTCGGCTCCCTGCTTAGCGAGTACCCGCCCGATGAAGCTCACGACATCTTCATGCGCGGCGAAATGGCATTGCACCTCTCTCAGGTTGCGCCCGATAATTTGAAATCACTCGAAGGGTTCTTCGGCAGAAAACCCCAGCAGGTTACCGCCGCTCTACTAAAACAAATCTCTAACGATGGTCCTGGAGTTGAGGAGGCTGAAGTGCGAGCGCTCACCATTCCAGCTCTGGTCATCGGTCACGAACGCGACTACATTCACCCTTACTCCCACGCTCAGGCACTCGCCGATCTGATTCCGAAATCGACTCTCAAGGCCATCACGCCAAAGGCTGCAAGCAAAGAACTCTATATCTCCGACCTTCACAACGCTATTTCCGAATTCCTCGAGGAACTCCCATGATGATTGAGGCGACCTTGGATGAGTTCGCGATCGCGTTAGATTTGGGCGGTACACAGTTACGAGCTGCGTTAGTGGACCGCCATGGTCAAGTTCTGAATCGTGTCGCTGTTCTGACTCGGGCGACCCAGGGACCGGAGGTTGTCATTCAGCAGCTGAAGGATGCCGCGCAGGCCGTGATGATCGGCGTCGACCGCGATCGGATCCTCGGTATCGGTCTTTCCGCGGCAGGCCCCTTGGATGCTGCTGCGGGTGTCTCTATCTCCATACCGACGATTGCCGGTTTTGAAAATGTAAAGCTTCGGGAGCCTTTGGAACGGTTTCTCGATCTTTCTGTCTGGCTTGAAAACGATGGCGCCGCGGCTGCTCTGGGCGAGTGGCGATTCGGAGCTGGTGTGGGCTTGCAGAACTTCGTTTACATCACTGTGAGCACAGGGATCGGCGGCGGAGTAGTCGCTGACAACCGGTTGCTGCGGGGCCGATTAGGTCTCGCAGGCGAAGTAGGACACATGACGATCATCCGCAACGGAGATACTTGTTCCTGCGGCAACAAGGGCTGCTGGGAGGCATACGCCTCAGGTACCGCGTTCACTAGACGAGCCCGCAAGCGAGTCGAGGCGGACGGTCTTGGTCTTCTGGCCGGAAGCGTTGCGCCGATCGACGGACAAGCGGTCTTTGAAGCCGCTGCATTAGGTGATCCCGTGGCAATGGAGTTGGTTTCTGAGGAAGCTGAATTCCTGGGAATCGGCATCGCCAATCTGCTCCACCTCTACAGCCCCGAGGCGATTGTTATTGGTGGAGGTATGTCTCCCAACCTTGAGATTCTTCGCCCCGGCATCCTCTCGAAGATCAGTGAGGCGGCGATGAAGGGCTTCGAAAACATTCCTATCGTCAGATCCGCTCTCGGTGGGAACTCCGGCTTGATCGGATCAGCTTCTTTGGTCTTCGACGCCGTTTCGACAAAGATGTCTTGAGGTTACACGTGGCTCAAATTTCCTGAATCGAGCCATGCGATGGCAATCTTGAATCACTTCCCATATAAATTTACAGCGCTGATCTTTCAACTTTGTCCATCCCCCTTCTCCACTGCCACGGTAAGCCGTCGCCCTCGAATTTGTCATCCCGAGAGTTCGTGACTTTTTCGATCTTTTCGTGTTTTTTGCACCCGACGCGATGTTTGTCAATCCCCCCAGAGACGCGTCATCCTGAGCGAAGCGCCTCGCAGATCTATCGCATAACAGATGGTTTCATGGAGCGGAGTCGAAGGACCCCGGCGATGCTTGTTGGCAGATGCTCTTCGGAGCTTTCCGGCCACCGACTACCAGGAAATCCGGGTACGCTCCGGTCGGGATGACAAAGTGTAGGGTCGTGCTGCACCTTGGCAGTCGTGGAGGGGGATGGACAGAACCAGCACAACAGCAACCTACTTTCTTTTGCTCCGTGTTCTCTTCAACGAATGCAGCACGTTGCGCCCTTCGGAAGGTCGTTCGTGCGCTAATTTGGACAGCTCTAAGCCCTGGTAGTTCCCACCCTGCTTTTCCACATGATTATTTCGAAACCCATCTGGTTGCAATTCTGGGCGTGCATTACCGTGAAGCCAGGAATCTTGTGGAAAGCGCCTACTCCATCGCACAAATGCAACTCTGACGGAAGCTTTCCCAGATACGGAGTGTCTTAGTGACCATCAACCGGCTAAACACAAGAATGTCAGCTTTCTCAGCTCCACCCTTCACGCCGCAGCCAGAGGTTTCGCCCTCGATAGAGCATCCTCCGGTCACAGCGGAAGTCACAGAACATCTCAGCCCTCAAGTCCCGCCGCAGATACAAGCTGATCCAGCGGCCATCGAAAGCAGCGCAGACATCGTCTATCTCTCCGACCTCCCGCTCCGTCCTGTCGAATGGCTCTGGCAAGACAGGCTCGCCTCCGGCACCCTGTCGATGATCTCCGGCGAGCCTGGATCGGGAAAGACCTGGGTCGCGCTGGCGATTGCAGCCGCGTTGAGCCGTGGGCGAGCCCCCTTCACCGGCGTAAAACTCAAACCTTGTACCGTCTTGTACGCCTCCATGGAGCACGACAGCTCCCAAGTCATTCACCCTCGCTTCGCCAGCCTCAATGGTGATGCCGCACGTTTCGTCGTGTTGCGCGGAGCCGTCTCCGCGCCATCTGTTCTCGACGATGCGCTCCAGCGAACCCATGCCCGCCTCCTGATTCTCGATCCGTTCGACAGCCTCTTTGGCCCCCGCGCCGATCTCCATCAACCCAGAGAACCCCGTTCCTCTCTTGGGACACTCGCCAATCTGGCTGAGAAGTATCGCTGCTGTATTCTCCTTGTTCGCCATCTGGACAAGCGTAGCCCCGGCCGGCCCGCCCGTCGCGGCCAGGGATCCGCCGAAATCTCAGCCGTGCTCCGTACCGAGTTTCTCGCCGGCACTTCTCCTGACGCCCCCTCGCAGCCCGCCCTGTTGCAGGTGAAATCGAATCTGGGTCCCCTCGCTCTCCCGCTGGCATACAAAATTGACGATGCCGGAAACTTCTTGTGGACTGGTCCCAGCACACTCACCCTGGAGGAAGTGCTCGCCACCCGTCCCAACGGCGCAGGCCGGCCCGAGCGCAGGTTTGCCGGAAAATGGCTGCGCCAGTATCTGCAGGACCGCTGTGAAACACAAGCCACAATCGAGAGGGACGCCCAACGCGATGGCGTCAACATTTCAACTCTGCGCCGCGCCAAATTTGATCTCGGCGTTCGCAGCGCTAAAAATGGAGTCAACGGTTCCTGGTACTGGGCCCTCCCTTCCCAGGAAGAACCGCAGCCAGCCGTCAAAGAGGCAAGATGATCAAATTAATTACCTTGACCATCTTGATCATCTTGATGAAACAAAGGAGTTAGCCGCCAAGATGATCAAACCTATGCGCAACCGGAACTGGAGAGCCCTCACATCGGACAAAACAAAAAGCCGGATAGCTTACGCTGCCATCCGGCTTTCTTGTGGATAAGTCAATCTGTTTTAGAACGTGAGTGCCAGCGACATCTGTATCTGCCGAGGGGCGCCGATGGTATGGATTACGTAGCCAAGGCCAGCCGGGCAATTGTAGAAGCTGCTGTTGGTCTGTTCGCCTTGGGAGTTGCATCCGGTGGGCAACGCCGTTTGGCCCACGGACGGGAATTGGTTGAAATACTGATTCTGGAAAACCTCGTTGCCCGGTACGTCGAAGCTGGTGGTGTTGGTGAGGTTGTACACATCGAAGGTGTACTTCAGGCTAAAGCGTTCGGTAATGCTGGTCAGTTTTACCAAAGAGATATCCGCCCGCTTTTGCGCTGCCTGGCGGAAGATGTTGCGCTGACCAGTGGTGAAGTTGGTCTCGACGGTATCTCCTGCTGGAACTGCGGCCGCCAGAGGGCTGGATGCGGTAACCAGGGGGACCGTAAAGCATTGTGGATTGAGGGCCGGAAGATAGTTGACTCCAAAGGCCCCGGAATGTCCGGTCTCAGCTTTCTTCGGTGAACAAGCAGCGTAGTTCAGCGGCACGATGGGATTGGTGACACCGTCGTAAACACTGTAGTAGAGGCTGCCAACGCCGCCGCTAAAGTCAACCACGCTGTAAGGCTGTCCGCTCTGCAGAATCGTCGCGCCTACAAACGACCATCCGTCAGCGGCGCGGCCGACCCAAGTGTTCTTGCCATAGAAGTCGGGCAGACGGTAGATGTAGTTGAAGTTGAAGACATGCGTGCGGTCGAAGTCGGAGGAGGCGTAACCGTCGCGCAGATTGAGCGGGTTATTGCCGTTGTAGAACAGCCCCAGTGCGCTCTGCTCATCCAGGGCATGGGAGTAAGTATAGGAGGCCCCCACCTGGAGTCCATGGCTCATTCGCTTGTCGACATGGACCTGCAGCGCATTGTAGGCCGCAACGCCCGCTGCTTTATAACCGAGGGACTCGGCAGCGTAGCCGATGTAGGGCACGCGAAGGTCGATATTGCCGCCTTCATAATTCAGCAACGCGGTGGTGCCGTCCCCCAGCTGAAGGAAGCTGCCGTCGGGATTTGTTGGGGTGTAACCGTAGGAGTAATTCTGCGAGTGAACCTGGGACGTGGGCGAGGCGATGTTGGGCTGGTTGAATGGGACCGGGATCACTTGATGACGGCCCAGGTTGCCAACATAGCCGAAATCGAAGGCCAGATCGTTGCGCGGCTGCCATTGGATATCGAGCGTGTAGTTAATTGAGTAGGGCAGCTTGTTTGCGCGGTCATAGACGCCGAGAGAGACCGGTGCAGCTCCATTCATGATAGAGGTCGCGTTGGGTAGATATTTTGCGAAATCCGAGGCCTTGGGGTTGGTAGGTGCAGGACTCAGAACATTGGTGTACGGATACTCCAGGGAACCTGCCGTGCCACCGGCGCAAGTAGGGATATACCCTTCATAGAACGAAGACACCGGGCAGGTCTGGGTAGTGACGAAGGGAACCTGCTGATTGACACCGAACGGTCCTCCGGTGACCAGGCCGATGGCATAGCCAGGCGAGAAGTAACTGAAGAGTTCTCCGCGGTCGTAGTAAATGCCCATGCCGGTGCGGATCACGACTTTGTTGTTGAACTTCGACGGCTCCCATGCCGCGCCGATACGGGGAGCGAAGCCCCACTGGCGACCCGTAAGCGTGGTTTTGCTAACGCCCGTGGTCCCATTTTTGTTGTTGCCGGCGATGATGAAGCCGCTCTGGTCCGGTCCCAGGGAGCCGGCCGTCTCGCCCCCCGGCAGGGCACCGGTGGTCGAGTCATAGCTGTAAAGGGAGGGATCGAAGTTGAAGATGTTGCCGTATTTCTCAGTCAGCCCAGCGTCCCAGTCGTAGCGCAGACCGGCGGTAAGCGTGAGGTTCGGCTTGATCTGGAACTTGTCCTGCAGGAAGAACCCAAGCTGATTGGCCCGGTAATAGCGGTTGGCGTTGCCCTGCATGAATGTGGTGACGTTATAGTCGTCGTTGGGAGTGACCAATCCCTGCATGAACTGGCCAAGATCCGCGGTCGCAACGCCGCTGCCGATGCCGGTGCGGCGGTCCCTGATGTTGAGTTGGGTGAAGCTGTAGCTGCCGCCGAAACCAATGCTGTGTTTTCCTTTTACCCAAATGGCGTTTCCGGAGGGTTGCAAGCGGTTCTGGAAGACGCCGGTGAACGATCCCTGGTCGCCGGCGCCGGGACCGATATTCAGCGAGTCGCTTTCGCCCGACACCTTACTACTGCCAAGCACATGAATAATGGAAACTCCGGGCCAGTAATTTGTCCCAAAGGTGTCCATGGATGCCGTTGGGTAGGCCCCACCCGGGATACTCGATGGCCCGAAGGCCTGGTCATTGGTGTTGTAAAGCTTCTCTCGTATGAATCCCAGGGTCTGCTGGGTGCTGAGGTTCGATCCGACCAGGTAGGTGTTGTTAATGGAAAAAACCTGCGTTCCAGCGTCTAGCTTTTGCGTGAAGCCAGGAACGTTGGAGTAGGCGAAGGGTGCGACCGTTGGATCGTGCTGATAGTAGTACTTGAGCGCCAGTGTGTCCTTGGCAGTGGCGTTATAGTCGAGGTTGGCCACCGCCTGGTCGCCGGTGAAGTAGGCCGTTCCGGGGATGAACGCATTAAAGAGCTGCGTAGGGCCCAGGATCCTACCGGGTATCGCATTGGGGATGAGCCACTTGCCTTGTTCGCCCTTAACCGCAGGCGCATTGAATAAAGCAAGCGCGACTGGATCGACGGCGCCAGGCACCGATCCCGCGCCGAAGGAGTTATTGGTGATAGCCGCCAGCGTCTGCGGGCTGCGATCGTCCGTCAGTCCGACAGGCACGTCCAGGAAGCCGTCGCCGATCTCGGCATCGCTGACATGAAGGTGCTGGTATGCCAGGTAGCCGAAGAGCTTGTCTTTGATGATGGGGCCGCCCACGCCTCCGCCTAGGGTGTAGCGGTGCAGTTGCGGATTCTTGTCGTTCGCAGGCACAGCCTGATCCTGGTTGAAGAAGAACGGTGCGGCATTCAGCCAGTTGGTGGCGCGGTGTAGATAGACCGTTCCGTGGTAGTCGTTGGTGCCGGAAGTGGTGCTCAGATCGATGTGCGCACCGCTGGTTGCGCCCTGTTGTGCGTCATACATCGACGCGTTGACGCGGACCTCCTGGATGGTTTCAGGGGCCGGAGAGGGAAGGGAGTTGCCGATAGAGAGATACACCGAAGCGCTGGATTGAATGACGCCGCCGCCGCCCGTGTTTCCCACGCCGGTGCTGGGGCCTACGCGATACGAGGCTACCTGGCTGGTGCTCTTGCCGTTGAAGAGGTTGCTGGCGTCGACGCCGTTGAGCAGGAAGCTATTGCTGGTGTCGCGCTCGCCGTTGGCCCAGATAGGAGCGTTGCCCAGGCCGGAGTTGACGCCGGTTCCGCCAGGCAGTTCGGCATTGACGCCGGGGGTGAAGATGGCCACTCCGGTAAAGCTGCCGGTGGGTAGCGGGATGGCTTCGATCTGCGCTCTATCCATGACATAGCCGTTGGTGGTGTCAACGGCATTGAGCAGCGGATTGACGTCGACCTCAACCGAGTCGGCTACCGTACCCACTTTCAGCTGTGACTGGAGCTGGACGGTACGGTCAGCCTGCACCAGGATGCCCGGGTACCGCTCCGTCGAGAAGCCCTCCTTCGTAAACGTCACCGTGTATTTGCCGATGGGGAGGTCGTTGAATACGTAGCTACCTTGAGCGTTACTCTGCGCGGTGCGCTCCAGCTTTGTATCTTCCGATGTGGCCTTGACCTCGGCGCCGGGAACGGCGCTCCCGGCAGGGTCGATCACCGTTCCTGTGATTCCACCCAGGGTTTGCTGTGCCTGCATTGCGTAGGGCTGCAACAGGACGATTGAGGCCAATAGGACTACTGTCGAAAAGAACTTTCTGGACTTCAAATGCATGTGGGTATGCCTCGCATGAGAAAGAAGCTGGGGCCAGACTCTTAATTTTTTCTGTATGCGACTACGAGGTCGGTGAAACCAGAAAGGTCACGACAGGGTGACGGCCCAAAACTCAACCGGGGTGGATTTCGCGGGACTGCGTTGAGGATAGCCCAAAGTGGTTAGCTGAGCCAAGCAAAATTGCATTGCTCGCGATGACCTGAAAACGAACACTTATTTCAGGGGGCAGCCCGCAGGGAAGTAACTCAAGGAAGTAACGATACGTGGGCAAACACAATCCGCCATCCCTCCGGAAGGCGCACCCAAGTCTGGCTTTGGCGCCCGCGTGTCACCCGGCCTTCAATTTCCCGCTCAAAGGCCAATGTGATGCTGGCAAAGTCATCGCCAAAGGCGACAATATCCAGCCGTTTGATGGTTCGCTCAAGGTTGGCCGGGGAGCGTCCTTTGCGAAAGGCCTCAATCTCGCTGATGCCGTATAGGCTCTCGGTGGGACCGAAGCGCGCCACGTAGGGCGAGGCCCAGAACATGCTCATCAGGGTCTCCACGTCATTGCTTACCAGGGCCTGCTCGTACCGGGGATACAGTTCGCGCAGCTCGGCAACAGTAGCCGGGTCATTAACTAACTTAGCGGTCAAAATATCTTCCTCGCCGGTAGCACGGATTTGGGCATCGCTGCGCTCACCGTGATCATGGGTTCGTTGACTACCTGGCTAAGCCGCAGTTTCATGGCTACGCTGCATAGCAGGTAGGCGTGGATGGGGGCAAACGACCACCGGGCGATCAGCAACTCCACCATGCGCAAGGTGGCGGAACGCGCGGCCTGCAGGGCATCTGCATCGGACTCGACCACAATCCACGCGTCGGAGGGTGCGTCCGGAGAGGCAGCGGACTCGAGCAACGGTCCGGAGAGTGGTTGCTGCCGATGTACGCGGAAGCGCAGAGTCACGTCCGCCGGGCACTCGATGCCGTTGATGCAGACTTCCCCATCGCCCTGGGCAGCGTGCGCATCCCCTGCGGAAAAGAGAGCGCCCGCGTTCAGCACCGGCAGATAGAGAGTGGCTCCGGTGCAAAGCTCGCGCACATCCATGTTGCCGCCGAAGCGGCCCGGAGGACGAGTTCGGAACTCGCCATCTTCGGCCGGCGCAACGCCCATCACTCCGCAGAAAGGACGCAGCGGGACAATGGCCGGTCCCAACGAAAGACTTACCTGGGGGTCGAGCGCCCAGTGAAAGAGATAAGGCTCACGAAACTGCTCTTTTAAAAAACCTAGGCCGGGAATCACGCTCGACCAACCCCAGCCGCGGTGCTCCACCTGCAGCACCTCAATCTGCAGCACATCGCCGGGTTCCGCGCCGTCGATGCGGATGGGTCCGGTCAAGGCATGAATTCTGCCCCGGTCGATGGCCAGAAAATCTTCCACGCTCGAGTCCGGCGTTACCTGTGCGCCGCTCGCGTCGAGGCAGCTCATGTGCACCGTATCTCCCGAAGCAATGTTGAGCCGCGGCTCGAGCGCGCGATTCCAGCGCGAATGAGTGGGCTCGGCGGTTAACCGGTGTTCGGCCATGTGGCTCTTTATACCGCCACGATCATCTGCAACTCAACCAGCGCGTTGCGGGGAAGAGCGCTCACCCCGATGGCAGCGCGCACGTGGCGGCCCTGGTCTCCGAAGATGGCCACCAAAAGATCGGAAGCGCCGTTGATGACTGCGGGCGAATCCGGAAAACCTGCAACGGCGTTTACGTAGCCGTTCACGCTGACTATTTCGCGCACCTTGTCCAGCGAACCCAACGTGTGCTTCAGCACCGCAAGTTGGGTCAATGCACATGCCCGGGCCGCGGCGTAGCCCTCGGCAATGCTGCGATCGGCGCCGGCGGTGCCGGTGATCACACCGTCTGTGCCCGTGGAGATCGCGCCCGCGAGATAGAGCAGACTTCCGGCAGACTTTGCGGAAAGATAATTGCCTCCCGGTGCGGGTCCTTCCGGCAAGACAATTCCCAGCTCCTGCAATCGCTTCTCAGCACTCATGTGTTCGTAATCTATATCAATTCCGGGCGCTGCTGGCGTCTCTTCCCTTTTTCCCGTTTTCCTTAGAGAATGAGACTCTTTAACTTGAGGAGCCTATGAAAGCCTTCATTACGAGCGATACTCCTGTTACCCAAGAGGTTCTGAACACGATTGCTCATCTTCCGACCAAGAGCCTGGCGGCGATTGTCGAAGATGGATTCTTTAAGAAACTGACAGACAGGGACTTCATGCGTATCGGGGTCCTGCTGGCGCTCAAAGGGTATGAAGAGGGCGGCTCTCCTATTGGAGGCGTGATCGTTGACGATGAAACGCGCAAGATAGTGGGCAAGGGGCATAACACATTGGTCCAGGAAAACCACCCTTACAATCACGGTGAGACTTCCGCTGCGCGGGATGCCGGGCGTCTGGACTTCGGCAAGACGACGATATTTACGACACTTACCCCCTGTGAAATCTGTGCGACGCTGATTTACATGCGCCAGTTTAAGAGAGTGGTCGTCGGCGACGTCACCAATGCTTCCGGGACCGAGCAGATGATGCGAGAAAGGGGCGTTCAGGTAGATATTCTTGAGGATCCAGAAGGCATCGCACTCTATGCCAAATACAGGAAAGAAAAACCGAATCAGGATCTGGAAGATTGGAGGGGTGTCGCCGCCGTGCGCAAAGGGGAGACGCCCAATACTACGCCGGCGCTTTCCAAATAGGACCAGTCCCTGTTGCACTCGCTTTTCCATCTGCTTATAAGAAAATGCTTTAGCATAGGCCAATGAAAAGAGTGGTTGCCGCCCTGATCGTTGCCGCCACGCTGTTGCTTTCCGCGCAAACCGCACCACACAGTTCACTTCTGCACGCAACCCGGCAAGCCCCTACAGACCTCGAGGTCGGCGGAGCAATCTCAGGTGCGGGCCAATTTATCTCGTACCAGGACCTGCTTCAATTACCCCAGGTCAGCTTCATGACCTCCAATGACTCGAACTTTCCCGCGCCGGCTCAAGTCAGCGGCGTCGCTCTCGATCAGGTGCGGCGTTTGTTGGGTGCGGATGCGGATATGGTAGTGGCGATATGCAAAGACGGGTATCGCAGCAACTACCCGGCCTCCTATGTTGCAGCCCACCATCCGGTGCTGGTGCTGACGGTGAATGGCAAATCACAGGAGGGTTGGCCCAAGGCGGAGAACGGCGCTGAGCTGGGACCTTATGTGATCGCGAATCCCAGCTTTACTCCATCCTTCAAAGTGCTTTCCCACTCCGACGAAGCGCAAATTCCTTTTCAGGTGGTGCGCCTTGACTTCCGCAACGAGAGTGAGGTCTTCGGCGCCATCGCGCCTCACGGCAATTTCGCGCCCGGCTCGCTAGTCATGGACGGCTACCGCATCGCGCAACAGAACTGCTATCGCTGTCACAACATGGGTGCCGAGGGTGGCCACATGGCATCTCTAGCCTGGCCTGTGTTGGCGGCAATGGCCAAGGGAAGTCCGGAATTTTTTGCCAAGTATGTGCGCAATCCGCAGGCCCTGAACCCGCACAGTAAAATGGCCGCCAGTCCCGGGTATGATGACGAGACCATCGCTGCTCTGCGCGCCTACTTCGTTACCTTTGCACCAGGAGAACAAAAATGACGATTCGTGCCTCCAAGGCGCTGCTTCTCTTTGCGCTCGGTTTCTATTACACCCTGGTGGTCTTTAACAATACCAACGACTACAACTCCAACTTGACCTTCGTGCGCCACGTTTTGCTGATGGATACCACCTTTCCCGGAAACAACGGTATGTGGCGCTCCATTCACTCGCCCGCCGTTCCCTGGCTCTTTTTCGGATCCATCGTCTGCTGGGAGATTGTGACGGGTCTGCTCTTGTATTGGGGAGGGATCCGCCTCATCCGCAATCTGCGATCGAGCGCGGCCACCTTCAACGCCGCCAAGAGGCTGGGAGTTGTGGCGCTCACGCTCAGTTTGCTGATGTGGCTATCGGCCTTTCTAACTGTAGGCAACGAATGGTTTCTGATGTGGCAGTCGAAGGAATGGAGCGGCGAATCCGGGGCCGATCATATGTTCGGGATCGCGGGGATTATTTTGCTGTATCTCGTCATGCCCGACGTGGAGGGTCAGGCCTAAGAAGGAACAGCAGGTCCCTCCACTACGCTACGCTCCGGTCGGGATGACAATTCTGTTTGGGAGCTAAGTATTTCCTTCACAACAGAATTGTCATCCCGACCGGAGCGTACCCGGATTTCCTGTTACGTTGCACTCACCAACGCCCGCGTGTGCGGCTTTCGGTAAGGAAAGCCGCATGAAGTTTGCCAACGCCACCAAGCTCGACAGGAAATCCGGGGTAGCGTAGTGGAGGGACCTGCGGTTCCTACAGCCACTAGCTTATTCCTCATGGAGGCGCCACCCCACCCTTTGTCATCCCGAGCGGACTTCGGATTTCCTACTACGCGGCACTCATCAACGGCCACGTATGCGGCTTTCTTCAAGGAAAGCCGCATGAGGGTTACCGAAACCACTAAGCCTGACAGGAAATCCGGAGGAAGCCGAGGGACCTGCAGTTCTCGCTCTTACCCCTCCACTTGTGACAACTTGGCCAGGGTGCCTGCCAGCACCTTGGCGCCATTCTCGATCTCCTGCGGTGCGGAGTACTCGTCGGGTCGATGACTCACTCCCCCACGGCAAGGAATGAACACCATGCCGATCGGCGCGATGCGGGCCATGAACAGAGAGTCGTGGTAGGCGCGGCTGACCATCTTTTTGTAGGCGAGCCCATTTTCAGCCGCCGCCTGCACCACGGCATCGATGATCTGCGGCGCGCACGTCGCCGGAGCATCGGCATTGATGGGCGTAACCTGCACCTGAACATTGCGCTTGCCCGCCACTCGCGCGCAGGCATGTTCGATCTCACGCAGCACCTGGTTTCTACGCTGCTCGTCGGTGTCGCGTATATCGGCTTCCATCTCTACCCGGCTGGGAATGCTGTTCACCGCTCCCGGATATATGTGGCACTTGCCCACGGTGGCGCAAGTGTCCACAGATCCGGTTGCAAGCGCACGTTCTTCGATGGCGAGCACGATCTCCGCCGCGGCACAGAACGCGTCCTTGCGGTCATGCATGAGCACACCTCCGGCGTGTCCTCCCTCGCCCTCCACGCTGATGCGCAGAGCCGCGGGCGCGGCGATGCTGGTGACAACCCCGACCGCCAAACCTTCCTTCTCCAGTAGGGGACCCTGCTCGATGTGCAATTCGACAAAGCCTGCATAGTAGCCATCGTGCAACCGCACCTGGTCGAGGGAGCCATGGAAGCCCGCGGCCGCGCGCAGGTGGGCCAGCGAGTTGCCTTCGGGGTCTCTCAGGCGCGTATCGGCTGCGCTGTCCAGGCCGCCGCCCAACATCCGGCTGCCCAGGCATCCGAGACCGAAGCGCGTGGGCTCTTCGGCGGTAAAGAGCAATAGCTCGATGGAGCGTTGCGGTTGGAATCCGCTTTGCCGCAAAGCACGGATCGCCTCCAGGCCGCCCAGCACGCCCACCGTGCCGTCAAACTTTCCCGAGTGGGGAATGGCGTCGATATGAGAGCCGGTGCCGATTGCCCCAAGCTCAGGCCGGGCGCCAGTCCAGCGGGCAAACATATTGCCGACCGCATCTTCGCGCACGGACAAGCCGGCGTCGCGGCATTGAGCCTTGAGCCAGATGCGTGCCTCTTGGTCCGCCACGGCAAAGACCAGCCGCGAGATACCAGGCGGCGTGCCGTCGGAAAACGAGGCTAGCATCTCGATGTCGGAGAGCAATCGATCTCGATCTATTCGCACTTGCATAAGGGGTTACCGTCCAGGGATTGGGTGACGATTCCAGTCTTTGTAAATCAAGTATTTTGCCGGAGTTTTGCCTAGCGCGCCGAACCACTGCGGGCAGTAGGGCGCCATCCAGATAAAATCTCCCGTCTGCACCGGATACCAGGAGTTCCCGAGGCGGTAGATACCGCCGCCCTGGAGCATCAGCAGCCCGTGCTCCATCACGTGGATTTCCACCTGGGCCAGCGCCGCGCCGGGCTGGTAAGTCATCGTGTTCACCGCGTAGTCGAGGCCGGGCGTGGTAGGCAGCAGCTGTTTCACCTGGAGCGCGTCGTCCCCTCCGAGGGGTTGTGAGCCCACGGCATCCTCGCTCCCAAAAATAGCGGGCTCGGGGCCCTTATCGAGCAGCGATATGGCGGGCTTCTCGATCACGGCGACGCGGCTTCGGGTCGACGCTTTTACGGTATGCGGCTGGTTGGCGGGCAGATGGGCAAATCCGCCCGGAACAAGCTGCTGCGTCTTGCCACCCACAACCACCGATACCGCGCCTTCCAGCGAATAGAGAAAGCGCTGGCCATGGGCCGGCCCGAGCGAACCTCCCGGCTCGAACTCCGCCGTGTACTGGGTGAAGGCGGCTCCGATGGCAGGCGCCGCATGCACAGTAACGGTTACAGAATCGAAACCGGGGAGGGGGATGCCCACAAAAGTATCCGGCGTTTGCAGCAGATGGGTGGGCTGGCGGTCGCTGCGGGTATGTCCCAGGTTATACATGCGGAGTGCTTTGCTCCTTATCGACGGGTGGTGCACAGCAACTGTCAAAGTTGCGCAAAAATGCCAGGCCGGCGGCCAGTGCATTTTCCACATCCCCAGGACGAACCGACTCGTCGGGATGGTGGCTGATGCCGCCGGGACTACGCAGAAAGATCATCGTACTGGGAACCCGCTCCGCCAAAATCATGGCATCGTGACCGGCCCCGCTCACCATGGAGAGTGATTCGATCCCTATGCCGCGGATCGCGTCCTGCGCCAACGTGCACAACCGGGCATCCATGGTCACCGCGGGTTGATCCATGAGCATCTTACTCACCGTCGTCAGCCCGCGCCGTTTGGCGATCGACACCGCCTCGGCGAGCAGGTGGTCCACCGCCTGGTGGCGAACGGCATCCTCCCCATGGCGTACATCGAGGCTGGCGCGCAACTGCCCGGCGACGACATTCCCCGCTCCCGGGTGGGTGCGCAAATCGCCAACCGTGGCCACCATGCCTGGAGTCCTCAGGGCCACGCGCTCTACCTCGCTGATCCACTCTGCCGCCCCAGCGACGGCGTCGTTGCGCAGCCGCATCGGCGTTGTGCCCGCATGACCCGCCCGGCCGGTGAAGGTGATTTCCGCGCGGCTCTGCCCGGCAATTGCTTGCACTACCCCGAGCGACATATCTTCGCTTTCCAGCAGCACGCCCTGCTCGATGTGGAACTCAAGGTAGGCTGCTACATCATCGCTTATGACGCACTGGTCAAGTTTCGAAGGATCCAGTCCGAAGGAAGTCAGCGCGCGCGCGAGCGAAACTCCGTCGCCGTCCTTGGTCTCCAGCAGTTTGGCATCCAGGCGCCCAACCAGAGCCCGGCTGCCGATAAAGGGAAGGCTATACCGGACACCTTCCTCTTCTGAGAATCCGACGAGTTCAATGGCAAAGGGCAACTTCTCTCCCTCTAGAGCCTCCGTCAGTGCCAACCCCATCATCACGCCCAGGACGCCGTCGAAGGCGCCACTATTGGGCACTGTGTCGAGATGCGAGCCGATCATCAAAGACGAACTCGAGGAGCCAGGATATCGTCCGCGCAGATTGCCGGCTGAATCGGTCACGACCTGCATACCCGCAGCCTCCATCCATCCCTGCACGGCCTGCATGCACTCGCGCATTGCGGGGGAGAGAAAGGTGCGCTTGATCTGGCCCGGTTCTTCGGTAAATTGGGCGAGGTAGCGGCAGCGAGCAATAACCTTATCCGCCTGCTCTCGCATTTCAAATTGCATTCATACCCCTTGGAAAACTCTGTCCCACCCACTACTCGTGGAGATGTAGCCGCACTATTAGACTAACCCGTCGAGGCCCAACCACGGCCGAAGGAGAACGACGGGTGCCCCAGGTTCGCCCAAGCGTACCTGGGCCGAGAACGACGGGGCGATAGCCCCCACGATCGCTCTACTCCGTATCAACCTCTGCCGAGATCAGGTAAGAGCATTCGAAACGAACATTTTCCCGGACCTGTCCCAACCACAAACCGACGGGTGCCCCATATCTCGCTCGTTTTTTGCGAGATGTGGGAGACCACCGATGTTGACGCTAAGTGCGTTGGATGAATCGAGAGTCAGAGGGAAAGAGCAGTGGTATCCCACATCTCGCGAAAAACGAGCGAGATATGGGGCACCCGCCGGTACACTTGCAGGAGAGGATCCCATGATTAAGCTTCTCTGCAGATACGTGCCACGATGTTGCCATAGGGCTCATCCGTGGGCACGAAGATCTGGTTGGGATTTGTCTGCCCGAAGCGGGAGAGATCGACCAGCAAACAGTGCTTGTTGGGCATAGCCAGCTCTACATCCAAAATCTCCGGTGCTCCTTCAAGCGCCGCCTGTGCCATGGCATAGAGCGTGTGTTGCACTGACTTGCTATCGTGCTCGGCAAAGGCCTGGATCAGCGTCTCGCGCAGCTTGCTGCGCAGCTGATCAAAGGGCAAAACCGCGGACTGATATTTCCATTGCGCACGCATCGACGTCCCGAAGAGGCGGTCCGCCGTCTCCGGCAAAGTGGTAAGCGAGTCTCTCAGATATCCCTCGAAGCCGGAGTTGGCCGTCTTGAGCAACACCAACCCGTCAAGGCCCGACGTGACAGAAACCCCTCCACCCTGCACATACGTAACCGCGGTGGTTTGGGTTTCGCCGCTGCCGCGAACAAAAGTTGAGGGATGCGGCTTACCCTGGATCAACGCATGATCCCACGCCGTACTGGCAATGCTGATGGCAACGCGTTCCACCTGCGGGTTGCGAGCGAGAAAAAACTCGGCCAACTCCCGGGCAAAGTCTTCGATACACTCGGCCGTGCTTTCGCGAGCCCGCGAATACACGGTGTTCTTCATCGTGTCCGTGGGCAGGATCTCGCTGTTATCGCCCACCGTGAAGCAGCTTTCGAAGTCGCCGGAGAGCAGTACTTCGACCTGCCACTCCTTCACCGTATGCAACGGACCATCGCGCTGCACCTTCATCACGCGCACGCTCGATTTTCCGTAAGTATTCTCTGCCAGAGCAATCACCGGCTAGCTCCCCCTGTAGGTGGTATAGCCATTCGGACTCAAGAGTAACGGAACGTGCAAATGGGTGTCGTCCGGGCGCACGGTCACGATGATCTCAACTGTGACGTAAAGCCCCTTGACCCCTTGTGCAGCGTGATAGGTCCCAGTCTCGAAGCGCAGCCGGTATTGCCCCGGCCGTAAAGCTCCATCTTGGGGGAGAAGGTTGGGACAGCGGCCATCGCCGTCGGTCTCGTGCGCGCCCAGTTTTTCCCATGGACCGGAGGGAGCGGCGTATTCCAGATGCACCATCATGCCGGCAGCCGGGCGGCCGAGCGCTGTATCGAGCACATGGGTGGAGATGCGGCTCACGCAGCCTCCGGTCCAGCCAGCCACTTGCGCAGCCTTAGCTGCATGATCTGCTGTTGTTGCGCGGCCGACTCAAGCAACTCCTCCGCGGGTTCATTGCCCAGGCGGCGTTCCAGTATCTGCAGCATTTCCGCCGGCTGTTTCCCGCTGGCGCACACGATAAAGATCCGCCCAAAACGCTCTTCGTACTCGCGATGACCCTGTTGCATCCGCAGTAGGATAGCAGCATCCGCTTCTTTCATCTGGCTCTGCTCTGCGCTTGACCACGCAGCGGAGGCAGCCGTGGTCTTATTCTGCGCGTGCTTTTCTCCAATCCGCGGATGGCTGCGGAACGCCTCCAGCCAGTCGGCTTCGGGCAGGTGCTCCCAGCAATGGTCAGCGGCCGCGAACAGGCTCGGTTCGTCGGCAAATGGGCGCATCGCCGCTAACTGCGCAGCCCAGGATTGGGAGCCGCAACAGGAGAGGACTTCCTGCGCGGCCTCATGGCGCGGCAGCGCATGCCATCGCGCCAACACCGGGTTCACTGGAATAGACCCTCGAGAAACTCCTGCAACAGATTGCCCGCGACATGCAGCCGGTAATCCGCGCTGGAGCGAATGTCATCGATGGGAGCGACTTCCGTTTCCAGCGCCTGCCGCGCTTCGCCAACCAAGGCCGGACTCCACTCCTGTCCAAGCAGCACCTCTTCCGTGTGCCGCAGCCGTAACGGCGTGACCGCCATACTGCCGATGGCCAGCCGCACGTCTTCGATTTTGTTGTCGGCGACTCTGCCCAACCCAGCCAGGCAGAGCTTGGCGATGGCTTGCGCGTTGCGCGTGCCGACCTTGCGGGAGTAGCCATGGTAGCCGGCAAATCGCGGTTGCAGCGCAATGCCGGAGATGATCTCGTCGGGCGCCAGCCTCGTCTGCTTGTAGCCGGTATGGAACTCGCCGTACGGGATGCGCCGTGGGCCGCGAGCAGAAACCAACAGCAGTTCAGACTCGTAGACCAGCAACGCGGGAAGGGAATCGGCGGCCGGAGATGCGTTGACGATATTGCCCCCGAGCGTGCCGCGGTTCTGGTTGGCAATGCCACCGGTCCAGGAGGCCGCGCGGGCGAGCAAGGGGAACTCCTGGGCAACCACGGGATGTTTTCTCAAATCGCTGTAGGTGCATCCCGCGCCGATGATCAGCTCCTGCTCGGTGCGTTCGATGCGGCGCAACTCTGGCAGGCCCCACAAACTGACCAGCTTGCGCGCTACCAGTCTTCCCGCACCGTACTGCACCATCACTTCGGTGCCGCCGGCAATCGGCAGCCATACGCCGGGCTCGCGCGCCAGCAGTTCGAGCACCTTGGATAGTTTGCCGGGCGCTACCAGCTCGTACTCCGAAGGCTGGGCCCTCATGTTTCTGAACCTGCCTGTGCAGCTTCCATGACTGCTTGAAAGATGCGCGTATAGCCGGTGCAGCGGCAGAGGTTTCCGCCCAGCCCTTCGCGAACCTGGTCCAGTGTGGGCGAAGGATTGCGGCGCAGAAGATGAACCGTCGCCATAACCATGCCCGGCGTACAGATGCCGCACTGCGCGCCTCCGCATTTAAGAAACGCCTTCTGTACCGGGTGCAGAACGCCGTCCGAGGCAAGCCCCTCGATCGTGCATAGCGTCGCTCCCTCGGCCTGGAGCACGGGAACCAGGCAGCTATTTACCAGTTCACCATTCATGAGCACGGAGCAGGAACCGCACTCTCCTTCACCGCAGCCCTCTTTGGCTCCGGTAAGGCGCAGCTCCGTGCGCAAGACGTCGAGCAGCCGCTCCATGGGATAAACCGAGACGGTATGGGCAACTCCATTCACGGTGAAGGAAACTTCCCGTCGGCCATCACTCATTGGCTGCCCTCCGCCGCCAGCGCCGCAGCCAAAGGCTCCGCCGGGCGCTCCGGTTCCGCCGTCAGCCCGCGATAGATATCCTCCGGCAGCAGCGGGATCGAGTTGAAGTTGACGCCGGTTGCGTGGACGATGGCATTCACGATCGCGGGTGCCGGCCCGTCCATGGGTAACTCACCGATGCCTTTGGCTCCATAAGGCCCATACTGATAGGGCACTTCCTCGAAGAACACGCGAATAGGCGGTATATCTTCCGCGGTGGGCATGATGTAGTTGGTCATCTGGTTGTTGATCATCTGCCCGTCCTTCCACAGCACCTTCTCATAGAGCGCGTAGCCAATGCCCTGGGCAACCCCGCCTTCAATCTGCCCCGCGGCGAGAACCGGATGCAGCACCTTTCCAATCTCCTGCAGGGCAACAAAGTCATCGATGGTGACGCTGTAGGTCGTAGTATCGACCGTGACTTCAGCCACGTAGACTGCCCAGCCATAGGCCCCGTAGGCCTCGCCGCTGTATAGCTCATCGTTCCAGAAAATATTCGGCGCCGCCTCATAGCGGCTGAAAGACTGCAACTCGCCAAATTGCTTGCGGTAAGCCTGGCAAGCGGCAAGGAACTGCTCCCGGTCGGCGTCGGGCTCGAGCAACCCGCTATCGATCAACGTTTGCCGCATCTTCAACGCCGCGGTCTGCACAATCCTGCCGATAATCATCGCCGTGCGCGAAGCCACCGTCGGCCCGCTGTTGGGGCTGATGCTGGTGTCAACGGGAGCCATGCTGATGTCGTCGTACTCAAGCCCCAGTGTCTCCGCGGCAATCTGGCAAAGAATGGTGTTGGTTCCCTGGCCGAACTCGGTACTCGACACCAGCACGCGCAGGCCGCCTGCTGCCGTCGCTTCCAGGCCCACCAGCGCATTGAGGTAGCGCTCCCCGGAGCCGGTAAAGCCGGCTCCGTGTAGAAACGCCGCTATGCCGATGCCTTTCTTCTTCGCGCTGGTAAAGTTGCGCGTGGCAAACTGCTGCACCTTGGCGTGATAGTCGGTGAGTTTGAGTGCCCGATCGAGCATCTGATCGAGCACGATCGGGTCATGGATCACTTGATTGGTCGCCGTCGTCATCCCCTGGTGCAACATGTTCCGCCGGCGGAATTCGTCGGGAGCCATGCC
This sequence comes from uncultured Acidobacteriaceae bacterium, assembly GCA_963787145.1. Classification (GTDB taxonomy): domain Bacteria; phylum Acidobacteriota; class Terriglobia; order Terriglobales; family Acidobacteriaceae; genus PALSA-350. The sequence continues at coordinate 294,699 of CAWBBY010000014.1, forward strand.
GATGGTCTTCGCCACATGGTCCATATGCCGCTCCATGGCAAACAGGCTTTGCGGAGCGCCGAAGCCGCGGAAAGCTCCGTGCGGTGGCGTGTTGGTCGCATACGCCTTGGCGTGGACGCGGATGTTAGGCCAGAAGTAGGGGCCGCCTGCATGGATGGTGCCGCGCGACAACACCGTCGAGGATAAAGTTGCGTAGGCGCCTCCATCGGTGACGAATTCGATCTCGGCGGCCAGCAGCTTACCGTCGGCGCTGACTGCGGTGCGGTGCCGGGTGCGCGAGGGATGCCGCTTGGTGGTAGCCGCCATGTCTTCCATGCGGTCATAGATAATCTTCACCGGACGTTTCGATTTCATGGCCAGCAGAGCGGCGTGGCCGGCGATCATCGAGGGATATTCTTCTTTGCCGCCAAAAGCGCCGCCGGTTTCGGCCTGGATCACGCGCACGTTTTCCGGTGGTAGTCCGGTGAGCGCCACCAGGGCTTTATGCATATAAAAAGGGCATTGCATCGAACCCCAGACGGTCAGTCCTCCCGTGTCGCCCGCCTGTGCGATCACTCCGTTGGGTTCGATGTAGAGTTGCTCCTGTGCCCCGGTGCTGTATTCTCCTTCGACGATCCAGGCCGCGTCCTTCCAGGCCTGGTCCACATCCCCCTTTTGCATCAGGTAGCTTTTGAAGATGTTGTCCTTGCCCCAGATGATCTGCTCGCGGCGCTCACTTTCTTCAATGGTATGAATCGATGGTGAAGGCTTATAGCAGATCTTCACTGCCGCCACGGCGGCTGCCAGGGCGTGGCGGTCGGGGTGCGCAAGCAGTAGGATCGGCTCTTCCGGATGATTAACCATTCCATCCGCCAGGCAGGGCTGGTCGTCCATGATGAGCGAAACCACATTGCGGCCGGGAATGTCTTTGGCGGTGACGATGGTGAACTCGTGCCAGGCGATGCCCTCGCCGAATTTGATCGTCTCAATCGCGCCGCGGGCAATGGTACTGCGCACCGTGGCGCCAAAAATCATGCCCGGCAACGAGAGGTCGTCAATATAGCGAGCCTGGCCGGTTAACTTGGGGACGCCCTCTTTGCGGGGAACAGAAACGCCCACGATGCGAGTTTGCAAAGGACCTCCTTTCCGTCTTTCAGCCTAAACTTCTAATTCTTAACCTGCCATCACACCTGCGCAAGTTTTTCCTGGGGCCGCTGCTCCCTGCCGATGGGGGGATCGGCGAATGAACCGTCCTTGAATACGGCGACGCCCCTGACGAACGTCGCTTGCACTTTGCCGTGCAACCGCTCCCCAAGGTACGGAGAGACAGGGTGCCGGTAGTGCAGCTCTGCCGTGCTCAAGGTGAATTCCGCATCAGGATCGAAGACCACCAGGTCCGCATCGTATCCCGCGGCGATCGCTCCTTTGCGTCCCTCCAACCCGGCAAGCTTCGCCGGCTGCGCGGACATCCATCGTGCCAAGTCCTGGATGGGGAAACCTCGCTTGAGCATCTCCGTCCAAATGACGGAGATAGCCGCGCTGAGGCTGGCAATCCCTCCCCACGCGCGACGGAAGTCTCCTTCCTTCATGTGCGGCGGGCACGGGGAGTGATCGGTCGCGATCAGATCGATGATGCCATCCCGAAGGCCCTGCCATAGCGCTTCGCGATTGGCGCGCGAGCGGATGGGCGGCGCACACTTGTAGAGCGTGCCGCCGGCGGGAATCTCTTCTGCGACAAAGTGCAAGTAATGAGGGCACGTCTCCGCCGTAACCGGCAGGCCCTCAGCGCGAGCCTGGCGCAGATCTTCGAGTGCCAGCGCCGTGGCCACATGCACAATGTGCAGGCGAAACCGGTACTTGCGGCACAGCCCAATCAGCAGTCGGATCGCGGCCAGCTCCGATTCATCAGGACGCGAGCGCAGCCAGGTTGCGTACTGACGCCAGTCATCCTTATCTCCACCTTGATAGAGATATTCGGCCAACTCCGCGTGGACCAGCAGAGGCAAGCCGCTGCGGGCGAGGGCCGGCGACGCGGCCTCGAGTTCCTGCGGCTCGATCAAGGCCAGACCTTCAATGCCGGGATCAACCAGGAAGCATTTGAATCCGGCCACGCCAGCTGCCGCCAAAGGCGCAATGTGTTCCTGGTTTTGGCCCGTCAATCCACCCCAGGCCACCCAATCGACGCGACATTGCCCCGCGGCCGCATCCCGTTTGGCTTCGAGCGCGGCCACCGTAGTGGTCTCGGGTAGACAATTGAGCGGCATATCGACCAGGGTGGTGTAGCCCCCAGCCGCGGCAGCGCGGGTGGCGGTGGCGAAGCCTTCCCATTCCGTCCGGCCCGGCTCGTTCACGTGCACATGCGAATCCACCAGGCCGGGCAGCAGCACCAAGTCGCCGAACGCATGCAGCAGCACCGCGTGGGGTACATCTCCAGGCTCGCGCACTGCCTCAATGCGTCCTTCTTCTACGATCACCGCAGCTGGCCGCACTCCCTCGGGCGTCACCACGCGGCTGGAGACAAAGGCCTGTGTCATACTTCGGATATTCGGGCAGCCCCGTGGAGAGTGCAAGTGAAATCGCCGACGAGGGATGAACATGCAGAGTGAGAATGACTTCATGCAAATGGCCATCCGGCTGGCCACGGAAAATGTGCGCAGCGGAGAGGGCGGCCCTTTTGGAGCGGTCATCGTCAGGGACGGAGAGGTCGTCGCCACCGGAGTCAATCGGGTGACCTCGGCCAATGATCCGACGGCTCACGCCGAGGTGAACGCCATCCGCGCGGCGTGCAAAGCGCTGGGGACCTTTCAGTTACCGGGTTGTGTGCTCTACACCAGTTGTGAGCCCTGCCCTATGTGCCTGGGCGCAATCTACTGGGTTCGGCTGGACTCCGTGGTCTACGGCAATACTTGTCATGACGCGGCTGCAGTCGGATTCGACGACCACTTTATCTATGAGGAACTTAGCGTGCCGCCCGGTAAACGCAAGTTACCCATGCTGCGCTTGTTGCCGGAGCTCGCGATTGAGAGCTTTCGCGCCTGGCAGGAACACCAGTCGAAGATCGCGTATTAGGCTGCGGTTTCTTTTCTGTTGGTCCCTGAGCCGACTTCCGTCTATGCTCCCGTATGACCACTCGATTGCTGGCCCTGCTGGTTTGCATCCTGTCTGCTGCCAGCGCCTTTGCGGCTGATCCAGCGCCGATTCCCGTCAAGGTAGTGGTCATCGCGCTCTTTGAGCCAGGAGCCGATCAGGGCGACACTCCAGGCGAGTATCAGTATTGGGTCGAACGCGAACACCTTGACCGCGTCTTTGCTTTTCCCCAGGGCTTTCACGATCTGCGCATGAACGACCAGGGTGTCCTGGGAGTGCTGGCCGGGGTGGGCACGGCGAGAGCAGCTGCCTCCATCATGGCCCTCGGCCTTGATCCTCGTTTCGATCTCAGCAAGGCATACTGGCTGGTCGCCGGCATCGCCGGAGCTGACCCCGAAGATGCTTCCCTGGGCTCCGCTGTCTGGGCAGAGTGGGTGGTGGATGGCGATCTGGCCTACGAGATCGACGCCCGGGAGATTCCGCCGCAATGGACCACCGGCTATGTTCCGCTGAACAAGACGAAGCCTTACGAACAGCCGCGTAACGACGATCTCTTCGCCATCTTTCATCTCAACCCGGGGCTGAGGGAATGGGCTTACCAGCAAACGAAGGGGGTCAAGCTCGACGATTCGCCACAATTGGAAGCGGCCCGCGCGCACTTTGCGGGAGCGAACGCCCGCCGTCCGCCATTCGTGCTTAAGGGCGATACCCTTTCCTCCTCCACCTTCTGGCACGGAAAGTTGCTCGATCAATGGGCGAATCAATGGGTCAGCTACCATACCGATGGCAAGGGCAATTTTGTTACTTCCGCCATGGAAGATACCGGCGTTTTGCAATCGCTGAGCTTTCTTCATCACGCCGGGCGCGTCAATCTGGATCGGGTGATGGTGCTGCGCACCGTAAGCAACTTCGATCAGCCGGCGATCGGGTTGACGGCTGCTGAAAGCCTGGCCGCTAGCGAGGGGCACCACTACAGCGCTTACCTGCCGGCGCTCGAGGCCGCATATCGCGTGGGCAATGTCGTCGTCTCAGAGATTGTTACGAATTGGGACCGCTACCAGGACCGCATACCGGGCTCGCAGCTAAAGGAGAAACCATGAGCACGACGGTGCCGGGATACAGCACGCGAACGCTGAGTTATTTCGAGCGAACCTTTCATATCCAGGAACGCGGATCCACGTGGCGCACGGAGATTCTCGCCGGGGCAACTACGTTTCTGACCATGGCGTACATCGTATTTGTGAACCCGGGCATCCTGAGCGAGGCCGGAATGCCAGTGCCCGCGGTTGCCGCCGCCACCTGCCTGTCGGCGGCCATCGGCTGCATCCTGATGGGCATTATCGCCAATTATCCCATTGCGTTGGCGCCGGGCATGGGCCTGAACGCGTACTTCGCCTTTACCGTCGTCAAGGGAATGGGTGTTCCCTGGCGGACCGCGCTGGGCTGCGTGTTTATATCCGGCTGCGTTTTTTTGTTGTTGACGGCGGCTGGGGTTCGCCAGTTGATCGTGAATGCCATACCCCGGGAGCTGTTTGCGTCGGTGGCTGCGGGGGTGGGGCTGTTCGTTGCTTTTGTTGGCCTGCGCGATGCCGGCATCATTGTGCCTAACGCCGCGACCGTTGTAGGCATGGGCAATCTGCGCGCTCCGCAGACCGCCCTGGCGTGCGTCTGCCTGCTTACGATTGCCGTGCTGCAGGCGTGGCGGGTGCGCACCGCAATGCTGCTGGGCATTCTGGGGACGACGGCCGCGGGTTTTGCCTTGGGTATCGTCAAGTGGCACCCCGTCCACTACCGCCTGCAGGACCTGACCGCGACTGCATTCCAGCTCGACATCCGCGGGGCTCTGCACTTGGGAGGAAGCTTCGGTGCCGGGCTACTGGAAGTTGTTTTCGTATTTCTCTTCGTCGACCTGTTTGACAACGTGGGCACGCTGGTGGCGGTGACCAAGAAGGCGGGATTGGTAAAACCGGACGGCGAGATTCCGCGCTTGAACCGCATTCTCTTTGCCGACGCCACGGCGACGCTGGCAGGTTCCATGGCTGGTACCAGTACGGTGGTTAGCTACATTGAGAGCGCGGCGGGAGTGGCGGTTGGCGGCAGGACCGGCATCGCCTCGATCGTCACCGGCCTGTTCTTCCTGATGGCTCTGTTTGTGGCGCCGCTGGTGGCCAGCATTCCCATCGCAGCGACCGCGCCGGCGTTAATCCTGGTGGGCGCCTTGATGATCTCTGCCGTCACCGAGATCGAATGGGCAGACCCCATGGTGGCGGTGCCCGCATTTCTCACCCTGATCACCATTCCGCTGACGTTTTCAATTGCCAATGGCTTGGCCTTCGGCATCACGTCCTTCGCCATACTGCGCTTGCTGCGGGGACGAGCCACGCGGCAGGACTGGATGCTCTTCATCCTGGCAGCGCTGTTCATTCTGCGCTTCATCTACATGGCAAAAAACTAAGATCGTTTCTGAGCCACCCATGCTCAGTTCTACCGGCTTCTGCGGCTAGTGGATGGTTTTCGTCTTGCGTGACATGTAATCCATCAGCAGGTATTCGCCCAGCGTGTCCGGGGTGGTGAAGTACGCCTTGCCGCGGCACATCTTGGTCATCTTCTGCACGAACTGAACCAGCCCAAGGTCCGAAGCCAGCATAAACGTATTGATCATGATGTTAGAGCGCTTGCAGCGAGCTACTTCCTCCAGCGTCTCACTCACCACCAGGGGGTCGAGCCCGAAAGCATTCTTGTAAATGCGTCCATCCGGCAGGGTAAGCGCGGAGGGCTTGCCATCGGTGATCATCACAATCTGCTTCATGTCTTTGCGCTGCCGCTCCAGGATCCGCTGCGCCACGCGCAGCCCCTCGCGGGTATTGGTGTAGTGCGGTCCAACCTTGACCCGCGCGATCTGGGAGATCGGCACTTCCTCCGCCGAGTCGTGAAACAGCACGAGCGAAAGCGAGTCGCCTGGATACTGCGTGCGAATCAAATGCGAGAGCGCCATCGCCACCTTCTTGGCCGGCGTGAAACGGTCCTCGCCATACAGAATCATGGAGTGAGAACAATCAAGCATCACCACCGTGGCGCAGGAGCTCTGATACTCGCACTGATGCACGTGCAGATCGGAGTACTCAAGGTTGAGAGGCATGGAGATGCCTTCCCGGGCAATGGCCGCGCTCAGAGTAGTGGTCGTGTCCAGGTTGAGCACGTCGCCGAACTCATACGTCTTGGAAGCGCCGCTGGCCTCAATACCAGTGGCAAAATGCCTGGTATCGTGGCGTCCAAAGCTTGACTTGCCCAGCGAGCCGAGCAGATCGCGCAAGGTCTTGAAGCCCAGAAAGTCCAGGCTCTTATCGGTCACCTCAAAGCGTACTTGACCCTCGGCCATGCCGGCCCGGCCGCCGGCCGATTGCGGATTTGGATCCTGCCGCCCCTGGGTTGAGATGTAGTTCTCCTGCTCCATGCGCTCCATGATTTTGTCGATGATCTCGTCCAACTCGCCGCTCTCGACCATCTCGTCGATGCGCTGTTGCATCTCGCCATCGAAAAGGTCGCCCGCTTCGAGGGCCTGCCGCAAGGCCTCGCGCAGGTTGTCGAGGGTGTGCTCGCCGTTGAGCTCGGAGAAGCGCGACCACGGATCCTGGAAACCGGAATCGAGCAGATATTCCGACAGCGCCTTGAGCATGTCTTCCATGCTCATCTCCGAGGCCGGATCGCCGGTGTATTTGGTGTAGCGAATTCGTTTCATCCACAGATCCTCGAAGAATGAGCAGGGAGAATGACGGGTGTTCTAGTTAAAGCCGCGACGGGTTCGCCGCTGCTCCTGGAACTCGTCGTAATCGCGGTCCTGCTCCAACCGCTCCTGCTTACGCGTGGCCTTCTCCTGGGCGCTGAAGCCGCGTTCTTCACTACGGCTCAGGCGCTTATGGGCGTACATGCCTTCGAGCAGGAATTCCGCCCCACCCACCGCAACTTCCGGCGCGTCGGAGGCCTTAACGGAGATTGGCGATAGTTGCGGAAACAGGCCCTGAATCTGCTTCAGCTCTTCCAGTATCGCCTGCGACGGCTGATCGTCGTCGATGCGGACCGTGCCCCCCAGGTTGAACCACTGCTCGATCTGCTGGGTGTTGATGCCGGAGAAATACTTGTCGAAGATCTTGCCGATCGCAGCGCGAATCAGATCCCGCACCACCACATCGGCGCCGCGCATCTCGCCTTCGTACTCCAGCTCGAGCTTTCCAGTGATCCCCGGCATGGCGGCATAGATATCACTCATGCGCGGCACCACCAGCTTTTCCCCATGCAGCAGCGCGCGCCGCTCGGCATTTGAAACTACCAGCTCCATGGTTGAGATGGGCAAACGCTGGCTGACGCCGCTGCGCTTATCCACCTTCTTGTCTTCGCGGGCGGAGAAGGCCACCTGCTCGATCACCTCGCGCATGTACTGCGGTATGGTGATCTTGGTCGTGCCCCGCTCGCTCCAGGCTTCCTGGGCGGTAATAGCCATGCCTTCTTCGATGGTCTCGGGATAGTGGGTACGAATCTCCGATCCGATCCGGTCCTTGAGCGGAGTGACGATTTTGCCTCGTGCGGTGTAATCCTCGGGGTTCGCGCTAAAGGTAAGAACGAGGTCCAGTTCCAGGCGGACGGGATATCCCTTAATCTGCACATCGCCTTCCTGCATGATGTTGAAGAGCGCCACCTGGATCTTCCCCGCAAGATCAGGAAGTTCGTTGATCGCGAAGATCCCCCGATTGGCCCGGGGCAGCAGACCGTAGTGCATGGTTAGCTCATTGGACAAGTCCTGGCCCCCGCGCGCCGCTTTGATGGGATCAAGATCACCTACTAGGTCAGCCACCGTGACATCGGGCGTTGCCAGCTTTTCAACGTAGCGGTCCTTGCGGGGCAGCCAGGCGATCGGCGTGGCCCCGCCCTGCCCAGCGACCAGATCGCGGCATCGCCTGCACAAGGGGTGATAAGGATTGTCACGGATCTCACAGCCCGCGATATAGGGCATCTGCTCGTCGAGCAGATCGGTGAGCCCGCGCAGTATCCTGCTCTTGGCCTGCCCGCGCAGGCCGAGCAAAATGAAGTTCTGCTTGGACAAGACCGCGTTCACAATTTGCGGGATAACAGTATCTTCATAACCGACGATGCCGGGGAAGATCGGCTGCCGGCTCTTCAACCGGGCAATCAGGTTCTCGCGCAACTCGTCTTTCACACTGCGCTTCTGAACCCGCGCTTCGTAGAATTCCTTGCTGGTCTGTAGCTCACCCAGAGTCTGGGGAAGGCGGCTAGACGAGGACATGATTTTGCTCCTTAGAGCGATTTTCGGTTGCGATGTACCAAGGAGAGAGCCCGTATACTTCACCTGAACGAAACGCAAGCCCTGCTGTCACCTTACACCAAGAGTGGGCTTGGCCTCATGGCCAGATTTCTTGCTGCGAGAAACTATCGATAGCCAGTTGTGAGTCCCATGTGCGCGATCCCGCCTGCCCCGTGGGGCTAGGCGCGACCAAATGAAGTTCGCTGATCCAGGGCGCTTTGCCAGGACAATCTGGTACCAGCTACATGACATGCCCGTTTCGGCCGGCCGTGGCGCTCGCTTGCACGCCCCGGCGCAACTTTGGCAGCATCGCGGTGTAGAAGGCGATGAGCCGTTCCGTGCGCTCGCCATCGGATCGCATCGCCAACAACTCGATGCGGAAGGCGAGGTCGGTGGGCGACGCCCACGCCAGGCGAAAGGCAACCGGTTCATCGAGATCGAAAGCCCGGTGCGCCTTTTCACCGCCCATCAGCTCCAGTACTTCAAAATGTAGTGCCGTGCACTCCTCTCGCATTGCGCGGGAAGCGGGCAGGCCCTCGTCCCCAAAGAAATCGACTTCGGCCTGCAGAAAGCTGCGTGAGTTATCCAGGTTCTCAATCTCAAATCGCTTCGCTCCCTGGCACAGGATGTCCATCCGTCCATCGGGATACTTTTGTAGAACGCGAACGATCTCGGCAGTGCAGCCGACCACGGCCAGGCCTTCACGCTGGGCACAGACAACTCCGAAGGCGACCTTCTCTGCAAGGCAAACACCGATCATCTCTTTATAACGGTCTTCGAAAATGTGGAGCGGTAGTGCTGCTTCGGGAAACAGCACTACTTCGAGCGGAAACAAAGGTATCTTCATTCTGCTGCTATTATGCTCGTCTTTCTCCTGCTGCGGCCCGTTGTCAAGGCCCTGGTTTTGATCCCCTGCGATTGCCATTTGGCTACTGCAAAGCGGCTGCACGGCCGGTGAACATTGGGAATCCAATCCTTCAACCCAGTTCTTCCAGCAATGCCTGCATTTCACCCAGCGCATGCGCATTGCCGGTCCGCTGCGCACTGGCAACGCCCTGGGCGAGCCGCGCCTTGGCCTCATCCGTGCGCCCTGCCTTCACCAGCGTCTGCGCCGCCATGAAGTAGCCGGCGGTGTAGTCCGGATGGGTTGAGAGCAGCCGGTCAAACTCTGCCAGGGAGGCATCCGTCTGCCCCTGGTTGGCATGCTCCATCGCTAACCCATAGCGGGCAAAGGCGTCTCCAGGGTTTTGCGTCAGTATTTCGGTAAGCATAGCTATCTTGTCCATGGTTTCTTTTTACTCTACAAGCCTTTATCCCGGCCGCTGTCCCGGATTTCCGATTGGTGTTGGTATTGGTGGCGAGGCAGGAAGTCCGGAGTGCCGGGCAGTCATTTGCATTCATGGGCGCAATTGTCGAGACTTAAGTTAGACCATCGCACCCAGCAATCCGTTTCATGAGGCACAAACCTATGGCCGATCCTCTGCTTCCGCCGCGCAAGATTGCGGACTCACGGTCCGAGATGACCGAACTGATCCTGCCCAACGACGCCAATACGCTGGGTAACCTGCTGGGCGGGCGGCTCATGCATTTCATCGACCTGGTGGGTGCGATCGCCGCCTACCGTCACGCCCGGACGCACGTGGTCACCGCATCGATGGACCACATCGACTTTATTGCGCCCGTGCATGTCGGGGATCTGCTGATTCTGAAATCCTCCCTCAATCGCGCTTTCCGCACCTCCATGGAGGTGGGCGTCAAGGTGTGGGTGGAACACACCATTGACGGTACCTTGCGTCACGTCGCGTCGGCGTATCTTACCTTTGTCGCGGTCAACCCGCAGGGAGGCCGGGTAAGGGTGCCCCCATTGGAACCCGAGACGGAAGAGGACAAACGCCGCTACCATGATGCAGGGCGCCGCCGCGAACAAGGCGAACTCGAGCGTGAGCGCAAGCAGAGAGCACGCGCGGAAACTTTGGCTGCTGCCGGTCACGAGTACACAAGTACTTAAAGGAGTTTTATATGGCACACATGCAAACGCCGCCAGGGCCGCAAACCCTTCCGGGAGTATCGAACATCATCGCCGTCGGTTCGGGCAAAGGCGGAGTGGGCAAGACTACGCTTGCGGTGAACCTGGCTGTCGCACTGGTCAAGTTGGGCTTTCGCGTCGGCCTCATCGACGCCGACATCTACGGACCCAATGTTCCTCTCATGATGGGCATCGGTCAGCAGCCGCGCGTGCTCGAGAACAACCAGATTGAACCGTTGGTCGCCCATGGCGTCAAACTTATCTCGGTTGGCTTTCTCTCCCCCGGCGACAAGCCGCTGGTGATGCGCGGCCCCATGTTGCACCAGATCATTCGCCAGTTCCTGCAGCAGGTGCAGTGGGGAGAACTCGATTTTCTTCTGATCGATCTTCCGCCGGGTACCGGGGACGTTGTGATCTCGCTGGTGCAGACGGTTCCCCTTTCCGGAGCGGTCATCATTTCCACGCCGTCGGATGTTTCGCTCCAGGATGCGCGTAAGGCTCTGCAGATGTTCCACCAGGTCAATGTCGAAGTGCTGGGCCTGGTAGAAAACATGAGCCAGTTCACCTGCCCTCACTGCAACCAGGTGATCGACATCTTTTCCCGGGGTGGCGCGGAGCGTCTGGCCAAGCAAGCCAACCTGGCATTCCTGGGCTCCATCGAATTGGACTCGGAGATACGCCACGGAGGCGACCACGGCTTGCCCATCGTTCTGGCTGGAGAAGGGAACGCGCATGCCCGCCAATTCATCGAGGTAGCGCGCAAGGTTGCAGAGCGCGCGCTCGCAGTGTCGGCAAAAGACGAGAACATCTTGGAAATTACTTAGTCCCCGAGGTTGAGCGCCGAGGACGGTAGTGGTGGGTAGAGAGGATGGGATGAGAAGGCTGCGGGCTGAAGTGTCTGCATGAGAACTTCGCTGCTGGGGTAGGTCCGGGCTTTAAAGGCTGCGGAAGAACTCATGTTTTGTATCAGGGCACGACTTTAGTCGGGCCGTAAAAAGCCACAGCTATGAGGGCTTTAGCCCCTGAGGTTTTGCTTGCCTGGCCGGTGCAGACTTTTTCCGCAGACTCCGAAGCCCACACCCTTCAGCCGTGCTTAACAAACGCCCACCCGCAGAGTCCGCTGGATCTTGACAGTACAACACTCAAGCTTTTAGAATCTGTGTTGGCAAGTGTGCGCTGTCGGTTGATTTAAACCAGTGTGGAATGAGCGCATTAGGGCAGGTGGACAATGTCTTCCGACCTTCGGATCAGCCCTCGCGACCGGCTGGTCCTGAACGCGATCATCGAACTTTACATTGCGACCGGGGAGCCCGTCGCCTCCCAGACCGTAGCTCGCCAATTAGACAATAAGGATGGAATGAGCGCGGCAACGATTCGCAACGTAATGGCGGCGTTGGGTGAAGCGGGTCTCTTGGAGCAGCCTCATACCTCGGCCGGTCGCTGCCCAACGGCTCGTGCATTTCGCTTGTACGTCGAGCAGCTTCATGGGGGTACGAGAATCTATCCCAGCGCACTCACCCAAGAGCGCAGGGATCAAATTGAAGATAGCTTTGCCGGCGTGAGCAGCCCCCAGCAATTTTTGGAAAGAACATCGCACGTGTTGTCATTGATTTCGAGCGGTGTCGGCGTGGCCATGGCGGCGCAAGCGGAGACTTACTGGTTGGACCATATTCATTTTTCGAGAATCTCCACCGGTCGTGTGCTCGCGGTGGTGGTTACCAAGTCCGGAATGGTTCTCGATCGCATTCTTACGCTGGACCGCGACCTTTCGCTCGCCGAACTGGAGGGCGCCGCGGCATTTCTGAACCAGAACTTCCGCGGCTGGTCGATCGAGCGCATCCGCGCGGAATTGGCCCGCCGCCTGGAGCAGGAGCGCAGCCAATATGACCAGCTGATGCGTTCGCTCGAGGAGCTTTGCCGAAAAGGGGCACTGGAACGGGAAAGCGCGGTGCAATCCATCTTTATTGTGGGAGTTGCCAACCTGGTTGCGGGCGAGGCTGACGCCGAGCAGCTGCGCCAATTGCTGAACGCTCTCGAAACCAAGCAGCGGCTGATCGAGTTGCTCGACGCGTACGTGGATGCCCGGCAGCAGTCTGTGCGCGTGGTGGTTGGTTTGGAGGAAACCATCCCGGAGATGCGGAATCTGGTTCTTATCGGCGCGCCCGCGCGGTTGGGCACGCAGAGCCTGGGAACGGTGGCGGTGATTGGTTCTACCCGCATCGCTTATCAGGAGACGATCAACGCAGTGTCTTTCATCGCGCAGCTCTCGGATCGTATATTGCCGACGCAATAGCGCACTTCCTCTTTAGGTGTAGAGCCGCCGCGCGCAGCGCTCTGCATCGTTAGTTACGATTCTGCATCAAGTTATGAAAGGCTTTTACCCAATCCACTATGGCAACAGCACGCAAAGTCACTGATCCCGGCAACGAAGCGCAACCGAATAACGATCCCACTGCAGACTCCGTGGATGCGGCCACCGCAGAAGTCGAGACCAACAGCGGAGAAGCCGTTGCAACGCATCTGCAGGGCGAGATCGATCGCCTTAAGGGTGAACGCGACCAGCTGGTCGATCGGCTGGCGCGCCTGCAGGCCGAATTTGAGAATGCGCGCAAACGGGAAGCGCGCGAACGCGCAGACTTCCGCGATTTTGCTGTTTCCGGTGCGGTCGAGCAGTTTCTTCCCGTGCTGGACAATTTTCAGCTCGCACTGGGTTCCGCCGGCTCAGTGGAACAGTTGCGTGCGGGCATCGAACTTATTGTGAAGCAAATGGAAGATGTTCTGCGCGCGCTCAACGTGCAGCCGGTGGAGTCCGTCGGCGCCCGGTTTGATCCGCGCGTGCATGAGGCACTGGAGAGTGTCGATCGCAATGATTTACCCGACCACCAGGTCCTGGAAGAGGTTCGCCGGGGATACCGCATCCGCGACCGTCTGCTTCGTCCGGCCCTGGTTCGTATCGTCAATAATCCGCAACAGAAAGAAGCATGAGTAGCGCATCCAACGTGACCAAAGTCGAATACTACGAATTTCTGGGCGTCACCCGCGACTGCAGCGATCAGGAGCTCAAGACTGCCTATCGCCGCCTGGCCATGCAGTATCATCCCGACCGCAACTCGTCTCCTGAAGCAGAAGATAAGTTCAAGACGGCCAGCGAAGCGTATCAGGTACTATCCGACCCGCAAAAGCGCGCCGCCTACGATCGCTACGGGCACGCGGGAGTGAGCGGAGCGGGTTCATCGGGCTTCGAGGGTTTTGCCAACGCCGATGTGGGCGATATCTTCGGCGACTTCTTCGGCGAGATGTTCAACATGGGTGGGGGGCGTCGCAACGGACGCGGGCAGCGTGGCCGCGACATTCGCTACGATCTCCAGCTTGAGTTCGAAGAGGCGGTGTTCGGCAAGCAAGTAGAGATCCAATTCCGCCGGGCTGAGATCTGCGCCGATTGCCGCGGAACTGGCGCCCCTGCCGGCCGCGGTCCGGAAACCTGCAAACAATGCGCCGGCCGTGGGCAAGTACGTTACCAGCAGGGATTCTTCTCCATCGCCCGCACCTGCCCAATCTGTAACGGCAGCGGGCAGGTGATCACCGATCCTTGTCTCCAGTGCAACGGTGCAGGGCTGACCGACCGGCGCCACACGATCAGTGTCAGCGTGCCGGCTGGAGTGGAAGATGGAACTCGTATTCGCTACCAGGGCGAAGGCGACGCAGGCCGTTCCGGCGGTGGTAAGGGCGACCTTTACGTCGTGCTGTCGGTAAAGCCGCACGAGTTTTTCGAGCGCGATGGCAATGACCTTCATTGCGTCGTCTTCGTCTCCTTTCCGCAGGTTGCGCTGGGCGACGAGATTCAAGTACCGACGCTTGAAGGAGACACCGCGCTGCGGATCCATGAGGGCACGCAGTCCGGCAAGGAGTACCGTCTGCGCGGCAAGGGTGTGCCTCATCTCAACGAGCACGGCCGGGGAGACCTGGTAGTGCAGATTGTGGTGCAGACGCCGAAGAAGTTCACCAAGGCGCAGCGCGATCTGCTTCGCCAACTGGGCGAAACCATGCATATCGAGAACAAGCCCACTTCGCGCAGCCTGCTGGGCAAGATGAAAGATCTGTTCAGCTGAGCCGCACACGCAGTGCTTGACTCTGTCCATCCACCTCCGTCCATGCCGAGGTAGGCCACGGTCCCCCCCTTTGTCATCCCGACCGGAGCGAACCCGGATTTCCTGCCACGCAGCACTGGACATGGCCGCGTGTGCGGCTTTCCGTAAAGAAAGCCGCATGAGGTTTGCCATCGCCACCAACCTCGACAGGAAATCCGGGGTAGCGTAGCGGAGGGATCTGCAGTTTCACTTTCGGGACAAGCAAATATGCCGTGGGCGAATCAATGCAAACTGCAGATCCCTCGCGACGCTCGGGATGACAAAGGGGAGGCCGGTGGCCCACCTCGGCATAGGTGGAGGTGGATGGACAGAACCAGCGCTACAGCAACCGACCCGGTTTCGGTTGGCCGAGTCCTCTTGAACGCACTCAGCAAGTTGCGCCGTTCAGATGGCCGTTGCTCCGCTAGTGTCTTCAGCCAAGCATCGCGGCAATCACAGCCATCGCGGTAATGCCTGCCGTCTCCGCGCGCAAGATTCGCGGACCTAAACTCACCGGCTGCCAGCCTTCCCGCGTGAAGAGGGTTTCTTCGTCCGCCGTCCATCCGCCTTCAGGTCCCACCGCGAAGTGCACTGCCGGTTTTTCCACACTGGGTTGCTGCACCACCGATTGCACGGTTGCGTACAAGGTCGTCGAACGTTCCTGTTCGGCGAGCAACAGACTCAATCCGGGATGGGCGGGCCTGATGTGCACCGCCGACTTCAACGACACCAGATCTTCCACCACCGGCACATCGGATCGGCGCGATTGCTTAGCCGCCTCGCGTGCGACCCGGCGCCATCGCTCCACGCGGGCCGCCGCGGCCTGGACCAGATGTTTCTCACTGCGCCGCGCGCTCATCGGAATGAACCTTTCCGCTCCCAGCTCCGTCGCTTTCTCGATGATCCACTCCATGCGGTCGAACTTGAAGACCGAGAGCAATAGCGTTACCGGAAGCGCCGGCTCTGCTTCTACCTCAGAGAGCAGCGCAAAGCGCACCGCATCTCCAGTGACGCCGGAAATGACGGCACGCCACACCCGGTCCCCCGCAACCATCTCGCACTCCATCCCGGTTTGCGCGCGCAGCACACGAATCAAGTGAGCCGCCTGCTCGCCCTTGAGGGAAGCGCTGCTGTCGTCCCATTCGTCGGCAATCCACCGTCTTCGCGTCATGGCGCGACCGTCTCCTCAAAAGGTGGCATGGCCCAGTACCACTTTGGTAAGCATATGCGCCTCCAGGTCAGCCGCGATGAGCTTCTTTCCCTCTGAAATCGGCAGAGCCAAACTCCCCAAGTCCGTTCTCTCCGGCCCTGCCGTCACCCGAGGCTGCGGTGAGAAGAACACATCCTTCCCCGCAACAACGGGAAAACCAGAGACCTGGGAATCTCACTGCGAATGGCTGCCGAAGCCGCATAAACACTGGTGATACAGCGTTGCTCAAAAACACATCGGGGGACGCTTTTGGCGTCCCCCGATTGTGTTGCCTGTTACGTTGCTTGCTTACTTCTTCTTTGCTGTTTTCTTGGCTGCCTTCTTCGCTGGCTTCTTTGCTACTGCTTTCTTGGTTGCCATTTTTCCTATTCTCCCTTTGTCGAGTCGACATCGAACGCTGCAAGAGATACTTTGCAGTTAACGAATGTATAGAATCCCAAAAAAATAGTGTCAAGAAAAAAATCGCATTTCGTGAAGATCAATTCGCCAATCGGAATCGATGAAGCCAACCGTCCACTTCCCCTCGCGCTCACTTTCCCGCCGCGTGGAGACCATAATGTCGCAACAACACCAGCGCAAGACCGCTGATGGAATCGTGCCAGGCGTGCGCGACCATTCCTGTCCGCAGTCCTCTGCGCAGCAGCGCGAGCACGCCGAACATCGCGCCATACGCGGTGATCAGCAACATTCCCGCAATTCCCTCGTAACCATGCGCGCCGCCAAACACCAACGCGGAGAGCACTACGCCGGCCCAGATTCTGCGCCCGATGCGAGCGAACTGCTGCTGCAGGTAGCCGCGGAAGACCAATTCTTCGCAGAACCCGGCGGAGATGCTCAGTA
Organism: uncultured Acidobacteriaceae bacterium; assembly: GCA_963787145.1. Taxonomy (GTDB): domain Bacteria; phylum Acidobacteriota; class Terriglobia; order Terriglobales; family Acidobacteriaceae; genus PALSA-350. The sequence continues at coordinate 311,285 of CAWBBY010000014.1, forward strand.
CCAGGAAGAGCATCATCTCCAGGCCCGTGACCGGCGCGAGTTTCTGGGTCACGTCACCGATCTTCTGCGGATCGATGTGCGATCCCGAGATTTTCACCAGCGCTTCCCCCAGCACCGCGAGCACAATGACCGCACCCGCCCAATAGCCGAGCGCCACCCCGATATCGCCCCACCATCCCCGAGCACCGGGACGTTGCTCTCCGAGAAGTTGCCGCAGTGGGACCTTGCGCATATGTATGCCCCACAGTGCCAGCGCTGCCAGAATCCACTCATACGCTATGGTCAGACTGTAGTTGGCCACCAGGCGTAAAGGCTGATCCCCATAGCTGCGCAGTTGCTTCACTCCGGCCACGGATAGCCCGATGATCAACAAAACCATCAGTACGGTGTGCCACCAGGGCGCCAGCAGGCCGCCCCTCTCATATGCTTGCCCGCTTGCCTCTTGCGGCGGTTCGATCGTCGTCATGCCCTTAGTGCCTTTCATCTACGGCGCTTTTCTCCCCGGGCTGGCATCCCCTGCACATTGCCTGCGCCGGGTAGCTCTTGCTATCGTGTTGCGTTGCTTTGGCATCTAAAAAGTGAGGCCGCCCGTTATGGAAGATGTAGTCATTGTCGCCGGAGTGCGCACCCCGGTTGGAAAATTTCAGGGTGCACTGTCTGGTTTCTCTGCTGTGCAACTGGGTTCGCTGGTGGTGCGTGAAGCCCTGAGCCGCGCACGGCTCAATCCCGAGCAGGTGGACGAGTGCATCATGGGCAACGTGATCTCCGCAGGTCTGGGACAGAATCCAGCGCGTCAGGCCGCGATCCACGGCGGTCTTTCTCCCTCTGTCAGCGCCATGACTGTCAACAAGGTCTGCGGCTCAGGGCTGAAGGCAGTGAGTCTCGCGGCGCAGGCCATCCAGACAGGCAACGCTGAGATCGTGATCGCCGGCGGCATGGAATCGATGACCAACGCACCCTACCTTCTCCCCCAGGGCCGCAACGGCTTCCGCATGGGCAATGCGACCGTGGTCGATTCTATGATTCACGACGGGCTGTGGGAGATCTACAACGACTACCACATGGGCATCACCGGCGAACATGTTGCGGAGAAACACGGCATCACGCGCGAGGAGCAAGACCTGTACGCGCTCAACTCGCACCGCAAGGCTGCTGCTGCCTGGCTCGCTTGCTACTTGCGATCGCAGATTTTGCCCATCGAAATCCCGGCCAGAAAGAAGGGCGAGGCGGCGACGTGGTTCGACCGGGACGAATCCGTGCGCGAGGACGCCACGCTGGAGGCGCTGCGCGTGCTGAAGCCGGCGTTCAAGAAAGACGGAACCGTCACCGCCGGCAACGCGCCCGGCGTAAACGATGGCGCTGCCGCCGTGGTGGTGATGTCGGCGGCGAAGGCTGCATCGCTGGGGCTCACGCCGATGGTTCACATCCGCGCGCAGGCCACGAGCGGTATCGATCCTAAATGGGTGATGCTCGCTCCCGTTTTGGGAATCCAGCGCGTGCTAGCGAAGGCAGGCTGGTCAAAAGAGGAGCCGGATCTTTACGAATTGAACGAGGCGTTTTCCGTGCAAGCCCTGGGTGTGATGAAGGAAGTTGGCCTTGACGCGGCAAAAGTAAACGTGAACGGTGGAGCAGTCGCAATCGGGCATCCCATCGGCGCCAGCGGCGCGCGCGTCCTGGTGGCGCTGATTTATGAGATGATGCGCCGCGATGTGCATAAGGGAGTCGCGGCCCTCTGTCTCGGAGGTGGTAATTCCGTCGCCATGGCGGTTGAACGGTAGCGTGGCGATTATAAGCAAGACTTAATGTTCCGCATAGGCAAGGCGACCGTTCAGCCTTGCTATACTCGCGGCACCGGATCTACTGGAGCCGCGATGCTTTTCAAGGCACTAAGTGCGGCGGTCTACGGCATCGATGCTCACATCATCGATGTGGAAGTCGATTACTCCGGCGTCAAGACAATGGAAGACTGGTTTCACACCGTAGGTCTGCCCGACGCTGCGGTGCGTGAGAGCCGCGACCGCGTTCGCTCTGCCATCAAGAACTCCGGCTTCAATATCCCTCCTACGCAGATAACCATCAACCTCGCTCCCGCTGACCTCAAGAAAGAGGGATCGGGTTTTGACCTGCCGATGGCCATTGGCATTCTCGGCGCGTATGGAGCGCTGGAATTAAAGGATCTTGGGCAATTCATGTTGGTGGGTGAACTTGGGCTCGATGGGACATTGCGCGGCGTTCCCGGTGTGCTGCCCATTGCGGTGGCCGCGCGCGCGCGGGGCATCGCCAATCTTCTGGTACCGGAGCGCAATGCTGCCGAGGCCGCGGTGGTTGAGGGCTTAAACGTCTACCCCGTTCGTAGTCTGATCCAGGTGCATAAGCTGCTGAACGCGGCCGGCAACGGCGGCATCCATGACCAGCCGCTTCGTGTGGACTCGCATCATCTTCTCAGTGAGCAGCATAGCTTTGCCCTCGACTTCAAAGACGTTCGCGGGCAACAGACGGCCAAACGCGCCCTGGAGGTTTCCGCCGCCGGCGGCCACAACATCCTCATGATCGGTCCGCCTGGCTCCGGTAAAACTATGTTGGCCAAGCGGCTACCCTCGATCCTCGCGCCGCTTCGTCTGGAAGAGGCGCTCGAGACCACCAAGATTCATTCCGTTGCGGGCGTGCTCGACGCCGACGCGGGATTGGTCACGCAGCGTCCCTTTCGTTCGCCGCATCACTCCATCTCTGACGCCGGGCTCATCGGGGGCGGAAGTATTCCACGTCCTGGCGAAGTATCGTTGGCGCACAATGGTGTGTTGTTCCTGGATGAGCTTCCCGAGTTTCCCCGAAACGTGCTGGAAGTGATGCGCCAACCACTTGAGGATGGTACCGTTACCATCTCCCGCGCCTCGATGTCGCTCAGTTTTCCTGCCCGCTTCATGCTCGCGGCAGCGATGAATCCCTGCCCTTGCGGTTACTTCAACGATAAATCGCACGAGTGCTTGTGTACGCCGCCCATGATGCAGCGCTACATCTCAAAAATCTCCGGCCCGCTACTGGACCGCATCGACATCCATATTGAGGTTCCCGCGGTGCAGTACCGTGAGCTTCGTTCCGCTGCTGCCGGCGAGGGCTCGGTGGAAATCCGCACGCGCGTGCTGGCGGCGCGGGAGCGCCAGCACCAGCGTTTCAAGGCCGATCGCATTTATACCAACGCGCAGATGCATACCCGTCAGATCCGCACCTACTGTGAGCTCTCAGCGGAGGCGGAACGTCTGCTTGAGCGCGCCATGCAACAGCAGGGCCTGAGCGCGCGCGCCCACGACCGGATACTGAAGGTCGCTCGTACCATCGCAGACCTCGATGCCCAGCCTGGGATCACGGTGGGCCATATTGCGGAAGCCATCCAGTACCGCACCCTCGACCGCAGCTTCTGGAGTTGATCGGAGACCTCAACATTCGCAGTTGCGTTCGGGAAGGGCGCACAGCAGGTCCCTCCACTACGCTTCGCTCCGGTCGGGATGACAATTCTGTTTGCGGTCGGCCAGCGTTTTCCCATTAAGGGCGCACTGCAGGTCCCTCGGCTGCCCCGGATTTCCTGTCAAGGTTGGTGGCGTCGCGAACTCCATGGGGTTTTCCTTACAGAAAACCGCACACCCTGCTCTCTCTAGCGCCGCGAACAGGAAATCCGGGTACGCTCGGGATGACAAAAGGAGAGGGCAGCGTTCACCTAAGCAGCTGTTATAAGGATTGAGAGAGCTGTCCGCAGAGCGCGAAGCGAACGATCCTTCCATCCACATCACAAACTGTACAGGAAGGAACAAATCTACCCTTTGTCATCCCGAGCGCAGCCGAGGGATCTGCTGTGCGCCTCCCCCTAACGCAACTGCACAAGTGCGGCGCATTGGGGCACCCGAGGTTCGCGGACAAGTGGAAACTCAAACGAGGTTTTTCAAACTTCGAAAGCGCACAAGAAAGACCCGCTTAGGAGTTCCTCCACAGCTTGCTCAACGCCCCAGCTTGTCCGCTGACCGGGTCTGACGCAGGGAAGGGAAGTTGCTTCATGCGCGCCAACGCCGTCGGCGAAGGCGCACTGCGGCAGATATCCCAACTCTGATCCGGCGGATAGGCTCCCACGACCAGAAAATCGGAGTTGGCTTCGAGGCAGCAATGGCCCGTGCCCGTCGGCAGTACCGCGACGTCCCCCGCCGTGACCACCACCTCATGCCCGTTCTCGCCTCCCAGCATCAGCCGAGCGCGACCGCCCGCGAAGCCGAGAACCTCGTGAGCGGTGGAATGATAGTGATGAAAGTCATACACACCATTCCGCCACTGCGGGGGCCATCCGTTCCGACGGAATTCGGCCTCCATCTGCGAAGCCAATTGTTCGGCAGGTCCCTCAGCTACTGCGCGATAAATCAGAACCGGAAGATCCGGATTGTTAGGCATCCAGCCATTACGTGATAGCCGCAGTATCTCTGGCGCTGGAGTCGACATGGCTGCAAATAAAGTTCCAGCAGGCGTCAAGCTGAGTGCGCTCACCATGGCGTTGAAGCGCCGGCGATCAATGGTGCTCATGACGTTTAGATGCTTGAGGAATCGAGCCGAGTCAGCTCTTCAATAAGTTTTCGGTGCTGCGGGTGAGCAGCCACTAGTTCCGCCCGCGTGGCCAGCTCGAAATCAGCGAAGTCGAAACCCGGCGCCACAGTGCAACCCACCAGCGCAAACCCCGCAGCATTTTTTACCCGCGAGGCAAACCAGCATCCTGCTTTCACCACCGCCTGAAACACCTCGCCCTCATCAGAACCATTACCCAAGTGCAATTCGGAATAATCCCCCTCGGGATTGATTACATGAACGACCAGCGAGCTCCCAGCGTAAAAGTGCCACACCTCGTCGGACGCAAGGCGGTGGAAGGCAGAAAAATCCCGACCATCCAGCAAAAAGTAAATCGCCGTCGACGCCGACCTATCTCCGTGAAAGTTGGAAGGCAGAGCACTGCGGGCAATGGTCAGATCTGACTTACACGTGGCACAGTAGTAGCCGCCCTCAGGGTGAGGGCTCAGGCCCAGGTGGTTGATCCAGTACTGCGCATCCTTGTCCAAAGGGGAGTCCTAGTGCCGCGCCGGCTCCGCGGCCGATGTCTCCGCCCGTTGCCGCAAGGCGTGGACGACCACGCGAAGCATTTCTTCCTCCGGAGCGCGTTTGCCCGTCCAGATTTCAAACTGACGCGCGCCCTGCTGCACGAACATCTCCACTCCGGTCACAGCGGGTATTCCTTTTTGCCGGGCCATACGCAGGAATGGAGTATCCACCGGGTTGTAGACCAGGTCGAAGACCAAACGCGCGTTGATCTCTTTCGCTTCCAGGATGTGCTGTGGCTTAACCCCATGCATGCCGACGGCGGTCGCGTTCACGATCACGTCGAAGCTGGTCTTGGCGACCAGCTCGCGGCGAATGGTTTTGGCTTTGGCTTCGCGCGCCAGCTTCTGCGCCGTCTGCGGAGTGCGATTCAGAATCATAACCTCGGCTCCTTTATTCGCCAGGCCGAAGACCGCCGCCCTGGCTGCGCCCCCGGCGCCTAATACCAGGATCTTTGCGCCGGCCAGCGAAATCCGCTTCTCCAGCGGGCGCAAGATGCCGCCTACATCGGTGTTGAAGCCGTAAAGCTTTCCATCGTGCGCGCGAACGATGGTGTTGCAGGCGCCAATCTGCGCCGAGATCGGGTCCATGTTCTCCAGATGCTTCAGCACCTCCTGCTTGAGTGGCATGGTCACGCTTAAGCCGGAGAGCGGCAGCTCGCGGACCAGTGTCAGCAGGTCAGCGAGCTTGCTGGTTTGCAAAGCGAGGTAAACCGCGTTCACGGTTTCGCGGTGAAAGGCCGTGTTCATCATGAGCGGGGACAGCGAGTGCTTGATGGGGTTGCCCGCTACCCCGTAGACCCGGGTCGCAGCATCGATCTGGCCAATCCGATACGTGTCAGTCAGTGTGCGTGCGTCAATCTGTCCCGGAGCCGTCTCTTCGCCTTGGGTGAAGGCGGCAAAGGTAAAGACGCTGCCCGCGCGAATGGCCAATACCCGGCTGATGGTTCCCTGGTCGCCCATGCACAGGCCGACCATGTTGGCCATGTCGCCGGTGCGTTCCAGAAAGTGCATCATAACCACGTTGTCGGCGAGCGACTTGGCGGTGGACACAATTTTTATAAATTCCGGTTCGTAGGGCCGGATACGTTCGAAGATGCCGTCCAAATCCTTGGTGGACTGATAATCGTGGTACGAAACCATGAGGGCCACGCCGCGGGTGCGCAGCTTTTCCAGGTCGGGCGCCTTGATGGCTTCGGCGGTCTCCAACTCCAGATCGATCAGATGGAAGCCCGAAGCGCTGGCCCTCTGCAGCACCTCCAGTTCAGCGGCGACCGCGCCCTTGAACTTTCCCCCGTTGGCGGCGCGGCGGCAGGTGGCTACCGCCGTGACGACGGTGTTTTCGGACAGAAACTCCTTCAACTTTGGTAACGCAAGGAGAGGCTTCTCCAGGTAATCCAGGCGGAATTCCAAAAAAGGACTGTCGCGCAGGGCCTCGGTGGCGCGCTCCACCATCTCGCCGGCGCTGGAGCCGATGATCGCCACGCACACTTTGCCCATACGTGAGCGCAGGTAGTGCTGCGAGAGAGATGGAGCGGCAGAGTTCATGGTAACAATCTGGACATCTTAATGCTTTTCACTTCTACGCTGCACAGGTAAGTGTAACTATGTGCGTCTTTTCTTGACGAAAATGCGGTACCGGCCACACCCGATGCCCTGGAATAGGTTACAAGGCTGGGGTAACCTTGGGGTGGTAAGGAGCAACCTTGAATCAACTATCAACTCAGGAAACGACCGGGTTACATCCCTGGAGTGAAGGTGGACATATCGATGCGGCTGGACTGGAAAGCTGGGTCCAGGGGCGCCTCGCATGGCAGCGGCAGCAGATCGACCGTCTCCTGGCTGTAGACGGCCAGAAGAACCTGGATAATACCCTTCGTCCTTACGACGATGCCGTGGCCACTTTGAGCGCGGCGGGTTCCCTGGCGTCCCTGCTGGATAGCGTGCATCCCGACAAAGCGGTGCGCGACAAAGCCCGGGAACTGACGCAAGCTGTGGCCGAAGCGGCCACTATCTTGTCTCTCAATCAGGAGGTCTACCGCGCCCTCGTGGCTATGGATATGACCTCGGCCGACCCGGCGACCGCGCACTACGTGAGCCAGACGCTCTTGAACTACCGTCTGGCTGGCGTAGATAAAGATGATGCTACGCGCGCCCACTTGCGCCAACTCTCCGACCAGGCGACAGAGATATCGCTCACCTTTGCCAAGAATGTGCAGGAGAACGTTAACCGGGTGGAGCTACGGAACGCCTCCGAACTCGACGGCCTGCCGCAGGATTACATCCGTAACCATCCGCCGGATGCGGAGGGCGTCATCACGCTCACCACCGACTACCCAGATATGCAGCCGGTGATGACCTTTGCCGGCAACGCGGATTTGCGCCTACGCATGTTCCGCGCCTACAACACACGGGCTTACCCGGCCAACCGGCCACTGTTGCTTGATCTTTTGGCGGTGCGGCAGCAGATTGCCTCCATCCTCGGCTTTGCCTCCTGGGCCGATCTGGCTACCGCTAACCAGATGATGGGGTCGGCTGCCAATATGAAGAAGTTTATCGGCGAGCTGGAGCAGGCTTCGCGCGCCGGAGCCGAGCGGGAATACCAGATGGTGCTGGCTTTTGCCCGCAAGCAACAACCAGGGCTCGCGGCACTCAAGAGCAGCGACCGCGGTTATTGGTATGAGCAGTACCGCCGCGAGGCCTTCGACTTCGATTCGCAGTCCGTCCGTCCTTACTTTCCTTATGACGCGGTAGAGAAGGGCATTCTCGAAACCGCAGCGCGGCTCTTCCACGTCAGTTTCCAAAGGAACCACGACGCCGGCGTCTGGCACCCCCAGGTAAGCGCCTGGGACGTCTACGACCGGGAAAGGCTCTGCGGCCGCTTCTACCTGGATATGCATCCCCGCGAGGGTAAGAACAAGTGGTTTAGTGCAGCGCCGCTGATTCCCGGAATCGATGGCCGTCAGCTTCCCGAGGCCGCGCTGATCTGCAACTTCCCCGGCGGCCGGACGGGCGATAGCACAGACGCTCGCACGGATGACCCAGGCCTCCTGCAATACAGCGACGTGGTCACGTTCTTCCATGAGTTCGGCCACCTGATGCATGCCATTCTCGGCGGCCATCAGAAATGGGCGGGCGTAAGCGGCATCGCCACCGAAGGCGACTTTGTCGAAGTGCCCTCGCAGATGCTGGAGGAGTTTTTCCACGACGCCAAACTGCTCGCGTCCTTCGCGCGCCACTACCAGACGGGCGAGCCGATCCCCGAGGCTCTCGTCGAACGGATGAATCGGGCCAGCGCCTTTGGAAGAGCCGATGGCGTGCGCACCCAACTCTTCTACACCAGCTACTCCCTCGATGTGCACAACCGGCCGGCCCAGGAGCTGGATCCGGATGCCATGCTCGAGGAGGGCTACAAGCGCATGTTGCCCTACCAGTGGGTTGACGGCAATCGCATGTATGCCAGCTTCACCCACCTGATCGGCTACACATCGAATTACTACACCTACATGTTCGACAAGGTGATTGCGCTCGACTTCTTCGGCCAGTTCGATCGCGCCAATCTGCTGGAGGGACCTACGGCAATGCGCTACCGGCAGGCTATTCTCGAGCCCGGCGGATCCAAACCGGGCACGCAGCTGATCGAGGACTTTCTCGGCCGTGAACAAAAGATGGATGCCTTTGCCCAGTGGGTGGGCGAGGAATTCGCCGGCTCCTCTAACGATCATTAGAAGGAGATAAGCGATGGCGTCGGCGATTGTTCGTAAGGCATGGCAGGGCAAGTGGGCAGTGGTTACCGGCGCCAGCGCCGGGATTGGCGAAGCAATCGCGGTCGAGCTGGCGGAGGCTGGGGTGAACCTGGTGCTTACCGCCCGCCGCCGCGAGCGGCTCGACCTGCTGGCGGAGCGGCTACGGACCGGCAACGGGGTCCAAACGCGGGTAATCGTTGCCGATCTTACCCTGCCCCAGGCGCCGCAGCAGATCTTCGATGCCACCGAGGGAGCCGGACTGCAGGTGGATGTTCTGGTCAACAATGCCGGCTTCGGGGAGTATGGCGAGTTTCTGCGCTCCAACCTGGAGGTTCAGGTGAGCATGGTGCAGGTGAACTGCGCGGCTGTGGTCCATCTCACCCGGCTGTTCCTGCCGGCGATGGTCGAGCGCCGGCGGGGCTGGGTGATGATTGTGGCCTCGACCGCGTCCTACCAGCCGGTGCCGTACCTGGCGACCTATGGTGCGACCAAGGCCTTCGATCGCATGTTGGCCGAGGCCTTGGCCGAAGAAATGAAGCGCTATGGAGTGCGCGTGAGCGCCCTCTGTCCCGGGCCGACGGAATCGGAGTTCACCCAGGTAGCCGGCACGCGCACGGGGGACAAGCGGAAACCCCAATCGGCGACGGAAGTGGCACGGCGCGGGTTGGAGGGCCTGGCGGACGGGAAACATTGGGTCATTCCCTACCTCGCCGGGAAGGTCCAGGTGTTTGCCCAGCGATTCGTTCCCCGGCGGGTGGTCACTGGCGCAGTCGAGCGATTGTTTCGGCCGGAGGCCCTCAAATAGTCCGCAGGGGGGCGAACCAATCAGATTTTTTCCACAGAACAACTTTTTTTCCCCAATCGCATCAGAAGAAGTAATTACAGAGGCTACTTCAGACTTTTCCAACCTAGGCAGTTTGTTCATCCCCATTGAAGCTTCGCTTCGGCGAGCTCTCCTCCAGCAAATCCCTGAATGACCCTTCCTCACAGGCCTCTTGAGCGGGCCCGCCGGAAGGCGGGCCCATTGCGTCGTAAGATAACGGGAATGGCATCTCCCCGTTCCCACGACCGTGCCCTTCATGATCGGCCCCCTAAGCCGCCGGAGTTTGTCCGCGCACCTGGCTGGGCAGGACAGAAGCATCCGGACCTTGCCTGGCTCATCCATGGATTCAGTACCCGAATCGGCGGGAGAACGACCGTCTACCAACCCGGCGAAACCGGGAAATTCGATCTAAATCTGGGTTTTACCGATTCCGATGACCGGAAGGTCGTGGCTGCAAATCGGGAGCTGTTTGTCAACGCGGTCACTGAAGGAAAGGACATCCTGGGGCTGGTGACGCTGCGCCAGATTCATTCCTCGTTGATTCGAAGCGTCCAGGCAAAGGACGTGCAGGAGTTGGAGATGCCGGCGGCGCTTAAGGGTGATGGCATGATGACCGGCGAGCCGGGGGTATTACTGGGTATCCAAACTGCCGATTGCATCCCAGTTCTGTTGGCGGATCGGAAGCAGCGGGCGGTGGCAGCCTTTCATGCGGGGTGGCGCGGCACCCTGGCGCGCATCGTGGAAAACGGAGTGGGGCGCATGCGGCTGGAGTTTGGCTCCCGGCCGGAAGATTTGATCGCTTCGATCGGGCCGGGCATTGGGCAGTGCTGCTACGCCGTCGGGGAAGAAGTGCAGCAGGAATTCGAGTCACAATTTGCCTACGCGTCCGAGCTCTTCCGCGAGGTGTACGACTCCGACCAGGTCAGGAATAAATACCCCATGCTGTTTCTCACCGCCCGTGCTCCTGGGCATAGCGCGATCGGGCCCGGCATGCATCTGGATCTGGCAGAGGCGAACCGGCGGCAGCTACTCGACGCTGGGGTCAAGAAAGCGGCCATATTCATGACCGGAGAGTGCACCGGCTGCCACACAGATCGCTTCTTCTCCCACCGCGTGGAGCGGGGATTTACCGGGCGGATGATGAGCGTGATTGGCATCGCCCGTGGCGGGTCCGTCAGGGCCCGACTTTAGTCGGGCCGTAAAACGATTGAGAATACGCCGGGCTTTACAGGCTGCGGAAAAACTCATGTCTTGTATCAGGGCACGACTTTAGTCGGGCCGTTGAGGCCTAACAAAGATCTGGGCTTTAGCCCCTGAGGTATTGCTTTCCTGCCCGGTGCAAACTTTTTCCGCAGCATGTTATGCGGCCGAGTGTCCGCTCTCATCTGGTTCCGGCGCCGTTCCCTTGGGGTTGACCAGATCGCGCAATTCCTTGCTGGGCTTGAAGTAGGGAACTCGCTTGGCGGGGACGTCCACTTTGGCCCCGGTTTTGGGATTGCGCCCGGTCCTTGGCTTCCGCTGGCGAATGCGAAAGCTGCCGAAACCGCGGATTTCGATCTTATCGCCGGTACGCAGCGCGTGAATCACTGAATCGAAAATGGTATCCACGATCATTTCCCCATCACGGCGCGTCAGATCGCCCAGTTGGGTCACTTCCTCAACGAGGTCTGCTTTGGTCATGGTCCTATCTTCCTCAAAGTATAAACGTAACCCGTGTCAGCTATAGTAGATGCAGCAACTTGATGTTACATCGGAAACAATTGCAACTACGCTTTGCCTGTGGATCGCGGGTGCCTCGAATCCAATTCCTCTCTTTTTCATCAAAATAACGTTTGGTTCGACAAGATATTCGACTCGATTCTGGGCATTATCCCTTAGTTGAGTTACAGATGCGCCAGTTTGCAGCAGAGTAGCGTAGAATTTAACGCGTATCAAAATTGGATTCACCTTTGGGGAACAAGCCTTGGAACGACCTTTAATCAGCGTCGTTATTCCGGCTTACAACGAGAGCGCCCGCATCGGCAAAGCTTTGGACGAAGTTCTGTCTTGCGTCCATGAGCGGAATTGGCGCGCCGAAGTCCTGGTCGTCAACGACGGTTCCACCGATCGCACAGCGGCCATCGTGCAGGAATTCGCAAAAGCGCACCCCGAGGTACGTCTGCTGAACAATCCCGGTAATCGGGGAAAAGGGTTTAGTGTGCGCCACGGGGTGCTGCACGCGGTCGGCGAAATGGTGATGTTCACCGATGCCGATCTGTCAGCGCCTATGGAAGAAGCCGAGCCCCTATTCGAGGCGCTGCGCCAGGGCGCCGACATCGCCATCGGTTCCCGCTGGCTGGAGCGAAAGCGGCAAACCTTTAAGCAGCCACTCTACCGCCAGTTTTTTGGGCGATGCTTCAATGCCATTACGCGCTTGGTGATGGGACTGCCCTTTGCCGATACGCAATGCGGGTTCAAAGCCTTCCACCGATCCGTGGCCCAGACGATCTTCCAATTGCAACGCATCGAGCGTTGGGGATTTGATCCTGAGCTGCTGTTTATTGCGTTAAAGCGCGGCTACACCATTCGCGAAGTACCCGTTACCTGGGGACACGACGCACGCTCACGCCTCAGCTACCTCAAGGACGGGGTGAAGATGCTGGAAGAGATTGCCTATATTCGCTGGGAAGCGTTCGCAGGTGCATACGACCGGCGGGTGGCGGAGTTCACGCCCGAGTGGCCGGTCGTTAAAAGCTAAGCGCCTCCGCCTGCACCTTCAGTGATTTCGCGGCAACGCGAATTTGCGTTACGCTGATCTGCTCCATCACCATCGTTTCCGAACAGGTTCCGCACAGCCAGAAGTGCTGCAGACGGCGGGCGCGCCCCCCTGGAGCAGGCACGGGTGTGTTTGGGTCCGGCAAATCAAAGACGAAGATTCTTCCCTCACGAAGATAATGCAGCGGTTTGCTACAACTCGGATTAGCACATTGATTAACCATGAAACTCCCCAATGTAGTTTGAGCGGAAAAACGACGAAAGGGTTTCCCCCAAATAGCGAGAACCCCGTGTGCGAAAATAAGCAGTTCCCATGCCCATACTGCGCTCGATTCTGATCGCGCTTTCCCGCAATTCGTCGTTACGCAACTTCGCCGAGAATTCTACTCTTGGCGGGCGGATGTCTTCACGCTTCGTGGCCGGCACGAGTGTCGAAGAAGTACTGGCCGCGGCCAAGGCGGTGAACAGCCATGGGATGTCGGCCACCCTTGATAGCTTGGGAGAAAACGTGTATTCCCCCCAGGAGGCGAAGCAGGCGGCCGATGTGTATCACCGCCTGCTCGACGCCATCGAGCAGCGCCATCTGGACGCCAATGTAAGCGTGAAGCTGACCCAAATGGGCATGGATCTCGACCCGGAACTGGCCTTTACTACAGTTGCCGCCCTGGTCAAAGACGCGGTGGCGGCCAACACCTTCGTACGCATCGACATGGAGGGATCGGAATATACCCAGGCAACCATTGACTTGGTATGCAAGTTGCATGCCATGAAAGAAAACCGCGGCCGGGTAGGGGTGGTCATTCAAGCTTATCTCTACCGGAGTGGAGCGGACGTCGAGCGCTTGCTGGCCCAGGGGATTCGCATACGGCTATGCAAGGGGGCCTACCAGGAACCGCCGAACGTGGCCTTTCCTGACAAAGCCGATGTCGATCGGAACTTCGTAAGGCTGATGCAGGTTTTGCTCCCCAGCGGGGTGTACCACGGCATCGCCACCCACGACGATAAGATGGTCGAGGCCACCTGCCGCTTCGCGAAAGAACGCGGCATCGGGCCGGACCAGTTTGAGTTCCAGATGCTGTACGGCGTGCGGCGTGATCTGCAGAGGTCTCTGGTGGCGGGGGGCTATCGCGTGCGGGTTTATATTCCTTTTGGGACGGAGTGGTATCCCTATTTCATGCGCCGGCTGGCGGAACGGCCGGCGAACCTGCTGTTCATAGCCCGGAATTTCTTCCGCAAATAACCGATCATCTAAGGTGTAGGCCGGCATTGTAATAAGTGCGCAGCCGAAGGGAAACAGGAGAGAGCAACTTGAAGACCAAGAACGCACTGAAACAGGCAGAACTCATTCTCAAACTGTATGAGATTCGCCGGGAGACGGCGCTGCGTGCGGCGCGCGATTATGTTGGAGGTGAATTCCAGCCCAAGTCGGTGGATGAGTTTGTGAGCCTGGTAAAGGACGGCGGTAAGCCGAGTGGGCACATCCTTCAGGTCTACGGATATTGGGACATGGTCGCTGCTTTCGTGGTGCACGGAGCGCTGGACGAAGCTCTGATTTTCGACACCTGCCAGGAGATGTACTTTCAGTTCGAGAAAATCCAGCCCTACCTCGCGGGCTTTCGGCAAAAGATGGACCTGCCGGAGTTTCTCAAGAGCATGGAAGCCGTGGTCGCGGGTGCGAAGGAAAGACGCACCCGCGCCGCCACCAAGGTTAAAGGTCCCAAGCAGACAGTGAAGGCCAGTAAGCAGGGGACTGAACCCGAGGAGCCCGCGCTCCCCACCGCAGAGCCTTCCGTTGGGGGTCGATGACCTAAAGGCAACAACAGAAATCGATGTCTTCAGCGTTGTGTAGGTCCGGGCTTTAAAGCCCCTGCGTATTGTCTCTGCCAATCCGTGCCAGCCCCGGACTTCAGTCCGGGGAGCGGGTTTTCAAACCCGCGAGAACGCTTTCCCTTCCAATGACCGGGCTTTAGCCCCGGTGAGAACGCCAAATTTCGCGACCTCAACCACAGTCGGACGGGCCACCGCTCTCATGTTTTGTATCAGGGCACGACTTCAGTCGTGCCGCAAACGGCTAAAAGAGAATTGGGCTTTAGAAGCCCCTGAGGTTTTGCTTTCCTGCCGAGTGCAGAGTTTTTCCGTAGCCCGTTTACATCTGCGAAACGCGTATTTGTCTCAGTGACTGTTTTCCAGCGCCAGCACAGCGAAGCCCGTGGCGGCATCGCTCATGAAGCGGCCGATATCTGTCGCAGGATCGCGTTTCTTGTTCAGCGACCAGGCAGACCAGTTCCCCTGATCCTTGCTCTGATTCTCTGCCAGCCAGACCAGCCCCCGTTTCGCTGGGGCACGCCCTACGCCAGATTGTTCCAGCGCCAGGACAGTCAGGCCGGTAGCCAGTCCGTCGCTCTTCGTTTCCTCGGGAGTATCATCTCTTCTTTTCCAGGTACCCATGTCGCTCAGGCTCCAACCTCCGTCAGGCTGTTGCTTGGAAACAAGTTCCGCCACCAGGACGGTGCGCTCCTTCTCGTTCAACAGCCCAGGCAGCTTGGCGGAAGCCCACAACAGATAGACCTTGTTTAGCAAGGGCTGCGAAGCATACTCCCGGCGCAGAAAGCCGCGCAGTAATCGCAGATTCTCCTGGATTTTTGGGTCGTCGCTGTAATTATCCGGAGCTCTCCCCACTGCGATTGCCGCCAGTGTGGCGCCACAGTACTGGGACTCGCTCGATTCCCAGGGAGCTAAGTGGAAGTTCTGCCAGCCCCATGCACCGGCCTGCTCGCCAGACTTGATTTGCAGGGCCCACATATTGTCGAAGGCGCTGCGCGTGATGTCTGTCAGATGGTTCTTTCGTTGGTCGTAAGAGGCCAAAATAAGGGTGTTAATCACCGACTCTGTAGCCCGCGAGTCCGCTGCCAGGGTGGGGCCGGTTTGGCTATTGGGATAGAAGGGCTGAACCTGGTTCCACAAGGTGACCCGCCGGAGCACGTTGTTCAGCAGGATGCGCTCCTGTGCGGTGGGCGCATCTTCGCCCAACGCGGGCCGAAGGCTGGATCGGGAAAGCGCGTAGGGCACTACGGTGTGGCACGATACACAAACCGTCTTATGATCTCGCTCTGCCGCAGGCCAACTTTGCCACCAAACCTCGCGGCTGTCGAGGTAGTGAGCGGCGGCCGCCTGGTTCCATGTCGTGGGCGATGAGGTAGCTGTGTCGTTGGCAGCACTGGCAGGCGAGGCGGCGTAGGCGGTTGCGACCGGAAAAGAAACGGCGAAGACGATGGCGAGCAGGCGGGCGGATTTCACGCGAGCACATCTCCTATTCAGGCGGCTGAAGATAAATAGAGCATTCCCCAACGATGAAGAGAAACTGCACCGGATCGCACCAGTAGATTTATAGCGGAGAGATACGTTAGCAGTAGCCTACCACAAGGTTTTTCTCGGGCCCGCGAGTGCTTTATCCTTCGCCCGGGCCCCGCCGGGACTCGATCTCTTCCATCAGGTCGGCAATCTCAGTCTTGCGCTCATTCCCGAGTTCGCGCAGTCCCTCGATCACCCCGAGCCTGTCTTCGACGGAACGATTCTGATTAAACTTCTGCTTGCCTTCGAGGCGAAGGATGCGAAATTCGAAACCGACAATTGCCTTCAGCTGCGAGTCGATATACACAGGGGGTGCATCCGTGACCTGCCAGGGAGCAGGGAACGAGGCCTCGTGCCGCTTGGTCAGCTCAGTGACCATGGTCCTTAGCCACTCTGGATCTTCGTGAAAGGTTAAGCGGCCATAGGCATGAATAGCGGCGTAGTTCCAGGTAGGCACCACTCTGCCTGTCTCCTGCTTGGCGGGATACCACTTAGGAGACACATAGGTGTCCGGGCCGAGGAAGATGATGAGCGCCTCGGCCTCGGTATCAGTCTCGCGCCACTGCAGGTTGGCGCGCGATACATGTCCGGTCAGGGTCCCGTATTCACCCCTGGTCTCATCCAGCAGCAGCGGGAGATGGGTGGCTACCAGCCCCTGGGTAGTCATGGTGACGAAAGTCGCCAGCTCGCTTTGCTTCATGGCTGCATGCAGCAGAGCGAGGTCTGTTACCTCAAAGGCTTTGGGGGTGTACATGGGCGCCTCCGCTTAACTGTCTTATACCATTTAGACTTCTCCAGGGGGCGCCATGGCTTCGTTATCGAGCAACAAACACGCGGGTACGGGGACAACAGGCAACGAGCCGCCCATTCCTGAACCATCGTTTGCGGAGCGCGCGCGCACGCTGCTGCATCTAGGCCGCGTCGGAAGCCTCTCC
Organism: uncultured Acidobacteriaceae bacterium; assembly: GCA_963787145.1. GTDB lineage: Bacteria > Acidobacteriota > Terriglobia > Terriglobales > Acidobacteriaceae > PALSA-350. The sequence continues at coordinate 328,017 of CAWBBY010000014.1, forward strand.
ACCCTTTCCCGCAAGCGGCCGGGTTTTCCCTTCGGCTCTTTGATGCCCTATGCCCTGGAGGGCGCAGGACGGCCAGTCTTCCTGATCAGCACCATGGCTATGCACACGCAAAACCTGCAGCAGGACGGGCGCGCCGGCCTGCTGGTGACGCAGCCGGAAGCCAGCGGCGATCCACTCGGAGCCGCGCGGGTCACCCTGGTCGGCAATGTCTCGCCTATCGCTGAGACCGAGGTGGGGGAGGCGCGCCGGCTCTATCTGGAACGCCACGAGAACAGTAAGTACTGGGTGGATTTCGACGATTTTTCCTTCTTCGCTATGGACGTGGTCGATGTTTACTACGTTGGCGGCTTCGGGGTGATGGGATGGATCACAGCGCAGGAGTATAGCCAGGCGCAGCCAGACCCACTGGCCGATGCGGCCGCTGGAATTCTGCAACACATGAACGCCGATCATCAGGATGCGCTTATCCTGCTGGCGCGCGTCTTTGCCGGGACTGAAGCCCAGGAGGCGGTGATAACCTCGGTCGATCGCCTCGGTTTTCACGTGCGCATGAAGACCGAACAGGGCATGAAGGGCGCCCGCGTGGCGTTCACTAGCGAAGTGAGCACCCCCGTAGAAACCAGGAAGATGCTGGTGGAAATGGTGCAGCAGGCGCGTCGCTCGTGAGCACACTGTACCGCCCTGAACTGCTCTATTCCCAGCCCGCGTTCACTCCCGGGCCGGGACTCTTAGTGAGTCCAACCGGGAGTGTGTTAGCGGCCGATACGAACGCCCCGGCTGCCGTTGTCGATCTGCCCGGGAAGGCGCTGTTTCCCGGCTTTGTGAATGCTCATTCTCATTCCTTTCAGCGCCTGATCCGGGGCAAGTCGGAGTCCAGGGTGACGAGCGGCCGCGACTTCTGGTCATGGCGCGGGACGATGTACCATGCCGCCGCAAAGCTTGATCCTCAGGACGTCTACGATGTAGCGCGCATGGCATTTCTGGAAATGGTGCTGAGTGGGACCACCACAGTGGGCGAATTCCACTATCTGCACAACGCTCCCGGCGGCCGTCCTTATGACGATCCAAATCTGTTGAGCAAGCAGATCATCGCTGCCGCCCAGTCCGTGGGAATACGGATCGTTCTGTTGCGGTCGGCCTATCTCCGCTCGGGATATGAACTCCCACCGGATCCTGGCCAGATCCGGTTCTTCGAGTCTGCTCCGCAGTTTCTCGACAACATGGAGGCACTCAGGAAAGAGTATCCGGCCGATTCCACCGAGGTGCGTTTCGGTGTAGCACCGCACAGCCTGCGCGCCGTGCCTTTGCGCGAGCTCAAAGAGATTGCTGAGTGGACCCGGGAGCGGAAGCTGCCGCTCCACATGCACGTGGCGGAGCAGATTGGGGAAAATGAAGCCTGCTTGCGCGAGCACGGGCTGACTCCGGTTGCGCTGCTAGGCAGGGAAGGTCTTCTTGCTCCCGACTTCACGGCGGTGCACGCGATTCATATCACCGCGGATGAGATCGAGCAGCTTGCCAGAGCCAATGCAACTGTGTGCTCGTGCCCCACGACTGAACGCAACCTTGGAGATGGCGTGATCGTCGCTGACCAGGTCATGCGCAAGGGCATCCGGATTGCGTTCGGGTCGGATAGCCAGGCGCAGATCGATCCGCTGGAGGATGCGCGCGAGCTTGAGTACCACTTGCGGCTGGAGCGGCAACAACGCGCCATCCTGGACCAGATCGGAGAGCAGACATTGGCGTCGCGTCTATTTGATTGCGCCACGGTTCACGGGGCTCGTGCGCTTGGCGTGCCGGCTGGCGAGTTGTCTGGAGGCCTTTCGGCCGACTTCTTCACCGTGGATCTGGATGATGTGTCAATCGCCGGCAACTCCGGCAACGATTTATTGCCTTTGGCCGTCTTCTCACTCAGCCGGTCCGCCATTCGCGATGTGATGGTGAATGGCCGCTGGGTGGTCCGCGACCAGCGGCACCCATTGCAGGAGGAGATTGTCTCCAGGTTCAAAGAGCTTCATCGCAATCTTTGGGGGAGCAGCTAAACTGATCCTTACCTTCGTTGAAAGGACAAAGGTGGAGCGCTGGCTGCATAAAATCTTCCTTTCGTTGGCGCTCGTCCTTTGCCTGCTGCGTTTCGCTTATTTGCGGGCTGACTTTCCCAACCACTCACCGTGGATGATCGACCAGGCGAAGTTCACCGATGAAGGGTGGTGGGCCAACGCGGCGGTCCGGCATTTCCTCATCGGGCATTGGCAGGTTGCGGGGGACTACAATCCGGCAGCAGCGGTTCCGGTTTGGCCCATCTTGCTGACCTTGGTCTTTCACTTCACCGGTGTCAGTATGGTCGCGGCGCGCGCGGTGAATGTGTTCTTCTCGATTGCGACCGTTGGTCTCGTCTACCTTCTCGTTCGCCACTATGCCTCGGAGACAGCAGCGGCCGTCGCGGCGCTGCTCTTGGCGGCCAGTCCCTTCGCCTTCGCTCTTAGCCGGCTCGCCACGTTAGACACCATAGTGAACTTCGAGTTCTGCCTTCTGCTGTGGATCGCGTCCTACGCCAGCCCGCGGCGAATCTGGCCGTCGATCCTGCTTGGCATCCTAATCCCCATTATGCTGTTGACCAAGACCACGGCAGTCGTCTTAGTGCCTGCGGTTCTATGGCTGCTCTGGATGGCAACGAAGAAAAGATTCCTGCTCTCGACCCTATTGGCGGGCGCCGTGGCCGGCGCAGGGATAGGTATCTACCTGTCCATCGTCTTACGATCCCGATACGCGGAGGACTATCACTACTTTTTTGACATCAATGCGCTGGCGGACGTGGAATGGGAGCGCACCGCGTTCCTCCTCCGGCAGTTATTGCGTCACTGCATGTGGATCGACCCCATTTTGTATCCGGCCGCGCTGGCTGTCCTCCTGCTGTCGCTGGTTTGGCTGCGGCAGCTATGGAGTAACCCGCTTTTCACCGCATCCTGGATCGCTTTTGCCGGCGACGCCGTCTATATCCTTCGCCGCCAGGATGATTATGCCCCTAGATATTTCCTGGCCATGCTAGTGCCGTTGATCCTGGTCCTGGTTCTTGCCTTGCAGGAACTTAAGATCCGCAACCGCAGTCTGGCGTCTCTGCTGGCGGCCACACTTGCGCTCGCCGTGCTATTCGATACGGGGCGGATCCTCGGGTTCCTGAGCCATCGCCAATACCAGTTTTCGAACGCGGCAGAATCTATCAAGGCAATCGTGAATGCAGACCCGAGCGCACATCGCCTGCTGCTTGGTTCGAGTGGCGACCAGTTGTCGCTGATGACCGGTATTCCCTCGATCAATGACGGATACAGCAGCGAGGACCTGGCGCAAAAACTCTCTCGCTATCAGCCCGGCTGGTATGTAGGGTGGAATGAGCTCGATCAGGACATCGTCGGCTCCCTATCCGCTTTCCGCCTGGACAAGGTTGCGACCTATCGCGTCTTTGACCGTGATGAGAGAAACTTGTTGACGCTCTATCGCATGGTTCCTGTGAAGCCCTCTGGAGGCTCTTGAATGATGAAGATTTTTCTGGCGGTTTTGCTTACCTTGGCGATTGCTGTTCCCGCGTCGGCAGCGCCGCCGCTCCATGTGATCTTTGACACTGATATGGGCAACGATGTGGACGACGCGCTGGCGCTGGCCATGCTGCATGCCTTTGCTTCCCGAGGCGAAGTGAAATTGTTGGCCGTTACCGTGAGCAAAGACAATCCTTGGGCCGCCGAATATGTTCGCCTGGTCGACGAGTACTACGGCCGAGGCACGATCCCGGTTGGTATCGTCCACGACGGCAAGACAAAGGACGATGGCTCGTACGTCAGGCAAGTATGCGAGTTGCATGGCCGTCACCCAGATGTGGCCGCCGTACAAGATGCGGTGGAGCTGCTGAGAAAGACGCTGGCCGGCGAAAGCGATGGTGCCGTCACCGTGATCCAGGTGGGCTTTTCAACCAACCTGGCGCGGCTGCTCGAGTCTGCGCCTGACCGCTACAGCAATCTCAACGGGATGGACCTGGTAAAGAAAAAGGTTCGCTTGCTCACCATGATGGCGGGGAACTTTGCCGAGACGAAGCCCGAGTACAACGTAATGACCGATATTCCCGCGGCAACCAAACTCTTCGCCGCGTGGCCAACCGACATCTACATAAGTGGCTACGAAGTTGGAGCGGCCATCTTGTATCCCTCGGCCAGCATCGAAAACGATTTTCCTCAAGGCAATCCGGTCGCTGAAGCATACCGGCTGTACGCCAAAATGCCTTATGACCGCCCCAGCTGGGACCTGACCACGGTCCTCTACGACCTGCGGCCCGATCGCGGATATTTTGACGTATCACCGCCAGGGGACGTGCTGGTCTCGGCCAATGGTTCCACCAGCTTCCAACCCGGTGCGCAGGGCAAGCGGTATTTTCTGCGGGTCGATCCGATACAGGTCGCAAGAGCTCGAGAAGCTTGCGTATGGCTCGCTACGCAGCCAAAGTAGGATTCACGATAGGTATATCCGGCGAAGTCTCCTAACAGAACCCGATAGGAACTGGACGGGTGCCCCACGTTCGCCTCAGCGTACGTGGGCTGAAAAAGACGGGCGACCCGGATTTCCTGCCACGTGGCACTCACCAACGGGTGCGTGTGCGGCTTTCAGTAAGGAAAGCCGCATGAGGTTCGCCAACGCCACCAAATTCCACAGGAAATCCGGGGGAAGCCCACCAAAGCTTTTTCGAAATCGATTAGCTAGAAAAATCAATTGAAACATATCATTTTCCGCCCAGGTACGCTGAGGCGAACGTGGGGCACTTCCGGTCTTTACCCTCTGGTATACTAGATGGATACGAGAAGTATCTTGGGTGGCGCGGCATGTGTGGAATCCTGGGTTACTTTCACAAAGGTGCGGGTACCGACCGCCACCTGGGCGCCACCATGCTCAGCATGCTAGACGCTCTGGGGCGCCGCGGCCCTGATTCAGCCGGCGTAGCCTTGGTCGGCCCCCCGCACCGGGCCGGCTATATCGTGCGCGTGCAAGCCGGCGACGAACTGGAGATGAGCGAGCGGGCCATCGAGGCTAACCGGGGAGCAATCCAGAACTTCGCCCGGATGCTCAACGCTGCTTTCGATCTCTCCAGCAGCGGCGTCTATGTGCGCTTTATGCTCGCAGGAGAAGTCGACCTGCCCGCGCTGACAAGCGCGCTTGAGTCTCTGGGCGAAGGCATCGAGGTCCTCAGCATCGGCCATGCGATGGAGCTCTCGAAGGAAGTGGGAACGCCGCACCTGCTCGAGGGCAAGCACCATATCTCGGCGTTTGCCGGCTCCCACGGCATCGGACATACTCGTCTCTGCACTGAATCGATCGTGGATCTGAGCCACTCTCAACCCTTCTGGGGACGTGGGGCCGCGGATGTGGCGATCGTCCACAATGGACACATCACCAACTACCACCAATTGCGGCGCAAGTATGAGCAGCGCGGCGTGCGCTTTGTCACCGAAAACGATTCCGAAGTGCTGGCGGTCTATCTGGCAGAGTCGCTCAATCGCGGCGCCACACTGCGCCAGGGCCTGGATGGAGTTCTGCGGGATATGGATGGCGCCTTCTCTTGCCTGGCCGTGACGGCGACCGAGATGGGCTTCGTCAAAGATCCCTACGCCTTTAAGCCGCTGGTAGTTGCCGAGACCGACGAGTTCGTGGCCGTGGCGACGGAGGAGATTGCTATCCGCTCGGCGATTCCAGGGGATTACAAGGTTTCCGAAGCCCAGGTGGAGGAGGTGCGGGTGTGGTCGAGATAGCCGCCGTCTCCATCGATGCCGCAGCGCTTTCCACCCGGGAAATCAATGCCCTGATCCGGACCGGCTTGCAGGGCGGAGCGCCAGAAATAAGTGTGCGGAATCCGAATGCTCGTCACAACCTGGCGGTCGCGGTGTTGCAATCAGGGCGAGTGCGTTTTCAGGGCAGCGTCGGCTACTACTGTGGTGGGCTGATCGATGGCGCCGAGATTCACGTGGAGGGGAGTGCGGGCTGGGGTTTGGCGGAATCGATGAACCATGGCCACCTAGTCGTTCATGGAGGAGCGGGCAACGGAGCAGCCGCGGCGATTCGCGGGGGCACAGTGGTGATCCACGGCGATGCGGCCGCGCGGCTCGGTGTTTCCATGAAGGGCGGGCTGGTACTGGTCGGCGGCGACTGCGGTTACATGGCAGGCTTCATGGGCCAGAAGGGAACACTGGTGGTATGCGGCAACACCGGCCACGCCTTTGCTGACTCGATGTATGCCACCACCTGTTACGTCGGCGGCGCCATCGGCGGCCTGGGCACGGACGCGGTGGTTGAGCCGCTGGCGCCGGAAGAGGCGGAGCTGCTCGACCGTCTGCTGGCGGAACATCTTCCGCCAGAGTTGCGCGCGCAAAAGCCGGCAGGACGTGACTTCACCAAGGTGGTTGCCGGGCGGAAACTCTGGAACTTTGACAAGCACAATTGGAAACACTGGCAGGATGCGCTCTAAATGAATGACCCGGAGCTAACGCGCCCCCTTCTACAAACCAGCGGCACCTACTCGCCTGATGTGATGCAGGGCATTCATACCAAGGCGGAGACCGGCATCTATGAAATTCGCGGCTACGGCACACTGCGCCAGCGGCGTTGGGCCACCTTCGACGACCTGACCTTTCTGCCCTGCGGACTTACGCGTATCCCGCTCGAAGGGTACCGCGAGAAGTGCTCCACCAAAACAGTTCTGGGTGGACGCTTCGCCACGCGGCCCTTGGAGCTGGAAATCCCCATCATGATTACCGGCATGAGCTGGGGTGCGCTCTCCTACAACGCCAAGGCTGCCTTGGCCAAGGCAGCGGCCAAGGTGGGCACTTCGAACACCACTGGCGATGGCGGCCTCTCTCCTGCGGAGCGGGAGTTTGCCAAGGATTACGTATACGAGGTGCTTCCCTCGCGTTACGGAATCGACGTGCACGATATGCGCGGAGCGAGCGCAATCGAATTGACCATCGGGCAGGGAGCAAAGCCCGGAACCGGTGGCCTGCTGCTGGGCTCAAAGATCTCCGAGACCATCGCCCATCAGCGCGATCTACCAGTAGGGGTCGACCAGCGCAGTCCGGCGAGGCACCCTGACATGCTCGGACCCGATGACATGGTGATCAAGATTGAAGAGCTGCGCGAGGCGACCGACGGGCAGGTGCCCATCTTCGTCAAGCTGGGCGCCAGCCGGACCTTCGACGACGTCAAGCTGGCGGCCAAGGCCGGCGCCGACGTAGTAGTGGTGGACGGCATGGAGGGGGGCACCGGCGCGTCGCCCGCCATCCTGCAAGAGCACACCGGCATACCCACTCTGGCAGCTGTCTGCGAGGCGCGCGCCGCCCTTGAGGACTGCGGGCTCTATGGCGAGGTGCAGCTAATTATTGCCGGCGGCATCCGCGACGGCGTCGACGCTGCCAAAGCAATGGCTCTGGGCGCCGACGCGGTCTACATTGGCACCGCAGCCTTGATCAGCCTGAACTGTAACAAGCCCCTGTATGTCGAGGACTACCACGCGCTAGGGACGGAGCCCTACCATTGTCATCACTGCCACACCGGGCGCTGCCCGGTAGGCATCACTACGCAGGATCCGGAGCTGATGAAGCGGCTCGACATCGAGCAGGGAGCCGAGCGTGCGTTGAATCTGCTGCGAGCCATGACGCTCGAGATCCAGATGTTGGCGCGGGCATGCGGCAAGTCAGACGTGCATCACCTGGAGCCGGAAGATATGGCGGCCTTGACCATGGAGGCGTCGATCATCTGCGGCGTTCCTTTGGCGGGCACGCGCAAGGTCTTCGGAAGATAGAGCGGATGTCATTTCTGTTGAAGTGCCCAAACTGCGGCGAGCGAAGCGTCTATGAATTTCGCTTTGGCGGAGAAGTTCGCCAAAGACCCTCTCCCCAAGCCGATCCAGAGGCCTTTGTGACCTACGCACTCTATAAGCGGAACATCGCCGGGGTGCAGTGGGAGTGGTGGTACCACCGCGGCGGTTGCGGCGAGTGGTTCAAGGCCAATCGCAATACGCTCACCAACGAGGTCCATCAAACGCTGCTGCCGCAGGATGAGGAGCAGCGCGGATAATGGAGGAGATCCTCTTTGAGTGGAACGGCAACACCGTAACGGCAAAGCCCGGTGATACTGTCGCCTCCGCCTTGTATCGTTCCGGGGTGCGCACCTTCACTTACAGCTATCAATACGGCCGTCCACGCGGGCTGCTCTGCCTTACCGGATCTTGCCCCAATTGCATGGTGAACATCGACGGTGTGCCCAACGTGCGTAGTTGCATTTCGCCGGCGCGTAATGGCCTCTCGGTGCTGGCGCAGAACCAGAATGTCTATCGTGGTTTTGATTCGCCTGCCGCCAAACGCTTTCCTGCGGCTCCGCCGCTCTCCGAGTCGCCACATCATTATGAGCATGCCTACCTGCAATTCGATGTAGTCGTCGTTGGCGGCGGCCCACGTGGGTTAGAGGCTGCTTTGGCGTCGGCTGAACGAGGCATGCAGGTGGCATTGCTGGAAAAGCAGCCGGCCCTTGGCGGAGACTCTGTGCTGGTGAAGGAAGTCCAGGCCCGCCCAATGGTCACCACTTTTGTGAACTGCACTTGTTTCGGTTTTTACGAAGGCAATCTGCTGGGCGCGGTGCAAATCGATTATGGCCGGCCCAATGCGGAGACCCTCCTGCACCTGCGCGCCGGCAGCGTGGTCGTCGCCACGGGCGCTTTTGAGACGCAATTTCTCTTTGCCAACAATGATCTGCCAGGAGTGATGCTTTCGACCGCTGTGCTGCGGTTGCTTCATCAACATGCGATCGTACCCGGCAAGCGAGCGGTGCTGATCGGCGACACAACCAGATGCTCGCAACTGCAATCCGACCTCGAGGCGGCAGGCGTAGAAGTGGTGGCGAGCCTGCCTATCGGCTCCGCGGTGAGGGCCGTGGGAGACGATCACGTTCGCGGAGTGGCAACCAAGACAGTTACCTATGACGCGGACCTGCTAGTGATGTGCGGGCCCCTGGTTCCCGACTTGGGCTTTCTCGCCGGGACCCCACCCCGGTCCGTGAGTCTGGTGGGAGCTGCGGCCGGGGAGGGCCTCGCCAATCAAGCCTATATTCCTCCGCCTTCTGCGCAATCCAAGGACGCCATTGCCTGTCTTTGCATGGATGTTTCCGGCCATGACGTGGCACAGACCATCGCAGGCGGCATGGACCACATCGAATTAATCAAGCGGTTTACCAAGCTGGGCAAGAGCGCCTGCCAGGGCCGCATGTGTCAGACAGCAGCGGTGAATCTCTGTTCGCTGATCAGCGGACAAACCATCGCGCAGGTGGGGACAACTGTGGTCCGTCCTCCCGCTCCTCCGGTGACTCTCGGCGCGCTCGCCGGCATGAGACATCATCCCGTGCGCCGCACGCCGATGCACGATCAGCATGACCAGCTGGGCGCTGTGTGGATGGACATGGGGGACTGGAAGCGGCCGCGATACTACGACCTCGCCGGTACTGGCAATCAGGAGCAGTGCGTCGAACAGGAATACCGCGCTGTGCGCGAGCGGGCGGGCATCATCGACGTCAGTACCCTGGGCAAGATCGAAGTGAAAGGGACCGATGCCGGCCGTTTGCTCGATCTGGTCTTTACTCATACATTCTCTACGCTGCCCATCGGCCGTGTGCGTTACTCGGTGCTCTGCGATGAGCTGGGAACCATCGTCGATGACGGAACCATCTCGCGCATGGACGAGCAGCGCTACTTTCTAACCACCACCACCGGCAACGTGGACTTTGTGCAGCAATGGCTGGAATGGTGGGCGGCTGCAGCGGGCATGAAGGTCAACATTATTAATTTGACCGCCGGACTCGCCTCCATGAACTTGGCCGGCCCGCTGGCACGCGGCGTGCTGGCCCAGCTGACCGATTGCGATTTATCCTCTCCCGCCTTCCCCTACATGGATTGGCGGCATGCAACGGTCGCCGGCGTGCCGGCCACCATGATGCGGATCGGATTTGTAGGCGAGGTGGGCTGGGAGATTGTGGTCGCTGCCGAGTATGGAAGCCATCTCTGGGAGCAGGTGCTGCAGGCAGGCGCCTCGGTAGACCTGCTGCCCTTTGGGGTGGAAGCCCAGCGCGTACTGCGCCTAGAAAAGAAGCACATCATCGTCGGCGTGGATACCGATGCTCTCAGCAACCCCTACGAAGCGGGCATGGCTTGGGTAGCCAAATTTGATAAACCAGACTTCATCGGCCGCGCCGCGTTGGCACGCATGAAGCAAAGCCCGCTCGAGCGCATGCTGGTCGGGTTTGAATTGAACGGAGCGATCGCGCCTTCCGACGGTTCTCCTGTATTAGTCGAGGGCAAACCGGTCGGTTGGGCCACCAGTGTTCGCTTCTCCTGGGAGAAGGAGAAAGTGATCGGCATGGCATGGGTGACGCCTGCGGAAGCGAAGCACGGCGCACCCATTACTTTGCGCTGTGACGATGTCGACTACTCCGCGGAGGTGGTTGAGGAAGTGTTTTATGATCCTGCGGGTCAGCGGTTAAAGATGTGATGGAACGGCAATCGGGACTGCATCGTTGTCATCTCGAGGCTCACGCTGAACTCAAGACCTTCTCGGGTTGGCAGCTGCCTGCCTGGTACACGGACCCGTCGAGCGAGCTCGAACAGTTACGCTCCTCTGTCGGCATTTCCGATGTGAGTTATCTCTCCAAGCTCGACCTCCGAGGTGCAGCCGGCGAGTTCCCCCCTCCAGCTCGGTTGTGGAAGCTTACCCCCACACATGCGATGGTTACGTCTCCTCTGCCCATGCCTTTCGTTGAATCCTCATCCGTCACCGACGTTACTTCCATATACAGCGCGATTCTGCTGGCCGGCCCAAAGTCACGGGAAGTACTGCGGAAGCTGACCACGCTCAATGTAAGCGACGAAGCCATGCCCGAAGGCGCCGCCAGCCAGACGCGCTTGGCCCACGTAAACGCCACCATCCTGCGCGGTGAAGGCTGGGTCATACTGAACACCCGCGACGTTGCAGAGTACGTGTGGCAGACGTTGTTGCATGTAGGCGCACACCCCTTCGGTATGGTTGCACAGCAGCAGTGGATGGGCAGTCATGAAATTGCTTAGCCGGGCAGCCGTGATGTGGGGCAGGCATGCCCTCAAGCCCACCTATGACGTTGCCATCATCGGCGCGGGCGTGCATGGGCTCGCCGCGGCTTATTACCTGGGAAAGATCCACGGCATCCGCAAAGTAGCGCTGCTCGAGAAAGGCTATATCGGCTGCGGAAACAGCACCCGCAACACGGCGATCTTGCGCTCGAACTACCGCACCTATCCGGGCATCGCATTCTACGACGCTTCGCTTCGCCTCTACGAGGGGCTTGCGCGGGAGCTGGACTGGGAACTGGATTTCAACCAGAGTGGGCATTTGACACTGGCGCACACTGACTCCTCCATTACCGGCCTGCGCATACGCGCCGAGAACAACAGGCTGATGGCCGTTGACAGCCGAATGGTCGACCGGGACGAGCTGCGGCGAATGGTGCCCGCGATGGATATCTCCGACCGGCCGCGGTTGCCCATATTGGCGGCGCTCTACCATCCTCCGGGTGGGACGATCGGGCATGACGAGGTGGTGCAGGGTTACGGCCACGCCTGCGACGCCATGGGCATTGAGGTGCACCAGTTCACCGCGGTCACCGGGCTTGACGTCGAGGGTCGCAAGGTCATCCGCATACGAACGACGAAGGGCGACTTATCCGCCGGTGCGATCCTGAATGCCACAGCCGGCTGGGCCACAACCATCTCTGATATGGCGGGTGTCCCGCTACCCATTGTGAGCCAGCCTTTGCAGGCCTGTGTCACCGAGCTGATCGAACCATTTCTGGACTACGTGATCGTTTCCTCGAACTTGCATGTGTACGTGAGCCAGACAGCTAAAGGCGAGCTGGTGATTGGCTCGGAGGTGGATCCTTACCAGACTTACTGCACACGATCCACGTTGCCCACGCTGGAGCAAATGGCCACTTACACCCTGGAGTTGTTTCCCCAGCTCCACGGCCTGAAAATTCTTCGCCAGTGGGCCGGGGTGTGTGACATGACTCCGGATTATGCTCCTATCATGGGAGCTGCCGGCGAGCTGGATAACTTCTTTATGGATGTGGGCTGGGGCACCTGGGGCTTCAAGGCCGGTCCGATTGCCGGCAAGTGCCTGGCGGAAACGATTGCCACTGGCAAAGCGGCGACTCTGATGGAGCCGTTTTCGCCCGAACGGTTTGCCAGCGGCAAGCTGTTGGGGGAAAAAGCTGCGGCCGCGGTTTCGCAGTAAATTCATCCACGGAGGCACAGAGTTGACAGAAGATCTCAAGGCACTCGTAAAGCAAAAAGGCATCGAATATTTTCTCTGCTCCTTCGTTGAAATCAGCGGCATCCCCAAAGCCAAGCTCGTCCCCGCCAGCGCGCTGGAAGGCATGGTGAGCGAAGGCGCCGGCTTTGCCGGCTTTGCCGCGGGAGACGTAGGCCAGGGACCGCATGACCCCGACCTGGTGTCTGTTCCGGATATGCAAGCCATGATCGTGCTGCCCTGGCGGAAGAGCATCGCCTGGGTTCCAGGGATGCTTCAGGTCGAGAACCAGCCCTCCAAATTCTGCCCCCGCAGAATTCTCTCTCGGCAACTGGCCATTGGGCGCCAACGCGGTTACGAATTGATGGTGGGAGCGGAGCCGGAGTTCATGCTGCTGAAGCGCAACCAGGATGGTAGCTGCGTGCCCTGGGATGCAATGGATAATGCGGCCAAGCCCTGTTACGATATGCGCGCGCTGCACCGCAACCTGGACCTTCTGACTAAATTAATAGGCTACATGCAGGAGCTGGGCTGGGAGCCTTACGCTGCAGACCACGAAGACGCGAACTGCCAGTTTGAAATCAATTGGAAATACGCCGATGCGCTCACCAGCTGCGACCGGCAAATCTTTTTCAAATGGATGGTCAAGATCGTCGCCGAGGAGCACGGGCACCTGGCTACCTTTATGCCCAAACCGTTTGCCAACCTCACGGGTAATGGTTCGCATTGCCATCTAAGCCTCGCCGATGCCTTCACGCGAAAGAATCTCTTCGACAGCACTGACGATCCGCTTGGACTCTCCTCTGAGGGACGTTGGTTCATGGGCGGCATTCTGAAGCATGCGGCGGCACTCAGCGCGATTCTGGCTCCCACGGTGAATAGCTACAAGCGCCTTATCCGCAGGGGACCGCGTTCCGGCGCCACCTGGGCCCCGGTCTACATCACCTATGGCAGTGCGAATCGGACGCAGATGATCCGGGTTCCTGGTCCGGGCCGTATTGAAAACCGCATGGTGGATGCCGCGGCAAATCCTTACCTGGCCTGTGCGGCGATGCTGGCGGCCGGCCTGGACGGCATCGATCACCGCATCGATCCCGGAGCGCCAAGCCATGACAATCTGTACGAAGTCCCGTGGGGCGAGTTGCAAGCGAGGGGCATCGGCCATCTTCCGCCGACGCTGCATGCGGCGGTCGAAGCTCTGTCACAGGATGAGATCGTGCGCAACTCGCTAGGTGCCGAGTACGCGGATTATTACATCCAGGTGAAGACCGAGGAGTGGGAGAGCTATCACAACAGCGTCAGCCAGTGGGAGCTGGACCACTACCTGAACGTCCATTAGATGGGGTGGGAAAACCTGCGGTTCTCTGATGGGGCTATGCCCTGGGCATAGCCGCGTCAGCGCTAACTCGGCTAGGATGTTTGTCGTCAAACTCTCAAAGAATCGTCATCCTGAGCGGAGCGCCTCACAGATTTATCGCGTGACACAGCGTTTGGTGGCGCGGAGTCGAAGAGCCTGTCCTGAGCGTAGCCGAAGGAACCCCGGCGGCGCTTATTTTACCCATGCTGTTCGGAGCTTTTCGACCACCAAAGCCCGAAAACAGGATCTCATGCGATACGCGCTTGACCGTCACGGGTAGATCTTTTCATACACTGTAATCATCTTCCATCCCCAGGTCTGTGCAAGGTCTTTGAACTCGGGATTGATGGTGCGAATGAGGTCGAGCTTCTTTGCGCGCCGGCTCGGCGGTTGAAAAGCTTCGAGCAGCATGGGTAAGATAAGCACTGCCGGGGTCCTTCGACTACGCGCCACCAAGCGCTGTATCACGCGATCAATCTGTGAGGCGCTCCGCTCAGGATGACGATTCTGTGGGAGTTTACGAAAAACACCGTAAACGAGTTAGCGCTTACGGGCCCCTACCCCTTCGCTAACTGCACCTGTTCAGCTGGGACCGGTTCCACTTTCTCCGCCGGCGCCGGCCAAAAATAGCGCTCCTTCTTGATCGCCTCGATGTAAGCGGCGCGCGCCTCACGCACGGCCTGGCTCTCGGACACCTCCGCTACCGGCACATCCCACCAGGAGTGATAGCCAGGCACGCGGTCGTTATAATCCGTCTCGACCACGACGACAGAAGTGCGAGTCTGCTTCTTCGCGTCCGCCAAAGCCGTGCCCAATTGCTCGTAGGTGCGCGCGCTTACGGCATAAGCCCCCAGGCTTGCCGCGTTGGCTGCAAAATCGATAGGGATCACGGGACCGGTAAGGCCTTCCTCCCGATAGCGATACTCGGTACCAAATCCTCCACTGCCGACCGCGCGGCTTAAACCCCCAATGCTCGAAAATCCATGGTTGTCGAAGAGCACGATATTGAGTTTGATTTTTTCCTGCAGGCTGGTGACGATCTCTTGCGCCATCATGAGATACGAGCCGTCTCCGACCAACACATACACTTCGCGGCTGGGATCGGCCATCTTGACGCCCAGGCCCCCGGCAACTTCGTAACCCATGCAGGAGTAGCCATAATCCATGTGATAACCCTTGGGGTCGCGCGTACGCCAGAGCTTGTGCAGATCTCCCGGCAGACTCCCCGCGGCATTCACGATGATGTCGCGGGGTTCCAGGGTGGCATTGAGCAACCCGACCACTTCGCCTTGGCTAAGCGGCGGACCATGCCTGCGGGCGTAGATGCGATCGACTTCCTGGTCCCACGCGGTGCGGAGACGGGCGATCTCAAATTGGTAAGTCTGCGGAACCTGCCACGACGACAACGCACTGCCCAGCTCCTCCAGCGTCTGCAGAGCATCCGCCGTCAGCGGCAGCGCAGCGTGTTTGAAAGCGTCGAACTCGGCGATGTTGATATTCACAAACCGCACCGCCGGGTTCTGGAAGGCGGTCTTCGAAGCAGTGGTAAAGTCACTGAGCCGGGTGCCGATGGCGATGACCAAATCCGCGTCTACAGCCAGACGATTTGCGGCGGAAGTACCGGTAACTCCCATAGCGCCGGCTGATTGCGGATGGTCCGCGTGGAGAGAGCCTTTGCCCCCGTGGGTCTCGGCTACGGGAATGCCGGTTCGGCTGGCGAAGCGAGACAATTCGCCCGTAGCCTCGGAATAGATGACGCCGCCGCCGGCGATGATCAGTGGGCGTTGCGAGGAGCGTATCCACTCAGCAGCTTGCTTCAGCAATCCACTATCGGCCCGAGCGCGGGCGACAGTCCAAACACGATGCTCGAAAAACTCTTCTGGATAGTCATAGGCTTCCGTCTGCACATCTTGCGGCAGAGCGAGGGTGACCGCCCCCGTCTCCGCCGGGGAAGTCAGTACGCGCATCGCCTCCGGCAGGGCAGTAAGAATTTGTTCCGGCCGGTTGATCCGATCCCAGTAACGAGAGACCGGGCGAAAGCAGTCATTGACGGAGACGTCCTGGCTGGCAGTTGACTCCAGTTGCTGCAGCACCGGCGCAACGTTGCGACGCGCAAAGATGTCGCCCGGCAGCAGCAGAACAGGGATCCGGTTGATAGTAGCCAGGGCCGCGCCGGTGACCATGTTGGTCGCCCCGGGCCCGATGGAAGAAGTGCAGACCAGGGTACGCAGGCGGTTGCTCATCTTGGCAAAACCCGTTGCCGCGTGAACCATAGCCTGCTCGTTGCGGAACAGGTAGTAAGGGAAATCAGGGTTCTGTTGCAGGGCTTGTCCGATGCCGGCCACATTGCCATGGCCAAAGATACCCAGGCATCCGCCAAAAAACGTCTGCTCCCGGCCGTCGCGCGCGACGGATTGGGACTTGAGAAACTGAATAGTAGCTTGTGCCATGGTCAGTCTGCGCGTCATAGTTTCCCCCTTATCGGATCTCGCCTACCATCCTACTGCACGATAACCGCTTAGCGCACCCTACCCCGGAGTGCCTGATCCAGGTCGGCGATAAGATCCTCCGCGCCCTCCAGCCCCACCGAGAGCCGGAGCAGCGACTCCGGCGAGCGTGAGAAGACGCCTTCGATAGAAGCACGATGTTCGATCAGGCTATGGGTACCGCCCAAGCTGGTGGCGCGCACGATTAGCTTCAGTCGCGATGTGAAGGCAAAGGCCTCCTCCCGTCCGCCATGCACCTCGAAGGAGAGCATTCCCCCAAAATCCCGCATTTGTCGGCTGGCAATCTCGTGCCCTGGATCACCGGGCAGGCCAGGATAGTGGACGACGGAAACGGCGGGGTGAGTGGACAAGAACTCCGCCACCCGGCGGGCATTCTCGCAATGCAGGCGCATGCGCGGCACCAGGGTCTGCAGCCCACGCAGAATGAGCCAGCAGTCAAATGGGGAAAGGACCGCGCCGCCAACCCGTTGGAACACTTTAATGCGGGTTGCGAGTTCGGATTTCTGCCCGAAGACTACCGCTCCGCCCAGCACATCGGAGTGTCCTGAAAGATACTTGGTCAGGGCATGAACCACCAGGTCAGCGCCCAGCTCCAGCGGGCGTTGCAGCACTGGAGTGGCAAAGGTATTTTCACAGGCAAGGGGCACCTGGAGGCTGCGCGCGCACTCCGCCACGGGCCGTATATCGACCACTTCAATCAGGGGATTGGTCGGGGTCTCTAGCCAGAACAGCTTGGTCTCCGGCCGGCAGGCCTTGCGGATCTCTTCGATATTCCGCATATCCACAAACGAATGCTTCAATCCCCACCGGGAGAAGAGTCCGGTGACGAGCTCACGCACGCCGAAGTATAAGTCCCGATGGAGAACGACATGGTCCCCCGGCGCAAAGGCCTGAAATACGGCTAGGCTCGCCGCCATCCCCGTACTGAAGCAGACCGCCTCTATGCCCCCCTCGAGATCGGCCAGGCACTTTTCAAGCGACGCCCGATTCGGGTTGTCAATTCGGCTATAGAAAAAATGTCTGGAGAATTCTCCATCAGGATCGCGTTCAAAAGTGGTGGAGGTATAGAGAGGCGTAGTGACCGCGCCGGTAGCGGGGTCTACATGCCGCCCGGAGTGGATGCTAAGTGTTTGAAGCTGCTGGTTCGGATCCGGCTTCGATGTCATACCCAGAGTTTATTACGCAGCGCAGGTTGACCAAGCCGCCATTGTCACTCGAGCAAACAGAAGCTTATCCCTTAGACAACTATCCGCGCCTTTCCAGTATCTGAACGGAGACTGCTGTTTTCCCCGCAAGTTTTCCGCTCATGGAGCGTAGTTCGATGCCCAAGCTGTCTGTGGTTGCAATACCAGTTCGGGACGAGGCTGAGCAGATTGGCGCTTGCCTCGCTGCGCTTTCACGGCAATCTGTCCCAGCCAATCATATTGTTTTGCTCTTGAACAACTGCACGGATCGCACGGCGGAAATCGTTAGAGCACTACCCAAGGCCCACCATCGTCTTCACATGATTGAATGCAGTCTGAATGGGCCCCTTGCAAGTGCCGGCTTCGCGCGCGCACTGGCGATGAAACACGCCGCTTCACTGGCCTCTTCTTCACGCAACGAAGAAGCTGTGATTCTAACCACCGATGCGGATGCCGAGGTTCCTGAGAACTGGGTAGAAGCAAATTTGCGAGCCATCGAGGAAGGCGCGGACGCGGTTTGCGGCATGGCGGTGATCGACCCGTTCGAAGCTCTGCTCATCCCGCGACATTTACACGAAGATGACGCTCGAGAGGTGGCCTATGGACGGCTCCTCGACGAAATTGCATCCATCATCCTATCGGATCCTGCGGACCCATGGCCTCGGCACACCGAAGATTCCGGCGCCAGCATCGCGATTCGAGCCTCGATGCTACGCCGTGTTGGCGGGATGCCCTGTCTGCCCATGGGAGAAGACCGGGCCCTGATCGGAAGGCTTCGCCTGATGGACGCTCGGGTGCGCCACGATCCCCGAGTCAGCGTCGTTGTTTCAGGACGCATCGAAGGGCGAGCTCAAGGAGGCATGGCCGACACGATGCGCAGGCGAATCGTGAAGCAGGACGAATTCGTCGACGACCGTATTGAGCCGGCCTGGGCCGCTTTCTACCGCGTCCGGATGAAACGGCGGATCAGTCTTTTATGGCACGCCCCAACCGACGTGCGGCTCTATCAATTAGCAAGACTTCTCGCGATTGCGCCGAAGGTGCTGATGGAAGCTTTGGGCGCTCCCTACTTCGGCCTGGCCTGGTCCCGGGTCGAACGCGCCTCTTCACTTTTGTCACAACGGCGAGTTCGTTTTGTGGATCTACCGCGCGAGATGGCAACCGCGCGAGGTATCCATCGCCGGCTTTCGAATCAGGATACTGCGGAACTCACTGCGGCTTAACTATGAGGTTTATTGCATGAACGTTGTAGAGGCACAGCTTACAGAAAGAACGGCAGAGCTTTTCGCCACTATCACTGCGCTTGTTCCCGAATTAGCCAAAGAGGCAGCAAACTATGACCAAGCAGCTCATTTTCCCTTCGCCAGTGTGGCAAGACTGCGAGACGCCGGCTTGTTGATGGCGCCGGTGCCGGTGGAATTCGGTGGATTCGGCCTGCACGGGATGGGAGATTCGGCATCCCTGTTCCAGTTACTCCACCTGTTTGGGTACGCCGATCTTTCGCTTGGGCGGATTTTTGAAGCGCACGTCAACGCGCTTGAGCTCATACGGCAGTATGGAACACCCCGCCAGATGGAGACCGCAGCACTGGCAGCGCAAGCGGGGCACCTGTTTGCGCTCTGGGTGACGGACCCCGCGAAGCACGCGGTGTGCTTGTCCCACGACTTTACTTTGACAGGAGAAAAATGGTTCTGCTCGGCCGCGGGCGCTGCCAAACAAGCCCTTATCACTGCTCAGACCGAAGCCGGCAGCCAGATGGTGCTCGTTTCGCTCACCCCGCGCACCCTGGTAACAGATAAAGGGGTAAAGCTTGCCGGCATGCGAGCCGCCGCAACCGGGAGTGTCGACCTGACCGGCGTGGTGGTCGACGAGGAAGCGCTGATTGGAGAGCCAGGTGACTATCTGCGCGAGCCGCTATTTTCTACTGGAGCCTGGCGCAGCTCTGCCGTTGCACTGGGTGGTCTTTCTGCGCTGATCGACACGGCAAAAAATGAGTTGTGCGCGCGAGGCCGTGCGGATAACCCCTTCCAACGAATGCGCTTTGGGCAGAGCGTCATCGCCCATGAGACCGGGCGGCTTTGGATGTTGGAAGCGGTCAAGCGAGTGGACGCTGCAACAGGCGCAGGCGACGAGGCAGTGGCCTACGTTAACCTGGCGCGCACTGCGGTAGAAACTGCATGCCTCGATGCTCTGCGCCACATCCAACGCAGCCTGGGCCTTTCCGCATTTATGCAAGGCAGCAGAGCCGAGCAAATCGCCCGGGATCTCGCGACCTATCTGCGCCAACCGGCGCCCGATGAGGCGTTGGTCGAGGCCGCCGGGTATTTCATCCATCATGGGGTTCGAAACCCATGACCGCGAGCGATGTGATCGTCGCCATGGAGGAGCTGCCGGATGCGGATATTGACACCATACTCGGCGGAGAGCGGCCGCTTATTCTAGCGCCCCACGCGGATGATGAGAGCTTAGGTTGCGGCGGCCTCATCGCCGCGTGCTGCGAACGCGGACAGCCGCCGGTCGTGGCCATACTCACAGACGGGTGTGCGTCCCATCCGGGGTCCAGGCAATATCCGCCGGAGCGGCTGCGTCAACTTCGCGCCGAAGAAGCGCGGCAGGCAGTGGCAACCTTAGGCCTGCCGTCGGAAAACCTGGTGTTTTTCAATTATCCCGATACCGCGTTACCAACCAGCCGTGCAGTGAGTGAACGGGTGGCCATGCTGGCTCGAGATCGAGGCTGCACCGTTATGCTCGCGCCATGGCTTTATGACCCACACTGCGATCATGAAGCCGCGGCCATACTGGCGCGAGAGGCTGCCCGGCGCGCTCGCTGCAGGTTGTTGTCGTACCCGGTGTGGGGCTGGCTTCTGCCGCCTGGTCAGCCACTCCCCGTGATGCAAGTAGCCGGTTATAGACTGCCGATCGCCGCCTATCTTCAGGCGAAGCGAAGCGCCGTTGCCGCGCATGCTTCGCAATACTCCACGCTGATCGACGATTCGCCAAACGGATTCCGTCTGCCGGCAGAACTTCTCTCCATCTTCGAGCGCCCCTATGAAGTATTCCTCGCCCATGGGTAAGAGTTCACGCCCCGCGAAGCATTTCGAACGTCTTTATCGCGAGAACCCTGATCCGTGGGGCTTTGCGAACAGCCCCTACGAACAGCAGAAGTATGAAGCGACCCTGGCGGTACTGGGTACGAAGCATTTTCAGTCGGCTTTGGAGGTGGGTTGCTCGATTGGCATTCTCACCAGTCGATTAGCATCGCGTTGCGACCGCCTGATCGGCCTCGATTTCGCCCCTTCTGCGGTGAAAGCGGCGCGTGCCCGTTGCGCCCCTTATCCTGGTGTGCGGATCGAACAGATGCAGGTGCCGCGGCAGTGGCCCGAAGGCTCCTTCGACTTGATCCTTTTCTCCGAGCTCTTATATTTCCTCGATGAAAGCGATTTGATGGATACCTGTGCAAATGTCCTGGGTTCTCTACTGCCCGGGGGGCAGGTCCTTCTGGTGAACTATACCGAAGCGACCGACGATCCGCTCAGCGGGGATACAGCCGCCTCTTCCTTTATCAAAGCGACGGCTCCAACCTTGCAGCCTATTTATCAAACACGTGAGCCACATTACCGTCTCGATCTGCTTGAGTTCCGGAGCTAGCCGCCTGGTTGCAGTCCAGCATCCTAATCAGGAAGGAAGGGGAGGAGTTATGCCGGAGAAAGAAGTAGTCGATCGAGCAGAAGAAGATCTGCGGGAAGGGAAGTCGCCGTCCACCGCCGCTGGAGAATTTGTCCACGAAGAGATCGAACACGTACGGGAAGGAAAGCACGGAGCACGTTCGCCGCAACAGGCGATCGCGATTGGGTTGAGTAAGGCTCGCCGGGCCGGTATTCCGCTTGCTCCTCCCAAGGCCGGAAAAACCAAAGAGTCCACGCGAAAGAGCGCGGAGCGCGATTACCGCAAAGGGCAATCCGGGACGAAAACAAAGACGTCAGTCAAGCGGTCGCGCGCGAGCGAGGGCGCCCTAAAAAAGGAGCCGCGCTCGACCGCCTCTCATAAAGCGCTTTCCGCCCATGCCAAGAAGGCTGCGAAGTCGCGCTAAGGAGTTCATTTTGCGGCCCCCTAGCAGTTCCTATTGGCTCCTGTCATGACAAACTCCGCCGGGACTCAATTCGGACGGCGGTTATCACCCCACAATTTCTGCGGGCAAATATTCCTTGCTGACAGTGACGTACCCGTCGCGAGCGACGCGCTTGCCACGTTCCCGGTACATAGCTTCATCCCGAGGCTGCCAAGTGCCCAGGCCATCGACATAACGGTTGTACATGCAGAATGCAGCCGCAATCAGAACCGTATCGTGGATCTCCCTATCGGTAGCGCCCTCCGCCCGCGCCGTCGCGACATCTTCGGCGGTGACGTGCTTGCCGCCCTTTTGCACATGTCCGGCGATGACCAGCAGCGCCTTCAACTTGGGCGAGATATCCGCGTTCTGAAAGTCATGCTTCACTTTCTTCACCAGCGCCTCGTCATCATTCAGGCTGGCCGCTGCGATCGCGCCATGGATAGTCTGGCAGTAATAACAGTCGTTCTCTGAGGAGACATAGGTCGCAATCAGCTCGCGCTCGCCTGGAGTAAGCGAGTTAGGGCCGTGCAGCAGGATCTCGACTAATTCGTTGAGGGGTTTCGCAGTCTCCGGCCGGAAAGCCATAGCGCCGCGGATTCCAGGAAGACCTTCGGGTAGTTGAATGTGAGCCATGACGGAGTAAGTCCTTTCAGGAATTGATTACTACGGTCGATTTGGTGACCTGAGATTTGGAAAAGAAGAAACGGCGGATGGGGTCGCCACAGAGCACGATGGCCAAACCGAGAACTGCAGGAATGGGGTCGTGCATCAGGATCATCAGATTGATCACGGCGCATCCCAGCAAGAAAACCACCGGTGCCGCCGGAAACCACCAGGCTCGTACGCGCTCCTCCAAGCGGAAGAGGGAAGCCGCAGAGAGCGCGAGAAAACACACGGCCGAGAAGATGATGAAGGAGAGGATGCGATCGAAGGCTCCGAAGCAAAGAACCAGCAGGGCGAGCCCTGTTTGCAGCAGAACGGCGTTGACGGGTGTTCCAAAGCGAGGATGCAATCGGCCGCATGCGGCCCAGAATGCGCCATCTTTCGCCATGGCGTAATAGACCCGAGGAGCGGCCATGGTGAGCGCCATCAGGCCGCCCAATACCGATAGCAGCACGCAGCCGGAGAGAATCTTTCCTCCTAAGCTGCCGAAGAGTGCCTGGCCGAACTGGGCGACGAAGGCGGTGTTAGACGCGATGCGCTGCAACGGCACCACGGAGAGAAAAGCAAAGCTGAGCAGCAGATAGACCGCGGTCACCAGCAGCACACCCCCGGTGAAGGCAAGGGGAAGATTGCGCCGCGGGTTGCGCACCTCACCGGCAATCTTGCCCGCCTCCCACCAACCGCCAAAACTGAAAAACGCGCTGACGGTCGCCCCGGCAATGGCGCCGAAGATCGGTTCGGAGCCGGGGCGCCGTTCGGTAAGCGGCAGCAGATTGGAGATGGAGGCGTGGCCCGAGACACAGGCCCATCCGACCAGGCAGAGCAGCACCCCGATCTTGAGCAGGTTGGCGCTTGCCATCATGCTCCGGCTCAGACGCGTTCCCACGCTATTGAGCACTGCCAGAGAGACGAGAATAATGATAGGAATCCAATAGGCATAGCGGGCTGAACCGCCGGTCAGAGCAAGCACATACGGGGCCGCGCCTACTGCCAGTGCGGCTGCCAGGCCCGGGTCCAGCACGGCGGCAGACATCCAGCCATAAAGAAACGCAACCCGGCTGCCGTACCCCTCACGGAGGTACACATATTCGCCGCCTGCCAAGGGGTAGCGGACCGCCAGTTCGGAGTAGCAGAGAGCGCCGCAGAGGGTGATAAGCCCCATACCGCACCAGACCGCGGCGAGCAGCAAGGGCGCGCCCAAAGACTTCGCCATGGCGGCAGGGGTTAAGAAGATCCCGAGCGCGATCGATTGCCCCATAACCAGGGCGATCGTTCCGGGCAGACCCATGCGCCTGTGCTGATCCATTGAGGACAACATACTACCCGCGCTGGTATGTCTTGGGCATCGACCAAAGGGTGGAGGCCTTACTTGGCCGCCGCCCCCGCCTTTTTGGCGCCTTCCACTTCGACCAACTCGCCGGTGGTCACGTTATACACATAACCGTAGATAGGGATCGACCGCGGAATCAGGGGATGGTTGCGCAGGCGATTCACGTCATCGATGACCGCCTGCATCGGATCAGCAATGGTGAGCCATTCGATGAACTCTCCTGCGCGTGACCCGGGTCCCTTGCCGACGTCGCGGAAACCAGAAGGCGTCAGGTCGGCGGTTTCGAGGCTGTGATCGAGCAGTCCGCGGATGACTTCGTTGGTAAAGAACTCCATGCCGCAATTGGTGTGATGGATGACGAAAAATTCTCGCGTGCCCAGCAGTTTGTAGCTGATGACCAGAGACCGGACGGCATCATCGCTGGCGCGGCCGCCCGCATTGCGGATCACATGCGCATCTCCCTCCGCCAGCCCGGCGAACTTGGCCGGATCCATGCGTGCATCCATGCAGGTGAGGATCGCGAAACGGCGCGCCGGAGGAAGCGCAAGCTTACCCTTATCACCGAAGGAAGCGCTGTAGCGCCGATTCGCTTCCAGAACCTCATTGAGAACACTGCTCATGGTCGTTGCTCCTCTGTTTCGAAATGAGTTGGGTGATTTGGAACGAGATGTAGGAGAGAGTCCTACGCTTACCGGGTGGATGCCATCTGCGACTGCCGTGCCCGCGCGAGTTGAGCATGCAGTAAGTCAAAAACAGCTTGCATCCCAAGACCCGTCTTGGCGGACACTTCAAAGACCTGCATTCCCGGACGAACACTCTCAATATTGCGGCGAGCCGCAGGAAGATCAAACTCTGCTGCCTCGGCCAGGTCCATCTTGGTAATAATCGCAACGTCGGAGCTATTGAAGATGGTGGGATATTTCAATGGCTTGTCTTCGCCCTCGGTGGCCGAGAGCAGAACGAATCGTAACTCTTCGCCCAGGTCGTAGCTGGAGGGGCAAACCAGGTTTCCCACATTCTCGATGAACAGAAAGTCGATTCGGTCCAGGTGCCACGATTCAAGCGCCTTCTCCACCATTTGTGCATCCAGGTGGCAGACCGTTCCAGTGTTGATCTGTCTCACGTTTTCCGTTGCGCGCCGTAGCCGCGCGGCATCGTTTTCTGTAGCCAGATCCCCCACCAGGGCAGCCACACGAGAGTCTCGGGCTAGCCCCGCGAGCAGCTTTTCCAGGAAGGCTGTCTTTCCCGAGCCCGGACTTGAAACCAGGCCTACGACGCAGGTACCCTCTTTCCGAAAGCGTTCGCGCAGAGCTCGGGCGAGCAGGTCGTTCTGCTTCAGAACCTTGGCCCTGACTTCCACCATGCGGCTGCTCATGCCGCAATCTCCAACGAGGCCACTTCGATCTCGCGGCCGGAGACGATCTTCTGCCCCGGGCTCCCACACTCCGGGCAACTGAGCTGATAGAGCGATGGAGGGATCCGGTCTTTCTGACACGTAGCGCAGTAAATGACCAATGGAATGGTCTCGATCACCAGCCGCGATCCCTCCAACAACGAGCCTTCACACGCAAGCTCGTAGGCGAAGAGCAGAGCCTCTTTATCCACTCCGGAAAAGGCTCCCAGCTTCAGGTACACAGCCTCGACATTCAGCCCACCGCGGCTCTCTGACTCCTCGGTGATCTGGTCGATCATGCTGATGGCGATCGAGAGTTCGTGCATGCTTGCTCCTTTCGACTATACGGATCTCGAAAAACTCGAGCCGTTACATCGAACGGATTCTGAGGTAGCGGCGCAGGTCCGGAGCGACCGTAACTGCCAGACCGATGAGTACCAAACCGAGCGCGCCTAAGACGAGTTTTGCGTTCATGATGTCACCTCTCCACTTCTGTCACTACACTAAGCTCACTTGCTTGGTGGTGGCAATGCGGGCGGCCAACTCCAGCACCATCTTTGCCGCTTCTTCGACCGCAGCCTGCACCGGCGCTGATAAACCCATGCGCCCTTCCAACTCATCGCCAAAATCCTGTGGTTCACAGCCCACGACCAGCACCTGTGCGGAAATCGTGCCTTGGGAAGCAGCCAGGTTCAATACCCGGACTGGATCCATACCGTGGGGATTGATCGCTGTGTCTGCGGATGCTACACCGGGCAAGGCTGCGAGATCCGGTTCCACCACGTAGAGCGTGCCCGCCGCTTCGCCGCGTGGCAGCGCATCCACGATGATCACAGCGTCCCATGGATCCAGCAATGCGTACGCCAAGTCGAAACCCCGGATACCGAAATCCTTAACCTTCACGCCTTCGGGCAAGAGCCGCTGGCTGAGCGCAAGCGCCACCTCAACCCCGAACCCGTCATCCCCGAGGAAGATATTGCCCACGCCCGCAACCAGAATCTTTGCCGTCATGTGGGCTCTCCTTTCAGCACAGGCTCGATCTCATCGGGAGAGAAGAAGAAACGGTGTCCCGGCTGGCGCATCATGCCGAACTCCCGGCCCGGGTCATCGTCGAGCACGAGAGCAAGCTGGACACGGTCTTCGAAGTCCTGCTCAATCGCTTCAATGACCGCAATCTTGCCCGCCAGCGCCATGTCGAGAATATCGGCCTGGGTTTTCGGGTTTATGCGCACACGGTCGCCAACCCGCAGCTCCATGCCGAAGACGCGCACGCTCTCAGGCGGTGCTGCTGCTTCCTCAAAAGGATTCCAGTCCCGGTTCATTGTGTACCGCCTCGAATCTCACGCAGGCCGCGGATTACGCCGTGTGCTTTCAGTAACGCGTCCGAGGTGAGACCTTCGGTGCGTTCCAGAATTTTTCGCGCGCGCGGATCACCATTACGCATCTCCTGCTTCTCGGCGTCCGTGAGGGTAAGCACGCGCAGGGTAAGCATCTCGTCCATCTCCGTGCCGTCAAAGAAGTCACCTTCGCTCTCGGGTGCGATCTTCGGATAGTCGTACAAGATGATCGGCGAGCAAAACATCATGCTTCGATCAGGCTCCTCGCCCACCAGCACCGGAAAAACGCCGGTATTGCAACAAGCCGCGACCGCTTCGCGATAGGGCGGGTCAGGATCAAGCAGGGAGACAAATTGTCCGCCGGTGATACCCAGCAGCAGATGCGCAGAGACGAAAGATAAAGGAAGCGCTTCGTCTCGTTTTGCTCCAGCGCCGCTGGGCAGCGGGCTTGTGTTCTGCAGTTGGAGGCGGAGCCTGCACGTGCCATCCTGAAGCATTTCCGCGCCGATGCTCAGCTCTATGAGTAGATTTTGCTGAACAGCAGATCCCTCCACTCCGCTACGCTCCGGTCGGGATGACAAATTTATTGCGAAAGAAGAATTGTCATCCCGACCGGAGCGTAGCGGAGTGGAGGGATCTGCTGTTTCTATTTCGACCGCAAACGACACTGGAGAAACAATGAGATCGCTGATCCGCAGGCCGGCATGCTCTGAAGTACGTTCAACGGCTTCATCCCATGCGAGAGAAGGGTCCGTGAGCTCATCCGTATTTTGCGTCGGGACAAGCTGTAAAAAGCTGATCCTTACGTCCAGGCTAGCCTTCGCATCTGCCACCGCAATACACTCGGCAATCAGCCGGAAGGGCTCTGGAGGACGCTGCGCCTCCGCATAAACGCGTGGGTAGAGAGTTCCGAAATTCCATCGCTGACGGTTCTTGATTGCGGTTGGCCTATAGGGATAGAGAATGTATCCCTCATAAAGAATCGCAGCCGCAATCTTTTCCGCGTCGTCGAAGTTCATGCCTTGACCTCGTCGGTAGCCTCGGCCGCCAGCGCCCGGCTGATTGCCTGCTCCCATGTGGGGATACCGTGGCGCACCTTGTACTGGTAGAGCTGCTCAAATACATCTCGCCGCAGGCATAGCCACGCTGTATTCGGAAAGTGCATCTCCATCATCTCTTTCCAGGTGGAGATGGGCAGGCGGTAGTTGGCCTCGCGATCCCATGGCACTTGAGCCACCTGAAGCGACCCATCGTCCCCTTGGTAGAAGACCGTACCGCTGAACATCACGCACACTGGAATCTCGCCCGTATCCAGCGCATGAAAGTACTTGGTCGCTGCGACATTGAAGTCAAATGTGCAGGGAAGCTGCAGGTCGACGAGCACATTGTCGGTAAAGCCCGGAACGGCGACCGTAGTATTCATCCACAACAGCGGTCTCACGGTGCGGCTCCATCGCTCGGGCGTGCCAAAAAGGTCAAGCAGCTTTTCCTGCTCCTGGGGAACATAACGCCTTTTTGCCGGCTCGATCTGCACCTGGCAGCGCAGTGTCAGCGTATGGATAGCCTCCGATGCCGGTAGGTTCGTAATGCGCAGCTTCAAAGCAATCAGGGGAGCGGCAGCATGCGGAATGGCCTCAGCAGCTTCGATCTGGAAATGCAGCTCAGGCATGGCCCGTTACCTCAACGCTTCGCGTCTTCAAGTCGGTGAAGAAGTGGTGGATTTCCTTCCACACCTCTGTCCCCCCGGAGAGCCCACGCCAGTGCATGCGGATCAGGCCGACCAACCGATAGCACTCATCGACAGGAGCGATGAAGTACTGTGCCGGCGTGCCCACGCGGTTGACCAGAAATGTTTCGACATCCGGCTCCATCTTCTGCAAAGCGGGATGCTCCGCGGCGATCTCTGACCAGGATTCGAGGCTGAGCAGCGATTCGATTGCCCCGGCAGGGCTGGGATACATCGCCATCACCTTGCCCGCTGCGCTATCGCGATAGAAGAAAGCGAGGTTGATAGGAATCATCAGCGCTTCCCACTGCAAGTCAGGCAGTTGGAAGTCAGTGAGCGTGCGAATGCGCCGCGGCACGCGGAGGAAGTGCGCGCCTGCCTGCCCGCAGAAGAGAACGGCACAGCCATCGCAGGAGCACAAGATCTCGCGCTTCTTGGGATCGAGCAGATGCTGGTGAACAGGTCCCAGCGCTGCGCTGCAAAGCTCACAGCGTTCCGCCGCGGGTGCCTTGCGGGCTGCTATCTGCCTAAGAAAAGGAAGTGTTCCTGGTGCCATTGCCGTCCTGTCCAATCAGGCGCCGCTTTTCTGAAGGGTACTGCCTTCACAAGCTGCGGAAAAACTCATGTTTTGTATCAGGGCACGACTTTAGTCGGGCCGTAAGAGTCACAGCTATGAGGGCTTTAGCCCCTGAGGTATTGCTTTTTTTCTCCGCCCCTCCGTAACCTCTGCTGAGGTAAAGGCTGCCCTCCCCTTTGTCATCCCGAGCGAAGCCGAGGGATCTGCAGTTCTCTCTCCTCCTCAACGACTCTCGTAGAAGTGAAAATGCTTTAAGCAGGTGGCATATGGGGCATGCTGGGATGTATCGGCTTGCGCGTCTCGACATTGATACCCGTCGCATCGTCTTCAAGGCGATCGACGGGCTTGCGAAGCGGAGTCTCAGAAAGGGAAGGTCTGACTCGAGGTGTCTCTGGATACGGCATCGCGTCTCTCCTTATTTCAACACGACAAGGTTGGAGGTGTGGGAAGGCTCAGCCGCTGCATTCTCCGCGACAATTTCAAGAATATCGGGAGCCGCTTCGTAGAGTGCTTCTTCCACCGCGTTCTTCAGGGTGAGGGAAGAGGATGGGCAACTACCGCAGGTACCGTGCAGCTTAAGCCGAACGATCCCGTCGCGCACGCTGACCAGCTCGCAGTCTCCGCCATGAGACTTCAGGTAAGGCCGGACAGCCTCGAGACCGCGGACAACTCTGGTTTCGATATCATCAGGATGGAGGGAGTGGAGCAGGAACATGCCGGCGACGAGGTTGTCTTCGAGAGCCGCACTGAGCACCCGCTCGCCCTCGGCTGTTTCCACGCACCTGTCGATCAGGCGTTGCAACGCGGCGCCATGCAGCTCAACCACGGACTGAACCAGCTCCAGCGCGGCGGCCCGAACCTCCGGGTCGCCGGCCTGGTCGAGCTTGGCTGCCAGCTTCTCTACGTGTTCACTTTGGGCACGGAACTCTCCGCGCCGCGGTGCAGCGATTGGTTGCTCAGCGCTGGCCGCCATTATTCGGGCCCCGCCGCCCCGAACATGGGTGAGTGTTTCACTTCGATCACCTTGCCATCTCCGACGTACATGTGTACGCCGCAAGGCAGGCATGGGTCGAAGCTCCGAACCGTGCGCATGATGTCGATGCCCTTGAAATTCTCCGGGCCATTGTCCTCGAAGATAGGTGTGTTTTGCACCGCATCCTCATAAGGGCCAGGAGTTCCGTAGACATCGCGCGGGTTCGCATTCCAAGGGGTAGGAGGATAAGGATGATAATTAGCGATCTTGCCTTCGCGGATAACGACGTGATGAGAGAGCACTCCACGCACCGCCTCGTGGAAACCGCAGCCGATGGCCTCCTCAGGTACCTTGAAGTCAGACCAGGTCGAAGTGCGGCCGGCGTTCAACTCAGCCAGCGCCTTCTCAACAAAGTACAGCGCCGTCGCTGCCGCGTACGCCTGGAAGTAGGTACGAGCCCGATCCCGCTCCAGCGTATTGCTCCACTGCGGAATCTTCCACTCGAACTGGGTTTCGGGGAGCAGCGCCGTTTTGGGAAGATTGATCTGGACGCTATGCCCCGTAGCCTTCACGTAACCAATGTCGACCAGTCCGGAAAGGGCCGTTGACCAGAGCCGCGCAATCGGGCCGCCGCCAGTGTCAAGTGCCAGATGATCGCCGGTGCGCTGGTCATACCACCGCGGTGACATAACCCAGGTGTAGTTGCCGCCGAAGTCGCGCTTCTGCGGGCGGGGAAGAGTGGTCTGGTTCCAGGGGTGATGCTTGTCCACTGGATTACCCAACGGGTCCCTGGCGACGAACGTCTCTGCGCCCTGCCAGTCGTCATAGTAGGAGCTGCCCAGCAGGATCCTTATATTTAGATTGATGTCGACCAGGCTGTTGGTGACCAGCTTTCCGTCAACCACCACGCCGGGGGTAACGAACATCTTGCGTCCCCACTCCGCCATGTTCTTGTAGGTGTAGTCGCAACTGTCAGGGTCATTATAAGATCCCCAACACGCCAGCAATGTGCGCCGCAGCCCGACCTTCTCGTAACCGGGCATGGCTTCATAGAAGAAGTCGAAAAGGTCATCATGCAGGGGCACGACCCTCTTCATGAACTCGACATACTTCATCAGCCGAACCAGGTAGTCGGTAAATAGCTGGATGGTGGCCACGGTGCCGACTCCGCCCGGGTAGAGCGTGGAAGGATGCACGTGGCGGCCTTCCATCAGGCAGAACATCTCGCGCGTCATGCGGCTCATGGCCAGCGTCTCGCGATAGAAGCTCCCGGTAAAGGGATTGAGCGCGGTCATGATGTCAGCAATGGTGCGAAAGCCGTGCTTATCTCCGTTCCGGCAAGCGGTGGATTGCGCCTTGGTCCAGACTCCGGGATTGGTCTCCTTCACCATCTGCTCGCAAAAATCCACGCCCACCAGGTTGTCCTGAAAGATGTTGTGATCGAACATGTACTCGGCGGCCTCGCCCAGGTTAATGATCCACTCAGCCAGAGGAGGTGGTTTGACGCCAAACGCCATGTTCTGCGCGTACACCGCGCAGGTGGCATGGTTGTCGCCGCAGATGCCGCAGATACGGCTGGTGATGAAGTGGGCATCGCGAGGGTCTTTGCCCTTCATGAAAATGCTGTAGCCGCGAAAGATGGAGGATGTGCTGTGGCACTCGGCGACTTCCCGGTTGGCGAAGTCGATCTTGGTGAAGATGCCGAGGCTGCCCACGATCCGTGTAATCGGATCCCAGTTCATCTCGACCAGGTTGCGCTTCTTCTTATCGACCTCAGATACCGTCTCGGGATAAGTCGCCATGGATGTGTCCTTTTGCTTGAATTTTTGTCCGTCGAGCGAAGCGCGTTTAGTACGTTGTGGGTTGGTAGCCAGTGGTCAGCTTCCCCCCGGGATGCCGCCATTTCGGTTCTTTATTCACAGTGGTATTGGTGATACCGCGCATGGTGCGGATGAAACGGCCGTAGGTGCCAATGATGTTCGAGGAAAGCTTGGCTCCCGGCGGTTCGTCCATGAAGGGCATAAACTTATCCGGGAATCCCGGCATGGTGCATCCGATGCAGATGCCGCCCACGTTGGGGCAGCCGCCAATGCCGCGCATCCAGCCGCGCTTGGTTACGTTGCAGTCAACCACTGGTCCCCAGCAGCCCAGCTTTACCAGGCACTTCGATGATCCGTAGTGGGTGGCAAAGTCGCCCTGCTCGTAATACGAACCGCGATCGCATCCCTCGTGTACGGTCTTGCCGAAGAGCCACGTGGGCCGCAGTTGCTTGTCCAGCGGGATCATGGGCGCCAGACCTGCCACCTGGTACAGCAGGTAGAGAACAGTCTCCATGAAGTTATCCGGCTGCACCGGGCAACCAGGCACATTCACAATGGGCAGTCCGGCCTTGGAGCGCCAATCCCATCCCAGGTAGTCGGCCAGTCCCATGGCGCCCGTAGGGTTCCCCGCCATGGCGTGGATGCCGCCGTACGTGGCGCACGTACCGGCACCGATAATGGCGAGCGCCTTGGGCGCCAGGCGATCGATCCACTCGCAGGTGGTGATCGGCTGGCCGGTATGCGGGTTGGTGCCCATCGCCGCCCAGTACCCCTCCTTCTTGATCGTCTCGTTGGGAATGGAGCCTTCCACGACCAGCACAAACGGATCTAACAAACCCTTTTCTGCTTCGTAAAAAAACTTCATGAATTCATCGCCGTTCTCATAGGCGAGAACAGGGTTGTGCAGATGAACCTTGGGCAAGCCTGGGATCGCACCCAACAAGACGTCTTCGATGCTTGGCTGTTCCGCTGCGGTGACGGAAACGCTATCGCCGTCGCAACTGAGACCAGCGGTGATCCAGAGAATGTGGACATCAGAAACGGCGGGAGCTTTGGTGATGCTGCTTACCTTTTCAGCCATGAAGTTCTCCTTCGGCCTTGAGACTCACGAAGACGACACGCTACGCCCGGAAATATCGGCGAAGCCCACAAAGATGGACGCGCGAAACACGCATAGTGCTTGTGATGTTGGGAGCGGTAAATCGGGTTGGTAGAAGCAGGGCAAGCCTGTCACCTGGGAGCGACATTTCACGCCACCTTTCGCGTGAAATCACCGACCGGTGAAAACTACGCCCAGTCAGCACCACTGTCAAACTGCGCAATTCACACGCTGAAGCGGATCATTCATCTGATAATTGCTATCGGGATTTCCCTGATTACCGTTAGCAGGAATTCCGGATGGCTTCGCAGGTTCGTAACTCGTGTAGACCGAAACAGTCTTGTCCAATGAGCTTTTCTCGATCGGCTGATTTGGAAAACAATCCGCTACCAGACGTATCGCGATCAGTCCCGCAGGGACGGCTGAGAGTAGCCCAGGACGGACCGGGATTTCCTGTGCAGCTTGGTGGAGTCAGTGAGCCTCGTGCGGCTTTCCGTAAAGAAAGCCGCATACGCGGATGTGTCCGGGGCAACGTACAGGAAATCCGGGGTCAGTCCTGGGTTTAGATGAGAGCGAACGACGAGTCCCGCAGGGACGACTGAGAATGACCCAGGACGTCAGTCCTGGTGAACCGGGACCTCACGCGAATGCTGAAAAAATTAGCAGATGCGGGGCAATTGCTCACCGAACATCACATCCAGCACGCGCGTTCCGCCAATCTGCGTTTTCATCAGCACCATGCCTGGGTGTTCGGCGACGACCTCTCCGATGATGGCCGCGTCGCGGCCCAACTCGTGCTGTTGCATTTGCCCAAGCACAGCTTGCGCCATCTCTGGTGCAACGATCGCCAGTAGCTTCCCCTCGTTGGCGACGTAAAGCGGATCCAACCCCAACACTTCGCATGCGCCCTTGACCGAATCGCGCACGGGAATCGATTGCTCTTGCAACAACATCCCCACACCAGACCGCTTGGCGATTTCGTTCAAGGTGGTGGCTGCGCCGCCGCGCGTGGGATCACGCAGACAGTGGATGAACTCTATCCCGCCTGCTGTTGGAGTGCTGAGCATGGCCACCACCAGGCCATTGAGCGAGGCACAATCGCTCGCGATGGCGCCTTCGAATTCAAGGCCTTCCCTTTGCGACATAATGGCCATTCCGTGGTCGCCGATATATCCACTCAGGATGATCTGATCGCCCGCCCGAGCTCGGTCTGCCGAGATGTTCACGCCGCTCTCGATCACGCCGATGCCCGTGGTCGTAATAAATATCTGGTCGCCCTTGCCGCGATTGACGACCTTCGTGTCGCCGGTCACAAACTCTACCCCGGACTCAGCGGCGGCTAAGCGCATGGATTCCACCACACGCCGCAGATCGTCAACGGCCAGCCCTTCTTCGAGAATGAAGGCAGCCGAAAGATAAAGCGGGCGCGCGCCGCTCATCGCCAGATCGTTCACCGTCCCGTGGACAGCCAGCCGTCCAATGTCGCCGCCGGGAAAAAATATCGGGGTGACCACAAACGAGTCCGTAGTAAATGCCAGGCGAGCGCCACCGATCGTGACCACTGCCTGGTCATCGAGCTTGTCCAAAACCGGATTTCTGAATGCAGGCAAAAAGATCTGATCGATCAGATCGGCAGTCAGCTTGCCACCGCTGCCATGCCCCAGCACAATCTGCGCATGCTGAAAGATAGGCAACGGACAAGACCCGAACCCGGCGGCAGATATCGGTTTGTCGCCGGCCGGCTTCTCCTCGTCCCTTGCGGATATCTGAGAACTAGCCATTGGCGTGCGTCATGACTTCGAGTTGCACTACATCTGCAGGCTGCGGTTTTAGATGCCGGCCGTAGGCGTAGTACGCAGCGCAAGCTCCCTCAGCCGATACCATCGTTGCCCCCAGCGGACGCTGCGGCGTGCACAGCGTGCCGAACGCCGGGCAGTCGTGGGGTTTTTTAATGCCCCGCAGGATCTGACCGCTGATGCAAATTTGCGGCTCGAGGGTGGCGATCTCCGCCACGTCGAATAACTTCTCAGCGTCGTGTTGGGCAAACTCATCGCGCAGATGGAAGCCGCTCATGGGAATGTTGCCGATGCCCCGCCACTTGCGATCAGCCACCTCGAAGACGCGCTGGATCAGCTTCTGCGCCGGCACATTCCCGTCGCGGCCTAGAACGCGCGAATATTGGTTTTCCACCACTGCTCGCCCTTGTTCCAGCTGCTGCAGCGTCATCAGTGTCCCGTGCAATATATCGAGGGGTTCAAAACCCGTAACCACAATGGGCACGTGGTAGCGAGCGCTGATGGGATCGTATTCGCTATACCCCATCACGGCGCACACATGGCCCGGCCCAAGAAAGCCCTGCACCCGGTTATCGGGCGATTGCAGGATGGCATCCAGAGCCGGCGGGACCAGCACATGCGAGACCAGCAGCGATAGATTATTCACCTGCTCTTCACGCGCGCGCCAG
Organism: uncultured Acidobacteriaceae bacterium; assembly: GCA_963787145.1. Lineage (GTDB taxonomy): Bacteria > Acidobacteriota > Terriglobia > Terriglobales > Acidobacteriaceae > PALSA-350. The sequence continues at coordinate 362,908 of CAWBBY010000014.1, forward strand.
GCCAGCATCGCGTTGGCCGGAGCCGTGGTCTCGAAACCGATGGCAAAGAAGACCACTTGTTTGGACGGGTTAGCTCGAGCAAGCTTCAGGCAATCGAGCGGCGAATAAACAACCCGGACATCGCCACCTTGTGACTTGATGGTGAACAGGTCGCCATCCGAGCCCGGCACGCGCAACATGTCCCCGAAGGAGCAGAAGATGACATTCTTCTGCCGCGCAATGGCATGGGCTTTGTCGATCATCTCCAGCGGCGTTACGCAAACCGGGCAGCCCGGCCCATGAACCAGCTCCACCCCCTCAGGGAGCAGATGATCGATTCCATTCTTGACGATGGAGTGCGTCTGGCCGCCGCATACCTCCATCAACACCCAGGGACGCGTCTGAATACGGCGCATCTCGCCGACAATCTTTTTAGCAACGTCACCGTCGCGGTACTCATCTAGATATTTCATTGTCGATACCCTCCGGGTTCTATTTCCTCAACCACGGGCGATTCCAATTCGGTGAGCTGATCCAGATCCCTCAGCGCCTGGTAGGTGCGCTCGGCCTCTGCTTCATCGATGCGGCTGATGGCAAAGCCAACGTGCACCAGAACATACTCGCCAATCTGCGTCTCGGGCACGTATTCCAGGCAGGCCTCGCGCACAATGCCGCCGAACTGAACCTTGGCCATGCGCATGCCGCGCTGGTCAAACGTCTCCACCACCTTGCCGGGAATAGCCAGGCACATGTCATTCTCCTCGGCGCAGATGCTCGTTCGCCACCATTGCCTGTCCGAGCGAAAGGCCGCCGTCATTGGCCGGAACTTGGGCGTGCAGAAACACGTCAAATCCGCGACGCCGCAACTCTACCACCGTCCGGCCTAGAAGGTATAGGTTCTGGAAACTACCACCGCTCAGGCAAACCCGGTCCACCGCATCGCGTGACCCGATACGGCTGCACATTTCGCTGATGGCCGCGCTCAAGGTATTGTGAAAACGCGCGGAGATCTCGCCCATCCGCCGGCCGGAAGAAATATCTCTCACTATGGAGACAATGACCGGCCGGAAGTCCAGTAAGGCCGGTTCGCCCTGCTCTATCTCGAAGTCGTAGCGATCGTCGATCCCCGATTCTGCCACCGCCTCCAGGGCAATGGCAGCCTGGCCCTCAAAGCTCACCTCCGGAGCCAGACCTAACAGCGCCGCAACGGCGTCGAAGAGCCGCCCGCAGGACGATGTCTCCACCGTCTGAATGCGCCGGGCGAGCATCGTGTCCACCAGCGCAAGCTGCTTCTCATCTACACCTTGAAAGCACTGCAGGTTAGTGGGTATCTGCCCCCCAAAGGCATCTCGCAAGTAGCTGAGCGCCATACGCCACGGCTGCCGCACCGCCGCGTCGCCGCCGGGAAGCAAGACATTCCGCAGGTGGGCTCGCCGGCTGAATCCGGCAAAATCCGCAACCAGAAATTCGCCTCCCCATATCTTGCCGTCTGTCCCAAATCCGGTGCCATCCAGGGCCACGCCGAGAACACGGCCGCGCAGATGGTTCTCCGCCATGCAGCTCGCGATATGCGCATGGTGATGTTGCACGCCGATGCGGCGTGGAATCCCCGAACCCGCGGCCATGCGCGTGCTCATATAACCGGGATGCAGGTCATAGGCTGCAGCGCGGGGCACAACCCGAAAAACACGTTTCATGCGGTCAAGGGTTTCTTCGAAGAACCGCATGGTCTCGTAATTCTCAAGATCGCCGATATGCTGGCTCAGAATCGCGTAACGCCCTTTGGTGAGGCAGAAAGTGTTTTTCAGCTCCCCACCAAACGCGAGCACCTCTTCCATCTCGATTCCCAAATCGATACTTTGGGGTACAAAGCCGCGTGAGCGGCGCAGCACCCGTTCTCGCCCCTCGAAGGTACGCGTGACGGAGTCATCCACTCGCGTGAAAATGTCCCGGTTGTGCAGCAGGAACCAATCGGCGACGCCGCCCAACTGCAGCATCGCCTCTTGGTTGCTGACCACGATGGGCTCCTCGCTCAAATTGCCGCTGGTCATCACCAGGGCAGCCCACTCGGACTCCATTTCCGGCGAATCGCTGAATAATAGATAGTGCAGCGGCGTGTACGGCAGCATCACTCCCAGGGTTTTGTCTCCCGGAGCAAGGCCACCGGAGAGCGGCCCACCGGGCAAGCGCGGAAGAACCACGATGGGCCGCCGCGGGTGCAGCAGCGCAGTCTCGTCCTCTGCCGTTAGCCGGCACAGCTTCTTGACTGAGGACAGATCGCGCACCATTAGCGCGAAGGGCTTGTGCGGACGCCTCTTGCGTCTTCGCAACTCCGCGACCGCTGCGTCGTTGGTTGCATCACACGCCAGCAGGAAGCCGCCCAGACCCTTAACTGCAACAATTTTCCCAGCGCGCAACAGTGCACGGGTCTGGCGAATAATCGCCAGCGAATCCCTGGCCGCAAAGGACACGTCTGTTAACAGCGTGAGCCCGGTTTCCAGCAGGACCAGCGATGGTCCGCAAACGGCGCATGCATTTGGCTGGGCATGAAAGCGCCGGTTGTCAGGATCTTCATATTCCGCCTGGCAGTCACCGCACATGGTGAAGGCAGACATGGTGGTTGTAGCGCGGTCATAAGGTATGTCGCGGATGATGGTGTATCGCGGACCGCAATGGGTGCAATTGGTGAACGGATATCCGAAGCGCCGGTTCGCCGGGTCTCCGAAATCGCGCCAGCACTCGTCGCAGGTGCCGGCGTCGGGAGGGACCAGCGCGAATGCACCAGTCTCCTCCCGGCTGCCCAAGATAGAGAAGCCTGCGCCTCCCTGAACCTCGATTTCGGAGACCGTGATCTCCTTGATCTCCGCCAATTTGGGAGGATCGTTCTTGAGCGTCTGGCAAAACACATCGAGCGCAGACCCGCGACCTTCAATCTCAATGCTGACGCCAGAAGAGGAATTAAAGACAAACCCACTCAGCCCTAGAGAGGTGGCCGTCTTGTACACGAAAGGCCGAAACCCTACGCCCTGCACGACGCCTCGCACCAGGATGTGCTTGCGTCTGACCAGTTCATTAAGAGCGTCGGCCTGGAGGCTAAACATCCTCCGCATCATACTCGGCCCGCCGCTTCAATGAACCCATGTCCGATCGACAGGCTGAGGCTCAATTGATTTTTCGTGTGAACCCCTCAAGAACAAAGTTGTCATCCCGACCGGAGCGAACCCGGATTTCCTGTTACGCTGCACTCACAAACGCCCGCGGGTGCGGCTTTCATTAAGGAAAGCCGCATGAAGTTCGCCAACGCCACAAAGCTCGACAGGAAATCCGAGGGAGCGCAGCGGAGAGCCTGCCCTGAGCGAAGTCGAACGGGGACCTGCTGTTTCCTTTCTGTCCATCCGATCTGACGGCTCCTAATGAAAGTCACAGTCCCTCCCCTTTGTCATCCCGACCGGAGCGTAGCGCAGTGGAGGGACCTGCTGTTTCCTTTCTGTCCATCCGATCTGACGGCTCCTAATGAAAGTCACCGTCCTCCCCTTTGTCATCCCGACCGGAGCGTAGCGCAGTGGAGGGATCTGCTGTTTCACCTTCGGGCTCAGCCAAAGTGCGCCCTGGCCGATTACCTGAGTTTTGGGTTTCACTCACCTAGTGCTATAATGAGTGTATACTCATTATAGGTTAAACCACGATGGCCCGCCCCAAGAGCGAAGACAAACGCAACGCAATTCTATCGGCCGCGACAGAGGTCTTCGCGGAGCGAGGGTTAAGCGCCGCGACTTCGGCCATATCGAGCGCTGCGGGCGTGGCGGAGGGTACGTTATTCACTTACTTCAAGACCAAGGACGAGTTAATCAACGCCCTCTACCGTGAGATCAAGCTGGAACTGGCAGATGCCATGATGTCTGATTTCCCCCGCAGAGCAGGCGTTCGCGACCGTCTCCAGCATGTGTGGAATCACTACCTCGCATGGGGAGTCAAGAATCCCAGGCAGCACAAGGTTCTACAGCAGATGACCGTCTGGGGCGGCCTGACGAAGGAGTCGAAGCATGCCGGAACCGCACCCTTCCTGGAGATCGAGAAGATGGCCGAGGCCGCGGTAGCGCAGCACGTCTTTCTCGACCGCCCGCTGGAGTTTATCGCCGCGGCCATGAACGCGCTGGCGGATACCACGATGGACTTCATGCGGCGGGAGCCAAGACAGGCGGATATGTATCGCAAGCAAGGGTTTGAGATGCTCTGGGCTGGGATAACCCGCAAAAAGTAGCTTTAAGTGAATCTAAATGAGCGAGCAATCACTCATATAGCCAGAGGAGCCGAAAAACAATGAATCCATGGTCAGTTGCAGATATACCACCCCAGAACGGAAAGCTCGCCGTCGTGACCGGAGCTACCGGAGGACTTGGATATGAAACAGCGCTCGCCTTGGCGCGTGCCGGAGCCGACGTGCTGGTGACCGGCAGAAACGCGGAGAAGGGCCGCGTCGCGATTGAGCAGATCAAGCGCGCTGTGCCGTCGGCCAAGGTACGCTTCGCGATGCTCGATCTGGCAAGTCTTGCGTCCATTCGCGCATTTGCCGCAAGCCTGCTCGCCAACGGCCGTCCGTTGGATCTATTAATCAACAACGCCGGCGTTATGGATCTACCGACCAGACGCCTGACCGAAGACGGCTTCGAGCTGCAATTCGGAACCAATCATCTTTGCCACTTTGCACTTACTGCCTTGCTGCTGCCGTTGCTGCGCAAGGCCCAAGCGCCGCGAGTGGTGAATGTGAGCAGCCTGGCGCATCGTGGCGGCAAGATCGACTTCGGCAATCTGCAGGCCGAGCGCAAGTACAACTCCTGGGCTGCCTACCAGCAATCGAAGTTGGCGAATCTGCTATTCACCTTCGAGCTCCAGCGCCGTAGTGACGCCTTTGGATGGGGACTAATGAGCAACGCGGCGCATCCGGGATACGCGCGCACTGAGCTCATCCCGAATGGACCGGGCACCGGCGGTCTGAAAGGAATAGGGATGAAAGTACTCGGCTCCTTCATGAGCCAATCCGCTGCGGCCGGGGCTTTGCCCACACTCTTCGCGGCGACTTCTCCAGAGGCGGCGCCGAACGGCTACTACGGACCGAACGGCTTCTATGAATTGAAGGGTCCGGTGGCGCCCGCCCAAGTCTTTCCCCAGGCGAAGGACGAGGCTGTGGCGCGGAAGCTATGGGAAGTCTCCGAGCAACTCACCGGAGTAAAATGGCCCGCCAAGGATCAAACCCCCGAGACGGTTACTTTTCCCGTGAAGAGAGAAGCATAGCCATGAAGGTCTTGCTCTTTGGTGCCACAGGAATGGTGGGGCAGGGCGTGTTGCGCGAATGTTTACTCGACCCGGATGTGGAACGGGTACAGACAGTCGGAAGAAGCCCCGCCGGCATCCATCATCCCAAATTGCGTGAGGTTCTGCATAAAGACCTATCGCATTACGCGGAGATCGAGGCCGAACTCTCCGGCTTCGATGCCTGCTTCTTTTCACTCGGCGTATCGTCCGCGGGAATGAAAGCGGAAGAGTACGAGCGCATCACCTACGGCATCACCATGGCTGCCGCGGAGACGCTCTGCCGGCTTAACCCGCAGATGAAATTCTTCTACGTCTCGGGTGCAGGTACCGACAGCACCGAGCAGGGCAGGAGCATGTGGGCGCGGGTCAAGGGGAGAACGGAAAACGCGCTCCTGCGCTTGCCGTTTGCCGCCGCGTACATGTTTCGCCCCGGCCTGATTCAGCCGATGCACGGAGAGAGACCGAAAGCCGCCGTCTATCAAGCCATCTACACCATCGCCAGACCGCTGTTGTCTTTGCTCCGGCGCACCTTTCCCGATCACGTCCTGACTACGGAGGAAATTGGACAGGCAATGCTGATCGTTGCCCGGCGTGGCTACCCAAAACATATCCTCGAGGTCAGGGATATTCGCGCTGTCCTCCAAAACCCTTGAGGTCAGACCACTGGCCAGCCCGGCCGTCTCGCTATGCGGTACGGAGGGCTCCTTTTTGCGTCTCTTTGCAACGCAAACGTTGACAACCCTACCTTCGAGCGAAAATCATTCTTGTCGGAATAGTTCCCATACAGAACACCGTACCGCAGAGCGGGACCTATGCGCGGATAGCGGGACGTTGGAGTGTAGGAGCTTGCCCGAGTGAGGGTCATCTGATGGAAACTCCGATAACCGCTCTTCCCGTGCCGGAAACTCTGGCCAAATCCGGCAATCTCTACCAGCTGCACAGTCTGGATCGGGCGGTCGCCGTTCTGGAGATGCTGGGTGAAAGCGACACCGCCCTCAGTCTTGCGGAAGTATGCCAACGCCTGCGCCTGCACAAGAGCACTGCTCACCGGTCGCTCATGGTGTTGGAACGGAGTGCCTTGATCGAGCGTACCCCGGAGAATCGTTACCGCCTCGGTTTGAAGCTATACGAACTTGGCAACCGGGCAGTCGAGCAGGTCGATCTGCGCACCCGTGTTCATCCCTACTTCCGCCGGCTTGCCGCGCAGGTGGGAGAAACCGTGCACCTGAGCGTGCTGCAGAAAACCTCGATTGTTTACCTCGACAAGGTCGAACCGAACCGTCGCGTATGTGTCAGCTCGAAAACAGGAACTTCCAACCCTGTTTATTGCACATCCATGGGCAAGGCGATGCTTGCCTTTCAGCCCCCCGACGTGATCGAACAGATCGTTTCCAAAATCCGCTTCGTGCGCTACACACGCAAGACGCTCACTTCCAGGGAGGCGCTGCTGAAAGCGCTGGAACGGGTCCGTCGCCGCGGCTACGCCATCGACGACCAGGAAATTGAGGTGGGTGTTCGTTGTATCGGCGCGCCTATCTTCGATGAAAAGCATCAAGCGATTGCGGCCGTAAGTGTCTCCGGCCCCGCGTCGCGGATCACGGCGCCCACCATGCCCGAGATCGCCGAGCAGCTGCTTCGCTGCTGTCGCGACATCTCCGTCTCCCTCGGTGCGCATGCAAAAAAAAGGCCACGTGTCCTCTCGGCATTCGAGCGCCACTACAACAGCTAGAGCTTCTGCCATTGCCGATCAAGCGGAAGAGGCTTTCGCCTCTTCCACCAGACGGTTTCGATTGCCGATCAATGACCGGAGGTGTTTGAAGCCATCAGCGTCTTTTGGCCGGCAGGCTCGAGCCGAGCGAGCTGCTGCTCGATCTTGCTTCTGCGCAGCACCTGGTCGACGCCATCATGATTCACTTCCTCAAGCACCCAACTATCGCCGTAGCGCGAAAACTTCAGGTAGGACTCGTGGGATTCCTTGCCGGGGTGCATATTTCTGATGCTGAGCGCTGTCGCCGAGCGACCAGGTGAGCTTAGGATGATCAGGCCCGTAGCCTTAGTGATCTTTACGCTGTAATCCGCGGCCGGCATGTTCTGTCCCGCCGCGACAAATGGGAACGGCACTTGAACCCGTACAGTTTGGGTGATCTGTGCATGGGCGGAAGCTGCCGCCAGCAGTAAAGCGAAACCGAAGAGACCTGCGATGTGCTTTTTCATGACTTCCTCCGCTTGGATCGCGGCGGCGATTTACGCCTGACAGCCGCGTTTATTTGTGCTTCACTCTCTATAGCGAAGACGGCGGGCAAAACCTGTAACGTAGGGCAGAAAATAATTTCCTCCGGTAAGGTCGCAGGAAATGATGTCCCGCTTCGCGGGTGTCAGGACTCAGTTCAAGTACTGTCCTCTGTACGAGGCCGTTCGATGACCGAACCTATCGGACACGAAATTACGGAGCTTTTACATGCGTGGCGGGAGGGCGACGAGCGCGCCCTGGAGAAGCTCACCCCCGAGGTCTATCGCGAATTGCACAATGCGGCGCGCCGCTGCATGGCCCGCGAGCGCGACGGCCATACCCTACAAACTACTGCCCTGATCAACGAGCTTTACCTGCGGCTTTCCGACTTGAGAGAGGTGGACTGGCAGAACCGCGCCCATTTCTTCGCCCTGTGCGCGCGGCAGATGCGGCGCATTCTGACCGATATGGCGCGTAACCGCCGATCGGAAAAGCGAGGCGGAGGCGCATTTGCCGTTGCCCTCGACGAGGCGCCTGAGGTTGCTTCCTCCTCGCACGCTGATGTAATCGTCGTCGACGATGCGCTCAAAGCGCTGGCGCTGGTCGACGAACGCAAAAGCCGGGTGGTTGAGTTGCGCTTCTTTGGCGGGCTGAGCGTGGAAGAGACCGCCGAAGTCTTGAAAGTTTCTCCGGACACGGTGGCTCGCGATTGGAGGCTAGCCAAGGCGTGGCTGCTGCGTGAGATGGGTGGCAAGACCGATGGATCCTGAGCGGTGGCAAAGGATCGAGAGCATCTTCCAGAAGGCGCTGGACGCCAACGAAGACCGCCGCGCGCGCGTTTTAGTGGAGTCATGCGCCGGCGACGAGTCGTTGCGGCGCGAGGTTGAGTCTTTGCTTGCCCGGCATGAGAATGCGGCAGAGTTTATGGAGCTGCCGGCTTTTGCCGGCCCTGCTCGTGCACCTCTTCCACCGCGGCCTGGTTCCGAAGACTCTCACTCGGCAGGCATTCCGGCCGGCACGGTCATCGGCCACTACCGCATTGTCGGCAAGATCGGCAGCGGCGGTATGGGCGTTGTCTATGACGCGGAGGACCTGAAGCTGCGCCGTCACGTCGCGCTGAAGTTTCTTCCCGAAGAAGTTGCCGGGCAGCCCCGGGCGCTGCAGCGCTTTCGTCTGGAGGCGCAGGCGGCTTCGGCGCTGAACCATCCGAATATCTGCACCATTCATGAGGTTGATGAAGTGGACGGCCTGGTCTTCATTGCCATGGAACTGCTTGAGGGGCAGACGCTGAAGCAGACGATTTCGGACAAGCCGCTACCGCTTGAGACCGTGATTGATTTTGGAGTTCAGATCGCAGGGGCGATCGATGCAGCGCATGCCAAGGGCGTCGTGCATCGTGACATCAAGCCTGCGAACATCTTCGTGATCAAGCAGCGCCGGATCAAGGTGCTGGACTTCGGATTGGCGAAGCTGACACGGCTACCGCCGAATTTAAAAGAGACCACGATGACTGACGGGACAGAGCCCGGCATGGTGATGGGCACCGTCGGTTATATGTCTCCAGAGCAGTTGCGCGGGCAGGGGGTCGATGGCCGGACAGACATCTTCGCTTTTGGCGCGATCCTTTACGAGATGCTGGCTGGCCGGCGCGCTTTTGAAAAGCCGACCTCGGTTGAGACCATGGCCGCCATCCTTAATGAGGAGCCGCCCGCGATCTCTGAACTTGCTCCGAATACGCCGCCCGCTCTAGTGCGAGTAGTCAAACGCTGCCTCGAAAAAGGTCCCGAGCAGCGCTTTCAGTCGGCATCGGACTTGGCGTTCGCGCTGCAGGCATTGTCAGAATCGAGCGGCGCGATCACGTCTGCCAGTGCGAAGCACCATCCTCCTAGACGGATCTGGGTGCCGGCGCTACTCATCGTGGCTCTCATCATAGTCGCGCTGGTTCTTTGGAAGATGGTCTTCCGCCCTCAGCGCGCGCCAAGAGTCCTGAGTTTCACTAAGCTGACCAACGATGGTCAACCCAAGTTTGGCCCAATGGTGACCGACGGTTCGCGAATTTATTTCAACGAGGGGACGCCTCATGGTCAGCACGTTCTCATTCATCAAGTCTCCGTCAAGGGGGGCGAGGTCACAACGCTTCCGCTGCCTCTCAAAGCGCCTGAGGTGCTCGATCTATCGAGAGATGCGACCGAGTTGCTGGTTGCGAATTACGAAGTGCTTGGCAAAGGCAATTCATACTGGGTGGAGCCGGTCGCGGGAGGGGCGCCCCGCCAGATTGGCACGGTACTCGGTCAGTCCGCATCGTTCGGTGCGGACGGAACAAGCCTCATCTATAACAAGGCGACGGGCTTTGAGGTTACCACCGACCTCTATTCGGTGAGCCGAAACGGCTCAGCGTCTCGAAAACTGCTTGCGACCGACGGTTATGCTTCTGGCTTTCGCTTTTCACCCGACGGATCGCGTCTTCGATTCACCCGGAAAAGTGAGGTGGCCACTACCGTCATGGAGGCTGCGTCGAATGGCACAGGGCTCGTCAATATGTTTGATGGATGTTGTGGTGAATGGACGCCGGACGGACGTTTTTTCACTTTTCAGAAAAGCCTCGAGGGTAGATCGAATATTTGGGCGTTGCCTGACCGGAGACGCTTATGGCGGACGCCGGGTGACAGGCCAACCCCGTTGACCGCCGGTCCGTTGGATTTTCAGTATCCATTGCCAAGCAAAGACGGCAGGCAAATCTTCGCGATAGCAACCTCGCCGCGAGGCGAAGTGGCCCGCTACGATGCACGAAGCGGCGACTTCGTACCATATCTTCCCGGAATTTCGGCTGAGGCCCTGGCATTCTCACCAGATGGGAAATGGGTCACCTACACCTCTTATCCTGAAGGCACGCTGTGGCGGAGCAAAGTGGACGGAACTGAACGGCTTCAGCTCACCTTTCCGCCCATGCAGGCTCTTGAGCCGCGCTGGTCGCCTAACCGCAAAGAAATTGTCTTCAGTGCAAAACTGCCTGACACTGTCTGGAGTATCTACCTCATCTCGAGCGAGGGTGGCACTCCAGAGCGACTCCCGAGCGAACACGGCCGTTGGAATCCGTACTGGTCGCCTGATGGAAACTCGTTGGTCTTTGCCGTCGGAGGGGACCCCAACGGGCCGATTTACACCATGGACCTGAGAACGAAGCGCGTTTCCGCCTTGCCTGGGTCGAGTGGGCTTTTTTCCCCTCGCTGGTCGCCTGATGGACGGTTTATCGCGGCCTTTAAAGACGAATCGGATGCCTTGATGATCTTTGACTTCACTACCCAGGAGTGGACGGAAGCATTTCCCTCTCAGGCGGGATTTGAGACTTTCTCCCGCGACGGAAAGTACATTTATTTTCTTAACTACCCAGCGCCGGACTTCAAGCCCCGCGTCCTTCGTTTACGGATGAGCAACCGAAAGATTGAAGAGGTAGTGGATCTTCAGAAAGCCGGAACTTTGCTCGACGGAAGGTTCGGAACCTGGTTTGGTCTCGCTCCCGACGATTCTCCCCTTGTCACGCGCGATATCAGCACCCAGGAAATCTACGCACTCGAAATGGACTGGCCTTAGCGTGATCGGTCTACCTGCTCCCTTGCCGCGCTTCAGGGGAGCAATCCGAAACAGTCACGCCTAACCAATTCTCTAGGCGTGCTGTTAGGATTTCGAATCGAACCACGTTGGGAACGGCATACCCACGACAAATACTGCGTTATAACCATCGATTTCCTATCAAGGGGGAACCATGTTCTTGTTCTACCGGGCTGTTGTATGTTTCCTCCTCATCACTTTGCCCGCTGCCGCTCAGGCGCAGGCATTCGAAAAGATCACCATAAAACCTGCTCGTTCAGCCGACCCGCGCAACAGACGCGTACAGGTCCTGCCTAACGGTGACTTGATTGCTCATTCGGTCCCTGTGATCCGTCTTCTGAGTTACGCGTACGGCGTGCCATCCAACCCTTCGCCGCGTCTCAACGCCCTTCCAGGCTGGACCGTCGGCGACAGCTACGATATCGAAGCCAAAGATCCGGCCAACACCATCGCCGCGAGTTCTCAGGACGGCGAGGCACAAGCCCGCCTTCAACAAATGATCCGCCGATTGCTCGCAGATCGTTTCAGCCTCGTGATGCGTGTCGGGCATGAACGCATGTCAGCCTACGCTCTTACCGTTTCCGGCAGCGGGCCAAAGCTCCAGAAGTCGCCGGTCACCACAAAAGACTGCATCTTCGATACCGCGCCGGAAGGCTGCCATAACTTCGTCATCGGCTTCGGCCATCCTCTGGACGCGAACGCGATAAGTATGGACGACCTTGCCCATTACGTCGAAAACTGGACCGATCTGCCGGTAGTGGACCGCACCAACCTTAGCGGACTGTTCACCCTACACACAGAAGGTTGGCTGCCTATGCGGCTCCCCCCGCCGCCGCCAAACGGCAACCCGAACATGAACTTCGCAAGCCTGCCCACAATTTTCACGGTCCTGGGCAAACTCGGTCTCGAACTGCATCGGCAAGAGGAAATCCTGCCGGTATACACCGTTGAACGGATCGAGCGTCCATCCGTCAATTGAACTCTCTCCAATAGAACTCCCAATGAGTCCATTGCCCTGATTGCAAGAGTTGAGGGAGCAGGTATAGGCTCTTAGGTCGTAAAACAATCAAGCACGATACCAAACGCTCGTTGCGAACCGGGTGACTGAAATGGCTATGATCCGGCGAATGAATCTTGTATCCGGCTGCTTGCTTCTCCTTATACAAACCTCGCTCTCCGTCGCGCAGGAGATACCGGCCAAGAAGCCCGACGAAATGCGCATCGATCAATTGTTGAAGCAAATGACAGTAGAGGAAAAGGTCAACCTGATACGTGGAGACGTCGAGCCGGCAAAAACAAGTCAGGGCCAGGCCGGCTATCTGCCAGGTGTTCCAAGGTTGGGGGTTCCATCGTTGAGAATGGCCGATGGACCGCCCGGTGTCTTGACGCGTGTCCCGGCACAAGCCGAGACCGCAACCATGGGCGTGGCGGCAACCTTCAGCACCAAGGATGCCGAGCAAAATGGAGTCGTGATTGGCCGGGAAGCGCGTTCTCTCGGGATCGATGTGGTCCTGCAGCCTTTCATCAACATCGACCGCGACATCACCTTTGCGCGCGCCTACAACACCTTCGGAGAAGACCCGATGCTCACCGGCGCGATGGGCGCGGCGGAGATTCGTGGGATACAGGCGCAAGACATTATGTCGCAGGCCAAGCACTACATCGGGTATGACACCGACTCCTTTAACGTTTTTATTGATCAGCAAACTCTACACGAGGTCTACGTGGCGCCCTTCGTCGACGCGATCGGCGCCGGCGTCTCTTCGATCATGTGTTCGTACAACCGGCTGAACGGTCCCTTTGCCTGCGGCAATGCCGATACGCTGAAGACCATTCTTCGCGGTGAGCTTGGCTTCCAGGGCTTTGTCACCTCGGACTGGGGCGGCGTGCACGACGTGGATTTCATCAATCAGGGACTGACCATGGAGATGCCCGGCAAAATTTCTCCAGAAAGCCCATTCGCGGCCATGATGCACACCTTTTTCCTAACCGCTCCGTCGAGCCCCGCCCCACTGGCCAAGCCCAACGATGCGGCGCTTGCTGGCATGCTCGGCGGAACCATTCCAGAGGAGCCTAAGAACGGCGGCCTGGACCTCTCGACCTTTCCGAAAGACGCCGGTTCCAAAACTCTGCGCGACGCACTAGCCGATGGATCCGTCACCGAGGCGACGGTCACCGAAGCGGCCAGACGAGTGCTCTACGAGATGGACCGCTTCGGGTACCTCGACGGAAAACAGAAGCACACGATTACTCCGCAGGACATCGAGGCCAATGCGGCGGTGATCGAAAAGACCGCGGCGGACTCTGCGGTCCTGCTCCAGAACAATGACTCCGCGCTGCCTCTGAAGCCCTCCGACCTGGAAAACATCGCATTCATCGGCCCCACGGCGGGTCAGGTTGCCGCGATCGGGACCTTCGGCGAGCGCTCACCCGGTTTGACCGAGCGGCAGGTCGGCCCAGTGGATGCCCTGAAGAAGCTCGCGCCTGGCGCCCACATTGTCTTCGCCGTCAATGACGACATGACCGGCCATCCGATCGGTAGTCAGCTGTTTTCGCATGACGGCAAACCGGGCCTGATTCGAACCGATGCGTCGGGCAAGACGTCGGAAGATGCCACCATCGATTTCACCAAGGCAAACGGAAAGGCCTTACCGGCGAATACCGACGCTACCTGGAAGGGTGAGCTGACGGTTCCGCAGGACGGAGAGTATTGGATCTACCTTCAGGCGCTGGGGACCCGCGCGCGTATAAGCATCGATGGGAAAGAGATCGGCAGGACGGGTGCAGTCCTGGGTACGGTTCACGGTGATATCCAGTACGCGACGCAAGACAACGGCCTACCAACAACGGACCTCCTGGACAACGTGAGGAGATCAGTGCAACTGGCGAAAGGGCCGCACCCGATCGAAATTACGATTTCGAGCGATACCTCTAACGCGCCGGTCCAGGTAAGGCTGAATTGGATGACGCCTGAGGGCCGGCAGGCCGATCACGCCGCGGCGATCGCGGCCGCGAAGTCGGCAAAGACCGCCGTGGTCTTCGTGTGGACGAGAGGGAAGCCAGACTTCGCTCTCCCCGGAGAACAAGACAAGCTGGTTGAGGAAGTCGCGGCGGTAAATCCCAACACCATCGTTGTCCTGAACACCAGCCAGCCGGTAGCCATGCCATGGCTTGGAAAGGTGAAGGCTGTGCTGGAGATGTGGTGGACCGGAGATGAAGGCGGCTGGGCCACGGCGAAGACTTTGCTCGGCACTAACAATCCAGCTGGACGCCTGCCGATGACGTGGGCGAAGCAACTTGAAGACTACGCGGCAAACTGCCCCGCACATCCGGAGCGCTCGGCAAAGGGGGTCGATAAAAAGACCACGTATTCAGAGGGAGTGCTGGTTGGGTATCGTTGGTTCGACGATCAGAAGCTTGAGCCGCTTTTTCCCTTCGGCTTCGGGCTTTCCTACACTCGTTTCGAGATTTCGGGAATCGAGGCGGCATCCACTCCGGATGGCGGTGCGACCGTGACCTTGCGCGTGAAGAACATTGGAAACACTCCGGGAGATGAGGTTCCTCAGGTTTACCTCGATGCGCCGAGTCAGAAGCCACCCGGCGTGCAGTTCGCCCCGAAGACGCTGGTGGCTTTCGACCGAGTGACTCTCAAGGCTGGTGAAGGACGTGAGATCACCATGCACATTGGGCCACGCGCATTCCAATATTGGTCGACAGCAACAGGCGCGTGGGTAAAGACCTCAGGCGAACGGACCTTGCGGGCGGGGTCTTCATCGCGCGACCTTCCGCTGAGTGCCATTCTGCGTTGAATTTCGGCACATCTATGCGGCAACCAGCAGCGGTAAGTGACTTTCGATAAGCATTTCGGTCCAGCTACACCCGCGTGCGGTATGATGTCGCTTACTGTCGATGCTCTCGGTGCGAACCAGGCTACAGTTCGTCAGTCTGCTGATAGGGCTCGTCTTCTCGATGACGTCTTCAGCCTTCTCCCAGGCAGCAAGCCTGTCCGATTCGCAAGTGAATGCCTCCTCGCGCCCCGCTGCTTTCTCGCTGATCACGGACCGCGAGCCCGTAGTTTCTCTGGACGGACTATGGCGCTTTCATCCCGGCGACGACCCCCGCTGGGCTTCGGCGGATTTCGACGACTCTTCGTGGCCTCTTATCCGCTCCGACAAACCCTGGGCAGAACAGGGTTATCGCAACCTGGACGGCTACGCATGGTATCGATTCACCGTACAGCCTCCTTCCTCCACAATGCCGCTGGCCATCCTTTTGCCTTCCATTCTCACGGACTACGAGCTTTTCCAGAATGGCAAAAAGATTGGCGGCTTCGGCCACATGCCGCCGCACGGAACGCTTCAATTCAACCAGACGGCTCTCTACCATCTCGCTCCGTCACAAAACGGCGCACCGCTTCAAATGGCGATTCGCGTCTGGCATCATCCCACGTTCGCAGCGTATCTGGGCGGGGGCCCGCGTTATGGTGGGGCTCTATTGGGACAAGACACTTTATTAGAGCGGCAGTTCCGCTCATTAGAAGCTGAGCGATCAACCCTCATCGTCAGCTTCTACGTCATCGGAGTTCTGAACACGGTCATCAGCATTACAGTTCTTGGACTGTATTTGTATCGGCGATCAGAACGGGAGTACCTCTGGTTTGCCATACTTCTACTCGCAAGCGCGTTACAGTCGGCTCTTGCGGTAAGCAACTTCTTCGTGCACCTTCCAATCGGCCTGGGAGACATTCTCGCCGAAACCATCGGAGCTCTTCAGTTCGCTGCTTCCCTTCTGTTCTTCTCTCGCGTACTGCAGGCGCAGCGAACGTTGCTGTGGCGCGGTGTGCTGCTCATCGCGCTCCTGGATCCACTGAACGTCCTGCTCTATTTATTCCGGATCACCTCACCGGCAACCTCAACCAGTCTGCGCATTCTTTTCGACCTGCCAATCGCAGCCTATATCCTTCTTCTGCTCTTTCGCCGTGCTCTTGCCGGCAGCCGCGACGCGCATCTGCTCTTTGTACCCACGGTGTTGCTGTATGGAACGAACATCATCGGCGGTTTGCTCCTCTTCATGTTTCAACTCGGCTGGTGGTCGCGAGTCTTATCTTCGATTAATCAGTGGAACGTTTTCGAAACCCCGTTTCAGGTCCCACTTCAAGTCTTCGTCCAGCTCATCTTCGTCGTTGCCCTGCTCGCCTTTTTGATCCGTCGCTTTGCCAGGTCCCGCGCTCAGGAAGAGCACTACTCGGCTGACCTCGAGGCGGCCCGCACGCTCCAGCACGTTTTGATTCCTGAAACGTTGCCTTCCATCCCCGGCTTGGATATCAGCATCGCCTATCACCCGGCCCAGGAAGTGGGTGGCGACTTCTACCAGATCCTTTCGCTACCCGTCACAGCCGCCAACGCTCAGAGCGATACTCTCATCGTCATTGGTGACGTTGCGGGTAAGGGACTTCCGGCAGCAATGACTGTTTCCATGCTCGTCGGCGCTCTTCGCTCGATTGTCGAAACGACGCGGTCACCGGCAGAAATCCTCGCCGGTCTCAACCGTCGCCTTGTTGGCAGGGGCTCCGGCTTTACTACTTGCCTGGCCATGCGCCTTTCGTCTTCTGGCAACTTGATCCTCGCCAACGCCGGTCACCTCGCCCCCTACCGGAACGGTCAAGAAATTTTAACCTCGCCAGCCCTTCCACTTGGCCTTGATCCGAGTGCAGTCTTTGCCGAAGAGACGTATCGACTGGCGCAAGGAGATCGCCTCACCTTACTCACCGATGGAGTTCCTGAGGCCACGAGCCACAAAGAACTTTTCGGCTTCGAACGAACAGCCGAAATCAGCGCATCACCAGCCGGCGCAATCGCCGAGGCCGCCCTCCACTTCGGGCAGGCAGACGATATCACCGTTCTTTCGATCATCCTCGATCGGCTATCAGTCCGATAAACCCATCGAGAAATCCAGATGGACCCATGGTTTCGGCACTTGGACGATCAGCAGAGGCCGAGAAATTTCTCCATCATCCCGATACTCCGTAACCAGCGGCCGTGCGAACTCTTAGGAGTATCCACGCTCTTCTCATTCCGCTTCGGGGTAGCGTATGCTCATCACAAATTTTTATGCGAATCCTCCTATTGCTCGTCCTGGCGCACACCTCCCTGCTGTTGGCCTCCGAACTGCCTCACGTCGAGAAGACATCCGCCGGATCCTACCGCCTGATGGTGGACGGCCAGCCGTATCTTATTCTCGGTGCGCAGGTGCGAAACTCTTCCGCATGGCCGGAGCAACTGGACCGGGCATGGCCGCTCTACAAAGAGCTCCATGCCAATACTGCGGAGATTCCCGTCTACTGGGAGGTGATCGAGCCTCAGCCGGGGAAGTTCGACTTTGCCTCGGTGGACAGGATTCTCGAGGGTGCGCGCAGGAACAGCCTGCGGTTGGTACTGCTCTGGTTCGCCACCTGGAAGAACGGTGAGATGGACTACGCGCCGCAATGGGTAAAGGACGACACGACCCGCTTTCCCCGGATGCGCGACCGGGCCGGCGACCAGATCCGCGTGCTCTCGCCGATCGCCGAATCCACCCGAACCGCCGACGCGAATGCCTTTGCCGCGCTGATGCGGCACTCAAGGAGGTCGATTCCGAGCAGCATACGGTAATCATGATCCAGGTGGAGAACGAGCCGGGATCGCTCGAGAGCGACCGCGACTACTCGCCCGAGGCGAACCGTCTCTTCGCCGGCCAGGTTCCGGCTTCGCTAACCCAGGCGCTCAAGAAGAAGTCTGGAACGTGGCTCGAGGTATTCGGTCCTGAAGAGGCTAATGAAGCCTTTGCTGCGTACCTGATCTCCACCTACATCAACACGGTGGCCGCGGCCGGCAAGGCGCAGTACGCGCTGCCCATGTATGTGAATGTGTGGCTGCGCGAACGTAAGAACTTCGAGCGTCCGGGCGAGGCTTATCCGAGCGGCGGCGCGACATCGAATGTGCTGGACCTGTGGAAGGCCAACACCCCGGCGCTCGACGCGATCGCGCCCGACAATTACGTTCTCGACTATGTGGGCTATCGCGACGTTCTGCGTAAGTACAGCCGGCCCGACAACCCGCTGTTTGTGCCCGAGACCATGCTGGGACCGCTGGCCGGGCGGTACATGTTTTATGCCATTGGCGAGTATCATTCGCTGTCCTTCGCGCCCTTCGGCCTGGACGCGAAGATCCAGGCGGACTCTCCGATGAAGCAGGAGGATCTCTTCGGAGGGCTTGCGGCGAACTTCAAGCTGCTGGCTCCGGCGGTGAGCGAGATCAGTAGACTGCAGCAGGCGAATGCGATCCAGGTGGCGGTGGAGGAGGACCAAATCACCGATCTGCGGCTCACTTTTCCGAAGTTCGATTCAGTCGTGACTTTCGGGATGCCGAAGCCAAGCTACGGCGGGCTCTTCGGCGCCGGGACCAAGAACCGCACCGGGAGAGCCCTGGTCGCCGAGCTCGGGCCGGAGGAGTTCTTGATCTGCGGCTTCGATTCGCTGGTGCGCTTTCTGCCGCGCCGTGGCTCGGAATTGCGGAAAGCCCAGTTTCTTTCCGCCGAAGAGGGTGTCTTCGTGGACGGGAAGTGGCACGCGAACCGCCTGCTCAACGGTGACGAAACCTTCTTCGGAATCTTCTTCCCTCCCGAAGGCAAGTGGGTGAAGGTAAAAGTGAAAGCCTATTAAGAAATAGAAGTTCGGCTGCTTCGTCGACTTTTATCGGCATCGATCGCTCAATCAGTTATTCCATGCGGAGTGCCTTGACCGGGTTGATGGATGCAGCGCGTTGCGCCGGGATGATGCTGGCAACAAGGGCGCAGAGTCCGAGGGCGAAGATAGACACGGAAAGGACGAGAGGGTCCCATCCCTTGACCTCATAGAGCTGGTTGGCGATCAGGCGAGAGCAGCCAATGGAGATCGGAATGCCGATGGTGAGCCCGATGACGATCTGCAGGAAAGCATCGTGCAAAACAAGGCTGATGACATTGCCTCGATTTGCACCCAGAGCCATGCGCACACCAATTTCGCTGGTGCGGCGCTCGACGGCATAAGCGGTGACTCCATAGAGGCCGACGGCAGCGAGAATGAGTGCAAGAAGACCGAAGAGTCCGGTCAGCTGTGCGATGGCTCGCTGCTGATCGAGGTTGGAGTCGACTTGCTCCTGCAAAGTCTGAACATTGAGCAGAGTGATATTGGGATCGATGTCGCTGAGGATGCGGCGAATCTGTGGCTCCAGGCCTTCGATGCTCTCGCCGTGCAATTCGAGAACCGCACCCTCGATGAAGTGGGTGTCGTCATCGATGCTCTGCATCATCGGGTCATCATAATGCGTGCGCTGAGCCAGCGGCACAAAGAAGAGAGGGCGCGGAGGCTTGCGGTTCGCGAAATCCCAGCTGTATCTTGCATTGCCGACAACTCCGACGATTTCAAAGGTCGAGCCGTAGCGGGGCAGGTCAAGGCCAAAGTGCGCACCGACGGGGTTTTCGCCGGGCTTGAAAAATGCATGGACAAAGGCTTCATTGACGACAGTGATGTTGCGCGTCGATGCGGTATCTTGTTCAGTAATGGAACGGCCGCGTATGACCTTCTCTCCCATCGTTTCCAGATAACCCGCGCTCACGTGATCCCATGAGGAGCCAATGTTCTGATCGTTCATGTTGGGCATTCCATGGCCCTCACGAATAACGATTTCGCCCCAATTGTCCTGGAGTGGCGTGTATTGCGCGAGTGCAGCCCGCTGGACACCGGGGATGTGGGCAAGGCGTTCTTGCAGTTCGCGGTACATCGCATCGATCCTGGGCTGGGAATAGGAGTTATAGGGCGCGGTCAGGCTGATGGTCACGCGACGATCAGTTACGTAGCCGAAATCCTGTTTCTGCATGTTCATCAGGCTGCGGGTTAGCAGGCCGGCGCCCGCGAGCAGAACGACAGATAGGGTCGCCTGGAAGATAACTAGAACCCTTTGCGGCAATGTGGAGCGGTCCTTGGTGCTGCGATTGGCGCCACGCAGAGCTTCGACGGGCTCGGCGTGCGAGGCTAACCACGCGGGCGCGGTTCCGAAGAGCGCGCCGGTAAGCAGAGACAACAAAAAGGCAAAGGCCAGCACGGACAGGGACGGCGCGGCGTCAATAGGAACGAACTTCGCGCTGTGGAAGGTAAGCGCGATCATCAACTTGACGCCAAGGTAGGCCACAATCAGACCCGCGACCCCGCCAAGGACGGAAAGAACGATGCTTTCGGTCAGCGATTGGCGGATGAGACGGCTGCGCGAAGCGCCGAGGGCGAGACGGATGGAGGTCTGCGCGCGGCGCGACGCTCCTCGCGCCAGCAGGAGATTGGCGATATTTGCGCAGGCGATGAGGAGGACGAGTGAGCAGACCCCGAGCAGGATTCGCAGATTGTCCCCGTAGTTGGCTTTCATGAGGTCGACGCCGTTGCCTGCGGGAACGACCTTGACCACCTGCTTGGGCAGGCCGGCCTTGATTCCAGCCATCCAGTCCGGCGGCATGCCGCTGTCATTGACCAGCCATTGCCGGATGAGGGCCGTCATGCGGTCGGGCACAGCGTTGACGGTTGCGCCGGGACGAAGCCTTCCGATCACGCGCAGCCATGCTTCGAAGTGATGGAGGAAGGAGTTTGCTCCAGAGAAGGTGGGCTCCTGATTGATCGGAATCCATAGATCGGGAGGGTCGCTGCGCAGGGTTTCTCCGAAGAAGCCGGGAGGCGTGATGCCGATGATCGTGAAGGGATGTCCGCTAAGAATGAAGCTCGAGCCGATGATTTTCGGATCAGAGCCGTACTCCTGTTGCCAGGCGCGATAGCTAAGCATGGCAACAGGAGACGCAGATGCCTGATCGTCGGACGGCTGGATGGTGCGTCCGGCGAAGGCGCCAAGGCCAAAGGTGCGGAAGTAATTGCCGCTGACGAATTCGCCGCGCAGCGGCTTGGCGACGCGATCGCCCTCGCTCCGCCGGGTGCTGATTGGTCCGCCTCCAGCCTGAAAAGCGGCGAGCTCTTCGAACTCAGGCGTGTTCTTCTTGATGAGCTCGTAGAATGGATAAGAGAACATGCCCCAGCTATCCTGTGGGCTGCCCTGGACGCAGCAGTCCTGTCCGTCGCCGATGCGGTAGAGACTGGACGGATCCACCACGGGCAGAGACTTGAGCATCACGGTGTGGATAAGAGAGAAGATGGCGGTCGTGGCTCCGATGCCGAGCGCCAGCGTGAGCATGGCGGTCAGGGTAAAGACGGAGGACTGACGCATCTGTCGGAAAGCATAGGCGATGTCCTGGCGCAGAGTCTGCATTTCGGCCTCTGGCAGAGAAATACGCACGATCGACAATCTATGTTCCGGAAAATCTCGACTTCCACGCTCTATGGGAATGGACACCGGAGCTTCGCGCGAGCGAGCAGAACACTTGACATCTCATTTTTGAAGCTGGTTTAGTACATACGCTATGACAGAGTGGTTCGCGCGCCCCGTTTTACACGTAACCGATGTCGAAGCATCGCTCCGTTTTTACGTTGATCGGATAGGATTCACGAGCCCCTGGCGCTATGACGAGGACGGCAGAGTGCGTGTCGCACAGGTCGATCGGCAGGGCTGCGCGCTGATCCTCGCCGACACCTGGCCGGAGAAGATTGGCAAAGGGCTGATGTTCATTTCCCTGAATGTCGAACCGGAGGCGCAGATCGCCGCACTGGACCGGCTTCGTGCAGAACTGGAGGCCAAGGACGTTCCGGTCAAGGAGGGTTCGTGGGGCTACCGGCTACTGGTGGTCGATGATCCCGACGGTAATCAGCTCTTCTTCAACTATCCGGCTGAGACTGCATCGACTATGCAGCCAGGTGGCTAGAAACGCGTGTTTCCCCATTACTAATCCTCGAATACTTCCGGATAGCCTCTCACACGAGGAAATGGACACCAGAGCTTCGCGCGAGCGAGAATGATGCCATTCGGTATGCCTCACTGCTCTCACGGCCATCTCCCCAAGTGGATCGCTGCGTTCATGACCGTCGCGTGCCTTTCTTGTGCAAGCGCGCAGGAAGCGCCGATCGAGGCGGAACTCTCGCAAACCCTTGCAGGCGACAGGCTGACGATTGGTTCCTCCTTTGCTCTCCAGATCCTGGCGCCCTGGGAACAGGCGGAATGCCGCCTGGCGTCCGGCGCGCTATTACACGCGACCGTCCAGGCGGTCACGCGGACAAAAGGCCACACGCAAGGGATCACATTTATGGTGGACGCACCGTGCGGCGAGGGAAAGCCGCTCGAACCCGTGCTTACCAGCTTGCTTGCCGCACCTAGGATTGAAGAGGAGACCGAAGAATTTCCCGGCTTTACCGCCTATGGAGTAGGGAATCAGCCTCGTAACACGTCCGCCTCTCTAAACCCATTGGACATGGGGAAGCCGGCTTCCTTTGCTGTTCGTCATACAAAAGCAACGGAGCAGCTTCCCAAGACCGTTACCCTTGGCGAGGTCTGGCATCTTTCGCACATCAAGCTGGTTCTACCATCTGGCGATAGTATGGCGTCGGGGATCACGACCGAAAAGTCGTCACTAGGTTTGCCCGCGAAAACGATCTTCATTCTGCAAATCG
Organism: uncultured Acidobacteriaceae bacterium; assembly: GCA_963787145.1. Classification (GTDB taxonomy): domain Bacteria; phylum Acidobacteriota; class Terriglobia; order Terriglobales; family Acidobacteriaceae; genus PALSA-350. The sequence continues at coordinate 385,650 of CAWBBY010000014.1, forward strand.
TGCGGCAAGGGAAACAGCCACCCCGCGCCTTACCGGCTGTTGCAAACCAATCCGTTCGCGAAGGCCCGCGTTCTCCAGATCCATTTATCGGCCCTTGCCGTGCAGGTCAGTGTACGCTCGATCCCGCGCCTCTCAGCACACCTCCCTTTGGCTTTCATCGTGCGGGCGACGCGGAAGACCTTTCGCAGTTCGGGATGAGACCCGAGAGCGATCGCGAGGTGTTACAGCTGCAACAGAGTACGACTGTTCACTTCGTGAGCGATGCAGAAGTACTCGTCACGTTCCCAACCCATGAATTATTGAGGCATTCCGGGGACGAACGGCCTACGGACAACCCACGGCAGGTATGCGCCGTTCTTTTCAACATTGAGACGCGGTCGGTAGAGCGCATGGAGCATTGGATCATCGACGACCACAATGTTTACGTCTGGTCCTTTGGTCGCAATCTGCTTGTGCATGAAGGCCGCTTTCTCAAGATGTACGGGCCAGGCCTGCAGGAACTTGCCTCTCTTCCGCTCGATCTGCCACTGGCCTCCCTGCGCGCGTCTCCGGATGGCGAGCACCTCCTCATCGGAGAACTACACGAATTGCATTCCTTGGAAGACCATCTGATGCTGGTGGACGCGCTCGCCCGCGGGCCGCAAGAGGAGGTGCGATGGTCGCTGCTTGACCAAAATTTGAAGCGAATCAGCACTCTTGGAACTTCCAGCAACTTCGTTCCCACACCGATTCTGCTCGATGACAGCATGATCGAGTTGCGGAAAGGTGTCGGCTCGGAATGGTTTCTGGTTGGCAAAGCTTGGGACAGCAACAGTGACAGACTGCTTGGCAGTCTGCGTTCTGCCTGTTTTCCGGTTCTGGACAACATCTCACCGAATCTGCTCGCCGCGACCACCTGCGACATCTCGGGCAAGGCGATGCACACCATTCTGGCACGGAAGAACGGCTCACCCGTGATCGACCAAACATCCACTCGTCAGGATCTACCTGCGTCGGTCGCAGGTTCGAGCGCTTCCGCCAGAGTCGCCCTCATGCTGACTCGAGTCGAGGAGAATTGGGATCAAGGGCGTCTCTTCCGCTTCAGCATGATCAAGACGCAAAGGATCGAAGTCTTCGGAAGCGAAGATGGGTCGCTCCTTGCCTCGATTCCTTTGCCTGCTACCGAACACTCCAGCAACGCCTTTGCCCTTTCGCCGAACGGTTCCATGTTGGCTCTCGTCGCGGGCCACCATCTTACCCTCTATGAGCTCCATCCTTGAGGGAGGAAATGCGTCATATCGCGCCCGACGCTAGCTGTAGTCGCCCCTGACAAAATTCGCCCAGCCTGGAATTTCGAGCGGCAAGGCCCAGTGGTCAGTGAATTTGCGGTACGATGATCTCAATCGGAAAACAAGAGACTTGGGCGACACCATAGGGAAGGGTCGTATCGTTGAGGTGAGGGGTGCCCTTCAGAAAGCCGAAGCAACTATTCTATTTTCTCGTAGGATGTGGTCTACCTGCTCGGTTTCTTGGCTATCTAACAATTGCTATACTCTTTTGTCTTCTTCGACTGACGCCTGCAAGGGGCGACTCACGATCTTCTCAAGTTGCTGGCCACAGCAAGATTCTTGATCCCCTTTCAGAGACGATCGATCTGGTCGATGGAAACGACATTCGTTTTCAGCGGCTCTCAGCCGGCTCAGGCTTGTCGCAAACTCGGGTCGCCTGGTTGGTACAAGACAAAGTTGGGTTCATCTGGTTTGGTACGCAATACGGACTCAACCGGTATGACGGATATAAGTCGAAGGTCTTCAAACATGAGCCTGGCCGGCCTGACAGCCTGAGCTGCGTCTATGTACGCACTCTCTTTGTCGATCGCGCCGGAACCCTATGGGTTGGTTGTGATCGGTTTCTCGACCGGTTCGACCCAGCGACAGAGACCTTTAAGCATTACCGCATCTACACAGAGATTTCTAATGAACTCCCCACTCCCATTGAACGCATCCGTGAGGATCACGAGGGAGTCTTGTGGCTGGCGACAGAAAAGGGGCTATACCGGTTTGATCCCACCAGCGGCCGAACCACACGATATTCTCACAATCCTGATGATCCCAGCAGCATTGCTGCAAATCGCATCAATATTGCGGCGGAGGACCGGGAGGGGCGACTGTGGGTGGCAAGCGCTAACGGGCTGGAGCAGCTGGACTCCGCGACCGGAAAAGTGGTGCGCCGTGCCCCGTTTCATGCCGAAGCCAGGCAATTTCACGAAGATGAATTTGGTATCTTCTGGATCATCGGAGGCGATGCATCGTGCGCGCTGGCGAGTTGGAATCTGCAAACCGATATGGTGAAATGTTATACCCTCAATTACTCCCTGAAGGGGATCCCACTCAAAGCCGTCATTTCCGAAATAGTTGAAACCCGCCACGGCGCCATTTGGTTGAGTTCCACGGCCGGCCTCCTGAAGTTCGATCGAACTGACAATAAAATCATTCGCTATCACAACAATCCTATAGATAGAGAAAGCCTGGAATCGGACAACCTGATTTTTCTGTATCAGGATCATGAGGGAAACATCTGGACCTGCTTCCAGGCTGCAGAGCCGAACTTCTTCTCAGAAGAGCCGCTGCCTTTTCAGAACTTCACCTACCAACGTGGGAGTTTGGTCAACCCACTCGTCACTTCGATCTATGAGGATAAAAACGGCATACTCTGGATTGGCTCTATGGGTGGACTCAACCGTATCGACCGGCGGACAGGAACGAACGTGGTGCCGGCGGGGTCGGGGGTCGGTAATGAGATCCTCTCGATACTCGAGGACGGGAAAGGGGTTCTTTTCTCTGGAACATTTCACCAAGGCCTTCAAGAAATCAACCGCAACACAGGCGAGTTAAGTCCTTATCCCCGCGGATTGCCGGCGCATTTCACCAGCCCGATCATGCAATTGATTTATGATCGCGGGGGAAATTTGTGGGCCGCCATGTATGGCGGTGTAGGACGTCTTGATCCGGCCACGGCGCGTTTCGTTATGTACGCGCCCGATAAAAATGACAACACGATCCAGTACCAAAAAATCGCCGAGGATAGGGAAGGATTTTTGTGGCTCGGCGCGCAGTCGGGTTTGCACCGCTTCGACCCGCGGACAGGGCAGTTCACAATATACGGACACAAGCTGGATGATCCCGAGTCGCTTAGCGACAATCGCGTAAACTCCTTGCACTTTGATCAACAGGGTACTTTGTGGGCGGGTACGCAAGATGGCCTTTCGAAGTTCAACCGTCAAAACGGAACCTTCAAAAATTATTATGAAAAGGACGGTCTGGCTGGAGATGTGGTGAGCTGCATTCTGGAAGACAGAAACGGTGTGCTTTGGATGGGCACGAATAAGGGCCTCTCAGCATTCGATCCGCATGCGCAGCGATTCCGTAATTTCTCAGCAGCCGATGGACTCCCCGGGCAAGATTTGACGGGCTGGGGAACGTGTGATCAGAGTCCTTCCGGAGAGATGTTTTTCGGCGGTTTCAGCGGGGCCACGGCTTTCTATCCCAACAAGATCGTGAATAGTTCATTTGTGCCAAGAATCGTTCTGACCGATTTCAGGCTGTCAGGAAATCCCGTCCGCATCGGTGCTGGGTCGGTGCTCAAGCAATCGATTACCTTTACTAACTCAATAACCCTCTCCCACCAGCAAAATATCTTCTCCATTGAGTTTGCAGCTCTAAGCTTTTTTAATTCAGAGACCAATCGTTATCGTTACAAGCTGGACGGCCTCGACGAGGGCTGGCATGAAGTAGGCGGCGACGAACGTATAGCCAACTACACTACGCTTCCGGCAGCAACTTACACGTTTGAGGTTCAGGGAGCAACCAGCCGTGGCCCCTGGAGCCAGCCCGGCGCAATGCTCCGCATTGTGATTCTGCCGGCCTGGTATCAGACTGTCTGGTTTCGCCTTATCTGCCTGACTGCATTCTTGCTTCTGCTCTGGGCAATTTACCTTTTGCGCCTCAACGAGCTCAGGATGCAGTTCAGTGCTGCGCTTGAGGCCCGGGTGGATGAACGGACTCGAATCGCACGAGAACTGCACGACACTCTCCTACAGAGCTTTCAGGGTCTGTTGCTGGTCTTTCAGTCAAGTTCGAATTTACTGCCGGCGCGGCCGGAGGAAGCCAAACAGCGAATGGAACACGCGCTTGACCAGGCATCCGATGCCATTACCGAGGGCAGAGATGCAGTGCATGAACTTCGCGCCGGCGTACTGAACACAGGTGATCTAGGGGAGGCGATAAGCAAATTCGGCAAGGACCTTCTGAGTGGCGCCACCACTGAAACGGGTCCCGAGTTTAGTGTTCAGGTTGAGGGAACACCGCGGCCCCTCAATCCCATAATTCGTGACGAGGTATATCGGATTGGAGTGGAGTCCTTGCGCAACGCAGTTCGTCATGCAAATGCTCGACGAATCGAGGTAGACATCCGATACGGTGAAGACGGTCTGCAACTCCGAATTCGGGATGACGGAAAGGGTATTGACCCAGCCGTTCTCGGCCAGGGGCACATCGCCGGACATTGGGGCTTGCGTGGTATGCGGGAACGGGCCAAACTCGTGGGAGGTACTTTCGAGGTTTGGAGCCAGCTCGGTACCGGCACTGAAGCTGAATTGACAATTCCGGCCGCGAGCGCTTACTCAAAACCGCGCAATCCGCGCGGTTTTCGCTTGTCCCGGCTTTGGCGGAGATAAAGTGATGGATACCATTCCCAAACCGATCGGAATTCTGGCGGTCGACGATCATGCGATTTTCCGCCAGGGGATCATAAGCCTTTTAGCCGGCCAGCCAGATATGAAATTGGTGGCACAAGGCTCCAGTGGGCGCGAAGCAATCCAGCAATTCCGGGTGCATCGCCCTGACATAACTCTTATGGATTTACAAATGCCGGAAATGAATGGACTGGATGCGATCATCGCTATTCGTGGTGAATTCCCCGACGCAAAGATCATCGTACTCACGACCTATAGCGGTGATGCGCAGGTGTTGCGTGCATTGAAGGCTGGAGCACGAGGCTATCTTCTCAAGAACACGTTACACAAGAATCTGCTGGATACGATTCGGGCGGTTCATGCCGGCAGGAAAAGCCTGTCACCTGAGGCCTCCTTCGAACTTGCCGAACACGCGACAGACGATGCCTTGACCCCTGGCGAAGTGGAGGTCCTTCGGCTGATTGCAGCCGGAAATGCAAACAAGCAGATCGCCGATCTGCTATCGGTTACGGAAGAAACGGTAAAGGGCCGCGTCAAAAATATCCTCTCCAAGCTGAATGCCAATGATCGAACCCACGCAGCCACGATAGGCCTCAAGCGTGGAATTATCGAACTCTAGCAGACTGCTGAAGACTCATGCTTTGTATCAGGGCACGGCTTCAGCCGGGCCGTAAAGGGTTGAAACTAAGTTGGGCTTTAGCCCCTGCGTGAGAACCATCCTTCCTCTCCAAATCGAGTCCCGCAGAGCCTGCCCTGAGCTTGCCGAACGGGGACGGCTGAAAATCAGAGCTATCCAAATTAGAAATTAGCGTACGAATGGCCTTCTGAACGACGCAACTTGCTGAATGGGTTGAAGAGAACGCGGGTAAACGAAGCCGGGTTGTTGTGCTGGTTCTGTCCCTCCACTTCCACCACTGCCAAGGTGGGCCGCCACCCTTCAATTTGTCATCCCGACCGGAGCGCAGCGGAGTGGAGGGATCTGCGGTGCGCCTCTCCATCAAGCAACTCCGCAGCCTTTAAAGCCTTCACCCTTCGGAGTTGCTTTGCGGCAGAGAGAACTGCAGATCCCTCCACTCCGCTGCCCCGGATTTCCTGTCGAACTTGGTGGCGTTGGCGAACTTCATGCGGCTTTCCTTACTGCAAGCCGCACGCGCGGCCGTTGGTGAGTGCCGCGTAACAGGAAATCCGGGTAGGCTCTCCGGTCGGGATGACAAATTGAAGGGTGGCGGCCCACCTTGGCAGTGGTGGAGGTGGAGGGATAGAGTCAAACAACAAGGTCCCCACACCTACCAAAAAGCTAATTTGGACAAGTATGGCTGAAAATAGCCCAGCACGTGAGTGCTGGGTGTACGCGTCGAGCAGGACCAGTCCCGCAGCGACGGCTGAGAATTTCCCAGGACGTTAGTCCTGGACTTCAGCACTCATTACGCGAGCAGGGATTGCGGTCCTCACGCAGACACTTTGACCCCTGAGGTGTTGCTTTGCTGTCCGGTCCAGACTTTTCTGCAGCCTGTGAGAGACCTCGAAAGAGTCTGAGATACGCTCCTTTGGGGGTTTCGTCGGGCATTGGCTACTGGGTACCGTTTGAGAGGGTACTCATGCGTCGCCTTTTTTCAAGTTTTGCCAGAGGATGGCCCGGGATTGGATTGTTGTTGCTGCGGATTGTCTCCGGTGGATTTCTCATCGCTGATGGAGTTGAGAGGTGCTGGGCCGGCCATCCGATTGGATCGCAGATCGTCGGCGTGTTCGCGATTGTAGACGGTGGGCTCCTAGCCACTGGGCTTTGGACTCCGATTGCAGGACCCCTTGTCGTAGCGCTCTCCACATGGGGGATTCTCGTTCAACATGCAGATCCTTATCCTGGCATTTTATTGGCTGCCATGGGCGTAGCGCTGGCACTCGTCGGGCCTGGAGCGCTTTCTCTTGATGCTCGGCTCTTCGGCTGGAAGAGAATTGACCTCGAAAAGTATTGACCAAATGATCATCGGTGGCCGCTCGCCACACCAGGTGGTGATTTCGTTCAGCCCGATTGAGGGGTGCTTCATACCACCCCAAAGAGGAGTACCCGGCACACACGATGCAGTTTAGATAATCCTCGATTTGGGGTTCGTTTGAATTGGCCACTGAGTCACAATCTCTTCGTCGCTGAAAAAAACTCGGTGACCATTCGAACTACGGTGCGAGCCCGCTCGGCTAACGGAGGATGTAGTCCATGTCACACACTTCCACCCCAATCGTTTTTGTCGTCGATCCCGACCCTTCAGTCAGAGAATCACTGGAACTGCTGGTCCGCGCCGCCGGTTGGCGGGCGGAGACATTTGCATCTGCGCAAGGATTCCTCGCCTGTCCGCGATCTGTTGTTCCTTCCTGTCTCATCATGGACGTAACTCTTCCGGACCTCAATGGTCTTGAACTTCAGGAGCGCATCGCTTCTGAACGCACTGATATGCCGATCATTTTTCTCACCAGCAGTGCCGACATAGCGATGACCGTGAGAGCTATGAAGCGTGGAGCTCTGGAATTCCTGACCAAGCCGTTCGACGCCGAAGCGCTGTTGATCGTGATACAGCAAGCGATCAAACGCAGCGAGGCCGCGCGAGGGCGCGAGAACCAATTGAACGCGTTGCGAACGTGGTATGGGTCGCTTACTCAACGCGAACGCGAAGTGATGACATTGGTGGTATCTGGCCTGCAGAACAAGCAGGTGGGTGGGGAGCTAGGCATCAGTGAAATTACGGTGAAAGCGCATCGTGGCAATGTCATGCGGAAGATGAAGGCGAACTCATTCGCAAATCTGGTAAACATGGCAGCGCGGCTTCGCGTCACGCGCTCAACAGCGGCAAGCTACGCTTAAGACGGCTCGAGATTGCCATGCGGGATGGCGCGTTGAGTGATTCGTCTTTGCAAGTCGCTCTTCGCGCCAACATATAACTGATCGTTTGGCTGCCAACAACCCACGAGCCGATGACGGATTAGACGCTTTCCGGAGTCTTATCGGAGGCGGAATCTCTCGGGGGTTTTCTCCCGATGCTGCAAATCCATCCCTTGCCGGGTTCCTCAATAACCCGAACATCTGAGGAGCCGGCCGTCGTGAATAGTTCGCGATGCTCATCCACACTCAGGAGCGTCAAGCCCGCTAAGGGGAGATATTTTTCGGTAAGTTTTGCGGCCGCCGTCTTCGCTCCTTTATAAGCCTCCGCGATCAGGATGAGAGCGCCGCCGGGCTTCACAACCCGGAAGACTTCGCGCGTGTCGACGGCCAGGTTGGGCCAGAAGTAGTGTGTTTCCACGGCCGTGACGAGATCAAAGAAGTCGTCAGGGAAGGGCAACTGAGACACCGAGCCCTGCCGGATCTCGACCCGGCCTATATCGATCCAGCGCGCATTGGTTTTTTGAGATACCGCGACGCTCTCATCGGAATAATCGATGCCGCAGACTTGTCCCTGCGTGGCGATCGCCGCTAACTTGCTCACCGTTCTCCCTCCACCGCAACCTACATCGAGAATCGTGCTGTGCGGCTCTATCGAAATTTTTGCCAAGCCCCAATCGGTCAACCTGGAATGCGACCAATTCATTCTCCACAAGGTGAATCTACCCATCCGTCCCGCCGGCTTTCGGCATTGATCCCGAAAGGCTTTAGCGAAGGTGGCGAGCTCGAATGATACGGTCTTGTCGTTCACGCTTGTTCTCCCTAATCTTCTAATAGACAGACTGACGTTGGAATGACGCGAACTGTGGATGACGTCGTGGCTTCTGATTAAGGGCGTTCGAGCGGTACCGGCGGGTGGCTGAGCTCGAGGCAATGTGGGGCGACCTACCGGAGCTGCAGATAACGCCCGTCGTTCAAACATCGAGGCTGCGAGCAGCGTGGTTGAGGTGGAAAGTGCAGCTGAACGCGAGCTCAGGTAAGAATTGGCGGCGCATGCAGACTGCGCCGCCGGGCTAAACGAAAGAGCGAGCTATCGCAAAGTGATGTCGCGCAGCAAACTGCTCGATACCACCTTGGCATTTTCGACACGCTTTTCGATGACTTTCTGCTCGTCCTCTTTGCTGCCGTACTGCTTCATGCGAAGCTCGTACAGTTTGTCGGGAAGGCCATCGAGGGCAGCCATGTCTTTGTAAGTGAGGGTGTACCCAACATCCCAGTCATTGGAGGCCGAAGACGTCTGATTGAGAAAAAGGCTGTAGCCGAGGATCAGGCCGGCGCTCTTTTCCTTTTCCCACAGCGGAACGGCGTTTTTCTTTAAGTCGGCGAAGAGCGCATCGGAGTGGCCCGGAATGATGCTGAGGAGCACCACGCGCGTGACCGTCCCCTGGACGTAGGGGACCTGAGCACGGGCTGTGGTGGCCGAGGCGACAAGGGCGAGGAGCAAAGCTACGGCCAGACTTACGGTGTGCTTCATTAATCGAACCTCCAAGTTGTTGTTTTGTCGATGACGCGAGTGTACGCGGGGAGAACGGATCGCGCACAGTTGTTTTCAGTTTTTCCGCTATTCTTCGCCACAGCACAGCCGCTTTCCCTGATAAAAAGCGCTCTCAGAGCCTACATCGCCGCCGGCCACGCTACGAGCCCTTCATATTCCTCTCCGGGATGAGCCTCATCGGGACGAACGATGCAAGCAGTCCCAGAACCGTCCACCCCAGCCCAACTGCATTTGCTTCTTCAGCGATGGTGACAAACACCCGCGGCATCGGCCCCGCCATCACCTCATTGCCGCGTCCAAACTGGATAACAACAACAATGAGGAAGGCAATGAGCGCCATTGCGCCGATCGCAAGGCCCGGTATCGCGTGGTGCCACGGGAACGGAATGGGCGCTGGAATCGATGCCTCGCGTCGTACCACACCCATAACTTTAGGTACAAAGCCGGGTGACGGAACAATATTCTCCCCGCCGGAAAGTATGCGATCGAGCTCGTCGTCGTACATCAAGCCTCCTTTTTCCTCGGCATGGCGAGCAGGCGCCGAAGTTTGCCCCGCAGAATCTCTCTCCCTCGAGACAATCTGGCCTTGATTGTGCCCTCGGGCAGAGCAAGACTTTGGGCCACAGCCGAAACGTCCATGTCGTGGAAGTAGAAAAGGACAAGGGCATCGCGGTATCTTGCCGGCAGCGCAAGAACCAGTTCTCGCACCGCACGGTCGCGATCTTTCCCTTCCAGTCCTCCGTCAACGGGGCGCTCATCTGTTAATTCTCCAGCCTCTTCGATCGAAATAGTCCTGGCGGGGATGCGCCGGATTTCCGAACGGTAGAGATTCGCGGCCAGTGCGAACAGCCAGGTCGAAAAAGCAGCGTCCTTCCGCCATTGACCGAGCGCGCGATAGGCCCGCAGGAATGCCTCCTGGGCCATATCTTCCGCACGGCCTTGATCGCGGCAGAACCGATACGCCAGGTTAATCAGCGGACGATGCCAGCGGCTCACAATCGCCTCAAAGGCATCTGTTTCGCCGGCAAGGACTCTTTCCACATCGGCCTGGTCCTCACTGGCGGTCAATGATTGCCTCCGCTGGTATGACCGGCTGCCGGGCCGGACGGTTGCATTTTTCTTCTGTCGGTGGATCCACCCAATCCAGCGAAAAAACGCAACCGACTTGTGTCCCCTGCGGTCTGACCAAGTGACGCGATAAGACCTAGGAGGATTTCATGAACATATTCACGTTGCCATTGGCCCTGTTCCTGGCGGTTGCCGCCAGTGGCATGTGGGCTTTCATTGCGGTGGTCAGTTGGGCGGACATCCGCCGTCGTGAGCGAGAAGCATATTACAGACACGAGACCATGAAGAAAATCTCTGAAATGCCGGGAGAGAGCGGCCTGGCCCTCCTGCGGGAGGACGAGCATAACGCCATGCGCCGCCGGCGGGAGAACATCAAGCTAGGCGGTCTGGTTACCGCCGCGGCGGGAGTCGGACTGATGATCTTCCTGTACGCGCTCGATACCACTCGCCCGGTGTACTTTACCGGGCTCATCGCCCTCCTCGTCGGGCTTGCGCTGTTGAGTTATGCGTACATTCTTGCGCCGAAGGAATGATGGTTTTGATGGCCAGAATGCAGGCTAGCGCAGTCTGGCTATCGGAGCAGCGTCCATGTCCGCATAGTCCTGATTTTCTCCACCCATCCCCCAGCAAAAGCTATAGGCTCGCGTGCCCACTCCGGCGTGGATGGACCATCCGGGAGAAACCACTGCCTGAAAGTCCTTCATCAATATATGACGGGTCTCTTCCGGCGGTCCCATCAGGTGAAATACAACCGCATCCAGAGCGAGGTTGAAGTAAAGATAGACCTCAGAGCGCCGCATGTGTGTATGGGGCGGCATCGTATTCCAGACGCTTCCGGCATGCAGGTGGGTCACCCCCATCACCAGCTGGCAGCTCTTGACGCCGCCAAGATAGATGTACTTGGATACCGTCCTCAGGTTGCATGTCTCGGCGCTTCCAATAGTCGTCGGGCTGGCTTCCTCTTTTCGTACCAGGGCTACTGGATAGGCGGTATGTGCGGGGTAGCTAAGAAGATAAAATACAGCCGGTGAAGAGGGGTCCTTCGACTCAAAGTTGATCTCGGCATTGCCTCGACCGATGTACAGGCAGTCAAGATTCTCCAGACAATAGCATTTGCCGTTCACCTTGATAGAGCCGTTTCCACCGATGTTCAGGGCTCCCAACTCCCGCCGTTCAGTGAAATAATCTGCGCGTAGATCGGCATCTGCCGGCAGAGCAACTGGCTCCCATACCGGCGCCGCGATACCCACGATGGTTCGGTCGAGGTCGACATAAACCAGGTGGAGCGCTCCCGGCTCATACAAAGAGTCCATCAAGAATGTCTCTCGAAGCTGAGCTGTGGTCATGTGCGGATATCGCGTGGGGTCGGCCAAGAGATACGTCTGCATTTATTTCTCCTTCACCACCGTAGAGACGTCGAACTACTGCATAACTGCTCCAGCAGCTGAGCGAGTCCCACGCGGGACCTGGTTCACAAGCCAATGGACCAACTCCGCGGCTCCAGCGAGGTTGTCATATTCCGGGGGAAGGTTATGCCCATCCGTGTACTCGTTATAGACCCAGGGATCGGCCACAGCAAAAACCGTTCCCTTGCCATATTTCGCCGTGGCCATCAAGATATCTCCCCTGTCCTGCAGCACAGAAACTGCGGCTGCTTTGAGCGAGATGGTGCACGTGTCCTTCATGAAAAAGATATGTGGATGCTGAAACACTGGACCATTGCCGGCTACCGGGATCCGGCCGGCTTCATGGTTGTCACCGATCACGTGATGGCTTAACACCGGGTTAAAGTGGATGCCGAAGATATCGGCAAGTAGATCCAAATGCTCTATTTCTCCGTTCGCAGGATCGTTCGCCATCAGAAGGAGCACTCCTCCCTGCTTCACCCATTCGGCCACCTGCCGGGCGTCCTCCGGCTGTACGTAGTGCGGGTGGGGATTCTTCATCGGGATATCCGGAGACACAATGATGTAGATCTGCGCGCCCTTCAAATTGACCACCGTCGGCGCGGTGTAAAGCGTATCCGTAGTCACGCCGGCTTTGTGGAAGACGCCCCCCAACAGAGAAAAGCCACTATTACTGACATCATTCCACTTGTAGTGGAAGTACTCCAATTGCCCGGCCGCGTTGGTCCGCTGCTGGCTATTAAACCAGGCATCCACCACCACGCGGGCGGAGGATTGGCTGAATGCCGGGGAACACATCAGCCAACCCAACACCATCGCGCGCAGCGCGACCGACGTAACAGCTTGCACCGCGTTCGCTCCTAGAAGTTCAACTTGAGGCTGAGCTGCAGGATTCGGGGAGGATCCGCAGCAGTGATGGTTCCGAAGGTGCTGCCGCTAAGAGACGTACCGGGGTTGGTGACACCGGTGCCGTTGCTGTTGATGGCGCCGCCCGGGTTGGCGTAATTGGTGTGGTTGAAGCAGTTGAAGCACTCTGCACGGGCTTCGAGCTGCAAATCCTCATGCAAAGGGATGAATTTGCTGAGAGCCGTGTCCACGTCGGTGTAGTGCGGCCCGTAGAACTCATAGGGCCGGGTGGTTCCATACGTTCCAGCCGTGTTTGCGGCAAACGATGCACGGTTGAGCCATGTCGTGATTTTAGTGTTTTGAGCGCGGGGATTGCCCACCAGGTTAGGCCGGTCATTGCCTACGCCGGTCAGGGAGGCGTCGGTGCCGGTAAGTACGGTAAAGGGAACGCCGGTCGTTGCGGTGATGATGGGCGCAAGCTGCCAGCCGCTCAGCAGGAGCTGGCGTCCATAGGTTCCGCCTGCGGAGCTCCGGATGATGGCCGAAGTCACGAAGTTTTGACGCAAGTCAGACGCGCAGTTACTGTAATCGAGGTTGGGCTGAGCGGGATTCTGAAATTGGTCTCCGGCATTGTCTCCGTTTTCTGGAGGACCGGAGAGGCAGTGCGAATAGGTGTAGTTCGCGAGCAGCGTGAAGTAGTCGGAAAAGCGATGCTGCACGGTGACCAGGAGCCCGTTAAAGCTCGATCCCAGGCCGGTATAAGCCTGGGTAACCTGGGTGAAATAGGCCCCCTGGGCAACATTGATGCCGGTCAGCACGCGCCGGGCATTGGTGTTTCCGGTCGTGGAGCAGTTTGTTCCAGCCGCGGGCACCGTCGCGAGCGTTCCGCAGGAGCCGGCGACGCCGGTCGATTTTCCGGGATAGTAGACCGCCGGGTTCTGCTCGTTACCGTAGGAGCCATGCAGTACCCGCGTGCCGAGATAGGTAGCGGTGAGCGCCCAGTCCTTAAGAAACTGTTTTTGCACGCTCAAGTTCCAGTTCTGCGAGTAAGCCTGCTGCAGGTTCGTGGGCAGCACAAAGTAGGTTCCAGAGGTTGGGAAATACGCGTTGCTGGCTGTCGGCGGAAAGGGCTTGGGGTAAGGATTCCCGCCAGGATAGCCCGCGTAGGGTGTAGTGAGGTTGCCGGGAGGAGGCGTCAAAGTGATGGAGTCGCCCCACGGCGCCATGGATGCGTAACGGGAGTTGTAGTAGAGCGGCGGCTCCTGGAAACCGAGGCTGTAGGAAGCGCGAATACTTTCTCTTCCCTGGCCGCGCGGATCGAACACGATGCCGAAGCGGGGTTCAAGCCGGTTCCATTTCCCGTGGTAGTAGCCGTGTGGAATCCCCGGGTCGCCATAGAAGAGCACTCCAGCCGGCGCTGTGGGATAGACAATGGATCTGGTCCCAGATTCGTAGTCCGCCAGTGAGAAGCTGGCGCCGCGTCCCGTGGTTTCAATCGCTGGCAGCCCGGTGGCCCAACGCAGGCCTGCGTTCACAATCAACCGCGGGCTGAACTGAAAGCTGTCCTGGAAATACAGACCGGCATAGTTCTTGCGGAAGTCGACGCCGCTGTTGTTGCCCTGGTAGAGCGACTGAATCTCGCCGATCATGAAGTCGACCAAGCCGTCCTTAGTGTACTGCCCAGTGAAGTTGAACTGGCCGTTGGCGTTGTTGACGCCGTCAGATTCGAGCGTGTTGCGCAGGTAATCCACGCCGAACGAAAAGTGATGCTTACCCTTGGTCCAGAACATGTCTTCGAGCACGTTGTAACTGTTGGTGCTGTTCAGGAGGTGTTCGCAAGTGCCGCAAGCCACGGTGAACGCGTTCGAGATGTTCATGTAGAGGTAGTTCTTGATGGGCGCGTAGCTTTGGATGCCAAGCGTGTTGGGGTTGATGCTGTCAGCAGCGACGTTGCGGCTGACGATGTTTCTCGTATACCCCAGGTGAAAAGAGCTGACGAGACTCGATGTAAGGGTGTAGGTGTGGCCCAGGGTGAAGGATTGGACCCGGTCATCGAGCGACGGATTCTGCGTGTTCAACAAATTGTTGTCGAAAATACCTGGCTGCGTGTAGTGCGTGAGGTAGTAGCGGCCGAAAACAGTCTGCTTGGTGGTCGCAGTCCAATCGAGGCGGGCGATGTATTGATCTTCATTCTGCGGCAGCGGAAGGCCGTACACCAGTTTGCCGCAAGGGTTGGTCGCCAACGGGATGTACTGGAAGATCGCGAGTGCCGAAGGGTTGAGCTGTGACACCGGAACCTGGTTATTGGGATAGGGCATGCCGGTTGCGGGGTTCATCAACTGCTTGGCCACGCCGCCGCTTTGGCAAGCAGCGCTGGCATAAGCAGCGAAGTTACCGGTCAACATTTCAGCGGTAGGGACATAACTGGTGTATGCGTTGGTTTCCTGGCGGGTGCGTGTGCCCTGATAGCCACCGAAGAAGAACAACTTGTCTTTGCGGATCGGTCCGCCGAGAACTCCGCCGAACTGGTTGCGCTTGAGCGTGTCCTGCTTGGTGGAGAAGTGGTTGCGCGCATTCATGTCGCCGTTGCGGAAAAACTCGAACAGTGTTCCGTGGAAGGAGTTGCCGCCTGCACGAGTAACGATGTTCACGACGGCGCCAGGGTGAACGCCGTACTGCGGCGACAAGCCTGAAGTCTGCACGCTGAATTCTTGAATGGCGTCAGGGAAGGGAAACGGCAGATTGACGTTGGTGAACGCGTCGTTGTTATCCGCGCCGTCCATCAGGTAATTGATGTTGGTGGCTTGGGCGCCGGCAACAGAAAGCGTTACGGCGCTGGGATAGTTTTTGCTCGACGCCAAGTCTGTTGCAGGCGCATTCGCCGTTCCGGGCGTCAGCAGGATCAACTGCGTGGCCTGTCGGCCATTCAACGGCAGATCGACTGTGCGTTGCCGGTCGACGACCTGAGATATCGATTGATCTTCGGTCTGCACCATCGAGGCGGCGGCCGATACCTGCACCGTCTGAGAGACACCGCCGACTTGCAATTTCACGTCGACGCGCAGCTCGTTGCCTACCTGGATCACGATTCCAGATTGGTCGTAGGTGCTGAAGCCAGTGGCCGTCACCTTGAGGGTGTAGGGTCCTACCGGCAGGCTGGGCAAGTTGTAACCACCGTCAGCGCCGCTGGTCACGGCACGGCGAAGTCCGGATTCCGTTTGCAGGGCTTCCACCGTTGCCCCGGACACGACCGATCCGTTCGCGTCCGTAACGGTGCCTTGTATTTGACCGCCGGCGATAGCCTGCGCCTGTACGAACTGGCGAAGCGCAGGGTAACTGAGAAGAAACAAAAACAGATACGTTAGCTTCCAGGTATTTTTTGCCTTCCTGGTAAGCTCCGCATGCGGGAATAAGCGAATAGAGATCGACTGCATATCGCCTCCTACGAGTCGTCCGCAAGGTGTATCAAAAGTAACGGCCGTTAATCAATCGAAATTATGAATTGATACCTGAATGCAGCGTCGTGTTCCGCTCTCCGGTACGGCGATAAATCTGTGCGGTGGAGTATCCTGTCCCTAATCATGCTGATAGCCGACGATCTCGCCCGCATCGCAGTTCAGGAACAGGAGCTCCAGTTCGCCAGCTTTGATGAGGAGACGGCCTGGAGACTAGGTTCTCATGTGCGTGCTCTGGCCGTCGCCCGCAAGCTGAGCCTGGTGGTCGATGTACGCCGCTTCGCCCAGCCGCTCTTTTATGCCGCGTTGCCCGGGACCACTCCCGACAATGTGGAGTGGATACGCCGCAAGAGCAATGTGACCGCTCGCTTTCATCGCAGTTCCTACGCGGTCCGGCTGGAGCTCGACGACAAAAAATCTAACCTCTTTGATCGTTACGGGCTCGCGGTTGCCGACTATGCCGCCCATGGCGGCAGCTTTCCGCTCCGCGTATTGGGCGCGGGCGTCATCGGTTCCATTACGGTTTCCGGTCTACCGGACCGTTCCGACCATCAGTTGGCAGTGGAAGCTCTTTGCTCGGAGTTGGGCCGCCCTTTCGATGCCCTGCGCCTCGAATAACGCAACGGTGGGAGCCCCCGCATTTATGCGGCGGAAGGAGCCGGTTCAGGTTTGATTCTCTGCAGGTGTCGGTCCCCTAACAGAGCCCAATAGGAACGTGGGGCACCCGTCCAGTTCCTAAGGGGTTCTGTTAGCAGACCGGCTCCCGCCGGTTGCCCCAGCGCTGGTTAGGTCATCCAACCAAGCAACTCGCGCTCGCGTCAAAGCCAGATGTAGATGGTGGGAGGAAATCTAATGGCAAAACTAAACGAGGCGGCACGCGATCGCATTCCTGCAACCAAGTTCGCATTTCCCAAACAACGCAAAGAGCCGCTGGAGAATGCCTCTCATGTGCGCAACGCTGCTGCGCGCTTCGACCAGGTGGAGGGTGTCACCGAGGCGGAGCGCAAGGAAGCATGGAAGCGGATACAATCGGCCGCCAAGCGATTCAAAGTGGAGCTCAAAAGTTCCCCTAAGTGAGAACCCGCGTTGCTGGTGGACGTAACGCAGTGGCAATGAGGGCGGCCACAAGAAATGCGGCTGACGTGATGCAGAGCGCCCAGCTGAGCCCTGCGTGTTCCGAGACCCGGCCGATGAGGTAGGGCGCGGCGGCACTCAACACCCGGCCGATGTTATAAGCAAAACCCATGGCCGAAGCACGCAGAGCGGTAGGGAAGAGCTCGCTGGCAATTACCCCGAAGCCGCTGAAGTAGCCGGTCCCAAAGAATCCAACCAACGGACCGATTACAAGCAGCGCATTTGGATCCTGCACGAACGCGAAAAGTGGCACCAGCAGTGCGGCCACGACCAGATAACCGATATACGTGTATTTGCGGCTGAACCGGTCTGCTACATATCCAAATGAGATATATCCGAGAAAAGTGCCCGTCTGCATCACGATTGTCCATCCAGAGGTTTGCAGAATGCTGAGACCCCGGCCACCTTCGGCGACCGGCATGGAAAGAAAACGCGGTAGCCAGGTAAACAATCCCCACCATGCGAAGAGGGCGGCGGCATTCATGCTGGCGCACACCAGCATGCTGTAGCCGAACGTGCCACGGAAGAGGCGGCCGATGTCCACCCGCGGTCTCGGTTCCTGGCGCCAGACCTCTGGTTCTCGCAACCCGCGCCGTACCCAAAGCGAAATCAAGGCGGGCAGAATCCCGGCGAAGAACACCGCCCGCCACCCGAAGCGCGGCATCACCAGTGCGACCACGGCCGCACCCAGTGCGTAGCCCACCGCCCAAGCGCTTTGCACCAACGCAAGCGCTTTGCCACGGTGGCGCGCCGGCCATGTTTCGGCGACCAGGACAGCGCCTGACGCCCATTCGCCACCCATGCCGAGGCCAAGCAGCACGCGGCAGAGCATCAGCTGCGTGGCTGTCTGCGTGAAACCGCACAGCGCAGTGCCAATGGAATAAACCAGCACACTCCAAATGAGCGCGCGCACCCGGCCAAACCGGTCGGCAAACCAGCCGAAGCCCACACCGCCGGCCGCGGCGGCAATGAGCGTGGCCGACACCATGCCCCCACTCAGGGCAGCGGAAAGATGCATCTCGCGCTGTACCTGGCCCAGCACCAGCGCGTAGAGCATTACGTCCATGCTGTCCAGCATGTAGCCCAAAAATGCCACAACCAGGGTGCGTTTTTGTTCGCCCGAGGCTTCAGCCAGCCAGCCATAAATGCCGTTCAAACCATGAGCCTCGTGTGTAGGGTTTTAGCATACGGTGCCAACCCTGCTGCTGCCTGCTGATCGCAGGTTTTTTTTCGAGTCCTGAAGGGCCGACGAAGTGGTCTAAAAAACTAACCGCTTGCCCCTAGATCGTTATAGCCACTAGCATGAGTCTATGGCTAAAGTATCCGAAGCGATCGCGCCGGTTATTGCCGTTGACAGGAAAGCTGCAAAACCCCTCCACAAGCAGATCTACGACGGCTTTTTGTCGGTCATTGTCCATGGCAATATGCGGCCGGGGCAGCGTGTGCCGTCCTCCCGAACGCTCAGTATAGAGTTGGGGATATCCCGCATTCCGGTTCTCAATGCATACGCGCAGTTGTTGGCTGAGGGATATTTCGAGAGCCGTAAAGGCGCAGGAACGTTCGTATCCGAGTCCCTGCCGGAAAGCCTGACCATCTGCGAAGACAAGACGCCACAGCCCACACCGGCGGATTCAGGTCCGCGTCCGGTTGCACGTCGTGCTTTGCTTCTGAGCAGATATGACCGGGCGCCGTGGGTTGGGGGCTGGGGTGCGTTCAGCGTGCATCAGCCGGCGTTTGACCACTTTCCCTTTCCCATTTGGTCGAGTCTCATCACGCGTCATTCAAAAAGCCCCCGCTTCAGCCAGATCCACAACACTGATCCGCGGGGTTCCGAAACCTGTCGCGAGGCCATTTGCACCTACCTGCGAACGGCGAGGGCGGTCCACTGCGATCCCAGCCAGGTAATGGTGGTTGCTGGTTCCCAACAGGCCCTCGAGATATCGGCGCGTGTCCTCCTTGGCAACGGAAGTCCTGTTTGGATCGAGGAACCTGGGTACCGTCTGGCGCGCAGCGTCTTCCAGGGCGCGGGGTGCCGGCTGGTTCCTGTTCCTGTAGACGAAGACGGCATGAATGTCTCCGCCGGAATCAAGCAATGCGCAAAGGCGAGGGCTGCGTATGTTACGCCCTCCCATCAATATCCTCTTGGATCGACGATGAGCGCATCGCGCCGCATGCAGCTGCTCAACTGGGCGCAAGTTACAGGATCGTGGATCATCGAGGACGACTATGACAGTGAGTATCGCTTTGAGAGCATGCCGATCTCGTCTTTGCAGGGGTTGGATCGTAATGCTCGCGTCATTTATATCGGAACCTTCAGCAAAGTTCTCTTTCCCTCCTTGCGTCTCGGGTACATCGTGATTCCGCCAGACTTGGTGGACCACTTTGTCGCTGTTCGGGTCGCCATGGACATCTTTCCCCCCTACTTGCATCAGGAGGCGATCACAGACTTCATGCGCGAAGGACATTTCGCCCGCCACATTCGCCGCATGCGCCTGCTTTACAGCGAACGAAGAACAGCGCTGGTCGAGAGTATCCGTGAGCAATTCGGGGCGCGGTTAGAGATTCACGGCTCCCAAGCCGGCATGCATTTGGCAGTGACGCTGCCCAAGGGGTTGAGTGATCGTGAAATTGCCACCAGGGCGGCGCGCAAAGGGCTCTGGTTGTGGCCTCTCTCCCCATCGTATTTGGGCGCGGTGCCCCGCCAGGGTTTTATCCTCGGATTTGGCAACACGGCCGCGGAAGACATGTCCCATGCTGTCGCTCAGATGCGCGCCGAAGTGCTCAGAATGAGCGCCGCGACGGGATGAGCATGAAACCAGCCCGATGTAAGTCCGGGCAGAAGGAGACACGATGACTAAGGTGGCAGTGCTGGATGACTGGCAAGGTGTGGCGCGCGGCAGCGCAGACTGGTCTCCACTATTGGCCCGTGCCGAAGTCGTCTTTTTTGCTCAGCCGTTCGATGATGAAGACGACGCTGCTCGAAAGCTGGCAGATTTCGACATCATTCTGTCGATGCGCGAGCGCACGCCGCTACCGGCCTCGCTCATCAACCGCTTGCCCAGGCTGCGCATGCTAGGCATGACCGGCGCGCGCAATGCTTCCCTCGACACAGCTTGCTGCACTTCGCGAGGCGTGCTTGTGTGCAACACAGTCGGTGGAGCAGCCAGCCAAGCCGCCACTGCTGAGTTGGCACTTGGCTTGCTTCTGTCAGCGGCACGAGCGATCCCCGCTGCCGACTCGAACATGCGCGCGGGACGATTCCAGGAGGGCCTGCCGGTCGGCATCAGCTTGGCGGGAAAGACCATTGGGATTATTGGTCTTGGCCGTCTGGGGTCGCTCATGGCGAGCTACTGCCGGGCTCTGAACATGACTGTTCTTGCATGGAGCCAGAATCTGACCGCAGAGAAGGCGCAAGCGGCAGGCGCTGTCTTGGTTTCGAAGGAGGCACTCCTGGCGCAATCCGATGCGGTCAGCATCCACTTGGTGTTGTCACCGCGCTCGCGCGGTCTGATTGATGCTTCCGACATCGCCCGGATGAAACCGGGCGCGATCTTGATCAATACGTCTCGTGGTCCGATCGTCGACGAGGCCGCGCTGCTCGAGGCAGTGCAATCGCATCGCATCATTGCGGCGCTCGACGTCTATGATCGGGAACCGCTGCCCTCGGGCCATCCGCTGCGCACCGCGCCCAACACGGTGTTGACGCCGCACCTAGGCTATGGCGTGCGGGAAACCTGGACTGAGTTTTACCGCCAAAGCGTGGAGAACGCGCTCGCCTTCCTGAACGGGCAAGCGCTGCGGGTAACGAACCCCGAAGCACGCCGCACCATCTGAACATGGCCGATAGGAGAAGGACGACTTGCGCGTAGCGATCGATACCGGTGGCACCTTTACCGATTGCGTCTATCTTGCAGCTGGAGAACTCCAGGTTCTGAAGGTCTTTTCTACGCCCACCGATCCCTCGGAGGCTGTGCTCGATGGCCTGGCGCGCATCAGCGCAGGCAAAGCGCTCGACGTGCGCCACGGCACCACCGTGGGAACCAACACCATGTTGGAAAGGAAAGGTGCGCGGGTCGCGTTTGTGACCACGGCGGGCTTCGAGGACACCATTGCCATTGGGCGCCAGACACGAAGCAAGCTCTACGACTGGTTTGTGCCCTTGCCGGTATGCCTGGTGCCTCGGCCGCTGCGCTTCGGCGTGCCGGAGCGTGTCAGCGCCGAGGGGGAGATCCTGCGCTCGCCAACGGAAGAAGAATTAGAGTCCCTGGTCAACCAGGTACGCGGCAGCGGCGCAGAGGCGGTAGCGATCTCGCTGTTGTTTTCATTCGCCAATCCGGAGACAGAACGGCGTGTGGAAGCAGCTCTGGGCCATCTCGGCCTTCCCATCTCCGCCTCGCACCGCATTCTGCCCGAGTTCCGGGAGTATGAGCGGGCATCGACCACAGTCGTCAATGCGTATCTCGCGCCCGGGATGCAAAACTATCTGCTGCATCTGGAAGACAGTGTCCACACCCACCACGGCGGTGGGCGCGTGGACGTGATGCAGTCCTCGGGCGGCATCATCTCGGCGCGAAGCGCGGCGCCGGAGCCGGTGCGCACGGTGTTGTCGGGCCCGGCGGGCGGGGTCATCGGCGCCTGCCACGTGGCGCGCTGGGCTAGCTTTGAGCGCATCATCGGCTTCGATATGGGCGGCACATCGACCGATGTCTTTCTCTCTGATGCAGCCACCGGGGGCGCCCTGCTGACGCGCGAGTCGATAGTCGCCGGTGTGCCGGTAAGCATGCCCATGCTTGACATTCATACCGCCGGGGCTGGAGGCGGATCCATTGCCCGCTTCGACGCCGGCGGCATGTTGCGCGTAGGACCTGAGTCGGCGGGAGCGCAGCCGGGGCCGATCTGTTTTGGCCGCGGCACCATGCCCACCGTTACCGATGCGAATCTTTTGCTGGGCCGGCTGGACCAGGATAGTTTTTTGGGCGGAGGAGTGCGTCTCGATCAACCGCGCACCACGCAGATCATGCGCGAGAGCAAGGGACCACTGGTCAGCGCTGAAACGTTCGCAGCGGGAATACTCCGCGTCGTGGAAACACAAATGGAGAAAGCTATCCGCGTGATCTCTGTCGAGCGCGGGCACGATCCTCGGCAATTCACCCTGGTGGCCTTTGGTGGCGGAGGGCCGCTGCATGCCTGCTCGCTGGCCCGCGCTCTGCGCATTCCCACCGTGCTGGTTCCCGCTATGCCCGGCGCGCTGTCGGCGATCGGTATTTTGCTCGCGGACTCGGTGCGAGATTATTCCCGCACGGTGATGCTGCCGGGCGATGCGATCGAAACTCTCGAAGACAGCTTCGCGGAACTTGAGCAGCGGGGCGTCGCCGAGTTCGCTGCGGAAGGCCTGCAGGGTATCGCCCAGTGCACAGTGGACGTGCGCTACCGGCGGCAGGGATACGAATTGAATGTCCCCTTCAATAAGCAGTCACCGGCGCAATCCATCGCAGCCTTTCATCGGCTGCATCAGCAGCGTTACGGATTCTGCGATGAGTCCAAGCCGGTAGAGATTGTGAATCTCCGGCTGCGCATGATCGCGGCCGGTGAGCCTTACGCGCCAGCCTATCGTGAGCCCGTGCCGGGCGATGGTAGTGCCGCCTGCTATGCGGAGCGCCCGGTACACTTCGCGGGCAGATTCCTGCCCACGCGTCACTACCGGCGTGAAGGCCTGGCTCCCGGAGACTCCATCCACGGGCCCGCGATGATTACCGAATATACTTCGGCGACTGCATTGCCGCCGGGTTGCTGTGCGCAGGTGGATGGCTTCGGAAACCTCGTCATCTCGATTGCAGCGGAGGAGTGCGCATGACCTTTGCCGCTGCTGATCCCGTAGAGCTGGCGATCTTTCAAAGCGCGGTCCACTCCATTGCCGAGGAGATGGGTGCGGCCCTGCGGCGCACGGCTCTCTCGCCAAATATAAAAGAGCGGCGCGACTACTCCTGCGCCATCTTCGATGCCCAGGCGCGGGTGATTGCCATGGGCGATCACATGCCGGTGCATCTCGGCTCCATGCCTATGTCAGTGCAGGCAGCAGTCGCAGCGATTGCGTTTGCGCCCGGCGACATCGCCATCCTCAATGATCCCTTTGCCGGAGGAACGCATCTTCCGGATATCACCATGGTGCTGCCGGTCTTTCTGCCGGGGCAGGATCAGGCTGCCTTCTATGTTTCCAACCGCGCCCACCATGCGGATGTGGGTGGAACGTTTGCCGGATCGATGGGCCCCGCCAACGAAATCTTTCAGGAAGGCATTCGCATCCCGCCCGTAAGGATTGTGCGCGGCGGTCGCGTTGACCGCGAGATGCTGAACCTGATTCTGTTGAACGTGCGCACCGCCAAGGAACGCGAAGGCGACCTGGAATCGCAGATCGGGGCTTGCCGCGTCGGCGAGCAGCGCGTGCTGCAATTAGTAGAGAAGTACGGCGCATCGAAGCTGCAGGCATTGATCGAAGAGCTGCTCGATTATTCCGAGCGCATGGTGCGGGCTGAGTTGCGTGGCATGCCCGCTGGTGACTTCAGCGCGGAGGATTGGCTGGACGACGATGGCGTGACCGACGGCTTGTGCAAGATTGCTGTTCGGCTGCGCTTCGACCCCGAGGCCGCGGCTTTGGATGTGGATTTTGCCGGCTCCTCCGCCCAGGTTGCGGGCAGCGTTAACGCCGTCCGCGCGATTACGCTCTCGGCGTGCTTCTACATGCTGCGCTGCCTGTTGGGAGAAGATGCGCCTGCGACCGCTGGCATTCTGCGGCCGCTCACTCTGCATACTCCTGTAGGGAGCATTGTGGATGCGCTACCCCCCGCGCCGGTCGCCGGCGGCAACGTTGAAACCTCGCAGCGCATTGTGGATGTATTGCTGCGAGCTCTGGCGCAGGCGGTTCCGGCGCGCGTGCCGGCAGCAAGCGCCGGCACCATGAGCAATTTGACTATTGGAGGTTTGGATCCGCGCACCGGCGAGCCATTCACCTACTACGAGACAGCGGCAGGTGGCATGGGCGCGCGCCCCGGACTCGATGGCGTCTCTGGCGTGCAGACGCACATGACCAATTCGCTGAACACTCCCATCGAGGCTTTGGAGTATGCCTATCCATTCCGTGTTCGCCGTTACGCCTATCGTTACGGATCAGGTGGGGAGGGCCAATTTCGAGGCGGCGATGGACTGATCCGGGAAGTCGAGCTACTCGCCGATGCCCAGGTGACGCTGCTGGCGGAGCGCAGAAAGTTGCGGCCTTACGGCTTGCAGGGCGGAGAAGAAGGCGCGGCCGGGCGCGCGTGGCTCACCAAGGCCGGCGGCGAAGAGGTGACGGAGCTGCCTGGAAAGTGCAGTCATCGTCTTGCCAAAGGAGACATACTCCACCTCGAGACGCCGGGGGGAGGCGGCTGGGGTAAAGTGTCTCCCTGAGAACTGCCGGTTCAAGGATTGAGTCCCGGAGAGAAGGCTGAAAATCAGAGCTGTCCAAATTAGCGTACGAATGGCCTTCTGAACGACGCAACTTGTTGAATGGGTTGAAGACAACGCGGGCAAACCGAAACCGGGTTGCTGTTGTGCTGGTTCTGTCCCTCCGCCTCCGCCACTGCCAAGGGTGGCGGCCCACCTTGGCAGTGGTGGAGGTGGAGGGACAGAGTCAAACAACAAGGTCCCCACACCTACCAAAAAGCTAATTTAGGCCAAGTATGATTTTCAGCCGTCCCCGTTCGGCAAGCTCGGGGCAGGCTCTTCGGGACTGAATTTGTAGGTAAGTTCTCCCGCAGACACTGAAGCCGATCTTCCGCATTTTATTGGGCTGCCACTTAGGCCATCCGTTTCGCACAACAAACATAGAGGTTTTTGATTGCCGTTCGAGGCCCAGCTGGGTTTCGCGCGGATGAATGATACGCAACTTCATCGCCATCCTAACCAGTTCTGCGAACGATTCCGCTTGCATCTTTAGCATCACCTGGCAGCGGTGGGTTTTCAGAGTAACTTCGGAGATGCCGAGAATGGAGGCGGCCTGCTTATTGAGTAGCCCTCCCACCACAAGCGGAAACACCTCCCGCTCGCGCGGTGTCATTTGAGATAAGCGTTCCTGCAGCTTAGCCAGTTCGGCCTTCCTTTGCCGCTGCTTTCGATCTTGTGCCAGGGCAATGTGGATCGCTTCAAGCAAGGCCCCCAAGTCGACAGGCTTGTTAGCGTGGTGGCCATGGCCCAGATTGCCGGGGTGTCGGCGAGAAGATTGGTCAAATGTTCCGGTTTTGGTCAGTTCTTCCGAAATATTGGTCTAAAAAACAGGTGACCAGGCAAATGACGCTATGATTTTCCTACTGGGTTCTCTGCCCGGCGGGAAGCGATGGATTCCTCTGGGGTCCTTCCTGTCAAGGCTGTTGAGGTGATGCGCAGTGGGTGCGCGGTTTGTCCCATCCCCGCGGTATCTTCTCTAAACAGTAAACGGGCCGGGTGGGACGGCATTGCCATGGAATCGTTCAGTGATGTGACGGGCGTCTCGATTCCGGATCATGATCATCCGACTCACTTCCTGAATCTTCTCACCCATGGAAATATCAAGGCGCAGTGGACCACGGAGGGCAAGAGCTGCAGCGCAGACAACGGTCCGGGGACGATCTACGTGTTGCCGGCAGGAACCCGCGATCGCCTTACCTGGTCTGGCCCGACCACTCGTATCATCCTGGTCTTGGAACCGCGGTTCCTCGCGCGTTCGTTGGAGGACACCGCGCACCTGAAGGATGTGGAACTAACCACCCACTGGAATCTTCGTGACCGCCACATTCAATCGTTGATGCTCGCTCTGCATGCCGACCTGGAAGACGGCTGTGGGAGCTCGCGCAAATAGCCGGCATGAGTCCTAACTATTTCTGCGAGCTATTCAAGGTAAGCACAGGTCTGCCCCCATACCAATACATCCTGAGGTGCCGAATTGAATGCGCGAAGCAATACCTGCTCGATCCGAAGTTCACCTTGGCCTGCGCGGGAGAGGCGGCCGGCTTCGCCGATCAAAGTCATTTCACGAAGGTCTTCCGTCGAATCGCGGGCGCCACGCCAATGAAATTCCGCGGCAAGATTGGCCGCGGGCACAACCACGCCTAAAAAACTCTTTGCACCTTCGAGAGGGCCTACCATCCCAAAGCCCGCGGGATCAACAAATGCTGGGTGCCCCATTCAAGCCCGGTTTTGGCTTGAGTGGGACTCCGCTGCTTTTTCCTTGTGACTCTGTCCATCCGATCTGACGGCTCCTAACAAAAGTCACTGCCCTTCACTTTGTCATCCCGAGCGGACCCGGATGGCCCATACATGTTGGTGGCGGCCACCGGACTGCATGCGATTTTCTTTATGGAAAATCGCACACGCTGCTCTGATTCGGAGCCGCGAATGGGCCGTCCGGGGTAGCCGAGGGACCTGCAGTGCGCCCTTCCCCCTAACAGCTCCCCAGGGAATTGCAAAACCGCCCGAGCCGTCCCAAAGGGCGCAAGTGTTTGAGTACAGCGCGGGGATGGTTCCTTGACAGTTACCGATGGATTTCCCCGCGTTACGCCAGCTCCTTCCGCAGATAGGTGTAGCTGGCGCGGAGGCTGTCGATCGCCGAGCCTTGGATCCGGTCCTGCTCGATGAAATAGTGCTCGACATCGAGTTTTTTGGCGACCGCGAGAACCGCAGGCCAATTAATGCTTCCGGTCCCGACCTCGGTGAAGTGCGCCGAGCTGTCGCTCATATCGTAGGACGGTGGAAACCCCGGCTTGCGGTCTTTAATGTGGAGCATGCGCACCCGACGGCCAAGGCGGTTCAGCATCTGCACTGGATCGTACCCCGCCTGAGTAATCCAGTAGCAGTCCATCTCCAAATACACCAGCTTGGGGTCGGTCTCCTTCAACAGGATGTCGTAACCCGTAACGTCATCGAACTTGCGAAATTCGTAGTCGTGATTGTGGAAGGCAAATTGCATGCCCATATCGTTCACTTGTTTGGCCCAGTCGTTCAACTGTTTTGCCGCGGTGTGAAACCCTTCCGCAGACATCCACTGCGACTTCGGCAGCATGGGGCAGACCACCCACTTGAGGCCTAGCGCCTTGGCATAGTTCATCTGGCTTGTGAAATCGGTCGTCAGATCGGCATACTCAAAGTGCCCGCTTGAGACCGTCATGCCGGCGTCGGTAATGTCTTTGCGCAGCTGTTCTGCCGGAATGGTGTAGGCGGCATGCCAGGGCTCAACCTCCTGAAAACCGATCGCCGAAATCTGTTGCAGGTTGCTCACCAGCTCCGCCTGGTCGACCTTGTGTTTGACCAGCGTGGAAAGCTGGAGCCCGATCGGAAAATGCTGGGCAGCTTCCGGCCAGAGGGATTGCGTCAGCAAAGGGAATGCTGCTGCTGCCGTGGACAATTGCAGAAAACTCCGTCGATTCATCGTGGTTTCACTCCGTATGAAATGTAATTATGAACCATGTAGCCAAAACTGCCACTCAGCGCGAACGGGTGCTGTTGGTGGAAGCCCCGCATTTATGTTCTGGAAGCCCCCGCATTTATGTTCTGGAAGCCCCCGCATTTATGCGGGGGAAGGAGGCTTTAGCGCTCTGTGAAAGAGTCTCTACTCTGATCATGCGCTTTAGCGCTGGCAATGCCAATGCCTCATTAGTCCCTGCGTTCGAGATCCGCAGAAGAAAACCCATCCGCTCCCTAGGCCCGGAGGGCCGTCCGCCGGATGTCAGCCCAGCCCGGCAGGGCTGGGACACGGTTCCGCAACATCCCAGAGCGCCGGGGGCGCGGCACTGCCTCTGCTACCCCAACCTGATTTGGCACAACCGGTCGCGGTACTTAATAGAAGTAAGTCGGCCTTGTTGCGACCCGGTCATGGAGCCGGAGGCGATCCCGCCTCCGATGTCCTAGCGGGACCACGCAGAGTCTTGCGCAATCATGCATTGGCCGATTAGGGCACTCCACCGAAAGAATGAGTAAGTTATCCATCGATTGGCGCACGACAATCGATCAACTTAGCTATTACTGTTCATCGTGCAGCCCGCAGAGCGCTTTCCCTGAATATGAGTGGGCCCCTGCTGCGGGGGTTCCCCGCCAGAATTGTGTAATTTACGGAGCCTTGACGATGCGGCACGTTCTCTGGCGCACATGTTACAGCGACCCATTTCAACACGGTGCGACGCGAACCACCGGTGTCACTCTGTTTTTCGCGCCAAATCTTCCGGGAGACTCGAAAACAACATGAATATCGTTCGCAATGTGCTGGCATTTGTAGTGCTTGCTTGCCTCAATTCCTCTGCGCAGCAGATCACCGGGAACATTCGCGGAACAGTTACAGACCCAAGCGGCGCTGTGATTTTGGGCGCCGAGGTGACGGCACAGCAGACGGAAACGGCTCTGTCGCGCACGACGACCACCGATGGCAACGGTAACTACGTTCTTCTGGAACTTCCGGTCGGACACTACCGCCTGCAGGTCGCAGCGAAAGGCTTTGAGGAATACGTGCAGGATGGCATCACGCTCAACGTGAACGAGACGGCTTCGGTCTCGCCACATCTCGCGGTCGGATCGGAAAAGCAACAGGTGCTGGTGCAGGCCGATGCCGCGTTGATTGAGCCAACCGTCACCAGCATGGGCGAGGTTGTGCAACAGCGCGAATTGGAGGATCTGCCGCTGAACGGACGCAACTTCTCGCAACTTGGCTTGTTGCAGCCGGGGGTCGTTCCCTTGACTCCTGGGATAGCCGAAGCGGGCGGAGGGCTGCGCGATGGACAGGCTTATGCGGTCAATGGCCAGCGGCCCGAATCCAATAACTTTCTCATCGACGGCGCGAACAACGTGAACGGCGTCGACGGTGGATTCGTCCTCAAGCCGCCAGTGGACGCGATCAGCGAGTTCCGCATCATCACGCTTAACGCGAATGCTGAGTTCGGAGACGCGCTGGGATCGACGACGAACATCATCACGCGCTCGGGCACGAACCAGATCCACGGGACGTTGTGGGAGTTCCTGCGCAACGACGTATTGGACGCCAACAATTATTTCGCCCTGACCAAGGAGCCGCTGAAACAAAACCAGTTTGGCGCCGCAGCCGGTGGGCCGATCAAAAAGGATAAGACGTTCGTCTTCGGCTTCTATGAAGGTTTCCGCAATCGCCAGGGGGAGACAGCACTTACCACAGTGCCGTCGGTAAAGCAGCGTACCGGCGACTTCTCTGAACTCTGCCCGCAGGGCTTCACGGACGGCTTCTGCAACAATCCGGCGAACCAGCTTTTCAACGTCTTTGCCAATGCACCGTACCCGAATAACCAGGTGCCGCAGGCTCAGTTCAACCCGGTTTCACAAAACCTGCTGAGCTTCTTCCCGCTTCCGAACGACGGGACGAATCTGTTCTCCGTAACGCAAACCTTCAGCAATAACACAGATCAGTTCGGCATCAAGGTCGACCATTACCTCGGTCCGAACGACACTCTGACCTTCCGATACGTGTTCAACCAGCTTTCTCAGGTCGATCCGCTATCGCCGGGCGGCGCCAGTGTGCCTGGCTTCCCGGTCGGCGAAAACCAGCGCGCACAAAACTTCGTCGCGCAAGAAACACACACCTTTTCGCCGAACGTCATCGCTGTTGCGCGATTCTCGTTTCTCCGTAACAAGTTCCTCTTCGGCCAGAGTGAGAACCATGAGTCGCCGTCAGAACTTGGATTTCAATACACTCCGAGCCTCGACATCGCTGCCGGACCGCCATTTATTGAGATAAACGGCTATACCGACGTGGGTGATCCGATCACCGGCCCGCGCAACACCTATGAAGATGTCTACGACTTGTCGGGATCGCTGAGCTGGGTGCGCGGCAAGCACGAGCTGAAATTCGGCGGCGGATACCAGCGCCAGGAGATCAATGTGCTGCAGGGGATCGCGACCAACGGCTTCTTCGTATTCTCGCCGTTCCCGATCACAGATGCATTCGCCAGCTTCCTCACTGGGCAGCCCGTGGTCTTCCTGCAAGGCATCGGCGATTTCTCGCGCGGTATTCGCGGCAACAATGGGTACGGGTACGTGCAGGACACGTATAGGGTCAAGCCGCATTTCACCGTCAATGCCGGGCTGCGTTACGAGTTACCCGAACCCTATACCGAAATTCATAACCGGCTGTCGTTGTTTGAGCCGGGAAAGAAGTCCCGGGTTTTACCAGATGCGCCGGCGGGGTTGCTCTATCCAGGCGATCCCGGTGTGCCTGCGGGCTTGATCCCCACCGATATGAAGGCGTTTGCCCCGCGCATTGGCGTCGCATGGGACCCCAGCCGTAATGGCACGTTGCTGGTAACTGCGTCGTACGGCATCTTCTATGAGCCCTATTACACGGGCCAAGGTGGACCCTTGCAGGCGCCGATCAGCGCGCCTCCCTTCCTGGGAACGCCGCAAGTAAGCTTGCCGGACTTCGCGGATCCGTTCAATGGCAATCCTCCGGTCGCAGGGACGTTCTCCCCTTCACTCACGAACCTGACTCTGTCGCCAACCTTGAAACTCCCTTACACCCAGGATTGGGGCTTGAATGTGCAACAAGCGTTCGGGTCCGATTGGCTGTTTGAGATCGGATACGTCGGTACCAAGGGCACGCGCCTGCCCCGCTTTATTGAAGCGAATCCAGCGGTATTCGTTCCCGGATACGTGGACGGCCAGCCGATTTCGAATTCGAGCAATGCCGACCAGCGGCGGCTTTATTCCGGCTGCACGCTCGCCGATTCGCCGAGTACTTGCGTGTTTTCCTCGACCGGCGAGATTGCGGGCATCGCCAACTCGGCGTACAACGCGATGGAAGCGTCGATGCGCAAACGGTGGAACCACGGTATGGGCTTCCTCTTGTCGTACACGTGGTCGAAGGTGATCGACGACGTTTCCTCGTTTAACATCACCGGATCGGCGGCGAAGCCGGTCGCAGGCGAAAATGATCTCGCCCAGGATCCCTTCAATCTGGCAGCAGAGCGTGGCCCCTCGCTATTCGACGCGCGCAACCGATTCGTTGCAAGCTATGGATGGGCGCTTCCGTTCTGGACGCAGGGGCACAACTGGTACCAGTGGGCGCTGGGTGGATGGCAGTTGAATGGCATTGCCACGCTGATGAGCGGCACGCCGTTCACCGTCTTCGACTCGAACGACGTTGCGGCACAAGGCAGCGCGCCGGAGATCACTGGATTCTCGGCGCAGCGGCCCAATCTCATCGGCAACCCCAACAACGGGCCGCGCTCGGTGGGCGCTTGGCTCAACGCCAGCGCTTACCAGCGGCTTGATCCCACGGCCAACGCCGGCCAATTCGGCACCGAAGGCCGCAACGTAAATCTCGGCCCTGCCTATGCCGACTGGGACTTCGGAGCGCTTAAGAATTTCAAGGTGACAGAATCGAAACAGTTGCAGTTCCGTGCGGAGTTGTTTGACATCCTGAACCGCACAAATTTCCGGCTGCCCGACTGTGACATCAGTTCGCCGACTTTCAACCAGATCCTTGAGGCGGAGTCTCCGCGGCAGGTGCAGTTTGCCCTGAAGTTTTTGTTTTAGCAGGCGTTTATACCGCCCCCTTGACCGTCGTGTGCCGGGTAGCCGGTGGAGATCGCCTGGAGTCATTGCCCGGATGGAAGCTAATTCGTGACCTAATTCGTGACGGAACTGACCCTCTCGCCGGAAATAACTTATCCTTGTCTCTGAAATTCGCAAAGTGTCGGCCCCGTCCCCACGTCCCACCGATCCTGCCCGGCCTCCTCATCCTCATCGGAGGTCTCCTGCACTGGGTCGCTCCTCGCCTCCGCCTGCCGCTCGCCCACGGCTGACCGTCCGATTCTTCAGCCACTAGCCAATTCATCATGGAAGCACCCCTCCGAGCTTTGTCATCCCGAGCGGAGTCGAGGGACCTGCTGTTCCACTTAATCCCAAAGCCAATGCGCGGCCGACCTCGCAATCATCGCGAACGGCACGACGTCATTTCGAACTTGCCGACAACCCGACTTTACAGGCAGCTGATACTAAGGCGACATAGTACTCGCGAAAATTTCGACTGATAGAGGAGGCGGCCGCGAATCTTAGGTTTCTTTCCAAATGTTGTAAGAAATCGCCGGCTTGCGTGACTACCTTATACAGAAGGTAAATCTCGAACTATGGCAAGCCGCGAAGACCTCTACCGGGAAGCTGTTAGCACGCACGGGCCTGCGCTCGATCGCCTCGCGCGAGCTTACGAGGCCGATGCCGAGACGCGGCGAGATCTGCTTCAGGAGATTCACCTTGCGTTGTGGCGAAGCCTGGATTCGTTCCAGTCACGCTGCTCTCTCCGCACCTGGATTTATCGTGTGGCCCACAACGTCGCTGCGTCGCACATTATCACGAATCGTCGCCAGAACCCGCATCAACTCATCAGCATCGATGATGTCGAGGTGACAGATGATAGAGACGATGCCGCCGACATCGCCGATCGACAGATCGCGCTTGAGCGACTCACGGCATTGATTCGCGAGCTAAAGCCACTCGATCGGCAAGTGGTCCTACTATATCTCGAAGGCATAGACGCTGCCGGAATCGCGGAGGTGACGGGCATCACTGGTGGCAACGTCGCCACGAAGATCCATCGCCTGAAAAACATTCTCACTCGCCGCTTTCAAGCAGGAGGCAATCATGGCCAATGAACCTTCTTCACCCGACATTCGGGGACTTTGGCAAAGCCAGCCCACCCAGACCACGAATATCTCTCCCGAAGGCGTTCGCCGCACGATGCGGAAGTTCGAGCGCAGGATACTCCGGCGAAATATCCGCGAATATGCTGGCGGCATATTTGTTGTAGTCGCCTACGGCTTTTGCGAGTGGAAGCTCCCGGCGCCCCTTTTCCGCCTTGGTTCGGGACTAGCTATTGCGGGCGCACTTTACGTGATGTTTCAGCTTCATCGAAGAGCGTCAGTCCGTCCGGCGCCGGACGACCTGGGTTTGACCACATGCATCGAGTTCCACCGCCAGGCGCTCGAACGTCAGCGTGACGCACTGCGCGGTGTCTGGTCGTGGTACCTGCTGCCGCTCGTTCCCGGAATGGCAGTCATCTTTATTGGAACAGCGGTAAATCAGTGGACTGCGCATCCTGTGGGCATGGGTCATCTGGTCATGGGCTACGGTATCTTGGTGGGCTTGGTAGGCGCGGTTTTCTTTGCTGTCTGGAAGCTGAATCAGCGGGGTGCCGATAAGCTTCAAGTTCAGATCGATGAGATGACTGCACTCCGCAGTCATCCAGAAAGTGGTGAGCGCCTATATTAGGGCCGGAAACCCCTATAAATCAGCCAAATCAATTTTTTCACATCTTCCCGTCCCTGGGTTTTCCCCCCTCGCTCGAAGTGCTGCTGGCATCCATATACGGCTGGACCCAAAGCGCCATCTGCAACTGCATCGACTTGCACCATGCCAAATGCATCCGTTCGACATCTTCGAGCGCGTGGCCCTTGGAGGCGAGGTAAGGCTTGATGGTTTCGTTCATCACTGCAACGAAGGCAACAATATCGCTCAGCGGTACATAAGGCGTTGAATGCACTCCGTCGGTCTGGTTCTTTTTCACTGCAGTATGGCGGAGTGCAATCTCCTCTTGGTAGTTGAGCCAATCCTGGTCATAGGGCTTCGTACATGTATCCACGATCCACTGTTGGAAGCGAAGATTACTTTTCGCCAGATATTCAGGGAGTGGGTCTCCTTCGGGTGTTCGTGAATGCCTGGCGAGGTGGGGAATACTCGCAATAATTCCACTGCGCCAATGAGCCACAATCTTTTCAGTCTGATCCGCCAGCACTTCACCAGCGAGAAGCAGAGATTGCCAATCCCGTTCGGTGAAGCCGGTGCTGATTTTGAGGCGTTCCAGATCTGCAAGAGAGAGATGCGACGGACCGACTTCGGCCTTTCCATAGGAATAGCCGGGTATCTCCTCACCCACACTTTGCATAGGACTTTTCCTCTCTGTCGTCGCTCGGTAGAAATAATCTACACCAGGGGAAAAGAGGCACAGCCTGACGTGCCTAATTTGTTTCCGTTGAGAATAGAGGAAAATCGCGCAAGTCAGGCCGTCCCTCATTCTTCCCCCAAAGATGCAGGGCGCCGATAATCCCATAATCCTGGCTCATGCCTCGACTTTGCTCTAGTCTTCTCTTTATGGCAGATCGGATACCGTACAAAGCAAACACCAGAGGGATAGTGGTAAGCGTTGTGCCTGCTTACCTTGAGCCGGATTCATCCCCTTCCAATTCGCAGTATCTTTGGGCCTATCGCGTGACTATCGAGAATCAGGGACGGGAAACGGTGCAACTCTTAAGCCGGCACTGGATGATCACGAATGCGCGCGGCGAATTGACTGAGGTCAAGGGATCAGGCGTAATGGGGAAGCAACCACTGCTCGAGCCTGGCGAAAGTCATTCATACACCAGCGGTGCGCACCTTAACACACCGTCCGGGATGATGGGTGGGAGTTACCAGATGGAAAGCGATAGTGGCGAGCGATTTGATGTTGAGATACCAACGTTCTCGCTGGACTCCCCGAATCAAGCTGTATTGCTGCATTAGGAATTATCTGTCGGCTTATAATGCCGGCACTAGTCTCTACGTGGACGCGGCGACACGCGAATTCGCCGGTTCGCATATTGCCACGCGTCTCGCCGACAGGGTTTCGGGGAGAAATGCGGTGTCAGGATACGTATTCACCTAAGTTCGTGGCATCGCGAAATCACTGTCATTCCGGGAGCGAAGCTGGAGGTTGCCGCCTGCTTTAAATGCCAGGGCGCGATAGCCATCCAGCTTAAGTTCTTATGTAGTGCTCATCATTATGTTGTGCCCGGAGCTGACGGGCGCAGGAACACTAGTCCACCCCAATTCGAAGACAACATAATTGGTCATCTGAGTAACGACCTGGGCGATGTCGATGAAGCTCAGGAACGCTATGATTTCCAGCCACTACGCTTCGCTTGACCGCTGCCGCTTGCGGATCCATATTCCTGTTAGCTCTCGGTGGACTGAGTCATTTATCAGGTTGAAAACCGGGCAAAATGTGAGACTCCGCCCGGAACAAATGGTAGTTCGAAAAACGCATGTCGTTCAGCTTCGTAGAATATGGGCCGTAGCTCAAGAAGCTTTGATCCCAAAGTTTCAGTGAAATGATCGATCGCCCTCTCGCGATAGATACGCTCCTGGCCGGGCAGAAATAGGTTTTCCCACCGATCTTGACTGGACCATAGTCGATCAGGATCTCATCGCGGTCCATCGGGACATATCCGCGCACATCGAATTGTTCTTGTAGGTGGAGAATCGTGCCCTCCGCGGGATCGATTGCAATCTCACCGCGATACCCCGCTTGCTTGCGAAATGGATTCTTTCCCTCTGCATCGGGCAGACAACAGCCGCCTTCGAAATCCGTGGATTCTGCCATCGGAACTTCGAATCCGAAGACGGCGAGACTTAAGCCCGGACCGCTCTCCCAACGCACCCACTTCATCCGTCCCGGGGTTTGGACTGCACGCCGAACCTCAGCCAGAAGGGGGCCGAACGTCCCACGCGTAATCAGGTATCTGTTGGAAGACTCGTCAGGCTCCGACCCTTGTGATTCGACGACTTCGTTTCCATGGCGGTAGATGACTGTCGCCTTCGACGTCTCCGCAACGTGCAGAGGCTGATAGTTGACCGGGATCTTGTCGCCGTCGAACAGCGGTGTATCTTCATAGCGTACGGTTGTCCTCGTCGCGTAGAAATCCGGCAATTTCGGAATGGTCGTATCGAGATAGCTCATTACCATACCGAGCATGTGCTGCTGGGCAGCGTCGTCCGGCGCAGGCTGCTTCGGAATCTCCGCGGGCGGCGGATCGAGGAACGCAGATGCATCCGCAACTGCAATCAACGACTGCCTCTTATATTGGGCAGTCCAGTCAGAGAGCTTTGAAACGCTTACGCGCTCTGTCAGTTCGATCTCCGACAGATCTGTCCCCGGTCGTGGGGAGGCAAACACACTGTCGTCTCCGCGTAGGCGTTGTGCAATCTGCTCGGCCGTGACACCTCGAAGAAGTTGCTCAAGTTGTTCGACCGTGACATGTCGAACAGAGGGATTCGGCTGGTCAGAGTAATACGGCTCGTCGTAATAACTCGTGTTGGTTTGCGCGAGCAATCCCGGCTGCGCCACTCGCACCGCGAGACGGTGGTACTCGTGGTCTTGAAAGGCGATGGGCGGATCGAAGGAAAGCGTATAGAACGTCCGTGTTCTCCCCACGCTGCGATCGATTTCCGCCACGAGACCATTGCCATCATTCACGACGCTCCCCCCGCTCTGAATCGCCAGAATCTTCTTGTACAGAAACCGGTCGTCTGCTTCTTGGACTGTGCGAGGTCCAGTCAGATACAGCTGGTATCCGGGCGCGCATGGGCCCTCTTGGTCAACTGCGAGTTCGTCGATGGACATGCGAGCCTCACGCAGCAACATGGTGAACCAGTAAATAGCGTTGAATGTCTTGTGTCCGTCATTGTGGCTCGCCGGAAATATGCCGGTTCCCTCGCCGCAACCCGGGCCTATCCAAAGCAGAACCTTGCGGCCGCGTTTTCTCCTTTCCTCGGCTGCAATGAAGCCGAGCGCACGCAGTGCATCAGGCCGGCGATTCAAGACGATTCGTTTGCCGGAAGACAGATCCGAGGCAAGCGAATTTCCATCCGTCGAATCGTGATGGGGCACCGTCCACAAACCATCGTCTGATATCCCGAAAATGGAAACGGGTTGATTCAGGTGACCGTTATTCTGTTCCACGAATACCTCGATCCCAGCTTGCGCGCGCAACGCATCTGCTTTCGACATGCAAGAGGGGTAGATCCTGCATAGCGTGTCAAAGAACAAAATGACCTGCGCTGGCGGTTCGAGCCCGGCAGACTGTCCACTGACGGCGTGAAACGACAGGACTGGTTGCGGACGACCGTCGTCCAGAAGCTCAAAGTTTTCGCGATTCAGACCGGATACCGGCTCTCCATCTGTCTTTGTTACCGAAACGTCGAGGTGAATAAGCCCCTTTCCTTCATCGAGCATAGGAATGGCTGGCTGCGCGGTCTCCTGGGCTTGAGCGGAAGATGACAAGAATGAAGGTTTGGACCCTCCGCCGCTTTGTTGCAGGCACAACACGGAGCATAGGAGTAAGGCGATTGCTAGACAGGGCCGCCGCGAAGGATGCATTGCTCCATCCGATCTTGCTCTACTGCGTAGTCGATTTCCAAGGTTTGCAGGTTTCATTTTAGTGTCGCCCCCTGCCGAGTTTCGCGGACGGACCTGACACTTTGGGAAGAAAGAGCCACACTTCGTTTTAAAGGTGAGGCCGCTTTCGTGAAAATGCCACGTCCGTCTGTTGATTACTGATGGGCGTTTCAACTGGTCTCTTCGACATTGACACTTCTATTGCACTCTACTGTTATCCGTTTTTAGCGACGAGACGATTCGCTTCAGCAACTTCGCGGCTTTGTCCTGACTGGTCCTGCGCCCTCTTGTCCTGGATGGGTCGATGCTTGCCAGTTCGTTCAGCCGTTGCAGCGCAGGTTCGAATTTGAAAAGGCGATACATTTGTTCGCAGCAATCAACTTGACCCTTCAAGCTTCCGCGGGTCTGTTCTGGCTCAATCTGCGCTAGCTCCCAGAGGCGTTTGCAAACCATTTTCTTCGTACCCTCAGGCCTCAAGCTCTTTTCGTTCACTCTCCCTCCCATCAGCTACGCAGCGTGGCTTGTCACTTCGCCGATCGCGGACCAGTCCTGGATTATAGCTCTGTCATCGACTGACGTTTCAGACAATCGAACTGTACCCGCCGCCCATGGTTGAAATGGAAGCATACGGTCTGCTCTCTTGCGGCTTACCGCCAGGCTCTCGAGTTTTCATCAATGCCGCGTTCACCGGACATCCACTTGCGGGAACGGCGTCCAGGTTCCGTCCACGAGATTGACCGGAAGTAAAGCGGCCACATCGGCAATCATTCTTTGCACCATAGTGAATAAAAGCGCCTGCCATGGTTACCAAAGAATTCCTCTTACGGTCAGTGAAGGGATGACCTTGAAGGGACGAACGAACCCCCATCGAGAACGCTCTACAGATTTGGCACGGCTGGACCTACTCCGCGCCCCAATGCACATCCAAAGGTGGGAGACAAGCCGTCCCAAAGGGCGGCCGAGGTCCCAAAATGAGGGCTGCATGCCCATCCTTTTGGGCCTGTGTTATGTGTCAAGTCGGGTATATTGTAGGGCTTACGTCTCGAGGCGACAGCATTTTCACTTCTTGTGCA
This sequence comes from uncultured Acidobacteriaceae bacterium, assembly GCA_963787145.1. GTDB lineage: Bacteria > Acidobacteriota > Terriglobia > Terriglobales > Acidobacteriaceae > PALSA-350. Next base: position 424,015 of record CAWBBY010000014.1, read on the forward strand.
TGCAGAGCAGCCACTCCCGACGCGGCTTTTCCTGCAGACCGGGGTCCCCGGCAAGCTTGCTTGCTGGGGTGGAAGAGAAGCCGCACTTCGCTGAACTTGGCTGCGCAGGGTAGAAGTGAAAATGCTCTATGTGGCATCCATATTTATAAAACCCGGCGGAACGGGGTAGGATAGGGAGCCGTGACGAAGAAAATCAGAGTTCTAGCCGTAGACGATCATCCCCTTCTGCGCGAGGGAATCGCAGCCGTCATTGACGGCCAGGATGACATCGAACTGGTGGCCGAAGCGACCACCGGACAAGAGGCTATCGACCTCTTCCGTATCCATCTTCCGGACGTAACTCTGATGGACTTGCAGATGCCTGGCATGAACGGCATCGATGCAATCACAGCGATCCGCAGCGAATTTTCGAGCGCGCGGTTCATTGTCCTGACTACCTACCAGGGCGATGTTCAGGCCTTACGCGCTCTCAAGGCGGGCGCCTCTGGATACCTTCTAAAGAACATGTTGCGGAAGGAGCTGCTGGATACGATTCGAGCCGTCAACGCTGGCCGCCGGCGTGTTCCGCCGGAAATTGCCGCCGGGCTCGCGGACCACATGATCGGCGATGCGCTCAGCGATCGGGAGGTTGCGGTGCTTCGCAGAGTCGCGATGGGAAACTCCAACAAGATCATCGCGTCCGAGCTCAATCTTTCAGAGGCCACCGTCAAAGGTCATATGAAAAGTATCCTTTCCAAACTCGGCGCCAATGACCGCACACACGCGGTCACCATCGCCTTGAAGCGTGGCTTCATAGACGGCTAGTTCTCAGCACTACAGGCCCAACGCGCTCAACCCCGGTTGTTCGTCGGGCCTTCTCCCCAGCGGCCAATGGAACTTGCGCTCGGCTTCAGTGATCGGCAAGTCGTTGATGCTTGCATGTCGCGCATACATCAATCCCTGGTCATCGAACTCCCAATTCTCATTTCCGTAGGCACGGAACCAGTTCCCCGAGTCGTCGTGGTATTCATAGGCAAAGCGCACCGCGATGCGGTTGCCGGTGAATGTCCATAGCTCCTTCATCAGCCGGTAGTCGAGCTCCCTGGTCCATTTTCTGGAGAGGAATGCCACGATTTCCTCTCTACCGTTTAGGAACTCGGCACGGTTTCGCCAATGGGAATCGACCGTATAGGCAAGAGAGACCTTCTGCGGGTTGCGCGTGTTCCAGCCATCTTCTGCCAGACGAACCTTTTGGACGGCGGTTTCTTGAGTGAACGGGGGTAATGGTGGACGCGAGGTCATGTCGGCAGCTCCCTTCAGGACATCACAATTATCCTTCGCATTGGAGTCAGCTGGTGTGAAACTCTGCAAGCTCTTTGCGTAGGGCCTTATTCTCCTGCTCCAGGGCTTCTACGCGCTTCTCGATCGATTGCATCCCGTCGCGGATCTCTTCCGCGGTGTAGCGCGGAGTGATGTGTTGCGGGCAGTTCCAGTCGTACGCCTCAACATGGATCACGAATACCCGCTCGATGACTGTTTTCTCTCCCGGCACGCGAACCCGGTCCAGCCAACTCTTCGCCGCGTCGCCCTCGATGGTCTCCACTCGTCCGAGGATCTTAAGGCGGGCCTGCCGCGGATAGTCGACCATGATGATCGCGACGCGATTGTCCGTAAGCAGGTTTCCTGTGCTGATGTATTGTTTGTTTCCGCGAAAATCTCCAAACGCCAGGGTGTGGTCGTCGATCACCTTGAGGAAACCCTTGGGACCGCCGCGATGCTGGACATAGGGCCATCCCGTCGATCCCGTCGTCGCCATGTAAAAGCTATCTCGCTGGGCCAGGAACTCTGACTCGAAAGGAGTGAAGCGGTCCTGCGAGCCGGCGGAATTCTCCATGCGTTCGTACTGCCGCCGGCTGCCGTAGCGCTCCTGCAGCTTCTTTACTAGGGGCGTGAAGACCAGCGAACCAAAGCTCATAGCGTCCTTCTATACATCGAATCTTACCGCGGACTAGAGTGGAGCGATCGGCTTATCCCAATCCACGTCCCCTTCCGCGGTGCTTCGACTGCCCACCATCATGGTTGCTCCCCTGCGCAGTGCACCGGGCTTACGTGATTCAAGCCGCTGCATATAAACAAATCCGCCGATCAGTGCGGCCAGGAACAAGTAAGGAGTGATGTTATACGGCCACGCCGGCACGGGGTAGATGGTGACAAAGAGCACCGGCAACAGCGCCAGTGTTCCGATCCACGGCGACACGACGTGATGCCAAACGTTGAAGTTTTCCGGATGCTCCCGGCGCATGTACGAAGTAAGAGCCAGGTTCGCCGCGCAGTAGAGAACGATGACCGCCAGCGTGGCAATGGTCTCCAGGAAGTTGAAGATATAGGAAGGCCGCAACAGCAACCCGATAAGCAGGGCAGCCACAATGCCAACGATCTGCACAACGGCGATGGCGAAGGTGGGTGTCTGGTGGACAGGATCGATTCGTCCGAAACGCGCAGGGAGAGTGCCCGCCTGGCCCATGGTGTACATCACGCGTGACGCGGAGTTGGTGCTGGCCAGGCCGACTCCAACCGCGCTGTTGATCAGCGCCAGCACCACGAACCACCACCCGGCTCCCCACAGCGCATGGCCAAGAGCGTAGTACGGATTTGGATGGGCGGCGAAGGCCGCCATATCGCCCGTGCCCCATCCAATGGCGCTTGCATAAGAAGTGAAGATGTAGAAGACGCCCGTAGCCACCAGCGAGAGCATGACCGCTTGGCTAACGAATGTCCCGGCGCGGCGCGTTTCCTGGGCCAGCGGCGCGGGACCTTCGAACCCGCTGAGCGCAAGGATGGAAAAGACCATCCCGGCTAAAATGCCTCCGTAATGATGCGGCGACAACGAGGGATCGAGCGGCGCGGCGTACCTTGATCCCGGTCCAGGGTGGATCAGGAAGGTGATCGCAAGCGCCAGCATGATCGTCAGCTCAAGCCCGCCCAGGATCGCAGTGGCGTGTGCCGAAATCCGAATTCCCTTGTGAGTGAGTGTCCAGATAACGGCGAAGGTCACCAGCGCAATGAGCCACCACGGGATGTTCACGCCGAAACCGGTCCGCAGCATGTCCGAGAGCAGATAGCCAAGGAAACCCGTGGAGCCGGCCGAACCCAGCAGGTCATAGATCAGGTAACTCCAGGTTGCCATGAAACCGATATGGCTCCCCAAGCCACGGGTGGCAAAGGAGTAGTAGCCTCCACTCGACGGCAAGTACTGGGAAAACTGAGACACCGTATTTCCGATGAAGAAGCAAACGATCGTAGCCAGCAGGAACGACAGCGGCATATCCGGCCCCGCCTTGAGGGCGATGATCGGAAACGTGAAAACCATGTTGGTCGCCGGCGCGATGTGCGTAACTCCCTGGAACACCAGTTCCGGAAGGCCGAGCGAATTTCGTCGCAGCTTGGGATCAGTCGTCTCAGCCGTCAACCAGGGAGTCTCCTTCTGTACTCGAAGCTCGGTAGCGGGCTATGGATGGACGACTCGAAGTCCGAGAAAATTCTCAAACGGGTCGAAGTCGTGGTCGCGGTGAAGCAGAGAAAGGCCCTGAATCAGACAGAAAGTAGCAATAACGCAGTTAATTGTCTTGTGAACATGGTCAGGAGCCTAACCCCGATTGCGAACCAGGCGGGATTCGTTCAGGTCTCCCTCCCATTGCACTTTACCGCGGAGCCGACGAATCGCCGCTTGGGATTGTGTCTTCACCAATAGACGCAGACCCGCTTCCACAGCAGCCTTCTTAGTGCGGGCGCCACTACTGCGCATGGCCTCGCTCAACAACTGATCATCGATTTCGATATTCGTACGCACCGGGGAGAACCCTCGATGTGTAAGGATCGCACGCTAATGTGTAGTGCTCAAGGGCTGAAACCGGACGGGACACTGGTCAGGTCATCTGCCTGAATTTAATACTTGACATCACACACTATGTGTCATACAGTATGTTTCATACAGTATGAGCGCTAACTCAGATAATGGGATGTTCGAATCTCTCCGGCTTGAACTGAGGCGAGGATGCCTGATCGTCGCTGTCCTGGCCCAATTGCGCGACGAGCACTATGGCTACACGCTACGCAAAGCGCTGGCCGACGAAGGATTAGCAATTGAGGAGAGCACGCTCTACCCCTTGCTGCGGAGATTGGAGACGCAGGGCCTCTTGAAGAGCGAGTGGCGTGAAGAAGACAAGAGAAACAAGCGATTTTACCGGCTGTCGGCCGAGGGCGAGGCGATCCTGGCGCAGTTGCTGGTGGAGTGGAACGGCATTAATGAATCGCTACACAAAATTCTGAAAGACGGGAAAAAGAGGTAAAGATATGGACTTACTCGAGCGTTACTTGCAGGCTGTGGGCCAGTATCTTCCGCAGGAAACCAGGGAAGACGTGCTGGCGGAGTTGCGCGTCAATCTGCTGGCAGAGATGGACGCTCGTGCTGACGAGATGGAAAGGCCGCTGACCGAGAGCGAGGCCGCGGCCATCCTCAAGGCGCACGGCCGGCCGATGCTGGTCGCAGCGCGGTATCTGCCGCAACACTCACTGATCGGACCTGCGGTCTTCCCCTTCTATCTTCTTACCCTGCGCAAGGGGGTGCCCCTGGTGGTGCTGATTTACTTTGTGGCGCGCGTGGCCACGTTTGTCTTTTCCCCGAGCGCGGGCGCTTTCGTGGCAAGCGTTGCAACAAGCTTCGCGCAGCTAGTGCCAGTGCTGCTGCTCTTCTGGGGTGCGGTGACCATGACGTTCGCGATCCTGGAATTTGCCCACACGCAGACTGGTCAATGCGCAAGTTGGAACGCGTGGGATCCTGCGAAGCTCCCGCCGCTGACGAGTCCCAAGAAGGAGAAGTCGCTTGCCAGCCGTATCGCAGATCTTGTGTTGCACTGTCTCTGGATATTGTATGTGCTTGAGGTTCCGCAACACCCTTATCTGATTCTAGGTCCGGGAGCACTGTTCTTGACCAAGCTGTCCGCGGGCTTCGCCCCCATGTGGCGACTCTTCTATGTCACACTCATAATCGTGTTGTTGGCACAGCTCGGAATCAAACTCATGTCTGTTGCCCGTGGGAACCACCGCTCGGAGCAACCACTCGAGCTATTTACGAATCTACTTGGATTGGTGCCGGCCGGGCTGCTGGCGTTCAACAAGGTTTATTTCGTCCCGGCCAGCCCGGCGGCGAATCTTCACGCTTTGACGCAGATCAACTATTGGACAAACGTGGGCTTCAGAATCGGGTTGATGTTCATGATCGTATATCTGCTGGTGGAGTCCTGGCAGTATCTCCGCCGCGTGGTTCCAGCCGAGCGGCTGGCATTTTAAGAGCGTATTCGGCACAAAGTCAGTTACTTTAATGCGCTGGTGTACGCCCTCTCCCGCGCGTGATAGCCTTTGACGGGAGTACAGGCCATGAGTGTAAACCGCAGGGAGTTTCTACGCAGGGCGGCCGGGGTGGCTTCGGCCGCTGCATTAGCCGGCAAATCCACAATTGTTTCCGGCCAGACGGAATCGCTTCCTGATCCAGCCGATTCCGGCATCGAGCACATTGTCGTCGTGATGATGGAGAACCGCAGCTTCGATCATTTACTGGGTTGGCTGCCGGGGGCGAACGGGCAGCAGGCGGGCCTCGCTTACCTGGACAAGAAAGGCGAGGCTCACCCCACCCAGCGGCTGACGACGTTCGTGGGTTGTTCTCATCCGGATCCGGACCACACCTATGTGGGAGGGCGCAGCGAATACGACGAAGGCAGGATGGATGGGTGGCTGCGCACCACGACGAACGACACTTTTAGCATCGGCTACTACGAGGAAGCGGATCTACCCTTCTTCAGCGCGCTCGCACGCAACTACACGACGCTGGATAATTATTTCGCCTCCATACTTGGACCGACTTTTCCCAACCGTGTTTTTCAGCATGCCGCGCAGACGGATCGCCTATCGAACACGACTGACCTCTGTACCCTGCCGACCATTTGGGACAACCTTGCCGCCGCAGGCGTGAGCAGCAGGTATTACTACTCGAACGTGCCTGTTCTTGCTCTTTGGGGAGTGAAGTACATCGGCATCTCCGCACTGTATGCGGATTTTCTGGCCGATGCGGCCGCGGGCACGCTGCCTTCGGTTTCATTTCTCGATCCGCGCTTCACCATTCTTGATGATGGTTTAGGCAACGACGACCACCCGCACGCGGATCTTCGCGCCGGAGAGGCCTTTTTGGGCCAGGTCTATAAAGCTATAACGAACGGACCCGGTTGGCAGAACACCGTTTTGATCATCAACCGGGACGAGTGGGGCGGCTTTTACGACACGGTTGCGCCGCCGCGCGTCGTGGCCGCGAACGATGTGGATAAGGATCTTGTCAACGGATACGCGCTGTTGGGCTGCCGTGTACCGGTGGTCGTGGTGTCCCCGTTCAGCGCAGGCAATCCGGCGACACCCCGCATCCACTCCGCGCTTTACGATCACACCTCCGTGTTGAAGCTGATCGAGTGGCGCTACAACCTGCCGCCGCTTACTCCGCGAGATGCCTCGAATCAAATTACCAATCTTGCGCTGGCCCTGAACTTCCAGGCGCCGTACACTGCGCCCCCGGCGCTACCTGCCGTCGGCGCACCGTTTCCAACGCCGTGCGGCCTTTTCGAACTAGGGAGCGAGGTCGATAACGAAAGCTACGATTTTTACAAGTTGCTATTATCCGATCTCGTTTCGGGGTGGAACACGCTCGGGCTGTAGGAGCACGACCTTCCTGGGCGGACTGACGGTAGAGGGCCCCAAACCGGAAAGTGAAGTATGGGGCCCCTCGACTTCGAGCTATGCCGCGATCATGCCGTGGGGATCGAGCACGAACTTTTTCGCCGCGCCTTTATCAAAGTCCTTGTAGCCTTGAACCGCTTGGTCCAAGGTCACAACGGTGACATTGACGGCGTTAGCGATTTTGATCTTGTCATGCAGAATTGCCATCATGAGTTGCCGGTTGTACTTCATTACCGGGCATTGACCGGTGGTGAAGACATGGGATTTCGCCCATCCCAAGCCGATGCGGATGCTGAGGTTTCCCGTCTGGGCGCTCTTATCGGACGCGCCAGGATCCTCCGTCACGTACAGTCCGGGGATACCGAGGGCTCCGCCGGCGCGGCAAATCTGCATAAGCGAATTCAGCACCGTCGCCGGGATTTCCGTCTTGGCGTCGTTTCCGTGGCCACGGGCTTCAAAGCCCACGCAATCTACCGCGCAGTCCACTTCGGGAACCTTGAGGATCTGGGCAATCTGATCCCCGACAGAGGCGTCTTTGGAGACGTCCACAACTTCGCAGCCGAAACTCCTGGCTTGCGCAAGCCGCTCCGGAACCAGGTCACCCACAATCACGACCGCGGCGCCCAGCAGCTGACAGGCGGCGGCGCAGGCGAGACCAACCGGTCCCGCCCCGGCAACATAAACCGTGGCCCCTGGGCCAACTCCAGCAGTGACGGCGCCATGATAGCCAGTCGGCAGGATGTCAGATAAGCAAGTCAGGTCGCGGATCTTCGCCATAGCCTGTGCTTTGTCAGGAAATTTCAGCAAGTTGAAGTCTGCGTAGGGAACCATCACATAGTCAGCCTGGCCCCCGACCCAACCGCCCATGTCCACGTAGCCGTATGCTGCGCCAGGCCGCGCTGGATTCACATTCAAGCAAATGCCGGTGGCGCGTTCCTTACAGTTCCGGCAGCGGCCGCAGGCAATGTTGAATGGAACAGAAACCAGATCTCCGACCTTGATGAACTCGACGTCCCGGCCGGCCTCAATCACTTCGCCCGTGATCTCGTGGCCCAGGACGAGCCCTTTAGGTGCGGTGGTGCGGCCCCGGACCATGTGCTGGTCGCTGCCGCAAATGTTCGTGGAAACAATCTTGAGAATCACGCCGTGCTCACATTTGCGATTCCCGAGCGCTAATTTTGGGAAGTCGATGCTGTGAATCTCTACGACCCCAGGGCCCATATAAGCTACTCCACGGTTGCTTGCCATGTGTTGTCATCTCCTTGGATTTCTTTTGCCGTGTTTTTACGGTTTGACGAGAGGTTTGGCCGGCCTGAGAATGCCGACAGGAATCTTACATTCCAGCTGCGGCTGCGAATATACGCGCACTGACCGGCAAGTTCAACTATCGTGGCCCCGGCCTCGGTGGTGTGTATTTAGCTCCAAACTTCGCGGGCCACCTCAACGACAAGCTGCAGCTTGGCCCACTGTTCTTCCTCGGTTAACAAGTTGCCCTCCATCGTAGACGCAAACCCGCATTGAGGACTGATGGCGAGTTGCTCAAGTGGAAGGAACCGGGCTGCCTCATTGACCCGTCTGATCAGATCTGCTTTGCGTTCCAGTGCAGGCTGTTTGCTGCTGACCAATCCGAGAACCACGATTTTCCCTTTAGGCACAAGTCGCAACGGCTCGAAGGTGCCCGAGCGCTCATCGTCGTATTCGAGGAGAAAGCGATCGACGGCCAGCGTATGGAAGAGACGTTCGGCGATGGCGTCGTAGCCGCCTTCCGCGTACCAGTGACTGCGGTTGTTGCCGCGGCAGAGATGGATGGCGAGGGTGACGCCGGGATGGCGGGCGGCCGTGAAACAGGCGTTGTCGGCATCGAGGGAGGCGGTCAGCATCTGCGCGGGATCGACACGCAGTTCTTTCTCCATCCACGAAGTCCACTTGGGGTCAAGGTAGTAACTGTAGCGCGGCGCATCAATCTGCAGGTAGGAGATGCCGCTAGCAGACAACGTTCTCATGTCGTCGGCCATGATCCCGGTAACAGCATCGAGAAGTTCGTACGGATCTCGATATGCGGCATCGGTGAGGCCGTACTTGAAGGAGATCGCCGGAAACTGTGTTGGGCTCGGCAGAGTCATCTTGATTGGGCCGGGCGCGTGTTCCCGCAGAAAAGGCAACTCGTGCCCGGTGAGTGGCTCGCGCTGTTTCAGCCGAGAGGTTACAATCCCGTTGACGCGGCTCACGGTGGTTGCTTGGGTGCCCGCGTTCTGCGCAGTGTCAGCCCATTTTCGGGTAACCGCATCATCAAGATCAAATCCCTCCACCGCGTCGGTGAAGTCGCTCATGAAGTTGCTACGGCGTAGCTCGCCATCGGTAAAGACTTCAAATCCGAGTTCCTTCTGTTTCTCGAGCACGCGCAGAATGTGTCGATCCTCTAGTGCGCGTAATTCGGATAGGGGAGTCGGCGATAGTCTTGCCTGAAGTAGTTCGGCGGGGCGAAGAAAGCTGCCTACGTGGTCTGCGCGATAAGGTGATGACATGGCGCTCCTTTTTTCTGACGTCATTCTAGTGTTATGCCCCGGGAAGCTTGAAATGCTCTCGGGTTTTGTATCAGGGCACGGCTTCAGCCGGGCCGTAAAAAGCTGAAAATTTGAGGGCTTTAGCCCCTGAGGCGTTCGGTTTTCGTTAATTGATCCCGTCGAATTTATCAGCGAACTTTCGGGACACGACACTAGGTTGGGGAGTGCAACACAATTCGTCTTCATATAGTTCCTTGCCGGGATCTTTTCTTGGCCGACGCAAACATCTGGCGTGCAAAATCGACAAAGTTCAGGACGGTCGTGCTTGACTCATCCTTCCGCCATGCAACGTGCGCTTCTACCACCGCGGAAGGATTGGAGAGGGGAACAACTGCCAGGCGGTCGGCAAAGGCCGGATGGCAAGGATGGCTGCCCACAGCGATGTAAATGCCCTTGCCGGAATTCACCAGTATGGCTCCAGCTTCATCATGAGGCGTGGTGTCCGTGGGGATGATTTTGGGATTGAGTCCAGCCTCGCGGTACAAGTCAAGCGTCTTGTCATACACGCCTGAAGAGATATTCCGTGCGATTAGCAGGAGAGGTTCGTTGCCGAGCTGTTTCAGGCCGAGGCGTTTCTGCTGGGCAAGCGGACTAGACCTGCGCAATACCACCGATAGCCGCTCGGTAATAATTTTCTCGGATGTCAGAAAGGACTTGTTGATCGGCGGACGCAGAAAGCCGACATCGATTTTTCTGGATATCAATGCCTCTGATTGAAAGCCGGATGGGATGTTTACGACATCCAGTTCGACATCCGGAAAAAGGGGCAGGTGGCCGTTGATGACGCGGCTCGCAGCATCTCCAAGTCCCATGCCAATGCCCAGGCGGACCTTGCCCGTCTTTCCTGTGTTGGCCTTCCTTGCGGCCTCCATGGCTTGCTCAGCACGCAGTAGGATGGCCCGCGCTTCATCGAGAAAAATGCTGCCGGCGTGGGTGAGAAAGACCTTGCTCGAACTCCGCTCCAGCAACTGCACACCCAGTTCTTTTTCCAGTGCGCGGATCTGCCGGCTCAACGGAGGCTGCGCAATGCGCAGCCTCCGCGCTGCCTGGGTGAAGTGCAGAAGTTCGGCAACCGCAATGAAATAGCGTAACTGGCGGAACTCCACGAAGCGGATTGTAGCATCCAAATTTTCTCACATGCGAATCACGCACCCGTCCAGTTCCTACTGGGTTCTGTCAGGAGACTGACTCCGCCGAGAACCAATCTTGAACCGGAGGTTCTCGCGCAGACTCGAAATCCGCAACCGCGTCGTCGATACCAAAAAAGTATCTCAGTGTTGTCACAAAAAGTATTGACAAGTCCTCCCGCGCGATGCGAGAGTGTGTCCGTCTGTGGCTGCCTGCTTTGGCCGCACTGGAGGTTTGCTGCCGTTCAACGGTGGCCGCTTGACTAAAGGATGGCAGATTGGCGGCATTGCCAGCGCACGTAGCGGAAGTCCCTTCACCGTGATCGATGGGTTCGACCAGGTGGGCCTGAACAACGCGGCCGGCGGGCAGGGACCCGACGAACGTCCGACTCTTGTCCCGGGCCACAGCAACAATCCGATTTTGAGAAACGTGAACCAGTGGTACGACAGTTCGGCGTTCGCGCTACAGACCGCGGGTTTCCTGGGAGATCTGGGGCGCAACACGCTTGTAGGACCAAGATACGTGGAGATCGACACATCGTTGGTGAAAGACACGTCGATCGGAGAGGGAAAGATGCTGGAACTGAGAGCGGAGGCGTTCAACCTGTTCAATCATCCAAACTTCGGCTTGCCGAACCAAACGCTTTACACTGCAGTGTCTGCCACTGGCGCAGGGGTTGTGAACCCAACCGCGGGCCAGATAACGAATACCATAGGAAGCTCCCGCGAGTTGCAATTCGCGCTCAAGTTCAAGTTCTAGCGGTTGAATCCCACGGTCCGAGACCCACACGAAGGTATCGATGACAAACAAAGCGAAATGCAGAGGCATCAACGCGGCGGTGCTGGCCATGATTCTGCTTGGCGTCTGGACGCATGCCGGCGCCCAGACTTCAGTGGGCGCGCAGAAGCCGCAAGCCAGAGACTGTGAGGCGCTGACAGCGACACATCTGGAGAACGCCCAGATATTCAGTGCGGAAGAGGTGCCCGAGGGAACTGTCGTAGCTCCTTTTGGACCGCAAACCGCGCACTGCCTGGTTAAGGGAGAAGTCAACAAACACACCGGGGCGGATGGAGTGGAGTACGGTGATCGCTTCGAGCTGCGGTTGCCGGATGCATGGACCGGCAGGCTGCTGTTCCAGGGCGGAGGCGGCCTTGACGGAATGATCAATCCTGCGCTCGGAGCGATGGCCGTCGGTTCCGGTGAAAAGGACGCACTGAGCCGCGGCTATGCGGTTGCTTCTACTGATGGAGGACATCAAGGCAAAAGCCCGATGGATGCCTCATTCGGATCGGATCCGGAGGCGCTTGCCGATTACCAATATCGTTCCAGCGATCGGGTCGCGACGGTGGTAAAGAAGATCCTCACCCAATATTACGGACACTTGCCACAGCACTCTTACATGGTGGGTTGCTCCAATGGCGGCCGCGAAGCGATGATTGCGTCGCAGCGCTATCCCAGCGATTTCGATGGCATTGTCGCCGGCGACCCCGCCTTCCACCTCACACGAGCAGCAATCGCCGAGGCTTGGGCCACAGCGCGATTTGCCGAGGTTGCTCCCAAAGATGAGCATGGAATCCCGCAGCTAAACCTGGCGCTTTCTGATTCCGACTTAAAGCTCATGTCGACGGCGATTCTGAAGGCGTGCGATGCGCTTGATGGTTTGACCGACGGGCTCATTGAAAACCCGGAGGCATGCCGATTTGACCCCGCAGTTCTGCTGTGCAAGGGGGAGAAAAACGATTCCTGTCTTTCTCCCGGTCAGGTGCATGCGATTCAGGAGACCTTCGCCGGGCCGAAGAACTCCGCGGGCGTCGCGCTCTACTCCGACTGGCCCTATGACGCGGGAGTTGACGCGCCAGGCTGGAGGGCGTGGATACTCGGCACGGAGAAGATGCCGGCGATCAATGTGTTAATCTACCCGCAATTCGTCAATCACATTGCCCTCGAGCCAGGAGAGCCCCAACTGGCCAGTCCTTTTGCGTTTAACTTTGACACCGACCCGCCACGCATCGAGAAATCGCAGGACAAAATCGACGCGACCTCGACCCAGATGGCTGCGTTCCGCGAACACGGCGGCAAGATCATCTTCTATACCGGAATGAGCGATCCGGTTTTTTCCGCCAACGACCTCATTCACTACTACCAGAGGCTCACGCAAAATAATGGTGGCATGGATCAAAGCCGGGCCTTCGCTAGACTCTTTCTCATCCCGGGCATGAATCACTGCATGGGTGGTCCGGCGCTCGACAACTTTAACGGTCTGACAGCGATAGAAAATTGGGTAGAGAAGGGTGAGGCCCCGGCGAAAATCATGGCTACAGGAAAGGCGTTCCCTGGGCGAAGCCGTCCGCTCTGTTCCTATCCGGAAATTCCGCGTTACAAAGGAAGTGGCAGCACCGAGGATGCGGCGAATTTCACATGTAAGAACCCATAAGGAAGAGGAAGGATGCGATGTCTGATTATGAGGGCCGCTGGAAGACTGTTCGCGTAGAAACGGAGGAGGGAATTGGATGGGTCATCCTGAATCGTCCGGAGAAGCGCAACGCGATGAGTCCCACACTCAACCTGGAAATGCGCGATGTGCTGGAGACGCTCGAACTCGACGGTGCGGTTAAGGTACTGGTACTCACGGGGGCGGGCGAATCCTGGTCGGCGGGAATGGATCTGAAGGAGTATTTTCGCGAGATCGATCAGGCCCCGGAAATCGTACAGGAGAAGGTGCGGCGGGATGCGTCCACCTGGCAGTGGAAACTGCTGCGCATGTATAGCAAGCCTACCATTGCCATGGTAAATGGCTGGTGTTTTGGAGGAGCCTTCTCGCCGCTGGTGGCCTGCGATCTTGCAATTGCCTCGGAGACCGCGGTCTTTGGTCTGTCGGAAATCAACTGGGGCATTCCCCCTGGCAACCTGGTGAGTAAGGCGCTGGCAGATACAGTGGGACAGCGCAAGGCCCTCGAGTACATCATGACGGGAGAAACGTTCACCGGAAAACAGGCTGCGGAGATGGGCCTAGTCAACCGGGCTGTGCCGCTGGAAAAGCTTCGCGAGGAAACCGTCGCCCTCGCGAGCAAACTGATAGACAAGAACCCGGTCGTTCTGCGCGCAGCAAAACATGGGTTCAAGCGCTGCCGTGAACTTACGTGGGAGCAGAGCGAGGACTATCTTTACGCCAAGCTGGACCAGGCCCAGCAGCGCGACCCGGAGCATGGCCGCGAAAAGGGACTGAAACAATTTTTGGATGAAAAGAGCATCAAGCCGGGACTCGAGTCTTACAAACGGTGAGCGGCTGCTTTCGGGCCGGAGGAAACATGCGATGTGTTGAGTTGCTTATAGGTGGCAAATCGGTCTGCGCACAAGGTGGGGCTACGTTTGACCGCATCGATCCGTTTACTGGAGAGATTGCGTTGCGCGCTGCGGCAGCCGCCGTCGAAGATGCGGATGCTGCGGTCAACGCGGCCCAGGCCGCGTTCCCATCGTGGAGTGCTCTCGGTCCCACGGAACGCAGGCGCCGTTTGAATGCGGCGGCCGACCTGATCGCATCGCTTGCCGGGGAGTTCATCGAGACGGGGGTCTCGGAAACAGGGGGGACTCGCGGGTGGTACGGCTTCAACGTGATGCTGGCCGCCTCCATGTTGCGCGAAGCCGCGAGCATGACGACGCAGATTACCGGCGAGGTTCTACCCACCGATGTGCCGGGCAATCTCGCTCTCGCCATTAGACGGCCTTGCGGCGTAGTGCTCGGTATCGCACCCTGGAATGCGCCGGTGATCCTGGGTGTGCGTGCGCTGGCCATGCCGCTGGCCTGCGGTAACACCGTTGTGCTCAAGGCTTCGGAATCTTGTCCCGGAGTGCATCGGCTGATTGGCACAGCGCTGCAACAGGCGGGATTGGGCGACGGCGTTGTCAATGTCATCCTGAATGCGCCCAGGGATGCGCCGGCGATTGTCGAGCGGCTGATTGCCCATCCCGCCGTGCGGCGGGTGAACTTCACCGGCTCAACCGCTGTTGGGCGGACCGTCGCGCAGATAGCGGCAAAACATCTCAAGCCGGTATTGTTGGAACTCGGGGGAAAGGCTCCGCTGCTGGTTCTTGAGGATGCGGATCTTGATGCCGCAGCCGCTGCCGCCAACTTTGGCGCATTTGCCAACCAGGGACAGATTTGTATGTCGACCGAGCGCGTGCTGGTGCAGGAGCCGGTTGCGAATCAGTTTGTGGAGAAGTTGGCTGCACGGGCGCGGGCAATCCATGCCACAGATCCGCGTCGCGAGGATGCGGTCCTGGGCACTTTGATCAGTGTGGATGCCGCCGCGCGCATTCACGGGTTGGTGGCGGACGCGGTAGAGAAGGGAGCTAGATTAGTTACGGGCGGAGAGGTAAACGGGGCGGTCATGCAGCCTACGATCCTGGATGGAGTCACGGATAAGATGAAACTGTATGACCAGGAGTCCTTTGGGCCGCTGGTGGCAGTCATCCATACCAGGAACGAGGACGAGGCGATTCAAATTGCCAACAGTTCTCCCTATGGGCTGTCCGCTTCTGTATTCAGCAAAGACACGGCCCGCGCCATGCGCGTTGCTGCGAGGATCGATTCGGGTATTTGTCACATCAATGGTCCGACCGTGCATGATGAAGCCAACATGCCCTTCGGCGGAGTGAAGGATAGTGGCTACGGACGCTTCGGTTCGAAGGCTTCCATTGCTGAATTCACCGATCTGCGTTGGATCACGGTGCAGACGGAGGCACGTCACTATCCCTTTTAGCGTGCTGCCCCTCCCCAGGAGATGAAATTGAGTCAAACTACACACGCAGACGTCTCAACATCTTCGCTCGGTCGTCTCTTGCGTCCGCGTTCCATTGCGCTGATCGGGGCGTCCGCGACACCTGGATCGCTCGGTGAAGGTGTTCTTTCGAACCTCGAGCGCGCGCACTTCGCGGGAGATATTCATCTCGTGAACCCGAAGCGGGCAGAGATTCGCGGCCGCCAGTGCGTGGCGTCGATCGATGCGCTGCCTGAGGGGATCGATTGCGCTGTCCTTGCCATCCCGCGCGATGGAGTTCTGGACGCAGCCACCGCCTGCGCACGGCGGAAGGTGGGCAGTCTGATCATTTTCGCTGCTGGTTTCGCCGAAAGTGGGGAACTGGGCCGGGCAGAGCAGGAGAAACTGGCAGAAATCGCGCGCCAACATCGCATGGTGATCCAGGGGCCCAACTGTCTGGGCATGGTGAATTATGTAGACGGCGTTCCGCTCACCTTTGTGGTCACGCAAACCGAAGCGGCGTTCCAATGGCCCGGCGTCGCCGTGGTTTCGCAAAGCGGCGCCATGGCCGCAGTGTTGGGTGTGAACCTGCACCATCATGGATTACAAATCTCGTATTCCGTTTCAACCGGCAACGAAGCAGCCAACGGTGTCGAGGATTTTGTCGAGCACCTGCTGGAGGACGAGCGAACCAGCATCCTCACGATGGTGGTGGAACAATTCCGTCAGCCACGACGCTTTCTGGAATTGGCGGCCCGAGCGCGTGCGTTGGGGAAATACATCGTTCTACTCCACCCCGGAAGCAGCAGCGCCGCCCGGGCCTCAGCAGCCACGCATACCGGAGCCATGGCGGCCAACTACCAGGTGATGCGCACAAAAGTGCTTCATGCCGGAGTGGTTTTGGCAGACACGTTGGAAGAACTGGTGGACCTAACGCAGTTGCTGGTCCGCTGCCCCTCGCTGCCTCGCCGTGGTGCAGCCATTCTGACGGAGTCTGGAGCGTTCAAAGCGCTGACGCTCGACCTATGCGAGCGCATCGGACTCAACCTGCCGGAACTGAGCGGAACGGCTGCTGCCAGCCTGCAAAGTGTGTTGCCCGATTTCATTCCTGCGACGAACCCGCTGGATGTCACAGCACAGGCGCTGGTAGACACCGACCTTTATCGGCGAACGATTCCGGCCTTGCTCAAGGAAGACCGGTTCGGAAGTCTTGTCCTGGCCATCATTCTTACCGATGATGTCACCAGCAGCCTGAAGTTTCCACCGATCCTGGACGCTATTCGCACTTTGCGGCCGACCAAGCCTGTCATCTTCGCCAGCCTTGACGAAGGGGCTCGGGTCCCGCCTGGATATGTGGAGGAATTACGAGGTCTGGGAGTTCCTTTCTTTCCCTCTCCGGAGCGCGCTCTACGAGCGCTTGCACGCCTGACTGATCTTGCTGCGCATGAGAGCCGCCGCGCACCAGAGAGCTCGGGGGCAAAGCCAAGCGTTCCATTAGGCAGGGGTGTGCTGCCGGAGTACCAGAGTAAGCTGGTGCTCGCCGCGCTGGGTATCCCAATACCCAAAGGAGCTCTGGCGCGAAGTCTGGAAGAAGCCAAATCCATCGCAGCACAAATCGGATTTCCTGTCGCACTGAAAGCCCAGGCCGCGGATCTGCCGCATAAGAGTGACGCTGGCGGCGTGGTGTTGGGCTTGAACGATGAGGCTGCCCTGGCTGCGGGATGGCAGCGCCTGCAGCAAAATGTCCATGCTGCGAAGCCCGAACTTGTTCTTGATGGCGTATTGGTCGAACGCATGGGGCGCCCGGGCGTCGAGTTGATCGTTGGCGCGGAGAATGATCCGGATTGGGGCCCCGTGCTGCTGGTTGGCTTTGGCGGGGTATTAGCGGAGGCGCTGCAGGACGTGAAGTTGCTGCCGCCGGAACTCTCAGTGGAAGCAATTATCGACGAACTCCACACGCTGAAGAGCGGCGTGCTGCTGCGCGGATTCCGGGGTTCGCCCGCACTCGATGTGCGGGCTGCGGCGGAAATCGTGCATGCGCTCGGTGAGCTGGTTAGGTGTCACCCCGCTTTTCAGGAGATCGACATCAATCCTGTGGTCGTCTATCCGGAAGGAATGGGCGCGGTCGCCCTGGACGCGCTGATTGTCTCGAACCCCTGACTTCCGAAGATCGATTGCTGCATGCGTTGAAGAGAACGCAAATGAAACCGGGTGGTTGCTGTTGTGCGGGCTCTGTCCATCCACCTCCACCAATGCCAAGGTGCAGCGCCACCCTCCACTTTGTCATCCCGACCGAAGCGCACCCGGATTTCCTGCCACGCAGCGTTGGACATGGCCGCGTGTGCGGCTTTCCGTAAAGAAAGCCCCATGAGGTTCGCCAACGCCAACAACCTCGACAGGAAATCCGGGGCAGCGTAGTGGAGGGACCTGCAGTTTCAGTTTCCGGCGCAGCGAAAGTGTCGTGGGCGAATCTTCCCCGGGTTCCGTTTCTCCATCAACGCAAACTGCAGATCCCTCCACTACGCTGCGCTCGGTCGGGATGACAAAGTGGAGGGTGGCGCTGCACCTTGGCAGTGGTGGAGGTGGATGGACGGAGTCAACCAACAGAGGTGCTCCCACCTACCCAGAGCCCACTTACGCTCTGGCGAAGGCCCGCTTCAATGCCTCATTCCAGGCGCTATTAAATTGGCGAGAGATCGCCGCGTCAGGAACGAGGACGTCAAAGCCGTGGAACCCTCCCGGAACAAGGTCGAGCTCTGTCGGCACGCCGGCTAAGAGGAGCCGTTGAGCATATTCCAAGTCTTCTGGAGCAAAGAGGTCGATGGATCCGACTCCGATAAATGTGGCTGGAAGACCCTTTAAATCCCCCAGCCGGGCGGGAACGGAGCCTTCGGGGACCTTGTTGGAACCCGCTGGAACTCCAAGCAGTGAAGACCACCCGAAACGATTGTCCGCTTCGGTCCAGATGTAGTGACCAATGTAGGGTGGAACGTGGCGAGACGAGCCCGTCCGATCGTCCAACATCGGATAGATCAGAACCTGCAGGCAGATTGGTATCTCACCGCGGTTTCGCGCTGCGATTGCCAAAGCGGCGGCATGGCCGCCCCCGGCACTCTCTCCCTTGATGGCAATCCGTTTGGTATCCACCCCCAGGTCCTTTGCGTTGGAGAAGAGCCAGTGGAGCGCTGCATAGTTATCGTCAAGAGAACCCGGAAAATGTGTTTCCGGCGCGAGCCTGTAATCAACGGACACGGCCACGCAGTCATGGGCGATTACCAGATCCTGAAGAGACCGCTTCTCTGCAAAGCCCATGACGTAACCTCCTCCGTGGATATGAAGAACCGCGGGTTTAGAGGCACCCGGCGAAGCTCCGGCCACATAGACCCGGACCTTCGGAGAGCCGGGGGCGCCGTCGATCATCTTCTCCTGGACAACCGGTTCTTGAAGAAGCGGCATCTCCCAATGAGCAGAAGCCTCTCTCTGCTTGGGCAACGTCGTCGCATTCAACTCAGACATCGGAGCCGTGCTAAGAATGTGTTGGAGAGGCTCCCGAAGTTCGTGGTTTACATAGCTGATTGGATCTTTGAGCGGAACGGATGGTCCGGCGTTCGACGCAATTTGGGCCAGTGACACGCCGCGCAACAGGTTGGTCGCACCCATGGCGCAACCGATCGACAGCAAATCTCTACGAGTCAGCATCCTTATTCCATCCTTCCCGCGCACAGTCAGCGCTTAAAACGATGCTGCTTCCAATGACACGTGGCCGTGCAGCCGAAAGTCTCGCGACGACTCACCAACCTTGATCTCGTAAGTTCCGGGGGACAACTCCCACTTGTGGCTCCGCTCACTCCACGAGGCAAGCGACTTGACAGGTACTGCGATGGTTACGTGCTTCCGTTCGTTGGGTTGCAGGCTGATCTTGGCGAAGCCTTTCAACTGGGACGGCGGTTCTTCCGCCGCGGCCGGCTCTCCCACGTAGACCTGTACCACATCGGAGCCTGGCCGGGATCCGACATTCTTGACCGTGAGCTCGATCCTCACACTATCCCCATTGCGGCTCAGCTTCAGATCGCTGAATCGGAAGGTGGTGTACGAAAGCCCAAACCCAAACGGAAACAGCGGTTCCTGGTGGTGTTCGTCGTACCATCGATACCCCACGAAGATCCCCTCGCTGTAATGAGCAACACCATTCACACCTGGATACTGTTCAGTTTGGGTCGCAGGTCCCTGGTCCGGGTTGGCGGCGAAGGTCATGGGCAAACGTCCGCCCGGATCGGCATCGCCAAAGAGCAGTGAGGCTGTGCCTGCCCCCGATTGCTGGCCTGGATACCAGGTCTCAAGGACAGCCCCCACTTTATCCAGCCAGGGCATCGCTACCGGAGTGGAGGTATTGAGAACAACCACTGTATGTGGATTCTGCGCTGCCACTGCCTCGATCAATGCGTCCTGATCGCCGGGAAGATTGAGCGCTTGCTTATCCATTCCCTCGCCAAGTTGTTCACCGGCGAAAACTATGACCACGTCGGCCGAGTGCGCTGTTTGGAGCGCGTCTGCCATTTCCTGCTTGTGCGGAGGAAACCAGCCAAGATGCACCTGGCTACCGAGTAACGCGTAGTCATTGGAATGCTCCAGCACCAACGAGACTGGCTTGCCGGCATCCAGATGAATGGTTCCCAGCGCCGTCGCAGTAAAATTGACGGTCTGCTGTTGCACCACCGTTTTGCCGCCGATCGAGAGTGTGGTGCTTCCTCCGCCGTCAACGGAGAAGACGTAATCTCCGCTCAACGGTGGATCGAGTGTTCCGGTCCAGCGGGCAGACCAGGAAAGCGTGGGAGGAGCGAAGGAAATAACTTCCTTGCCTAGCTCAGGCGCCGGTAGATGGTCAAAATCCACCGCAGGATCGACACGAGTCGCGACCAGCTGACCACTCAGATCGCCGGAGCGGAAGTACGAGGCCGTAAAACCAGCTGCCTGCCCCGCGGAAGCATGGATAGCGTCCCCGCTAAGTAGGGGTAAGGGACGAATACCTGCTCCAGCCTTGACGTACGTCACTTTCATGGATGATCCTGCGCGCTGACTGATGGCCTCCGCAGGTACGCTTAGCTTCTCCACATAGACCATTGGGCCCTGCTCGCCTGTGATCGCGTCGGGGCCCGCAGCCACACCGATCAGAGCGATCGTCTTTACCTTGTCCGGCGTAATGGGAAGGAGATGGTCCTTGTTTTTGAGAAGAACGGAACCCTCTTCGATTAAGCGCTGCGAAAGGGCAACATGTTCCGGGGTCGATACTCGATTCGCGGGCGCGCCGGTAGGAGGATGATCAAAGACGCCCACCTTGAAGATAGGCACAATGGTATCGAAGAGGACACGGTCGATCACTTGTTCATTGATCTGGCCTCGGTCGTAGAGAGCGTTAAAGGAGACGCCAAAGCCCAGGTGATCGACCCCGGCATTTACGGCCTTTAGTGGATCACGCAAAGCGAAAACCGCGTCCGGAGTGATATCGCCGGTAAGGCCCCAGGATCGCAGTTCGGGCAGAACATCCTGGTTGTTGCAGGCGAACGTGCCATTGATCTGGTTGTAGGAGCACATCGCCGCGCCGGCGGACGACTTCTCAACCGCTGCTCGGAAGCCCGGGTAGTAGATCTCATGCAGAGCTTGTTCTGAGATGATCTCGTTGATCCCGGTAAAGTCCGGGAAGTGGCCGACCCGATCCCAATCCTGATTGTTGGCCACGAAGTGCTTCACCATGGCAATCACGTGCTGAGACTGGATCCCTGAAACTTCCGCGGAGGCCATTTCACCGGTAAGAAAGGGGTCTTCTCCGTATGTCTCAGCGGATCGACCCCAATGCCAGGTGCGCATGATGTTCAACGTCGGACCGATGATCTCAGACAAACCCTTGCCGCTCCACTCCTCCGCTAATGCCCTCCCGAACTGAGCGGCCACATCGCGGTCCCAGGTGCTGGCCACCACTATCTCGTTTGGGAAGGCGGTAACGCCGAGTGCCGAGGGCGGTGGAGGGCCAGGGAATGGACCACGCGCAATACCATTTGGCCCATCGGCGGCTCGCACCTTGAGAAGGTTTTGACCTGCCGCCGTCTGAGCACCGGGCGGACTATCCAGCCTCTGCAACTTCTCCGGCAGACTCATGCTATGGATCACTTCAAGCGTGCGACATTCAGGAGTTTGATGAGCGTCACGCCACGGCTCCTTGCCTGCCGGAACGGAACAGGAAGCGAGGCTTTGTATGCCGCTTGCGGAAGTTGCAGACTGGCACAGCGCGACGAAGACAGTTCCGAAGGCCAGCACGAGCGTCGAGCTTACACGGAAGAATAACCGCACTTCGACTCCTTTCGGTCAGTTCATTTGGAACGAACCGTCTTGTTCAAGCAGATCCAGCAATGCCGGACGAGGCTCTGAGATCAACTGCTCGCCCGAGTTCCCAATACAGAGGATCGTCTCTCCTTCCCGCGAGTATTGCGGCCAGGTCAATGAGCCGGGTGGAGAAGGAGAGCTACTGCGAGCGAAGGCGATCCAACGACTCTGCATCTGCCGCGAGACAGACAAGTCTTCCGGATTATCGTGGGTATCGCCAGAAAGAGTTCCGAAGACGTAGGGGATCTCGGCAGTGTGAATGGCTCCGGGCAAAGTGCCACGTTGTGAAGCCGAGACGTAACAGAAATAGTAGCGAAAAACCGGGACCTGGTGCTGTGCGGCCGCCCTGGCGATAGTCCGTGTATTCATGGTCGCAAAGCGGTCGGTACCGATCTGCGCCGCGCGCAGTTCGTCGTTGCCAGTACCATAACCATCGGCTAACGTGCGCGCCCGTTCCCAAAGGTCTCCCATTTTCTGCGGTACGGTGCCATACCAGGCCGGCCCAAAGAAACCTGCTTCAAAGCTGTTGGTCCCGATAAGCATAGGCACCTTTGCGAAGGCGCCTTGCCGGAAGAACTCCGTCATCTTCATAGGAACGACGACTTCGTCGATGTACGGCATAGTCGCCGAGCGAGGGAGAGGAACCTGCAACAGCATTGCGGCCGGCACGGACCGCAGCTCGGCCGTGGTCGCGTGAGGAAGCCCATCCATCGCTGCTGCCATCTGCTCTGCGACAGCATCGCGCGACACCTCGGGCAAGTCCAAAGCGCCAGATTGGATGATGGCTTTCGCAAACAGGCCCCGGGCGGCAGGAGCAGCCATCAGATACGCAACGGAAGCACCTCCCGCCGACTCACCAAAGGCTGTGACGTTATCAGGATCGCCGCCAAAAGCGGCGATGTTTCGCTGCACCCAACCGAGTGCCGCGATTTGATCGAGCAGACCGAAGTTTGCAGATGGCTCCGTGAGTGCCGGGTGGGGAAAGACACCGAAGATGCCCAGGCGGTAATTCACCGTGACCACGATGATCCCGCGGCCGGCGAGAGAGCTGCCGTCATATTGTTCGAGCGAAGTGCCGCCAAGACGAAATGCGCCGCCGTGAAACCAAACCATGACGGGCAGGGGTCCGTCTTCGCGCTGCGTCGGCCGCCAGATATTGAGCGTCAGACAATCCTCACTCATGGGCCGGTCGACCAGGCACGACTCCGGCGCGCGGGGCGCCCGCAGTTGCAGACACGCCGGCCCGAACTGGGTAGCCTGACGAACGCCGGTCCAATCCGATGGTGGTTGCGGCGCTTTCCAGCGCAGCTCACCGATCGGAGCTGCCGCATAGGGAATGCCCAGAAAACACTCCGTAGCTCCATTGCGCAGCCCGATGACCGTGCCGTGGGTCGTTCTGGCGGAGGGCTGTGACATGGCTTGGATCTCTCCCCGCGGAAGTATAGTGCGTTACGCCAACTCCCGATAGGAGCCCAGGCGTCCGAAAGCTTCCTGACGTAAGTCCAGCGCCGAGTCGGGGACTGCCACTGCAATCCACGGCTTTAATTTGTCCTGGATGCGCAATCGCCATTCCAGCGTAAGCTCTTCGTTTCCCTTGAAGTCTACCTGCCGGCTCACTTCGGGTGCTTCACAGTTGAACAACCGTAGCGCTATCTCGTGCTGGCCTCTTCCGCGGACTTTCGCTACCAGCGAGACGGCCTCATCGCTCTGTTCCGTCGTGGCCACCGAGATATCGATCGCCTGTTGTGGGTTGAAGGTAAGGCGATAGAAACGGCCATTGAGCAAGTTGAGATTCCACTCGAAGCCCCCGTTCGAAGCCACATATCGCCCAGCCGGAACGCTTTGGTCGAAGTGGCCGGCATTGAGGTGTACAGTTCGCCCGGTACGAGCTTCGCGCAAAGTCGTTATTTCGGTGCAGCTTCCCTGAATGTGGGCGGGCATGGCGCTGTGGGCGAGGTTGATTGCCATGCGGCTGGTGGAGTAGCTCCATTGTTCTTTATAAGGAAAGACGGCATTGTTAGGCCACGCCGGAGCGTCCTCTTCGTAAGAATTCATTCCCAGGCCCATTCCCCCGACCAGGTTCACCAGGTCTACGGTGAAGTTCTGCCAATAGTCGTATCCGACGCCGAACATAAGCGAGCGTGAGCACCTGCCGGGCGGCCAAGTCGGCCAGTTCGACCCGTCCTCGAACTTGTGCCGCGCACGCCAGGCCGGCCGTCCGGCAGAGGTGCGCGGTGGTACTTCCGTGCTGAACGTGATTGAACCAAAGAGGAAAGATCCGCAGTCGCATCTCTTCGGTGAGGGGTGTCGCTGCCTCGTACATCGCCAGCCTTTGCTTCCGGTCCAGTTCCGCCGTAGGGCGCGTGGGGAAGAGCGGACTCGCGTGCACGGCCAGCGATTCCCCCAAAAGGTCCGGCCTGATATCGGTGTCCAAGTCCGTGCGCCGCCAGACAGCCGCCGGGATCATCTGGAACGGCGCCGAAGCAAGCGAGCCCTGGTAACAGTAGTACTCGGAATAAATCAGCAGACCGGCGTACCACTGGATCCACGCCGGTTCGTCCGGAAACGCGTCACACAACGCCTTCAAAGCAAGCAGGCCGGAGTCGTCACAGCTGCCATACAACTCCCGCTGAATTTGCGTGCGCGCTGCATCCGCATAGAAGTAGCCGGTCACGGGGCTGCCATCGGCGAAGCTCTGCTCCTGCAGGTCGGCTAGCCATCCTCCGAACCGTAGGGCGTCGGCGCGATAGCCTGCTTTGCCGGTGGCCCGGAAAAGCTCCACTGCCGACACCGTCAGATAGGCCACCAAATCCCGCCAGGTGCCGCGGCCGGCATCGCCGAAGGTCAGCTTGGTCAGCGGCATCTTCACCTCGGGGAGGATATCCGCATAATCCTCTTCGGCAGCCTTGAGGGCTCGGGCGGCGAGCGCTGGATCCGGCTTCTTCAGTACGCGGGCTGAGGTAGCCAGAGCAACCAATGCGAAGATGTTCTCGCGTAGGTCATGGCCCGCGTTCTGCTGCAAAACATCGTCGTCCGTGCCCACCTTTGCATCAGTCCAGTACGAGGTAAAGTTCTTAGCCAGGCGGACCCCTGGAGCAAAGCGCATACGCAATGACCAGTCAAGCCCCCAACGGGCCTCGTCCAGCGCTCTCGCCGCCCGCTCGTTCTGCACAGGATCAGCAGCCAATTGCTCGTACAGCCGGAGAAGCGTGAATACGGAGAGTTGGGTTGAATCGGAGAACTGGGTCAGGTTGGCTGCATCATGCCATCCCCCAGCCATCGAACGCCTGTCCCCCTGGTACTCGACGAAAGTATCAAGGTGGCATGCATCGTGCACGCCGGGAACCGCGCATCCGCAGCGAAACCCGTTGAAGGCGTTCAACGTGGCATCGATCAATAGATTCCACACATCATCGCCGATGGGGAATGCCTCGCTGTTCGAGTCTCCACACTGCAATCGGTATGCAAGCCGCTCCACACCTCTCGCGGCCACTATGGAGTTCTCGACTTTACCGAGTTCACAACGCCGGGAATGACGGGGAACCGGGAAACGACAGCACCGGTGGTGAAATCGAGCAGCGCAAATGTCTCCGCGCTCCCCTCGCTGCAATAAGCGAGTTTGCTCGAACCTGTCCTATAGCCGAAATGAGACTCCGAGATCTCCCAGGTCAGATGGTTCCACTCCCCGGCCTTGAGATCGCCGATAAAGTGCAAGGGTATCGGATCGCTTGGCCCCGCGGTCGCTCCCTGGCAGAGGAACTGCAACGATACGGTATTGATCGGGTTTCCCGTCGGATGGAGGTAACACCATAGAGATAGCCGATTGAATCCTCGCCAGTCCTGTGGTTCGGCGAAGTTCAGGGTTGCGAACGCAGAAAAGAGTATCCCAGCGAACCCGATGTCCTGGCCCGTGAAGCTGCCGTTGGGGCTTCGCTGCGACTTGATGTATTCCTCGTTCCGCATCAGCGTACTGAAGCGTAGCGAGCGCTTTCCGCTCTTGGAACGTTCTTCTGTGTAGCTCAGTTTGACCACTGGCGACGCAACCCAGCCCTTTTCCGACTCCATATCGTCGATCACCTGTGTGGCCAGCACTGGCTTGGTCAGACAGCGGACGCTGAGAGAATGCGACAAATTCGGTTGCAGCAGTGGGTGGCCAATCGTAGATGCTGAGGAAGGTGCAGCATCGAGGGCAGTGGGTATTGTGGGCGCGAAGGCCCAGAGTGCGGCGCGCACCGGGGCGCGCTTTGTACCTGCGATCGCGAGTGAGGCCTTGAGAAAATCTCGTCTGACAAGATCCATAACGCTCCTTGCGCCCGTGCGCCAGCGTCTCAATGGTACCGCAAGGTACCATTTTCCAGATGACAGCCACAGTATCAAAGCCGAGTGCAAACTGTAAAGACGCCCGGCCCTCAGACGCGGGGAAGATATTCTTTCAACACCCAGGAAATTGCCAATGGCGTAATAACCAGTGCGACCAGGGCACCGTATACGGCTTTCAAGACAAATACCCTGCCGTAGCCAAGGCCGCCTGGGAACAGCAGCGGAAGGACAGCGGCGTTGAGGCCCAGACCGAGGGCCATAGCGATGAGGGCAAGCATGAGAGCGCGCAGGATGATTTTGCCGGCTGGGGCTGGACTTCCGCCTGGCTGACCGCGAAGCCAGGTATCCAGATGCCCGGAGTGCATTCTCTTACGCGTGACCAATGAAGGCACCAGTGTGCTCATGAGCGTGATCATGAAGGTTTGTGGGGCAGCATCGCGGACCAGGCCGCCGGGGCCGCTAGTGCGGACGTGGTCGTGTCCATGAAAAACCAGCCAGGCGAAGCCGATGCTGATGGCAGCGTTGATAGCCATCGAGAGCGCGGTTTCACTGGCCAGGTACTTCGCCCGAAGTGGGTGCATGCGTGCTCCACAACAAAAGCTGATGCGTCCGGTTGAGTGGAAATTTCCCCGGTTATGGATTGGTCAGTCCAAACAAGCTATAGGTCATGGCTCGCCTCGCGGACCCAAAGGTACCACGGAGGAACCATAGATACCAGAGCAGCAGCACAGATGCAAAGCGGTCGAACCCGGACATGGCGCGAAAAACCGGATTTTGGGCGCGGAGACCGGTGCCGCATACGAACATGCTTTACAAATGGTTTTTATCTCTGCTATCTATTGTCTGCGGTAGTGGTACCAGTGGGTACCCAGAATGAGGCGATCGTTCCGGTGCCAGAACCGCAACCAGGGAATTAGAATCGCACTAACGTGCGTTCAAAAGGTAGACAATGAACCATAATCAGCTGCCCGGAAATCAGGCGCCATACAAACTGGATGCAGGCGAGGGCCTGCGCTACGCCTTTGGAGGCCATCTCGCCACCGTCATCGCCCGTCATGAAGACCTCGGTATCCCGATGGCCGGAGCGATCCTCACCGGCGCCAAGGGCGCCACCTTTCCGGTACATCGCCACGCACGCACGCATGAAGCCTTCATCGTGGTGGAGGGTGTTGTGTCGCTCATTCTGGGTGAACAGACGTTCCAGCTCTTTCCGGGCGATTACGTGAACATCCCCCCCGGTACGCCTCACGGCTGGTCTTATCTTGACTACCACGGAAAGCTGTATGGTTGGACCTACACCGGCAACGCGAATCAAATCTACGAGCGGATAGGCGAGCCATTCGCGGCCAAGGTATACCGGGAGTCGAACGAAGAACCTGACTGGGGCAAGCTGGATGGAGCCGTGGATACGGAATTTATCCGCGGCCACAGTTCCAGGTCAGGGTACGCAGAGAAGCTCAATGCGCTGCCTGAGGGCAATATCCCTTACGTGCTCGCGGCCGGGGAAGGTGAACGGTTGCTCGCATCCGATCAACTCTTTACTTTTCTTGGGGACCAGCGGCACACCGGCGGAGTGTTCATGACCATTATGAACGAGGGCGCCGCAGGGGACGCGATTCCTCCCCACTATCACGAGCACGTCACGGAGACGTTCTTCTGCATCACCGGTGCTCTGAAAATGTTCGTTGGCGGTGAATATGTCACCCTATACCCCGGAGACTATCTTCACGTGCCTCCCAAGGCAGTCCACTCCTATCAAATCGTCAGAAATGACACTCGGTTCCTTGGCTATCTGAGCCCCGGGTTTTTCGATTCATTCTTTCGTTACCTTGGGGTGCCATACGAGGGGTATATCTACCCTCCCGTGCCGCCTCCCTTCGATTTCAGCCGGGTTCTCCAGCATCTTGGGGAACTCGATCTGAAACTGATGGGAAAGCCTGGCGCACCTCCGGCGCAAGGCAGGGGCTAACTCAGTCCGCGTGAGAACCGGAAGAGAAACCGCAGGTCCCTCCACTGCGCTACGCTCCGGTCGGGATGACAATTCTGTTTTGAAATCGATGATTTCTCGGGATAATTCCCATTGTGCAACAAAATTGTCATCCCGACCGGAGCGTAGCGCAGTGGAGGGACCTGCGGTTCATGCTTCGTTTTCAGTGGCCCAAATAAGGAACCTGATTTGATGTTGGCCAAGCTCCCCCGGCCGTGACCTATGATGATGATTGGCCCTCAATCGAGATCGTCATTCGGTATGGAGAGATAAGTGCGGAAAGCGACATCCAAGCAGGAACCCCACAGGCAGCGCATCCTCGATGCTGCTTCAGACGTGTTTCTGGAGAGTGGATTCGAGCAGACGAGCACGGCGGAGATCGCCCGGCGAGCAAAGGTTTCGAAACGCGAGCTGTACTTCCATTTCGCCGACAAGCGCGCTCTTCTCGCTGCCGTTATCACGGAACTACAGAATTCTATGCAGTCCCGGATGGACGTCCGCTGGTCGTCGAACGAAGACATGGAGCTAGTCCTTCGCGAATCAGCGGCAGCGATTCACGGCTTCATCCTCTCTGAGCGCTTTGGCAAGCTGGTGCGCATCGTGGCTGCTGAGTCTTATCACGATCCGGCAGTGGCCAGGCAATTCTTCGAATTAGGGCCGCTGGCGGGCAGGAAGGCAACCGCCAAATACTTGAAAGCGAAGATGGAGGAAGGCAGGCTGCGTAAGGCCGACCCCATCAAGGCGGCGGATGATTTCCTGGACCTGGTTGTAGGAGCACAGCTCATGACCGCTGTAATTTTGGGCCAGGTGGACCCTGCCGCGCGCAAGCGAGATCACATCCACCACTCCGTTGAAGTATTCTTGATGATCTATGCGACGTCCAAGACACGAAAGGCAGCACGGCCGGCACTGCGGCAAGGTTCAAAGACGTGAACCAACGTTAGTTGACAAAGTGACGGTACCCTGGGGTACCATATACCTCGCCATGGTGTTGGCTGCCTGGTAATAAGGGGAGACATGAGACTGGCCAGTTTCCAGAACGCTGGTGTAGATACCTGGGGAATCGTTGAAGACCAAGAGGTCCTCGATATTGGGTCTGTGCTGCGCGCCCGCTTCCCAGACCTGAAATCCCTCATCAGGGCCACGGCATACGAGATCGCAGCCGAAGCAAAGGGATCGGCTGCGCGTTTGCCCTTAGCCGGCCTGCATTGGCTGCCGGTAATCCCTAATCCCGACAAAATCCTGTGTGTGGGCCTCAATTACGAGAAGCATCGTAAGGAAACCGGCCGTGTTGAAGTCGCCCATCCCACCATATTCACCCGATTTGCCAGCTCACAAACCGCGCATCTAAAAAATATTCTCCGGCCCAGGGTTTCCGATAACCTGGACTTCGAAGGTGAATTGGCTGTAGTGATCGGGAAGGCCGGCCGCTACATACCGCGCGCCGAAGCACTCGATTACGTCGCTGGATACGCCTGCTACAACGACGGCAGTATACGGGACTGGCAATACCATACTCATCAGTTCACGCCGGGAAAGAACTTTCCCCAGACGGGTGCGTTCGGGCCCTGGATGATGACGCCGGATGAGTTCGGTCCGCTGGAGGATCGGCGTCTCCGCACGCGCCTGAATGACCAGGTTGTTCAAGACGCGTTGTTGGGAGAAATGATCTTCGACATACCCACCATCCTGGAATACTGCTCCTCGTTCACGCGCTTGGAGTGTGGCGACGTCATCGCCACAGGAACTCCGGGCGGTGTCGGTGCAAAGCGCACTCCTCCCCTGTGGATGAAACCCGGTGATGTGGTGGAAGTGGAGATCGAGGGCCTGGCCACCCTGCGGAACGGCATCGCAGAAGAGTCCTGAAGGAACGCCTGTTCATGAGCCGCTTTCCCGTAGCTGATATTCGCAGTGTCGATCTTGGCACTCCAGATTTAGCCAAGTCCGAGCAGTTCTACACCACAGCGTGGGGGCTCGAAGTGGCTGCGCGTCAAGGCTCCTCGGTATATTTGCGCGCCACTGGCCGCGATCACCATGTGCTGGCTTTGCATCCGCATCCTACCGCGGAGGTATTCTCTGTGACGTTCCGTGCCGCTTCTACTGAAGATGTGGAACGGTTAGTGTCGTCAGTCCAGGCTGCCGGAGGTCAAGTCCTGCACCCTCTCGCACCCAATCACGCCCCGGACGGTGGCCAGGCGGCTACGGTGAAGACTCCCGAAGGCTACGTGTTTCGCTTTATCAACGGTGACACGATGCACTCTTCCTACGGTACGCGCAAGGATTTCCCGCTCCGTCTGTCCCACGTCAACCTGAACTGTGTAGATGTGGACGCAACTCGGATCTTCTTTGAAACTGCGCTTGGCTTCTGCATGACCGATCGTTCCAAAATGATGGCCTTCCTGCGCTGCAATAGCGATCATCACGCTGTAGTGCTGGCGGACTCGGGGGTAAATGGCCTCAACCATGTTGCATTCATGATGCCCGACTTTGATTCTGTTATGAGGGGTGCGGGTCGCATGATCGACCACGGATACCCCATCGGCTGGGGAGTTGGACGGCACGGCCCCGGAAACAACATCTTCGCCTACTTCGTCGATCCAGACGGCTTCGTGATCGAGCACACAGCGGAGGTCCTTCAGGTCGATGACAGTTACGTACCCCGCGGCCCGGACCAGTGGACCTGGCCTAAGGGAAGAACGGACCACTGGGGAATCGCGCCGCCTAAATCTGACCGTGTGAAGCAGGCTCAGGTGGCCATTCGTTTCGCCACTTTCGAAGCCGACCGCAGCGCGGGAAGGCAATCAATTGTCGGAATATGACGTAGTCATCGTAGGTTTTGGACCGTCCGGAGCAGTTGCTGCCTGTTGGCTTGGCCAAGCCGGAATCCGTACCCTGGTTATCGACAAGAGACGAACGATCTGGGAGATACCTCGTGCCATCGCGATCGACCACGAGATCCTGCGCGTATTCCAAAACATCGGTGCGGTAGAGAAGATCTTGCCCTACACGGCACCCTTTCCCGCCTCAGAGCACTTCGGGGCAAAGGGCCAGCTCATCCGCCGCATCGATGCCGTGCCACCACCCTATCCACTGGGGTACGTTCCGACGATGGTGTTTACCCAGCCGCCGGTGGAAGCGGTGCTGCGCGCGCGAGCGGCCGAGCATCCGAGCGTAACCATAGAGCTTGGGTTGGAAGCATTTGCTCTCACGCAAACAGCGCAAGAAGTCACCTTGCAACTCAGAGGTGAGGATGGCCAGGTGCGCTCTGTCACTACTTCTTATGTGATCGCGTGCGACGGCGCTTCCAGCCCGATTCGCCAACTCCTCGATCTGAAGCTGGAGGACCTCGGGTTCGACGAACCATGGATGGTCGTCGATGTCCGGGTGAATGAGGCCAGCCTGTCGAAACTCCCCAGCACGGCCGCGCAATACTGTGATCCCGCACGGCCCACAACTTTCATCGTCGGTCCCGGCAATCACCGCCGGTGGGAGATCATGCTGCTTCCCGACGAGAACCCCCTCGATGTGGAAAGTGAGACTAACGTCTGGCGGTTGCTTTCCCCCTGGCTCACCCCGCAGGATGGCGAACTTTGGCGCGCGAGCAGCTACCGCTTCCATGCGTTAGTTGCGCTGCAATGGCGTAAGGAGCGCGTGTTCCTCGCAGGAGATGCCGCTCACCAGCAGCCGCCATTTATCGGCCAGGGTATGTGCCAGGGCATCCGTGACGTAAGCAACCTGGCATGGAAGCTGGAAACAGTTCTGGCGGGCCAAGCCGATGAGGGCCTCCTGGACACCTATGCCGAGGAGCGCGGCCGTCATGTGCACACCCTCACGGCGCGCATCAAGGCCATCGGCCACCATATCTGCGAACGCGACCCCGAAGCCGCGCGGCGCCGGGACGAATCGCTCCTGGAGCAGGGTGGCGGAACGGCACCCACCGTCACCCGCCAGGAGATCGTGCCGCCTCTCGAAACCGGACTGCTGTCGGACCGCCCGCATCCGGCAAACGGAACGCTCTTTCCTCAGCCGTGGATCGTATCCGCCGGGGAAGCGAGGCGCATGGATGAGGTGGTCGGGCATGGATGGCGCCTGGTCTTGGACGGCCGAAAGTTAAATGAAGCTGTCGAGGTTTCCCAATCACCCGTCACATCGACCGTCATCGGCGGACCAGGCCTGCAGGAAAAGGATGAAATTTTGGCTACATGGTTCGAACGCCAGAACTGCTTGGCCGCTGTCGTCCGGCCCGATCATTACGTCTACGGGGTAATGGAAAGGGTCGAAGATATCAGTCCGGCTCTCGCGGCGTTGCAAAGCCGGATAACTGGGCATCGAATAGCTTAGCCATCAACATCATTCTCAGCCGCCGTACTGCTCAAAACAGGCCTTGACCGTTCTCTGGTACGGTAGAGTACCATTCTAGCTTCTGCAGCCGGTCAAGTACTGGCCGGCTCCAGGTGGTCGAGAGGAGCGGAGTTCCAAAGTTGTCGTTGGCTCCGTCCATCCCACTCCACCAATGCCAAGGTGCAGCGCCACCTTCTACTTTGTCATCCCGACAGTAGCGGAGGGATCTGCAGTTTGTGTTGGAGAAGAGATGGACCCGGAGGTGGCCCCCCATGACACATTTGCTGTGCTGGAAGGCCGATGGAACACTGCAAAACAGTTTCCATGGCACCTGGTACCATGAGGTACCGTTCTAAGCCCAACTTAAAGATGTTTCTTTACAGTCCTTGTTTTGCCGTGATAGAAGTGTTGCCGTCGCAGAAAAGGTACTGCTGAGTACCGTTCGGATGTCTCGTAGGAGAAAACAATGTTCAGCAGGTCCAAACTCATTCGATTGATGCTCATGTTGTGCCTGACCGCGGCATCTGGCATCGCCCAGGTCTCTACCGCAACCATTACCGGGGTAGTGCAGGATAGCGCGGGCGCCCTGGTTCCTGGGGCTCAGGTGGTGGTAACACAAGCGCAGACCAACAGCACAGCGCAAACCGTCACGGACGCAAGTGGCGTCTTCTCCCTTCCTGCGCTACCCGTCGGGCCATACTCGATGAGCGTTACCGCAGCTGGATTCGCGAGTTATGCCCGTACCAATATCGTCCTTACCGTCGGGCAGGTGACTAACTTCGAAGTCCAGTTGTCGGTTGGTGCAACATCCGAGACCGTTACCGTCAAAACCGGTGCGCCATTGATCAACCAAACAGATCCTACCCTGGAAAATACCGTTGACGAACAGACGGTGACGAATCTTCCTTTGAACGGTCGTAACCCGGCAACCCTGGTCTTCAACGCCGGAGGTGTGGCGAACACCGGGGAAAATACAGGGAGCGGCCAACTTGCCTCGACCAACCAGATAACTCCTCCAGGAGTCACCATTCCCGGATCCATCGCGCCGGCAGTGAACGGAATCCGCGCTGGAGGTACATATTTCTCGCTCGACGGTGCTACGAATGTTGATCCATTGGCCGTGATTGGCGGACCGTTTCCAGATCCAGATGCTACGCAGGAGTTTCAGGTAGTCACGGGCACCTATGGCTCGCGCTATATGTCAGCGCCAGGTGGTGCTGTCAACATCGTAACCAGGTCTGGATCCAACCAGTTTCACGGTACCGTGTTCGAGTTCCTCCGCAATGGCTATGTCAATGCGGAAAATGCGATTCTGGCGCAGCCGGATGTGTTGAAGCGAAATCAATACGGCGGTACGTTGGGGGGACCAATCCTCAAGGACAAGTTCTTCTTCTTTGGCTCTTACCAGGGCACACGCATCGCCTCCAAGACGGTAAACGAATATCCTGTGCCAACTGCGGCAGAAAGAATGGGGATCTTTTAAGCGTGCAATGCCGGGGTCACCTGCTCCCCGGCGAATGAGTTTCCCGTCAATCTCGCCGCTCTCCCGCCAATCTTCGGGCCAAACACAGAAAATCCCGTTAACGGAAACTTCTACAATTTCAAGGGCTCTGGCAATCCTCTCATTCCGAACGCGAATAGCACTGCGAATGGGAATGAGTATGTTGCGGGAGTGCCCTATCACTCCGTGGATGAGCAAGCCGTGGGCCGGCTCGATTACCAGCTCAGCAAAAGCCATCGCCTCTTCGCGCGATATTATTATGACCATTTGACCAGCCCGCCAGTGAACGAACCGACCACCCCGCCATACAACGTATTCAACACGACCAGCGGTGAGGAGCAATTTTGGGATGGTGCCACGCTAGGAGATACGTGGACCCCTACTTCGAAGATGGTGTTGGAAACCAGAGTCTCCTTTCTCAATATAGTGAGTGACCAGAATCCGCCGGCATCCTCCAGCTTTGTGAACTATCCCGATTTAGGCGCGGCCAACTTTAGCAACCCAACTCCTCCTGGCCTCGGGATTACCGTGGTTGGCAACATGATTCCACCCGCGACCTATGGCTCTTTTAAATATCCACGCACAAATTTCACCGTCTCCGAAGACGTAATCTATGCCCTTGGGAACCACGAAATTACCTTTGGCGGAAATCTTTTCCGTGTTCACAACGGAGAAGCCAACCCGGCCGGTCAGACTGGTGTGATCATCTATGCGGGGGTCTTCACCAACATCCTGGGAAACATTCTTGGATTGCAGATTCAGGACGCCCCATTTTCAGACTTCTATCTCGGACATCCAGTAGAGTTCATCCAGGGTGACGGGTTTTATCAGTCTAACCATGGCTGGCTCACAGGTTTCTATGGGCAGGACAAATACCGCGTGACCAACCGGTTGACCGCGACGTACGGGCTGCGTTGGGATCCGTGGATTCCCTATAAGCCAGAGGGGAATCGAATTAGCTGTTTCCGGCCCGGAGAGCAATCAACCGTTTTCACTCAGGCGCCTACGGGATTGGTATATCCCGGTGATCTGGGCTGCTCCTCAGGAGGCGTAAACGCGGACTACAACATGTTCCAGCCCCGACTGGGCGTCGCCTATCAGCTGAATCAGAAGGGCACACAGGCCATCCGCGCGGGTTACGGCTTATATACGATTCAAGTGCCACTCTCCGCTCTCGGAGGCTTCCAATCGTTTCCCTGGACGCGCCAATACATCATCGCCAATCCCTTTCAAAGCATCTCTGACATATGGGGCTCGAACCACTTAACTAACCCGTTCAGTGGCGGCTTTATTGGATTCGGCTACACTCCTCTATCCAACGTTGCCTTTCCCACCAGTCCTGCGGCAAACGTCGCTAACTTCGCGCCCAACTTTCGCCCAGGTTATGCCCAGCAGTGGTCGTTGTCTTTTCAGAACAGTTTCGGAGCGAACGATAGCATAGAGCTTGCCTATATCGGGACCAAGGGAACCAAGATGGCGCAGAACTACGACCTGAACCAGCCTCTGCCGGCGGCAGATGCTTCGACTGCGAACGAGCAGGCGCGTCGCCCATATCCGTCGCTCGCGGTGATCAGCACCGAGGCGCCCATCGGATATTCAAACTACTCAGGGGCTCAGATTACCTATCGCCACCGGGCCGCAGGCGGCTTGGATATCATGTCAAACTTTACCTGGTCCAAGTGCATCGACAACGGCTCAAATCCCGGGAGCACGGGCGCCAGTGTTGCAGGAAACATTGATATTGATCCCGGCGATCCGAACTTCAGCAGGGGATTGTGCGACTTTGATCAGCCATACAATTGGCGCAGCACGGTCGTTTGGAACGCCCCGACACTTTCCCATAGCGGAGCGTTCGTGCGTACACTGCTCGGCTCATGGATCGGCAGCGGCAACTTCATTCTCGATTCGGGTCAGCCCTACAGTGTCACTACGAGTACTTCTGACAATTCGTTCACCGGCACCGACCTGGATCGCGCTGACTACGTGCCTGGTCAACCTCTCCGGGTGAACGGAAGGCTTAATTACAACGCATTTACGCTAAACGCCCCGGGCACCCTGGGCGACACGCCGCGAAATGGATTTCGTTCCGCTTCCAATTACGAGGTGGACACGGCGCTTATGAAAAACTTCATCCTGACGGAGCGAATCAACTTGATGTTCCGCGCCGAGGCATTCAACATTATCAATCACCCCAACTATTACGGACCACTCAACGCATGGGATTCAGCCAATGCACAGAACTTCGACACATATCAGTACGCCCGTGATCCACGGCAGCTCCAATTCGCATTGAAGCTTACGTTCTAGAGTTGCGGCAACTCACAACTCCATCGGTAAACCGACGTAATTTTCCGAAAGGGCCGTGGCCGCCGCCCGAGAGCTCGTAACGTAGTCAAGCTCCGCAATCTGCCGGCGACGGTCGAAGCCGCTATGGTCCTCGAAGCGGTGGAGCAGGGAAGTCATCCACCAGGAGAAGCGCTGCGCCTTCCAGACGCGCCGCAGGCAGACGCTCGAGTAGCGTTCGAGTGCCAGCGCGGAATTCTCCTTATAGAAGCTTCTGAATGCTTCCACCAGAACCGCTACATCGGCCATGGCGAGATTCATTCCCTTGGCCCCGGTGGGGGGAACGATGTGGGCGGCGTCGCCGGCAAGAAACAGCTTGCCGTAT
This sequence comes from uncultured Acidobacteriaceae bacterium, assembly GCA_963787145.1. Taxonomy (GTDB): domain Bacteria; phylum Acidobacteriota; class Terriglobia; order Terriglobales; family Acidobacteriaceae; genus PALSA-350. The sequence continues at coordinate 460,418 of CAWBBY010000014.1, forward strand.
TGCATGGGCTCGATGACGAAACTGCGCATTCCTGTGACGCTCTTCTGCAGGATGGGTCCGCGGTTTGGCCGCCACCCGTCTAGGCTGTCAAAGCGGAGGAGCAGCTCGTCCCAGATACGCTCGTCGGGCCATTGCGTCAGGTCCTCGTCAGGCTTCGACTGGAGGTAGAGGCGCGTAATCGTCGGCGAACGCATGCTGAACAACGCAAATCCGCGGTCATGGTGCATGTAGACAAGCTCGTCGGCAGAGGGAGCTGCTTCGACCAGAATGCCCAGCCATCCAAATGGATAGACGCGTTCAAACGTCTGCAAAATACCAGCGGGGACGGACGGCCGGCAGATGCCGTGGAAGCCATCGCATCCGGCAATGTAGTCTGCGCTTAGCTGATGCGCCCGTCCAGCCTGCTCGAATTGCACGGACGGATCTGGGCCCTCGAGATTCTGGACACTCACATTTGCGCAGTCGAAACGCACGTCGCCGCCGTCCTCTATCCTCTTCGCGATAAGGTCTTTTACCACCTCATGCTGACCATAGACGGTTACACATTTGCCGCTAGTCAGCTCGGACATGGGAATGCGGTAGCGCTGCCTATGGAAGCCGAGCTCGATGCCGTGGTGGAAGAGCCCTTCCCGTTCAAGGCGGTCCGCCACACCGGATTGCCGGAGCATGTCCACCGTGCCCTGCTCGAGTACACCCGCGCGAATGCGTTCCTCGCAGTACTGCCGCGATCGCAGCTCGATGATCACCGAGTGGATGCCATGCAGGTGCAGAAGGTGCGAGAGCATCAGGCCCGCGGGTCCGGCTCCAACGATGGCTACCTGTGTTTGCATCTTCGCCATAAATTGCTTTCGGCCGTCCCGCTACCTGGCCGCATCCATTTCCGCAAAGACCTTTAGCGCCAGCTGGAAGGCAGTATTCGCTGCCGGAACTCCACAGTAGATGGCGCACTGCAGCAGGGTCTCCTTGATCTCGTCTCTCGTCACGCCGTTGTTTGCCGAAGCGCGCACGTGCATGGAGAATTCCTCGTTCCGGTTGAGAGCGACCATGAGCGCCAGGGTGAGCAGGCTGCGCGTGTGCCGGGGCAAACCCGGACGCGTCCAGATCTCGCCCCATGCGTAGCGCGTGATCAGATCTTGAAACTCGGCGTTGAATGCAGTGGTAGACCTCACAGCTCTATCCACATGTTCGTCGCCCAGCACCTCGCGCCGCACTTCCATGCCCGCATCGAACCGATCCTGTTCATTCATGAGGGAACCCCCGGCGTTCGCAAGAAGTCAAGCACAGCGTTGCTGAAATCGTTCGCCCTCTCGATGGATGAGATATGCGCAGTAGGAAATTCGACATATTGAGACTTCGGAATCTCCTCCGCCAGTTGCCGGCCGCCCGACGGTGGAGTGGATAGGTCATGTGTCCCGGCAATAATCAGGCAGGGCGTCTGGATAAGATGGAGTTCGGATGTCATGTCCATATCGCGAATGGCAGCACTCGTGGCGACATATCCAGCCGGCGGCGAGGCCAACAGCATAGCGCGCGTGGCCTCCACTTCACTGGGGAACGCCTGACGAAAGTCAGGGGTGAACCAGCGCTCGATGATGCCATCTGCGACGGAAGCGATCCCGCCGCCCTGGACTTTCGATATGCGATCATTCCAGCCATCCTGGGTGCCAATGCGGGCAGCAGTGTTGGCCAGAACGAGCTTTTTTAAACGGTGTGCAGCGTGGATCCCCAACCAAATCCCGATCATGCCGCCCACCGACAGTCCGCAAAAGAAAAATTTCTGGATACCGAGCGTATCGGTGAGGGAAAGAAGATCCTCGGCAAGATTTGGGATCGTATAAAGACCAGGGGAGACGGTGCTCTCGCCGTGGCCACGCATGTCATAGCGCAATACGCGGTAGTCCCTGCTGAGCGAAGGAATCACCCGATCCCACATGTGCAGGTTGGTTCCGAGCGAGTTGGAAAGCACCAGCACAGGTTTGTCTGCTGGTCCATCGAACTCGTAGTGAAGTCGTACGTCATCAAGATCAGCGTGAGGCATCTGGCTCTCCGTATGCCTGGTTATTGAGCACCTTTTCGATGAAGCGCTTTGTACTGCCGAGGTAGTTCCTTGGATCCAGCATTTGCTTCACAGCTGTTTCGCTGAGATGTTGACGCACTTCAGGCATCGCCGCCAAAACATCCCGCAGGTGAATCTGCTCAGCGAGGACGCGCCGGGAAGCTTCCTCCAGGAGTTCGTGCGCCCTTGCGCGGCCTACATGTGCGGCAAGGGCAACGCTCACTGCTTCCGACATGGCCAAGCCTCGTGTGGCCTCAATGTTGGCCAGCATCTTTTCCCGGTGCACTTCGAGACCGTTGGTGATTTCTAGTGTGCGGGAAAGCGCGACCGAGGTAAGGCGGAAGATTGCCGGCAGCGCTTCCCATTCAGCGTGCCAGCCTCCCAGCCCGCGCTCGTGCTCCTGCACCATCGCGCCCAGGAGTGTTGAGACCAATCCGGGAACACGTGCCGCAGCTGCGAGGATGACTGCCGAGCCGACTGGATTGCGTTTGTGCGGCATGGTCGACGAGCCTCCCCGATCTTCAGCCCCGGGCTCAAATATTTCCGCAACCTCTGTCTGCATGAGAAGAGAAATGTCCCGGGCGATTTTGCCCAGCGTGCCCGTCAGCAAGCCGAGCGTAGCGCCCACCTCGCCGATGTTGTCGCGCTGGGTATGCCACGGAAGATCGGGTTCCGGCAGCCCCAACTTCTGCGCCAGCGCCTCAGCAACGCCAGGCCCCCGCTCTCCGAGCGCAGCAAGGGTGCCGACAGCGCCTCCAAACTGAATTACAATCGCGCGCTGCGATGCCGACTCCAACCGCTGCTGATGGCGGCGAAGGGCGGAGAGCCAGCCAGCCATTTTCAGTCCCAGGGTAACCGGAGGACCTTCCTGCAACCAGGTGCGGCCGGCCAGGATAGCATCGGCATTCTCGTCGATCAACTGGACCAGAAGGCGATCGAGCTGCTGAAGATCGTTGCGAATGAGCTCGAGAGCCTCGCGCATCTGCAACACTAAAGCTGTGTCGAGAACATCCTGGCTGGTTGCTCCCAAGTGAAGGGAGCGCGCGGCTCTCTCGTCGCGCAGACGGACTGCTGCGGTGAGCTGACGGATAAAGGGAATGGCCAGATTGCCGGCCTGATGTTCCTGTGCATGGAGGGATGGAATATCGACAAAGGCAGCATCCAACAAGGGTTCCACGGCCTCTGCCGCACCTTTCGCCGCAAGCCCGCTTGCTTCCAGCGCCGCATTGAGTGCCCACTCAAAACGCGTCATGTGCTGTAGCTGGCGCAATAGAGAAAAGACGCGATCCATCTCTGGAGTAGAGAATAGAGAAGACGCCTGGCCGGCCGCGCTCACGCGGAACCCTCCAGGAAGCAAACCCGAATTCTCACCATGCGAAAAATACGGTCTCTTCCTCTCCCTGCAAAATGATGTTCCAATGTAGCGCCGGGGTTCTCAGGACCGCGGCTGGTCCGGCGTCATTCTGACCAGCGACAGGTTGCGCTTGCGTTGCCGAATGATTTCATGTCCTGCTGCAAAAGGAACGAGATGCGCGAAACCCTCAAGCGAAAGGCAATCTCCATCGTGTACGTTCCCGGCAATTGCTTCGCAGAGGGAGATCCATTCAGCCATGCAATCTTAGACCTTTTTTAGCTATCCATTAGTATCAGAAATGACCGATATTACACACATTTGATTGCGTGCTGCCGTGCGAACTGGGCCACATGCCGCGCCCAGCTGAAAGCGAGGCCACCCCACTGATCTGGCTTCGATGGCGGTACCATGCTTGTAGTACCAGGACACGGCACTTACTCCGGTGCGAAAGGTTCTATGCGAGGTAAACCGTATGAGCAGTGATGTGGAACTGAATGAGATCGGAGTCCTGAAGCGGCGTGAAATCGAAGCTCGTCTTCTAGCGCCCATCGTGGATGCCCTTGGCGATAAGTTTGGGCGGCAAGAGGTTCTCGAAGTGGTTCGGAATGTTGTTACTGGAATTGCACGCCGGCAGGGCAGGGAACTCGCCACGCGCGTGGGTAGGAACGATTTGCAAGCCTATGGGGAGTCCGTGGAGCCCTGGAGCAGAAACGACGCGCTACAACTGCGCATCCTGGATCAGAACGAAAGCGTTCTGAATTTCGACGTGACCAGGTGCAGGTATGCCGAACTCTACCGCAGCCTGGGCATCGAAGAACTTGGCAGCATACTCTCCTGCAATCGCGACGCGACCTTCATCGAGGGTTTCAACGGAGAAATCGCGCTCGAACGGAAACACACAATCCTTCAGGGATTCTCGGCTTGCGATTTCCGCTACAGTAAGCGGCCGGCTGATCAATCCTCAGACGAGAAGCAGGATAGCGACAAGACGTGACCAGGCCGTGAGAAATTCAGGCTAGTGTAGTGCGTCGCTAATGACGTCCAGTATGTTTCCTAGCCCCTCCACAACCGGTCGGGTGCCCCAGTCCCGCAGGGACGACTGAAAGTAGCCCAGGATGAAATCCTGGGTAAACAAAGACGAAACAGAGCAGTCCCGCAGGGACGGCTGATGATTCCCCAGGATGAAATCCTGGGACGATTGGCTCATGAACAACAGCCGAGGGCAAACAGGACAACGTCCTTCCCACTTCAGCCGTCCTGTTTTGCCTTACCTACCCGGGATTTCATCCTGGGCTACTTTCAGTCGTCCCTGCGGGACTGGGGCACCCGACCGGTTGTGGAGGGGCTAGGAAACATATTGGGCGTTATCAGCGACGCACTACACTAGTCGTGGTACCGTTGCTCGCCGGCAGGAAGAGCGACGGTCAAGCGGTTCTGCTGTGGAGGCAGCGGGCAGGTTGCATAAGGGGTATAGGCACAGGGAGGGTTTTCCAATCGATTGAAGTCCAACCAGAGCTTCCCGGGCTTGTTCAAGCCCTGATCCGGAAATGTTGTGTACAAGAATCTCGCAGCTCCGTAAGTCGTAGTCTTGCTGGTTGTATCTCGCAAGATAAAGAAAAGCTTTGTATCCTTGGGCGACTCAAGGACCGGCTCCAATCGTATCGTTTGACCATCGACTACAAATTCAGCCACTCCCGGTACAGGCATCTCGATCGTAGTTCCGAGGATCGTAGGGATCTTCTCAATCTTTGCGGGAGCATAGGGAATCCATCTTGCGGCGACCCGGTATTTCTCATTCGGTGCATACCACTTGAGTCCGTGGAATTGGAGCCGCGAAGAAGAATGAGAGTCTTTGAGGCGAAGAGCATACCGGTCTCCGCGATGAATCACAAACATACTGAATGTGCCATCGGTTAGGATGCTCGGATTGCCTTGGCTGGCAAGCACTTGAGCTGTTGGCGTGTGCCCGTCCAACAAGAGCCCTTGGGGAAAGCCTCCCGATGGAGGCGCAAGACTTACGGCGTTGTGGCTCAGGCGCAACACGCCCAGATGCGGAGCGACATCTGCCTGGATCCGAATCCGGTTATCAGATGCCGACCCGAACATGTTGTCCCCTTCGTTCAACCACTCAAGGCCCGCCAGAGATAGCCATCCATCTGGCGCCTGCAACTTCTTTGCCTGAAGTTCTCTCCAGGCAAGAAGGTCCTTCTGCCAGTTCGCTTCAGACGTGGGACCGGCCTGGGTAAGAGCACACGGATAAGTGATCCAGAAGAGAAGCGATACCACGGCAATCAATCGATGGTTCATCGCTTAAAAACCCCTAAGGTCTAGTCCTGATACCTTTGGCGAAGCCGGGGTGCTAGCCGAAGCATCAGCTGCACGCGCTCAACCTCATTCAGCCAATCGCCGAGCGTGGCATCGAGTTCGTCTTTTTCCGGTGCGATAATTCCCGTGGGGCAACTCGGGCCGAGTCTGCTAAGAGCCAAGGCGCGGTAACGATGGATGGTGCGATCCCCCGCAGTCGCGCACCAATCCCAATCTTCGGAGAAAAATAGAACAACTGGTACGCGGCTGCCCCCATTGATCCGCAGGTCCTCAGGCAGTTCGTCGCTCATGGGACGCTCGATAAAGCGCAAATCGATCCTGGCGGGATTAGCTTCCGCGATGCGATGAATCAACGGACATTGTTGGACACAATCGCCGCACCAGATGCCGCTGTAAACCAGGATCTTCATATCCCGTTCAAAGCCGCCGACAAGCTGCTGCTGTGCGGCGGTTAAATGGGCTAGGTCATAGACCTGCGTCCAGCGGCGTTGTTGTTCTTCGGTGCCCGTCTGAAGATAGCGGTCGTATGGATGCGCAGACACAAATTGTTGTGAAACGGAAGAAGTCTTCATTGCAGTTCCCCGATTACATTGGTGCAATGCTTTGTAAATACTTTAGACGCCCAGAGACCGCGGAAAGCGCGCCAGCTCGGCAGGTGTCGAGTCATTCGGAACCGAACAACCCGGCGCTGCGATGTATTTGCTTCCCGCCTGCTCTCTTGCCTCCGTCCACTGTTTCCGCATCTCTGAGGTGGTCAGTTTGTCGAAGTCAATCTCATCCACTCCTCCAGCGATCGTCTGCGAGAATTGTTTGCGCACCTCGGAAATTGGAATTCCGCTGGTCTTCACAGAGTACTGAACCACCGGCGCATCGAAATGTTTAAACTGGTCGATATACGGTCTCTCCAGATAATGCAAATGCAACACCGTTAACTTGGTGTCTGCCAGCGCATCAAAGACACGTTTGTCATACGGACGAGTATAGCGTTCATAATCGGAGACAGAGCCGAACTTGCTCTCCGCGTTGAATACGCTCACCAGCGCTCCTGAAGCTCCAATATCCTTGGTATGTCGGATGTGGTTGACTGTGGATTGGGTGATTGCTTCTAACGCAGTATGCCATCCGTCAGGGTTTTGCTTTTGAAAGTCGTGAAGGTTGCTGATCACCTGGTCCTGAATTTCTTCCGATTTCCCCAGTTTGGCAAACTGAGGTTGCGCTCCAAACAAAATCATCGCTGTCATATAGGGTCCATAGAGCGTATCGATAAAGTACGCATCTCCGTTCAACCCATCGCGGATTAGCTTGAGCGTTGTCAGTTGATTTGGGTATGGAGAATCCAGGGGCTTGAGCTCATACCACTTACCGGTCGACGATGCTGGATAATCAAAGTCATTCATGACTTTGACAATGTCAGTATCGTAGGTGCGGTGGAAGTCCAGATGGTCTTGAGCCTCCAGTTGTGGGGTCGGCCTCTTGTAGTGGTGATAGAAAGTAAATGGCGGGCGATCCACGTCCTGCCCGCTTAACGCGCGGTCAACTCGCTCTTTGTGGGTTAGGGTAGCGGGCGTTGTCTTACCAAGAAGCGGTCTTGCTAGCGCAAGGCTGGCAGTCGCAGCGGCGGAGTGCAGAAAAGTACGTCGATTCATCGAAAATCACCTCGAAGCTGCGAGATAGCAGTGACAGAAAAGCCTGCTCAGCTATAAGTACGGGAGCAGGCGCGTGGGAGATCGGAACCACCAATGTCCTAGCTATAGACTCAGCGCGCGTGCCACCTATGTCTGCCGAAAGAACAACAGCGCGCGTGTAACAGTGAGCCCATGGGCCGATTCTAGTTACCCGGCATCCAGGGCGTCAAGGCGGAGAGCATCTGATCGCTCCGCTTAGGACCGCGCCTCAGATCAGCTCGAACCTTATCCTGCCCGCGGGCGACGTTCGGATAGGCAGCAAAGACTACAACATCTACGCCAATAGTCAGTTCCCTGATGCGCAGCGGATGAACTCCATGCCCCTCAAGTCGTACGGATACTCATCTGTACTCGTCGCTGAAGGCCGCATCTTGCTGACTCGCTAACCAGCTACTACTTGGCGCTCGCGGGTGGCACAATGCCGTTCATTCGTAGGTACTCCACCATCTGACCATAGTGATCATTCCCGTGGGCCGCTGCAAAAGCGGCTATCGTAGCCCGCGTGCTGAACCCGTCGATCGGCTTGATGGCGACAAACGCATTTTCTGTCGTGATGGTCGCAATCGCCTTGTGCGCGTAGACGAACGATGCTTCCAGTGCAGCCACCGCTTCGTCCTTCGTCGTAATAGAGCCGATTGCCTTCACGTCGCGGTCAGGCTTAATGCCGCTCCAGCTGAAAAAGAAGTAGTTCGCCTGCGCCAGGTGCGTCACCTGTCCCACAAAGGTGCGCACGGTGTCGAACTGCGTCGTCTGGCCCGGGGCAAAGATGCCTTGCGCCGGCGCGAAACTGTACTTATCGGCTGGCATAGCCTTCGCCGCGCCCACTACCTGGAACTCCATCAGGGAGAGCAAACCGTCCACCGCTTTCGCGGGATCTTCCTTTGTACCCACCGGCGGCGACGGCGGGGGTCCACTCATCTGCGCCCGCATCTGCATACCACCACTCACCATCACAGCACCTGCAAGAACCAGAACACGAATACGCATTGTCTATCCTCGATCCAAGTTCGTTTGAAGAGCGACCCCAGCTTAGACCTTCCCTGGCGCCATTCGCAAGCCTTGGAGGAGGTCTCATACTGCATTGCCGTTTTTAAGGCCACTGGGCCAAGAAATTGATCTGAATGGTCGATGGGCGTTTTGCCCTGTTAGCAAACAACAGATGCTGTCAATCCCCGGATGCCGGATTCAATAGCATCTAGGAGGCATTTGTTCTGGCTATCCTTTTTGGCGTCATTTCCATTGCCTGGGAGAGCAAGAATGTCCGGAAGATACCGACGATACCTGTTGGCTCTGGGCCGGCAGGATATGCCGTTGAGAATCGCCTCGACAGCTTCAGCCCGTGTACTCTGGCGATCTTTAGCGTTTGAAGCGAGAGTTGATTTCGGACTGCCCACCTCGAGACAAAGGTGATTCCAAGGCCGGCTTCCACCGCGCTCAGCAGGCCTTCGGTGGAGTCGAGTTCCATGCTGATCGTCAGATCCTTCGTCTTCACTCCGGCCTTCGAAAGCGCCTGCTCCACCACTCTTCTTGAGCCGGAGCCAAATTCGCGCATGAGCAAAGGTTCGCTCTTGAGATCCTCTACCTTAATATCGTGATTGGCCCATTCATGAGTTGCGGGGACAACCAGTACCATGTGATCCTCCATGAACGGTTCAATATGGAGGTCTTTCCGCTGTTCCGGACCTTCGATAAGCGCCAGCTGAATCTCTCGCGCGAGGAGGGCTTCGAGCATCTCATCTGTATTCCCGCTGCGCGCCGTGACTCTGACCTTAGGGTTTGTCCTCCGAAATCCGGCAACGAACCTTGGTAGGAGGTATTGACCGATGGTCTGGGAGGCTCCCAGAGCGAGTTCGCCTGCATGTTGTCCAAACGCCTCCGCCACCGCGGCGAAGGCTTCGTCGGAGAGCTCCTTCATTTTTTCTGCAAAGGGTAGCAGCGCCTTTCCCCCAGCTGTCAGCGCGATATGTCCACCGCCGCGATCGAATAGAGGTACCCCGAACTCATCTTCAAGCGCCTTGATCTGCTGGGTGATTGCGGGTTGCGTGAGCAACAGTTCTTCTGCGGCCCGGCTGAAGTTCAGATGCTGTGCGACCGCCCTGAATACTCGAATGCGGAAATTCTCTATCATGACCCTATCCGTCTCCTGTTTCCCTTGGAAGTCCAAAGGTCGACGCCTGTTTGATAATCACAATCTTGTATGTCGAAACCTATCTTTCATTGCGCTGGCTCCGGACTAGCAATCGCGTATAAGGACTCAGACGAGATTGTACGAGCAATCAGCGAGGCGAGCAGATTGCATGGCAGAATGATCGGCAGAAGATGCCATTGCCCGGTAAGTTCTACCGCCATCAGAGCTGCCATTACAGGAGCGTGCGTCACAGCAGCCATCAGTAGCCCCATGCTGCAGATAGCCAGTATTGACGGCTCCGGATTGTGCAGTAAGTGACCTGTCGCCAGACCGAGGGCAGCCCCGGCGAACAGGGTTGGCGTGAAAACTCCTCCCACCGTGCCCGTTCCGACGCAGAAGGTTGTAGCGACCAGGCGAAAGGTAAACACGCTGAAGATTCCAAGGAGCATCGTTTTGTTCTGCAGAATTCCCAGGAGAGCGGCGTCGCCGTTTCCCCAGACCTTAGGCTCGATCAGGGCGAGAACACCCACTACGAGGCCACTCCACAACAGTGCGAAGGGCAGACGCTTCGCTATTGCGGAGAAACGAAGAAGCTTCTGATAGGCCGGGCCAACTGCACCCAAAACAAGAGCCAATGGGAGAACCCAAAGCAGATCGTGGGTAAGCAGCAATGGTCCCCTTACCGGGAAGAGAGGGCCGGCACCCAGCAAAAGGCGGCTAATAAGCCAGCCAGTGCTTGAGGCCAGGAGCAGACGAGGAATGTCGCTCCAGACCCACTCACCCAGGACGATCTCTGTGACGAAGAATATTCCGGCGATCGGCGCTTGATAAGCTGCCGCGACCGCGGCTGCGGCGCCATAGGCCACCTGCCGCGACAACGAGAGATTCCGTAGGGGAGATCGCTCTCCCACCGCTGAGGAGATCGCAGCGGCGAATTGGATCATCGATCCTTCCCGCCCGATCGCGGCGCCGGTGGCTACGGAAAAGGCAGAGGAAGCAGTCCGCCAAACCGTCGAAAGAAGAGGAATTCGGCCGCTTCTGAAGCGAACGCCTTCCACGTATTCTTCAAAGTGCAAATCCGGTGCCCACCTCCGCATCATCCAGACCACAAGGGTCGCTAACGCCGCTCCGATGATCGGGGTCAAGACACGACGCGCCGGCGGCAACGTGGCTGCCACCATGGGTAACATTCCCGTCTGCTGAACAAAGACCCACTGAAGAAGGCGAAAGAAGAGCCTTATTGCGACACAAGCCGAGCCGCTGGCTGCTCCGAGAACAATAGCCCAACCGGCGGATGCCAGCCACGATGTCACCGCCCGATCAGTGCCTCTGACGTTGGTGACCGTTGCGGTGGTCATGCTGCTACCAACCCTCCGTTTAACTCCGCTGTTGCGGATCCTGTCGCCGTCTTTTCATGCAGTATGGATTGCGACCTCATACGCTCAGCGATTGTCGAGGCAAGCTCAACGGCCTGCTGACGGATTTCAGGAACCGCGATCGACTCAATTAGATCGCCGAGGCGGCCCGGGCCAATGTTGAAAATGATTTCTGAAACGTGCCCACCGGCGTCAATGACCCCTCCATCCTGCGAGCAATGGAATCCAGTGCCTAAAGGGCCGGAGCTTACGAGTCCTCTGTTGAACATGTTTTGGAGAAGAGCTGAAGGGATGCGGCGGTAGTTCATGTTCGGTCCAGTGCAGTTGATGACTCGATCTGCATAGAAGCTCTCACTGTCATCATGTGCGCGAAGAGTTATGTGCGCGCCTGCAGGAGAGGCATCGACGGTCTTCAGATGACCTTCGCGGATTTCCAGGGTGCCGTTCCGAAGCTCAGATTCGATGACGTCTGCAATCTGCGGCGCCATACGATGGCGTACGACTTCCCATCTGCGCTGCAGGTGCCGGCGAAAGCGCTTCTTTTCCTCGATGGGCAGACGGAGCCACAATTCGTTGGTCGTCTCACGGAGGCTATCGATAGCGGCTCTCCACTCCGCACCTCCACGAATTGCAGCGCGCAGAGCGCGGAGATACGCGACACAGGTGGCCGGTGTATCTAATGGGATTGCGGTTGAACTCAGTGGCGTGTAATCGTCGTGCCGATTCGGGAAGATGCCGTGACGAGACAGGGCAATGATCCTTCCGCGGTGTCCGAGTTCACGCAGCCTGAGCACGACATCCACCCCGGTCAGACCTGTTCCGATGAGAGCAACAGGGGCATCGGGCTGCAATCCCTCGTACGTTTCCGCCGCCCATGCATTGTGGCGATACAAACCCGAATCGGACGCGGCCTTCGTGATTCCTGGAAGTGGAGCCGGGTCAAAGTTTCCGGTCGCCAGAACGACCAGGTCGGCCCGTAGCTCACATCCGTTATCCAACGTAAGGACTGCCCCGGAGTCTTGCTGACGGACATCAACGACGGTTGCGATCTCCTGTTCGATCGGACTCGTCGATGCCAGGAGAGACTGGATGTATCGTCCAAATACCGCTCGCGGAGCAAAGGTCTTCTCCGTTGCAGCCGGGTCATGATTCTCACGAAGCCAATTGAGGAAGTGGTCTGGTTGATCGGGCAGTGCGCTGATCTTCCCCGCAGGAACATTCAACAGGTGGCGGAGGCTCGGAGTTGAATACGCCAGGCCAAGCCCGAAATCGGGCCGCTGGTCGATAAGGATTACACGCGCCGGCGTTCCCTGCCGAAGCAGGTGAAACGCCGTAAGGGTTCCACTTACCCCTACACCGATGATTGCGATTGTCGTGCTTGGTTCTTTCCGTGTAGTCATGTTTCGACATTAGGACGAAACCTGCGCCAACGGAATTCGCAAATTCTTATGCCGTATAAGGAGGCCCTGATATCGCTTATACGGCATCACTTTTACTACTTGGACACGATGGCCTCTGAGGATCGACACTGAATTTCGAAAAGGAGAAACACCATGAACAACACCATCAAATCCACACTCGCGCTTGGTCTAGTTGTCGCAGCGGCGGTTTTAGCTACATCGCCGGCAGAGGCAGAGATCCACCAGAAGTCGAATGACCTGGTAGTCATGGAAGCTCGCGATCTTCCGGAGCAGGCGCAGACACCGGGCAACTCGCTTTTTCTTCACTCCGACAATGCAGGAGACACCTATCTTTATGTTGAGCAGCAGCAAGGCGCTCGTCTATCAGTCTTTGATGTTACGGATCCGGCTCGCATCAAGCTGGTAGTGAGCACGCCGTTGGCAGCACAGGGCGCTTTTGATTTCGTTCGTCCACTCGGCTACAACGCGGAACTCGTGTATTTTCGTGACAGCCAGAAGGAAGCCGTGCTCGATCTACACAAGGCCAAGAGGCCTGTGCTGCGGATGATCTCGGCCATGGCTGATCTCGGTCCCGCTGAGACCTTGGGAGAGAGTGGTTTTCTCGCCACGGACCAACCCTACAAGTACGTCCCTGCAATTGGGCGTAACTACCAGGTAATCGATATCGCCGCTTCTGCTCCGACTCAACTCGCCACAGTCGAGAACGTGAGACATCAAGTGACTAACAATGAAACAGGGACCACGTTTCTACTTGGACCCAAAGGGCTTACGGTTGTAAGACGCCTCAGTGTCGAGAACAACTACAAGGAGCAACAGTTCCAAACACAGGGCAACTAAGTGTATGGCAAAGCGATTCGTCCAGAGAGAGGCCGTAGTGCGGAACATGGCGTGCGGCCTTCGGCATTTGCTTGCTCTCTGCCAAGAGACTTCGCGGCTCGAATCTCGAGGTTTCGAGGGTCCAATATGGGCCTAATAACAGGAAATCCCTCCAACTGGACCCGACCGGCACCGAGCCCCATAAGAGCTCACCAGCATTTTCCCTTGTCAGTCGTTGATCGTGAGGATAGAAGCGGCAAAAACAAAACGACCACCATTTCCCTCAATAGCGAATCACGACGGCCCGCACGCATGAATCAGTCGAGCGCGCTCAAGCGAATGCGACAAATGGGCTGGTAACAGAGCACCGCCATGGTTACCAAAATAATCTTCTTTCCCCCAGTCTTTTCCAATCGAAAGATGAGCCTGAAGGAGAGGGGATTAGGCACTCCGCAGTTCGACAATCCCGGAGCTACTGTAAGTGCGGGTACCATCGGAAAGATCTCCTCGGCGGGTGACGAACCTTTGTTCCAACGGCTGGAGCGTTAGATTCAGCTTGGCGCCAAGTTCACCTTCTAAGGCGGTTTCGCAAGTCCGTCTGGATCGATTTGGCAAGGTTGCCAAATAAGTCCTTTGTTTCACGAAGATGATCAAGATGACCAAGCAATTAATTTGGTCATCTTGCGTGTGAGGGGATTGGAATTTTTCTGGCTGCGGAGGCGAGGCTGGCCTCGAGGCAGATTCGTTCCAAGATGGGTCGATCCGAAAATCGCATAGAGGGCAGGACAGGCCGCCATGGATTTCTGCTAACGCTATCCACTGCTGCGTTCGGGATTTTTGTGCGCTAAAAGCGCTATAAGCGTTAAAAGTCCCTTGGGGCCGTCATAGGCACGGTTTTGCCGAACAAAAGTGCGCTAAAAGCGCTATAAGCGCTAAAAGTCCCTACTGATCTTGCCGGTTCCTCGTCCTCCATTACCGATTGTTCGTTTTCTTCGCGTTTGTCCTCTTCGACGGGCGACCAGAGGGTGGAGGTGTCATGTCGCCTAATCTCTCAGGAGAGGAAATGAAAGCCCGTGCAGAAATGTGCGAACTAAGCTAATTAAGCGAACTAAGTCTGCTCCTTTTCCCCGGGCGAACATCGCCCGGGAGGAGGTGGTAGAAGCGAATTCCCGCCGCTGCCTTCGCGAGCCGGCAAGCGCCAGCGTCCCAACCCGCTCATTTAAGTTCCGGGGACAGTCAGCGGATATGTCCCGAGACTGGACTGAGGCTGTGGATCCATGGTTTCCGAAAAAAAGTGCGCGAAAAGCGAGATAAGCGAGATAAGTCTCCTTCTCATGCGCTGGCCTGCCGATCCTTCTTCCGTCTTTCACCTAGTCAGTCCGGTGACAACGGGACGATCATTCTGCCTACGCGCCAGGTTGATAAACGCCCCGTCCATCCTCCGGCGTGCGTTTCATCTGGCCCCGAGCCGGCATCCGGTCCCACGGCAAGCTCCGCGGCAGGCCGGGACGGGCGGGGCAGGTGGTGTGGTGTTTTCCAAGTTGTCAAAACTACTCAATCAAGAGGACGCACTGAGCGCACCCTGTTTTACGCGGTGATTTCTGCTCTCCGCAGGCGCGCCCTCGCGGGGCGCAGGGATGCTGCGGAAAGGCGTAATCCGTCACTGTCACATTACCGTTTGCGATCGCCGAGTCATCACGCTTGCGGGCGCTGATCACTTCCCGTTAGTTGGCGGCAGATGCACGGGCAGATCGCGCCGGTGCAAGGCCAGGCAGGGCCGTCGTGGTAAGACGGCGCTGAGATGTGAATACTTAATCGCACAGTAGCACGGTTTTTGGGCGGCGTCGAGAGGTAGTCTTTTCCAATGCAAGATGAGCCTGAAAGGCGGCCTTGTTTCCAACACAAGATGAGCCTGAAGGATTAGGCATGCTGAGGATTGATTATCAGCGTGCAAGAAGCGGAGAAGTTGAGTCTGGAGGAGATTCGCCGGCTTTTAGAAGCCAGCGAAGGAATCCGGTTTGCTGTGGTCACCGTTTTCGTCACCCACGGACCTTTATCCCAGCCGTTATGATGTAAGCTTCCCGGTAACGAGATCAGACTCTGTGGCACTCACACGGAGGAGACACAATATGTTTTGGGCGCATTCCGATCCCGCGGGGCTGGGGGAGCATGACGTCGGGAGTCGCTGGCAACCCCTCGCGGAGCATTTGGCTAACGTTTCTCGTCTTGCGTCGGAGCTGGCGAAAGGCGCTGCGCCGAGTAATCTGGCCTTTCACCAGATGGCTTCCATGGCCGGCGTGCTACACGACTTTGGAAAATACACCGCATGCTTTCAACAGATGATCCGCACGGGCGGCGGCAGGTGTCCACACTCCATCTACGGTGCGATCGCAGCGCGTCAATTTGGCCTGTCTCACGGGCAAGCGTCTCGCGAGTGGGCGCTTCCCGTCGTTCGCGCGATTGCGGCGCATCACGCGGGCCTCATGGACGAGGATAAGCTTGAGCCTGCGACCAGACCTACGAACGAGGCCAGCGACCCGAAGAAGCAACGCGAGATCGCCAAAGCGATCTGGCGCGATGCACTGGAGGATCAACCGAGAATCGCAAGAGCGCTCGTCGCCAGTGAACCACCGAATACGAGCTGCAGCCAAGACCTGTTGACTCGCATGCTGCTCAGTTGCCTGGTCGATGCCGACCGGCTCGACACTGCCGGGCGTGCAAACCTGCAGGTGCCGCTCTTGGCGAATGTAAAGCTGGAACAGCTTAACAGTTACCTCAGTAAGCTGCGCGACCAGGCACCGGCCAGCGGCACCAGCAAGACCGTCGACGATGTGCGTACAGAGGTGCAAGAGCTGTGCCGCACAGCCGCGCAGGGGGCAGCTCATCTGTTGTCGCTGGCGGTGCCGACAGGCGGCGGCAAAACCCTGGCGGCCATGCGCTTCGCCCTGGAGCGGGCGCTCGCCCAGCCAGAGCAATTTCGACGCATCATCGTGGTTATTCCTTATTTGTCCATCATCGAGCAGAACGCAGAGGTTTACCGCTCAGTATTCGGCGGAGACGCGGTCTTCGAACACCATTCAGGGGCCGTCTATGCGCTCAGCCCCAAAGCTGTGCATGGTCAAGACACCGGGCATTTCCAGGCGCGTAAGGAGGACGAGACGAGTTCCAGGCTGTACCGCAGTCGCCCGGAGACGGAGAACTGGGATAGTCCAGTGATTGTCACGACCAGCGTCCGCTTCTTTGAGACACTGTTCTCCAACCACCCATCGGATCTGCGTCGCGTACACAACATCGCGCGCTCGATCATTCTCCTCGACGAGGTCCAAACACTGCCACGCAGGCTACTGGCGCCGTTGCTTGCAATGCTGCGTGAGCTGGCCGCGGACTGGGGATGCGCGGTAGTCATGGCCACGGCCACACAGCCAGCCTTCGAGGCTCAGAAGACTAGTCAGGAGTGCTATGCGTGGCCGAGAGGTACTGTGTCGCCGATCATAGCGCCCGCACTCGCGAAGCGGATGCAGGACGCACTTCAACGCGTCCGGATCGAGTGGCGGCTTGGAACCCCAACGGCATGGGATCACCTCGCGAGCGAGATGATCACCCATCGGCAGGCGCTGTGCGTCGTCAACCTGCGCCAGCACGCAGCCTGTCTGTACGACGCGCTCCTTGGCGCCGGTCGCAGCGAAGAGCAACGCGAGAGCATTTTCCATTTGAGCACACGCATGTGCGCGCAACATCGATTGGACGTGCTCGCCGTCATCCGCACCCGGCTTGCAAGCAAGCTTCCATGCCTAGTCGTCTCCACTCAATTGATCGAAGCTGGGGTTGACGTCGATTTTCCTATCGCTTTCCGCGCTCTCGGCCCGTTGGACGCGATCATTCAGGTGGCTGGGCGCGTGGACCGCGAAGGTAAGCTTACCGCGGCCGCAGGCGAACCCGCTGGGTGCCTAGTCGTATTCGAGAGCGAAGACGGCAAGACGCCTCCCCACGACTATAGCGAAGCAACCGCGGTTACGGCCGGCCTGGCACGCGAGAGAGATGTCCAGGTCAACGATATAGCGGCCATGCAGAAATACTTCGAGCGCTACTACAGCCAAGCCGACGGCTATACGCGCGGCGAACACCTGGCCAGAATGCGCGATGACGGCACGCTCGCCTTCGCCACGCTGGCCGAGGAGTTCGAGATGATTAATTCGCGAACCAAGGACGTCTTTGTACCCTACCAAGCCGGAAAGGGATTCATACTACAGCTGGGGCGGGCCCCCTACCTTGACGCGCAACTACTACGCCAACTGCAGCGGTATTCCGTCGGCTTGGAACCTTGGGAGTTCGAGAGAGCAAAGAGAAAAACCATTTACGAGGTGCCACCCGGCAGCGATCTTTGGGTGTGCAGCGATCCCGCCTACGAGGAGAAGGGCCGAGGGCTATTGACGGAGTTACCAGCGCAGGGATTGATCGTCTGACTGAGGCCGCTCGGCTAAGCAGCCCTCAGCAGTTTGCCTGATGTACTTCGCTCCGCCAACATTTTTCAATCCACGCGCCTATTGGGACGCGAATCTATTGTTAAGCCAGCGCGGACACCGAGAGATGAAAAAAAGCGCTTCGCGATACGAACCGCAAGGCCTCTTACGAGCCAGTATAATGCAGTCATGTTAGCGGAACGAAGAACAATTGACAGATCCCGATAGATTCATCCATTATTATTCCGAGGAGACGACCCATGCCTAAGTCTGAGTCTAGCCATAGCGAACTTCGCATCTCCATACCAAACGCGCAACTTGTATACACCTTCCACTCGTCAGCCGTAACCCTCAGCATCGAGGAAGCGGCGGAGGTGTCCCAGAATGGAACAACTGACGACGCGCCTAGTGCTCCGAAGCGAAGTCCCGTAGGCTTTTCTGCCGAGAATCAGTAAGCTTCATCTGGCTTGAATAGGGAGCCGCCCATGCGTCCCATTGTTCGCATCTTTGTTGCAGGCGACTTCGCCTCGTTTACGCGCCCCGAGGCGAAGGTTGAAAGAAACTCTTACCCCATGCCGACACCTTCGGCTGCGCGCAACATTCTGGACTCGATCCTCTGGAAGCCGGAGTTTCGCTGGATCGTCACCAGCATCTGGCTGGTCAAACACCCACACACCAGGGCGGACGCCCCTCCCGCACTCCCTTCCACCATCGCGCTCAAGCGCAACGAACTGCAGAGCAAAGTCGCTCCGCGCACGGTTGCGGAATGGATGAAGAATCCCGCGAGCTACCAACCGCAGGCGGCCGGAGCCGGCGAAGGTACGGACGGTACTCCACGCATGACGACGGCGCTCAAAAATGTAGCCTACGTGATCGAGGCCTACCCTCACGTCTTTGATATCAGCGGCGACAACACGCCGCAGAAGTATGTTGCGATGATGACGCGCCGTGCGGAGAGGGGCCAATGTCACACCAGGCCCTATCTTGGCTGCCGGGAGTTCGCTGCCGAGTTCCGCCTCGCCACCGGCGCCGATGCACCGCTTGATGTCACGGAGGATCTCGGCCGCATGCTCTACGACATCTCGTTCACCTCGCCAGACGGCAAGCGCCCTGTCTTCTTTGCTGCGAAGCTGGAAAAAGGCGTGCTTGATACCCGGCCGGAGGTTGTCCTTCCGGACACCACGGCTCGTGCGGAGGTGCTTGCATGTTCGTACAAGCGCTAGCAGAATACGCCGACAATCACCTGCAAAGAGAGCTTGACGACGTCGCCTTCGAGGAACGGGCGGTTCCCTACTTCCTGCAGATCGGGGATGACGGCAGCTTTCTCGGCGTTACCCCGCGTTTCGACCACATAGCTGCGAAAAACGGGAAACCGGGGTCCAAGGGTAAGCAGCGGTCGCAGACGCATCGCGTTCCGCGTTCGCCGGTGAATCGGAACTCAGGGCTCCATCCCTTGCTTGGAGCAGACGACATCAAGTACGTGCTAGGGGTTGGCGCGTGGACGAGTCCGCAGGAAGTGGAGAATCATGTTGAGCGCCACGCGGCCTTTGTAGCCCTAATATCTCGCGTGGCGGAAGAGACGAAAGACGAAGCTCTTGGAGCCTGCAGCCTTTTCTATGCACGGCCGGCGGAGGTGGAGAAAGCGCGCCGAGCGTTTGCTTCGGCGGTGCCCGGCAGCAACGTCGCGCTCTACGCGCTCGGCGATGTGGTCACCGAACGCGAAGCGCCGCAGGCATGGTGGCGTAAGGCCTATGCTACAGCTGTTTCTGAGGCCTCGGCCGAGCCGGCCGAGTGCCTGATCTCTGGAATAGTCGGTCCGGTGGCCCCGACACATCCAAAGATCAAGCACACGGCAGCGCTTGGCGGACAGTCGGCGGGCGTCTCCCTGATGTCTTTCGATAAGGGTTCATTTCGTTCCTATGGTTGGGAGCAGAACGCAAATAGCCCGGTTTGCGACGATCGCGCCATGGCGTACGTATTGGCGCTCAATGACCTGCTTAGGCCAGGCGGCGCCCATCGCCAGGACTTCGGAGACGTCGCTTTTCTCTTTTGGCTGCGGGACGAGTCCACAGAAAATCCTGCGATAACCGCACAGCAACGGCCCACCTCGGCAAGGGTGGCCGAGGTGCAACAGTTGCTGCGTCTTTCCCGTTCCGCTTCACCGGATCCTGACCGTTTCTACATGGCAGCAGTCTCTGCGACGGGCAGCCGCCTCATCCTGCGTTCCTGGGTTACTGAGTTGCTACCGGAGGCCCTAGGGAATGTGCTCGGCTGGTGGGAGGGTCTGCAGATCCAGCCGCTGGCAGCCGACGAGCCGCTCTTCACCCCATACTTCTGGCAGCTTCTCTACGCCATCGAGCGCGAAGGAAAGCCTACCGCTGGGCGGGTCGTCGCTCTGTTGCGACGCGCCCTCGAAGGCTCTCAATGCCCGCTCGGTTACCGGTTCGTCGCGGATGTGCTTCTGCGCATGCGCGTGGACAGCAATAAGCGAACGGACCTGCCTGCGCTTGGACTGCTGCGGCTCTGCCTCAATGACCTTCACCACTCTGCTGGAATAGGAGAACCGATGTCTCCCTCGCTCGATCTGAAGCAGCCGAATATCCAGCCGGCCTATCTCTGTGGACGGCTGCTCGCCATTCATGACTACCTGCAGTGGAAAACTTTCGACACTGCAGGGGAGACGCAGCCAAACGCAACTGTCGCAGACCGCTACTACACGCTATTCATGAACTCGCCGGCGGTGGGTATGGCTAGGGTGTTCGACTTGGGCCGCAAACACCTGAGCAAGCTTCGAAAGCTGAAGACCAACAACGGCCTAGGCGCGAAAGCCGCATTCGGCATCGAGCAGCAGATCTCCGAAGTGGAGCGCTTGCTGGACGGTGAGCCGCCAAAGGCCTTCGGCATGCATGACAAGGCGCGATTTGCGCTCGGCTTCTACCACCAGAAGGCCTACCGGCCAAAGGGCGTGGAGGCAGGCGATAGCTCCTCAACTGAAATCGACACTAGCCTAAACATTAGTGACTACGCGCCAGAGAAAGAGAGCGAACAGTGAACACCATCGAGAACCGATACGACTTCGTATACTACTTCGATTGCAAGGACGGGAACCCGAATGGGGACCCCGATGCTGACAACGCGCCCCGCATCGATCCCGAAACCTCGCAGGGTCTTGTCTCTGACGTCTGCCTCAAGCGTAAGGTACGCGACTACATCTTCCAGAGCCAGCAGGAGGATGGCAAGCAGCGTCATGGCTACGACATTTACGTGCTTTCCGGCAACACGCTAGAAAGCCGTCAGCGCATGGCGTATGAGCACCTCAAGTTGAGGAGTACACCGGCGGAGACGCAGGAGTCAGAAGAGAGCGAGAAGAAAAAGACTAAGTCCAAGAGGGACGACAATAGAGACAACAATATTGCGCTGGCGCGTACTTGGATGTGTGAAAACTTCTTCGATATCCGCGCTTTTGGAGCAGTTATGTCTGTGACGGAGTTCAACTGTGGCCAGGTTCGCGGACCCATCCAGCTAACCTTCGCACGCTCTGTGGACCCGATTTTCTCCACCGAACACACCATTTCGCGCCAGGCATTTACGGGCGAAAAGGACATCAAGAATTCCCAGGGCACTTTCGGAAAAAAACACACCATTGCGTATGGTTTGTACCGCGCGCACGGCTTCATCAACCCTATTTTCGCGGAGATTGGCCAAGATCCGGCTAAGGCGAAGGGCACCGGCTTTTCGCAGGAGGATTTGGATCTCTTCTGGAAGGCGCTGCGCGGAATGTTCGATCTCGATCACTCTGCTGCCCGCGGCCTGATGACTCCGCGAGAGCTGGTGGTCTTTAAACACGGATCAAGACTGGGCGAAGCGCCGGCGGAGACGCTCTTTGAAAAGGTCTCGGCGAAGGCGGCCAAAGCTGAAGTGGCGCCGCGTAGCTTCAGCGACTACGAATTGACTCTACCCACCCAGGCAGATATGCCGGCGGGTGTCGAATTGCTGTTCCCCCTGCGTTCTTAACTGCACGGTACGAACCATGGAGACGACCCACTTCGCCGAAGACGAACTCCTCCCGCTGTCCGGCCTCCAACACCTCGCTTTTTGCGAGCGCCGCTGGGCGCTGGTCCACCTGGAGCAACAATGGGAGGAGAATGTCTTCACCGCCGAGGGTGCGCTGCTGCACGAGAAGGCGCACTCTGGGGTGATCGAGTCGCGACCGGGCGCTCTCGTCCGCCGAACTTTGCCGCTGCATTGCTATCGCCTCGGCCTCTCTGGGCAGGCCGACATCGTTGAATTCCTGCCCTGTGATGCTGGCCAAGGCATTGCCTTCCCTCGACGCAGGGGCAGTTGGCGCCCGTTTCCTATCGAATACAAGCGCAGCCGCGACAAGGCAGGCAGGGAGGCCTACCGCATCCAGCTGTGCGCGCAGGCGCTTTGCCTGGAGGAGATGCTTGCTGTCGAGGTGCCTGCCGGAGCGGTCTTCGACGGCAAGGCCAAGCGCCGGACGGAGGTCGTCTTCGACGGCGAACTCCGGGGGCAAGTCGAGCGGCTCGCCTCGCGAATGCATGAGATTGACCGCTCTCGCCGCACCCCACCTGCCGTCTTCGCGAAGAAGTGTGATAGCTGCTCGATGAAGCCGGTCTGCCTGCCGGCGGCGACCGGATCGGCCAGCGCGTCCGAGTACCTACGCCGCTTCGCCGCCGCTAACCTCCGTCAGACAGCGCTCGTACCCGAGGATCCGGTTCCTTGAGGAAACTGCTGAACACGCTTTACGTGACGGTTCCTCATGCCTACTTGAGCAAGGACGGCGAAACTGTCCTGGTCCGTGTGGAGCAGGAGACGCTGTTGCGTGTCCCTATTCATACTTTGGAGGGGATCGTTTGCGTCGGTCTGGTATCGATCAGTCCGGCTCTGATGGGCTTCTGCGCCGAAAGTCGCGTCGGGGTTAGTTTTCTCACCGAGCACGGCCGCTTTTTAGCCCGCGTTCAAGGCCCCATCCATGGAAACGTCTTGTTGCGCCGGGAGCAATATCGCCGGGCTGACGATGAATCCGCCTCGGCCGCGCTGGCCCGGGCCTATCTGCTGGCGAAGGTCGCCAATTGCCGCACTTCGGTGCTGCGCGCTGCGCGAGAGCATCCGTCTGCCACGCTCGGCGCAGCCTGTTTGCAGCTTGGCCAGTCGCTTCGCCTCCTGGAGCGTGCGGCCTCGCTTGACGTCCTACGCGGCGTGGAGGGCGACGCGGCCCGGATATATTTCAGCGTCTTCGACCAGCTGATCCTCCATCAGAAGGAGGACTTCTTCTTCCGCGAGCGCAGCCGCCGGCCTCCAATGGATAACATGAATGCGTTGTTGTCGTTCTTGTACGTCATGCTGGCTCACGATCTTTCTTCCGCGCTGGAAACCGTCGGGCTTGACCCCGCGGTGGGTTTTCTGCATCGCGACCGCCCTGGCCGTGCCGGCCTTGCGCTCGACCTGATGGAAGAACTGCGTCCGGTGCTCACTGACCGCCTCGCCGTTTCCCTCGTCAATCGCCGCCAGGTCGCGGGGAACGGCTTTATACGCTCTGAGTCCGGTGGCGTCGTCATGAGTGATGCTACCCGCAAAGAGGTCTTGATAGCCTGGCAGACCAGGAAGAAGGAGGAGGTCCTCCATCCTTTCCTCAACGAAAGAATTCCTCTGGGTCTCCTGCCTTATGCCCAGGCCCTCTTGCTGGCTAGGCACTTGCGCGGGGACCTCGACGCCTACCCGTCCTTCTTCTGGAAATAGCCGACATGATGGTCCTGGTAACTTATGACGTCGAGACGCAGACCGAGGCTGGCCGTCGCAGGCTGCGCCAGGTTGCGAAGCTCTGCGAAGACCATGGCCAGCGGGTCCAATTCTCTGTCTTCGAGTGCCTGCTCGAACCCGCCCACTGGGTTTCCTTTCGCGCTAAGCTGCTAGCGCTGGTGGATCCCCAGACCGACAGCCTGCGCTTCTACCTCCTTGGAGCCAATTGGCAGCGACGGGTGGAACACTGCGGAGCGAAGCCTGCTTATGATCCAGAGGGGCCGCTCGTTTTATAGCGCGCGGACCCAAAGCGCGCAGACGCGACCGGGGAGGCTCGCGGCCCCGCAAACTGTTCATTCGATTCGGAGCAATCCAGATTCGTGACCACGGTTGCGACCATTAGGTGACTCTAACGGCGAAGTTCGCGGAAAGTTTCCGCCAAACGACTGAAGGCGGGCATGTTATGTTGAAGCCGTCGCGCCCCGTACGGGGCGCGTGGATTGAAACACTCGCAATCGTCAGCTGATGCAAGCTTGGCAGTCGCGCCCCGTACGGGGCGCGTGGATTGAAACATTGCACTGATGCAGCGTCCACCTCGCAGTCGGTCGCGCCCCGTACGGGGCGCGTGGATTGAAACATTCAGTGCTGTGCCTGTCGGATAACAGCTCGATGCGATGTCGCGCCCCGTACGGGGCGCGTGGATTGAAACCTGCTACTTCGATGCAGGCACGCTATGCAGTCACTGGCAGTCGCGCCCCGTACGGGGCGCGTGGATTGAAACATCGAGGTGGTGCTGAAGTTGCAGATACGCCTGTGGTCGCGCCCCGCACGGGGCGCGTGGATTGAAACATCGCAGAATGCAGGTGATACGGCTCGTTACCGTCGCGCCCCGTACGGGGCGCGTGGATTGAAACACCATCATTGCGAGCACTGTGCAGACGTACGCCGTCGCGCCCCGTGCGGGGCGCGTGGATTGAAACGTCCGATGACACCGCAATGACCACGGCATCGTCGGTCGCGCCCCGCGCGGGGCGCGTGGATTGAAACCATGCAGACCGCTGTCGCAGTCCAGCCGAGACCATGACGTCGCGCCCCGCGCGGGGCGCGTGGATTGAAACCTGCACGATGCAGTCTGCAGTCACGCAGTGCTGCGCGTCGCGCCCCGCGCGGGGCGCGTGGATTGAAACCAGTCTCGCGATGCCGATGCGGCATCGGATCGATCGTCGCGCCCCGCGCGGGGCGCGTGGATTGAAACACGATACAGCGCTGACCATGCGCGACAGCTGCAGCGTCGCGCCCCGCGCGGGGCGCGTGGATTGAAACAGATCGACATTGCACTGCATCTGACGGTTGACTCGACGTCGCGCCCCGCGCGGGGCGCGTGGATTGAAACATACCGAGTCGAGCGACGCTGTCCATAGTGTAGGTCGCGCCCCGCGCGGGGCGCGTGGATTGAAACTCACTGAGTGCCACGGACTCGACATAGTGCCACGGTCGCGCCCCGCGCGGGGCGCGTGGATTGAAACACGTCAGACATCGTCAGCCCTCGCGCGACTGATCGCGTCGCGCCCCGCGCGGGGCGCGTGGATTGAAACACGCTGTGAGTCGCTGCAGCGCTATCGCGTGACAGATAGCGTCGCGCCCCGCGCGGGGCGCGTGGATTGAAACATGCTAATGCAGCGTCGATCTGCACGCTTGATGCGTGTCGCGCCCCGCGCGGGGCGCGTGGATTGAAACATCATCAGGTCAATCGGATCGTCGTGCTCGATCGCGTCGCGCCCCGCGCGGGGCGCGTGGATTGAAACATCCGCTGGCGACGTGCGTGATAGCCCGGTGCCGTGCGTCGCGCCCCGCGCGGGGCGCGTGGATTGAAACTATCGATCGCTGGACACGGCGCTGCGCATAGCTGCGGTCGCGCCCCGCGCGGGGCGCGTGGATTGAAACACGTAGCACTGCGCAATGCGCGGATCGCTGACGTCGCGCCCCGCGCGGGGCGCGTGGATTGAAACGCCATACCGCTGCAGCGTCAAGCGCTGCATGTCGGTCGCGCCCCGCGCGGGGCGCGTGGATTGAAACATTGCGCGCTGCACAGATCGCTGGCAGTCGCGATGTCGCGCCCCGCGCGGGGCGCGTGGATTGAAACGATGAGCTGCACGCGATCAATGCGCATGCGTCGCGCCCCGCGCGGGGCGCGTGGATTGAAACACTGATTGACGTCAATGCGTCGACGTCGAGTCGCGCCCCGCGCGGGGCGCGTGGATTGAAACGCGATCGTCGACCGATACGCCGTGCTCGCAGTCGCGTCGCGCCCCGCGCGGGGCGCGTGGATTGAAACATGACTAGCATCGCAGCCGTGATGCCATGCCGATCAGTCGCAGTCGCGCCCCGCGCGGGGCGCGTGGATTGAAACATCGTCGACGTAGCGCTGCATTGCGGCCAGTCAGCTGCGTCGCGCCCCGCGCGGGGCGCGTGGATTGAAACTGTCAGATGCTGAGCTCGTACTGCATCGCGACGGTCGCGCCCCGCGCGGGGCGCGTGGATTGAAACACTGCCGAACTGCGACGTCGACGATGCGCAGCAGTCGCGCCCCGCGCGGGGCGCGTGGATTGAAACATGCAGTGCAACGCCGATCGATCTGCCGCAACTGCGGCGTCGCGCCCCGCGCGGGGCGCGTGGATTGAAACACGCGTACATCGCTCGGCGGTCAGTCGCAGCGCGTCGCGCCCCGCGCGGGGCGCGTGGATTGAAACCTCTCGAGCGACTGCGCGTACTCGGACGCGCTGCTGCGGTCGCGCCCCGCGCGGGGCGCGTGGATTGAAACAACGAGTCAAGTGACTGCGTGCTCCAGCGATCGACTGTCGCGCCCCGCGCGGGGCGCGTGGATTGAAACATGCGCATGTAGTCGAGCGAGATCGCTGATGACGTCGCGCCCCGTGCGGGGCGCGTGGATTGAAACACCGAGCTGATCGAGCACGCTCAGCCTGACTCGTCGCGCCCCGCGCGGGGCGCGTGGATTGAAACATGCCGAACGCTGAACCGTGCGCTCGCACCGTCGCGTCGCGCCCCGCACGGGGCGCGTGGATTGAAACATCAGTCGATCAGAGTGCTCGTACTGCAGCTTCGGCCGTCGCGCCCCGCACGGGGCGCGTGGATTGAAACGATCACATGCACCGCGATGAACTGCTCACGGACTTGTCGCGCCCCGTGCGGGGCGCGTGGATTGAAACTACGTTGGATCCGTGCAGCCGACGCTGGCTAGCAGTCCGCGTCGCGCCCCGTACGGGGCGCGTGGATTGAAACACGTTGAACGTCGCTGCGCGACTGCGTCATAGGATCGGGTCGCGCCCCGTACGGGGCGCGTGGATTGAAACTTCTACCGACTGCGACATGACGACGCATGACTGCGCGTCGCGCCCCGTACGGGGCGCGTGGATTGAAACACAGCGACGCTGTGCGACCTGCGATACATCGTCGCGCCCCGTACGGGGCGCGTGGATTGAAACCTGCGCTCCGGTACCGCACTGCATTCGCGCGTCGCGCCCCGCACGGGGCGCGTGGATTGAAACCACCGACGATATGCTTTGGCACAGCCTGTCGTTCTGTCGCGCCCCGTACGGGGCGCGTGGATTGAAACACCTCCGATGCTGAATTCAATGCCGCCTGCTGAGCGTCGCGCCCCGTACGGGGCGCGTGGATTGAAACCTACTTATGAATGAGCTGTATTTGAAGTAAGGTCGTCGCGCCCCATACGGGGCGCGTGGATTTGAAACATGTAACGGTCGAAAGCACCTATAAGTAACGTCAGTCGCGCCCCGTACGGGGCGCGTGGATTGAAACAATGTCCTAAAGAATGCTCCTCCTGGCACCACGGTGCCGTCGCGCCCCGTACGGCGCGCGTGGATTGAAACTCCAGGCTGAG
This sequence comes from uncultured Acidobacteriaceae bacterium, assembly GCA_963787145.1. GTDB lineage: Bacteria > Acidobacteriota > Terriglobia > Terriglobales > Acidobacteriaceae > PALSA-350. The sequence continues at coordinate 487,718 of CAWBBY010000014.1, forward strand.
TTCTCCCCTGTCCCTGGGGCGCTGGGATTGAAATTCACGCGCATGCAGAGAAATGCCGGATTGACCGCCGTCGCGCCCCGAAGGTTTTGTAATTGAGCGCGGAATTCTTCAATCTCTTCGACACTCCGCAGTTCGACAATCCCGGATCTACTGCGAGTGCTGGTTCGAGATATGTCGACATAAGAAATGCATCTGTATACCGATGGCGTACGCGAAGCACGAAAACGGCGTTGGCAGGGTATTCTCCCTCGATCCTGAAGTCGTTCAACGGTGGGCGCGTTCCGGAGCGCCGGAGGAACTGGTTTGGTGCGCTGCGAGCAGCATGAGCAGGCTACAAACGGCATAGACGAGCGCCGTCCCACTAATGGTTCTGCCCATGCCGTATCTACTGGCGGCCACGGCAACGGCGATGGGAGCGAACCCGCCACCCAGCCAGCCGAGGGAGTTCAGCATCCCTGCAGCAGTGCCGCGCTGTCGCACCGCGACTACGTCGTAGAGGGAGGCAAAGATATTTGCGTCGTAGATGCCCTTGAAGAAGCCGAATCCAATCATGCCAACAATCACCGCCGGCACCGAAGGCGCCCAACCGGTAAAGAACAGGCACGGAATACCCATCAGAAGGCCCAAGGCCTGGGTAAGCATGCGTCCGCCGGCCAAACGGCGTATGAGAACGTCCGCCAGCAGGCCGCCGCAGAGCACACCGGCCACGGAGGAGAGCTGCAGATACAGCGTGCCGTTCAGGCCTGCCATGCTCAGGCTCATGTGAAATCTGCGATAGAGAAACGAAGGCATCCAGGTAAGAAAAACCACGGCCACAAAGTTCGCGCCGGCAAATGCAAGGATCAACAGGCCCACCACTCTGGTGCGTAGCAGGAATGCGAGCTCGGCGAGCAAGGGAACTCGCGCGGCCGGAGGGTTGGAGGAAACGCTAACCGCCTGCTCGGAACCGCCCCGTACCGGTTCCTTGAGCAGCTTGCCGACCACCGCGCCGAAGAGCATTCCACAGAATCCGAAGCCCAGGAAGCTCCACCGCCAGCCATAGTATTGGCCAATCAAGCCGGAGAGGGCGCCCCCCGCGATGGAGCCCACATATACGCTTGACTGGTGCACAGACATGGCGCGGGAGCGAGTGCCGGCTCCGTGATAGTCGCCGATCAGAGACATCGACGCAGGCAGATAGACCGCTTCTCCCAAACCGCTCAGGGCACGGCAGAGCACCAGTTGGGCATAGTTGTGACATGCGGCAGTGAGTGCGGTCACCAGGGACCAGAGGATCAATCCGGCCAGCACCAGTGTCTTGCGCGGCAAGCGATCGCATAACCATCCTGCCAACGGCCCGAAGAGGGCATACATCCACATGAATGCCGCGCCCACCACGCCCAGCTGCACATCGGTCAGTTGCAGTTGTTGCTTGATCAACGGGAATACCGCGAAAATCGCCTGGCGGTCGGCGTAGTTAAAGAAGCAGACCACCCAGAGAACCGCTACTACCAGCCACTTGTATCGAGGGTTCGGCGATTCGCCCGGGGTCATCGGTGGGTGGTAGTGCTCGGGTATTCAAAAAAGGCGGGCATACTTTGCCGCATGGAGACTTCGCGCCCTTTCCCTTCTTTTCTTTCAGGCGTTCCTGAGAGGAGCCAACCAATTCACGATTGACTTCATGACCGTCACGTTATGCTGATTGAACACCGTCGTGCGCGAGCGAACGATACCGAATCCCGGGCGGTTCACTGAGCGGCGAACTTCCAGCACCTCCGACTCGGTGCGGAGTTTATCGTCAGGACGCACGGGATGAGTCCAGCGCATCTCGTCTACGCCTGCGCCGATCATGCCACCCTTCACCTTGATAGATTCCACGCGAAGGCGCATGACAATCGCGGCCGTCAGCCATCCAGAAGCGCAAAGACCACTGAAGAAAGAGTTCTCGCCCGCGCCCTCATCGATATGGAACGGCTGAGGATCATAGCTCTCGCCAAAGCTTATGATTTCCCGTGCTGTTACACGGTAATTGCGTAAGGAATTGAACTTCTGGCCGGGATAGAAGTCTTCGAAGTACATCTCCTCATTCATTAATCCTCCTATGGACGTCTCACAAGCGGCAGATGAGTAATTCGCGTTCATAAATCATCTCTGGCGGCAAATGATCATGCAATGCAATGAAGAGCTCCTCGTGTCCAATTACCTCCGATTTCCACTCCAGGCGGTCCACTGCCTGGAGAGAATCGAACTTTTCAGATGGAAATTCAAGCCCGCTCCAGGAAATGCCTTCATAATGAGGGATCCAGCCGATGGGCGTTTCCTTGCCCTGAGCTCTTCCTCGCACTCGATCGACGATCCATTTCAAGATACGCATGTTTTCGCTGAACCCTGGCCACAGAAACTTGCCTTCAGCATCCTTCCTGAACCAGTTGACATGGAAGACGCGTGGAGTAACGCTCAAAGAGCGCTGCATTTTAATCCAGTGCCGGAAATAGTCGCCCATGTGATAGCCGCAAAAGGGAAGCATTGCCATCGGGTCCCGGCGTATTTTTCCGATAGCGCCTGCGGCGGCGGCTGTAGTTTCTGAACCCATGGTGGCGCCGGCATAGACTCCCGCGCTCCAGTTAAATGCCTGATAGACGAGAGGCATTATTGTGGAACGTCTCCCTCCAAATACAATCGCACTGATTGGGACGCCGTCTGGCGACTCCCAAGCGTCGTCTATCGATGGGCATTGACCAGCAGGAGCGGTGAATCTTCCGTTAGGGTGAGCTGCGGGTCTTCCCGTCTGCTTTGCAATCTCGGGAGTCCACAGTTGTCCGCGCCAGTCCAGGCATTCCTTGGGTGGAGAGTCGGTCATGCCCTCCCACCAGACTCCCCCGTCGGGAGTGAGTGCGACATTAGTAAAGATCGTGTTCTTGCGGAGCGTCGCCATCGCATTCGGGTTTGTCTTCGCCGATGTTCCAGGGGCAACTCCGAAAAAACCAGATTCGGGATTGATCGCCCGCAGCTGCCCAGTGGCGTCCGGTTTGATCCACGCAATGTCGTCGCCGACGGTCCGCACCTTCCATCCCTCGAGACCTTTGGGAGGAACCATCATGGCGAAATTAGTCTTGCCGCAAGCCGAGGGAAAGGCTGCTGCGACGTAGGTCCTTTCGCCTTCCGGGCTTTCCAGGCCTACGATGAGCATGTGCTCGGCCATCCAGCCCTCATCACGCGCAATGTTCGAGGCAATACGCAGAGCGAAGCACTTCTTTCCCAGAAGCGCATTCCCTCCGTATCCAGAACCATAACTCCAGATCTCCCGGCTCTCTGGAAAATGCACAATGTATTTTTCATTGTTGCAAGGCCAAGGTACATCAGGTTGGCCGTCAGCCAACGGAGCACCAACGCTGTGCATGCAAGGCACCACACGCTGCAGGCCCTTATCGATCTCTGCGAACACGGCTCGCCCAATGCGAGTCATAATGCGCATACTAACCACAACATAGGGAGAGTCAGTGAGTTGGATACCGAGCTGCGCCATGGGAGATCCAATGGGTCCCATGCTGAACGGCAGGACGTACATCGTACGCCCGTGCATGCATCCGCGGAAGATTTGCTTTAGCTTTCGCCGCATTACGAATGGATCTTGCCAGTTATTTGTCGGACCGGCGTTGTCCCTGGAAAGAGAGCAGATGAAAGTCTGTTCTTCGACGCGGGCGACATCTCCCGGGTCAGTGCGTGCATAGAAGCATCCCGGCCAAATATCCTGATTCAATTTCACGAACGTTCCGTTGCGCTCGAGTTGCCGGCAGAGTGAGTCATATTCACTCTGTGATCCATCCACCCAATGAATATTTGCGGGCTGGGCCAGGTCCGCCATCTTCTCCACCCAGCGAAGTAAATGTTTATTGGTTGTCAGCGGCGAGTGTATTGCGGTTGCCATGAACTATCTTCTCCGGAGCAGGAGTCAGTTCCGAATACAGATTCTATCTCGGGCTCAGTGTTGAACACTGATTTTTCTTCAGGAGAGCATCCCCACCGGCCTGCGGGGCAAGCCACGTAAAGCGATCAGTCTGCGGTGGTCGCGGTGCCATGCGCGATCAGGGTGCGGCGGTGCAGATCGCGCAGCACCGCAAGTTCATGGTCCGTGGCCGGCGCAATTCTCTGCACGTTCTCTGCGAACCGGACCGGCCAGCCGGTGGCCTCTCGGACCTGATCTTCGGTCACGCCCTGGTGCAAACTGGTCACCGTCAACTCACGGGTTTCCGGGTCGGGCTCAAAGATGCACAAGTCAGTCACAACAGTCTTGGGGCCTCCACCAGGAAGTCCAAGCCGCTCGCGATGATCTCCACCCTCGCCGTAGCCAAGGGAGGTGATGAAGTCGAGCTTGTTGACGAAGGTGCGCTTCGACTGCCGGATGATCAGAAAGACTTCCTTGGCCGAGCCCGCGATCTCCGAAGCGCCGCCGGCGCCGGGCAAGCGTACCTTGGGCTTATCGTAACTGCCAATCACCGTGGTGTTCAGGTTGGCGAAGCGGTCGATTTGTGCCGCCCCCAGAAAGCCAACGTCGATGCGCCCTCCCTGCAGCCAATAGCGAAAGATCTCAGGAGTCGAGACAACCGTATCTGCAGTGGTGGCCAGGTCTCCATCGCCTATCGAAAGCGGTAGCACATCGGGCTTCGCGCCGATGGGGCCGCTTTCATAGATCAGCACAACGTCGGGTGCGTGGGTGAGACGCGCCAGATTGGCAGCCGCCGACGGCAGCCCGATCCCAACAAAGCACACTGCGTGATTGCGCAGCAGCCGCGCAGACGCGATAGTCATCATCTCCGTCGAGGTCGCGGGTGTAGCAGCGTCGATCATTTTGCCCCCTGTGCCAACTCCGCGTCGAGACCCTGGCAGTAGGCTGCAAAGTCCGGAACCTGGTGGATGTTCGCTTCGATCCATTCTTCAAAGGTTTCCCGCGAGCGGCTGATTGCGTCCCACGACTTATAAAAGCGATTATCGCGCGCATAGTAGGAATCCGCATACGAAGGACTTGCTCCGCGCGGGACCAAACATACGCGGCTGACTACCCATGCGGGCAGAACGCAGGCATTGGGCCACGCTTCAAGGTTGTCGACTATCTCTTCCACTGTGACAATTGACCGCTTGGCAGCCAACACCGCTTCCTTCTGCGCTCCCAGAATTCCCCAGATCAGCACATTCCCCTTGCGGTCCGCTTTCTGCGCATGAATAACCGACACATCCGGGCGCACCGCCGGCACCGCTGCAAGCTTCTCTCCGGTGAAGGGACAGATGATGGTGCGGATGGAAGGGTTATGTTGAGGCAGCTCGCACCCCGCGTATCCGCGCATGACAGCAAAGGGCAGATTAGATGCTCCTGCAACATAAGCGTTGGCAAGGTCGGCGTGTGAGTGCTCCTGGATCTCCAGTGGCACCGGCCAGCTGTTCTCGACCGCGTCTCTGAAACGGTGCAGCGAGCCGACACCGGGATTGCCGCCCCATGAGAAGATCAGCTTCCGCGCGCACCCGGCCCCGATCAACTGGTCGTAGATGACGTCGGGCGTCATGCGAATGAGCGTAAGGTTCTTCCTGCGCTGGCGGATCACCTCATGCCCCGCGGCAAATGGAATCAGGTGGGTGAAACCTTCCATCGCAACCGTGTCGCCGTCATGAATCAAGTCCCGTACAGCTTCGCTCAGTCCTGTGATCTCAGCCATAACCCACCGTCTGTCCTCGCTCGCGACATAGACATTCTGCGCAAGTCTTCATGGTTAGAGATGTATCACCCTGCCCTTCGATTGGAAAGCGACAGTCGGTTGATACAGCGGGGAAAATTCCGGAGAGCGCACGCAGCCATTCCCGGATAAGTCAAAGGCAAAAAAATTAAGCCGAAAAGTTACACTGGGGCCAAGTTGCATACAATATCAGAAGAAGAGGCACTGGCTCTTAAAGCCATCGCCTATTAGTTTTAAGCACTTGCAAATATTATAGGATTGGGCCTTGCAACATCAATTTTAAATATTGTATGCTTTGTTCGTTTCGCAAGCGCTCCTTATGTCCTCTGACAATCTGGCTGAATTCGTTGAGATTCCGAGCAGCTCATCGCAGCAGATCCACGCCTTGCTTCGCCTGCGCGAGCTTTTGTGGAACGGCGAGTTTACCCCGGGGCAGCGGCTCCGCGAGATACCTCTTGCCAAGCGCCTGCATGTTTCCCGAACGCCACTGCGGCTGGCATTGACTGCGCTACACCATGAAGGTCTGCTGGAAATGAACCCGCGGCGTGGTTTCGTGGTGCGTAGCTTTCGGCTCGCCGACATCTACGACGCCATCGATATTCGCGGCATGCTTGAGGGTATGGCTGCACGTCTGGCGGTCGAACGCCTTTCTGCAGATCCCGCCAAGGCCGAAGCTTCGCTTGCCCCGCTTGGTAAATGTGTTGCCGATCTCGATCGTGCCCTCGCATCATCACAGCGATCCGGAGCTGAAGCTTTTGCTCACTATGTTGAGCTGAATGAGCGCTTGCACGCGGCTCTTCTGGAACTCGCACAAAGCGATTCACTTTCCCGCGAAATGCAGCGCGTGAGCTGTCTTCCCTTTGCCGCGCCGAGCAGCGGTTTTGTGCGCATGCAGGCAGAAATCCCGGAATCGTGGCGGGTCCTGCAGATCGCGCAGGACCAGCACCACGCCATCCTCGATGCCATTACCGCACGTGAAGCTGCGCGCGCTGAGAACCTATTGCGCGAACACGCCCGCCTGGTGCGTCGCAATCTCGAAATCGCCATAAAAGACCATCGGGCCCACCATCTTGTTCCGGGTCTGCGCCTGATCAAAGACGTTCCCGCAGCATCCCGCGGACACGACGATCCGGACGTGCCTCATAGTCCGCTGCCTTCACCGCGACGGGCCAGGGAGGGAAAATAATATGGCATCAGTACTTATCTGCGATGCGATCCGCACGCCGTTCGGGCGCTATGCCGGAGCGCTTTCAACTGTGCGCGCCGACGATCTGGCTGCGATACCGATCCGCGCGCTTGTCGAAAGGCACCCCGAGCTCGATTGGTCCGCCGTAGACGACGTCATTCTGGGTTGCGCCAATCAGGCGGGGGAGGACAATCGCAACGTTGCCCGCATGGCTTTGTTGCTTGCCGGTCTGCGCGACATCGTCCCGGGAACCACCATCAACCGGCTGTGCGGTTCGGGCATGGATGCGATCGCCATGGCCGCACGCACCATCCGCAGCAACGAAGCCGCCATGATCGTGGCCGGGGGCGTGGAGAACATGTCGCGGGCGCCTTTCGTTATGGGCAAGGCCGATGCATCGTTCTCGCGTGCCATGAAGTTGGAAGACACAACCATGGGCTGGCGCTTCATCAATCCTGCACTGAAAACGGCCTACGGCGTGGATACCATGCCCGAGACGGCCGAGAACGTCGCCGCGGAGTACCGCGTCTCGCGTGGTGATCAGGACGCCTTCGCCCTGCGCAGCCAGCAGCGCGCAGTCGCCGCGCAGGAGAATGGAAACCTCGCGGAGGAAATCGTCCCAGTTAGCATTCCGCAAAAAAAAGGCGCGCCTACGGTTGTGGACTGCGACGAGCATCCACGCAACGACACCAGTCTGGAAGCGCTGGCGAAACTGAAGCCGGTGGTAAAGCCGGACGGCACAGTCACCGCGGGCAATGCTTCGGGCATCAATGATGGGGCCGCTGCTTTGCTGGTTACATCGGAAGCGGCTGCCGAACGCAATGGGCTGAACCCCCTGGGTCGTGTGGTTGCTTGCGCCGCTGCCGGCGTGGCTCCGAGGGTAATGGGCATCGGCCCTGTACCCGCGACGCGCAAGGTTCTTGCGCTCGCTCGCCTGACCATTGCGCAGATGGACGTCATCGAGTTGAACGAGGCGTTCGCCGCGCAGGCTCTCGCAGTGCTGCGCGAGCTCGGTGTTCCCGACGATGCGCCCCATGTCAATCCCAATGGAGGGGCCATTGCGCTCGGTCATCCGCTCGGTGCCAGCGGCGCCCGCCTGGTCACAACTGCTTTGCGGCATTTGCAGCGCACAGGCGGACGTTTCGGGCTGTGCACGATGTGCATTGGTGTGGGCCAGGGTATCGCCATGATCGTTGAGCGGGTGTGACCCGGAGCACGCAGAAGGAGAGCAGCAGCATGAGCGGCATCGCATGTTATCGACCATTGTTCCTGGGGACGCAGCCCGCGTATCTGCACCCTCCTTACGCCTCCAGCATCAAGCGCGCGCCGACCAAGCCGCTGGTGGAAATCCCGCAGACGCTCTCCGAGGTGACCGGCCCGCTCTTTGGCCGCGACGAGGTGCATCGCGGCGAGTGTGATCTCACGCTGTCGCCGGGCGGGGAGGCCATCGGGCAACGCATCGTCGTTAGCGGGCGTGTGCTTGACGAGAACGGCCGGCCGGTGCCACACACGCTGATCGAGATCTGGCAGGCCAATGCTGCGGGCCGCTATCTGCACCAGCTCGACCAGCACAACGCGCCCCTCGACCCGAACTTCAGCGGTGAGGGGCACACGCTTACCGACGAGCAGGGGCGCTACCGCTTCATCACCATTCGACCGGGCTCCTATCCGTGGGGCAACCACTACAACGCGTGGCGGCCGGCGCATATTCACTTGTCGCTGTTTGGGCCCGCGGTCGCGACGCGGCTGGTGACGCAGATGTATTTTCCCGGCGATCCGATGCTCGAATTCGACCCAATCTTCGAGTGCACGGCGGACGAGAAGGCGCGGCGGCGGCTCATAGCGCAAATGGATTGGGAAACCACGGTGCCGCGGGAGGCTATCGGCTTCCACTTCAACATCATCCTGCGCGGCAGCGATGCCACACCCATGGAAGATCGCTACCGGCGTCTTTGATACGGGAGTATGTTATGAGCTTACAAGCAACCACATGGCAGGCCGTTGGGCCGTTCTTCTGCATTGGCTTCGAACGCCTCTTCAAGGCCGACATAGCGGGCGAAGGGGTGTTGGGCGAGCGTGTCGCGGTTCAGGGACGCGTCCTTGACGGCGATGGCATTCCGATTCCCGATGCCGTCATCGAAATATGGCAGGCCAACGTCCACGGTAAATACGCCCATCCCGCTGACACCCAGGACAAGCCGCTGGAGCAGGGATTCGCGGGTTTCGGTCGCATTCCAACCGACGAGACCGGCGCCTTCCGCTTCACGACTATCAAGCCGGGCTCCGTGCCCGGTCCGAAGGGGACAGCACAGGCTCCCCATCTCGTCGTCGGTGTATTAATGCGCGGCTTGTTGCGTGGGCTAGTCACGCGCGCATACTTTCCAGACGAAGCATTACTCGCAACAGACACTATCCTGCAGTTGGTCGAGCCCGCGCGACGAGCGACGCTTATTCTGCAACGTTCTCCGGAACACGCGAACCTGTTCACCTGGGACATACGAATGCAGGGCGAGGGCGAAACGGTCTTCCTCGACTTTTAGTGCTGTTCACCGCTGCTGCCAACGATTATGTTTGATCGCACTTGTCCAAATTAGCCTCTTCGAACGTTCCGGTAGTCACGGCTGTGGTGCTTTGTATCAGGGCACGACTTTACAGGCTGCGGAAAAACTCATGCTTTGTATCAGGGCACGACTTTAGTCGGGCCGTACAAGGACTAAAAGAGAAATGGGCTTTAGCCCCTGCGACGACGCATGCCGCACGAAATGCTTGTCCAGAGATAATTCACGGCAGCGCCCGGTGTTTTTTCGGCCAGAAGACTAAGAGAAGCCAGGGGCTAAAGCCCAGATTTTGTTGGATCTGTGCGGCCCGACTAAAGTCGTGCCCTGATACGAAGCATCACAGCCGTGACTACCGCAACTCCCGCCTCGCTACCCTCAACCTGGTTTCGCTATGCCGGTCCCAGCACTGGCCAGCAGTTCCGGGTCCTTAGTGGCCAGAGACAGCGTTTGGGAAAGGATGCGGCTGCGGCGTGTAGTCCGTGAGGCCTATTGCCCACTTGATAGCTTCCAAATACATCTGCTGAATCAGCGGATTATCCCAGGCGTCATCGGGATGTCCCAGGGTGCTATAGAAGACGTTCCCCTTGCCATACTTCTTCACCCACGCGACCGGGAAATCGCCATCGGTGCGGCGCAGATCCGGCACCTTCAAATCGACCTTTGTCGCGTCCAGGCGGCAAAGCACATCGACTTTGTCCCTGGAGTAGGGTGCTTTGGTGGGAACATAGATCTCATCGCGCAGCACGAATTCGTGAGGGAACTGACGCATGCCTGGAAAGGCGGGTTCTTCGACAATGATGGGCGCGTTCATGATGCCCCAAGGGTGATTTTCAAAGTAGGCGCCCACCATCTGGCCATATTCCGGCCAGCTATAAAACGCGTCGATAGCCGAGTGCGCGCCGACGAATCCTCTGCCATCGTCGCGGACAAAAGACAACAGGTCGAGCTTCTGCTTATCGGACAATGCTTCCTCTCCGAGTCCGTAGAAAAAAATGGCGTCGAAGTAATCCAGGTTCTTGGCGTTCACAGGCCGAGTTCCACTGGGAGGTGCAGCGTACTTTCCAGTTCCGTAAATAGCATCTTTCGTGACCAGTTGTGTGTCGGTGCGGATGTACGTGATATACGCGCCGCTGTCCCTTCCCAGGCGCTCGATGGTAGAAAGCGCGTGAGATACGGAGTCGTGCTGGTAGCCGGTATGAACATCGCCGATGGCCAGCACTTTCTTCTTGCCCGCATAGGGATCGGGAATGGTCAAGCCGGCGGGTCCCGGGCCGTGGTCAGGCGCAGCAGCCTGCGATTGTGTGTGGGCATAGGCAGCGCGGCCGGTGACGATGCTTGAGACTCCAACGGCCGCCATCCCAGCCAGACCGGCAAGAAAAGAACGCCGTGGGATTACCTTTTCAGCGTCGCGATCTATCATTCGTCCTCGTCGTCACTTGGGTAGAGCGTACGCCGTCACGCTGTCATCGGGATCGGGTCATCGAGAAAGCTGCCGCCAGTGAATGTTACAACTGGCTTGTTCGTCAGCGTCCACTGCGGCGACGACCTCAAACTCCTCGCAGAGTGTCCGGCACGTCATTTCGACCATTTCGCGATGTTTATCAGCGAGTATCCGCGCTTCGGCGGGCATTAGAGAAAGAAGATAAGGGCCGCATCGCCGTTGTTGGCTCCACCGGCAATCAGTTCGCGATCGCACGCAAACGCACTCAGGGCGCCGACACCATCATCACCATCATTACCGCTCGTACCATGCCTTTCGTTGAGCTTTATCGAAACGGACGCACAACCGACTACCCTTTCGGCTATCTTCAGGTAAAGCTCGACGCTCAGGGCAATGGCAGCGGTCAGATCATGTCTTCCGCTAAAATTCGTTTTGATGAGAAAAGTGGACAATACCAGATTGAGAGCTTTGGCAACCAGTACATTAGGGCCACCAACATCCGGCCGTCGAAATGACGACGTACTGTTGCGCGAACATTCCAGATTTTGACGAAGACCTATTACTGGCACTCAGACATGGTCAGCTTCAAGTCCTCATCGGGTCGTTTGCAGAAGGTATCTCCCCGGAGCGCCGGAGGCGGTTCCACAGTCAGGTGGACGACGATGCGGCGCATGTTGTGCGTGATTGCGGTGCTGTGCAGTTGCGTCTTGGCTGGCCCGGCTAAGGCGCAGCAACAACAGGAGCCCGAGGATCCCGAAAATGAGAAGCAGATAGGGCTCTGGCTCGATCAGGGAATTTCCACCGACCTTTCGGCGAATAAATCTCTGGAGGTCGAATTCTACGAGCGGTTCGACGAGGGAGCGTCCAACCTGTTCGAGTACTTCGTTCAAGGCGGTGTTGCCTTTCGTCTGCGGCCCTGGTTCACCTTGATACCGATGTATCGTTACCAGCGCTTTCCGGGAAATCCCACAATTGCTTACGAAAACCGATTGCTACTCAATCTCACCTTGAGCACATCCCGAGGCTCGTGGCGGCCGATCCTCCGCACGCTTATCGAAGGGCGGTTTCCCGATAACCGGCCCGCTTCAGGACGGCTTCGATTTCGCCCCGGCGTCGACTACACCTTGCCGCTTCGCATGGCAAGGCGTCCGGTGCTGGTCGTGAACAATGAGTTCTTCATCGTTCCTGGATATAACCCCTTCGCCAACGGCGGCAGCAGTTACACCCAGAACCGCTTCCAGGTGGGAGTACGACTGCCCCTCGCCGATTCATTCTCTGTTCGGCCTTACTACTTATTACAGTCGGTCAACCTGCCCAGTGGCTGGGACACAAACCAAATTGTTGGTATCTCGCTCGCTTTTAAGATCGCACGCAAAAACAAGTGACGCGTTGCCGCGTTCTTGATCGCTTTGTTCCCTGGTGATGACACTCTGGCTCACCAGAGTTCCCCCAGTGACCAAGGATGTCAACGGTACGCGAACCGACTAACCCCGGACTATCAAGAAGCCATAAAGCCATGAGCGCCAATGAGTTCTGGACTTTTCCGGATGTGCTTGGATGGGTATATGGTGGAGGCGGCGGGAGTCGAACTTGAGCCGCGTTGCGGGCGTCTGAGCCCGCAGGCGAAATCCTGAGCGAAGCGAAGGACCTCGGTCCCAAACCCGTCCGAGGCCAAATATGGTGGAGGCGGCGGGAGTCGAACCCGCGTCCGAAATCCATGTCAGCAGAGAGACTCCATGCTTAGTCGAGTTCCGGAGATTTCGCGCGACGCGCTCAGAACCGACAAGATGCGCGTAGCGCTAGTCCGATGATCTCGTCCCTGTGGCTCGGACCGCGTCCCAGGAACCAGCCTGCTGTGCGACGTTCTTTCGCAGCCCACAGGCGAAGCCACGAAGAACGGCTACTTATTTAATTAAGCAGCAAGTGCTAGTTGATTGTTAGCAATTATTGTTTTTGCAAGCGATTACGGGTGCTCACACCCCGGCATGCCTCTCAACCTAATCGATCCCGTCGAAACCGTGACGCCCCCTCCTCTGGAATAGAGCAGCTCGCACGCTGCCCCATCCTAAGTATACCCCCCTACATGCCAACCGAATTCAGATCGATGCTTTGGAATTCCTTGCGCATTACGCCGTCGCGAATCTCCTTGACTGTCTTGCCTTTCAGCGACATCTGGTAGGCGTAAAGCCCCTCTTGTGCGCAAGTAGTGCACTCCGCCCCATGGAGGCCTTCAAAGCAACTGTGCAGGCTGGTATGGCCGAGCGCCCGATCACAGCGGCAATAGCAGGGAAGCTGATAAAGCACGTTGGGGACCTTAGCTGCATCCTCATACACCACTTTTTGCCAGGGGTACTGGAATAGCGGCCCCTCGAGCTGTTTGCCGGAGAGAAGCGGGGGTAGCTTCGCTCCTCGGGCGGGCGCCACCGCATGGTATGCGGGAACATCTACGTCCGTGACCCACTGCGCATACGCTCCCAACGTCAACATCCCGATCGCCATGCATACCAGAATTCGCCGCATTCCCGCTCCTATAAAGGCAGTGTAGCGCGAACCAAAAGGGAATCGCCACGCACCGGTAGCTCGGCCCCCGTCTCGAGCGACGTTCGGCGACAGGATTGCAAGACATAAAAGTAGGATCTACGACGGAAATAGGCAGAAGAACAAAAAAAAGGCGGCACGAACGGTAAATTGTCCGTGCCGGGAGGCCAGTGACGCAACTTGTACTTAAAACCTCGCCGCGAGAGCTAAAGCTTCAACCGCGACTGAACTCATAGTAGCAGATGCAACTTGTGAACTTCCAGTTGTAAATGCCGAATTTCGTTAAAAAACATATTTCGTAATTTTTAAAATCCCGATTACTGTATTTTTAGGGCTCAACTTCACCCTTCCCCAACATAGACGCTGTTTTGAAAAATAAGTTTCCCTGAAGACTCTTTTCCTACATTTTTTCCAGGTCATCCATGCCGCTACGCAAATTTCGTTTAGATCTGGTCTCCACTACCGATGCGAAGACTTCGGACGAGAATCCCTCCCCGCCTGAGCGGCGGAATTTCTGGCGTTCCGGCCTTTTGATCGCCACTTCGGCAGCGTTCGGCGGAATTGCCGTCGCCATCTGGAACCGCAGAACCCTGGCCAAGATGCGCCAGCAAACCTCGCCCGGCGATTCCGACGCAACCTAGCTACGGCATTTTCACTTCTGGTAGCTACGACAGCGAGTCCAGAGCCTGCGCCATCTTCAAATCCCGCTGAGTAAGGCCGCCTTGGTCATGGGATATCAGCGCCAGCCTCACCTTGTTGTAGCGGATATCAATGTCGGGATGGTGTCCGGCATTCTCTGCCTTTTCTGCCACCTGGTTGACGAAGAGCATGGCGGCAACGAAGTCGGGGAACTGGTAGTGACGGACGATCTCCTTGCCCTCGAGCTTCCACAGGGGAAGAGATCGCAAACCTTGCTGCACCATTTCCGGGGTCAAAACGCTCATCGGTACGCCTCCCCACCATCTTAACTAAAGGGATTTCGCAGCTTCGCCCGGTCTTTGGGCTCCGGCTGCAGGGGTGCGAGCTTCTTCGCTTGCTGGGTAATCTCCGCCCGCAGGTCTTCCCACAACTGGTCGGGCAGGCTAAGATACACCTCCACCACCTTGGGATCGAACTGCGTGCCGGCGCAGCGCTTGATTTCGAGGCGCGCCGCCGCGAACGTGGCCGCTTTGCGGTAAGGCCGGTCCGAGGTGATTGCGTCCAGCGTATCGGCCACAGCGAAGATTCTAGCCCCTAGCGGGATCTGCTCGCCTTTGAGCTTGCGTGGATAACCGCTGCCATCGTAGTGTTCCTGGTGGCTGTATACAATTTCCGCGGCTTCTTGCAGAAAGGGAATCTTGCGCAGCATCTGGTAGCCCCGCGCGCAATGTTCTCTCATCACCTTTTGCTCATCCAACTGCAACTTGCTGGGTTTGAGCAGAATCGCATCAGGAATGGCCATTTTCCCGATATCGTGCAGAAAGGCTCCCCGGGCAACCACGGGTATCTGCTGCGAGGGGATTCCCGCTCCCCGGGCTAGCGCAATGGTATAAGCGGTTACCCGTTTCGAGTGGCCCTCGGTCTCCGCATCCTTCAAGTCCAGCGCGTCGCCCAGCGCCTCCAGCGTGATGTCGTAGGAACGCTCCAGGTCCGTGATCGCCTGGTGCAGCATCCCGGTTCGGGCGCTTACCAGCTGCTCCAGGTCCTGGCGATACATTGCGTTCTGCTGCACCAGCCGCCGGTAGTCGATGGCCCGCTTGACCGTGGCCAGCAACTGATCCTTTTCGAAGGGCTTCAGCAGGTAGTCATAGGCCCCTTGGCGCACCGCGGCAACCGCCGCCCCCTCATCGCGGCCGGGAGTCACCAGCACCAGCGGGGTCTCGGGCTGTACCTGGCGCATGCGCTCCAGCAGCCCCATGCCGTGGAAGCCGGCCGTCATCAAGTCAGATAAAACCAGGTCAAACGGAGGATCTTGCTCGATGTGGGCGATGGCCTCCTGGCGATCGCTCGTAAGCACGGTTGAGTACTCCGCCTTCTCAAGCATGCCGTCGATCTCGGCCCGATAACGTGTTTGCTCGTCAACTACCAGGACCCGTGCTGGGATGCGTTCTGTCTCCATACGTGCTGGACCCGAGTTTCCCGGAAAGCTCCCTTCTTCCCGTTGCTGATACTACCTGTGTGAACACCTGGAAACCAGATTCCCAGCGTTTGCCTGCGGCGCGTAGCGTGTCCACAGCCACGGTGCTGGGGCGAGTGTTTGTTCCGCTCGCCGGTCTCCCTTGCGGAGTGTCACTCTCCAGCGGAGTAGATAAGAAAGGTTCTCCCTCTGAGTCTATCTTCAACCGATACTCGTCGTGTGAAATCTTCGCCAAGCATTTCAGTGGTGGTGTA
The DNA here is from genome assembly GCA_963787145.1 of uncultured Acidobacteriaceae bacterium. GTDB lineage: Bacteria > Acidobacteriota > Terriglobia > Terriglobales > Acidobacteriaceae > PALSA-350. The sequence continues at coordinate 503,516 of CAWBBY010000014.1, forward strand.
TACAAAACGACACGCAAAGCGGTTTTTCCTCAAGAAATGCGGCACTTTGCGGCGCTTGAGTCGTGCACAGTAGAAGTGAATGCGCTCTTGCAGTCATTGCCGATTGGCAAACTGGTATACTCCAGTTTACCGTCATCCAACGGTCTCTCAGGCTGATGGGACTTTGCTGGGGTAGCCTTGTTCAATTTCGAACGCGAGTTTTCCGCTGAATCGAACCTGGTCGTCTCTCAGGCTGCTAAGCAATCCTGTGAAGAACAGCAGCGGGATATCTATGAAAGCCACCGTCACCGTACTTTTTCACTCGCGTTCTACATGACCGGTAATGAGATGGAAGCGGAAGAAATTCTCGCCACTACGTTCATCCGTGCTTTCCAACAAAACGAGCAACCCGATGGGTTCGCCGTGGATTCGGCGTTGGTCAACGAGCTGGGCCAGCGATTTCCTCTGAAAGAGGAAGAGCCCGTCGCGGTTATTTCACCGGGGAACGGCACGAGTCATCGCAATGTGCGCCGTCCCGATCTTGAGGTTGCGGTGCGCAGCCTGCCCCCCAACGAGCGCCTGTTGTTCCTGCTGCGTGACGTCGAAGGGTACACGCCGGCGGCGATCGCCCGGCTGCTCGATATTCCTGAGACGCAGGTGCATCGCGCATGCTTTTCCGCCCGCATTCGCCTTTGCCAGGTGCTCGCCGAGCAGGCCCGCACCGAAGCTGCCTGACCGGACATTACCCGCTACTTCTTAGTTCGCCGCTTGGCGCTCCATCCCTCCTTGAGGGTTTGCCTCGCTCGCCCCAGCGCTAACGCATCTTCGGGCACGTCTTCCGTAATGCAGGATCCGGCCGCGATATAGGATCCATTCCCCAGGGTTACCGGTGCTACCAGGGTGGAATCACTGCCCACAAAAACGTGGTCGCCAATGGTTGTCTTCAGCTTATTCACTCCGTCATAGTTGCAGGTGATGACCCCAGCTCCCACATTCACGCCCGCGCCGATTTCCGCGTCCCCCAGATAGCTCAAGTGGTTTGCCTTCGACCCTTTGCCCAAACGAATCTTTTTGGTCTCGACAAAGTTTCCTACATGCGCGCCCTCCCCGATCTCGCTCTCCGGGCGGATGTGCGCATAGGGGCCGAGCAGGGCGCCATCGTGTACCCGGGATTGGCTGATGATGCAGCCCTGGCGGACAAGCACCCGGTTGCCCAATGTAGCGTGCTCCAATACGGAATAGGAGCGAATGCGGCACTCCTTGCCCACCTTGGTCTCGCCCAGCAACTGCACAAAGGGCTCGATTATGGTGTCTGCTCCCACCATTACGTTGGCATCGATCACCGAGGTCTCCGGCCGGAAGATGGTTACTCCCTCGGCCATCAGCCTGCGGGCGGTACTGAGCCGGAGTTTGTCGTCGATCGTCATCATTTCCGCGATCGTATTGGCGCCGAGCACCTCGTCTGCGCTCTCTGCCTCGAGCGCCAGCACCCGTTCTCCGGCTGCGCTGAGAATCGCAGCCATGTCGGTTAGATACAGCTCGCCCTGCGCATTATTTGTTCCCAAGCCGTCGATGTGTGCGAACAGCGGTTGGCAAGTAAAGGCGTAGATCCCGGAGTTGATCTCTCGCGCCTGGGCCGTTTCCGGGGTTAAAGCCTTTTGTTCAACAATTTCACGTATCTCATCGGAAGTACGTGACTTGCGAATCACTCGCCCGTACCCGTGCACGTCCTCGGGTACTGCCGTCAGCACCGTCATGGCCGCCCGCCGCTCCAGATGAAAATCCCGTATCTTCCTGATGGTCTCCGGCCGGATCAGCGGCACGTCGCCGTAGAGCACGATCACATCGGCATAACCCTCAACCGCCTGGCGGGCCTGCTGCATCGCGTGGCCCGTCCCCCGTTGCTCGGTCTGCTCGATGAATTCCACCCCCAGCCCGCTGAGAGACGCCTTTACCAGTTCGGCCTGGTGCCCCACGATCACGTAGATGTCTTCCGGAGGAACAATCTGCCTCGCCGCATCGACCACATGCCGCAGCAGGGTCTTGCCCCCGACCTCATGTAGAACCTTGGGACGCTTGGTTTTGAGGCGCGTGCCTTTTCCCGCAGCCATGATCACGATGGCGAATTGCATCGTCCAATCTCCTTTAAATTATTACACTTGCGTACAGCAAGCTAATGTTTAAAATGAAGGAAGCTTCGAGTCCCATTCTTCGGGTTTTTTTTGCGAAGGACCCCGAACCCGAGTTTCTCACCCTCCAAGCGTAGCGGACAGAACCGCCGCCATCACCATCAAACATTTGCAATGTCAATAAGGAGGTAATGGCGGACGCCATCACCTATTCGAGTTTATGCGCTTGAGTCAGCGTTGCTGCGCGTCAGCAGGTGGAATACGGAGTCTGGACATGACACCGGAGAACAGCAGGTCCCTCCACTCCGCTACCCCGGATTTCCTGTCGAGCGTGGTGGCGTTGGCGAACTTCAAGCGGCTTTCTTTACGGAAAGCCGCACAAGCGGCCATGTCCAGCGCTGCGTGGCAGGAAATCCCGACCGGAGCGAAGCGTAGTGGAGGGACCTGCTGTTCCACTCCGCCGGCATCGGATTTGACCGCGCTCCTTACTGCCGTTGTTGCAAGGCGTCCGCGCTTTCGGAGCCGCCCACCTTTTTCGAGGTAGTTACGCTAATCGGCGATTGCAGATGGAAAGTGACCAGCGTTTCCGTGGGAATCTGCACCTGCTGTCCTCTGGTAACCCCATTCGCGCCTGCCCCCAAACCGCCGCCACTGGCGGCTCCAATGGCTGCGCCTTTGCCGCCTCCCAATAGGCCTCCGAGAATGGCTCCCACTGCGGCGCCGCCTCCGGTCTTAAGCGCCGTGTTCTTGCCCCGGCCGGCGCCCTGCTTGTCGTATGCGTCGGTCACCACATCTACCGGATGGTCCACCGTATCGATGCGCGTCAACTCAATGGACAATTCTGAGCTGCCGGCGAAGTGGGCTGCGTCCTTGGCTATGATCACCCGTCCCGTCACCGCTGCGCCCGACTTGGCGACTACCATGCCGTCGATGATCAGGTCGCCTGCCAGGGACCCATGGAAAACCGTGTTGGGTTGAGTCTTCCCGCTATCCAGCGTGTCCGTCATGCGAATAGGAATCACCGTCCCGCTGGGGAGAGTCACCGTCTTGGCCACCGGCGGTGGCGGTGGTGGCGGTGGCGGTGGGGCTACGACTTGCACCGGATCCTGGGCAGGAGGAGGCGGCGGTGGCGGTGGCGGAGGGGGCGGAGGCGCCGCCTCGGCCACTTCCTTGTGCCGCTTCGGCACCGGAGCTGCCTTCGCCGCCCTGGCCGGCGCCACGACCAGGTTATTGACTACTGTCCGCACGCCGTCGACCGTCGCGCTATCCGCAGCCGCCAAGGCGCGGGAGGCATTGTTATCTACTTTTCCGTCCAGGGTAGCCACTCCATTGGCCACGCTTACCTGGATGTTCTGGCCACTCAACGCGGACTCGGCCCCGATCTTGGCCTGAATGTCGCTGCCAATTTGACGGTCGCTTGGTGGGGCCGGAGCCGGCTGTGCCGCAGCTGGCGTCGCCTCCTGGGCGGTCGGCGTCGGCTGATTTTTGCAGCCCGCTCCCAGGACCAGGAAACCGGTCAGAACGGTCAGCGGAATGCCGCGTCGAATCAGAAAAGCTGTCTTCATGGGGGGAAATCCTCGGTTTTCGACTTTTTTCGCCAATCATCCATCGCGCTCAGCGATCGAGCGCTCGCCCACCGTGCCCCGGTGGGTAATTGCTCAACGGGTGCGAAACTGCTTTACCTTTTGACGAAGGAAACTTGGAACAGGCTGGCATCCCGGGCGAAATTCGCGCGCCGCGCCCACTGTCTTCTGTTGGTCAAACACCCCTGTGGCGGCGCCGGCGGAGTATTATGCATCCCATTATTGTTAACGAGTAGCCAGCGGCTTGGCAAAGTATCTTCTCCTGGTATCCGGGTGCTAAACCCGGCGAAGCAGGCAGACGCAGTATATTGAGACGAGTACAGCAAGTTGAGGGGAAAATCATGACAGACGAAGAGCAAGGCGGAAGCGGAAGTGGTTTCGGTTGGTTTTTAGTCGGGCTGGGAATTGGCGCGGCAATTGGTGTGCTTTATGCTCCCCAATCGGGAACAGAGACTCGGGAGGATCTGGCCGAGAGCGCTCGCGAGCGCGCAGAATATCTGAAGCAAAAGTCGAGGGAAGCCGCGGCCCAGGTTAACAACTATGTCGATGCCGGCAAGGAACAGTTTGGCGAGTATGTAGTGCGCGGCAAGCAAGCGGTGGATCGCGGCCGTTCCCAGGTGGAAACCTATATCGAGCAGGGGCGTAAAGTAGTGGCCAAGCATGCCGAAAAAGTTTCGGCAGCAGTGGATGCGGGAAAGAACGCATACACGGCAACAACCACGACAGTCGACGGGTAAGTCTAGAGCATTTTCGCCAGTAACCGTGGATGAGAGGGCAGTTTTCGCGCCGGCCGCCCGCGGCTGCATGAATTGTCCTCCATGAACCCGGTGGGGCCTTGGTTTGAGCGCACGCTAGCGAAGGGTTAGAAGCAAAAGCAAATGAATGAACCCACGCAGACTCTATTGGTTGTCTTCATTGCCATCGCCACGGTTAGCATTCTGGCGCAGGCTTGCTTTACGGTTGGCATGTTTATCGCTGTCCGCAAGGCCCAGAAGAAAATTATGGGGCTGGCTGACGACGTTCGTTTGCACGCCTTGCCGGCAATCATCGCCTCGCGCGACGTTGTTCAGGACCTTACACCCAAGCTGAGAACCATTACCGACAATCTGACCGCCATCAGCACCACCATGCGCGTCAAGACTGACAAGGTCGGCGGATTAGTGGGAGACGTAACCGATCGGGCCCAAGCTCAGGCTGTGCGGGTGGATGGGATGGTGAAGGGGACACTCGACCACCTCACGTCCGCTGTCCAGGCGATCGAGCATGGCGTTGCGGTGCCCGTCCGCCAGGTGAACGGCATTCTCAACGGCCTTCGCGCCGGGGTCGACGTCTTGCGCAAGAAGGACCTGAGCAACCACCGGGAACCAGAGGACGATCTCTTCGTTTAAGACCTACACGATCCAACCGCCGCCGATCACTTCATCGCCGGCATAGAACACAGCCGCCTGCCCCGGTGTCACGGCCCGCACCGCCTCATCGAAACGCACCTCGACTTCATCCTCGCCGGTTTGACACAGCGTGGCCCAGGCGGGTTCGTGCCGGTGGCGGATCTTTACCTGGGCGCGCATCTCCCCATCCAGCCCCGCAATAGAAATCCAGTTCAACCTTTGCGCGCGCAGCGAATCGCGCAACAACTCCGGCTCCGCTCCCACCGTAACTCGCTTGCTGTCGCGATCGATGGAGATCACGTAGAGCGGGGAAGGGGAAGCCAGACCGAGTCCTTTTCGCTGTCCCACGGTAAAGTTGTGCACCCCATCGTGTGTTCCCCGGGATTGACCGCCCACCGAAACCAGCTCTCCCGCGGTGTCCGGTACGGCCTCGCCCTGCTCTTCAAGATAGGCATCGATGAAGCGCTTATAGTCGCCTCCGGGAATAAAGCAAATCTCCTGTGAATCAGGCTTGTTCGCAAGCGCTAGCCCGTATCCACGCGCCAGTTCGCGCACTTCCGGCTTGGTGAAGCCCCCCAAAGGGAAAAGCGTGTGCGCCAGCTGTTCCTGGGTCAGGCCAAAGAGAAAATACGTCTGATCCTTGCTGGCATCCGCAGGCCGCTTCAGGATCCAGCGCGCTCGCTCAGGATCGTACTCATTGCGAGCGTAGTGGCCGGTAGCAATCTGCTCTGCCCCGATCTGCCTGGCGGTCAGCAGCAGCTGGTCGAACTTAAGGTGGTTATTGCACAAGCTGCAAGGAATGGGCGTTCGCCCGGAGAGGTATTCGTCGACGAAGGGGCGGATCACATCGCGCTCGAAGCGCTCCTGATGGTTCACCACGTAGTAGGGAATCGACAGCATCTCCGCCACCCGCCGCGCGTCGTAGACGTCGTCGATCGAGCAGCAGCGTCCCTGCACCTGCTCAGGAATTCCATCCTGGTCTGCGAGCCGGCGCTGGTTCCACAGCTGCATGGTCAGACCCACCAGGACGTGTCCCTCCGCCTTGAGCATGGCCGCCACGGTCGACGAGTCCACTCCTCCGGACATGGCCACAGCAATCGTCTTGTGTTCTTCGTTGATCATTGAGAAATTACCGGACCGTCACTGCGGAAAACTCCCGCAGTCGGGACACTTGCGATGAGACTAACTGGATCGCTTGATCGATCTCTTCTTCTGTCGTCTGCCGGTGCAGGCTCATACGCAAGCTGCTGCGCGCCCGCTCGGGCGAGAGACCCATAGCCTGCAGCACGTGGGAGGGTTCGCTGGCGCCGGAAGAACACGCAGCGCCACTCGACACCGCCAGACCCTTAAGGTCCAGCGCGATCACCAGTGCCTCTCCTTCCAGGTGGTCGAACCAGAAATTGGTCGTGTTCGGCACCCGGCCCACCTCGCCGCTGTTTACGCCGGTCTCTGTTGTGCGCTCCAGCAGGCCTGACTCCAACCGGTCCCGCAGGGCGCCCATACGCTCCGGCGCTCCGCTGCGCAGCCCCTCCATCGCGCACTCCGCCGCCTTGCCCAGGCCTACGATTCCGGCTACATTCTCGGTGCCCGCCCGCCGCTGCCGTTCGTGGGCTCCGCCGGCAAAGAGCGGCTCCAACCGGGTGCCGCGGCGTACGAACAGCGCTCCCGTTCCCTGGGGCGCGTGCATTTTGTGGCCGGAAATCGTCAGCAAATGGCAGCCGATCGCATCCATCTCCAGCGGCAGCTTGCCTGCGGCCTGCACCGCGTCCACGTGGAATCGGACCCCCGCCTCGGCGGCAATGCGGCCGATCTCCTTCACCGGCTGCAAAACCCCGGTCTCATTATTGGCCATCATTATGCTGATCAGCCGGCTGGTGGGCCGCAACGCCTGGCGAATGTCCTCGGGAGCGACAACGCCTTGGCCATTGACCGGCAGGAAATCCACGTCGACCCCGCGCTCCCGTAGCTTCTCGCCGGCATGCAGCACCGCGTGATGTTCGACCGTGCTGGTGATGACATGATCCCCTGGCTTTACCGAACCGAAGATCGCCAGGTTATCGCTCTCCGTCCCGCCACTGGTAAAGACAATCTCCGACGGGCGGCAGCCGAGGAACCGGGCAACGCTTGCCCGCGCCTGTTCTACTGCCCAACGTGCGTGCTGGCCTTCCTGGTGGATCGACGAAGCGTTGCCGAACTGCTCCAGGAAAAACGGACGCATAGCCTCCAGCACCTCGGGCAGCAGAGGGGTGGTGGCATTCGCATCCAGGTAGATTCGCCGCATCACTTTATTCTACGGGAACCGGCATTTAGCGAAGCCCCGCTCCAACTCCGACCCAACTCTGTCCCGACCAAATTCTGGAGAGACAAAACTCTGGACCAACAAACTCTGTCCCGACCACGAACGACGGGTGCCCCATATCTCGCTCGTTTTTCGCGAGATGTGGGATTCCACGGACCTTAACCCTTAGGTTTACGGCCCAAACAGCCGTATAGGAAAACGGACGGGTGCCCCAGGTTCGCCGAAGCGTACTTGGGCCGAAAAAGATGGGGCGAAGCCCCAGCCATTGCTTTAACCCGCCCCACCGCGTAAGCCGGAAAACCTGTTAGCCTTCTTCTGCCAAACCCACCTAAGGGAGATCGAACGTGAGAAACAAGCTCGCTTTTTTCGCCATATGTACCCTGCTCATCTCACCAGTTTTATCGTCGGCACAATCTGTCCCGGAGGCCCCAACAGTACCCGTTCGCCTCGCCGCCTCCAAGCCCTCGCCGGCGCAGATCTACGCCAAGCTCTTTAGCAGCCAGGAAGAGGAAGTAGTCTCTGCGGCCGCAGCCATGCCCGCGGATAAGTACAATTTCGCCCCGACCCACGGCACTTTTGAGGGTGTGCGGACATTTGCCCAGCAAGTCACCCACATTGCGGCCTCGCAATATTATTACTTCGGCAATTTCGGTGTGCAGGGGGGAGTTGATTCCGACGCCATCGACAAATTGACCAAGAAAGACGACATCGTAAAGGCGCTAAGAGACTCCTACGCCTTTGCCCAACAGGCAGTCGAAACCATCACTGCGGAAAATGCGTTTGAGGAGTTCGGCGACCACAAGAGCACCCGCGCCGGTTTGGCCGCGACGGCCCTGGCTCACACCAACGACCACTACGGGCAGATGGTTGTGTATTTACGCATGAACGGCATCATCCCGCCAGCCAGCCGTAAACCGTAGTAGAACCTAGCGCTTCTCGATCGCAGTGTAGGGAACAGGGTATTCGGGACCAATATATTCGGCACGCGGCCGGATCAGGCGATTGTCATCCAGTTGTTCGATGACGTGGGCGGCCCAGCCGGAAATCCTGCTCACCGCAAAGATCGGGGTAAACAGGTCCAGGTCGATGCCCAGCATGGTGTACGTCGAAGCGGAATAGAAGTCGACATTTGCGTTCAGTTTCTTTTCCGCAAGCACGTACTTTTCGATCGCGCGCGACATCTTGAACCACTTTGCGTTTCCCGAGGACTCGCCCAGCTCTTCTGACATTTTGCGCAGGTGGGTCGCTCGTGGATCTTCGGTGTGGTAAACGCGATGGCCGAAGCCGGAGATCTTCTTCTTCTGCGCCAGCAGCTTAGCCACATAATCGACCGGGTTGGCGCCCTCTTTGTCGATTGCGAACAGCATGCGCATCACCGCCTCGTTGGCCCCGCCGTGCAGTGGGCCTTTCAGGGCGCCGATGGCGCCGGTGATAGCGGAGTGAATGTCGGAGAGGGTAGCGGCGATTACGCGGGCGGCGAAGGTGGAGGCATTCAGTTCATGGTCGGCATGGAGGATGAGGGCCAGGTCGAAGGTTTTGGTCGCCGTCGCAGAAGGCTTTTCGCCATTTAGCATCCATAGAAAATTCGCTGCGTGGCTCAGCGTGAGGTCTGGCTCGACCACGGGTTTGCCTTTGCGCAGCCGGTCGTAGGCCGCTACCAGCATGGCGATTTGCGAGGTCAGGCGAAAGCTCTTGCTCACGTTGGCGTCGTGCTCGTTGTCGCTCTCGTCCGGATCGTAAAAGCTCAACGCGGAAACCGCGGTACGCAGCACTTCCATCGGTGTCGCGCTGCTGGGGAAAGAGCGCAGCAGATCGATGATCTTGGGATCCAGCTTGCGAGCTTCCGTCAGCCGCTTGCTGAAGTCCTTAAGCTCCGCCGGGCGGGGCAGCCGTCCAAACCACAAGAGGTAGGTGGTTTCTTCAAAGTTCGACTGCTCGGCCAGTTCGTGGATGTCTATCCCGCGGTATGCCAGCACCCCAGCGTCGCCATCGATCCAGCAGATGCCCGAATTGGCTGCAACTACGCCCGCAAGTCCCTTGCCCACCACCGCCGTAGACATACTGAACGCTCCTCTGGTCTCTGAACCTGCCGGTCGGGCTCCCGGCCCTTCAGCACTGTTTCTTTTATAGCGCAGCACTCTGCCCCGCGCGAGTTGGGAGCCATTTTAAGCCCTCAGGCACCCTTAGGCTAGGCGGATTGGGCCAAAACCTCCAATCCCCCATCGCGGTGAGCGTTGAACTTGCGGAGCTATAATGCCTCGACTTGCAACCCCAAGGAGACTCACATGTCGCGATTACTGCATTTGTCCAAAGTGAAAGTAGAAAAGGAACCCGGAAACAATAAGATAAAGCGCGCCCGGTTTGAAGGCTTCCCGGACGTAGTTCGAATGGGGGTTCACGGCGGCGTGGCAGAGTTTTTCAAGCTCCAGCCTGACCAGCCATTGCCTTCCACGCTCGACTACATCGTAGCCGCCATTGGAGGCTGCATGACTGGAACCGTCGCAGGTGCATTAGAAGCGCGTGGTATCAGCGCGGCTCCCGATAAGCTCCAGGTGGAGGCGGAGGGAAAGATTGAGGAAGTGGAAGGCAAGATGATTCTCACCCAAGTCTCGCTCCGCTACCGATTGAAAATTCCCCAAGGAAAGCGTGTCAGTGTAGAGAAAGCTTTGGAGCATCACGACTCTTTTTGCGCCGTATCGGAAAGTATCCGCCGTGGAATCGTGGTGGAATGGAAGGGCGAGATCGAAGAGGAGCCTGCGGGTGCATACCAAGCGACCGCTCCCGACCCCGAATTTCCTGTTCGCAGCTCCAAATAGAATCGCGTGTGCGGCTTTCAGTAAGGAAAGCCGCATGAGGTTCGTCGGCCCCACCGAGCCTTACAGGAAATTCGGGTCGCGGCTTTTCCGCATTGAAAATGGTCTAGGCACCCAGTCAGTGTGCAGCTACCATCAAACGCCCGGGGAGAAAAGCGGCCAGCGAAACCTCGGGCGTGCTGCCTTGCAGCAGTTGCCGTACGACCACTGCGGTTGCCGGCGCCAGCAAAATCCCATTACGAAAGTGTCCCGTCGCCATCCAGCAATGCGGCGCCCCGGCGCTACCGATAAGGGGTAGCTCGTCGGGCGTCCCTGGACGAAGCCCGCTCCAGCTTTTCACCACCGGGGCGGAAACCATGGGAGGCCACAGTTCCGAAGCCTGGGCGCGCAGCTGTTCCACGACCAACGGGTCCACCCGGCGATCGAACCCCGCGCGCTCCACCGTAGCCCCGATCGCAATCAGGCCTTCTCCCCTGGGAACCAGGTAGATCTCGGGCGAGCGCAGAACGTATTGCAGGTCCAGCGGCGGGGGCACCCGGACTGCAAGCATCTGTCCTTTCCGGGGCTCTACCGCCGCGGCGGGTGCTCGTTCCAGCCCGGAATGCCGCACTCCCCCAGCCCACGCCCCGCAACAATTCACGAAAGCGCCCCCGCTCACCGTTCCGCTCTCCGTTTTCACCTCCACTGCGCTGTTACGGCTCGTAACAGCGAGCACTTCCGTCTCCTGCTGCAACTCCACCCCCGCCGCCGCGGCCGCCATAGGAAGCGCCGCACACAGATCGCGCGGGTTCAGGCTCGGCTCCTCCATCCAACAGAAGTAACGGCCATCTGTTGCTAACCCTGGTACGCGCCTTTCAGCCTCCTGCACGCTCAAAGCAGGACACACCTTGGTCTCATTGGGGTGAAACTCGCTCCCAATTCTGCTCGTCACAAGAGTTGCCTGGGTCCGCACGGGCACCGCGCGGCCAGAAAGCCCCTCAATCACGCTGAGATATTCCCGGTAAAGACGGATGCTCAGGCTGGCGAGCTGCGCCAGCTCCGCGGGATGATCGGGATCGTTGGCCGACAACATGCCGGCCGCTGCCCACGATGCCTCAGACATGGCACGGCCCTTTTCAAGGACGCGGACGCGGAAACCGTTTCGCGCCAATTCGAGCGCGGTGGAGAGGCCAATAATACCCCCTCCCCCGACGATGACATCTACACTCTCCACTCGTCCATTGTAGGATGAGAAAATACTGCGGAGTACACAGCATGTCCGCAGGCGAAAGAGGTCGATCGCATGAGCGACGAGACTTACGAAACAGCAGAACGAACCCAATCGGGAGTATTTATCGCCATCCTCGGCTTTGCCGCATTGGCGTCCGCGGGCGCGCTCATCTGGAGCTACACGCTGGAGACCCGGCTGGAAAAATCGCAGGCCGCTCTGGTCAACGCGCAGCAGCAGAATGACAAGCTGGCCGAGAGCCTGAATGAGACCAACGCCAAGCTGCGCGTGACCTCCGAAACCTTGGGCCAAAGCGTCGGCCTGACCCAGCGCCAGTTGGAAGCGCGCGCCAGTGAATTCCTCAAGCGGCAGCAGGCGGAAACCAGCCGCTTGGAGAAGGAACAGCAGGCAGCCCAAGCCGAGGCCCAGAAGCAGATCGGTGCGGTCTCGAGCGACGTCACTTCGGTCAAGACCGATGTGGGCGGCGTCAAAACAGACGTTGCGGCGACCAAGAATGAACTAGCTGCTACCGAAAGCAAGTTGCAAAGAGTGACCGGCGATCTGGGCTTGACCAGCGGGCTGGTCGCGACCAATGCAAAAGAGCTCGAAATCCTCAAGCATAAGGGCGATCGTAACTATTACGATTTGAACTTGACCAAGGGAGCCAAGCCCACTCCGATCTCCGGAGTCAGCCTGCAACTGAAGAAGGCCGACGAGAAAAAATCCAAGTACACCCTGGTCGTGGAGTCGGACGATAAGAAGATTGAGAAAAAGGACAAGAGCCTGGACGAGCCCGTGCAGTTCTACACCGGCAAAGACAAGCTGCTTTATGAGCTGGTAATCAACACCATCAACAAGAATCAGGTGATCGGCTACCTGGCAACGCCCAAGAACGCCCCTGCGCCCTTGACCCCCTAGCCAAGGGTTTCTGTGCCAGCCCCGGACTTCAGTCCGGGGAGCGGGTTTTCAAACCCGCGAGAACGCTTGATCTAGCCATGACCGGGCTTTAGCCCTGGTGAGAATGCCCAATCAACCACTACGTTTTCGTCACTTCAGTGGCGCAGCTTTTGGTGGATGTGGGCTTTAACCCCTGAAGGGAACCGTTTTTCGGTTGGATGCAATCGATAAATTCGCCGCTACTTAGCGACCGATGTTGATTTCCAGATTCTTCTGGTGCATGAACTGGACCACGACTTTGGCCGTCTGCAGCGTATCCCATTGCTCCTTGCTAATGGGATAGTTGAAGATGGCCAGCCCTTCGGCCGATTGGCCGGGGGACAGCGTGATGTCGCGGTGGATCGGGTCAGCGCGCAGGTAGCTCAACGATGGATAGGCCTGGAAGACCCGGTCCATATCCCTGTCGCTGGCCGCCACATTCGTCTGCTCAGAGCCGTCGGGCAACTTGATTGCTGACCCAATATCCTGCATGAATAGCGGAATGTCGGTCTGATTCCTGATCCTGATCTTGGTCAGGATGACTACTTGGTCGTTGGACTCGCTGGAGCCTGCCATCCCATCAGTGCCGCCGGCGCCATTGTTAATAGTCCAATGCACCGGGTAGACGGTTGACGCTAAAACCTCTCCCGAGGCCACGGGCGGTTTCTGTCCCAGCCAAACGTAGAGTCCCAGGGCAATGCTGACCGCGATGGTGGCGATCACCAGGGTCTTCAAAGCACTTTTGAACGGATGTGGCGGGTCGACCTGCGCCATATTGGGTCCAGGCCCGGAGATTTGCGGAAGATCGGTCGATTCGCTCACTTCGCTCACTTCACTCATGGTGGAAGAATTTTAGCCCATTGCCTCGGCACGCATAAGTTACTAAAGAGACCCTCTCCCTTGGCGGCCGAAGCAGCGTCTCATATAGCAACAGCAAGACCTAACCAACGATTTTGGCCCCCTAGCTGGTCAAGTTCCTCTACACTTATCTAAGACGCATGCGAATCCTGATTACCGGCAAAAACGGACAGGTAGGGACCGAATTCTCCCGCTTGTACCATTCCCCTTGCGATGTGGTTGTGGTCGGTAGAGCGGAATGCGATCTCAGCAGCGAGCATTCTATCCGAGACCTGGTTCGGCGAGTCGAGCCTGCGGTCATCATCAACGCCGGCGCCTACACGGCTGTGGACCAGGCGGAAGTAGAACGCGAACTCTGCTATGCGGTAAACGCTGCCGCTCCCCGGGTGTTGGCTGAGGAGGCGGCCCAGCTTGGCGCTCTCTTTATTCACTATTCGACTGATTATGTCTTTAACGGAGAAAAGCCGGTGCCTTATCTGGAAAGCGATGCGATCAGCCCGGTTAATGTCTATGGAGCGTCGAAGGCGGCGGGAGAAGCGGCGATTGCAGAAACCGCGAGCAGGTACCTGGTACTCCGGACGAGTTGGGTCTATTCCGCTCACGGTAAGAATTTCCTTCGTACCATGCTCCGTTTGGGCGCCGAGCGGTCAGACTTGAGGGTGGTGGACGACCAGGTGGGTGCTCCCACGTCGGCCGCTGCAATTGCCACCGCTACCGCAAGGCTTGTCGAACAATACGCTGCGCCCGAGGCGAAGCTTCCGGTCGGAATCTATCACATGACAGCTGGTGGTTCGACCTCGTGGTGTGGCTTTGCGCGCGCTATTTTCGACACCGGTGTCCTGAGTGTTCCGCCGCGGGTGCAGGCGATTCCGTCCTCCGCCTATCCAACTCCGGCTAAACGGCCGGCCAATTCAGTCCTCTCTAACGATAAATTTGCCCACACTTTCGGTTTCCGGCTCCCCCCTTGGCAGCAGCAGCTACAAGACGTATTGACCGGGATGCAGGTCGCCAGCTGAATTTTCTTGATGACATTAAAAGGTAAGCTCGCGTTTTAGCGATAGGAGCGAATCGATGAAGTCAGTAGCGACCACGATTGCAGATGTCTTGCTGCTTGAACCCAAGGTCTTTGAAGACAGCCGCGGTACTTTTTTCGAAAGCTACAACGAACGCGCTTTGGCCGAATTGGGTATCAAGGGCCCTTTCGTGCAGGACAATCAGTCCTTCTCCCGCCGGGATGTAGTACGCGGTCTCCACTACCAGATTCACCATCCTCAGGGAAAGCTGATCCGCTGTCTGAGTGGAGAAATCTACGACGTCGCGGTCGATCTCCGGCGGCATTCGCCAACGTTCTGCCAGTGGGTAGCTGAAACGCTGAGCAGCAGCAATCGCAAAATGCTTTGGATCCCTCCGGGTTTCGGGCACGGTTTCATGGTGCTTTCGGAAGGCGCGGAGGTGCTCTACAAGGCTACAGACTTCTATGCTCCCCAACATGAACGTACCCTTCTATGGAATGACCCGGCGCTGAAGATTGACTGGCCGCGCGGCAATCGGGCCATTCTCTCCGCCAAAGATCTAGCCGGCTTCACCCTCGAGCACGCGCAAGTCTACGAACACATGGAAGTCGCGCAAGAGGGTCTGCTCGCAGCGGAGACGGCGGTGCATGCTGTAAGAAGATGAAGTTGATTGAATTGCTGCCGGGAGATGAAGTTGACTGGAAGAGTCTCGGCAGCTGAACTCCGGCTGCCGAATTAGTCCCGAAGGGACGGCTGAAAGTCAGTCTTGTCCAAATTAGCTTTTCGATCGGTCCGATTTGTGCAGCACTCGCTGAAGACAATTCAGCAATCGAGGTGTACTGCGATTAGTCCCGAAGGGACGGCTGAGAATAGCCCAGGACGTCAGTCCTGGGTGCGCAATTCCCTCCAGACCAGTCCCGCAGGGACGGCTGAGAATGACCCAGGATGTCAGTCCTGGGTGAACCTAGACCGCAGCGAATGCTGAGGCCATCCTCAAAACCCAACCCGATTCTCCTTCACACCCACGCGGTCCATACAATCAAGGATTACCTGCACACCAAACCCGATTTGCTCGCTGATTTGGACAGCTCTGGCTGAAAGTAGCCCACGACGTGAGTCCTGGGAATCCTGTTAAAAAAGCTCGTTCAGCGCCTGCGTCGTTCTCTTCATCTCGTAACGCGTGCGAAAGCACACCAGGCCATTGCTTATCATGCGCCGCCGTTCCTCTGGCTGCATCGCGAGCAAAGTGGTCATGGAACGGTACGTCCCTTCGGCGGTGTCGGGGTTCACGATGCCGGCCTCATCGTGGGCAATATCCGGCCAGATATTCACTTTATCGGAGATCAGCACCGGTAACCCGCAGGCCAGCGCCTCCACCACCGCGACCCCGAAGTTCTCCTGGTGCGAAGGCAGCACAAACGCATCGGCGGCGTGGAATGCGCCCCATTTCAAATCGCCCTCCAGCATCCCTGTCCAATGTACTCGGTCCGAGATCCGCAGGTGCTTCGCCTGCGCCTCCAGCTGCGGCCGCAGCCCCTCTTTGTCGGGTCCGGCGATAACCAGGTCCAAATCCGGATGCGCTTCCGACACCCGCGCAAGGGCCTCCAGCAGCAGATCACAACCCTTCTTGCTGTGGATGCGGGAGAGGAAGAGAAAAAACCTGCGCTGGCGCAAAGCAGAATACTGGCTCAAGAATATCTCCCGCTGCCTCGCAGGATCACCCGCAGGCTGCGAGGTTCCCAACGAAACCACGACAGGATTCCATCGCTGTGGCCACATCGTTCCGGCAGCAGAGTCACGCTCGATCGGAGTAGTGAAGCACACCGCCCTCGCATCGCGCAGCACGCGATACTCCCGCGCCAGCCAATACACCTGCTTCTTGAGGTGTTTCAGCGGAAAGGCCCGCTTGAAGTAGGGATCCAGCATGCCGTGCGGAAACACGACATAAGGAGTCCGTCCGCGAACCATCCGATAGCTCCCGTAGCTATGGTATTGCCACAGGCCATGGATCACCACTCCATCGAAGCGCGCGAGATTCTGTCCCAGCCACTCCCCGAGCCGGGGCGTATAGCGATAGTTACCCCGTGCCGGACCCAATGCGTGGACCGGGAAGCTTTGCTCGCGGAGATAAGATTCTCCCGGATCATCCAGGCAAACCACTTCTACTGCGGACACGCCGCCGCTCTCGGCCAGTTTGCGAATGCCCTCGGTTGTTCCTCCTGCCGCCGGTGCGAGTGAGTCCACCACGTGCAGCAGCCGCTTGGGCGGCGCTTGGGATTCGTGTCCAGCCATAGTCTCTGTCAAGATACCAGCCGGCGAACTAGCCGGGCGCGGAGAGTCATCTGGCATAAAATGAGATCAGCTTCAACCGTCTAGCCAAAGAGGAGCACTCCTTCTTGAAACGAGCTTTGATCACCGGCATCACCGGTCAGGATGGTGCCTATCTTGCTGAGTTCCTGCTCAAAAAGGGGTATGAAGTGCATGGCATCAAGCGCCGCACTTCCTTGCTGAATACCAATCGTATCGACCACCTGTATGAAGACCCACACCAGGAAAAGCGCCGCCTGGTGCTTCACTACGGCGATATGACAGATTCCACCAGCTTGATCCATGTGGTGGAGAAGGTTCAGCCCGACGAGATCTACAACCTGGCCGCCCAGAGTCATGTCCAGGTATCGTTTGAGGAGCCCGAATACACGGCAAATTCCGATGCACTGGGAACCCTTCGGCTGCTCGAGGCCATCCGCATTCTATCCCTCACCAGCAAGTCGCGCTTCTATCAAGCGTCGACATCGGAGATGTACGGCCTCGTTCAGCAGATACCCCAGTCGGAAAAAACTCCCTTCTATCCCCGTTCGCCCTATGGAGTCGCGAAACTCTATGCCTACTGGATCACGGTCAATTATCGTGAATCCTACGGCATCTATGCCTGCAATGGAATTATGTTCAACCACGAATCGCCGTTACGCGGCGAGACCTTTGTCACCCGCAAAGTGACCCGTGCCATGGCGCGCATCAAGCTTGGCCTGCAGCAGAAGCTCTATCTGGGCAATCTTGATTCCAGGCGCGATTGGGGGCATGCCCGCGATTACATCGAGATGCAGTGGCTCATGCTGCAGCAGGAGCGTGCGACCGATTATGTAATTGCCACCGGGGTGCAATACAGTGTTCGTGAATTTGTCACCATGGCGGCAGCATGTCTTGACATCCATCTGGAATGGAAGGGTAATGGCATCGAGGAGCAGGCCTACGACCAGCACGGAAAGGCCGTGGTGGCGGTTGATCCGCGTTACTTCCGGCCTGCCGAGGTGGAGACGTTGCTGGGCGATGCCAGCAAGGCGCGCAGAGAACTGGGCTGGTCGCCCAGGACCGACTTCCGGTCGCTCGTGGAAGAGATGGCCATTGAGGATATGAAGGCTGCGGAACGCGATGCCCTGGTTACTCAGCACGGCTATGCTGCCTACAACTTTCACGAATCCTGATCGGAGCAAACGCGGTGGAGAAGAACAGTCTCATCTACGTTGCCGGGCACCGCGGTCTGGTGGGCTCGGCGATCTGCCGCAATTTAAGGAAGAACGGTTTTGACCGGCTCTTGCTGCGATCGCGCGCGGAGCTCGACCTCACGGATGCGGTTGCCGTACAGCGCTTCTTCGAAAAGGAGCGTCCCGCACATGTCTTTCTGGCCGCTGCCAAAGTCGGTGGCATTCTCGCCAACGATCTTTATCCGGCAGACTTCATTCGCGAAAACCTCATCATTCAAACCAACGTGATTGATGCCGGCTACCGCGCCGGCGTTGATCGCCTGCTCTTCCTCGGCTCCAGTTGTATCTACCCCAAGCTGTGCCCGCAGCCGATCAGGGAGGAGTATCTCCTTACCGGGCCGCTCGAGCCCACCAACCGTCCTTATGCGTTGGCCAAAATCGCCGGCATCGAGATGTGCTGGTCTTACAACCGGCAATTCCATACGCGATACCTGGCAGCCATGCCCGCCAATCTCTACGGTCCGGGCGACAACTTCGATCCCCAGAAGTCGCACGTCCTACCGGCGCTGATCCGGAAGGTGGCGGAGGCAAAGGCCTTGGGACACAAGCAGATCGTCGTATGGGGAACGGGCACACCGCGTCGCGAGCTCCTCTTCAGTGAAGACTTGGCCCAAGCCTGTGTCTTTCTGATGAACCTCGAGGACGAAGTCTATTCCTCATTGCTTTCGGGCGTGCCACTGATCAACATCGGCACCGGCAAGGATGTAACCATACGAGAGCTCGCAGAGCAGGTTTGCGCTGTCCTGGGCTTCAAAGGAGAGCTGATCTTAGATACCTCAAAGCCCGATGGAACGCCGCAGAAGCTGCTCGATGTAAGACGCATGCACCAGCTGGGCTGGCAACCCAGGACGACTCTTGCCGAAGGCATTGCCCTGACCTACGAAGCTGTGCGCCCGCAACTCGAAGCCTTAAGCGCGCGCTGAAGGCCCCGTCCCTTCCGCTAGGCGTGGGGACCTCAACGTGCGTGACGGGTGCCCCAGGTTCGCCAAACCTGTCCCGGCGTGCCGTGGAGCGTACCTGGGCCGAACAAGACGGGGCGAAAGCCCCATAAGCGCTAACTTGTTTAGGATGTTTTTCGTCAAACTCCCACAAAATCGTCATCCTGAGCGGAGCGCCTCACAGATTGATCGCGTGACACAGCGCTTGTGGCGCGGAGTCGAAGGACCTCGGCGGTGCTTATTTTACCCATACTGCTCGGAGCTTTTCGACCACCGAAGCCCGACAACACGATCTGCTGCGATACGCCCTTGATGGTCACGGGTACATCTGTTCATGCACTGTAATCATCTCCCATCCCCAGGTGCTAGCAAGTTCTTGGTTTTCGGCCCCAGGGAAAAACCGTAGTGGGCCCGCCCGGTGCGGGCTCGGTGGTTGAAAAGCTCCGAACAGCATGGGTAAGATAAGCACCGCCGGGGTCCTTCGACTCCGCGCCACAAGCGCCCTGTCACGCGATCAATCTGTGAGGCGCTCCGCTCAGGATGACGATTCTGTGGGAGTTTGACGAAAACATCCTAAACAAATTAGCGCAGCCCACGACTGCTTTTCCCTATCCTTCAGGAAAAAACAAAGCCACCTGCGCGGCCTTCGGTGGCGCTGTCAGCGCGCTGACCACCACAAGGCAAAGCAGCGCAGCGATCAAAGCCGGGAAGATAGCGTCACGCTGCGCCAGCATAGGAGGCAACTGCCGCTTGACCACATCGAGATCCCAGAAAAAAGTGACCAGCGTCCCCACCGCGATTGCGCTCACCGCTCCCTGGGCATTCGCGCGCCGGCTATAGAACGCAGCCAATATCACCGGCGTCAGTGCGGCGGAGTAAATGGTATACGCGTAAAGAGTCTTGGCCAGCACCGAGCTGGTATTAAGCGCCTGGTAAAGCGCCCAGACGCCGAGCACGACCACCACCAGGCGAGAAACGATAAGCACCCTCTTATTCGAAGCCCCGGGCGCAATATAACGAGTGAAAACATCATTCACCAGGTTGGTCGAAGGAGAAAACAGGTAGTTGTTAGCGGTAGAGATGATCTTGGCAAACACCGCCCCCATGAGCAGCGCACCCAGCCACGCCGGCAACCCATGCAGCGCGGTATAGGCGATGATCTCTCGCGGGCGCTGATGCACTTCGCCGGCGGGAAAGAGTACCGACCCGAAGACGGCAAGTGCAACGATAACTGTTTCGAGTATCACGGTGCCGATAATCCAGCCCACGACCGCATTGCGCGCATCTTTCTCCGATTTGGCGGAGAAGAACTTCTGGTACATGGATTGATTACCCAGCATCAGCAGCATCGTAGGCAGAAAAAGCTCGAATGCCTGCACCAGGCTGAAGTCTCCCAAAACCTGAAAATGTGTAGCCGGCAAAGCATGAGTGACGCCGCCCCATCCTCCCGCCCCGTGCAACACAAACGGTAAAGCCGTGAGCAGCGTAATCGTCGCCAGCGATCCGATAACCACGTCCATATACGCCACGGATGCCATCCCGGCGATGGCGGTGAACACGATGACGAATGTAGCAATGATGTACTTGCCCAAATCCGCAGTGATGGCTTCAGGAAAAACCAGGTGGAGAATATCTCCGCCGCCGATCAGCTGGTAGCTGGTGATCGCGGTGTAGGCAAAGAGAATGGCGATGACCCCCAGCACCCGGGCGGTCTGGTTATAACGAGCCTCCAGCAGATCGGGAATCGTGAACTGAGCGAATTTGCGTGCCCGGGGAGCAATGAAATAAATCAGCAGCAGCCCAGCCCATCCGCCGCCCCCCTGCCACAGCGCGGCGAAGCCGTGCTTGTAAGCATTCTCCGCGCCTCCCAGCAGTGATCCCGAACCAATCCACGACGAGAGAAGCGTAAAGACCAGCACGAAAGCCGGTAGCGAACGCCCCGCAACCAGGTAATCAGCCTTGGTCTTCGTCCTCTTCAGCCGCGAAAGCGAAACCGTGAGCAGAGTGAGAACGATAACGCCGAGCACCCCGGCATACAAGACATGGCTCGGGGCAGGAGCTGTAGACATATATCTTCCTTGAACGCTGAATGGTGCGTCTTACGGGCGAGGACGATTGTAGGTGACCGCGCCTTGGACCAGGACTTGCTGCACGTGGCTGGTGTACTCGAAGGGATCGCCATCGAACACGACTACGTCGGCATCCTTGCCTTTGCTGAGCGAACCAACCCGATCGTCGATGCCCAGGATCTTTGCCGGGGAGATTGTGATCGCGCGCAAGGCCGATTCCATGCCCAGTCCGTTCGCTGCGGCGACGGCCGCTTCGAACAACAGAACCCGGCTCTTGGGAACATAAGCCTCGTAGCCGGTCATGATCGCGATCGGAA
Organism: uncultured Acidobacteriaceae bacterium; assembly: GCA_963787145.1. GTDB lineage: Bacteria > Acidobacteriota > Terriglobia > Terriglobales > Acidobacteriaceae > PALSA-350. The sequence continues at coordinate 524,587 of CAWBBY010000014.1, forward strand.
TTCCTGCCTGCTGCAGCAAGGCAGCATTCTCATAAGTCGCGTTCGCTGTCTCCAGGCTCTCGAATGGCTGCATCACGGCACCCACCAGGCAAGGCACTCCCGCTTGCTTGATCTTGTCGCGGATCAGGTATCCCTCCGCCACCGAAGCCAGCATGTACTTCAAGTGAAACTCTGCGCCCAGGCGGATCGCGGTGTCGATATCGTCCGCGCGGTATGCGTTGAAGATCGCCGGAGTCTTGCCCGAAACAACGTCGGCCAGCGCCGCCGTCTTGGGCTCAATCGCCGGTTCTTTGGAAGGATCGCTACCATCCTTCTTCCACTTGTCCCATTTTTCCTGATATGCCCTGGCTTGGGTGAGGGCGTCCCGAATCATCTCCGCCGTCTTCATGCGTGTGACCGGAGCTTTGTGAGCTTTGCCGTAGATCTCCTTAGGTGTCTCGCCGAGATTGAATACCATCCCCGAGTTGAGACGGACGATCAGCTGATCCGCTGTTCGGAAGGGAGACTGAGGCCCAGCCGTTTTGAAGATACCCGCGCGTCCAGCGATAGGGTTTCCCGGCCCCGGCGCAACCTGGAGCGTCGTGACGCCATAGGTGTTCACGTATTGATACAGCAGATCCTCAGGGTTCAAGCTATCGCGCACATTCACGTCCGCCGTGTTCGGATCGGTCGACTCCTCCTGATCCTGATCAGCCGCGATGTTGTATGCGCCCGAAATTCCGGTGGTCGTGTCCGCGTCGATCAGCCCCGGCGTGATGTACGCGCCCCGGATCACCTGAAAACCCTGGGGCGGCTGCAGATTCGCGCCCTGCCGCACATCCTCGATCTTACCGTCGCGGATGAGCACCATCCCGGGACCGCCTTGCGGACCCGAGTCCATCGTGTAGATATGCTCGGCGACCAAGGCGAGGTCCTGTGCACCCAGCGAAGATGTGACCGTCAAAGCCGCCGACAGCAGCAGGGAAGAGGGTAGCACCCTCATTGCGCACCAACCTGCGATGGAGGATAACGGCTCATCACTTGAAAGCCCCCAGTGGCATAGCGCAAGTCCAACGGATTGCTGCGGTCGAACACCTTTTCTCCTTCAATCCAGGTTTGGAGTACATGCGTATACACGCTGAGCGGAGCTCCACTGAGGACGATGAAGTCCGCGTCCTTGCCTACCTCCAGACTTCCCACCCGGCCCTGCAGGTCGAGCATCTCCGCGGGATAGATGGTCAACCCTTTCAGCGCCGCATCTTCGCTCATGCCGCCGCGCACGGCGAGGGCCGCCGAGCGCAGCAACAGCCGCGAGTTAGTGATCGGATCGTCGGTGTTGAAGGCCACCTTCACACCCGCCTTCTCCAGCCGAGCCAGGCAGCTCATGCTCAGGTGGATCGTTTCCGGCTTGCCGCCCGGCGCATCGATCATGGTGTAGCTCACGCCGATATGCCGCTTGGCCAGCTCACCGGCCACTTCACAGGATTCCGTTCCGTGGTGCACCACCACGCGGTAGTGAAATTCATCCGCCAGGCGAAGAACCGTCATCACGTCGTCGGCGCGGTGGGTATGGTTGTGCACCACGCGCTTGCCGTCGAGAACCTGCACCACCGCCTCCAGTCCCAGATCGCGATCCGGCTCCTTGGCCGTTTTGTCGCCGGCGGCAGCTGCCTTTGTATAGGCATCCCATTTGGCCTTGTATTGTTGCGCCTTCTCGTAGATTCCGCGGGCCAAGGCCGCCTCTTCCATCCGCGTCATGGGTGCCTGGCCGCGCGTCCCATACCCTTTAGGATTAGTCCCGTTAGCCATCTTCATGCCGCCGATGGTGCCCGGGATCAGCATCTGTTCAATGGTGGCGCCGCGCAATTTTACATAAGCCGTCTGCCCGCCCATCACATTGCCGCTACCGGGCATGATGTTGGCGGTCGTAATACCGCCTGCGTTGGCCATGCGAATATTCGGGTCTGCCGGATCGATGGCGTCCAGTGCCCGCAGCGCCGGCTGCACCGGTCCGCTCGATTCGTTCGCGTCTTGCGAATCGGCGACGGTTGGGTTGCCATCGATGCCGATATGCGAATGCGAGTCGACGATACCGGGCATGATGATTTTGCCGGTAGCGTCCTCAATGGTGGCTCCGGCCGGGATCTGAACCTGACCCGCGGCGCCGATAGCGACAATTTTTCCACCCTTCACCACCAGGATGCCCTGGGCAATGGGTGATCCTGTGATAGGCAGGATCTGGGCGCCACGCACGACCAATACACCTTGATCGTGCGCGCTCTGGGCCGGAGCCAGAGAGACGAAGGAGGCGAGCCCGCCTCCGGCAAGCAACAGTGTGACCAAGACAGCTTTGCACTTCTGCATTTTGAAATTTTCCGATTGGGTCGCCCGAGTATACACCGCTCTCCCCGCGGTCTAAGCGCCCGCTGGCTGGCTTGGGATCAATCCTAAACGGTAAAGTGCACGCGCAACATCTGCTGCAGCTCAGCAGCCGTGCGACCGGCAATGCGAATCACCTTGTTGCGCGATCGCTCACCCGCCAAAATCTGGATCGCACCGCGAGGCACAGAGAACACTTCGGCAAAGAATTCGCCCAAAGCAACATTCGCACGACCGTCAACAGGAGGAGCTGACAGCGAGAGCTTCAGCGCGTCCCCCAGTGTTCCAGTGATCGCCGTTCTCGCAGCGCGAGGATGAACCCGCACCAGAAAAGTCGCTCCCAGCGGATGGTCGTTGAAAATCACTTCGGGTACTTTCGTGCTCCGAACAACGCGGTGCCTATGCGCACCTGGGTCGCGCCTTCGGCGATAGCCACCGTGAAGTCATGCGACATCCCCATGGATAGCTCGGCAAATGACAGCCGCGGATGTGCCGCCGCCAGCTGATCGCGCAGCTTGCGCAATTGCGCGAAGTACGGGCGGACTGCTACCAGATCGTTAAGGTACGGCGGCACGGTCATCAGCCCGCGAAGCTCAAGCGCTGTCAGGCCCGGCAGATGCTCGAGCAGCAAGCCGAGTTCGTCTGAATCCGGCGCGACGCCCGCCTTCGAGGGTTCGTGGCTCAGCTTGATCTCGATCAGCACCGCCAGCCGTCGCCCCAGCCGCGTCGCAGTCTGGTTAAGGCGTTCGGCAAGCGAAAGGGAATCGAGCGTGTCGATCGAAGAGAAGAGTTCAGCCGCGCGTGCGGCCTTGTTCGACTGCAGGTGGCCGATCAGGTGGAATTCAGTCCCGGCTGTTCCCGCGGCCCCGAGTGCAATGCTCTTCTCCTGAAACTCCTGCACCCGGTTTTCTCCGAAGATCCGGATCCCCAGCGCCTCTGCCGCGAGGATCGCCGAAACAGGGTGCATCTTCGAGACCGCCATGAGGGCGACCTCCGCCCGGGGTCGCCCGGCTTCGCGGCAAGCCATCGTGATCTGGGCTTCGATGCGCTCGAGATTTTCCCCCAGCATGGCGGAAGCACCCGTGGCCCCTTGGTCGCGGATACCGAGGGAAGAACAGACGTTTTTACCCGCGGGACCCGCTTGGTTCACCCGGTCATCCTCAATGGCCGTGTTCTTCAAGGTATTTCTCCACCTCAAGGGCCGCCATGCAGCCCGTGCCGGCGGCCGTGATGGCTTGGCGGTACCTGCGGTCCTGCACGTCGCCACAGGCAAAAACCCCGGGAACGCGCGTAAAGACCTGGTCGGTGGTGCGAATGTATCCGTCGTCATCCAGATCGAGCAGTCCGCGAAACATCTTGGCGTTGGGAATATGGCCAATGCCCAGGAACATGGCGCTTACCGGCAGGGTCGATTCTTCACGGTTGAGAGTATTCCGCAGGCGCAAGCCGCTCACTTCCTTCTGCTCCACTCCCAGCACCTCTTCGACCGCCGTGTTGGTCAGGAAATTGATCTTCTCGTTGCCCATCGCACGATCGAGCATGATGCGCGAAGAGCGGAATTGCTCGCGGCGATGGATCAGCGTGACCTTGGTGGCAAAACGGGTGAGAAACAGCGCCTCCTCCATCGCGGAATCGCCGCCCCCAACCACGGCGATCTCCTTGCCGGAGAAGAAGAAGCCGTCACAGGTGGCGCAGGAGCTCACGCCATGCCCGATCAGGGCCTGTTCGCTGGGCAGCCCCAGCCAGCGTGCGGAAGCGCCGCTGGCGATAATCAGGGTGCGCGTATGCACCGTTTCTTTGCCCAGGTTCAGGGTGAGCGGCCGCTTGGAGAAGTCAACCGATACCAGATGCCCCATCTGCAAGTCGGCCCCGAAGCGGGTCGCCTGCAGCTTCATCCGCTCAATCAACTCGGGGCCCTGAATGCCTTCCGGCCAGCCGGGAAAATTCTCCACCAGGGTGGTAATGGAGAGCTGGCCGCCCGGCTCATGGCCTTCGAGCACCAGCGGTTTGAGGTTGGCGCGCGCGGCATAGATGGCGGCCGTAAGACCGGCGCAGCCGGTGCCGAGGATGACTGTATCGCGGATGCTTGCTGTCATAAGCGTAGAGTCTTTGATTCTACGCGGTCCCGAAAGATGCGAGCTGCGGAAGTAAGATGGCGGCATGGCAAATCTGACCTTGATTTATGGCATGAGGCTGCTTCCTTCCGAGGAAGCGATTGAAGTGGGCGATGCCCTGGTGACGCTCAAGAACGGTAAGCAAGCCCACGTGACCATGCACGTGCTGGAGGGAAGCCGGGAAGAGATCGAGAACCAGTTGCGGCAGAGCATCGAGGCCTTCTTCGACTTCTATCCCGAGATCTAGCACCGGAAACCTTTCCATTGCTCTGTATCTTTGGCCCCAAGCATCTCATCTACTCAGTAGTGGAGAGTGTCTGAATGGATGAGATTTCAACCCCCCGTCCTTCGATGAAGGCCGGCCGTCCCCGGGTGGTCGTGGTCGGCGGCGGTTTCGCCGGCCTGAGCGCTGCCATGGCGCTAGCTGATATGAAGGTCGACGTGACCCTCATCGACCGGCGAAACCACCACACCTTCCAGCCTTTGCTCTACCAGGTCGCGCTGGCGGTGCTCTCCCCGGCCGATATTGCGCAGCCGATTCGCTCTATCCTCTCGAAAAAGCGGAATATCGAAGTATTGATGGACGAGGTGGTCGGCATCGAAGCCGATAGCCGCATCCTGCGGCTGCATAGTGGCGCGAAAGTCTCCTACGACTACCTGATCCTGGGCACGGGTTCGACCCACTCCTACTTTGGCCACAACGACTGGGCGCCGAATGCACCGGGACTGAAGACCATCGAGGATGCGACCGAAATCCGCCGCCGTGTGCTGCTGGCTTTTGAGCTCGCCGAGCGGGAAATGGTGGAGACCGGCGCTCATCCAATACTCAATTTCGTCATCATTGGGGGAGGCCCCACCGGGGTGGAGTTGGCGGGCGCCATCAGTGATATCTCCAAGCTCTATATGCGGCACGATTTCCGCCACATCGATCCCTCCAAGGCGCGGGTCATCATAATCGAGGGCTCGCCTCGCATTCTGGCGGCCTATCCAGAGGATCTCTCGAAAAAAGCAGTTCAGCAGCTGCAGCAGTTGGGGGTCGAAGTGCGCACCGGGGAAAGTGTGAGCGACGTGAAACCCGGATACGTGGTTGTGGGTGGCAAACGTGTAGACGCGGTGGTGACCTTGTGGGCTGCCGGCGTCCAGGCCTCACCCCTGGGCAAAATGCTGGGCGTGCCGACCGATAAGCGGGGTTGCGCCATTGTCGACATTTACCTGAATCCGCCCGGCCACCCGGAGATCTTTGTCTGCGGAGATCTGGCCCATGTCGAAGAAGAGGGGCGCCAGATTCCAGGCGTAGCCCAGCCCGCGATGCAGATGGGCCGCTACGCCGCGCAGATGATCAGCCAGGATATGGCGGGTAAGGCCCGAACCAAATTCCACTATTTTGATAAAGGTGACATGGCCACCATCGGCCGACATGCAGCCGTGGCCAACGTGCAGTGGCCCTTCAAGGCCCATTGGGCAGGCACGTTGGCCTGGCTCTCGTGGGTTTCCGTGCATTTGTTCTTCCTGATTGGCTTTCGCAACCGCCTGGGCGTCTTTTTTTCCTGGACGTGGGAGTATCTGACCTTCAACCGCGGCGCTCGCCTCATCACAGGGAGTCCGATCCTGCCCGGATGGGGAGAGCAGGAGGGCATTCGTCCCCAGATCCTGGATGCTCCGCTGGACCTGACCTCACCCCGGCCCCCCATAACGCCCATCAGCCATCCGGCTCCCCCAACCGATTTGTCATCCCTACCGGAGCGACCTGTCCCGCCTGTCCCGGCGAGCCGTGGAAGCGAAGTGGAGAGCCTGCCCTGAGCGAAGTCGAACGGGGATCTGTGGTTTCCCGTTCCTAGACCGTGACCGGTTGGCTGGTGTTGACGTTAACGTGTGTCAACCAGCCGAAGCGATCCGGCCGCAGTCCGTGGGCGATGCCCAGGTACTCCTCGGAGAGCTGTTTGCTGATCGGTCCGATGTTGCCGTCGCCGATGGTGATGCGGTCCACCGAGCGAATCGGGTGCACTTCGGCCGCCGTTCCGGTGAAGAAGGCCTCGTCGGCAATGTAGAGCAGCTCGCGCGGCATGGCCTGCTCCACTACGGGGATGCCGAGATGGCGGGCCATGGTGAGCACGGAATCGCGGGTGATCCCGGAGAGCACGGAATTGGCCAGCGGCGTGGTGTAGAGCACGCCATTGCGCACCACGAAGAGGTTCTCGCCCGAGCCTTCTGACAGATTGCCGAAGACATCGAGTGCGATCCCTTCGGAGTAGCCGTTGCTGTCGGCCTCCATGCGAATCAGCTGCGAGTTGAGGTAGTTGCCGCCGGCCTTAGCCAGTGCGGGAATCGTATTAGGGGCCATCCGGCTCCAGGACGAGATGCACACATCCGCGCCCTCGTCCCCGGCCACGTACTTACCCCAGGAGTAGTTGGCGATGAACACTTCGATCGGCGTGCCTTTAGGGCTGACGCCCATCTCTCCGTAGCCGCGCAGCGCGATAGGCCGGATGTAGCAAGGTGCGACACCGTTGCTCTCCACCAGGCCGACCACTGCGCTCGAGAGCTGCTCCAGCGAATAGGGCAGTGGCATGCGATAAATCTTGGCTGAATCGAGCAGTCGCTGCATGTGTTCGGGGAGGCGAAAAATAGCCGCTCCCTGCGGTTGGGCATAGCAGCGAATGCCTTCAAAAACGGACGAACCATAGTGCACGACATGACTCATCACGTGAATCTGGGCCTTATCCCAGGGCACTAAGTTTCCGTTGTGCCATATCTTAGCTGTGGGCTGGATGGGCATCGACAACAGCTCCCTTCGGTTGAAGTTTCGATTATAACTTCGCAATGATGAACTTGCGGTTGTAAGTTGAGTGCATGTACGGACCGGCAAGCATCGCCATGGACACCCTGCACTCGAACTACGTGCGTTTCTCGGTGTTGGCGGTCAGCTCCATTTTCTTTCTTGTCGATCCCTTCGCAGCGATCCCGGCGTTCCTTGCCATCACCGCCGGTGCCGAGCGGAAGCGCCAACAGCGCATGGCCCGCCGCGGAGCGCTCACCTGTCTGATCGTATTGATGACCTTTGCCCTGGCGGGCAAGCTGATCTTTCGCATGTTCGGCATCACGCTGCCGGCCTTCGAAATCGCCGGCGGTGTGATCCTGCTGCTCATTGGCATTGACATGATCGAGGCCAGGCGTTCGCCCACCCAGGAGTCGAGCGACGAGACCGCGGAGGCAACCGCTAAGGACGACGCCGGTATCGTGCCCCTCGGCATTCCCATGCTGGCCGGGCCGGGTGCGATCTCAAGCGTCATGATCCTGGTGGGGCAGGCGTTGAAGCCCTGGGAGCTGGCAGTAGTTTTAGGAGCCATCGTCCTGACCGCCGGGCTCAGTTACCTGATCCTGAACGGCGCCAACCGGGTGCGCGGCATCATGGGCGAGACGGGAATCCGCATCCTGGTCCGCA
>CAWBBY010000014.1:537500-616691 GCA_963787145.1 uncultured Acidobacteriaceae bacterium
TCTAAGGTTTCCTGAGGAAGGTTAATCCGCTCAGGGTTAGGCGGTCCCTAAGGTGAGGCCGAAAGGCGTAGCTGATGGACATCCGGTTAATATTCCGGACCTCCCATAATCTCGTTTGACGATGGGGAGACGCAGAAGGATAAGCAGGGCCTCCTATGGCTATGGGGCTTGATGCGCGTAAGCTGGTTCACCCAGGCAAATCCAGGTGAGCTTAACAGTGAGGCGCAAAACAGTAGGGCGTATGCCCGAAAGCTGCCGATTTCACGCTGCCAAGAAAATCCTCTAAGGAGAGGGGATGGGAACCGTACCACAAACCGACACAGGTAGACGAGGAGAATATCCAAAGGCGCTCGAGTGAAAGCTTGTTAAGGAACTCGGCAAATTAGCTCCGTAACTTCGGGAGAAGGAGCGCCCCGTTAGAGTGCAAGCTCGAGGGGGCCGCAGTGAAACGCGTACGGCGACTGTTTAACAAAAACACAGGTCTCTGCTAAGTCGAAAACGACGTATAGGGGCTGACGCCTGCCCGGTGCCGGAAGGTTAAAGGGAGAGGTTAGCTGCAAGGCGAAGCTTTGAACTGAAGCCCCGGTGAACGGCGGCCGTAACTATAACGGTCCTAAGGTAGCGAAATTCCTTGTCGGGTAAGTTCCGACCTGCACGAATGGCGTAACGATCGTACGACTGTCTTAACGAGTTGCTCGGCGAACTTGTAGTACCGGTGAAGATGCCGGTTACCCGCAGCTAGACGGAAAGACCCCGTGCACCTTTACTACACTTTTACTATGAATTATGGCTCTTGCTGCGCAGGATAGGTGGGAGGCTTTGATACCAGGTTCTCGGACTTGGAGGAGCCAACGGTGAGATACCACCCTGCGAGTGCTGTGATTCTAACCTCCTCCCGTGATCCGGGAGAGGGACATAGTAAGACGGGTAGTTTGACTGGGGCGGTCGCCTCCTAAATTGTAACGGAGGCGCGCGAAGCTACACTCAGGCTGTTTGGAAATCAGCCGTCGAGTGCAAAGGCATAAGTGTGGTTAACTGTAAGACCTACAAGTCGAGCAGATGCGAAAGCAGGCCTTAGTGATCCGGTGGTTCTGTATGGAAGGGCCATCGCTCAACGGATAAAAGGTACGCCGGGGATAACAGGCTGATCGGAGCCAAGAGTTCATATCGACGCTCCGGTTTGGCACCTCGATGTCGGCTCATCGCATCCTGGAGCTGTAGAAGGTTCCAAGGGTTAGGCTGTTCGCCTATTAAAGCGGTACGTGAGCTGGGTTCAGAACGTCGCGAGACAGTTCGGTCCCTATCTGCTGTGGGCGTAGGAGATTTGCGGGGGGCTGTCCTTAGTACGAGAGGACCGGGATGGACGAACCTCTTGTGTTCCAGTTGTCCTGCCAAGGGCACGGCTGGGTAGCGAAGTTCGGTTGTGATAACCGCTGAATGCATATAAGCGGGAAGCACGCCCCAAGATGAGATCTCCCAACCCAAAAGGGTCAAGAAGGGTCCAGGAAGACCACCTGGTTGATAGGCTGGAGGTTGAAGCGCAGTAATGCGTGTAGCTTACCAGTACTAATCGCCCGTTCGGCTTGTCCATAGAATTAACTCTGCGCAGTTATCAGAGAGACATTCAACAAGCCTTGAAATTGATCCAGGAAAACCCATTCAAATCGCTATGTATCAAGGCAGGGGCTTCTAGCTCTTGCTTTGTATCAGGGCACGACTTTAGTCGTGCCGTAAACATGCGACACCTTGAGGGCTTTAGCCCCTGAGGGCTACTGAATGAAGTTCCTGAAATACCTTCACTTAAGAGTGAAGAGTGATCTAGCCCAATCGGTTTCGTTGTGAAAAATCAGGTTGCATGGCGCCAGCTTGCCGCGCGAGAACCTCAGGAAAACTAGCCTGAACTCGTATCGACTGCAGGAGAGACCCTCCGCCAAGCGCCCCAAAAGCTCAAAGGTGTGTTTTTACAGCTCGGTTAAGGTTGTCGGAGCACACGCAAGGAGGAACAAGGTCCTTGCAGCACACCTAGATTTGCCGGTGAATATACCGCGAGGGTCACACCCGTTCCCATCCCGAACACGGAAGTTAAGCCTCGCTGGGCCGATGGTACTGCACGCGTAAGTGTGTGGGAGCGTAGGTGATTGCCGGCATTAACTAAAAGGCCGCCAGAAATGGCGGCCTTTTCTATTTTGCCGCAGCCTTCCGCCCCTCGCTGGTGAGCAGAATCATGTATAGCCGGTCACCAGGAACTCTAGAAGCAACGAAGCAACAGAGCCGGCCGTCCTTGAAGGGTACGGGCTAAAGCCCGCACATGACCTAGGTCATCTCGAATTTGGCTTAGCTGCGGTTTTGTATCAGGGCACAACTTTACCGGGCTGCGTTCAACTCACGGAGCAAGCCGCTCATTTTTCGCAAATCCCGCCGGGAGTGGATTACCGCAAGGCAATCCGGCTCTTGCACAATACCGGAACGATGCATCGTCCCTTGATGCCGGAAGCACAGCACGTAAGGGCGTTGTCGCCTCAACCTCGGTTATCACCTTAAAACCGGCCATACATTATCAGTTCAAAACCGGCCAACGGGATTGGCCGAAGACGTGATTGTTGTACCTTGCTACAGCGTGCGTTTGCAAGGCTTAGGATTGAGCCCTCGAAGTGGTGTTTGATATTGTGGTGTGGCTCTGCTGGGGTCGCGCCCTGCTGAGTGATCCATGGCCGATGACACGGGGTTGGCTCCGAAGGAATCGGTAATCGAGACCCTCTGCAGTTGGCCGATGAGCTGGCTGTCGGAGGGTTTCGTGTTTTTACCAGTATTCCTAGGGTGAGGCTCCGGCGTGGGAGGCCCTTGGATCCCGAGTCGCGACGCCGCCGGGCGTTCTTTGCCCGGCATCCTTATCGCTTTTGTTTTTGCGGTTGCTTTTGTCATTGGCTTTCTCCCGGACTGCCGGTCTTGGTTCGCCAGCTGCGCGGGCCGCATTTGAGAACGTGCCCGTGGTGCAGAAGACGATCCAGCATGGCGGAGACGGCGGCACTATCACCGAGCAGTTTTCCCCAGTCTTCCACGGGTCTGTTCGATGTAATCAGCGTGCTGGCTCGCTCGTAGCGTCGCATGATGATTTCCAGCAGTTCCTCGGCGGCGGTCAACGGTAGCCTACGCATTCCCAAGTCATCGATGATGAGAAGCGGCACCGTGGTAAGCAGTTCCACATGTTGCTTGCGGTTGCCGTCCAGTGTGGCGTCTGCTAACTCTTCCAGCAGGATGTGCGCTTCGCGATACAACACGCGGTAGCCTTGCTGGATGACTGCGTGCCCGATGGCCTGGGCGCAGTGACTCTTACCGCTTCCACTAGGACCAAGGAACAGCGCGTCCTCCCGCCGTCCGATCCATGCCGCAGTGGCCAGGTCGAAGACAAGACTGCGATTCATCTTTGGATTGAACTGGAAGTCGAAGTTATCGAGTAGCTTGTTCGGGTCACGGAACTGGGCCTGCTTGTGGCGCCGCTCCAGCAACCGCTTGCTGCGACAGACCAGTTCGTCGGAGACCAGGATGGAGATCAGATCGATGGGAGCCATGGCCTCAGATTGAGCCTGCAGTAGACGCGTCTGGAGCACGGCGGCCATGCCGCTCAGGCGCAGTTGCACCAGGGAGCGATTGAGTTCGATCGGGTTCATGGTTGGGGTTCCTCGAAGTTAATGCGTTGTTGGATCAGGTCGCGATACTGCGTCAGTTCGCGGATCAGTGGATCGACTTGCCTCAGGCTGAGGGGAGCCTGAGGATTGCGCTCCAGATAGCGGCGCACGAAGCGATACTCGGCGACGCGCAGTTCCAGCGCCGCCGCACAGGCATCGTCGCAAGCTGCTGAGCCGTATTGCTTGACCAGTTGGAGAACGCCTTGGATGCGGCGCATTCCGAGTTCGCCCTGGCGAGCATGGATGGCGTCGCAGACAGCGCCGATGCTGGCTCCTGCCTTGTGCCCACGTGCCAGCAGTTGCAGCAACTGTGGCGGCGTGCGACGCGGACGATCCCCATCGCGGATACGATGAGCGCCACGCTTGCCGCTCAGATGCTCGCGTAGCAAGACACCCGTGCGGGGATCAAGCAGACGCACGAACATCGCGTCCCACTGCACCTTGACCTTGCGCCCGATCCAGCCCGGCGGCGCTCCGTAATAAGCCGCTTCCACTTCGACGCAACCATCCAGATGAACCGTACGCTCGCCATACTGGTAGTAGCGAAACGGCTCCAACGGAAGCGGCTGCAAGAAGGGCTTTTCTTCGGCGAACATCGCCGCCACCTGTCGTTTGGTACGACCGTGGATACGTTTATCGGCCCAGCGCTCTTCCCAGTGATCCAGGTACGCCTGCGCTTCTTCCAGGCTCTCGAACTTCTTGCCCTTCAGCGGCGTCATCTGCGCATGGTTCACACCACTCTCGACTTTTCCTTTTCGATCCGGATCTCGCACTTTGCACGGCAGCGCCGTCACGCCGTAATGGGCCAGAACGTCGCGATACAAGGGGTTCACCCCCGGATCGTAGAAGTCTGGAGACAACACGCCCTCGCGAAGGTTGTCCAGGACCACGACCCGCGGCGAACCGCCAAGCCGGCGGAATGCCTTTTCATGCAGCTCGGCCCACACTCGCGCACTCGACCGGAAGGCCAATAGGCGAACACACTTGCGACTACAACCCAGGGTCATGACAAACAGCCGCGTGCGCCGATACTTGCCACTATCCGGATCGCGCACCATCGGCCCGGTCCCGTAATCAACCTGGGCTTCTTCGCCTGGCTGCGTCTCGATGATCACTCGCGCTTCAGACGATACTGCTCCGCGCAGCTTGAGTACGAATCGCTGAACACTCTGATAGCTGCTGGTATACCCGTGCTTATCGACCAGATCCTGCCAGATACCCATCGCGTTGCGACCCCGCGACAGCTCCAGCTCGATCAGCTCCCGATACGCTTCACCGGCTCCGGGTGGGCGCTTGCCGCCCTGCTCCGGCAACCTCACTTCCAGCAAAAAGCCGGTAATCACTTCGTTGGCCGGTTTTGAATCTTCCGCAGGTCTGGACTGGAAAAAGCCGGTGATCACCTCATTGGCCGGATTTGAACTGGCAGAGCCGGTGGTCACCGAAGGGGCCACCTTCGCTGGAGCCTTCCGCCCCCAGCCTCCCGGAGTGCGTATCGCTATACCGACCGACCTCAAGTAGCCGCCAGCCGTCTCGCGACGGACTCCCGTCGCCGCCTCAATCTTGCGTAGGGACCAACCAAGACGCCCCAGCGCGATCACCTGCTCCTGCTTTGTTCTTTCCAAGACATTACCCATGCCAACAGAGGCTAATTTCCCTCGTCGGAACTAATGTCTTAGGCCGTTTCTCTATGGCCGGTTTTGAAGTGATAATCTATGGCCGCTTTTGGGTGATTGCCGAGGCCTCAACCCTCAACCAGCACAGTCGCTAGCGGGAGTGCTTTCTGTGCTTTCTCAATTTCTGCCTTGATTTGGTCTTGCGCTACGCGAGCCTCCAGAATGAGAGGCACGTGATCAGGAATAAGGTCGGCTACTTCAGAGAACGCACGAATGGCAGCAAACGATAGAGTGTCATGGTGACTAGCACTGTTGACTTCGCTCACATGTATCTGGCATAGGCGACCTGAGTACTCACGGAGGATGCGATATGCCTCTGTCATTGTTGTGTCGCATTGCCTAGCATGACCAATATCAAAGCAAAACGCAGCGTCGGGGAGTTTTTCAAAGATCGCGGTAAGCTCTTCCAACGTGCGACCAATCGGCTTTCGACGATCCATGTTCTCGATAGCGAGTTGTTCCCCGAAGTCCGTCCAGATGGAAAAATCGTGAATCGTATCAGGATGAAGAATGATGGGCCATTCCCTTGGCACAAAGAATTTCAAAAGCTCAACGATTTCCGCTTCCTGCTCGCTGCCAAAACTGCTAGGCGCATGGACGGATTTATATCCGTACGAGGCGAGAGGCAGCGATTCGAGAGCCTCCAGCAAAGGCCGCAGCTCTCGATACCTCAGGGCTGACAGCTCGATCGAGTCGACCGGTTGTTCCTTTAACTCCTCAAGTGCAAGTCGGAAATCGGAAAGGGCTAGGGCTCCCGTCGAAAATCCAATAGATCGCATCAAAAAACTCCATATCGAATCGTAGTGGTGTAGAGTTCGGACCTCGGGTCGAGGAATATCTCCGTCAATGCTTTCCCAAATGCCCGCCGGATTTCACGTGCCTCGCCGTAGACAGGGTCGGTCTCTAAATTTGCAACGTCAAGTTCCTCGAGATGTTCCCTCGCTGATTTGCCATCGAAAACTGGGGCTTCCTCCGCTAACAAGCCAATAAACCGATCATAGGCCTCGAACAGGTTTTTGACCGGTTCATGTAAAGAGTCATACCCGATAAGCGTCGTGGCAAGTATCTCCAAAGGTGTCTTCCGTAAGGTAGCCCTCAGGTGCTCGATCAGCAGTTGCGGATTTCTTAAAGTGGAAAGTGTCCCCCAATGCTCTTCAGGAAAATCAAAATGACAGCTGAAACAGGCTAGTAAACCGGACGCATAAATCAGTTTCCGCGAAAGTCCCAATTTGACGCTGCGAAGGGCATATCCTCGATTGCCTCGAGCCCGCTGCTTGTACGCAAAGTCGACGACCATGATTCGCCAGAACCGGGCAATGTCGTTCAGAAGAAAGAGCGGAACGCCCCGCTCCTTCGCCTTCAGCCAAAGGCCTAGATCTTCAGTCAAATAGCGGCTTAGAACATTATTCAGCACCCGATCCCAAGCCTCAGCTCGGCCGATCGGTTGTGATTCAAGCAGCAGGAGCATCCGTCGGGTTGTGTTCGCATTCGAGTCGTCCTCACCCCCGATCCAGTGAAGGATTTCATGGCTAAACGCCAGGTTGCCAAAGGTCCCCTCACGCCCCGGTGGCTTGGCTTGAATTTTTGCAAGACGCCTTGAGATTTCGTGCGCCACATTCAAGTGCTGTGGATCGGCAATCCCATCGACGAGGAGAGTCCAATCCACATCGCTCTTCGAAGTGGCTTCGTCTCGAGCCAAAGAGCCGAAGACGACAACACTGGTGTCTTCAGTGTCGACCTCCGCCAATTCTTTTCTCAACTCTAGGCGATATTTTTCGGTGAACGCCCGCGCCTTGGCAAGATTGTGCCACTTGCTCCCAACCTTCTCAGCAAGTACATCGATCGGATTCTGGGCAATTCCTGCGAGCTCTTTATCTTCAGCCATTCCTACTCAGAGGACATCTTCGGGTCATTGAAGGGTATCAAAAGTCTGTCGTGCATGGATTCGAAACCAAACCAGCCGCCTTGGAACGCCGAGCTGTCCAAAACCGCGATGACGCACCCACCGCTCCCTCCAATAATCTACCCCGCAAAACCGCGCCTCATTGCGGCGACGGGATATTTCCGCTTTCCCCCTTGAGGGCGCCTCGGACCGCGCAGCGGCCCGGAGCAGATTGCCGCGCATCGACCAGTCCCACATTGCGTAGGACATCCTTGAATCGGTCGACAGAGTGGAGCCGGAACTCTATGAAGCCTGCACGATCCTGGCCTCCAAGGCCGTACCCCGGCGTCCATACCTGCATACCTCTACTACAGCCGGCATTGCCTTCAGTCAAAGCAACATCCTGTTCACGCCCACGCCGAACGACATGGTCGCGGAGGCGTGCAACCGCGACGGCAAACTAGTCATGACCGCCTCTCCGGTTTTCCGTGGGACCGGAGCGTAGCGTGGGTAAACGTCCCGTCCAGTCACGCCTTTTCTCTAATTGCTGACAAGCTCTCGCCGATTCGCCAGATGGCGTCGGATGCTGCCTACGGTCTCATTCGCAAAAGGGACTGAAGCTCCTCGACAGGCGCAAGGAGGGTAGGGCTCACTTCAAGTAAATGTTTCAAGGCCGGTTTTGTGGGATCCACGAGAAATCTGCGTAAAGCGTGTTCAAGTTCTTTGGTTAAGAATATTTCATCATTCTTCTGGTCCGAATCGGCTGCTATGCCTTCAAAAAGGCGTTTCAGTTCCATCGCAAGATCGCGGCACTCACCTGGACCGACTTCGTCGTCACTCATGTCAAAACCGCCAAACGATTCACTTGTAAACTTGTCCGGGATCTCCACGTAATACTCCTTTCATTCGCAAACTGCGACTACCCTCCGGGAACGGCTCTGATCTTGATCGTTCCCGGTCATCGTCACATTCGGTTCTCAAGAGGATTACGAAATTCTTGGTCAGACGCAAATTCGTGGTCGGGCGAGACCGGCACTTCACGGAAAGTCGAAATACTGGTTGCCCGTTGCTTCCGCTTCGGCTTCGAACACCATAGAGAGCGCGGACCAATCCTCTCTATTCTCAAAGTGCCGATCCCGTCTGAACACAGATTTCAAAAATTCGTTCTAGCCCGTGCGTGCGAAACCAGTGTGTGAAGGGTACTGGGTTCACGCCGACGCTGCCCCTGCGAAATCCAAACCAAGAAATACCTTGTTCGCTTTAGGAACGACACTCGTTGCGCGCGCCGTCGCTTTGGGCCCCTTGCGGCAAGGGACACAAAGGTAGCTAACTCCTCAAGTGGTCACGCAGAAACAACACACCTTCTCCACCGATATTGGCATTCAGTGTCTTCTTCGAGCCGCGTTCATTTGGGTGCGGCAAAAAGGTGATCATTCTGTTGCTTCCGACCCGAAATACACCGTTGTGGTTTGGCGTTGGCGCCATTTCGGCTCCGAAGTAATTCACGATGCCTTCCTTTGCTTGCGCACCCAAGACAACAAGAATCCTTGCGGACGAGACGGAGAGTATTCGTCCAAGATAAAGTTTGGAACAGAAGTCTTGGGCTTGCTTGACCCCCTCCTCTTTGAGCGATTTACAGTGGACCACCTCGGTAAGTGCGAAATCAATTCCTGGTTTGATTTCACTCTTTGTTTTCCCCAGAATCTCGCATGACCGACTACGTGCAGAAGCCCAGAAGCGGACCCAGTCGCCGCTATACGAATGCCCATCCCGCTGGAGAACGTAAAGCCCGTCCTTCACCCATGGAGCACTCGGGCTGAATCGATTGTGGAAAAAGTCCGTGGTCCGGCTGAGTGTCCAAGAATCGTCGGGACAGGCCTCGGATCGATTAATCGAAGGATTCGAACTAATAAACACGATGGGAGCTGTATCCAGTCGCCCCGACCACGGCTCCGGAAGCTGAAAAGATTCCTTCCTCTGCGTCGTGACGACAACGTGGCAGGGATGCCCGCCATTCGACTTGCCACAACGAATCGAACTAGCCACGGGACAGTGGGCGATATCAACCAAAAGTTGGCCATAATCATCCATAACGGAAAAGCCCTCCTCCGCGGCCTTGTGAAAATATTCGCGACCACTGAGCCGCCCCAAACCCCGCACTTTTCATTGATGATTCCTATTGCTGACCTGCCATGCCGGAGGCATTAGCCTGGACGTCAGAAAGGGTCGAGATGAGAGCCTGCACTGCCCGGGGCTCGGTGAACACCGCATGTGGACCGCCCGAAAACTGGTCTGTGAACGGCGACGAGTAAAGTTGTTCCGGACGCATCCACCCGCACTGCGTCAGATGCTCGATGATCAGGTTGACGAAATCGAGCTGGGTACCGCTCAGCTGCCTTTCCGTGATGAACCCGTCAAACGCGCGCTTGGCCGCCGCGCGGTCGAGCCCAACGAGGGATCGAAGAAACAGGCCAAGGCCATTTTCGCTTTCCGCAGCCGCATGCACTTGGGCGGAGGTCCCAATCCCAGCATCGACCAACATCTTTTCCAGCGATTCGAGGTCGCCTTGAGTAAGCGGCTCATTCCAGCGAACCTTATGTAGGGCAGGTTCCTCCAGTTTGTCGTGCAGAAAGGCAAGCGCCTTTTCTCGAAAGCGCTCCGTATCGACTCCCGTAGAGACCTCCGGAAGAACTACCAGTTGCGACCCCAGCATTTGGTCCACGAAGTTTGTGTAGACAGGTTCACGGCGCATCTTGTCGATAAACTTGACCAGCGCCCGCAAGCGCAAACGCACCAGTTCCAGTTCCTGCAGGCTCACTGCTTGCCAGAACTGCGTCGTCTGTACCTCCTGGATGAACCGGATCTGGTCGCGCACCATAGGAATGGCCTGCTTCTCTTCCAGAGCGCTTGCGATTTCAATCACACTCGCCTTCAACGATTCAAACCTCGGCTCTATCCTAAGGACGGTCAGTTGCAGACTCAGCAGCAGCAGATCAAATTTCTTCGCATCCAGGTCGGAGTCGCCAAGCCCACTGGGCAATCCGGCAACCTCGCGAACCAGTTCTCCCTGTTCGGAAGCACCCATCTGTTGCCACGCGGATGCCTCCGAGTATTTCTCTACCAGCCGCCGCTTGGCGCGGACGAGAAAGTTTTCGAGCGGCATGGCGGCCACTTGCTCGCGCAGCAGCGTGGTGGTTGCCGCCCGCAGGCCGGCATAGGCCCCGTTTGCCTCTCGGATCAGTGCGGTGTCCAGCTCGGCAATTAGCTCCACGCGTAGCCCAAACACCCGCTCGCCCAAACCCAGCGAGCTACTCCCTTCGACGGTCGGCATTGGCTGGCTGAAGAATTCGAGGTTGCCGCAAACATCAAAGATTTTGAAGTTCTGCTTGGGCCTGCCGAAACCGAAGATGTCCGGGCAGAGTCGCGTCCCACGCCCCACCATCTGCCAGAATTTGGTCTTCGAGCGCACCAGCTTGAAGAACACGAGGTTGACAACCTCAGGCACGTCGATGCCGGTGTCCAGCATGTCTACGGAGATGGCGATGTGCGGCGCCTTCTCTGGAAGCGAAAACGCGTCGATCAAACTCTGCGCGTACTCCACCTGGAAATCGATGACCCGGGCAAACTGTCCCGCATAGTGCGGGTAGTTCGCATCAAATCGTCTCGCGATGAACTCCGCGTGGTCGTGGTTCTTGGCGAAGATGATGGTCTTGCCCAGGCGGTCGCCGCCCGCGACTTTGTGGCCCTGGGTCATCAGGTGTTCCAATACCTTATCGACGGTGTCCTCGTTAAATAGCCAGCGATTGACCGCTTCAGCATTCACGCGGTCGGGGGTTCCGCCCTCCTCATCCCATTCGATCTCGTCCCACTCTGCTTTTTCCTCCTCGCTGAGGTCAGCATACAAAATCCCCTGCCGCGGAAACTGTAGTTGTAGCGAATAGGAGAGCGGTGGCACGAGCCACTTATCGTCGATCGCCTGCTGCAGAGAATACTCGTCGGTCGGGACGCCATTTTCCAGTTCGAAAAGACGGTAGGTGTTGCGGTCGACCTCGTCCTTGGGGGTGGCCGTCAACCCGACTAGAAAAGAATCGAAGTAGTCGAAGATCGCGCCGAATTTGCTGTAGATAGAGCGATGGGCCTCGTCGATGAAAATCAGATCGAAATACCCGGGCCCAAAGCGCCTCTCGCCACCCTTCATGCTATCGATCAACCCCATCATGGTCTGGTAGGTTGAGAGGTAGACTCGTCCATCCTGGTCTCGTTCCGTAACGAGGTTGACCGGGGAGCTGGCGGGTAAGAACTTCTTGAAGTTCCCCAGAGCCTGCGTAACCAGCGCATTGCGATCGGCCAGAAAGAGCGCCCGTTTGACCCAGTTTGCCCTCTGTAACACGTCGCAGAGAGCGATCGCCGCGCGCGTCTTGCCGCTGCCCGTGGCCATCACCAACAGCGCCTTGCGTTGCTTTCGCTCGAAGGCCGCGGTCGTTTTGCGGATCGCTCTCTCCAGGTAATACCGGGCGACGATCGCAGGATCGGTGGCAACGGTGTCGAGTGCCTTGCGGGTCGTACGCCGGTCGATGCTCAGCTTCAATTCGTCGCGGGTGCAGAAGCCCTGCACCTCACGAGGAGGGTAGAAGGTGTCGTCCCAAAGCCAATGCTCGTAACCGTTGGTGTAGAAGATCAAGGGACGCTGGCCGAATTGCGTTTCCAGGCAATCGGCGTAGAGCTTCGCTTGCTGCCGGCCTTCTTCGGCGTCCCGCTTGGTTCGTTTTGCCTCTACCACCGCGAGCGGCCTGCCGTCGTCTCCCCACAAGACATAGTCGGCAAAGCCTTCTCCTTTGTTATTCGGCATCCCTTGGACAGGGAACTCGCGGTCTCGCGGTTGGTCGAGCGGCCAACCAGATTCTTTTAATAACAAATCGATGAAGGCATCACGGGTCTGAGCTTCGTTGTAATCGTGGGTGTCGGGCGCGGTTTCATTCGCAGCTTTAGCAGTAGCCACTTCGGCACGGAGTCGCAGGATTTCCTCGTCCAGGGCGGCGTTTTTCTTTAGCGTGTCCGAGAGCTTCTCGTCTTTGTCGGCCAACGATTTGGCCAACTCTTCGAGCCTCTTCTGTGTCTGCGGCGGAATGGGCGACGTCTTTGGCAGCAGGGTGTCGTCGAAGGTCTGTTCCGGCGCGGGCCTCGCTCCGCGGGCATAGCGGTGGGCGAGCCAATAAGTGAACTGGAAAAGTTCGCGGCAGGCAGTGAGCGCGTCATATTGAGTGATGAACTTTTGTGTGTGGACCGCGCGGTTGCCAAGGTCTTTGATGAGCCGCGTCTTGGTCACAATGCGAGGAGTGGCGAGGGCGGTGAAGCTTGGTTCCGCGAGCAACGCGGCGAGGTTGTCTTGATAAGGAAGGGTGAGGGAACGTTCGGCTTTGTAGAGCCACTGTACCGCAAACTCCAGCGCCCGCCGCGCATAGAAGCAAGCCGCACGAGGGTCGGGATAGACAAGCGACTCCGCTCTTGCCGCCGCTATAAAGACTTCGGACCATTCGGGCTGTAGGAAGGAGAAGTTGCTCACGGTCTAGAGCTCTCCACGGAAGGCGCGGTGTTGGAGCCCCAAGAATAGACCTTCTACGCCTGCCAAGTGTCTGCGCTCAGACTCTACGACCTGTGACGCGCAGTTGCACGCCTTCAAGAATTGTTGCTGCGTGCAAATTGGGGGTACGGGGATGCGAAGACTATTCATCTCCCCGGTATTTACGTTGAATTGCACCGCGGAACGGCGAGTAATGCCGAGAAAGAGAAATCGACCTCCCGGCGTCTGCAAGGCCGCGTGCAGGAATTCTGGAATCATGCGCTTCCGGTTCAGGCGCAACCGCATGAGATGGGAGTCAAAGGCCCATTTTTCGCCGTGAGTTTCGATAACAATGCACTTACCCAAATGTTCCCTGGATGCTATAGCCCTTGCGAGGATAATATCTCCGTCTTCCAAACAGTGGCGAGGGACAGCGGATGGTGGAAGCGAAATATACTTTCTGTCCGAGAGGTCGAGTTGGCCGTTCTGAATATTGCCGACTCGAAGCGATAGCCATTCGCCGGCCGCGCCCGGCGGGAGCATCGAACCGTAGATTGGCTTCTCCCTCCAAAGGGTACCCAGTTTTTCCATAGGCCAACCCTTAGGGTTTGTGGCGGGGTCGCCAAACATATCAAGGAAGAGGGATTGGGTGAGGGTATCGAGTTTCTGGAGGGCGGCGCGGCGACTCTGGCGTAGGGTATCTGCTTTGTCCAGAATCCATGCTATCCGCCGCTGTTCCTCTAATGATGGGAAAGGAACTCGAAGTGTTCTCAGGGTCGTAGCGTTCACACCGATCTGTGCGGCGCCGCGCGCATGGGAGCTAATCTGGCGCCAATACGCCGGGGTCTGAAGGAAATGGGCCAAATAGTAGGGATCTACACGATCATTTGGCCTAATTCGGATGAGGTAGGAAGCGAAAACGGTGCGGCTAGGGCAATCTCGGATCAAGAAGCTCTTCCCTGTGGTTGCCCCGGTCCGTGCAAACACGATATCTCCCGGCAATAGCGTTGATAATCCCTCTTCAGATGGCGTGCACTCACAGTAGGGTACGGTTGTCCAATCAACTTTGCCGTCCTGGATGTCAGTGATCCTCAAAAAACGCGGTCCTTCAGGCTCCCAGCGGGCGCTGGCTGTATGACCGTAATCTATCGACGTGCAAATTTCCCCCAAAGAGGTCAGTGGCCACGGTCCGCTCATCTTAAGATCTTCTCTAACTCTTCCAGCCCTTGCAAAATCTCCGCCTCCAGACCTTTCAAGTCGGCAAGTATCTTCTGCGGGTCCTCGTAACCGACCTCTTCGTGAATCACCTCCTTATACCGATTCAGACTTAGGTCATAGTTCCTCTCGACTATCTTGGCTTTGGGCACGCAGAAACTCTGCGCGGTGGGCGGACGTTTTCGTTCGGCGGTCTCACGGCCCGCCCAACGGGCGAGGACGTCCGGCAGGTTGTTCTTGGCGTGTTCCTCAGCAGTCAACGGCTCGGCGGGGACGACGCCCAACTTCTCCTCGGGGAGCAGTGGCTGGCGTTTGTCATCGAGCGAGAGACCGTCTGCTTGCACATCGTAGAACCAGACGAAGTCCGTGCCGCCCGAATTGGTTTTGGTGAAGAGCAGGATGGCGGTCGAAACCCCGGCGTAAGGCCGGAAGACGCCTGCAGGAAGAGACACAACGGCATCGAGCTTCTGATCCTCAACCAGGATGCGCCGCAACGCCATATGGGCATTGCTCGAACCAAACAATACGCCGTCGGGCACGATGACGGCGGCGCGGCCGCCGGGCTTTAGCAGGCGCAGGAAGAGCGCGAGAAAGAGCAGTTCAGTCTTCTTTGTCTTAACGATGGCCTGCAAGTCTTTTGCAGTATTCTCGTAATCAAGAGAACCGGCGAAGGGCGGATTGGCAAGCACGAGGGTGTACTTCTCCTCTTCGCCTGCATGGTCTTGCGCTAGAGAATCTCGATAGACAATGTCTGGCTGCTCGATGCCGTGCAGCAGCATGTTCATACTGCCGATGCGAAGCATGGTGGAATCGAAGTCGAAGCCGTGGAAGAGGCCGGAGTGGAAGTGCTCGCGGGCTACACGATTGTGGAAAAGATTGGGATGGTGCTTGCGAAGGGACTCGCCGACAGCCACAAGAAAGCCCGCAGTGCCGCAGGCCGGATCGCATACCACATCCTTCGGCGTAGGCTGGGTAAGTTCTACCATGAGCTGAATAATGGGCCGCGGGGTACGAAATTGCCCATTCTGGCCGGCGGTGGCGATCTTCGAAAGCATGTATTCATAGAGATCGCCCTTGGTGTCGCGGCCCTCCAGTGGCAATGCAGCGATTAGGTCCACCGCCTTCACCAGCAGCGCCGGCGTCTGGATGGTGAAGCGCGCGTCTTTCATGTGCTGGGCATACGTTGAGCTGTCACCCCCGAGGTTTCGCAGAAACGGAAAGATGTGGTCGCTTACGAGGTCGTAGAGCTCGCGAGCCTCGAAGCCTTTGAATCGTGACCAACGGAAATCGGCGTATGGACGGCCCCTGGCGTCGCTGCCTTCGGGGAAGATGCGCCGGTCCATCGGCATTTTGAGGGTTTGGGCCTTCTGCTCCTCAATGGTCTGCAACTCATCCAGCCGACGGAGGAAGAGCAGGTAGGTGATCTGCTCGATCACCTCAAGCGGATTCGAGATGCCCCCGGACCAAAAAGCGTCCCAGAGTCGGTCAACCTGATTGCGAAGATCTCCTGTAACCATGTCAGCGGCGACCATCCTATTGTTTTATCCAATGTACTAGGTCGGAGCGCGCAGTTCAGGCTCGGATAGGTAACCTCATCAGCCACTAACTTCTCCCGCACCCTACGTCTTAGCGCGCGATTGTACTAGATGTTTATGTATCGCTTGGGGCGACACCCCAAGTAGGCGTGCCGCCTCGCTCTGATTTCCCTTCGACGATTCCATCGCCCTGAGTATCAGTTGCTTTCGGGCACTCGACAAAAAGTCTTCCATAGAGAAACCCTCTGCGGGCTCCGGAAGGAACTTCAGCGGATCCTCCTTCAGAACGGGCTCAGAGATGATGAGGTCATCAGCATCGATGACATCACGCAGGGACAGACGTGCTGATCGTTCGATGACGTTGCGCAGATCCCTAACGTTTCCAGGCCAAGCTCCGGCCTGAAGTCGAGCCAGCGCTGCCTGCGAAAGACGTTTAGGCCTCTTGAGGGTTGCGTTTAATCGGTCAAGGATATGTAGGGCCAAGCTTGGGATGTCGCTGCGACGTTCTCGAAGAGGAGGAAGCCTGATTTCGCCGACGTTTAGCCGATAGTAAAGGTCTTCTCGGAATTCATTCCTCTGGATAGCCTTGCCCAGATTCTGGTTCGTGGCCGCGATCACGCGCACGTCCACTTTTGTGGGCTTTCTCCCCCCGATCCGATCGACTAAACCGTCTTCCAATACACGGAGCAGCTTGGCCTGGGCTGCCAGGGACAGCTCCCCAAGCTCGTCGAGAAACAGTGTGCCGCCGTCGGCTTGTTCAAGTTTGCCCGCCTGGTCCGAGGTTGCGCCCGTGAAGCTGCCTTTGCGATGGCCGAAGAGGACGCTTTCCGCCAGATCTTTGGGAATCGCGGCGCAATTCAGCGCGACAAACCTGTCCAGAGGGCGACCGCTGAGACGGTGGATGAGTTGTGCTACCAGTTCTTTGCCCGTTCCTGTCGCGCCGAGAATCAGGATGGGCGCAGCAGATGGTGCGAGAACAGCTGCGATGTTAAGGGCTGCCAACATCTTTGGATGATCGCCGACCAGACCGAGTTCGCCGACCACTTGTTGAACGTCAACCGTTCGCTCCTCCTCCGTTTCCAGGAGGAATGGACGTGCGCGAACCACGGGAAACTGCGATCTAGTCAGATCGATCTCGGAGACTTGAGGGGCTTGCGCAGTGACAAAGCGCGGGGGTCGAACGTGGAGGATTCTTGCAGCAAATTCCCCGGACGCAGCCAGGAGCACCCAGCAGGCATGCATTTGAGGCGTGCCGGATGCGACGGAGACGAAGTATTCCGCCTCTGGGTGGCGATCAACCACGTCCCTCGTGATTGAGCGGAGATGCGTGAGGATCGCTCCGTAGTCCGTGGGGTCGCTCAGCGGGACAGTGACCCGTTGAACGAGTGGGTGCGTGCCAAGTGCGCGCAAAGTGTCGGCAGTATTTTCTTCGGTGTTTGGCGTTGTCAGCAGGTAGATTGCATCGAAGAAGCGAAGCTTGAGGAGCGACAGGATGGGGCCAGGCTGGTCCTCCTCCGCAATCAGGCCCTTCGAGTACGGGTCATGAAACCCGGTGAATGTGAGCAGTATCTGCAAGCCCAACTCCTAAAGGGACGATTGTACGTCCCTCTGGGAGTTGGGCTGTCTAGTTGACAGAGGCGGCAGTCATCCCGCTCTCGCCGGGAAGCGAACGGCCGATTTTCTAGCCCGGGTAAACTTCCTCCCCCTCTCCGCCTGCAAGGACCGGAGTTTCATGCGGGTCTTCCTCCGCTGCGGCTGTTGTTGCTACGAGTTCTAGGGTCTCAGGGTCATCCACAGCGCGCAGCTTGCGTTGGATGACTCTTGCTCGAGTTTCAGCCTTACCGATCGTGTTTTGTGCCTCGTTTAGCTTCTTCTTAACCTTAGCTAAAACTCCAGCGTACTTACTAAACTCGGTCTTTACTGTCCCGAGGATTTCCCAGACCTCGCTCGATCGCTTTTGAATAGCGAGCGTGCGGAAGCCCATCTGGAGGGCGTTTAACAGGGCAGCAAGTGTGCTTGGCCCCGCAAGAATAACCCGACACTCACGCTGGACGCAATCGGCAAGTCCAGGGCGGCGCATCGCTTCCGCATAAAGCCCCTCGGTAGAGAGGAACAGGATGCCGAAGTCTGTGGTCAGAGGCGGCGCAAGGTATTTTTCGCAGACATTCCTGGCACAGTTCTTCAGTGTTGCTTCCAGTTGTTTTGAGGCTTTGTCGACCGACTCCACGTCTCCTCGTTCGGAAGCTTGGATCAGGCGGTCGTAGTCCTCGACTGGGAATTTGGCGTCGATAGGTAGCCACACAGCTTCGCCGTTGCTGTCGCGGCCAGGTAACTTGATGGCATATTCAACGCGCTCTCCGGTTCCGGTGGTCGCGATATTCTTGCCGAACTGATCCGGCGCCAGGATTTCCTCGATGATGGCGCCGAGCTGTGATTCTCCCCAAGTCCCGCGGACTTTTACATTCGTAAGGACTCGCTTGAGATCGCCTACTCCAGTGGCCAGGGTCTTCATCTCGCCCAGCCCCAGATAGACCTGTTCGAGCCGGTCGCTGACCTGCTTGAAAGACTCGCCGAGCCTGGCTTCCAATGTACCCTGCAGCTTCTCGTCGACTGTCTGGCGCATCTGTTCCAGCTTCTTTTCGTTGTCTACCTGGATAGACTGGAGCCGGTTGTTCACGGTGCTCCGAATTTCCTGAAGCTCATTCCTTTGCATCTGAGAAATCCCCGTCAAGGTCGATGTCATGCCTTCTCCAAGATTCTTGAACGATGTCCCGGTTTCCTCGCGTAATTGCTGCGCCTGGGTTCGGAAAGAGGCTTCCATCCTCGATAGGCTGTCCGCGTTTTGGTGTGCCAATGTTGCGAGCTTGGTTTCGAGGACAGTTTGTAATCGGAATTGCTTCTCATCCATGGCCGATTGAAAGGTCAGGATCGCTTTGGCGATTGCCTCCGTCTGCTGGGCTTGCAGCACATGTGTCTCCTTGACCGTTGCATCCAGCAGAGACCTGAAGTCTGCGATTTTGGTCGACACTTCTTCTCTTAGGTTGGTAGAGGAATTACGGACAGAATCCGAAAGCCTCGGTTATCACCTTAAAACCGGCCATACATTATCAGTTCAAAACCGGCCAACGGGATTGGCCGAAGACGTGATTGTTGTACCTTGCTACAGCGTGCGTTTGCAAGGCTTAGGATTGAGCCCTCGAAGTGGTGTTTGATATTGTGGTGTGGCTCTGCTGGGGTCGCGCCCTGCTGAGTGATCCATGGCCGATGACACGGGGTTGGCTCCGAAGGAATCGGTAATCGAGACCCTCTGCAGTTGGCCGATGAGCTGGCTGTCGGAGGGTTTCGTGTTTTTACCAGTATTCCTAGGGTGAGGCTCCGGCGTGGGAGGCCCTTGGATCCCGAGTCGCGACGCCGCCGGGCGTTCTTTGCCCGGCATCCTTATCGCTTTTGTTTTTGCGGTTGCTTTTGTCATTGGCTTTCTCCCGGACTGCCGGTCTTGGTTCGCCAGCTGCGCGGGCCGCATTTGAGAACGTGCCCGTGGTGCAGAAGACGATCCAGCATGGCGGAGACGGCGGCACTATCACCGAGCAGTTTTCCCCAGTCTTCCACGGGTCTGTTCGATGTAATCAGCGTGCTGGCTCGCTCGTAGCGTCGCATGATGATTTCCAGCAGTTCCTCGGCGGCGGTCAACGGTAGCCTACGCATTCCCAAGTCATCGATGATGAGAAGCGGCACCGTGGTAAGCAGTTCCACATGTTGCTTGCGGTTGCCGTCCAGTGTGGCGTCTGCTAACTCTTCCAGCAGGATGTGCGCTTCGCGATACAACACGCGGTAGCCTTGCTGGATGACTGCGTGCCCGATGGCCTGGGCGCAGTGACTCTTACCGCTTCCACTAGGACCAAGGAACAGCGCGTCCTCCCGCCGTCCGATCCATGCCGCAGTGGCCAGGTCGAAGACAAGACTGCGATTCATCTTTGGATTGAACTGGAAGTCGAAGTTATCGAGTAGCTTGTTCGGGTCACGGAACTGGGCCTGCTTGTGGCGCCGCTCCAGCAACCGCTTGCTGCGACAGACCAGTTCGTCGGAGACCAGGATGGAGATCAGATCGATGGGAGCCATGGCCTCAGATTGAGCCTGCAGTAGACGCGTCTGGAGCACGGCGGCCATGCCGCTCAGGCGCAGTTGCACCAGGGAGCGATTGAGTTCGATCGGGTTCATGGTTGGGGTTCCTCGAAGTTAATGCGTTGTTGGATCAGGTCGCGATACTGCGTCAGTTCGCGGATCAGTGGATCGACTTGCCTCAGGCTGAGGGGAGCCTGAGGATTGCGCTCCAGATAGCGGCGCACGAAGCGATACTCGGCGACGCGCAGTTCCAGCGCCGCCGCACAGGCATCGTCGCAAGCTGCTGAGCCGTATTGCTTGACCAGTTGGAGAACGCCTTGGATGCGGCGCATTCCGAGTTCGCCCTGGCGAGCATGGATGGCGTCGCAGACAGCGCCGATGCTGGCTCCTGCCTTGTGCCCACGTGCCAGCAGTTGCAGCAACTGTGGCGGCGTGCGACGCGGACGATCCCCATCGCGGATACGATGAGCGCCACGCTTGCCGCTCAGATGCTCGCGTAGCAAGACACCCGTGCGGGGATCAAGCAGACGCACGAACATCGCGTCCCACTGCACCTTGACCTTGCGCCCGATCCAGCCCGGCGGCGCTCCGTAATAAGCCGCTTCCACTTCGACGCAACCATCCAGATGAACCGTACGCTCGCCATACTGGTAGTAGCGAAACGGCTCCAACGGAAGCGGCTGCAAGAAGGGCTTTTCTTCGGCGAACATCGCCGCCACCTGTCGTTTGGTACGACCGTGGATACGTTTATCGGCCCAGCGCTCTTCCCAGTGATCCAGGTACGCCTGCGCTTCTTCCAGGCTCTCGAACTTCTTGCCCTTCAGCGGCGTCATCTGCGCATGGTTCACACCACTCTCGACTTTTCCTTTTCGATCCGGATCTCGCACTTTGCACGGCAGCGCCGTCACGCCGTAATGGGCCAGAACGTCGCGATACAAGGGGTTCACCCCCGGATCGTAGAAGTCTGGAGACAACACGCCCTCGCGAAGGTTGTCCAGGACCACGACCCGCGGCGAACCGCCAAGCCGGCGGAATGCCTTTTCATGCAGCTCGGCCCACACTCGCGCACTCGACCGGAAGGCCAATAGGCGAACACACTTGCGACTACAACCCAGGGTCATGACAAACAGCCGCGTGCGCCGATACTTGCCACTATCCGGATCGCGCACCATCGGCCCGGTCCCGTAATCAACCTGGGCTTCTTCGCCTGGCTGCGTCTCGATGATCACTCGCGCTTCAGACGATACTGCTCCGCGCAGCTTGAGTACGAATCGCTGAACACTCTGATAGCTGCTGGTATACCCGTGCTTATCGACCAGATCCTGCCAGATACCCATCGCGTTGCGACCCCGCGACAGCTCCAGCTCGATCAGCTCCCGATACGCTTCACCGGCTCCGGGTGGGCGCTTGCCGCCCTGCTCCGGCAACCTCACTTCCAGCAAAAAGCCGGTAATCACTTCGTTGGCCGGTTTTGAATCTTCCGCAGGTCTGGACTGGAAAAAGCCGGTGATCACCTCATTGGCCGGATTTGAACTGGCAGAGCCGGTGGTCACCGAAGGGGCCACCTTCGCTGGAGCCTTCCGCCCCCAGCCTCCCGGAGTGCGTATCGCTATACCGACCGACCTCAAGTAGCCGCCAGCCGTCTCGCGACGGACTCCCGTCGCCGCCTCAATCTTGCGTAGGGACCAACCAAGACGCCCCAGCGCGATCACCTGCTCCTGCTTTGTTCTTTCCAAGACATTACCCATGCCAACAGAGGCTAATTTCCCTCGTCGGAACTAATGTCTTAGGCCGTTTCTCTATGGCCGGTTTTGAAGTGATAATCTATGGCCGCTTTTGGGTGATTGCCGAGGCCGAAAGCCCATCGCTCTTTCGGCCGGATTCGGTGGTAAACGAATCGAGACGGAGCTCCACGCTCGCACGAAGCAACTCAAGCTTCTGCTCATTTGAAGTCGTCAGGCTCTCCAGTTTGCCCGAAACCGAATGTTCGATACCCGCGAGAGAACTCACTACCTCGCTCCGCAGGCCCTGGGCCTGGATGTTCTGCTCCTGGCGGCTACGAGAGGATTCGTCACGGGCGAGCCGGTCCGCCTGCTCCAGAGTGACGCGAACCTTACCTATATCGCTGAGCACAGGCGACAGGTCGGTTTCTTTGCCTGCAAGGTTGGAGATGTTGTGGATTCGGAAGAGAACCAGGGCGAGTAAGACGCAGGCAGCAGCGAGGATGCCGATAATCACAAAAGTCAACATTGCATTTCTCCTAAGGTGCAAATCAGCTTGCAATCTGTATGCCAATTGGCTACACGTGGCCAACTTATTGATAAAAAGGGGGTTATCCCTCACAGGGAAATACTCTGCAAGCGCGCTCTTTCAACCCCCGTTGAAGCAAGCTCAACCAACGTTGAAACCGCCTTATTGGTGACCACCACCCCTGCACCGACCGGGCCCTACCCGTCCATGAGAGAAATCCATCGCGATCACCGAAGGATTACGCCCAACGTGCCATCCGTTTCCGGCCCGACAGTGATAGGGGTGGAGAGCATACGAACGGTGCTTTAACCTCCTGCGGGTATGCAGCAGCAAACCGATGTATGCCCTGGCCTCTGCCTCCGTTTGCAGACAGAGCTTTTCGCAAGCGGGGCAAAGCGCAGAACCGGATATCAGTAAGCGGGCTCTGCCGACGCTGCTGAAGGTGAGATAGTCTCGGTTAGAAGGGTTGAGAGAAGGTGGTGAAATGAAGCGGCGATGGTGTGGCATAATCGACCTCCGTTGCTGAAACTCAACATAGGTCGAATGGAAATCTAAGTCCTCAAATCTGCCTCAAACGATATCAAATCATCTCAAATCAATCACATGCATGATTCTTCCGTAAGACAATATAGATTCGGCGAGTTCATCTTAGAGCCGCGGGAAGAACGTCTGTTTCGCACGCCATTAGAGCCTATCGATTTAACGGGTAAGCCCTTTCAGGTCCTCGTCGCACTGGTTGCAAGGCGAGGGGAACTTGTGACCAGGGAGGAACTCCTTCAAGAGGTCTGGCCCGACATATCGGTGGAAGACCAGTCACTGACGGAGGCGATCTCCCGTGTCAGGAGGGCCCTGGACCCAAACGACACCAACAAATACATCAAGACTGTGACCGGCCGGGGCTACCGCTTCGTCGCTGAGGTTGTCATCGGGACCGAACCGGCTGGGATTATGACGGCAGGGCTGGCGAAGGCGATAAATCAGCTTCGCGCCCCAGGAAGGTTCGAAGCTGGGCTTTCGTATCGGGTCTAGTGACCCTGATTGCCGTCTTCGCTTTGTTGGCGATCCGCCATTTTTGGCACTCTGGGCCGAAATCACCTGAAAGCGCCTTTCAGCGAGCCGCCCGCCTGGAGAGTGAAGGTGAGGACGGTCGCGCGCTCGAGACATTCGAACGAATTTCGTCCGCAGATCCCGATTACGGTAAAGCCAAAATCCATGCTGCTTGGCTGCTCTATCAGGCAGATGAGGACGATGAAGCGGCCCGCTCGTTAGCTCCTATAACAAACGGCAAAGGTAACGTAGGGAAGCAAGACGATGCGACTGGCCTGAAAATGGAAGGGCTTGAGAGGCTTTTGGCAGGCAACATCAATGGTGCCTTGACCAGTTTCGCGATGGCTTCTGAAGCGGATCCGACAGACATCGATTCCCTGATCTACATCGCGGATATCGCAAACGATAACAACATGCCCGACAAAGCTAGTAAGGCCCTCTCAAGATGTTTCGAACTTGAGAAGCAAAATCCGTTTTGTGGCTTCGAACGAATGGATGCGCTCACCCTAAGTGAGGATTACGATGCTGCGATCGGCGAATACACGCGGTTGCACAAGGTAATGACCTACCCGTGGCTCGACGAACCGGCCGGGTATGCGCAATTAGCGAAGGGTAATGTGCCGGAAGCCATTAAACATTTCAATACGATCGCGGCAGTTGGTCGCGCCGGGAGCTCCGTTCACTTTATGGCAGCCCAGGACGGAATTGCAATCGCGAACGCCTTAGAAGGAAAACTGGTGGCCGCTCATGTTCAGTTAGATACTGCAATGAGGCAAACCAAATCAGAATCCGAAAAAGCGGACTACGATCTGGAATTGGCAAAGATGGACGCGTTGGGAGGCGATTCTCAAAAAGCTCTCGGTGAGTTGCACGATGCTATTCAGTCTTCTGATTTCGAAGAGTTCGTAGTCGAGATTGCAAGGGCGTTCGCGATGGCAGCTGATTTCAAGATGGCGCGCCATCTTCTCACTCAAAAAGACGTCAACGCGCCTCAACTCGGCCCACGATACGGCGCTGCTATTCAGTTTGTCGACGGACTCGATTCGCTTAAAGCGAACAACGCCGATACGGCCGTTGAACAATTAGACAGTTCTTTTCGCATCGACCAGAGTCCAGAAACAGCCTACTTTCTCGCAAGGGCTCAAATGAGCCAGCGCGACTGGAAAGCTGCGATGAACACACTGAATTTCGTGCTAAGTCACAGAGGCAGGATTGTCATCTATGGCATTCCTCTACTGATACCGTTGGCTGAAAGGGACCTCAGTACTTGCTTCCGTAAACAAGGAAATGAGTCAGAGGCGAACGCGCATCTTCAAATCGCGCGCGAGATATGGACTAGCGCAGATGCGGAGCTAAAGACGCAACTTTTAAAATGAATAGGCAAAATCCGGGGACAGGCCACCTGTTAACCAAGTTCCAACTATGGCGGGTGCCGGTGCAACCACCGGACACCGGCGCCCCTTTTAAGCAACGAGGGGGCCGATAGAACGTATTCCTGGTGCTCTGACGTGTACAAGTAAATGAACGCGCCAACGCTGAGTAGTAAGTATGCCAGATCTGACATATAATGCAAACGAGTGAGTCCGAAAGACAGGCCGTTGGCATGGCTTTACGGCGCGGTTAAGACCCCTCCGTTTTCCAGGGCGGCGGCCTCGAAGCCGGGTTCCTACTGCGACGGCTTCAGCGCGGTGAATCGCTGTCGATGCCTCAATCTCTCCCGATGCCGAGCATTGGCGCGCGATGCCATGAGCTGCGAATCAATGACGGCGGTACTCATTGTCGTCTGGTCTACTGTATTGATACCGATGCCATTGTAATTTTGCAGGCCTTCACCCAAAGACCGGAGCTACGCCCAAAGCCGTGATCGCCACGTGCCGTGAGCGTCTAAAGGAGTACGAGAATGCGGGAAAGTAAGCGCAAGAAGTTGGATGCAAAGGGTTGGAAAATCGGAACTCCGAAGGATTTCCTCGGTATGTCCGATGAGGAAGAGTCATACGTCAACCTTCGGCTAAGTCTCGCGGAGGGCCTCAAGACACGGCGTCAGGCCCACGGAGTCACTCAGATCGGACTCGCTCAGGCCATCAAATCCAGTCAATCGCGAGTTGCAAAGATGGAGGCGGGCGACCCAACGGTGTCTCTCGACCTGCTCGTCAAGTCACTATTTGCACTGGGTGCGTCGAACCGGGAACTGGCGGCGATCATTTCTCGACGCTAATCAGATAGAGCGCGGCCGTCAGGATCGGGAGAACTTCCCGGAAGCGGGACCGTGCGGAATATTTCTCCTCGCTCAGGGGCGGGGCACCAGAGTAGAGAAGCTGCTCGCTGGGTCGCCAGCCGGCAGACGCAGTCGTCGCACTGGCAGATGTGTACACCGGCACGCGGGACTTCATCGACGCAGCGAATCCTAAGGCGAAGATGCGCGATTCGGTGCGTGAGAATAATTTCCTTTGTCCCAACTCACTCCTCTCTCAAGCCACAAGTAGAACCGGCCCGCATCGAGCCGAGAAACCAGGGCAGATGTATGCACCCGAGGGCCGCGCAGCGAATCCCACCCACTGATTACCAATACCCGCAGGGAGTAACTTCCAGTTAACTACCCCTTCTTCCTCATGTTTATTTTCAAAGGTTCTTGTGCGCCAGAAACAACCCATGGGATCGTTAATCCAGCAACCAACTGAGGAGTTCGTAACCACCACAGAACCTCTAACAATAAGCAACCAAGGGAGTGACGACCTTTCATGGCGACCAATCCAAACCACACCTCGAAAGACCTCACCACCGTGTCCCCCGACGTGTCCACCCACGCCGAAGTGCAACAACGCATAACCCAACTGCGAAGTCGTCTCAAACAGCCAAACCGCAACCTGCCACCCATCACCGAGCAGCCAGAGTCTCCGCGCGCAGCCTCGCCTCAACCACCCATCCATCAGGAGCTCGACGAAGCCGCCCTCCACGGACCCGCTGGACGCATCATCAACAGCCTCGCGCCCCACACCGAAGCGCATCCCGCTGCACTCCTCCTCCAATTCCTCGCCGCCTTCGGCAATCTCATCGGCCCCGGCCCCCACTGCATGGTCGAATCTACCCGCCACGCCCTCAACCTCTTCGTCATCCTCGTCGGCGATTCCAGCAAAGCCCGAAAAGGCACCAGCTGGAATCTCATCGCCAACCTCTTCGCCGGCGTCGACCCGTCCTGGTTCTCCACGCGCGTCAATAGCGCACGCCTCACCGCCAACGGCCTCGTACGGGCCCTCCGCGATCAGCAGCCGCCCACCGACCGCCGTCTCCTCGCCCTCTCAGAGGAGTTCGCCACCGTCGTCCATTCCCTCAAGCGCGGCAACGGTCATCTCTCTCCTCTGCTCCGTTGCGCCTGGGATAATGGCAACCTCCCCACCCTTGACATGCACCACCAACTGCGCGCCACCGGCACCCATCTCAGCCTGATCGCGCATATCACTCAGCGGGAGCTCACCCAAACATTCCAGCGTTCTCAGGCCCATAACGGCTTCGCCAACCGCTGCCTTTGGACATGGGTCGAGCGCAGCAACTGCCTCCCCGGCGGCGGCAGCGCGCCCGCGCATGAACTATCCGCCATCGCCGGCACACTGCGGAGTGCCGTTGCCTGGGCCACTGCGCGGCCTGAAATCCTCTTTCGCCGCGACGAAGAGGCTCAGCAGCTTTGGGCAGATTGTTATGAGTCGCTCAGCTATCGTGATCCTGGCCTGCGGGGCGCTGCCACAAGCCGTGGCGAGGCCCAGGTTCTACGCCTCAGCGCCCTCTATGCCGCGCTCGACTCCAGCGAAATCATCTGCCTCCCTCACCTCCAAGCGGCCTACGCAGTATGGACCTACTGCTACCGAAGCGCCGTCCGCCTTTTCGGCCTGGCTACCGGAGACCCCATCACCGACCGCATTCGCGAGGGCGTCGAAGCCTCCCCCAACGGCCTCTCCAGGAATCAGATCAGTCGTCTCTTCTATGGCCACATCAATAGCGAACGCATCGATGCTGCGCTCGAACAACTTGCTGCCTTCGGCGCACTCGCTGCCTACACAGAGCAAACGGGCGGTCGACGCTCTACCCTCTGGTTGGCCGTCCAACAATAGCAAACATGAAAGCGCCGGCCGGGGGGCTTATCTCTCTTTTCTCTCACAAAGTGCATTCTTTTTTCGCAATTATGGCTCTTGCTGCGCAGGATAGGTGGGAGGCTTTGATACCAGGTTTTCGGACTTGGAGGAGCCAACGGTGAGATACCACCCTGCGAGTGCTGTGATTCTAACCTCCTCCCGTGATCCGGGAGAGGGACATAGTAAGACGGGTAGTTTGACTGGGGCGGTCGCCTCCTAAATTGTAACGGAGGCGCGCGAAGCTACACTCAGGCTGTTTGGAAATCAGCCGTCGAGTGCAAAGGCATAAGTGTGGTTAACTGTAAGACCTACAAGTCGAGCAGATGCGAAAGCAGGCCTTAGTGATCCGGTGGTTCTGTATGGAAGGGCCATCGCTCAACGGATAAAAGGTACGCCGGGGATAACAGGCTGATCGGAGCCAAGAGTTCATATCGACGCTCCGGTTTGGCACCTCGATGTCGGCTCATCGCATCCTGGAGCTGTAGAAGGTTCCAAGGGTTAGGCTGTTCGCCTATTAAAGCGGTACGTGAGCTGGGTTCAGAACGTCGCGAGACAGTTCGGTCCCTATCTGCTGTGGGCGTAGGAGATTTGCGGGGGGCTGTCCTTAGTACGAGAGGACCGGGATGGACGAACCTCTTGTGTTCCAGTTGTCTTGCCAAAGGCACGGCTGGGTAGCGAAGTTCGGTTGTGATAACCGCTGAATGCATATAAGCGGGAAGCACGCCCCAAGATGAGATCTCCCAACCCAAAAGGGTCAAGAAGGGTCCAGGAAGACCACCTGGTTGATAGGCTGGAGGTTGAAGCGCAGTAATGTGTGTAGCTTACCAGTACTAATCGCCCGTTCGGCTTGTCCATAGAATTAACTCTGCGCAGTTGTCAGAGAGACATTCAACAAGCCTTGTTAAGGATGTTTGGCACGATCTAAAGGATCTGCCAGTGATCTAGCCCAATCGGTTTCGTTGTGAAAAATCAGGTTGCATGGCGCCAGCTTGCCGCTCGAGAATCTCAGGAAAACTAGCCTGAACTCGTAGCGACTGCAGGAGAGATCCTGCCAAGCGCCCCAAAAGCTCAAAGGTGTGTTTTTACAGCTCGGTTAAGGTTGTCGGAGCACACGCTGGAAGGAACAAGGTCCAGCAGCACACCTAGATTTGCCGGTGAATATACCGCGAGGGTCACACCCGTTCCCATCCCGAACACGGAAGTTAAGCCTCGCTGGGCCGATGGTACTGCACGCGTAAGTGTGTGGGAGCGTAGGTGATTGCCGGCATTAACTAAAAGGCCGCCAGAAATGGCGGCCTTTTCTATTTCTGCCTTAAACCGCGACGTCCGCTCCTCGCTGGTGAGCAGCGACAGGCGCCTACCGGTCAGTGCGCAGTTCTGAAAGACACTGAGCTGCGTCCTGGGAGGGTGCGGGCTCTAGGCCGCACATCACCCAGGCCATATGGGATGGTCGCGGATTGTGTCTTCGTCTGGTCCGCAATTTGTTCATTCAGCGCTTGCGCCACCGAAGTGCAGAGCAAACAGCTCTTGCGCCCGGCGCGCGCCTTCTTCGCTGAACGCGACAGACTTCGTCTTCCTCTTCGGGTCCGAAATGTACCCTTGGGAGTGAAGACGATCAAGAACTTCCCAGTCGTGCCCTTTCCATGCGCGGACGCCTGAGCCATCCTTCATCATCGTCAGGGTTAGCAGCGCCAGCACAATTTCGTCCACTTTGTTGCGGTCGTAGTTCATAGGCCCACGCCTTCCTTTCAGCACGATTTTATCGCCCGAACCGCCGCTCGGATATACTATCCTTACTGTATATCCAGGGAGTTCACCATGCAGGTTTCAAAGTGGGGGAATAGTCTTGCGGTACGGTTGCCCGCTGCCGTGGTTGATGCTTTGGAGTTAAAGGAAGGCGACCAGATCGAAGTAAGGATCGCCGGCCCTAGGGAATTCGAGATTGCCCGTGATCGCAGCCGGGAAGAGGCGATCGAACGATTGCGAAGACTCCGACGCCCACTCCCCGCTGGTTTCAAATTCGACCGGTCTGCCGCCAATGAGCGGTAGATCGTTTTTCGACACCACGATCTTGATCTATTCCATCTCATCGGAAGAACCTCGAGCTGCAGTGGCAGAGAAACTCCTGACCGAAGGCGGTTGGATCAGTGTGCAAGTATTGAACGAGTTTGCCGCGGTTGCCCGGCGCAAATTGAATATGTCCTGGGAACAGACCAGTGAATCGTTGTTGGCTATCCGCGCCCTGTGCGAACCCCCAACCCCTCTATCAATCGAAACTCACGAGGCTGGGCTGGAAATCGCTGCGCGCTATGGCTATTCCATCTACGATGCATTGATCCTCGCGGCTGCTCTGGAAGCGGACTGCGACGTGCTCTACACCGAGGATCTGCAAAACGGTCAAGTCGTCGGCCCGCTGACAATCCGCAATCCATTCCCGATCGTTTGAAAGCACGATACAAACTCTACCCACATGCGGAGACAGGATATGTTATCCCTTTTCCCCAATCGGTTTCGTTGTGAAAAATCAGGTTGCGTGGCGCCAGTTTGCCACCCGGGAATCTCAGGAAAACTAGCCTGAGCCCGGAGCGGCTGCAGGAGGAATTCTGCCGAGCGCCCCAAAAGCTCAAAGTTGTGTTTTACAGCTCGATTAAATCCCGATCCTTAGCGGCTGCTCAAGCAACCGAGCGGCCATCGGGACTATTCTCCACCGCTAGGCTCCCGTAAACGGGTTGAAGACCTCGACCCGAAACATCTCAAAATCGCGAACGTTACGCGTCGCCACAACCAGGCCCCGAACCCGCGCCGTTGCTGCAATCATCGCGTCCTCAATCAGGTGATCTGATTTTCCCACCATCAGCCGCGCCCATTCCCGAAACATGCTTGCATCCATGGGGATGACTTCGTAGGCGGCGGCCAGCTGGTCAATCCAGGCTTCGATTGCTACAGCTTTTTCTGGATCTTGCTTCCGTGTAAGTTCCGCGCCCGCCTGCAACTCTCCCACCGTGAGAGCGGAAAGGAACAAGGCCTGACCGGGGACGCCCCTGATCCATTCCACCACGGCCCCGCTGGGGCGCGCCTTACGTAACTCCGACACAACATTGGTATCGAGCAGGTACATTTAGGCGGACTCATCCATGGGCTGGCGGCGAAGCTTACCGCGCTTTGGGATGGCGATAGCGAACCGGCCCTCGGGGGCCAGCAGAAGTTCCTTGAGCGTAGGGCGAGCAGCCTGCGTGAGCCGCCGCCATTCTTCGATGGGCACCAGGACGGCAGCTTCCACTCCCCGCCGGGTAACCACCTGCGGACCATCGCGAAGACTAGCATCCAGTAGTTCGCTAAACCTTGCCTTTGCGTCCTGGACTGGCCAAACCATAAAAGCCTCCCGTCTGACTAGTCATAACACTAGTCATTCTATGCCAGTTCCAGGGAATCGCCTGGTTCCAGGCGAAGCTCTTCGCGCAACGACTTTGGAATCAATACGCGACCAGCCTTGTCGATTGTGAGATGGGTCGCCAGCGGCATTGTATT
The DNA here is from genome assembly GCA_963787145.1 of uncultured Acidobacteriaceae bacterium. Taxonomy (GTDB): domain Bacteria; phylum Acidobacteriota; class Terriglobia; order Terriglobales; family Acidobacteriaceae; genus PALSA-350. Next base: position 568,123 of record CAWBBY010000014.1, read on the forward strand.
CTGGCTTGACCCATTATTTGAACCACGGAGGAGTAGGCGGAGCGACACGCAATCCTCGAAGCGCCCTCCGACCGTCTAACAACCAGTGCTCCGTCGCCGAGAACCTCCGCGAGTTCACACCACCCGTCTCCTCCTTATCACCCTGCTCACGCTAACATCCGTCCTCGCGCAAGCAAACCAACCTCAAGACCCTGCCGCCCTGGTCCGCCGAGCCATTCAAAACCGCGAGGAAGCCGCCAAGACTCACCGCCCTCTCCGCTATCTACTCCGCAAAATCGACAACCATCGCGACACCACCAAAGACATCATCGAAACCGACCAAGGCGACGTCGCCCGCCTGCTCGCCATTGACAACAAGCCGCTGATGGCCGAAGCCAACCAGGCCGAGCTGGACCGGCTCAACACGTTAACCAACCACCCCGAGATCCAGGAGCATCGTCACCAGCGGGAGCAGAAAGATGCAGACCGGGTGAATCGCCTGATGCGCCTCCTGCCGGACGCCTTTCTGTATCGCGACCAAGGGATCTGCCCCTGTCCCACCGGCGCGGGAACCTGCCATCATCTGACCTTCTCACCCAACCCAAGCTTCGAGCCTCCGGACGTGGAAGCCAACATCTTCCGCGGCCTGGCCGGCGACGTCTGGATCGATCAAGCCCAGGGCCGCCTGACCCGCCTCGACGCCCACGTCATCGCCAACGTAGATTTCGGCTGGGGCATCCTGGGCAAGCTCGACAAAGGGGGAACCATCCAACTCGAACAATCCGACATAGGTAGCCACGACTGGGAACTCACCAGCATGAATCTGAACCTGAAGGGCAAGGCCCTGATGCTCAAATCGCTCAACATCCAGCTCACGGAGCAAGCCAGCCACTTCTCCCTAGTTCCGCCGGGCGTTGACTACCGCAAGGCGATCCAGCTTCTCAAGAACTCCGGAGCGCCCATCGCCCCGTGATGCGGTTCTGATGTATTACATTTTTGTAACGATGGTCGAAGCAGATGCTGCGCAGGCCCTGAGCGCAGTCGAGATGAAACACAAGTACAAGCTGCTACGCGGAAAGCTTTGCTGCGACGCTAGCGGTGAGTTTGAAAGCAACGCTCGTATCCGCCGATCCTTCCTTCGAAAAGCTTGGCCAGACGCTCAGGTGATCCGTTTGGCAAAATACGGCGTCTAACCGCTGTACGCGCACACTCCGGCCCGCGGAGAGTTCGTGACTGGCAGACGCATTTCCTCTTCGCAGGAATGCCCGTCGGCGCAAGCGAGGCAGAGCCATCCCACCTCATCGCACGCGCATACGACACAGATTTCTGCAGCCGGTTCTGTGCCGCACGACTGACAAAGAATCGAGGGAGGTTCGTTTCTGGCCAACAACTGTGCTGCGCCCTTGGGTGTACCCTCTGCACGGACGCCGGCCACCTTCAACTTCAGCTCTGTGGTCGAGCCGTAGTCATATTCGTAGGAAAAGCTCATACCCACGTCAACCACTTGTTCCAACGGCCGCTTCATGCTGCTCTCACCGTCCATGGGGTCGGAGGCGTAGCGTTTGCCTGCGATCCCAAAGCTGCTCAAGTGGCCGCAACACTCGAGCCATGTTTTCCGAAGAAACTTGTCCAGTTTGCTCAAGGGGGCGTTGACCGGCAGCGCCACATGCATCCAGTACGCGTGGGCATGACGACCTTCCACAAAAAGGTGGAAGCTCGGGCCAGTTGACAATGCCGAAGCCTCCAGTTGGCCGCATGACGACAAATGGCGCGCCATGACTGGACGAGGCAAGACCTGACTACAGAATTGACATCTTCCAGCAGATGCCGCTTTGTTCATATCCACTCCAGGTTAAACTTGTTCGCAAAGCCACGCTGCAACGCGATCGAATTCTACCGAATCCTCATGTACAAGTTAAGCTCCCCAGAAATCCAACGTCTGCTTACTTGCCGAAGACCCTTGTTCCCGCGATATTGCCCTCCACGCCGCTGAAGGCGGGTTTGCCACGTGATTCTCTGACTGGGGCAATGCGGCTCCCCCCAGTTTCAACGTGGTCGCCATGGCCGCTAAGCCCCAGGTCTTGGTCGAACGTGCTGTAGAAAAATGGCGAACCCGGAAATCGAAGCAAGCTCACCATCGTTCGTAAGAAACGAAGTAGCGCCGCCTTCTTTGGCAGTGGCGAGTTGAATGGCGTCGGGACGCAAGCGTATACCTGGATCTTAGGAAAAAGGGCGGAGATTTCGGCGAGAGCGCGGACGAACCCAAGAACCTGAAATATCGAGCCATCTGGCATTAAACCTGAAGCAGCCTGAAGAACCAGGACCGGCTCAGACCTCCCCTCACGCACTCCTGGCGCAAGTATGCTCAATGCGCAGAGAAACTCCTCCCGCGTCGCCGGTCCCTAACGCGAGTCCTCTGGCCGTCTTCTTTCTCAACATCGCGCATTCAGGTCTTTAGGTCACGGTCCGCCACAAACGGCAGCTGGGCGTTGGGCGAGAAAGGTGGTGGAGTTGATACTGGTTGATGGGGCGGGAGTAATCCGCTGGCAGCGACAGGACACTACAACGAGAGTCTTCTTCAAGACACCCTCCACAGTCGGTCGAGCTAACTCTTGCTCTACCGAGCGAGTGAATGAAAAGTAATTGCGACGGTGTCATTGCACCAGAGTACGGACGTGGCATGACCGAAACCCCGCGGTTACTTGCTGAAAGGTAAACACCAAACGCCACCAGGATTGCACACTGAATGATGCCAGGGAACGGTTCTATCCTTTTTTAAGCTTTAACCATCAAAAATGGATTGACGGGTTAGCAGCCCTTCCGTATATAGTCGTAACCAGCGATGCATGTTTTGACGGTTAGCCAGCTTTGGTCAGGCCGCTGCTTGATGATCAAGGAAACCATCGGTGAGGTGCCAAGTGAAGCGACGAGCCTTTCTCGAAGCCGCAGGAACCCTGGCTATGGGGTTCACCCTCAATCCCTCCGATTTGAGTTCCCCGGCCACAACGTCTTCCAGCGCAGGCAAATCCGGCCCCGTCTACGTGGTCCTGGGGGTTCCCCTCCGGACCGGCTCACTCTATCCCGGGAACGAAAACGACGCCCAGGCGTACCGGGAAGCCGGGATCATCGCATCCCTCACCGCCGCCGGCTGCAACGCGCTCGATGGCGGAGACATTCCCATCCCCAGCTACCTGCCGCATCATTCGGTGCCCCCAATCAGGAGCTGGCCGGGCCCGAGAATCGTGTGGGAGATTGTCAACGATAGGGTTACAGATGTGTTAAAGCAACCTCAACAGATACCATTGCTCATTGGCTGCGACTGCAGCGTCGTGGCCGGAACGGCAAAGGCTCTGCTACAGGCTTCCTCGCAAGACGTCCACGTCGTCTATGTGGATGGTGACTGCGACGACGCACCTCCAGCGTCCGCGCATTGCCAGAGCGCAGCTGCATGCGCTGTGTGGTTTCTCACCAACGATTCTCCCTTTTGGGCCGGCTCCTCGCTCAATCCATCGCAACTCTCGCTCGTCGGCTTCTCGCACTCGTCGCAAACCAAACAACCCGGCGTGCACACTTGTCCCTTGACGGAGATTCGCCGTCTGGGACCGCAAGCCGCCGCTTCGCAGATGCTCGCAGCCATTCCACCCTCTGCAGCCATCTTGCTTCATCTCGACATCGACGTGTTCCGCAGCGCTGATCTATCGGCTGCTTACTTTCCCCACATAGAAGGCCTGACCCTGGCCGAAGGCACCGAACTGCTCGGAGTGCTTCTCGGCGACAAGCGCGTGCGCATCGTGGAGATCAGCGAGTATGCCGCCCTGCGTGACCCCGAGCAGGCGTCCGTCCATAAGCTCATCGCGATGCTTGCCACCACCCTCCAGAGAGCCATTCCCGCAAATTGACAACTGCTACCCAGCAGGACTAGATTTGCCACGCATCCCCAGGTTCACACGCAGCAGTTGTCCGTGTCCGCGCATCCCCGGGGTTCGTTCGTCTCTTCTCCTTTGCCCCCCGTAGCGCGCACATGTATCCCGTATCCGTTTGTCTTGATTAGCGATTTCAACCGTTTTCGAGGAGAACTATGCACGCTCTCGTCCGTAAGCTTTTTTTCGGCTGCGCCACACTGTTGCCGCTTGCCGCCGCCCTTTCCCCTGTGCTCAACGCGCAAAACTCAACCGAGGACGGACCGCCCAAAGTCCTCGTCATTCACCGCGAATACCTCAAACCTGGCAAAGGCGGCGCGCTGCATGAACGGTCAGAAAGCGCATTCGTAAAGGCCTTTGCGGATACCAAGTCCACTTCTTCCTACTTTGCCCTGGACTCTCTCTCCGGTCCTTCCCGCTCACTGTTCCTCTTCGCTTACGACAGCTTTGCTGATTGGGAAAAGGAGACAGCCGCCATCCGCAGCAACAAAGCCCTGGGCGCAAAACTCGACCAGGCCACGCTGAATGATGGTGACCTGCTCGCGAGTTACGATGCTTCCGCCATGCTGCTTCGTCCAGATCTGAGCCTCAACAAGGGCTCAATCGACGGGGCGCGTTACTTTGAGATCACGGTCTTCGTCGTGAAACCCGGGCATCTGCACGATTTCACCGAACTTGCCAAAACCTACATCGAGACCTACCGGAAAGTCTCTCCCCAGGCCCATTGGGACACCTTCGAGGTTGTGTATGGAAACCCTCTGCCTACAGCCGCCGGAGGGGACGTCTTCCTGGTCATCAACACCATGAAATCTCTCGCCGACACCGACAAGAGCATCCAGGATTCTGACAAGTTCGCCGGTGAACTGGGAGCCAGTGGCATGCAGAAGGTCAGCGAGCTTTCAGCCGCCAGCATTGAGGCGACAATGACCAACCTGTTTGCCATCAATCCTCGTGAGAGTAACCCGCCAAGCGAATGGGTCAAAAGGGAGCCAGGCTTCTGGAAGGTTCAATAAAGAGCTGTTGAGGGGGCGGGGCGGCAGCCCCGCCCCTCCCTGGGCAAATGGACACCGTGGTTGTGGCGTTATGCGCTGGCCAACTCCAGGACCCCCAGCTGTTGCAGCATACCGAGCTCGTCGGAACTTCCCCAGCGTTCCACCATCTTGCCATCCCGGAATTTCGAAATCTGCACTCCCCGGATACTTACCTTTTTCCCGGTCGGCGGTATCCCCATCAGCGGACCCTGGTGTGTACCAGTCAAGGTGTAGGCGAAACCAATCGAGTCCTCGTCAGCCAGCATCGTTTCCAAACCAACTTTCATATCCGGAAATGCCTTTGTCATAGACGAAAAGAACGTGCGGTAACCCTCCGGTCCCTGGACCTGGCCCGGCGCCGGATCGTGGTCGACACACTCTGCGGCAACGGCCTCTCGGAACAGATCAAAATTGCGTGTATTCACAGCCTCTGCAAACTTCCCCAGCGCAGCCAAATTCTGCTCTTTGCTCATCGTTAGGTTCCTCCGAAAGTCAGATGTCCCCGAGATGCTGACCAGACCATGAATTTTTCCGCCGCGCGTGCTACCGTAATCAGCAACCCGGGTCCAACGTCCCTCTCTGGAGGAGCACCCATGGCTTGGAACAAACCTCCCCTCGCCGTATTTGTCATCGCCTGTCTGTATATATTTGTAGGTATTTTCGGCATTGCCCATCACTTCCCGGAGTTGATGGCCTCAGAACGAGGATCCATCTGGATGGAACTCACCGAATTGCTGGCCATCGTCTGCGGAGCAAGTCTGCTCCGAGGCTACAACTGGGGCCGTTGGCTAACCGTAGCCTGGCTTGCCGGCCACGTAGTCCTGACCGCCTTCGAATCCCTGCCGCTATTCGCCTTCCACGCCATCCTCTGTGCCGCGATCGCCTGGCTTCTCTTTCGTCCCGACTCTGCTCAATATTTCCGCCGCGCTTGAAAGTGGGCAGACAAAAATCTGCCCTCCAGGACCTCACTTCCTGAAGGGCAAACGGATCGTTACATTTTTGTTATGGCTTATGAAACGATAGTGTTCAGCGCGGCCGGATCGTTACACTCACCCGGGCAGCATAAAGTTCTTTGATCGACAGCAGGCCCCCGCAATCGCTACTCTTGAAAGAGATCACGCCAGGAGGCACGCCATGGCATCCGTTAACCAAGTCTCCGTCCCCACCTGCCGGGTAGTTCGCCCAGGGGAAGCCTTTCGGGGCAAACAGGGCCTCATGTACTCCCCGGCCATCTCGGCAGAAGCCGTCGGTGCTCAGGGTATCCACATGCAATTGCTCACCATCCCGCCTGGCGGGCGCGCCAAGGCTCACAAACACGCCTCACATGAGACCGCGATCTACATGCTCAAAGGCGTCGGGGCCATGTGGTACGGCGCCCAGCTTGAGCACCATAATTTGCTACACCCGGGGGAATTCCTCTACATCCCAGCCGACATGCCTCACCTGCCTTACAACCCCAGCACGACGGAAGAGACCGTCGCCGTGATTTCCCGCACCGACCCCAACGAGCAGGAGAGCGTTGTTCTTCTGCCGCATCTGGAAGCCATCCACCCATGAAGATCGCTGCCCTTTTAATCCTAGGCTTCACCTTTGCCGTTACATCCGTTCATGCCGTCGCGCAGGACTCGTCAGTCCTGTCCCCCATCGATGCCATGTTTCAAGGCATGACAGACCGAAACCCTGCAGCCATTAAGGCCGCGGCATTGCCCGGTACGATGCTGATACTCATGCGAGACGGCAAACCCGAGCAGATGACCATCGAGACATTTGCTGAACACCTGAACAAGCCCAGCAAAACTCACATCGAAGAGCGCATCCACGATCCGCTGATACGTATGGATAATGATCTGGCGATGGTCTGGGCGCCGTTTGAGTTTCTCGTTGATGGCACGCCCGATCATTGCGGGACGGATCTCTTCAATCTGGTCAAAACCGACGGCAAGTGGCTCATCGCCGGCATAGCCGACACGGGAAGCAAACTGTGTGCGGCGAAATAAGCGCAGGGATTTTTCTCTGGCCATCCTGGCATCCTGGCTATCCTGGTCTTTCTGGCCAGCACTGACAGGTCCCATGCTGCGCCGGCGAACGCTCAGTTTTTGATCGTTTCCGACATCCATTTCAATCCTTTCGCCGATCCCTCGCTGGTTTCGAATCTGGCCTCCGCGCCTGCCAACGAGTGGGAGCCGATCCTTAATCGGTCGCAGGCAACGTCGTTTAGCCCGTACGGTCAGGACACCAATTGGCCGCTGCTGCAGTCTGCGGTTGATGCGGTGCGGACGATCGAGCCTCATCCCGCGCTGCTGATGATTACGGGCGATCTGCTAGCCCATGGGTTTTCGCGCGCTTATGCCAACGCAACCCATGACACCGATCCAGGGCACTACCGCGCATTCGTGCTCAAGACGGTTACCTTCATTGCGTTTGAGCTGCGACGAAGATTTCCCAAGACGCAAATCCTGCTCACCCCGGGCAACAATGATGATGAATGTGGTGACTACCAGATCCAGGCCGACGGACCATTTCTGAACGATACAGCTGCGTTGGCGCGAGGGCTTGCACACGGCAGCAGCTCCTTCCTGCCAGCCTGGAAAGGACTGGGCAGCTACGCTGTTCGGCCGCGGAACATTCGCGGTGTTCGCATCCTCTCCGTCAACTCCGTTTTCTTTTCCAACAGGTATCAGGCGGCGAATTTTGCCGCCGGCTGCGCGCCGGTTGACTCGACCGCGGCCTCCCGCACCTTCACCTGGTTGGAAGCTGCTCTTTCCCAAGCCCGCCAGGCCCATGAAAAAGTTTGGATCATGCTCCACATTCCTCCCGGGATCGATGGCTTTTCCAGCATGATGCAATACCGGCGTCTCGGGGCGGGTGGAGCAATCGCAGACTTGTGTAGTAAGGCAATTGTTCCCATGTGGAAGCCAGAGTGGACGGCTCGCTTCGAGGGCATCCTGCACGATTATCAAAGCACAGTCACGGCGACTTTTGCCGGCCACGACCACACGGATGATTTCCGTGTCTTGCGTGCCAACGAACCCGGAGAAGCATTCGTGCTCATTGACCCGCCTGTCTCGCCGATCTATGGCCAGAACCCCGCTTTCCGGGTCGTTTCCTTCACAAAAGACGGCAGATTGGCTAATCAGTCCACATACTACCTAACTAACCTCACATCCGCCGATGGTGCGGTCCCGGGTAACTGGATGCGGGAGTACAGTTTTGCGGAAGAATGGCAGAGCAAAGAACTGGATAGCGCGAGCTTGAAAAGTGTCTATGACCGTGTTCGAAGCGATGCAGCCGTCCGCGCCCGTTGGTTGAGCATTCTCAATGTTTCGAGCGCGCACGACTCTGTACCCGCCCAAGGCGTGGGAAACCTCGACTGTGCGATCGAAGCTCTTGATCCGGCCACCTACAAGAACTGCTATTGCCCAGTCCCGGCTCCCTGATCTTGATATCCTGAGACCAGATGCAGCTATTTGTCCGGCAAGCCGTCGCAGACGATATCCCCGCGCTCCAGAGCCTGATCCGCCAGTCGGTTCTCGGCCTTCAGGGGGCAGACTATACGCCGGAGCAGTTGGAGTTGGCTCTGCAGCGCGTCTTTGGCGTGGATACCCAGTTGATCGAGGATGGCACCTATTTCGTAGCCGAGGCTGAGGTGGGCGGGGGCCGCGTCCTAGCCGGCTGTGGAGGCTGGAGCAAGCGCAAGACGCTCTATGGCAGCGACCACTGCGCGGGTCGCGAAGATGCTTTGCTCGATCCGAATTGCGAAGCGGCGAAGATACGTGCCTTTTTCGTTCATCCTGCGTGGGCGCGGCGCGGGGTCGGCAGCAGAATCCTCGACGTCTGCGAGGCGGCTGCGGTGGCCGCAGGTTTCCGTCGCCTCGAGATGGGAGCCACTCTCACTGGTGTGCCGCTGTACGCCGCCCGTGGATACAGAGAGGGTGAACGTCGCCAGGTTCCACTTCAGCCCGGCCTGTCCCTGCCCATCGTCCACATGGAAAAGCAGCTTTGACTTAGAAGGGAAGGGTCTGGTCTGAAGATTTTTGTCTACGTGCTTGGCTTGTTGCTGGCCTGTGCCAACTTGGGTGCATCCGGCCTTGCGGTACGATCGGTACCCCTATGTTCCGGGGTAACCATCTCGGCAAGCTACCTTGCCATGACGGGCCGCGACCAGGTTCCAGGCTTTCATTTTAAGCTGTCGAACCGCACCAGCCGGGAGATCAAGCTCGCCGAGCCGGTCCCGTCCAGCTCCCACTGGTATGCGCGCTCCCGCGGGCGGTGGTGGTGGAGGGCGTCGAACGGCGCAGGGGGGAGTTTGGTAAATGCGGGCAACGAGCATGGCCGGGTCATGGTTTATTCCAACCAGAATCTTGCGGGAGCCGCCCTGCTCACCGTGCCCCCGCACCAGAGCAGGGAATGGACGGCCAGCCCGCAAGAGAACCCTGTTCTCGAGTACAAGCCGGGCTGTGCGCTCTGCTCTTATCCTGGGGAAAGCCAATACCAGGTGGTCTTTGCTTACGCTTACGTCACAGGGGCCGGCGAATCCCACGGCCTGCTGGCTTGCGGTTTACGTTCGGCGCCGGTGCCGATGCCGCCGAAGTACTGAACTATTTCTTCTGAACCTACGTCAATTTCTAGTGAACTGGCCGCGTACATGCGGTGCGGTAGCAACCATGCGTCCGGCCGTGTGTTCTTATCAATGTCGTAGATATGCAGGAGAAACACCCATGAAGAACCAATTAGGTCGTATAGTACTCAGTGGAATTTTGGCCACTGGGCTCACCTTCGGCGCGGCTGCCGCCTTTGCGCAGCAAGACGCCGCCCCCGCCCCCGACGCTTCCGCTCAGCAAGGCGGAGGCGGTCACCGACAGCCCCCCACCCCAGACGAACAGGTCGCGCGCATGACCAAGCGTTACAACCTGTCTGCAGATCAGCAAACGCAAATCAAGCCGATCATTGCCGACGCGCAGCAGAAAATGATGGCGCTTCGTGGGGACAGTTCTTTATCCCGCGACGACAAGATGGCCAAGATGAAGAGTATTCACGAGGATTCGAACACCAAGATCCAGGCGATTCTCAACGACACTCAGAAGGCTCAATTCGCGCAGGACCAACAGCGGATGCAGGAACGTATGATGCAGCGCGGTGGTGGTGCTCCTCCAGCCCAGTAACCGGGAACCACCGGTGCTCAGCTGAGCAGATCGAGCACCGGTTTCCACTCTCTTCCTTGCGACTGGGCGACTCCCTGATAGGTGAGTTGCCCGGCGTAAGTGTTCACTCCCTCGCACATTCCCGGATCTGCCTTGATCGCTGCTGCGGCGCCGTGCTGGGCCAGGCGTAGCACATAAGGAAAGGTTGCGTTCGTGAGTGCCAGGGTGGATGTGTTGGGAACAGCGGCGGGCATGTTGGTCACGCAGTAGTGGACGACTCCGTCTACCAGGAACGAGGGATCGCTGTGGGTGGTCGGGTGGGCGGTTTCGATGCACCCTCCCTGGTCGATGGCGACGTCGACCACGACGGCGCCTTTCTTCATGCGTGAGACCATTTGCCGGGTCACGATTTTTGGAGCGGCTGCGCCCGGGATCAGCACGCCGCCGATGACCAGGTCTGCGTTTTGTACCGCGCGGGCGACGTTATAGGAGTTGGATGCCAGGGTATAAACGCGGCCGTTGAAGATGTCGTCCAGTTCGCGCAAGCGATTGAGATTGAGATCAACGATAGTGACATTTGCTCCCATGCCGAGGGCGATCTTGGCAGCGTTGGTGCCGACGATGCCGCCTCCCAGGATGCAGACGGTTGCGGGGGGCACTCCGGGCACTCCACCCAGCAGTACTCCGCGTCCGCCTTTTTCTTTTTCCAGGTAAGTTGCGCCCACCTGGACAGACATTCGTCCGGCCACTTCGGACATGGGTGTGAGCAGGGGGAGAGTCCCTGCACGGTCGCGGATGGTCTCGTAAGCGATGCCGGTGACTTTGGTAGCCAGCAGGCGGTCGGTGAGCGCCGGCAGGGGAGCAAGGTGCAGGTAGGTGAAGAGGACCAGGCCTTCGCGGAAGAAGACGTATTCCTGTTCGACGGGTTCTTTTACTTTGACGATCATGTGGGCGAGGCCCCAGACATTGTGAGCCGAGCCGACGATTTCGGCTCCTGCTGACTGGTATTCATCGTCAGTGAAGGCGGAGAGGTCGCCTGCCTGGGTTTGTACGAGCACGGTATGGCCTGCGTCGACAAGGGCCTTTGCGCCGGCAGGTGTAATGCCCACCCGGGACTCGTGGTCTTTCACTTCCTTGGGAACGCCGATGATCATCTTGAAATTTGCCTCGCAAGGGAATGCTAGCAAATGCGAGGAGGGTGCCGCTGCAGGGTGAGGACTGCCCTCGGCTACGCTTCGCTGCGCTCGGGATGACAAGGGGAGGGCGGTTACTTTTCGCAAAGGGTGGCGACTTGGATGGACGGAATTGGGAGCGGCTACGCTGCGAAGACTGCAGATCCCTCGGCTGCGCTCGGGATGACAAGGGGAGGGCGGTTACTTTTCGCAAAGGGTGGCGACTTGGATGGACGGAATTGGGAGCGGCTACGCTGCGAAGACTGCAGATCCCTCGGCTGCGCTCGGGATGACAAGGGGAGGGCGGTTACTTTTCGCAAAGGGTAGCGACTTGGATGGACGGAATTGGGAGCGGCTACGCTGCGAAGACTGCAGATCCCTCGGCTGCGCTCGGGATGACAAGGGGAGGGTGGTTACTTTTCGGAAGGGTGGCGACTCGGATGGATGGAATTAGGAGCGGCTACGCTGCGAAGACTGCAGATCCCTCCCCTGTTCATCGCGGTATAAGTCTTTCCGTCCTAGGGGCTAGGCTCCCGGAACGTAACCACCCTTCCCTTGTCATCCCGACCAACGGGAGGGATCTGCAGTCTTCCACCGCCACGCTTCGCTGAGGTCAGACCATGACGGGTTCGTTCGCTCAATAAGTTCTATCTTCTTGGCGCGCGTCCAGCCTTTGATTTCCTTTTCTCTTTCCAGCGCGTTGTAAACGTACTGGAAATGCTCAAACCACACGAGCCGGTGACATCTGTACTGCGCTGTAAAACCAGGAATCAGGCCCGACTGATGCTGATCGGTTCTGCGAGCAACACTATTCGTAACGCCGCAGTACAGAACCCGCGTGCGGCTGCAAATGATGTACACGAAATAATGGTGGTCGCGCTTTGTCGTCTTACTCCCCCGTATCGATTTGCGCTCGTTGCAGCCGATCGGAGTAATCCACGTAAACCGCCTTCCACGAGGTGTAGAAATCAAGTGCTCCCGTACCACCTTCGCGGTGGCCGTTACCGGTTTGCTTCACTCCCCCGAAAGGCAAATGAACCTCCGCACCGATGGTCGGTGCGTTGATGTAAGTAATGCCCGCCTCCAGGTCGCGCATCGCCTTGAACGCCAAATTGACGTTGCGGGAATAAAGCGCCGTCGAAAGCCCGTACTGAATGCCATTCGCAAAACTAATCCCCTGATCGAAGTTGTCGCATTCAATGACACTCACAACCGGTCCAAACACTTCTTCCCGGGCGATGCGCATCTCCGGACCCACCCCGCCAAACACCGTGGGACTAAAGAAGAATCCCTTGTCTAATCCGTCCACTCGGCGTCCCCCCGTCAGTAGCCGGGCGCCCTCCTCGGTAGCAATCGCGGTGTAACGCGCCGACGTGTCCACCTGCTGCTGATTGATCTGGGGTCCCATCTCCACCTGGGCATCAAGTCCGTCGCCCACCCGCAGCGCCTGCGCCCGCTCCACCAGCCTGCGGGTAAACTCCCCGGCAATGCTCTTCTGCACGATGATCCGGCTAGTCGCCGTGCAGCGTTGGCCAGTAGTACCAAAAGCGCCCCAGACAGCGCCGTCCAGCGCCAGGTCCAGATTCGCATCCTCCAGCACGATCATGGCGTTCTTTCCTCCCATCTCAAGCGAACAGGGCTTGAAAAGACCGGCCGCGGTCTGGCCAACGATCCGTCCCACCTCACTCGAGCCGGTGAAAGAAATGGCGTCGACTCCCGGATGCGCAACCAAAGGCGCGCCGGCCTCTGGGCCGAAGCCAGTCACGATGTTGACCACCCCGTCCGGCAGGCCGGCCTCGAGCAGCAGTTCCACCAGGTTGAAGGTCGACAGCGGCGTATCCTCCGCCGGCTTGATCACGCAGGTATTCCCGCACACCAAAGCAGGGAAAAGCTTCCAGGACGGAATCGCCATGGGGAAGTTCCAGGGCGCAATCATTCCGCAGACGCCCACCGGCATGCGCACCGACATGGCGAATTTGTCCCGCAATTCCGACGGGGTCGTGTGGCCGAAGAGCCTGCGTCCTTCCCCTGCCATGTAGAAAGCGGTGTCTGCCGCTTCCTGCACATCGCCCCGCGTTTCGCTCAGGACTTTCCCCATCTCCCGAGTCATCTGCCGGGCCAATTCCTCTTTGCGCTGCAAAAGCAGCTCACCCGTGCGATAGAGAATCTCTCCGCGCTTGGGCGCCGGATACAGCCGCCATTGGCGGTAGGCCGTCCTGGCCGCCTGCACGGCTCGATCCACATCCGCCTCAGTCGAGGCTTGAAACTCTCCCACCACATCGTCCACATTCGCTGGATTGCGATTGAGGAAAGTCTTGCCGCTCGCAGCACTCACCCACTTGCCGCCAATCAAATTCTTGTAGCTCTTCATCGTCATCGTCCGAGGATAAATGAAGCGATCCGTCGCTGTTCGAGAGCGCCCCGAAACAGGCCGTATACCCTAAAAGTGGTGCCAAAGACTCAAAAGAGAAACGAGCAACTAAGGCAACCGTGGCCGTACAATGAATCCGGGTTCGACAGGAAAAGTCCTGCATTCATGTCAGCAAACGGTTTCCATTCGCGTTCTTCGCGTACGCACGGCGTGCGTTCGTTGTTCAGCGTCTTCTCCAGTGATCTGGCAATCGATTTAGGCACCGCGAACACCCTGGTGTACGCACGCGGCAAGGGCATCGTTGTGAACGAGCCCTCGATCGTGGCGATCAACAAAAACACCGGTGAGGTCGAGGCGGTGGGTAAAGAGGCCAAGGAGATGCTTGGCCGCACGCCCGGCAATATCGTGGCCATCAAGCCCATGAAAGATGGCGTGATCGCCGACTTCAAAATCACGGAAAAGATGTTGAATTACTTTATCCAGAAGGCGCACAACCGCAAAATGCTGGTGCACCCAAGGATTGTCATCGGTGTGCCGTCTGAGATCACCCAGGTAGAAAAGCGGGCGGTCGAGGATTCCGCGTATCGCGCCAAGGCAAGTGAAGTGTTCCTGGTCGAGCAGGCCATGGTGGCCGCCATCGGGGCCGGTTTGCCCATCACGGAGCCGAGCGGCAACATGGTGGTCGATATCGGCGGCGGCACCACCGATATCGCTGTCATTTCGCTCTCCGGCATCGTCTACTCCCGTTCCGTCCGTATGGCCGGCAACCAGATGGACGAGGCGATCATGAACTACCTCAAACGCAAGTACAACCTGCTCATCGGCGAGCGTACCGCGGAGCAGATCAAGATCGACATTGGATCCGCCTATCCGCTGGACAAGCCGCTCACCATGGAGATCAAGGGCCGCAACCTGATCGAAGGCGTGCCCAAGACCATCACCATCGATGACAGCGAGATCCGTGAAGCGCTCACGGAATGCATTTCGACCATCCTGAATGCCATCCGCGTAGCTCTCGAACGTACTCCACCCGAACTCAGTGCCGACATCAGCGATCGGGGCATCGTGCTGACCGGGGGCGGGGCGTTGATCAAAAATCTGGACAAGCGTATTCGTGAAGAGACCGGTTTGCCGGTTTCGATTGCCGATGATCCCCTGGCCAGCGTGGTCTTGGGCACGGGCAAGATGCTGAGTGACTTCCGTTTGCTGCGCAAGATCAAGATCGACTAGCGGTTTAACAATAGGTGTATACCGAAGCAAAAGGCCTTTACGTGGTTTTCTCCCAAGGAAAACCACTCCTCGCGGTCTTGGCCAGTCGACGAAGATTGTTAGACCGCTCTGAGCGGGCGGCGAGTCGATCTATAAAGGGATGAAGCAGCCATGGGTAGGTCGTGAGCCGCTATAAAAACATTCTGTTTCTGGTGGCGGTGCTGGTCGTCCAGCTCATTGGTTTGGCCGTCCAGATTCGCAGGCCCAATCCCACTGGTGGCGATCAACCGGCCGTGCGCCTGATCCGCTATTGGGCAATCAGTCTTATGTCGCCCCCGGAAAAGGTGGTTCATGGCAGCGGGAACGGTCTGCGCGGCATGTGGTCGAACTATCTCGACCTTCGCCACGTGCGGGAGCAAAACCAGGAGCTGAAGGAGCAGGTCGGCCGCTTGCAGCTGGAGCAAGCGGGGCTGCTCGAAGATGCGCGCCAGGGGCAGCGGCTGCAGGCACTGCTGGCCTTTAAAGAGCATTACATCTCCTCTACTGTGCCGGCGCAGGTGATCGGTACGTCAGGCACCGACCAGTCACGCATCCTGTACATCGACAAGGGCGCCAAAGACGGACTCAGGCCAGACATGGCCGTGATTACCGCTGATGGCATCGTGGGCAAGTTAAAGGATGTGTATGCCCATACCTCCCAGGTGCTGGTGATCAACGATCAGACCAGCGGGGCGGGGGTGCTGCTGGAGACCACGCGGTTGCGTGGGGTTCTGCGCGGCAATGCGCTGGGCCAGCCACAAATCATTAACATGCTCCCCGATGAGCGAGTTAAGCCGGGAGAACGAGTCATTACTAGCGGCGGAGACCAGATTTTTCCTCGTGGACTTCCTGTGGGGGTGGTTGACCGGGTGGTTCCCGACACGCAAAACCCTCCTTATGTAGACATCGTCCTCAAACCGGCGGCCAATCTGGGTCACCTGGAGGAGTTGCTGGTCATAACAGAGGCCACCGACCACATGACGGCCAGGGAGCAGCTGGATTTAGCGCAGAGTGCCGCCCAAGGTGCGGTTGTGGTTCAACAGCGGGCGTCCGATATCCTGGCCGAGCGTTTACCTGGCCTGAATGATCCAAACGCATTGGCTGATCCGATCCCCGGTCAGAAACCGGTAGCGGTCGCGGCGGCTTTGCCCGCAATTCCGCCGCCGCTCCATCCGCCACCGGCCCTGCATGCCGACCATTACACCCCGATGGCGACGCCACCGGCCGCCAGCCTGACCCCGGGCCAGGCGATTGTCGATCCCAAATATCCGCCTCTACCGAAGTCGCAGGTCTCGGAAACACGGGCCGCCAAATCACCAGATGAGGCCAAGGTCCAGCCGACCAAGACCTCGGCTGGGGATGGAGATAAGGCAGACACGGGAACTCCGGTAAAGCCTAAGCATTCTGCAACCAATCCGGCGGTGCCTGGCGATCCGGCTAAACCGAAGACGCCCAAGGCAGCAGTGCCCCAACCTGAGTCCACTACGGAACCACCCGCTACGGAACCACCCGCGACCACTGGGAATGGGCCCCAGCCTCAGTAGATTTGAAGTTGAGTCGGTAAGAGGAGAAAGATTCGCATGGCAATGTCGGCATCACTGGCGCGTCGGGAACTGGATGTGCAGCGTTACCCGCTCATCGTAGTGATCCTGGTCCCGCTGGTGGCGATCTTCCTCCAGGTCCTGATCCCTCGTTTTATTCCCAAGTTCGACATTCTCGATCTGCCCCTGTTGGTCACCATCTACTTTTCCGTGGGTTGGCGGAACCCGATCGCGGGCACCATCACTGGAGCGGTCATCGGGTTGGTTCAAGATGCGCTTACCAGCCACCCCCTGGGTATGAACGGAATCTCCCAATGTGTGGTGGGTTTTTGTGCCGCGTCGCTGGGGGTCAAGATTGACGTGGAGAACCCCGGAACCCGGCTGTTGATCAACTTCGCATTCACTTTGATGAATATCGGGATCTACCTGTTCATTACGCATCACATGCTGGCCTTCCACGTCACGACCAACTGGCTGCATGAAGCAATCAAAGCAGTGATTAACTCGATTGTGGGCGTGTTCTTCTTCGATATCCTGGATCGCGTCCGGCCTCGGGATTAAAAGAATTAGCACCAAAATGGCGGCAAAACAGTCACAGTAAAGAAATGGACTACGTGCTCATCAATAAGGAAGAGAGATTACCGGCCTACAAGCTCACGATCGTGCAGTATGTGATCGTGGCCGTGCTTCTGGTGCTGCTCTCCGGCTTGTGGCGATTGCAAGTGGTGGGCGCGCAAAACTACCGTACCCTGGCGGAGCAGAACCGTATCCGCAAAGTGCCCATCCTGGCACCGCGGGGCAAGCTGTTTGACCGTGAAGGACGCCTGCTGGTCGACAACTACCCCTCGGTCTCCTGCTTTTTGATCCGTGAGCCGGGCCGGGATCTGCGGGTTGATTTCCCGCTCATTTCGCGGGGGCTGCACATGACCACCGAGCAGCTGGAAAGCACGCTGGCGCATTACGCGCTCGCACCCAAGTATGAGCCCATTCCGCTCAAGCAGGACATCACTCCGGACGAGGTGGAGTTCATCGAGGCTCATCGCGACGAGCTGCCGGAACTGGAAACCATCGATGAACAGCGCCGGCTTTACCCCCGCAATGGCTTTGCCGCAAACCTGATCGGCTATGTCGGTGAGGTGAGCGACGATATGCTGAACGATCCGCGCTATGCGTACTACGAGCCTGGCGACGTGGTCGGCAAATCGGGTGTCGAGCAGTCCTACGATCAGCTGCTCCGCGGCACGGATGGCTCACAAGACATCATTGTGGACAGTCATGGCAGGGAGGTAGGGATACTCGGCCGCGAACCGGCGGTACCCGGCCAGGGCCTCAAATTAACGATCGATCTGGATATCCAGCGCGCTGCCGAAGTCGCCATGGGCGATCGTAATGGGGCCATCGTCGCCATCGACCCTCATACCGGCTCGGTCCTGGCTTTGGTGTCCCGGCCCAGCTTTGACCCTAATGACTTCTCCGTGCGCGTCTCCCGCGATGAGTGGAATAAACTCATTACCGATCCCCGGCATCCTCTGCTGGATAAGGTGATCCAGGCTCAGTTGGCGCCGGGATCCACCTTCAAGATCATAATGTCGCTGGCTGGTCTGGAGAACAATGTTGCGCAGGATTTGAAGGTGAACTGCACTGGTGGCGCCACGTTCTACGGACGCTTCTTTGCTTGCGATAAGCGCCACGGCCCAGTCGACATTCTGCACGCCATCCCTCTTTCTTGCGATACGTACTACTACACGCTCGCCGAACGGCTGGGCATTGAGAAGATTGCCTATTGGGCCCACAAAGTGGGCATAGGGCAAAAGACGGGCATCGACCTACCCGGGGAAGTAAGCGGCACCATGCCCTCGGAAGAATGGAAGATGAAGACCTTCCACGAGAAATGGTATGCGGGCGAAGTGATCTCCGTAGGTATCGGGCAAGGAGCAGTTGCCATCAGCCCGATCCAGTTGGTGCGGGCGATCGCCGGAATTGCTTCTGGCGGCGTCCTCAAGCGACCCCACGTAGTCGAGCCCGATCAGTTACCGGCAGATTTTCGCCAGGCAGTCTATGACTCGTATCCGGGCAGCGGCGACGTGACGATACCGATCAGTCCTGCAATATGGGAGACCATCACCGAGGGCATGGCGCTCACGACCAACAGCGGTACGGCGGTGGCGTCTCATTTGGCAAATATCGACTTTGCCGGCAAGACAGGCACGGCGCAGGTGGTGAACCACAGTGCCGGAATGAAGAGTCTTGGCACTGGCGCCGAGCGCGCCAACGCCTGGTTTGTCGGAATCGCCCCGCGCCGCAATCCGGATATCGCGGTGGTGGTGCTGGTGGAACACGGTGGCTGGGGAGCAGAGGCGTCTGCACCGCTGGCTGCGCGTGTCATTGAAGCCTTCGTGGACAAGCAGCGCCGGCTGGATAACAACCTGGAAGAAGCGAAAGCGCCTTCCAAGGTCGAGGTAGGTGCAGTTTGGTCGGAGCGGCCCGAGAACGAGGCAGCCCCGGCAAAGGTGACCACCGCGGCCGTGAAGGAACCCGAGCCCAAGCTGCACGGCGGACACTTTGAAGTTCCGGTAGCTGCGGTGCAGCACTAAGAAGAGAGGAGCATCTTGCGCCGATTTATTTCATTTCGCGATTTCGACTGGCTGCTCCTGGGCCTGGTGCTGCTGCTGTCGATCATCAGCATCTTCGAGATCTACAGCGCAACCCTGCACACCAAGTTTGTCGGCTTTGAGACCAAGCAGGTCTTTTGGCTGATTGGCGGCCTGGCGGCCATGTTTATCTTTTCGATAATCAATTATCACCGTTTACTGGAGGCGATACCCTGGATCTACGGTTTCTGCCTGGTCTCGCTGATAGCGGTGTTGGCCGTCGGCACCAAGGTCTTGGGGGCGCGGCGCTGGATCAAGCTTCCTGGCGGGGTCCATTTCCAGCCATCCGAATGGGTGAAACTGGTGCTGATTGTGGCCGTGGCTCGATATTTCTCCAGCCTGGCGGGAAGAGAGCTTACCTGGAGCGATATCTTCAAGGCTTTCCTGCTTGTTGGCCTGCCCATGCTGCTGGTGCTCAAGCAACCGGACCTGGGAACATCGCTCACCTACATCCCAGTGCTGATCGTCGGGTTGTTTTTGGGAGGCCTGGAATGGAAGAAAGGCCTGATCCTGGTCATTTCCGGTCTCGTGCTGGTGGTTCCCGTCTGGGCCAAGGTGCTGAAGCCTTACCAGAAGCAGCGGCTGACCAGCTTCCTGAATCCAGACACCGATCCCAAAGGCAGCGGTTACCAGGTAAAGCAGTCGCTGATCGCAGTAGGCGACGGAGGCGTATGGGGCCGGGGAGCGACGAAGGGGACGCAAACCCAGGGGGATTTTCTGCCCATTCCCTATACAGACTTCATCTTTGCCGCGTTCTGCGAGGAGCATGGGTTCGTCGGCGCCGTGTTTGTTCTCCTGATATACTTCCTTATATTGACGCGTTTGATTCAAAATGCTCAAACAGCTGCGGATATATCCGGTACGTTCCTGATCATGGGCGTGGTCGCTGTACTCATCTTTCAGATTGCAGTTAACGTCGGAATGGTCATCGGGTTCATGCCGGTTACAGGAATTCCCTTACCGTTAATGAGTTACGGGGGATCCTCAGTATTGTTTTCGTTTCTGGCTCTGGGCATGGTGATGAATGTTCGCATGAGCCGTTTTGTGAATTAGACCAGTGTCAACCAATTTTTTTCAGTACTTTAGATACGCCGGCCAGGTGAATCACCGGGGCCGGGCAGGATTAGGAATGAGCACGCAAAGAAGGGTAACGACCCCGCCTAACAACAAGGCTGAAGCGGTCACCGACTCTTTGCGTCCGGACAGCCCTGGAACGCCAGGCAGCACAGCGGCCGTCTCTGGTTATGGCTGTGCGCCGGTATCCCCGTACAAAGAATTTTCGCTGGATTCCGCCCCATGGATCACGCGCCTTTGCCCAGGCTTTCTCGCTAACCTAATCCTTCCCTGCATCCCGGGAGTGGGATAAGCAACTCCCCTCCGATCTGCCGCGTCGGCCGTCCGACAGGTTTTTAGACCTGCGGACAGGAGAGGCAGCATGTCAAAAGAAATTTGTATTTCCAGTACGCCACATGAGACGCGTCTGGCCATCCTCGAAGACGACCAACTCACAGAGGTTTATTACGAGCGGGAAAACGAGTACACCCTCGCCGGCTCTATTTACAAAGGTCGCGTTACCCGGGTGCTTCCCGGGATGCAATCCGCATTTGTCGATCTGGGATTAGAACGGGATGCGTTTCTCTACGTAACCGACTTCATGGAGGAGCAGGAAGACTCCTCTGACTTTGAACGCATTCCAGGCAATGGCGAAGAGGCCCGGTCGAGTCAGCCACGTGACTCCCAAAATCGGTCACCCCGGCCGGCTCAAACGGCAAATCCAGAAGAAGAATCTGCTCCAGGGCGCAATGGTGCCCCGGTAGGTGGAAGCTCATCCGGCGGCCAGGCGCCTGGGGGGGAGTTTGAGGATGGCACCCGGCGGTGGCGCGGCCGCCGCGGCCGCCGTAAGGGCTTTCGGCCACCCCAAGGTGGGGGCGGGCAGCAGGCCAATCAGGAGCGGAGTGCTCAGCCCCGGGTTGAAGCTCCAAGATCGTTTGAGCCCACTGTCGAACCCGATACTGAGGACAAGCGTCCGTCCGTCCCGTTTGCTCTTCCCGGCGAATCGCTTTCCAAATACGGCGGTCAAGCCGCTCCCCGGACCCCGGCTCCGACCGCTCCGCAGCCCAAGGCCAACGTCATCCTTGCCAAGCCTTCCACGCTGATTGAGACGCCCATTGAATGGAATGGAGACGGGCTGCTCCCAGGAGAGTCGATCTCCCGCTATCGCGGTTCTGCCGCCGAGACCCCAGCTGCTTTCGCGCATGAAGTGGAGGAAGTCGTTGAACCCGTCGGGCAGCAGGAAGCCACCCCGGTTCCAGAGCAGGAATTCCCTGTGGTACACGAAGCTGCGGCCTATGAACCTGCGGCCTATGAAGCTGCGGCCTATGAAGAAGTCACTGTCCCCGAACCGGCGCTTCCTGAAGCCGAGCCCGTGACCGAACCGGAAGTAGAAATTCAGGCCGCCATTGCCAGCGAGCCACTCGCTGCAGTTGAGTTTGAGCCTGAGGAAGCCTCTGCATCGTACCGGGTTGATCCTTCGGCACCCAGTGAATTCCGCTTTCCTTCCGCTGGGTCCAGCGTTTTGGAAGAAGAGGAGCCCGAGGTTGAAGCCGAGGTGGACCTACCTCAACCTGACGATCTTCGTCCTGAGGCTAGCAGCCATGAGCCTGCAGCATTGGCTGCTCCCAGCCGTGGGTTGATCGAACCGGAGACGGAGTTCGACGAGTTAGATGACGATCTGGAAGACGGATCGCCGGTGACCGGGCTGGTGGAAGAGGAAGAGGTTACCGACGAAGAGGAGTACGACTTTACTCCGCTTTACGTCGAGAGCGAAGACCACGACCTGCAGGAGTTGGAAGAAGAGACGCTCGATCAGGAAGTCTCCGTGGGCAGCGCAATCAGCGATATGGTGCGCGACGCTCACATCGACCAGCGTACTGACAGCGACGCTTCCGGCCTGATGGTGGAGGAAGAAGAAGCGGAAGATGAGCTGGAGGAAAAGTTCGCCGACGGAGCAGAGGAAGCAGAATCCGAAGAAGGGCAGGTAGCAGCCGTGGCCGGGCAGCCGGCTCGCCGTCCCCGTGATGATCAGCGTCGTGGTGGGCGTGGGCAGCGCAATGACGGCCGCCGCCGCCACAATGGCCGCCGCCAGAATGCGCAAACCAGCGACCTCCCAATCATCAGTGAGCTGTTGAAGCAGGGGCAGGAAATCCTGGTGCAGATTGCCAAGGAGCCGATTGCGAAGAAAGGTGCGCGCATCACAAGCCACATCGCGCTTCCGGGCCGTTTCCTGGTTTTCATGCCGACCGTAAATCACGTGGGGGTATCGCGGAAGATTTCCTCTGACGAGGAACGCCAGCGCCTGAAGCGGATTCTGATCAGCGAAAAGGGAACCGTCAGTGGTGGCTTTATTGTCCGCACAGCGGCCGATGGAGCCAGCGAAGATGACCTGCGCGCGGATATTCGCTTCCTGATCAGCCTCTGGACTGAGATCAAACAGCGTTCTGATACGGCCAAGGCGCCGGCACTCATTTATCACGACCTCAACCTGGTGGAGCGCATTCTGCGTGACCAGGTGAGTGATAACTTCTCCACCATCTGGGTTGATACCGAGGCAGAGTACGAGCGCATTGTTCGCTTCCTGAATCGTTTTCAGCCTTCGCTGGTGCGGCGGGTGAAGCTTTACACCAAAGAAACGCCGCTCTTTGAGCAGTTCGGTATTCAGGATGAGATTTCCAAGGCGCTTAAGTCGAAAGTCTGGCTCAAGTCCGGTGGTTCGATTGTGATCAATCAAACCGAAGCCCTGGTGGCGATCGACATCAACACCGGCAAGTACGTAGGCAAGACTGCGCGCCTGGAGGACACCATCCTCAAGACCAATCTTGACGCCATCCCCGAGATCGTTCGCCAGATTCGCCTGCGTGACCTGGGCGGCATTATCGTGATCGACTTCATCGACATGGATGAGCGCAAGAACCGGAACAAGGTGATGCAGGCTTTAGAAGAAGAACTCAAGTCAGATCGTGCGCCTTCGAAGGTACTTCAGTTTAATGATTTCGGTCTGGTCGCGATTACCCGTAAGCGTGTAAAGCAGTCCCTGGAACGTACGCTGAGTACCCAGTGTGCGATTTGCGCGGGTACCGGCATGGTCAAGAGCCCGACCACAGTCTGCAACGAAATCTACATCGAAATGCGCAAGATGCAGAGCCACCTGGAGCGCCAGGACGTCTTGCTTCGTGTGCACCCTGAAGTCGTTAAAACGCTCAAGCTGGGCAACGCTCGCTGGCTCAACGAGCTTGAGGAAATGAGCGGTAAGACGATTATCGTGAAGAGCGATCCCACCCTGCATCCTGAGCAGTTCGACATCCACTAGTCCCTTCACACCAAGGCCCCTACCGCAGGTAGGGGCCTTTTCCTTGAATTATGGCTCCAAGAGGCAGTTTAAGCGCTATTTTTGAGGGCCGAGGCCATCGAATGCATCCCTCCACGCGTCAAAATCGTCAGGTACGTGTTAATAGAAAAAGAACCCGTCTTGGGGTCTTTTCGAAAATCCTACTTCTCAAGGGTGATTACAAGATGTTGTCGGGTCCCGGTTGTTTCGCTCGGTTCGCAGTGATCGTGTCCGCCCTTTCCTCGTGCTTCCTGGTTCCTGCTGGATTTGCGCAAATAAGTTCCAGCGCAGAGAATCATGCAGCATTTGAAGCCGCGTTGCAGGATCAATATCCCAACCAGGGGGGGTATCAAAGGCAGACCTACCATACTCACCATAACGATTCTCTTACCGATCATCTGGCGATCGAGGCGGGCGGCGGTTTTAATGTCCCGTCGGGGAATACAGGCACGTGGCAGAGCGTCGGCTATGGCGTCATTCTGGGCGGCGGTTGGATGTTTAACGACCGCATCGGGGTGCTTGCCGAGTACAACTTCAACGGGGCCAATATTCCGCAAAACACGCTGACCAACATAGGCGAGCCGGATGGCAACGTACATGTGTGGTCGTTGACCCTTGACCCGGTTATTTACTACAAGACCAGTGGACACATTGGCGGTTACGTAACTGGCGGCGGCGGCTTTTATCGCAAGCTCACGACCTTTACCGAGCCGGTCTACGCTGGGGACTACTGCAGCTATTTCTACGGCTGTTATCCGGTTTACGAAAATGTAACGCTGAGCCACTTTTCCAGCAACCAGGGCGGCTTGAACATCGGCACCGGGGTTACGTTCAAACCCAATGCGGACGGTAAGTTGAAGTTGTATGCCGAGGCGCGCTATGTCTGGGTGGACTCTCCGAAGAGCTCTGCGAGCGGTATTGGAACTGGCACGGTCGGTATGTTTCCGGTGACGTTTGGATTTCGCTGGTAAGAGGCTGCTGAACCCTCCTTGCGTTTGAAGGGCAGAAGACCCGGTGTGCATACTGAGGGCAAGAACCGCAGGTCCCTCCACTACGCTTTCGCTCCGGTCGGAGCCTGTGACTTTATTGATTTTTCGGGCTTTTGGAGGCACCTAAGTTTTTTGTTTTCAGCATCGGTTTTTTCGCGAAACCCAATAAAGTCACAGGCTCTCGGGATGACAATTCTGTTGCGGGGTCGAGAATTCCTCGCTGAAGCTCTCGCGGGTACTACAGAATTGTCATCCCGACCGGAGCGAAGGCGTAGTGGAGGGACCTGCGGTTCTATGCGCCGAGCGTTATTCTCCCGCGTGAGAGACCTCTAAACGCCGACTGGAAAGGGCTTGGGCGATGATTCGTCGGCGTTGGCGCCGATACGGAAGCGTTCGAATCTACCTTCCATCAGGGACATTAGACCTGTGTACCAATAGCCAAGAACGAAGAGAAGCAGGAACGGCACTGTAAAGTAATTCTCGTTCGTGATGGCATACCAGATGGTCAAGGCAAAGTAGCTGCCGATCAGCAGCTCAATCCAGGGCACAATGCCCAGGCGCTTGCGATACTTGCCGGCTTGCGGAAGCTGACCGCGCTTTTCGATGCGGTATTTCGGCGTGCGCTTGAAGGCGGTCTTGATTCCAAAGAGCGCTTCCAGCACCGCCCTGCTATTGGTGATCGTCAACCCAATTCCCAAAGCCATCAGGAATGGCAGATACAAAAATGTCTTGTACCATTTACCCGGAAAAAGCTCCCTCTGAGAAACCAGGTAGAAGGAAGAAATAGAAAACGTTGACGCCATGAACAGCGGGACGTCGATTAACAGCATCTGAAACCATCCCTGATAAAAGCGGATGATCATGGCCGGCATCAGCAGCGTGGAGAGCACGATCATCAGCGGATAACTGATGTTTGCCGTCAGGTGGTAGAACGCCTCCAGCTTTACGTGAAACGGCTCATCGCTGCGGAACATCATGGGCAGGATCTTTTTCGAGGTCTGGATTAGGCCCTTGGCCCACCGGGCCTGCTGGGTCTTGAAGGCAGTCATCTCAATGGGGAGCTCGGCGGGGCACTCCACGTCCTGCAGATACAGAAATTTCCAGCCCTTCAACTGCGCCCGATAGCTCAAGTCGGTATCTTCTGTCAGCGTGTCGTGCTGCCAGCCACCCGATCCGTCGATTGCCGTGCGGCGCCACATGCCGGCAGTTCCATTGAAATTGAAAAAGGCCTGGGTGCGGGATCGTCCGCCGTGCTCGAGGATAAAGTGACCGTCGAGCAGGATGGCTTCTACCTGGGTAAGAAAGCTGTAATCGCGGTTAAGATGCGTCCACCTGGTTTGCACCATACCGATTTTCGGATCGGCAAAATGATGCACCACCTGCATCAGCCATTCCCTGGGAGGCACGAAATCGGCATCAAAGATGGCGACAAATTCGCCCGTCGCGACATGCAAACCCTCGTCCAGCGCCCCCGCTTTGAAGCCATGGCGATTGACACGGTGAATGTACTCGATCCTGTGTCCGAGGGATTGATAAGCCTCAACCGCCGCCTGGGCCACCTCGACCGTACCGTCCGTGGAGTCGTCCAGCACCTGGATCTCCAGCTTGCCGGCAGGATAATCCAGGTTGCAGCAAGCCTGAATGAGCCGGTCAACCACGAACTGCTCATTGAAGATAGGCAGTTGCAAGGTGATGCTGGGAAGCTCGGTGAAACGGGACTGAGGCTCCCCCACAGCATTTTTCCGGTTCCGGTAATACCGGTAAACGAGTTGATAGCGATGAATCCCGTAAAAGGCGAGGATGATCATCACGATGAAATAGGGAATCAAGAGCGCGGTGTCGAAGGGGTTCCAGCGATACAAATGCTCGAAGGTCTTGTCGGCGTAATGCGTCCTGAAATAGTGCTGGAAACCGCGCTGCGGAGCAGCTAGCCACAGAGCCGCAAGCGGGAAGTTGCTTAGTTGATCAGCAATCAGGGCGCGGCCTCCGTATTAGTCATGTCGCCGGCTAAGATGCTCATCTCACGTGAGATGATGCCACTTGCCGGCTAAGATCAATTAAGAAAATAGGTGGTGTACAGCGTGTCCCGCTGCACTGGCCGGAAGCCCGCGCCGCGAATCACGTGCCGCAGTTCCTCTTCCGTGGTGCAGTTGGAGGTTCCGGCAGCCTTTACTACATTTTCTTCCAGCATGACAGAGCCCACGTCGTTTCCGCCGAAGCGCAAGCCAAGCTGCAGCACCTTTAATCCCTGTGTCACCCAACTGGATTGGACATTCTCCACATTGTCCAGGTAGAGGCGGGAGATGGCTAATACTTTCAGATACTCGACCGAGGTCGCTTCGTCCCACTTGCGGCCACCCAGGGCGGTGTTAGTGGGCTGAAAACTCCAGGGGATGAAAGCGGTAAAGCCGCCGGTTTCTTCCTGCAAACGCCGCACCTGCTCGAAATGATTGACCCGCTGCTCGAAGGTTTCCCCTACGCCGAACATCATGGTGGCGGTGGTTCGCAGGCCCAGCTGGTGAGCCGTTCGATGCACGGTGACCCAATCCTGGGTAGAGCATTTCAGCCGTGCAATGCGATGCCGGACTTCGTCGTCGAGGATTTCCGCTCCGCCGCCTGGAATGGAAGCTAATCCCGCATCCCGCAGCCGGGCAATGGTATCGCGTACGGAGAGATTGCTGTATTCCGCAATGGCGAGAATCTCCGAGGCTGAGAAACAATGCAGCCATACCTGCGGAAAGCGCTGCTTGATACCCCTGAGCAGACGTTCGAACCATTCGATCTTGAGGTCGGGGTGCAGGCCGCCCTGCATCAACACGCCGGTGCCGCCCATTTCCACTGTTTCGGCTATCTTTTGATAGATGGTCTCGAAATCGAGAATGTAACCTTCGCTGGCCAGCTTACCTTTAAGAGGTCGATAAAAAGCACAAAAGCTGCAATACTCGGTGCAAAAATTTGTATAGTTGATGTTGCGGTCAACGATATAGGTAACTACGCCCTCGGGATGCAGCTTGCGCCGAAGCGCATCGGCTTCCATACCCAGGCCGATGAGGTCATCGGAGCGGAAATAGTCGAGAGCTTGAGTCCTGGTAATCGCCACAAACGTATTTTACGGGTATGGCGGCCCTTAATCCAGTGCTACGGTGCCAAAGGTGCTGTGCCGATATATGGCTGTGAAAGCTGCCTCTGTAAGCTGGTTGCGCCCTATCACAACCAGTTGAGGCTTCCATGCCGCTACTTGCGGCATGTTCGATAGAACGTTTTACGATCAGTGCGTCAGTTTCGCGGGCCAATCCATTACTACGGAGCGCTGTCGGTTTAGGCGCTACCCCATCTTCTTCGAGGAAGGTTCCGTTTTTATGTCCCAATTTCAATTTGCTAGTCGCGCCTTTTCACGACTTCCCACTACATTGCGCCTGGTACTGGGAGTAACGCTTGGTCTCACGTTGGCCCTTCCTGGGCACGCACAGAGTGCTCCTGACAAGAGCGCTGCGCCGGCGCCCGACGTCCTCGTCTTCGCTAACGGGGATCAGCTAACGGGCAAGCTGCTGCGCGAGGTCAGTGGCAGCGTCACCTTCCACAGCGACATGGCTGGGGATGTGACGGTGACCTGGGACAAGATCAAGTCCATACACTCCTCACAGCAGTTTGCCGTGATTCAGCAGGGGCAGCATGTCAATCGCAAAACGCCCGACACCGCTGTTGCCCACGGTCCGGTCGCGGTTCAGGACAGTGAGGTCAAAGTGGGTCCACCTGAGGGTGGTGCGACCAAGGACATCCCGGTAAAGGATGCGCAGTACATGATCGATCAGGATACTTACAACAAGGAAGTAAAAACGAACCCTGGTTGGGGATACGGCTGGAGTGGTTCGGTGACAGCGGGCGCGACGCTGGTGGAAGCCACGCAGAACAGCCGCAACTTTACGGGCGGGGCCGCGATCGCGAGGACAATCCCTACAGTCAACTGGCTCGACCCGCGTACCCGTACGCTCTTAGACTTTACCGGAGCCTATGGGACGGTCACCCAGCCAGGCACCGCGGGCACCAAGACCAACATTATTCACGGCGATGTGGAGCAGGACTGGTATATCTCGCCCCGGTTCTACTACCTGGTGGACGCGGCTTGGGATCACAATTACTCCCAGGGTTTGAGTTTGCAGCAAACCTACGGGGGTGGTTTGGGTTATGTCGTGATCAAGCGTCCGACGCAGGAACTGGATGTGAAGTTCGACATCCACTATGAGAAGCAAACGTACTTCGTCACTCCGAACATTTTGCCTCCTCCTCCGCTGACCCCCAGCAAGAACCTGATCGGAGCGGATTTCGGCGACACCTACATGTTGAAGTTGCCGCATGGTCTGGTCTTCAATCAAACTGCGGTCATCACGCCTGCGTTCAACAACACGAACGCCTATTCGGCTGAGGCCACGGCAGGCCTGGTATTTCCGGTCTACAAGAGGTTAGGCTTCAGCGTAGGAACGCTGGATGATTTCCTCAACGACCCAGCCGCCGGCAGCAAGAAGAATTCCTTCCAGTTCACTGCCGGAGTCACTTACACGCTGAAGTAGCTATTGGGGAGCCGCTGGGTCCAGATCCAGCGGCTGTTTCAACATCGTCAGTACTCCAGGAGGCAGCGGCTTGTCGGCGTTTGCGAGCAGCTGCGAAACCTGCCACATCTCGGTCTCGTTCAGCACTTTTTTGAAGGCCGGCATGCCCGAAAGCCGGATTCCGTTGGCGACCTTCCAGTAGGTCTCCCCCGGTGGATCGTCGCTGACCCCGACGACTCCGTCGCGGTGCGGCTCCCATAGCTGAGGAGCCTCCGGGTACATTCCCTTGGCGAACTTCGCCGGAATTCCATAGAGTCCGTGGCACGCTGCGCACTGCTGGCGGTAGATGTGCGCGCCAATTTCCAGATTCGTGGGGCTGGCTTCGACCGGAGGAGTCTTCACCAGCTCACGGTCAATGCGCGCGTGCAGCGGAAGGTGGACGATGGCTTCCTCAAAGGGCAGGGCGGGATCGCTGGTGGCTACGGGTGGACTGCCGGCCCGAAGATAGATCCAGATGCAAACTGGCGTTACCAGCAGACCGATCAACAGTCCAATAAGGAATTTCATCGAGTTTGGTCCTCTTTTTCTCGCGCAGCGTCCCTGAGAAGGATATAGCACGGAGAGAAATGCTCTAATACTAATCAGGACATCAATTTGTATTTTCGTGCCCGTTGGCGGCAGCAGTGGAGGCTTTCAGGTTCATGCATCATAGCAAGCGTTTTGGATGCCAAGTGTATCCGCTAATTTTCTTGATCTTTCTCGCGATACCAGGGCTCCCAGCGCAGAATTCGACTCCCAGCGATTCCCAGGCCCCAGCACCGGGGCAGGCTCAGCCGGAGAATCCCCAGCAAAATCAAGTACGCCTGGCGCAGGAGGCTCAGGCCCGGATCCGGGCACGCCGCCAGCAGCGAAAGGAACGGATTGTCCAGGATACGTATAGCCACAAGTTCGAGGTCTATGGCGGCGGGGGCTATACGCGTTTTCGTCCCGGCGGCTCGCTGCAGAACATCAACGAATCTGCCTGGAATGGTGGATTCACCGACTATCTTTGGGGACGCCTTGGGCTCACGGGTGATGTGCGCGGTTATTATGGAACCGCGTTCACCTACACCGGGCCGTACAACATCTTCAAGCCCAGCATCAGCGAGTACACCTTCATGGTGGGGCCGCAATATCGCTTCGTGCGCCGGGAGCACTGGGCCATCAGCGGGCAAGTCCTGGTGGGTGGCGCCAAAGGCAATTTCACGGCAAACGGCGCCGGGCTCCCTGGTCCCTTCGTAGGGCTTTGGAATAGCGGGACCAACGTGAGTTTTGCGGCGGGGGTGCCCATCGATTACAACCTCGGTCCGGCGCTCGCCTTCCGTATACAACCGGGTTATTGGCTGACGACTTTTGGCAGCACAACGCAGGTAAAAAATCTTGGATTCACTGCTGGGATTGTTTATCGGTTCGGCCGGCAGTAACGGGCTTGTGCGATGTTTCGGTCTAAGACTTTCACCCGATCATGGTGGTTGGGCAAAAGTCCTAGGCTGCAACAAATCTTACGCAGTCACTGCTTTATCGCGCTCTTTGGCCGCGTCGAGGGGATACTGCGGCTCGGTCATTCTCACCGGATCGAGGATCTCCGCGATTTCGTCCTCGGTAAGTTGCTTGCGGGCGCGGGCGATTTCGATGATCGACTTGCCCGTGGCCACCGACTCCTTCACGATCTCAGCCGCCTTGGCGTAACCGATGTAAGGGTTCAGCGCCGTGGCTAACGACACCGTGCTTTGCGCATAGGTCTGGCAGCGTTGCTCATTGGCGGTGATCCCGGCAACACAGTACTGGTCAAACTGGCGCAGCATATTGCCTAGAATGGTCACGCTCTGCAGTACGTTGTAGGCCATGGTGGGCATCATCACATTCAGCTCCAGCTGCCCGGCCTGAACAGCATAGGCTACGGCTGTGTCGTTGCCGATGACCTGGAAACTTACCATGGCCGCCAGCTCCGGGATCACCGGATTGATCTTGCCCGGCATGATGGAGGAACCAGGCTGCAGGCTGGGCAGATAAATCTCCGCCAGACCGGTATTGGGGCCCGAGCTCAGCATCCGGATATCGTTCGAAATGCGGATGGTTTCAAGCGCAATCCCTCGCAAAGCAGAGCTCACATCCGCCATGCAGGCATTGGATTGCATCGCCCAGCGCATGTCATCCGCGGGCAGCAGCTTCTGGCCGGAAATGCTCGCCAGACGAGCGACCGCCTTTACCCGGTAATCAGGGTGTGTGTTGATGCCCGTACCCACGGCGCTGCCGCCTAATCCCAACTCGCGCAATGTGGCGGAGGCCACCTGCAGGAATTGCTTTCCCTTCTCTACCGCCAGTCCGTAAGCCGCAAACTCCTGCCCCAGGCGCATGGGGACCGCGTCCTGCATATGCGTCCGGCCGGATTTCATGATGTGGTGAAAGGCCGTTGCCTTCTCCGCAAAGGTGGCTGCCAAGTGGTCCAGAATCGGGTAGAACGTGTCCAGCGCCAACAGAGTTGACAACCGCATCGCGGTGGGAAAGACGTCATTCGTCGACTGGCCGTAGTTCACGTGGTCATTGGGGTGCACATGGGCATATTCCCCCACTTTGCCTCCCAGGATCTCGTTGGCCCGATTGGCGATGACCTCATTCGAGTTCATGTGCAGGCTTACGCCCGCCCCGGCCTGAAATACATCGACGACGAACTCGCCATTCCACTTGCCGTCGATGACTTCCTGGGCTGCCTGGATGATGGCGTCCGCGCGTTTCTGATCCACCAGGCCCAGTTCTTTGTTGGCTTCTGCGGCGGCTCGCTTGACCATGCCCAGGGCGCGAATCAGCTGCGGATGTGCCCGCATGCCGGAGATGGGGAAATTCTCGACGGCACGCGCCGTCTGCGCACCGTAATACGCCTTGGAGGGCACTTCAACAAAACCTAACGAGTCTTTTTCTTTGCGGACGTCAGACATTGCACCATGGCTCCTCAACTACCAGAACCCCCGATTATAGCCATTTCCGTAATCAGCTGGGAACGGCGCATCGTCTAAGCTATAGACATGGAGCACAACCGTGGTGTCCTGAAGGAAAGCTTTGACGTGCTGGTTGTGGGCGCGGGCCCGACGGGTCTGGCCTGCGCCATTGAGGCTCAGCGGGTCGGTCTGCGCACGGTTCTGGTCGACAAGGGCTGCCTTTGTAACTCGATCTTTCACTATCCGTCGAATATGACGTTCTTTACCACCCCGGAATTGCTGGAAATAGGCGATATGCCCTTCTCCAGCCCCAACCAGAAACCGAGTCGCAACGAGGCCCTGGAGTACTACCGCAAGGTAGCCGAGCACTACAAGTTGGAGTTTCGTCAATACCAGACCGTTTCTTCAGTCACTGGGGAAGACGGAGATTTCACCATTACCACTGTCGACCGGTTTTCCCGTCACACGTCCTACGGCGCCCGCAAAGTGGTGATTGCTACGGGCTACTACGATCTGCCAAACTACCTCGAAGTCCCCGGAGAAGAGCTGCCCAAGGTTCTGCACTACTATCACGACCCGCACCCTTACTACGATCAAAAGGTGCTGGTGGTGGGAGGCAAGAACTCGGCTGCCATTGCAGCACTCGACCTTTGGCGTCACGGCGCGCATGTAACCCTGGTGCATCGGGGTGAGAAGATGCACCACCACGTCAAGTACTGGATTTTGCCCGACATCAACAACCGCATCAAGAACGGTGAAGTCACGGCACATTTCTCGAGTTCGGTGATCAGGATCAAGGAGGACGCGGTCGATCTGCGAACACTCAAAGGTACTGTTACCATCGATAACGACTACGTGTTTGCCTTGACGGGGTATCATCCCGACTTTGATTTTTTGGCTGCTCTTGGCGTCCGATTTGAAGGGCAGGACCGCTGCCCGGCGTGTGATCCGCAATCACTGGAAAGCAATATACCCGGTATTTATCTCGCTGGCGTGATCGTCGCAGGCATGCGAACCAATGAGATCTTCATTGAGAATGGCCGCTTTCACGGCGGTCAGATCGCACGCGATATTGAAGCCAAGCTCGCCAGCAGTGCTTCGTTGAAGGTTGGCTAAGGCAAGGTTGAAGGGAAGGGCCCTTACGCTATGAGTTGGCTAAAACCTCGTTCGATTCGAGGGCAGCTCATCTCCGGTCTTGTCCTCTTTGAAGGCCTGCTGGTGGTCGTTTTTGCCACCTTGCTGGTGCGCGAACAGGCCTCAGAGATCCATGAGCGGGCTCGCCAGCGCCTGGAGTCGGAGGTGAACCTGCTCGCGTTGCAAAGCCAGGATTCGCTCGCCCAGGGCCAGGCCGGGTACCTGGTTCCGATCCTGCGCACCATGGTCAACTCGCCCGGTATTCGTGCAGCGTTGGTTACAGATATCCACGGGCGGGTGATCGCCAGCAGCGATCCAGGCATGAATGGCAAGGACCTGCTAACGAGCCTGGAAAAAAAACATATGGAGGACACTCCAGGGGCGGCTATTTTTCGTGTTCCCGGCGGGGCTCGGGAAGCGGTGCAGGCGATCCATGTCAGCGGCCGACTGAGCGGATTCGCCTGGGTTTATGAAGATGCCACGGCTTCCTTGCAGCAGATTTCTTCGCTCATCCGGATAACCATCATTTTCGCCGGCCTGGCTGCTCTGGGCACAGTCATCATTGCCGGCTCACTCGCGCGTTCCATCACCCGCCCGCTTCGCGCGTTGCTGACGGCGACACGCAAGTTGATTCGCGATCCGGAAACCAAGGAAGGTTTTCCGTTGGAGGTTACCTCAGCCAACGAATCGGCCGACCTTACCCGCGCGTTCAATCTCATGGTGACTTCCATCGAGGAGCAGAGAGCCGGCCTCAGCGACACCTTGGCCCTGCTCGATTCGATGCTGGAGAATGCGCCCATTGGATTTGCATTCTTCGATCGCAAATTCCGCTACGTGCGCGTGAATCAATTTATGGCTGAGATGAACCAGGCGCCCATTGGCAGGCACCTGGGGCGCACCATCTCAGAAATGCTGGCCGGCCCGGCCGCTGAGTTGCTGCAGGGTTGCATCGAAAGTGTCTTTGAAACCGGAAAACCGGTGGTTCAATTTGAGCTGCACACGCCTGTATCTGGGGACCCTCCCCAGGTACGCAGTTGGCTGATCAACGTTTATCCCGTGAAAGCCTCGTCGGAAGCGGTTCGTTGGGTGGGAGCGATCGTGGTCGAAACGACCGAGCGCAAGCACGCCGAGGATGCGTTGCGTAAGACGGAGAAACTGGCCGCCGCCGGCCGGCTGGCGGCGTCGATCGCCCACGAGATCAACAACCCCCTGGAGGCGGTTACTAATTTGCTCTACCTGTTACGGCATCAGCCTTCGCTGGATCGGGAGGCGATGAGTTATGCAGACCTTGCGCAGCAGGAAATTTCCCGCGTTGCAGAGATGACGCAACAGACCTTGCGTTTTTACCGCCAGTCGACGTTGCCAGTGATTGCCAACGTGGGTGAGTTGTTGGACTCGGTTCTTACGCTCTTTACCGGACGGTTGCACTCACTGCAGATAGAGGTTTCTCGTAGCTGTGGGCCGGACCTGGATCTGTACTGCTTTTCCGGGGAGTTGCGCCAGCTTTTCGCTAATCTGATCGGCAATGCCATTGACGCGATGAGCCAGGGCGGACATCTGCAAATGTCGGTTCGACGCTCGCGATCGTGGGTAGACGGCACGCCCGGTGTTCGCCTGTTTGTTGCCGATAATGGCTGTGGCATGACGCGGGCCATACGTCTGCGGATTTTCGAACCGTTTTTTACTACCAAAGAGGCTACGGGCACTGGTCTGGGATTGTGGGTTAGCAGCGAGATCATCACCAAGCACCATGCCACGGTGCGGGTCGCCAGCCGTCCCGCGGGCGCCGCGAATACGCGACCGCCGGGGACCGTGTTCATGCTTTTCTTTCCGGAAGACGGGATCGGTTTACCACCGCTGGCCCCTGCCGCCGAAACAGGGAAAACCGCGTCAAGTGAGGATCGTCCTCGAGAACCGCACGAGGTTCGCTGATGATCTGCTCTTTTCTCCCATTCCCGCTAACAACTCCAGGGTGGAGTTGTTAGTGGGATGGGGAGCGGGCGGTCCATTACGGCTGAGTGGTCGGTGGAAGCATGCAACGCGGCGCTTGCTCTGCCGGCGCGAATTTCGACTTGGTTACATGCAGGCGATTGATGCGCATGTAGCGCACCCGCAGTCCCCCAACCACGTCTGGCATGGAACGGGGAGATTTTGTTAAGTCCACCAGCACTAACAGCCCTGCCTCTGATGGATTGTCATAGCTTTGGGTCACGCCCACGCCAAAAAATGCTGGATCTGCCATAAGCTGCGGGGCAAATTGCCGCTGCACAGCTGCCGCTGCTCGCAGAACCTCGGATGGCAGATGAATGCCTTCCACCGGGGTTAACGTCGTCGGCTCGACCCCTGCGTTCAGACTGGCAGAATCCGTGGGGATGACCATTGTGCGTACACCGTTGATCACGCTGGGCACCACCAAACCCGGCTTGTTCCGGTCCACGTAAACGATGACGGCCGCTTCTCCCGGGCTGTCCAGGCTCATGCCAGCGGCCGTACCCAGGATGCCGCCATCGGGCCTCAGCAACGTCGCAAGCGCCACCTCCGACGCTGACCGGGCGGCTGCCATTCGGACCGCGCTGACGCTGCGAGTCGCCGGCGGCGTGTGCTCGTCGAAGTTGGAGCACATGATGGGATGTGGAGCCCCACCGGCTATCTGAAATTCCTGACCCTCCGCCTGGCTCTTCTGCCCCAGTTCGCTAAGCACATCCTGGATCGGATTGGCTACGCTGAACCCGTGGTTGCTATCGTCGGTTCCACTGGAAAAAAATAGCCCCACGGGTTGTGCGTTGCTGGCGTCGAGTACCAATGCGCCGGAGTCTCCACTATCCGCGAAGCTGGCGCCCGGCATGCCAATCTGGTTGACGTAGGTCTTGGTGTAGTAATGCTGCGTTTCGGCGCAGTCGTAGTAGTAATCCACCTGCACAGTCAGATCCACCGTATTCACCGTGGAACAGGTCAATCCAGTGGTTCGCCCGCTTTTCACCACCCTCAGCTGGTTCAGCAGGCCGGGGGTCAGTTCCTCTCCCGTACCTGCGGCGGGAGCCGCCGGCGTGAGCGTGCCATTGATCGGCGGGCCCAACTGCAGGATGGCCCCTGTGCTGTCGACGGCGGGTGTTGCCGCCGCCAACGCCGCATCCACATTGGTCTGCGTACTTTGGAGGGGCACCACATAGCGCAAAGATCCCACCGACCGTCCAGCCTGCGGGTTGCAGTTCAGATCTACCAAGGCGGGTTGAACCACCGTATCGCCGGTCCGCGCCTGGTCCGACTCGGCCAGCACATGGTTGTTGCTCAGGATGAACAGATTGTTGTTCCGGTCCGAGACCAACGCCCCCAGAGTTCCCCCGCAGCAATCGTTCACGTACTCTTTACCACCGCTTTGCCTGGAGTCGTAGTCGTTGGCATTGCCTCCCGACGAGCCCATCTCCACGTAACCAACCTGGGATTGCTGATTCTGCAGTCCCGAACTCGAAAAGCCGGCGCCGTTAAGCAGGACGTGAAGTGCCGCGACGGAGCGAGGATTGCCAGCTGCCATCCCTACCACGAAAACGGCGGGGTTGCCGGGGGGCAAGGCACGTGGGGCGGTATAGGTTGCGGTGCAGGAGGTGTAGGTACGCCGGGAGTGAGTGCACCGGGTTTCGCTGATGCTGCCGTAGCTCTCGCCGGGATCCAGTTCGCCGGCGGGTGTGGTCCCAAGCGACCAGTGAATGGACCCCGAATTGATCTCCGCGATTTCTCCTTTTACCTGAACTGTCGATCCGGGGGCGAGGCTGGCGGTCTCTGGGGACAGGACCTGGACAAATCCCGGCGTAACGGTCAGCAGGTAACTGGCGGTGGTGGTAGAGTCACTGCGGGAAGTGGCCACGACCTGGACCTGGATCTGGTCTCGCGAAAGCACTAGCGGCGGGGTGTACACGCCATTCGCCGTGATCGTTCCCTGGCCCAGCGCAGTGTCGTTTTGCCCCCCGGCGATGGACCAGACCACGCTGGTGGCGGCGCCGTAAGTCGACCGGGCGCTCAGCTGGTCAGTGGTGGTGGTATCAAGGGCGGATTTTTCTGCGTTGATGATCAAGCCGCCAGGGCTGGCGGCGACCGGCGAACTCATCGCTCCACAGCCGGCGGCCAATAGCAGCAGAAACGGTGTGGCGGCAAACAGGAGCTTTGGATTGGTTTTTCGCATTGCAGCTCCCAACATCACCAGGCCATTCGCCGGCTCTTGCTATCAGACGAACAGGATTACAGAAGGGCCTACGGCCATGGTAAGCATAAGCCAGTGCAACGGTTTATGAAATTACACGCTTGAGGAATCCCCGGATGCCAATCCCACCCAAAATGGTGAGTGACACCAGCAGAGCAAAAATGATAAGCAGCACCGGCATGTGGGGAACCGCCGGCGTGAGAGCCGCACGCAATCCCTCGCTCATGTACACGATGGGGTTGATCAGCACCACCATCTGCAGCCAGCGCAAGTGATCCAAATACTCCCAGGGATAGTAAACGCAGCCCAAAAAAGTGATGGGAACCACCACGATCGAGAAGATGAGCCCGATCTGCTGCGGTCTGATATTTGCTCCGATGGCTAATCCCAGTGCGCTCGCCACCAGGCTGGAGAGGACCAGCATGAGGATCAGCAGCGGCCAGTTATCCACCTCGGGCTTGACCGGCACCGCAGGGATGAATCGGGCGAGGGGTACCACCAGGGCCGCGGCGAGCATGCTTTGCAGTGCGCAAAAGCACATTTTTTCTATGGCCACCGCGGTTACCGGCAGGGGACACATGACGCGATCGTCAATTTCTCGCGTTATCCCGAACTCCTGCGACAGGGGAAGCGCCACCGCGGCAATCCCGCTGAACATGATGGCGACGGCCATCAAGCCGGGCAGCAGGATGGTGGCAAAACTCCCTCCGCCTGCGGCCATGGGATTGCCTTGCCCCATATGAGGAAAAACGTAAGTAAAGACGAAAAGAAACAGCAACGGTTGCATGATGATGCGCACGACAAATGGGCCCAGTTCGCGGCGCAGCACGCGCAGGTCGCGCAGCATCAGCCCGAGAAACGCTCCTGTATAGCCCGATCGTTGCTTACTCACGCAGATCCCTCCCGGTAAGGCGGATGAATACTGTTTCCAGGCTGGGCTCATTGATCTTGAGGTCGCGCAAACCCAGGCCCTGGGCAGCTTGTACGATCTGGGGCAGCAAGCCATCCGACCCTCGAGAGAACACACGGATACCGTCGCTAATGGTTTCGACGGAGGCGACATTGGGTAATCGTTCCAGTTTTTCTACCAGGTCCGCCGAACCTTCCATCTGGCGCAACTTCAACTCAAAGATGGTCTGTGCGCCTAAGGTGGCCTTCAGCAGCTCAGGCGTGTCCTGGGCCAGCAGCTTGCCGTGGTCCATGATCGCCACCCGATCGCAGATTTCATCGGCTTCTTCCATGTAGTGGGTGGTCAAGACCACCGTGATTCCTTCGCTGCCCAATCCTTTGACTGCGTCCCACATGGCGATTCTGCTTTGTGGATCGAGCCCGGCGCTGGGTTCATCGAGAAACAAAACCGCGGGACGGTGAGCGATCGCGCGGGCAATTTGTACCCTCTGCTGCATGCCGCCGGAGAGCTGTGCAGGAAAGCTTGCGCCCCGTTCCTGCAAAAGAAACTGTGACAGTAAAGCTTGAGCCCGGGTTCTGGAGGCGGCGCTTGAATAACCAAAATAGCGGCAGTGAAAGTACAGGTTCTCGAAAACCGTGAGGGATCGATCAAGAGTGTTGAATTGCGGGACCACGCCGATGTTGCGCCGAGCGGCCGCCGGCCTTGAAACCACGTCCACTCCCGCGATTGTCACCTGTCCACTGGTCGGCAGGGCGCGAGTGGTGGCTATGCTGATAGTGGTTGTTTTTCCCGCTCCATTGGGACCGAGTAAGCCGAAGATCTCGCCTTGATTGACGGAAAGGTCGATGCCATCGACGGCAACCACGCGTTGCTTTCCTTCATAAACTTTTGTTAATCCGCGAACTTCGACGATCACCATGCGGCTCCTGTGAATCCAGTATGCGGCAATGGGAACGGCGGACACAGAAAAGCCCCGTATCGGGCCTGAATCTTATGGCCACACGATACGGAGCTTCAGCCTTTTTGGGCTGGGTAACTAAATGCTTAAGCAGCA
The DNA here is from genome assembly GCA_963787145.1 of uncultured Acidobacteriaceae bacterium. Classification (GTDB taxonomy): domain Bacteria; phylum Acidobacteriota; class Terriglobia; order Terriglobales; family Acidobacteriaceae; genus PALSA-350. The sequence goes on from CAWBBY010000014.1 coordinate 607,365, forward strand.
GCGTTCGATTTGTTCGGGCGCCGGGTGAGAAAACCACCCGCGTTCATCGACGTAGCAATCACGGTTACGGGGCCTTCGGTCGCCTTCATGCGGCGTATTTCCCGTGCGCTCAGAGGAGTCATGCGCTCGGTGGAGTAATAAATCTGTTTTCCGCAGTCCAGGCACACCTTGTAAGTCTGTTGTTCCAGCGTGAAAGGCCTCGTCTGACTCCAATGGCGGCAGCCGAAAATAATGTCGTAGAAGAAACCAAGCAGAGTTGCAATCCAAGTCATATAAAATCTCCCTCATTCAAACGCTGGGTAGTTGCTAAAAATCGTACTGTTAAGATGCATTCTGCACGAAAATGTCGCGTTTGTCGTAGGGAAAATACAGCTTTCGTCCTATCGGATCACCCGGAAGTTACTGACCTTTAGGTAGCCCAGCAATTTCAATCAGATAGCCCGAATCCAGTTTGGGCTTTGGGGGGTATCAAGCAACAACCTGGATTACGATCTTCCCAAAATGGACGCCATTTTCCATGGCTTTCAGGCCTTCCCGAGCCTGGCTAAATGGAAGTACGCGGTCCACCACCGGGCGGATTTTGTGCGCCGTAATGGCCTGGTTCATGGCTTCGAAATGGGCCCTTGAGCCTACATAGACACCCAGTATCCGAACCTGGCGATGAAGAATCAGTGGGATTGGCAGAGGTTGGTCTGACTGACTCAGCACCCCGATTTGCGCGACTGTGGCCCCCATGCGCACGGCTTGCAGCGACTGGCTAAAGGTGCCCGCTCCCCCGACTTCAACGATCAGATCGGCGCCGCGGTTGTCGGTTTGCTTCTGCACCCATTTTGCCCATTCCGGCGATTGGCGATAATTGAATCCCGCAGCCAGTCCGAGAGTTTTCGCCCGTTCCAGCTTTTCGTCGCTGCTCGAGGTGCCGATCACGCTGGCCCCGGCAATCTTGGCAAACTGCAAAGCAAAAATGGAAACACCTCCCGTACCCTGGGTGACGACCACTTCTCCAGGCCTTACCTGGGCTGCGTGTTCTACTGCGTTCCAGGCGGTAACCGCGGCGCATGGCAGCGTCGCTCCTTCTTCATACGAGAGATGATCTGGGATAGTTACGACTCCGCTTTGCCGCAGGACGACATACTCGGCCAACATGCCATCGATGTCGCCACCCAGCGCGCCGCGGGTCTTCTCCGCGGTTGGGTGGCCGTCCAGCCAGTTTTGCATGAAGATGCCGGCAACCCGTTGCCCTTTTGCGACTTCGTGGACATCCTCACCCAGCTCGACGACTTCTCCGGCTCCGTCGGAGCAGGGAATACGAGGCAACGCCATTTTGGGGTTGTATTGGCCACGCACCATCAGCAGATCGCGATAATTCAGGGACACGGCATGAAGCTTGACCAGAACCTCCCCGCGCCCGGGCCGGGGAAGGGGCAAATCTGCTAAAGCCAGTTGGTCAATGCCGAACGATCGAATTTGCCAGACCTTCATGATTCCTCCACATGAAATCGAGGGACGATTCCATTGCTTGTCGTACCATAGAAGCATGGCGCGTGGGTGGGAAAGCAAGTCTGTGGAAGAACAGCAGTCGACGGCGGATCTTAGCGCTTCGGGCGCAGCGGTTGACGCGGTTAAGCGAAATGGCGTGGAGCGGGCGAAGCGGGAGCGGCAAAGGCAGGAATTGGATTTGCAGCGTGAGCGCGTTCTTTCGGAGCGTACTTCGAGCCCTGTACGCCGGGCTGCGTTAGAGGCCGCCCTGGCCGATATCGAAGCCCGCCTCGCACTTCTCTCCTGATCAAGTTATCCGGAAGCAATCTATGAGTGGGTGGCCCAGGTCTCGCTTTTGCGACCTGGGTTTTCCATTCAACCAGCTATTGCTCGGGTGGGTTGCTTGTGCCCTGGGGTAGCGGTTGCGGTTGTGGCTGGGTGGCAGCCGAAGGTGCGCTCTGCTGGACGCCGATGGAGCTACCCGAAACCACCATTTGCACCCGCCGATTCTGGGCCCTTCCGGCGGCCGTCGCGTTATCGGCAATTGGGTTGCTCAAGCCGTAGCCGGTGGAGGTGATGTTGTCCGCGCTGACGCCTTGGGAAATCAAGTACTCACGCACGGCATCGCCGCGCTGTTGTGACAGCGTCAGGTTGTATTGCTCGCTACCTACATTGTCGGTGTAGCCCTCCACCTGCACTTTCAGATTGGGATAGGCAAGAAGAATTCCCGACACCTTGGCCAGCTTTTCCCGGGCTTCCGGCTTGAGGGTGTATTTAGCCGTGTCAAACAAAACGTCCGACATGTTGACGATCAATCCGCGAGCCGTTTCCTGGGTCTGCAGAACCTGGCTCAACTGCGACCGCAGGCGCTCGCGCATCTGCTCGGTCTGGTCGGTTGCCTGCTGGGCGTTGTGTTCGGCGGCGACCTGCGCTGCCCGCGCATTGGCTGCGGCTGCTTCTGCCTGGGCGGCCGCGGCATCGGCCTGGGCCCGTTTCAAGGCTTGCTGTTGGGCTTCGATCTGCGCCTGCTGAGCGGCTTCCTGCGCTTGCTGGGTGGCTACCTGCTGCTGATGCTCCTTCTCTTGCTGTATCTTGCGCAAAGTGCTAACGCGGGCATCTTCCGCGTCCTGGACTGCGCCCCGCGCGTAGGTGATCATGACCTTGCGCTGGCTCTTTTTCCCGTCAAGGGCTTGCGCATTCTCCAATTCCTGTTTCGCTTTGGCAAGAATGTCCGGCGTATATTGAGCCGCACCCGTCGCTTCGGCGATCTGAATTGCATTGATGGCCTCGTAAAGCTGGAGGGGCGACTTGTCGTTGGGCTTGACCGGGTTGAGGTTCGCGTGCTGGCCAGCCGTCTGCACGTAGGCGCCGCGCGGCAGCAGGTTGAAGTGCGCATTCACGGTATCGAGAATACCCGTTGTCTTGTCCTGTTTGATCGTGTTCTGCATCACGACCAGGTCGCTCGGTGTGGTCACGGCAAAATAGGGTTCGGCGGTCACGATAAGGGCGAACTGCTGCAGTCCGGTAGTGACGTTCATCTCCGCCTTGCCGTTGCCTGGCATCACTTCACCCAGGTTCACCGGCCGGCCCTGCGGAGTGATCGCCCAGAGCACGTAGGTAAGGTACTCCACACCGAAGCTGTTGGCCGGGACGAAGCCTTGAAGCTTGGCCTGGATAAACGTCTGCCCCTTGCTGGTGACGTTTGCCTCGCCCTTACCCTGGGGCAGAAGGCTGGTTCCGGCAAATCCGATCTTTGTACTGCCACTGCGGTGCCAGTAGTTGATCGCCGGAATGTCGCGGCCAACCACCTGAATGCGGTAGAGCGGCACATTATTGCCCGTTTGTGTGGGCTCGATGGGCTGTTGTTGTTGCGCAGTGGGGCTCGCCTCCTGCCCACACAGGACAAGAGGGGACGAAACCAGCAAAGTTAAAAGCAGCAGTCTTCCAGCGGTCATCTTTCGACTCCAATTTCAAGCTTCAGTTGCGTTCAAACAGTGGACTATGGCACACTTATCGGTCTTCAGAGCGTGCCCATTAGTCTTAAAGACGCAACAAAGTTGGATGCAATCGTGGACGATTGCGTCAGCCGAAATTGGAGCTAAAGGGTTAAGACTGCAGCGCGACCAGCTGATGAGCAATGGCGAACAGCGCCAACTCCAGCCGGGTGGAAACCCCGGTTTTGTCGAAAATATTCGACAAATGCCGTTTGACAGTCTCTTCGCTGATGCTGAACTGCTTGGCGATATCGCGATTGCTGCACCCTTCCACAATGCAGCCAACCACTTCCAACTCACGGGGCGTCAGCCCATAGGTCTTGCGTTCCGGGACGGCTGCCTGCTGCATGAGTTCGTGCAGAGCGCCAACCAGGTTGACCACGCGTTTGCCGCCAATCCAGTAATCTCCTGAAGAAACTGCGCGGATTGCGGTGGTGAGATGGTCGGCGAGCGCGTCCTTGAGGACGATGCCGCGGGCGCCAATCTGCAGCGCTTCAATGATCTGCTGGGTGGTGATGGTGCTGGTCAGCAGCAGAATCTTAACCGTCGGCGAGCCGCTCATGATGGCCCGCATAGCCTCTAGGCCAGGCAGACGAGGCATCTGCAGGTCTAGCAGGAGAATATCCGGCAGCAGTTCGAGGGTTGCCGTAATCGCTTCATCGCCATCAGAGGCTTCGCCCAGCACTTCAAGGCCGGCGTCGCTCTGGAGCATGTTTTTTACGCCAATGCGAACGACAGGATGGTCGTCGGCAATGACGATACGAATCTGGTGCAGGCGGTCGTTGCTGGTTTTAGGCGTTGCGGGAACTGTCGTAGTGGTCATGGGGGCCCTGTGTTTCGGTTAGATTTCCTGCCAAAAGCATACGCTCCAACTCACTGCATGCACTGAGTAAATCGTCCAAAACAGCAGGGGTGGCCGCTGGTTTGCTACCCCCTGCTTCAAGCCCGGCGGCGAGCCAGGCGAGGTGCACCGCCCCTACCATGGAGGCAGCTCCTTTTATTCGGTGAGCCAGGGGGGCCACGCCGGATTGGTCCGGTTGGCTGGACAGAGTCCGGATAGCATGGATAGAAGTCCGGGAATCGGCGATGCAGGCGGCGAATAGTTCGTGAAACGCCTCCTTGGGCATCATTTTCAGCATCTTGTACACCACCGCCTTATCCACGGCACGGCCCGGAGCGGACGACGCCTTGCTTCCGGGATGGGTGACGCGTGCAGCCGGTGCGCGGCCACGTCTCTTGGGCTTTAAGGCTCGGCGGAAGTCGTCCACCACCAACGGTTTGAGCAAAAACCCATCGAAGGAGAGCAGCTGCTGCCGCTGGGCTTCTGAGGCGCTCATGGCCAGCAGCAATGGTCCTGGGCTGCCCAGGGCGCGAACTTTTTCCGCCAGTTGACCACCCGATATCCCAGGCATCTGCAGATCTACGAGCAGAACATCCGGGCGTCCAGCCTGGTCAGTGGAGAGCAGTTCCAGAGCGGCTCCGGCGTCGTTGGCGCGGAGCACCTGATGGCCCTCGTGGGCGAGCAGCAGCGCCATGAGTTCGAGGCTCACGGCGTCGTCATCCACCAAAAGGACCTTGTGCCGGGTCTGGATTTTGCCTCCTGACAGGTGTCTTTTGCAGCTTAAGGCATTCTTCGGCAAAAGGCACTCGAAAGTGTTACCAGCGTACACGGAGGTAATGTCGGGGCCGGCGCCGAGACGGCCGAAGCCCATCAAAGGTCCGTCTCTTTCTCTTTCCCGTTCATTGGTTCTCGCGAAAGCGGCCGGAGATCAGCGGAGGGCGGGTTCGACCTGGTTAAGCCAGTCCGGTGGCTTGAGGATCTCACGCGGCTTTGACCCATCCGCCGGACCTACGATTCCGTCGCGCTCCATCATGTCGATCAGGTGCGCCGCCCGGCCGTACCCAATGCGCAACCGGCGCTGGAGCAGGGAAGTGGAGGCTTTGCCGAATTCCAGCACCAGCCGTACCGCATCCTCGAATAGTTCGTCGTCCCCGTCCCCATCCTCGGGCTCCGCATCCAGGTCCCGTCCCTTTTCATCGCGGGGAGACTCGAGGAAGCCTGGCACGTATTCTGCTTCACCCTGGTCTTTCCAGAACCCAACCACTGCCGCTATTTCCTTTTCGGTAACAAACGGCGCGTGCAGGCGCTGCAACCGCGAGGTTCCGGGTGGCAGGAAGAGCATATCGCCACGGCCCAGCAGAGCCTCGGCTCCGTTGGAGTCCAGGATGGTTCGCGAATCCACCTTGGTAGCCAGGCGGAAGGAGATCCGGGTAGGCACGTTGGCTTTGATCAGGCCAGTGATGACGTCCACCGACGGCCGCTGCGTAGCCAGCACGAGATGGATGCCGACCGCGCGAGCCATCTGCGCCAGGCGGGTGATCGCCTCCTCGACATTGGCCTTATCCAGCATCATCAGGTCAGCCAGCTCATCGATGATGATGATCATGTGGGGTAGGGGCTGCTCCGCGTCGCCCTCCTCAAACAGGCTCGGAGTCTGGTTGTCGAACAGCTTGTTGTACTGGTCGATGTTCCTCACACTGCGCGAGGCCAACAGCTTCAGGCGCCTTTCCATCTCGCGTACCGCATTGCGCAGCGCGTTGGCCGCCAGCTTGGGCTCCGTGATGATCGGGGTGAACAAGTGAGGGATACCCTCATACATGCCCAGTTCCACCCGCTTGGGGTCAACCAGGATCAGCCTGACCTGCTGCGGCGTCGCCTTATACAGCACAGACATGATCATGGCGTTGATGGCTACAGACTTGCCGCTGCCGGTAGAGCCCGCGATGAGGACGTGGGGCATGGTGGCCAGGTCGGCGGTCACCAGGCGCCCGTTAATGTCCTTGCCCATGGCCAGGGTCAGCTTGGACTTGGTTTGGGTAAAGTTCTCCGATTCGATCACGTCTCGCAGCCAGATCGTCTCCCGATCGTGGTTGGGTACCTGGATACCCACGGTGCTCTTGCCGGCCATGCGCTCGATCAGAATGCTTTCGGCGCGCATGGCCAGGCACAGATCTTCTGCCAGGCCGGTCACGCGGCTGTACTTAACCCCTGCTTCGGGCTTGAATTCGAAGGTGGTGACCACAGGGCCGGGATTGATCTGGACCACCTGGCCGCACACGTCGAACTCGGCACACTTTTCGACCAGGATCTTGGCCTGACTGCGCAGGTCATCTTCGCGTACGATCTGCGACTCGTCACTGCGGTGCAGGAGCGTGCTGGGAGGGAGACGGAACCCGCTATCCGCTCGAGGTGCCAGGGTAACCGGCCGCGCATCCGCATCGGCGCGCCCCTTTACGGAAATGGCCTTTGCTGCCGGGGCAGCTACGGCTGCGATCTCCTCTACTTCGTCAGCTTCCAGTTCCTCAGGCTCTGGATCCGGGATGCTGGTGCGTGGCATCTGGTTCCACAGGGAGGGGGTGTGCTTTTCAGGGGGTGGCGTGGCTCGGGGCGCCTGCTCGGCGGCCGGCGCGCCGGCGTACGCAGCATGGCGGGAAGCCGGGATCCTTTCTTCTTCATCCTCCCGCGGTTGCACACGCTTGACGGCTTTCTTCTCCGGCTCCTGCGCTTTGGCCAGGATCTTCTTTTCCAGCCGGTTCTTGGCCCAGGCGGAATGCCAGTTGCGGAAGCGGTCGCGCCACGCCAGAGCGAAGGCAAAGCGAATCGCCATCCACTGCTGGGCGGTGCTGAAGCTGAAGGTGGTGGACAGGTAGAGCGAGATGAGCACCATGCTGCTGATCACGATGGCGGCGCCGGGAAAGTTGAGGTAATGGACGAGCGTATCGACCACCAGCCGCCCGGTTAGGCCTTCCAGTGGGAGCGCGTGCATCCAGCGAAGCTGGCCGGGAATGAGACCGAACAGGGCTGGGGCAAAGAACAGGTAAAGAGCAGCCCCCGCCAACTTTGCAGCAGGGGACCCGGCAGGGCGTGATCGCAGCCAAGTCCAGCCCAGCGCGCCCAGCATAAATGGGATCAGGAAGGCGGCAACCCCCTCCAATTGCAGCAGCATGTCGCTGAGGGTTGCCCCGACCAATCCGGTCCAGTTGTGCGCCTGACGTCCCACGGCATCGGTGTTGAAGGATGGGTCCGTCGGATGGTAAGAGGCAAGGGCCAGGAAAAGGAGACTCGCCGCCACCAGCAGCACCATGCCTGTCACTTCATTCAGGCGACGGTTGCGCGTCGGGGTTAGTGCAAGCACGAGTGGCTTCATGAGGGATACGCGGTGCGTGCCGCCTGCCAAGGCAGCTGCCAGAGTGGATTTATTATCCCAGAGATAGGTGGAGGAAAACCAAAAACAGCTGGGTAGAGAATCGCGGGGAACCGATTCTGTGACTCCCTGAAAAGCTTTACCAGGAAAGGGCATCCACACAGAAATCTCTCCACTGCGCTGCGCTTCGGTCGAGATGACAAAGGGTAGGGCGGTGCTTCCACGGGAGAGTAGCGCAGTGAAGGGACCTGCGGTTCAGCGGTCTCTTCCTGGTGCTGCTTCTGCCTTGGGACTGGGGAGGGGACTGCTCAGTTGCAGGCGCCAGACGCCGTTTCGGCGAATAAGAAGATGCAGGACACTCTCACTGTAGGCTGCCTGGCTCCCAGGCTTGGTATAGACCTTGGTGTAGCTCACAGCCGCGGTATCGCCGAACAGGTGCTCCCGCATATTGGTAGCGGTGATCAGGTAAGGCTGGCGACGGCGCTCATGCAGGTTCAAACGGTTCAAGACATCGGACTTGGAAGAAGTAGACCCATCCGATTTGAGCCCTACGTAATCGTCGGCAAGAATCGTACCGGCGATCGCGGTGTCATCTTCGATCTCAGCCCGCAAATACTCTTCTTCCAAACGCCGGATCACCTCGAGGTCTCTTTGCGGGGAGTTCGCGGCGGGCGCCTGCTGAGCCAAGACCCCGCCGGGAGGCAAAATCATCAGGCTGAAGAGCACGGCGGCCATGCTCCAGCGACCACCTTTGAGGCTATTTTTCGACTTCAACTCCGCGCCAGAAGGCTACGTGATTCTTCACGTTGCGGGCTGCAGGCTTAGGATCCGGGTAGTACCAGGCAGCGTCCTGGTTCTCTTGTCCGTCCACCAGCAGACTGTAGTATCGGGCTTGTCCCTTCCATGGGCAGGTCGATATCGTTGAGCTGGGGCGGAAGTATTCTCGTTTGAGGGAACTCTCTGGAAAGTAGATATTGCCCTCAACCATCTCTGTGGTGTCACTCTCTGCTATCACTTTGCCGTTCCAGGTTGCCTTTGCCATAACTGGGGTTAAATCCTGCATTCCTTCCCACCCTCTCTCACCTTAGCAGATCAACGACTAGTCATGCATCTGTCGCGTAACTCGATGCGCTACAAAGGCATACGCCCACGCACAGGGTTCGGCGAACCGAAATCACTGACGCGGGCGTACGCGATAGAACTGGTTTTTAGTGCATTTCCGAGGTGCCGCTGGGTGTCCCCTGATCCTTCATCATCGTGAGCTTTGAGATGTGGATTGTCTTGCCGGACTCGTCGACTTTGCCCACCACTGAGACGTGGTGCCCCTCGTGACCTTTCACCGAATCGGGATCGTCGATGGTGTAGACCTCTTTCTTGGCGTCATCGACAAAAACCGGCTTTGCGCCGCCATCAACGCATTTCTTAACGCAGGCCGCATCCGGGGCGCTGCCGTTGTGTTTGGCTCCGCAATTAGAGTCGCTGATATATCCATTGACCTTGCTCGTATCCGCAGCCAACGCCGGGACGGTCGACAGGGCTAACAACACCACAAACAATTTCATATTTGCTCCATGCGATCGAATAAGCAGAAACAACCGCCTCTGGATTTGTACGCCCCGGTCCGCGTCATGGCAAGGCCTCACGCGGAC
>CAWBBY010000015.1:0-160447 GCA_963787145.1 uncultured Acidobacteriaceae bacterium
CACGATGATCGACATCGCGGCGGAAACCCTCATAAAGAGCCGCGGTATGAAAGAGCGGATAGACGTCGAAGTAGCGAGTGCCCGGACCGATCGAAAAGTAACCGCCGTTGGGCGGCAGGTCGGGCTCGGTTTCATCCGCCCAGATGGCATCAAAGCCTTTGCTGATGATATTCTCCCGGACCACATCCCAAAACCAGCGAGCGGCCGCGGGGTTGGTCGTGTCGATGTCGGAGCCGGCGCGGTCATAGGGCAGGCCATCCATGGGCGTGCCATCCGCGAGATGCTCAAACCAGCCATTCTTCAGCACCAGGTCGTAATAGCGTGTGCCCCTCTCGAAGCGCGGCCATACGCTGATCATGGTCTGGAAGCCCATGGCATGGAGTTGTTTGTTCATGGCCACGGGATCGGGCCAATTGGCGGGCACCATATCCATCTGCCCCATCTTGCTGTAGTAGAACCAGTCGACCACGATGACATCCGCAGGCAGGTGCCGTTCGCGGTAGCCCTTAGCTACAGCCAGCACTTCGTCCTGCGTGCTGTAGCGCTGCTTACATTGGATAAATCCGTATGCCGCCTTAGGCAGCATCGGAGTATCTCCGGTAAGCAACCGGTAGCCGGAGTAGATCTCGTCCGTCTTGCTGCCGGCGATCACGAAGAAGGAGACCCGGTCGCCTACCTGTGAAGTCCACCGCGTCTGCTCGTTGAAGCCGGGCTGGATGGTAGTCTGCGACGGATTATCCCAGAGCACGCCATATCCTTTATTAGTGACCAGCAGGGGCACGCAGAACGTGGGCCCTCCGGTAGCGGTGTAATTATTCCAGCACTCGACGGTATGGCCGCGATGATCGAGAAAACCCTCCTGGTTCTGGCCCAGGCCGTAATAGTGCTCATCATCCGGGGAAGCGAAGGTGGCACCGACTTGGTAGAAGGCTGCGTCGCCAGGCCGCTTATCGTTGAGCACGCCGGCGGTGCCGTCTTTATGGTTGGGCACCGCCATTGCCCAGCCCTGCATATCGAGCAGCCTGGTTCCGTCGCCCGTGCTGAAGGTAATGTGCGCTCCGGGGGCCGAGCCATTGAAGTACTTGGCGATATCCAGTTCGGTAGGCAGGGGCTTGCCTGTCCCTGGCCTGTTGGCGGCGACCATCACGGTGAGCCGGCCCGACCGGTAGGTGTCTCCCTGCTCACTTTGCTGATGGCTCCAGCCGGCAGAGGAAGGCGCGGCAGTAAAACCATATCCAGCAGGAGCGAGCGCCGGTTGCTTAAGCAGGCTGAGGGTGACGCGGATGATGTTGGGTGCGTAGGGCTCGAGAACGATGGTGCTACCACCGCGGTCCAGCTCCACCCGCGTCTCCTGCGCCGATGCTCCGGCGGCAAAAAGCAGGACGAGCACAACCCAACAGGACAGCCGCTGAGGCACGTACACCTCCCAAAAAGCCGCAACGACCATGCTGCACCAGATTGGGGTCGAGAGCAAGACGGCAGGATCTGGGATTGGACCCGAAAGGACGGGGCACCCCCATAAGCGGTAACTTGTTTAGGATGTTTTTCGTCAATACTCCCCTGCAGTGCGCCTTGACGCTAAACAAAGGCCATCTTTGCTTCGCTCACGAACAGACCGCTTGGTTAAGACTTGCGAGCTCACTGGAGGGCCTTTGTTTGACATCAAGGCGCACAGCAGATCCCTCGGCTTCCCCGGACGGCCCATTCGCGGCTTCGAATCGGAGCAGCGTGTGCGATTTTCCTTAAAGAAAATCGCATCCAGCCCGGTGGTCGCCACCAACCTGTATGGGCCATCCGGGTTCGCTCGGGATGACAAAGTGTAGGGCGGTTACTTTTGCTAGGAGCCGTCGGATCGGATGGACAGAGAAACAGCTGGTCCCCGTTCGACTTCGCTCAGGTCAATAAAGTCACAGGCTCTCAGGATGACAAGTCTGTGGGAGTCTTGACGAAAAACGCCCTAAACAAGTTAGCGCTTATGGGGCAACCCAGCGACTTCTTTTGTGTCCATCTCTCCCCGCCACAGAATGATGGGTGCGCTGCGAATCAGTAGCCTGTCCGACGACGGCCTCGACCAGCCTTGGCTAAGCGGGGCCGGCCAAATCGTACACCACTTCCGGAGTATGATCCTCTGCCTCCAGGACTAGTCGAATGACTGCCAGGAGCTTCTCGTTCGCCATCGGCTTTTGCAGAAATGTCTTCGCCCCTGCCTTGAGCGCGCGGTCCCTGTTGCCGACGCGGTCGCGCCCCGACAACACAATCACCGGGATTGAGGATAGTTTCTCGTTTGCTTTCAATCTCTCCAGGACGCTAAAGCCGTCACCCGCGGGCAGGCCGAGATCCAGGATCACCAGGTCGGGCATATGCTTCCTCGCCTCCGCAATACTGGCCACTCCGTCCGCAGCGCAAATAACATCGTAATGGTTTGCGTTGAGGCGGAGTTGGAGGCCCAATCGCACATCAGGATCGTCATCCACAACCAGAATTTTCTTTTGAACCATGGCTAGATTTCTCCCTGTAAGCAACCGTTGGTGATGTGATCTCGCACTTCAGCAGCCACCTGCTCCACAAATATCTCCATCGATTCGTCTGCCCCTCTTGCTATCGGAGGCAGAAAACTGTGGGAAACGGCCAAGCTGAAGTCGTTCGATCGGAACTCTTCATGCTCGCGGAGTTGCGCCAGAATACGGCTGCCGATAATCTCTGTTCCGGGCGGTTGTGTGTAGGCAACGACGAAGAAGAGTTTGTGGTCGCTATCCGGGCCGATATTGGGGAGCAGTACGTCTGTGTCGGGTCGCAGGCATTGTTGCAGAACTGAGCGCGCCACATCCAGAATCTTTCTCGGCACATCCGGCGAGCCGTCGCGGGAGTCGATCTCCACTGTAAGGACCGCAATCGCCTCGCCGGGCTTTTTCTCATGTCTCAGGATCGGTCGAATCAGGCCCGCTAAGGAGAAAATGGGCAGGGTGAAGAAAAAGTGGCTGCCTATCTGCGGCTCGCTCTTAACCCAGATCTTCCCGCTCTGCCGTGTCACCAGGTCCTTGGCAATATGCAGGCCGAGCCCTAAGCCCTTGCGCCCGGCGCGGCCCGGGTCCGTTACCTGGTAGAGGTGCTCAAAGATGTGCTCGGCCGCCCCCGGGTCGATGCCACATCCAGTGTCGGAGACCTCGACCAGCAACAAGTTCTCATCTTTCTCGTGTGGCCTGGCCGCGACCTTCACCGCGCCGCCGGCAGGAGTAAACTTCATCGCGTTATCGAGCAGAATGGTCAAGATTTGCCGCACGCGCGTCGGATCGGCATAAGCCGCAGGCAGATCCGGGGACGGATCGAAGGAAAGGTTGATCTTTTTCTCTGCAGCGGTTCCCTGAAGTGTATCGACGGCGTAAACGATGGCCTCATTCACCGAAACGGACTGCAACTCCACGCTGAGCTTACCGGCTTGCGCTTGCGTGACCTCGAGCAAGTCTTCAATCATGGCTTGGAGCTGACGCACGTTCCGCAGAATAATCTGCAGGTATTCATCCTGTTGCGGACTCGTCGCTCCCGCCAATCCATCCGCGATGATGGTACTGAATGAGTAGATAGATGTCAGAGGCGACCGAAGCTCGTGCGACACATGGGAGAGGAACTCATCTCTGAGTTCGACCTGGTGCTTGCGAATGCGATCGGTTTCCCTTTGCATGCGCTGGCGCTCAATCGCGTGGCGAAGGGCTCTGGGAAGCGCTCGATTTTCGATCTGCCCTTTAATCAGATAATCTTGCGCGCCTTCCTTCATCGCTTTCGCGGCCAGTGCTTCGTCCTCCAGGCCGGTCATCACGATCATCACTACATTAGGATCCGCCGATTGCGCCCGTCGCAGGGTCTCGAGGCCATGCCCATCGGGCAATCCCATATCCAACAAAACAATATCGACTCCCCCTTTTGAAAGCCGAGTCTCAGCCGCGCACATATGCGTCACGTGGGACAATTCGAAGCTACCAATGGGCTCCTTGCTGAACATCTCGCGCAACAGACGCGCATCGCCCGCGTTGTCCTCGACGAGCAGAACCTGGAGCGGCTTTTTATTCATAAGGGAATCTCTCCAAACAACCAGCGACTACAGCAGTTTCGCAATTGGTGTAGACCGAAGCGAAAGACCTTTTCGTGGTTTTTCTCCAAGAAAAACCACACCTCACGAGCCTTGCCAGACCACAGTAATTGCGAAACTGCTCTAGCTTGCGCACACGCATTACAGAATGTTGAACCAATTGATGGACATGACGACAGGAATAGCTCTGGACGGAGTGGCGTTGTAATTGCCTGCAAAGGGCCCAATCAAGGTCGGAACCCGGGCGTCGGTAAAGCCGGCGGCCTGTGTCCAGACCACCCCATCGACCGAGTAATACGCTATATACGAGACACCGGTCCGGGTAAGACGCAGATACATGGGGTTTTGATATTCATTGAAACTGGCCTCCTCGAAGACCGTGGCCGCCGCACCATCAGTAATGGTTTGGACGCTGAGGCCCAGGTTGGTTCCGTTTGTCACCAGCGCAAAGCTGATGAAGTTCTTGTCATCCGCGAGCACCATCAGCCCCTGACTGGTACCAACATCCGTCGCTACGACGGGTGAGTCGATCTTGATGGAGACATCAAAGCTTTGGTCGCCAATGGGCTGCACTACGCGGACAGCCTGGTTTGACGCATGCAACGGGTCATGGTTGCTACCGCCGGGAACGTTCAGGAAGAGATGCGCATTCGAGACCGAGGCCGTTCCACCCTGGGGAGCGATCACTTCCCAGAGCGGGCCCGGGAAACTGCTTGACAATGGCGCTCCCGAAGCAGCCGGAACCGGGGTGGCTGCCCGGGCGGATTGCACCGCCGCCACCATGCTCAGCGAGCAAATGATAGCGAAGATAAATTGTGATCTATTTCTATACATCGATATTACCCCCGATGCCCGTCCCCGCCGAGCCGGCAAAAGGTACACGGAATCATCCTGCTAACCTGTGCCCACTATCTTCGCCGCTGCTCTTAGTAACAATTACCATTGGTGTGCATTACTGAAGTTACAGAATGGCTTCCGGGGAGAGAGTAGGCGCGCATGGCGAGGCCGATTACTTATCTTCGTTTGGAAAGAAGGCTAACATTAATAACATATGAGAAAGCTATAAGTCATTCTCATGCGTCTTCATTGCCGCACGTCGAACCAGTTCACTGACATGACGACAGGGTTTGCCTTGGCAGGAGTGCTGTTGTAGTTGCTGGCGAACGGACCAATGGAAGTAAAACTGGTGGCATCGGTGAAGCTGGCGGCCTGCGTCCAATTTTCTCCATCGACCGAGTAAAGCACGACGTAAGCACTACGGGCCTTCGTGATTCGCAAATACATGGGATTCTGATATTGACTGAAATCAGTATCATCGAGCACCGTGGTCGCCACCCCACCGGTGACAATACGGGCATTGAGCCCTACTTTGGTTCCGTCGGTCGTCAGAGCAAAGGTGATGAAGTCCTCGTTCCCGGAAAGCACCATCAGACCCTGGCTGGTGTTCCCATCCGTAGCAAAAAGCGGAGAGTCGATCTTCACCGCCACATCAAAATCCTCGTTGCCGATCGCCTGCACAACACGCACGGCCTGGTTGGACGGAACCAGCAGATCGTGGTTCCCGCCTCCGGGAACGCCGAGGAAAAGATGAGAATTTGAGATCGAAGCCGACCCGCCGGCTGGGGTCACAATTTTCCAGAATGGTCCAAGGAACGTGTCCGGGAGAGCAGCTCCAGGAGCTTCCGGCGCCGGGCCAGGGGTAAGTGCGGTGAGCTGGCTCTGGGTTTCTGGAACCGCAGCTGCCTGCGTATCAGCAGCAGCAGCAGGAGACTGGATACTAGCCGCGGCCTTGTCCTCAATAGCAGCCGCAGGAGCAGCCTCGGCAACAGCGGCCACGGCCGGGCTTACGCTGACCGGCCACGGAGTCGTCGTCAGGGCGCCGACCATGGCCTCCATGTTTATCGAACCCACCGCCCGCGCAGTAACATAACCGTCGCCGGCGACCTTGGCCACCGCATGGTTAGTGGTATTCCACCACGTCACCTTGTTACCTTCCGCATCAGGCAATGTACCCGTTGAGCCGTCTGAGTAAGTCGCATACCCGACGAGCTGCATTGTGCTGCCGGTGGTCATGGTTTTGCTGTTCGACGCGGGGTGCAGAGCGAAACTCTTAACGGTGCGCCCTGACGTAACAACACTAGTCACAACAGCGCTGGGGATGTATCCGAAGGAAGGAAATACTATGCCCTGGTTGGCGCCCTGCCCCCAGGAGGCGATCGCTTTCACAATTGTTCCCGCCGGTACCGAAAATGGTGCGCTGTATACGCGCGAACTTCCCGCAGAACTGCCTGGTCCGAAGATGGCTGGGTTGGTTCCGTCCGTGGTGTAGAAAATGGAGAGTCTATGGTTCGTATCGCTGTCGCTTAGCGTTACCGTGGAAGCAGCGGAAGAGGACACTGGTGAGATGGTGGGCGCGACCGTTGGTATGGTCGTGCTGGTCTTAACCACGGTATTAGGGCTGATCTTGATTCCGGCGTTCGATGATGACCCACCGTCCTCATAATCCACCGCGTCGCTCACATTATTCACGGTACCTGACCATGTATCTGTACCGGAAAAGTAGTTGCCGGTCACGTTAGCGTTGGTAAACGCCTCACCCACCGATATGTTCCACCCAGTACAGCCATAACCTGCGCCGCAGGACTCAGCCCCGTTTCCGCCTTGAAACAGGTTGTTGGTGGCTATGCTGCCCGCACCCCATAGCTCCAGACCAATGCCGTAATGTGCGCCAGGGCCAGTCTCTCCGGTGATTGGGACGTTGGAGATGAATACGTTATCGTCTGCGCTGTGGGTCGGAGAGGCTGACGGAGTAAACTCCGGCATAGACAATTCGAAGGTGCCGTTATTAGGATTATCAGGCTGATAAAAAGCGTTGTGATTGTATGCGGCCGCACCATTCGTATCCTGCTGCGTCTCTATCATGATTCGGGAGTTCCCCTGCATGTTATTATTTTCGACATCGGCATTGAGGCTGGTCTGCTGCAAGCTGCTCTGTTCCTCAAATTTGAGCCCCTCTTCAATCAGGTTAACGGTGTTATTATTCCAGGCTAAGTGATTGTTGTATGCACTCACCAGGGTCGCCGCACACAAGCCTCCGGAATCGACATTGCCGTTGCCACCGCCTTCGGCATTGATCAGAGCGCAATTGTTATAGAAGACATTCCAGAGAATAGATATATAAGAAGCGCCGGTCGATGGATCTAAGCCTTCATCTCCGTCGCCATCGACGTAAACAGCCTGTAGTGACTCCGCGCCACCCACGGGGGGATTATTGAGAGTGAAATAGTTAGACTGGATGACAATTCCCGAGGATGGATGAGTAACATAAATGCCGCCCTGCGTGCCAGAAAAAAGTAAATACTGAACCGTGCATCCCTGATTCCCGGTAAAAGTGCTACCGTTGCTGTTCGTTTGCAGGGCATAGGCCGTCGTCACAGTGCTGGTCAGAACCGCGGCCGGCCTGTGGGTCTGAGTGACCAGACCCACGTTTGGCCCGGTGTAAATCGTGCCGTTGGAGCACGGCAGTATCACCGTGGACGCGAGTCTATAGGAGCCCGCGGAGAACATCACCGTATTGCCCGCCACCGAGCCGGCCGTGTTCACAATTCCCTGAATGGTGGCTGCGCTGGAGCCGGCCGGGACTGTATAGGTCGTAGCCAGCGCAGGTACGCCCATGCTAAAAACCAAAAACGCCATAACCTTGTTCAATTCAGCCTCCGCAATTTAGAGCGGCAATCCGTGAGCGCAGCTGTATCGCGGGTGGCATTCAGCCCGCTTGCAGCGAGCAGCGCCACCCTCGTCTACCGCGGGGTGCTAAGACGACTTGTGCGCAAAGAAGTGAGAATTGCTATCTAAGCTGAGGCCCAATATCTTATCGTGCGATGCCCCCGGCAATTACCTTTGGTGTGTATTACTGATGTAACGGCAATTATGAGCTGAGTTAAAGAAAGACACTCGTTAATGACTCCGTGGCATAAGTAAGGATAGTCCGCTGCGGTATCCAGCGGCGAGCCACGAAGATGTGGCCGGCACCGAGGCTGGTCTAAGAAATAATTAATCTTCCTATCAATACTGGTTTAGGCTGTCCCCTTAGGCTACGCATGGCAGCGTGGTGGAGAGAATCTGCAGTTCACTCTCTCGCCCGCAAAGTGTACCCCGAAGGGGGCAGGTTGATCCGATCGATCGCAGAGGCGTTGAGAGGGTGGCTCTACCTGCTGGCCTTTATCACCGGCGGCAGCTATCTGCGCAAGGCAAAGCTGAAACGACTGGGCAAAGGGGTGAAGATCTCCCCGACAGTGATCTTCAAGTACCCGGAGATGATCCAGATCGGTGACCATTCCTTCATCAATCATCTTTGCTCCGTATGGGCCTCACCCGCGGGCCCAATCACGATCGGGAACAACGTGCTTTTCGGCCCCTGCGTATCGATCTTCTCTTCAAATCATGGAATAGCCCGTGGTGAATTGATTCGCAATCAGCCCGGACAGGATGCGCCCATCAGGATCGGCGATGATGTATGGCTTGGAGCCAACGCGGTGGTAACGGCGGGCGTCTCCATCGGTGATGGCGCCGTGGTCGGAGCGGGAGCGGTAGTGACCACAGATTTGCCTCCCATGTCGATCTGCGCCGGTGTGCCTGCAAGGGTCATTAGTTATCGACGCTAGAGCATTTTGCTATTGGTATAAACCTCTGAACTTGAGGTATGAGGGAGCGTTCAAGTAGGGCGGCATTCCGCAAGGGTGAGGTGAGCGCAATTGACAACTTCAAACCGCCTCCGGGGTTTGTATTGCCGACGCCTGCGGCTACTATGTGTGATACTCGCAGTGGTTGCCGGCCGGTGCCGACTCCTGAGTCAGATTGATCCCTGCCTGTAAGCCTGTACCAGATAGGGAGAGGTACAGCAGGCAAAAATAACCCCCTGAACCCGCCGCGGCCATTCCGCTAAAACCCGGCCCCCGGGCACGCGGTCTTTGCGTGCCCGGGGCGGTAAAGAATCAGAGCTGTCCAAATTAGCGTACGAATCGCTTTCTGAACGACGCAACTCGCTGAATGGGTTGAAGAGAACGCGGGCAAACCGAAACCGGTTGGTTGCTGTTGTTTGACTCTGTCGCTCCACCTCCACCACTGCCAAGGTGGGCCGCCAGCCTCAAAATTTGTCATCCCGACCGGACCCGGATTTCCTGCCACGTATCGCCGGACACAGCCGCGTGTGCGGCTTTCGTAACGGAAAGCCGCATGAGGTTCGCCAACGCCACCAAGTTCGACAGGAAATCCGGGGCAGCGGAGGGGAGGGATCTGCAGTTCTCTCTGCCGCAAAGCAACTCCGAAGGGTGAAGGCTTTAAAGGCTGCGGAGTTGCTTGATGGAGAGGCGCACCGCAGATCCCTCCACTCCGCTGCGCTCCGGTCGGGATGACAAATTGAAGGGTGGCGGCCCACCTTGGCAGTGGTGGAGGTGGAGCGATAGAGTCAAACAACAAGGTCCCCATACCTACCAAAAAAGCTAATTTGGACAAGTATGGTAAGGAATGGCCGTTGGACCATAGTATTAGCAAAAATGCATTCATTCTTCTCCGCGTCGGCGACACTTGCCTGAGAAATAATTAATCTTTGCCTCCGCCTTCGTTTAATCCCACCGCACTACGCTGGTCCAATACAAGCGTGAAGCCATGAGAAAACTTACTGTGGCAATAGTGATCCTCCCGAGCCTGATCTCTATCGCCGCCACGGCGCAGCGTTTGTCTTCCCCCCAACCTGGGCCAGCCTCTCCTGCAACGCCTGTCGCCATTGGAGGCTCCAATCTGCCTTTTCAGCCGATTGGAGCCTCCGATCTTATTCGCCTGATCGTTGATGATTCGCCCGAACTCTCGCAGACTTTCCGCGTCGACCAGCAGGGAAATCTGAACCTGCCACTGCTCAACAAACCCATCCCCGCTGCGGGGTTGATGCCGGATGCTCTGCGCGACGAAATTGCCGCCGCCCTGAAGGCGCAACATCTGCTGGTAAACCCCGTCGTCGATGTTTCCGTAGTGGAGTATCGCAGCCGCGATGTCACCGTTGCGGGCGCGGTCAAGACCCCCATGACCATTCAGGAGTTGGGTGACTTGCGCGTACTAGGCGCGTTAAGCCAGGCGAGCGGTCTTCTGCCCGAAGCCGGCCCGGAGATTATCGTCGAGCAAGCCAACGGCAGCGCGCAACGAATCTCCGTGCGCCAGCTCTTCGACGGGCTTCACCCGCAGCTCAATATCCCAGTCACCGCAGGCGCGCAGATCCGTGTACCGGAATGCGAACAGGTATTTGTCGTAGGAGACGTGAAGCGGCCGGGAGCGTTTCCCTTTCAAGATATGCAGGACACCACCGTGCTCAAATTGCTGGCGCTCAGCGGTGGTCTTGACTCATTCAGCCGTAACAAAGCCTATATCTACAGGGCACGGCCGGGAAATGCACAGAAGACAGAGATCGAGGTCCCACTACGACGCATTCTGGATCGAAAGTCTGAGGACGTAAAGCTTGCCCCCAACGACATTCTCTACGTTCCAACTAATGGAAAGCTGAAGGCGAGTGCGAGCGTGGTGAACCATGTAACCGGCATGGGCAACGCTGCAGTGTCGGCCGCCATTTGGAGCCATTAAGCAATTTCGCAATTGGTGTAGACCGAACCCGGATTTCCTGTAGACGTTGTTGGAACTACCGAACTGCATGCGACTTTCCGCGAAGAAAGTCGCACATTATTGTTCTCGGCCAGTGCCGCGCTGCAGGAAATCCGGGGGAAGCGACAGATGTTTTCGTGGTTTTTCTCCAGGAAAAACCACACCTCGCGATCTCGTCAGGCCACAGTAATTGCGAAACTGCTCTAAGCAAGCCCGGGCCTGCACGATGAACCATCTCTCGGCCCTGCTGCCGCCCGATAAGTTCATAGGAACCTCTAGATCTGCCGCCAGAATGGAGCCACGTGCATGCCGAATTCGATAGCAATACGCAAGCCGCATCCCAGGCTGAGCGATCCCGCTGAATTCCAGCGGCCGCTCACCTTTTACGCGGAGATCGTACGCCGCCATTGGGAGATGATTGCTGTGCTCAGCATCGCACTCACCGCTCTGGTCGCACTCGCGTGTGCCTTGGCGCCACCCGTCAATGTGGGATCCGCGTTGATAGCGATTGACCGGCAAGCGGTCCCTGAGACCGTTGGATCCGACCAGGTCATGACCACCGGGGACGACCAGTTCATGGCGACACAGCAAGGCTTGCTGCAGGCCGACACCATCCTGCGTCCGGTAGCGGAACGCTACAACCTGCTGGAGCGCGAACACCAATTGCGGCGTTACTTGTTTTGGCGCTATTCGCGGGAAAAGGAAGCCGCCATCAGGAATGCGCCGATCGTGCTGAAGCATCTGAAGGTCGATCGCAATCCCAACACGTACTTATTGACGATTACTTACCGGGATACAAATCCTCAGGTCGCAGCTGGTGTCGCCAACGCCATTGCCGATTCCTACCTGCGGGAGATTTTCGAAACGCGCACCAAGGAGGCAGGACGTCTCACCTCCTCCATGGAGCGGCAGCTGATTGACTTAAAGCAAAAGATGGAGTCGACGCACAACGCACTGATGGTGTACCAGCGAGACCTGGGCACCGCCGATCCGGAGCAGAAGACAAGTGTGCTGGTCGCCAGGCTGCAGGCGCTAAATACGGAGAACAGCGTCGCCGAAGCGGATCGCATCGCCAAAGAAGCAGTGTACCGCGAAGCAAAAGATGGCTCCCTGCCCGAGGTCGAGGTTTCCGGCCAGTCGAACGATCTCTCCAAAGATGTAGAGAAGCTGCAGGTAGCCAAGGCAAACCTGGCGCTGGTGGGCGCAACCTACGGAGACCAGCATCCGGAGTACCGCAAGGCGGCGGCCCAGGTCGAGGAAGCGAGTGCAGCGCTGGACGAGAGCCGCCGGAATGCCGCCACCCGTATAGACGTGGATTACCGCCAGACACTGGTGCGCGAACGCATGTTATCGGCCGCGGTCGCCGAAACCAAACAGCAGGTCGATGATCTGACCTCACAGTCTTTTGATTACCTGCAGTTGAAGCACGAGGCGGATGCAGCGGAACGCGTTTACGAAGATCTGTTCGCCAAGATCAAGCAGTCAGGCATCAATTCCGAACTGCAAAACAACATCATCAGGCTGGCGGATTCCGCTCGCCCCGCCGCCAAACCTATCTTTCCCAATTGGCCGCTGATTGTTGGGTGCTGCATGGCCTTTTTCTCTCTTGGGTCGGCCGCATATTTTGTTTCGGCAGAACTAACCGACGTGACCGCGAAAGAGATCGAGCCGATGGAAGACGCCCTTGGCGTTTCCGTAGTCTGCGCATTGCCCCAAGTGACGGACATGCATCTCCGGCTGGCTCTTGGGTCTGAAGGCATGCGCTTCGCAGGAAACCGCTGGCGCACCATGCAAGGCGGTTTCTTCGATGAGGGCGTACGCCACCTGCGAGGCTATCTGATGCTCTCGACACAGGCGCATGTGCCCAAGAGCGTGTTGGTAACCAGCGCCTTCCCCGGCGAAGGAAAATCGACCCTCGCGCTCTCCCTGGCCATGGCCAACGCGGAACAAGGCAAACGCACGCTGTTAATCGACGGCGACTTACGCCAGCCGGCGATTGAGCGGATGGTACGCCTGGATCCCGATGCCGGCTTGGCGGCGGTGCTGGCGCAGACCGTTCATTGGAGAACCGCCACACGTGCGGTATCCGCCCGCCCGAATCTTTTCGTTCTTGGCTCCGGATTGCCCTTGCCTATGGCCTTGGCGCTGATCGGGCCGCAGATGCGCGGAATATTGGCCCAGGCCACCAAGGAGTTCGACCTCGTCGTCATGGATTCACCGCCGCTGTTGGGTTGCGCGGAGACCCTGGAACTGGCCGCGGCCACGGATGTAACGATTCTGGCAGTCCGCAGCGGACATACTCCGATGAAGGCTGTGGGAACTGCGGTAGAAACTCTTCGCCGTGTGAATGTACCGATCGCCGGCATCGTGTTGAATGAGTCGGCGATCGTCACGGATGCCACCTATAAAGCCTATGCCCGTTACTACACGGCGGTAAGCAGCGCCTAGACCGGACGGACTTCCGTCCCCGGTTCAGGAGAAGGGCTTCACATCGTGCCAGATACGTTAAAGAGCATAGCGAAGGATCGGTGTCCCATCCCTAAGATGTCCCTCCGGTTCTTAGCAAACACAACCCCTTTGCCGGAATCGGCGGCCGCATGACGCTGCCTTTCACGGTTGCACTACTTGCCCTTTGGAGTGTGGCGATGCACCGCTATGGGCGCTCCATCCTTTTCCCGCCGGCATCTTTGGGAATGGTGTGGACGATCACGCTCTTTGCCATCTGGGTGTGCGGTGATCGGTACTTCCCTCTTACCACCCGGGCAAATGAAATCGTCCTCACCGGCGTCCTCGCCTTCTCTTTGGGAGGAATCTGCGCCGTTGTTGTTCCCCTGCGGGGAGGGCAAACACTGACCGCGGTGAGCGCAAAGCGGCGAACCCAGGTCGACCGATGGCTGACCATCGCGGGGGTACTTTTACTGCTGAATATCCCCTTCTCCTACCTCTATTTCAAACAACTCAGCGAAACCATCGCTCCGCGGGAAAGTATGTGGAGACAGATCCGCATCGCGACTAACAAGGCGAACGTATCCGGCCACAACGCCTTTGCGCTCGAGTCTTTCATCCTGCCGCTGCTGAGCATCGTCGCTCTGATCGCGGTGTATGAGTATGCCGATACCGGCAGGCGCAGGAGCCGCACTCTCTTCCTCGTCATGCTCGCCGGGGGATATCAATTGCTGAATGGCGCCCGCTCCGAGGTGCTGCTCTTACTGATCAGCTCCGTGGTGTTGCTCTGGCTCAAGCGAGGCTTCGCGCCCATCCGATTGCTGGGGATCATGGGCCTTGTCTTCCTGCTGGTCTTCTCCGCCGGACAGGTTGCCATGGGCAAATATGGCGCCGATGCGGCAGCATCGTTGACTAAGAATCTTCCTCGCGTGGCCGAGGGTTTCGGTACCTACTGGCTGGGCGGAATCATTGCCTTCGACCAGAATCGGCAAAATCCTGAGCTGCGGTATGGTTGGGACCTGGGTAAGTTCTACAAGCGGATAGCAAACCGATTCGGCGCGACTTACTCTGAGCGCGACCGCAATCTTGAATACACAAAAATCTCACCCAGCCAGATAACCAACGTCTATACCGCGTTCCTGCCTTACTACATGGATCATGGCGGAATGCGCGGAGTCATCTGGCTTATGTTCCTGGTCGGCTTTCTCAGCGCCTATGTATATCGCTGTGCCATCCGGGGCAAGTGCTGGGCGGTCTTCACCCTGGGAGCATTCGTCTATGCAACGGTCATGACCATCTTCTCCGAGGAGTACTTCGCCCAGGTCATGTTTTGGGTCAAAGCGGGGGCGGTTCCAACCCTGGTTTACTTCGCTCCCAACATTACATTGCGCGGTCATCCGCGCTCGACGGATAGGGAGGAGTCCCAATCATGCGAGTAGCTGCATATACAGGCGGCGTGATGGTGCCCAGCGCCAGGGCGCGGGTGCGGCAATACATCGCCCCGCTGGGCAAGTTCGGCATCGCAGTGCGCGAGTACCCACTGCCCTGGGGCAACATACTGCCGCGGCAACCCGGCCTGCGTCCGCTATGGATGGCGGCGACGGCAGCGGCGCGTACGGCGGCTCTCACCTGCTCCTGGAAGGCCGATGTGACCTGGATCTCGCGCCAGTTCCTGCCCGCCTTTGCGCCTCTCCAGGCTTTGGCGAAGCGGCCGATGATCCTCGACGTCGATGACGCGGTTTGGCTCAATACAGGTGGCCACCGCGCCCAGGATCTGGCCAGAGCCAGCGACCTGGTGGTTTGCGGCAACAGTTTTTTGGCCGAGCAATTTTCCCGATGGAACACCAACGTCACTATCATCCCAACGGCCGTCAACACCTCCTGGTATCGCCCGCGCCGTTTCCCGGGGCGCCCGCCCGCGTTGGTGCTGGGTTGGACCGGCACCAGTGGCAATTTTCCTTTCCTCTACTCGATCGAGGGAGCATTGCTGCGCGTGTTACAGCACTGCAGCCGGGCGAAGCTGCTCATCGTGGCCGATCGACCACCGCAATTCAAGCATCTCCCGGAGTCTCGGGTCGAGTTTGAACTCTGGACGCCACGAACCGAGCTAGGGGCCTTCGCGCACATGTCCATCGGGCTGATGCCGCTGGCCGACACCGCCTGGTGCAACGGCAAGTGCAGTTACAAAATGCTGTGCTATATGGCAGCGGGGCTGCCTGTGGTCGTTACCGCCACGGGCATGAATTGCGAAGTCCTGGCCATGGGCGAGGTGGGCTTGAGCGCAGGTTCCGAGCAGCAGTGGGTCGATGCGCTCACCGCCCTGCTCACCGATGCGGACCTGCGCCAGCGCATGGGGGCTGCCGGCCGTGCGGTGGTTGAGCAGCACTTTAGCCTGCAGCGTTTGGCGCAACAATATGCGGCTATATTTCACTCCCTGGGTGGAGGCTTGCCGCGGGGTTCCGGTTCGAGAATGGTTGCCCACAGCCAATGACCAACCCCGTCATCACCATCGCGATGCCCTTCTACAATAGCGCCGCCACCCTGGAGCTGGCCGTCCGTTCGGTCTTGAATCAGAGCTACGGCGACTTTGAGCTCTTGCTCTGCGACGACGGTTCCGACGATCAGGGTCTGCTCATCGCACAGAGTTTTCGCGACCCGCGCGTGATCTGCTGGAGTGACGGACGGCGGTTACGGCTCGCGGCGAGATTGAATGAATGTATCGACCGGGCACGCGGCCATTACCTGGCCCGAATGGATGCCGACGATATTGCCTATCCCGACCGGTTGGAACGGCAGATGGCCTTCCTAGTTGCTCATGCGGAGATAGACCTGTGCAGTGCCGGCGCCATGGTCTTCGGCAAACACGGGCGCCCGCTATGGCGCTTCCACCCGGCAACGGACCATGCCAGCATCATCCGCTCTCCTTTCCGGGGTTTTCCCTTGTGGCATCCGCTGTGGATGGGGCACATCGAATGGTTTCGCCGTTGGCGTTACGAGGAAAGCGCGTGGCTGGCTCAGGATCAGGAGTTGCTGCTGCGCAGTTACCGGCTCAGCCGTTTTGCCAATCTCCCCCAGGTTTTGCTGGGGTACAGGCGGGAACGGATCACACTCAAGAAGCTCTTGCGCTACAAATTGCTCCACATACGGTATGTCTGCAAGCAGCCCGGCGTCAGCCGCGGCGTCTGGGGAAAGTTGCAGTTAGTGGCTGTCTCGACAGCGAGGTTTGCCGTCAACTGCGCCGCAGTCTTCGTCGGCTTCGAGCACCGCATCGGCCATCAGGCCGCGCGCGCGCCTTCCGCGGCAGAGCTCGCGGAGTGGCGCAGTCTGTGGAACCTGCTCGCCGCCTGGTATGGGAGGCCGTCGAGCGAGACCTTCCTCCCTGCGTCGCTGCTAGCGGGAAAAAAGGACCGGCGGGGGCGGGCATGAAGATTGTTCATGTGCTCACCCGTGGCGATGTTCTTGGCGGGGCACAGAGCCATGTGCGCGAGCTCTCGCTCGAGCTGCGCGGCCTTGGCCATGACGTTACCGTGATCACCGGAGCGCCCGGCATTTTCACCGACCAGCTCCGCCAGGCGGGGATTCCCTGGCTGCCGGTTAGGAGCCTCGTCCGGCCGGTGAGGCCACACCGCGATGTGGCGGCTCTGGTCGAGCTTTGGTGCGCCTTACGCCAGCTGAAACCGGACCTGGTATGCGCTCATACCGCTAAGGCTGGCTCGCTGGCACGCGCAGCTGCGCGGATGCACCACATCCCCAGTGTGTTTACTCCGCACGGGTGGTCGATCTTGGATCGCAGTTCGTTGCGGCCAAATCCACTCTTCGGCTGGGCAGAACGTGTGGCAGGCCGGCTCGGTACGCGTGTCATCAACGTGTGCGAGTACGAGCGGGCGCTGGCCCAGCGATTCAGCGTCTGCCCGGCAAAGGCGCTGGAGATGGTGCATAACGGCATAGCGGAGATCCCGCTGGCACGCCTCCGGCCGATCGATGCTCAGCCGCCGGTGATCGTGATGGTAGCCCGCTTCGCCTCGCAAAAGGATCACGGCACCCTTCTCCAGGCGCTCTCCGGTTTGCTATGCATGGAATGGCGCTTGCTGTTGGTAGGGGAGGGCGAGTTGAAACCGCGCGTCGGTGCCCAAATCGACGCACTCGGGCTTAGCGGCCGGGTCAGCATATTGCCGCCGGAGAGCGATGTGAGCCGCTTGCTCATGGAAGCGCAGATCTTCGTACTATCTACGAACTTCGAAGCCTTGCCCATCAGCATCCTGGAGGCCATGCGCGCCGCTTTGCCGGTGGTTGCTACCGACGTGGGAGGCATCGCCGAGTCGGTGCGGCACGAGGAGACCGGCATGCTGGTACGCCGGGGAGACGTTGACGGCCTGCGTGATGCGCTCGCCCGGATGATCAACGGCCCTGCATTGCGCGTTGCTATGGGCACCGCGGGCCGGCGTTTTTGGAATGCTCAGTTCACAGCGAGCACTATGACCGCGCGCACCGTCGAGGTCTACAAGCGCGCGCTGGCCGCGGTTGAGAACTAAATGCCCCAGGGCCCTCAATATATATAAGCTTCTTGGGCTGCCAATGCGTGCCAAGCCCGGACTGGCCGACCAGCTGTACACAGCCCCGGACTAGCCGTGGCCTGGACAAGCTGTGCCAGCCTAGGACTAGCCGTGGCCCGGACAAGCTGTGCCAGCTTGGGACTAGCCTTGGCCCGGACAAGCTGTGCCAGCCCCGGACTTCAGTCCGGGGAACGGGTTTTCAAACCCGCGAGAACGCTTTATCTCGAATTGACGGGCTTTAGCCCTGGTGAACATGCCCCAAGCCGCCCAATCAACCCGTACGTTTTTCGTGACCTCGACGACGGCCGAACGACGAGCGCTTCTTCAATCCGATCGCATGGCTCAGCTTCTGGTTGATGTTCTTGCGGAGAATCGTCGAAAGGGGCGGTTTCTGCTGCATGAATTTGTGATTATGCCCAATCACTTCCATCTGCTGCTGACACCCGCAGCGGAAATCCCACTGGAAAAGGCACTGCAATTTATCAAGGGCGGTTTCTCCTATCGCGCGAAAAGGGAAATTCCTTTTGCTCTTGAAATATGGCAATCAAGTTTCGTGAATCACCGTATTCGCGACGCTGAGGACTACAAACGCCACCACACGTACATTTGGGAAAAACCGGTCAGAGCAGGATTGAGCGAGAGACCGGAGCTGTTTGCATGGTCTTCGGCCTCTGTAGGGATGGAATTGGACGCCGCGCCACCAGGGCTAAAGCCCTGAATTTACATATCGGAGCGTTTTCGCGGGTTTGAAAACCCGCTCCCCCGGACTAAAGTCCGGGGCTGGCACAGCTAGTCCAGGCCACAGCTAGTCCCGCGCTGGCACAGCTAGTCCAGGCCACTGCTAGTCCCGCGCTGGCACAGCTTAGGTTGCGCACTAATCCAACGCGGAAAAATCTCTCCCCCGGGCTAGGGAGCTTCAGTTGTGCGTGGAACCAACACGGCAGAATGTCTTCGGCCGGCCAATTCGCAGCTCCGAAATATGGAGAAGCCCGGACCTACTCAACAGCGCACACTTCCGCAGCCTATAAGTTCCGAAGCGTCTAACATCTAATCAAAGAGCAGCTACTCGATTTCCTGCACCTTGACAATGAAGTATTGGAAGGTATCTCCCTTCGTCAGCAACAACTGGTGGGGAATATCGGCCGGTATGTGAACAATGTCGCCCTTCTTCAGCTTGGTTTCCTTGCCATCCTGTATCGAGTCACCCCGCACTTCGCCCGGCGCGGTGGTTTTGCCGTTGACCATTTTCCCGCCACTGACCAACGTTGCCTTGCCGTCGACCACCACGTAAAAGTCCGCGAACTTCTCGTGTAGTTCGGCCTTTCCGCTCTGCGAACGAAACGCCAGCATCGAGTAGTCGGTAGAATATTTCTTGATCGTCTGCGTGGCCAGTCCGGAAGCGTCGACCTTCTCCTTTAGCTTCTTTTCCATGCCCATCAAGTCATCCTGCGAGTACACATCGGGCGACGCTGCCGCGCCCGAGCCAGCATCCTGCGCCAGCGAGACTCGCCCCGGAACAGTCACCATGCCGATCGTCAATAAGACTACGGGAATTGCCCGGCTCCACTGATTGCATATCATTCGATCTATACCTGTGTTCTTTCCTGCCGCAATGCGGCATTGGTGTGAAAAGCAGTTTAAGCTTTCGCTGCCGCGCGTGTTCGAGCAATGACATCGAGATAGGCGCGGGCGGCGATAGTGATGATCTCAGGCTTGCCCTTCGCGAGCGCCGCGACGTTGACCAGGTCGGCGCCTACGCCCAGGGCCGAGGCGCCGGCCTCCAAAAAGCTGGCGGCGGTCTCGAGCGTTACACCGCCGGTGGGCACCAACCGCAAATAAGGGAACGGGGCTTTTAGCGATTTCAAATAACTGGCCCCACCCATCGCTGAGCAGGGAAACACCTTGACGAAATCTGCCCCAGCCCGCCATGCAGTGATGACTTCGGTTGGCGTCAGCGCCCCAGGCAACGATACTTTGCCCCGCGCCTTGGTCTCCTTGATCACGTCGAAGTGGAGGCTTGGACTCACCACAAACTCCGCCCCTGCTTCGATGGTGGCGGCACACTCCGCGCCATCGGTAACGGTTCCCGACCCTAGAAGCAGATTGCTGCCATAGACACGTTTCAACTCCCGCAATACGTCGATCGCACCGGGCACAGTCATGGTGACTTCTACGACTGTGATCCCCCCGGCAACCATCGCCTCGACTACGCCCATGGCTTCACTCGCCGAGCGGGCCCGCAAAACAGGAATGATTCCTGCTTTCTCCAGTTGCTCCTGCACTTCCTTCGACATTCTCTTCTTCCTTCGACGCCAGGGTCAGATGTTAACGGGCAATACGCGCGGAGCCACCCAGCATCACGCGCTCTACCTCCGCGCGCGTAGCCATGCTGGTGTCTCCGGGAGTGGTCATGGCGAGCGCTCCATGGGCCACTCCACAAGCGACGGCCCACGCCGCAGGTTTTCCCATAAGCATTCCGAAGACCAGGCCGGAAGCAAATGAGTCTCCCCCTCCCACCCGGTCCAGGATGTCGATATCCCGTTGCGGCACGTACAAGATCTCGTTCTTGTAGATCGCCATGGCGCCCCACGCATTGCGCGAAGCCGTTTGTGCCGTACGCAGCGTAGTGGCCACCAGCTTCAGGTTGGGATACGAAGCGGCGACTTCGCGCAGCATAGCCTCGTAGCTGGCGACCGGCAACTCCTCGAAATCCTCTTTCACGCCTTCGAGCTTGATCCCCAGCATGGCGGAGAAGTCTTCTTCATTGCCAAAGAGAACGTCCAGCTTGCTCACCAGCGCTCGATTCACCTCTTGCGCTTTCGCCTTGCCGCCAATGGATTTCCAGAGAGACTCGCGATAGTTCAGATCAAACGAAGTAATCGTCCCATATTTACGGGCTGCATCGATTGCCTCGACGGTAACCTCCGGCGTGGACGTCGAGAGCGCTGCGAAGATGCCTCCTGTATGCAGCCAACGCGAGCCATTGCCCGGCCCCAGGATGGCCTCCCAATCGAAGTCCCCACGCTTAACCTGGGAGATGGCGGTGTTGCCCCGGTCGGAGCAGCCGACAGCGGCACGCACCCCATAACCGCGCTCGGTAAAGTTGAGGCCGTTGCGCACTGTTCGCCCGATGCCGTCGTAGGGAACCCAGCGAATCAGCGCCGTATCGACGCCGCCCTGCAGGATGAAATCCTCCACCAGCCTGCCGATGGGATTGTCGGCAAACGCAGTCGCGATTGCCGTGCGCAGGCCGAAGCAGCGGCGCAAACCGCGCGCTACGTTGTATTCTCCCCCGCCCTCCCAGGCTTGAAATTGCCGTGCGGTATGGATTCTGCCTTCGCCCGGATCCAGACGCAGCATGACCTCCCCTAAGCTCACACAGTCCCAACGGCTGGTCTCTGCGCTTTTGATCGATAACTCTTCCATTGGCCTCTTTCCTTATTTGCGCCCTATCGTGCGAACGGTATGAATCCCAGGTCGTGTTGAATTCCCTTCACGCAAGTCATCAGCTTACCGGCGATCGCGGGAATCTTTTGCATGGTCACGCGAAATGAAGGGCCGGAGATACTTACCGCGGCGATGGCATCTCCGCGTCCATCGAGGATGGCCATTCCGGCGCAGCGCACCCCCTCCTCCCGCTCTTCATCGTCGACTGCATACCCGCGGCGGCTGGTCCGATCCAGTTCTTTCAGCAATGCTTCCCGGCTGGTCATGGTTCGCCGGGTGAACCTTTCCAGTTGCACCGCCTGCAGCATTTCCTCCACACGGGGGCGCGACATGGTGGCCAACATCGCCTTGCCCACGGCTGTGCAGTGGATGGGGCTGCTGGCTCCCACGCGCGAGATCATGCGGATGGTTCGCTCCGGCTCCTGTTTGTCGATGTACACCATGTGCGTCTTCTCCAGGATGCACAGGTGAGCGGTCTCCTCGACCTCGGCGACCAGCGTCTTCAGATGGAGTTGGGCCCGGTCCCGCAGATCGAATTGCTCGATGGCGCGGCTGCCAAAGTCGCATAACCGTAAGCCGAGGCGAAACTTGCCCACAGGCGTGCGCTCCACGATACGGTGGCGCTCCAGCACCATGAGGAAGCGATGGGCTGTGCTCTTGTGCAGTTGAAGGGCGGCGGCAATTTCGGCGAGGCCCATCGGCGCTGAGCTGGAGGAGAGCAGATCCAGCACCGCGAAGGCCCGATCGAGTGCCTGCAATTTGTAAACGCCGTTGCTTCCCTGTACCGCATTGTGAGATGGCATGCCGTTTATTGAAAAAACGAACCAGCGGGCATTCTGTCGTCCCACTTCTTTTTTGTCAAGGTGTCTGCGATGGCAGGCAGATGGCTCTGAATTCAGGTCAGCAGATTTTGATCAGGCCTTCATCGGCTAATTGGGTCAACAGCTGGAGGACATCTCGCTCGATAACGCCGGGAGGGGCTTCGTAGCGACCGCTGAATTCTTCGACCAGGTCCGCTACCCGAACCGGTGACACCAGCTTGCTCCAGATTTCACTACCGATTCCGCCCAGTCCGTAACAGCGACTGCGCTCCAGACTCATAAGCACTGTCTCGCCGGCCACGTCCGCAGCCACCGGATTGGGCGTGTGACAGACGATCGACGCCAGATTCAGCTCCGTCATTACTTAGCAATATACCGCTTTGGAATCGCCCACCCGGCTTCCCCTGGGGCCCACCCCATACCGGTTCCCATGTTGACAATCTGCACCGCGCCCTGCCTCTGTTATCGTTTGAGGCATGCCGGCCCCCCGCAGCGATTCCCCTGCCACTCCCCATGGGCAGAGGACTCTCGCCGCGCTTTCCGCGGATCAGTTGGCCGCCTCCAGGCGCCCTATTCTGGAGTATCTTTCCAGCCTGATCCGCATTGCGCGCTGGCAGCTGTTGGCTGCCGTGCTCATCATGACCTTTACCTCCCTGACGGAAGGCCTGGGCGTAGCCTTGCTCTTCCCCATCCTGCAGGTAGCCGGTTTCAACCTGGCCAACCAAGGGCACGTTGGGCACTACACCGGCGAGGTGCGCGCCGTCCTGATCTACAGCGGATTATCTCCATCGCTGTGGCTAGCCACCTTGCTGCTGATCTTCATGCTGCTTATGGCGCTGCGGTCGCTATTCAGCCGGGTGCAGTCGGTGCTCACCTTTCGCACCGTGCTCAGCTATGAACTGGCCCTCAGCAGACGCCTCTACCAGGCCATCATCAGCGCCGATTGGCCCTTTCTGGTGCGCCGCCGCTCCTCCGACTTTACCCATGCGCTTACCGCCGAGTTGACCCGGGTGGCGACATGCACCTACCTGCTCATCGGCACCATGTCCAACGCCGTTCTCGCCCTGGTTTATATCGCCATCGCGCTGAAGCTCTCCGCAGGAATGACCGGTCTTGTGCTGGCCGCCGGGGCGGTTCTGCTGCTGTTCTCGCGCCGCTGGATGCGTGCCGTCCATGCCAGCGGCACTGCGGTCTCCGAGAGCGTGAGCGAAGTATACGCATCGGCAACGGAACACCTGCAGAATCTCAAAGCAATGAAGTTCTACGACGCGCAGAGCAGCGATCTGGCGATGTTTTCCTCGCTCCAGTCCTCTGCCCTGCAGCAAAGCCTGGAGAGCACCAGGAGCCAGGCAGCTGCCGCCTTCTGGTTTGAAGCCGGATCGCTCATGGTGCTGGGCGGCATCATCTTCGCCTCGCTGCAGATTCTCAATGTGGCGCCGGCGTCTATTCTTCTGTTGCTGGCGGTCTTTACCCGCCTCATCCCCCGGCTGGCGGCCGGCCAAAACCAGCTGCAAGCCTTCCTGAGCGACCTCCCCGCCTTTGAAAACCTGATGATGATCTACCGTGAATGCGTGGCTAACGCCGAAGTTCCAGGCGCTGCCGGCCAGGGGCCTTCCCTGGCCCACGAAATCCGCCTGGAGCGGGTTGGGTTCCGCTACGACGCGCAGCAGCCCATGGTGCTGGAGGATCTATCTCTGACCATCGCCGCGGGAAAGGTCACCGCCATCGTTGGCTCTTCCGGTGCGGGAAAAAGCACCGTCGCCGACCTGGTCAATGGCCTGCTTTCGCCGCTCACCGGGCGGGTTCTGGTTGACGGCGCCGAACTCACCCCGCAAAGCGCACGCGCCTGGCGCCGCCATGTTGGCTACGTCGCCCAAGACACCGTGCTCTTTCACGACACGGTGCGGGCCAACCTGCGCTGGGCCAAGCCGGAGGCCTCGGAAGAGGAGATGAGAGAGAGTCTCAGCCTGGCCGCCGCCGAGTTCGTCTTTGCCTTACCCCAGGGTCTGGATACGACAGTGGGCGACCGGGGAATGCTTTTGTCCAATGGGCAACGGCAGCGGATCGCGCTGGCTCGCGCCCTGCTGCGCAAGCCCGGGCTGCTCATTCTCGACGAGGCGACCAGCAGTCTCGACCTCGACAACGAGAAACGAATCCTGGACGCGATCGAACAGCTGCAAGGCCGGACGACGGTTCTGTTGATCGCTCACCGGATCTCCGCCATCCAGCGCGCAGAGATGATTTACGTCATTGACAATGGAAGCGTAGCCGAGTGGGGCGACTGGCAGAGCCTTAGCGGCAGGCCTTCCCATCGCGTAGGCTCGCTCTTCCGGCTGCAGGATGTGCTCGCCTGAGCATTGCTATTTAGGATCAGTCCAGCCGCCAACGGACGCGATGAGCTTGTCGGCCTCCGCAGGTCCCCAGCTACCAGGCTGATATGGAATTACCTTCGAGTCGTCCAGGATCGGGTCCACGATGCGCCATGCCTCCTCGACGTAATCCTCGCGGGCGAACCAGGTCTGGTTTCCAGCCATGGCGTCGCCCAAAAGCTCCTCGTATGGCAGCATGACGTCCTCCCCGCATTCCTGGTCAGCGACCAGCTCGATCGGGCAACCTCGCAATTGGTCGCCCGCGGTCTTGATCGAGGCTCCAATCGCGATCACCGGATCGCCACTAATGCGGAAGCGCACGTAATTAGGCGGCGGAGGTTCCATGGCAAAGATCGCACACACCGGGCGCAATTTAGCCACCACCTCGGTCTCCGTCTTGGGCAGACACTTACCCGCCCGGATGAAGAACGGCACCCCTCTCCACCGCCAGGAATTAATGGCCAGCCGGAGCGCCACATAAGTCTCGGTCGTCGAGCCTTTCTTAACTCCCGGGGTGTCGAGGTAGCCGATATATTGACCGCGAACCACATTCTCGTCCGTCAACGGCTGGACACTCTTGAGCACCTTTACCCGCTCGTCGCGCAAACTCTCGATGCTCAGGGTCGGCGGAGGCTCCATGGCAATGTTCGAGAGTATCTGCAGCAAATGGTTTTGCACCACATCGCGCACGGTTCCCACCGCGTCGTAAAAGCTCCCTCTATCCAGCACATCGAACGCCTCCGCCATCGTGATCTGCACGCTTTCCACGTAGAGGTTGTTCCAGATCGGCTCCAGAAAGGAGTTGGCAAAGCGAAAGAAGATCACGTTCTGGACCGTGTTCTTGCCCAGGTAGTGATCGATGCGAAAGACATCATCTTCGGAAAACACTTCGTGAACCGTTTTGTTGAGCGCTAGGGCAGACGGCAAGTCATGGCCAAAAGGCTTTTCAATCACTACCCGCGCGCCCTGCGACGAACCCGACGCCTTCAACTGGGTGAGAACCTGGCCAAAGAGGACGGGCGGAATGGCAAGATAATGGATGGGATGTTTAGCGCTCCCTAGTTCTTTGCGGACATTGGCAAACGTCTCTGGGTCCTTATAATCCCCGTCGACGTAGCGCAGCTTGTCCAGCAAGATGGGAAAGCCGACCGGATCGACTCCCCCGTGTTTTTCAACGCTATCCTGGGCTCGCGCCTTGAATTGTTCAAGGTTCCAACCCGCCTTGGCAACGCCAATGACCGGGCCAGTCAGCTTGCCTCGTTTTGCCAGTTTTTGCAGTGAGGGAAAGATCTGTTTGTAAGCAAGGTCGCCGGTAGCGCCAAAAAAGACCACAGCGTCGGAATACGGTTGATCCATTCAATTACTCTAATGCCTTCTCCCGATGGAACGCTCTCAGGGCTGGAGTGGAGTGCTTCGGTCAATTGATGCAGGGGTTCGGCAAAGGGACTCATCGGACGTTCGGGCGTGGAAAGACGGTTACGAAGCTGTTACTACTGAGTACGCCCACGAACGGGCAAAAGCATGTATGGTGTGCCCAAACGGTGGTCTTCTGCGGTGGGTGATCTGGTTCCTCGGGGGAGGCTCCAGGTGGCTGTCCGGGAGGATCACCGTTTGCACTATCAAGCGCACCTGTCCCCACCTGAGCGCCTACGCCGTTTATCGACGTGAGAAAACCCGAGGCGGCATCCACTGGAGAACACCGCCGAACCCTCCGGGCAGATCGTCAAATGACTTTTAAGAGCAACAGAATGATCACGATTAGAATGATCAGGCTGATGCCGCCGCCGCCGTAATACCCAAGTCCTGGTCCAAGGCGATAGCCACCAAATCCGAAGACCAAAAGCAAAATAATAAGCACGATCAGCATACTTTTCTCCTTCGCGGCGAGGAATCCGCGTTCTACCTCGTAGTAACCGCGTTGCGTGAGAGGCTTACTTGCACGCCGGACTCCCAATCACCGTTTGCAATACAGCCCGCTTTTGCACCACCAAAACACTTATGAAGATTCAATCTTCGCCTTTTTGGATGTATGGGAGCCCTCAGCTTGTGCCCTATTGTGCCCCCTACTGTGCCTTAGTCACGAGGCGATACTAAAATACTCGCTGACAGGCGCCGGCCTGCGGACGCAGTCGGCGATAAGGAAGGCGGACGACTGAGTTGAAAGCGCTCCTAGGTACCGGATTCCTCTGGGTTTTATGCGCTCTATCTGCCGCGGCGGAAAACCCCTCGCCCGGGTGCTCCTCCCTACAGCAGGCAAACTACCCAAAAGCATCCATAACGAACGGACAGGTGCAAGCTGTTCTCTACCTGCCGGATGCAAAGAATGGCTACTACCGCGCTTCAAGGTTTGACTGGTCGGGGGTCATCCCGTGCCTGGCCTA
Source organism: uncultured Acidobacteriaceae bacterium (assembly GCA_963787145.1). Lineage (GTDB taxonomy): Bacteria > Acidobacteriota > Terriglobia > Terriglobales > Acidobacteriaceae > PALSA-350. The sequence continues at coordinate 26,749 of CAWBBY010000015.1, forward strand.
TAAAGGCCACACCTACTTTGGCATCTGGTTTCCGCATTACGACCCGCTGCTGGCTGATGCGATTGCCGGCCCAGTTGAAGAATTCAGGTCGAGCGACGGCGCTCTGGACTATGCCCAGGCGAAGCCTGGCGAACTGTTCGTGAAGCTGGGAGTCGGCGTACTGCGCAAGAAGGACGACTCCGCCTACCAATTCATGTACACCTATCCGCTGGTAGACGGTGGCAAGTGGACGGTTCAAGCCAAGCCCAGCGAGGTGTCTTTCCGGCAACAGCTCCAATCGCCCATTGGCATCGCCTATGACTATGAGAAAACGGTGAGGCTAGACCCGCACGACCCCGTTCTCATCCTTGCGCACCGCCTGAAAAACACCGGGACGAAGACCATAGATACTGAGGTCTACGACCACGACTTCTTCATGCTGGATGGCGCTCCTAGCGGACCGGGAATGGTGGTCCGGTTTCCGTTTGCGCCCAAGGCGGAGAAATCGATGGAACCGCTGGCCGGGATCGACGGGAAGGAAATCGTCTATCGCCAGGAGCTGCAAGGGGAGCAGTACGTGGAAAGCTTTCTGACCGGTTATTCCAGCTTCACTTCGGACTACGACATTACGGTTGAGGATCAAAAAACGGGCGTGGGGGTGAAGCAAACCGCTGACGTACCCATCTCGCGTTTCAACTTCTGGTCCATTCGCACCACGATTTGTCCCGAGGCCTATATTCACCTGGTGATCGCGCCGGGGCAAACGGCACGTTGGAACATCCGCTATCGCTTTTATGCCAAATAGGCAGGGAGAAATCGAGAACATGAGTCGACGGAGGGGATGCAAGTGAGCACGGATCTGGCAGGAAAAAGCGGTGGGCAGGGCAAGGTAGCAATCATCACGGGGGCGGGTAGCGGTATAGGACGGGCGGTTGCTTTGGAGATGGCTTCTGCCGGATTTTCCGTAGCGTTGGCTGGGCGGCGCGTGGCGGAGCTGGAAAAAACAGCAGCCATGGCCTCCGGCGGCAACTTGCACGTTATATCCACCGACGTGCGCCAGCCCGATTCGGTGCGCGCGTTGTTCGCCGGCACCCGGGAGAAATTCGGCCGCTTGGATGTTCTTTTCAACAACGCGGGCGTGAATGCCGCGGTTCCCTTCGAAGATTTGAGTTACGAGCAGTGGTGCGAAGTGGTGAACGTGAATCTTACCGGTTCCTTCCTTTGCGCCCAGGAAGCATTCCGCATGATGAAGACACAGCAGCCGCGAGGAGGGCGCATTATCAACAACGGCTCGCTTTCGGCATACGTGCCGCGGCCGCACTCAGCGCCCTACACGGCCACCAAACATGCCATCACCGGGCTTACCCGGTCCATCTCGCTCGATGGCCGCGCCTACAACATTGCCTGCGGTCAAATCGATATTGGGAATGCGGGCACGGAAATGAGCGGGAAACCGGGGTCTACCTCTCTGCAGCCGAACGGAGAGATGATGGTAGAACCAAGAATGGATGCAAAGCACGTTGGGGAAGCCGTTGTTTACATGGCCAGCCTGCCGTTAGACGCGAATGTTCAGTTCATGACCGTGATGGCGACGAATATGCCCTATATCGGTCGCGGTTAGGTGAAGGCGTTCAATCCCACCAGAAGGCAGGGCAATTCCTTTGTTGAGATCGCAAATAAAAACACCGGCTCTCGTGGTCGATATGGATGCGATGGAAGCCAACCTCAAGAAGATGGCTGCCTTTTTCGCCGAGGGTCCAACCAAATTGCGCCCGCATTATAAGAACCACAAATGCGTGGCGCTTACCCGGCGGCAATTGGCCGCCGGCGCGATTGGAATCACCTGCGCCACACTGGGCGAGGCGGAGGCGCTGGCCAGGAGTGGAATCGGGGGCATCCTGCTGGCAAATGAGATCGCGGGTGCGACCGCGATCGAACGCTTTGTGCAGCTCTCGCGAGTCACGGACATCATGGTGGGCGTCGACAACGAGCGGACCATCGCAGCGCTCTCCGCGGCATCGGCTCGCGCCAAGGTGTCGCTCAATGTCGTCGTTGATGTGAACACCGGCATGGGCCGTTGTGGAGTGCTCCCAGGGGAGCCTGCTCTGTTGCTGGCCCAGCTTGCGGTGGCCCAGGGTCTGCGCTTGCGCGGGGTAATCGGCTATGAAGGGCATTGCGTCCGGCTAGCCCCCGGCCCAGAGAAGGTCAAGGCTGTCCACCAAGCGATGGGGAGCCTGGTCGATTCAGCGAATCTCATTCGCGCCCACGGCCTCGCGCTAGAAATTGTCAGCGCCGGCGGAACTGGAACCCATTCCATCTCCGGCAGGTTTCCCGGGGTCACCGAGATTCAGAGTGGATCGTATCTGCTGTGGGATACCGAGTATCAAACCGTATGCCCAGACTTCGAACTGGCGCTGAGTGTGTTGGGAACCGTGATCAGCAGGAGCGGCAACGAGCGGCTGATTCTCGACATCGGCCTGAAGGAGATCAGCGGCGAACGGGGAGTTCCTGTGCTGAAGAATGCCGACGGCGCACGTCTGCGCAAGCTGAACGCCGAGCATGCCATCGTCGATATCGTCGATCCTGATTTTCCCGCGCAGGTAGGCGACCAGTTGGAGATTTGGGCCCGCTACAGCGATGGCACCGTCAATCTGCATCGCCATATGTTTGGCTTGCGCTCTGGACGAGTGGAAGAGACATTCCTCTTGGAGAGCTGAGCACCTGATGCAGTCGCCGGAATCCTCCAGACCGGGCGCCGCAGTCACTCTATGGCACGATGACGATTCTTTGTCCTGTTGTCTTTTTCAGCCACGCTTCGGTCACGCAGCTGAGATCGACCTTCTCAATGTCCATGGTCAGCTTTCCTTCGCGAACCCAGGTCCAGATCTGCTCCAGGGCCGGAGGCAATGCCTCTAGCGGAACTTTGCCCACCCCGCTCAGTTCCAATCCGGACGTGCGCAGTGCTTCGGCCGGAAACGAAATGACTGCACCTGCGGCTTGCCCGATCTGAATGTAGCGGGTTCTGTGCTTGGCAAAACCAACCTCGTTAGGCGTGATTGCCCTGAAAAGCAATTCGGTGGGATGTCCCCACAGGAAATCTAAAATCACATCGTAGCCGCCGCCGGATTCACGAACGAACGCATCGTAAACATCTGCATCCGGCTGTTTGAGGTCAATGATGGCGCCGGCTCCCATCTCCCGTAATGAGTCCAGAATGGACGATTCTCTCCCGGCAGCTACCACCTTCCCCGCGCCAAGAAGCGCGGCAATGCGGACAGCCAGTTTTCCGGAAACTCCCGTGGCGCCCAGGATGAGGACACTCTGCCCTGGTTCCAGCTTTGCTCCCCAGTTGAGCGGTAGGTACGATGTGAGCGCCGATGCGGGCAGGGCAGCCGCCAGTCTCGCGTCGACACCCTCCGGGACTGGACTCACATATCCCGCATATTCCTTGGGCACGACAGCTATCTCTGCCATCGTTCCATACGGTGGTCGGCTACCGCCGAAGGCCACGAGCGTCCCATCCGCAAGAGTGCCGACGCCGCTGTGGCCGACAATCGCAGGAAACTGTGGGAACATGCGTTTGCTCGCATAGTGAATGCCCTGCGCCGCCATTTTGTCGAAGTTTTCGAGGACGGCAGCCTTGACGTGAATCAATACATCACCGGCCTCGGCTGTTGGCTCAGAGAAGTCCTCGTAACGAGGCAGGGACCCAAACTCGTGGAGTACTGCGGCTTTCATAGGTTGCGGACCTCCAAGCGTAAACCGCTATTCGTTCGATGTACGAATAAGTAAATCGTATGATGTACGAAGATGTCAAGAACAAAAAAACATGACCTCATTTGGCTGCGCCCAGAACCAAACGATCGGCGGCCTCGCTTCAATCGTGAGCAGATCACAGCCGCGGTCTTGAAGATCGCCGACAGCGAAGGGTTCGAGGCCCTCACCATGAAGCACATCGCCGACGAACTCGACTGCGGAATTATGACGCTTTACTACTACGTGCGCACCAAGGCCGACCTCGTTGCACTGATGCACGACGCAATCCTTGCGGAGATACTTCTTCCGCAATTACCCGAGGGCTGGCGCGAAGCGGTGAGTGCGATTGCGCGGCGAACGCGGGATGTCCTGCTCGCGCACCCCTGGTCCGTCGCCTCATTGAACGGTGCACAGTTTGGGCCGAACGCGATGCGACATGTGGAGCAATCGCTCGCGGCACTAGATGCGCTCGACCTTGATACTGCGGAGAAGCTTGCCTTCTGGGGAATCGTGGACGACTACGTCTTTGGAAGCGCTTTGCGTACGGTCGAGTCGCTCACGCACGCGGCCGCGGCGGAGGACAACCCCACACTCCTGGCGGATGCGATAACATTCGGGCGGCAGCAACTTGCGACTGGGCAATTTCCGCGGCTCGCCGCCCTCGACCGGAAACAGCCCGTGCTGAAGCAAGTAAAGCGTGACAAGAAATCGAGCCAGCGAATGGCAGCAGCTCTGTCAATTCAATTCGAGAGGGGCCTCAAGGCAATTCTAGACGGGCTGGCCGACAGCATGAAGCCCGTTGATTCTTGAACTGATCAAATCTATCGCTGGCTCAGACGGTAAACATCGGGGACATGCCAACCTCACGTCGGCTGAGTCACTGCGGTAATCTCAATGGATCTGTTTCGATAGTTTGACCGGGTTTCAAATGAATTCTTGCCGTCTCTCGCCATTCATCCGATCCCGAGTAAAAGATCGCAGTTGTGTGAGGCGGTCGGACAACCACGGTGTCGGCTTCAAAAACCTCCAGGATGCTAGCGCCTTCTTTCAATCCGAATTTCGCCATTAATTGACTCCCTCCAGCCCACAGTTTGAGATCAAAAACGAGGGACCGGTTATAGCGCGAAAGTGGTAGCGAATCCCGCTTCACAACGGCACGCCGCGGGGAAGCCTGGGAGACCCGGAGAGCCGGCAGACGCGATAGAGGTCGGGCGAGGCGGCGCTAGGGCGGTTGACACCTGAGCAGTATCGACGCTTGAGGCGGTCAGGACCTTAGAACGGTGCTCCTAATTTGGGTTCCACGCAATCCAAAGGCGGGATTGCTGGCCCACCCTCCACCGTAGCGGCGATTTTGCAGGGAAGATCAAACTCCGCCCTCCTGGCCTGCATCCTAAGTGTGGGGCTGGGTGTGACAACGCCAAACCTTGTGTACGTTGGAGGTTCTATGAAAAATCGCATCATCCCAGCAGCTCTGCTGGTGGCTGTTTTCGTGGTGGGGAGCTCGTTTGCGCAGGATTGGTATCAAGAACGTGAGCGAGTCTTCGCGGGCAATAACTGGCGGCCGCAATTGTTTTCGCAGGTACGGAGCGACCTGGACCATATCTATAGCGCCCAATTTGCCGGTGGTAACGAAAACCGCCGAATCGAGCAAACCAAAGACAGGCTTTCCAAGCTCCAGGACGACATGGACCACGGCCGGGATGACAACAACCTGCTGAACGACGTGGTCAACGAGATGGAGAACACGGCAAAAGATAACCGCCTTTCTCCACGCGACCGCCAGGTCGTAGCGGATGATGTCAACCGGCTGCACGAGTTTCAACGTTCTCCTGCCTGGCATCGGTAAACGGGCTGATTGTGCTTCCAATAGATCACTTCAGGGTGATCAGAGTTTCGGTATGTTGATTGCCTGCACCAGGGTTTCTTCTTTACCTACCGCTACTGGTATCCAGTAGCGCCTCTGGCGGCGTCTGCGCATCGGCGAATAAGCGTCCACCCAAGTCACGTCGGACCATGGAAGTGATTTACCGCCCAAATTCCCGTCCATAGCAGAATATTCACAAGGTTGTACGCTTGTAGCCATCTGTGGCTCATTGCTGCCGTTTCCGCCATTCCATAAGCACAATCGGAACCATGAGCGGCAGGCACAGGGCTCCGCCCAAACCCCGCAGCCGGGGGACGTAAGAGTCGAGTAGTAGGGTCACGATGAGAGCTAAAATGACCCATACTGCAAAGCCAAGCGCACGACGCTGAACCTTGTCCATGTCCCAACCTCACATCAATAGACAGAACGGGCGGGCTCAGAGTTTAGGGCGAACAGACCCGGACTTGCCCACGGGCCGCCAGCGCTGACCTAGAGTTGCGGTGAAACGGGGTTTCGAGTAACTTGCCGGCCCCAGAGCCTTCCACGGCTGAAGGCAAGCTTACAGTATTTTCTGGCAGGATTGAATGAATTCAGCAATCTTGGAAAAGGGCCTGAAACTATGAAAGTTCCCTATGCGAAGAAGTGGCAGAAGGAAACGGATAAGCTACGCCAGATAGCGCTCGACTGCGACCTGACCGAAGAACTCAAATGGGGCAAACCGTGCTTCACCTTTCTGAAGAAAAACGTGGCGATCGTGATCCCGCTCAAGGAGTCGTGCGCGTTCTCGTTCTTCAAGGGCGCACTGCTCAAAGATCCGAAGCACGTTCTCCAAAGGATTGGAGAGCATACGCAGGCCGGGCGGTGGGTTAAATTCACCTCGCTTCGGGAGATTGCGGCCGTACGATCGACCCTGAAGGACTACCTCTACGAAGCCATCGAATTGGAGGAGTCCGGGGCGAAGATAGTCCTAAAGAAACCTTCAGAGCACCCAATTCCTGAGGAGTTGCAGAGGAGGCTAGATGACAACGCGGTGCTCAGGTCGGCATTCGCAGCGCTCACACCAGGCCGGAGGAAGTCATACATTTTCCACGTCTCATCTGCGAAGCAGGCAAGAACCAGAGCAGCGCGGGCGGAAAAGTGCGTGCCAATGATCCTGAGTGAGCGTGGGTTCAATGAGTTGCCGAACTGATGCATGTTTTGTCATGTTTCGCGGTCAGGACGGAACTGGTACTTTGCGGAAGTTCAGAAGGAATACCGCAGAGCGAATTGCAAACGCCGTTCCTGGGACCGCACCGCCGGATTTTGGTTCGAAATATTGCCAAACGTTGAATCAGTAATGCCGATATCCGGGTTTCCATAACTGGCAATATTGAATACGTTGAAGGCATCAAAGCGAAATCCAACTGCCTGGCCTTCTGTGATATGAAAATCCTTAAACATTGAGCTGTCGACGTTCAGATATCCAGGTCCGCGGATAACTCCATTTCGGGAATTGCCAAAAGCATTGCTGGCCGGGGCGCCAAAAGCACAAACCCCATTGTCCACTCCTGGTTGCGTGCACGGTGTAGCAGAGGGATCTGTACCGAACCAGTTATCGATCGAACGGTGAACGATCCTCAGCTTGCGATATTGATTCGCGCGAGAAACACCGTAGCTATTCGAGTTATTGCCGGGCCCCGTAATGCTGTCGGGGAACCCGGAATAAGCAACGCCGGAAACGGAAAGCTTCCATCCGCCGATGACTTCATCCACCAGCCGATTTGCGTGTGAAAGATAGGTTCGCCCCCGGCCCACGGGAACAGCATATGCGCCAATACCTGAAACATTGTGGGTCACATCGTAGCCTGCCGGGCCATAATCGGCGGAGCTGTCGTAATAGTTTTGAAAGGCTCCGCTATACCCATTCACGTTCAAGAAGTACATGCCGAGGCTGTTGGTCATAGCTTTGCTGTAGGTGTAATTCAGCGTAAACTCCAGGCCGCGGTTGAGATGTTGGCGGAGAGTTGCCTGTAAAGCGTTGTAGTTCATCATGGCTCTTGCTTCGGTGATCATGACAATATTCGATCCCAGTCCCAGGTTGGCGCTATTGTAGAAAGGGGCTGAGGTGGGATCACCATTTACGCGATACTGGTTAAGATTTCCATAGTCCTCGATATGCTGTCCCTGCTCACCGATATATCCAACTTGCAGCCCCAGTGATGGAGTGAAAGCATATTCGCCGGTCAGGTTCCATTCCTGAATGTAGGCCGGCTGCATGTTCTGAGGCCATATCTGAGTCGCAGGGCCGGACGCATTGGTGCTGGGAGTGGAAAACCCTTGTTGGACCGTGCGCGGAGCCCCGCCGCTCGCTGGTGTACCTGCCGAAGCCGCGGTAGGAGTAATGGTGGTGAGGCTGACCGCCTGAAGGAAGGGCGGGTTGGCTGACAATCTCTGATTGTAAGAGTTCCCCTCAAAGTAGCTTGTGGCGCCATAGCCACCCCGGATCACGACTCGCGAGGCCGTCTGATAGGCGAACCCGAACCGGGGCATAATCTGCCGGTAATTTGGCTGATAACAACCGCTGTTTGAGCAAACCCCCGACCCCGCGGGCGCGCCCACTGGAACATGACCGGCATAAATCAAAGTTTGCGTAGCGAGATCGACGTTTGCATTTTTGTTGTTTTGTTCAATCCACGGCTGGTCGTATTCGTAACGCAAGCCGAGATTCAGCGTTAAATTGGGGAGAATCTTCCAGTCGTCTTGAACGAATCCTGCCGCCCGCCATTGACGTTGTCCAACCCGAATGCTGGTCAGAGAAATACCCAGGCCATACACGCGATCGAGCACAAAGTCTGCTCCAGGATAACCTCCGGCATTGGCCAATGCCGGGTTGCCGGTAAAAGCTCCGGAATACTGCAGAGCACCCAGCGGTTGATAGTTATTCGTCGGGGAAAAGTTATTCTGATAACGGAGTGCCTGAATCCCGATGCTTAACAGGTGTAGGCCCCTCTGCCACGCCACGTTGTCAATGTAACTATAAGTGTTGTCAACCACCGCGGGGCCGAGCCCCTCCGTACCCACATTCGTCAGGTTGATGGAACTACCACTGCCGCCAAAGCCGGCCGTCGCACCGAAGCCTTGAAGACTGAACCCTAAGGAAGGCTGCGCGCCAAAAGGAATGCCTACCTTGCTGTTTCCGGTAAGCCCAAACTGACCAGATGGATCGGTTGGAGTGCTGGGAGGAAGATTGGTGCGGGTAAAGCCGATACGCGCCATATTGACGAATGCGGGCGAGAAAGTATGCACCCAACCCGCCCCGAAAACATTGGTTGGCGAGTGATCGGTTACCGGGAATGTGACTGGCAGGACAGATGTTTGTCCGTCATAGCCTGTCGACGCTGAATAAAATCCGGTAATTTTGTCATTGAGACGTGCGTCATATTCAATCTTGACGTCTCCCTGATTATTGCCCCTATAAGAACGAACCGGTCCTTGCAGATTATTCAGCGTGACACCATCGGATGGTGTCGCATTGGGCAGTGGGTAAAGCGAAGGATGGGCAAAGAGAAATTGCGCCACCGGGTTCAGAATTGGGACGCCGGTGTTGTTCACATAAGGCGCAAAGCCATTTTGCGAATCGTAGAGCTGAATTGGATTCGAGGAAGTCAGAAGAGAGGAGAAATCACCGTTCCGCATCGCTGCTGAAAAAACGCTCGCCTGGCCCAGACCGCCCTGGTGATAGCGCGCGCCCAGGTAGTCGACAAAGAAGAAAAGCTTGTTGCGCCGTATCGGGCCGCCGAAGGTTCCACCGAACTGCGTCTGCGTAAAAGGGTTAATCGGTATGATCGGAGTCTGATGGTTGTTGGTCCAGGTGTTCGCATCCGTCTTGGAGTCCTGAAGATAGCCATAGGCGGAACCATGAAATTGATTGGTTCCGCTTTTCAGTACGGCCACCACGCCTCCTCCGCTTACATTACCGTAGTCAGCCGGCGCGTTCGATGTCAGGACTTTGACTTCCTCCAGCGCCTCCGGGGCCGGGTTATAGGAAGGAAAATTCCCAAAGGTTTCATTGATGTCGATACCATCGAGTATGAAGTTATTGGACTGCGAGCGATTCCCATTCATGTTGGGCGAGTCGAAAACCGCCGAATTGCTCGCGCTTCGTTCAATCACGGTCGTACCGGATGTCCCGTAGGTGCTGACGGTGCCGGGAACATACAAAGTGAGAGCGGTGTAGTCAAGGCCGTTCAAGGGTTGGTTTTCTATCGCACTCGCCGTAATGGTTGTACCCAGAGTGGGATCATTGGTATTGAGAATAGGCGAGGCGCTGGTGACATTCACCGTGGTGGAAGTGCTTCCGACATCCATCGTTATGTTGAATGTAGGCGTCTGCACTGCCTCGAGCGCAAACGGCGGTACTGTCGCCGTCTTGAACCCGGCCATGTTAGCAAGACGCCAGAACCGCTGATCTTTTAGGAATTGCCAAATCCCAGCCGGTCCTGCGTATTCGTCAGATCATTTATTCGACGTCTGGAATGCCGCTGATCTATGTGCTGGGCTTTTATCGCTCGGATCGTTACTGCGTAGCGGTTCGCCGTCTTCGCCGCAATCCATCAGGTCGTTCAGGGGCTTTAGCAACGGCGAGGAATTGAAAATGCCGCAGAGGCTTCTGGAAATTTGCGTAGACTCGCTCGATTTGGCGCTCGCGGCTGTCCGGGGTGGAGCCGATCGCCTGGAATTGTGCGGCCCGCTATTCGACGGAGGCGTGACTCCCAGCGCGGGATTCGTGGCTGCCGCGAGGCGCATGATCGATCTTCCTCTGGCCATGCTCGTCCGTCCGCGCGCGGGGTCCTTCACTCCTTCCGGCGCTGAGTTTGAAGTGATGCGTCAGGACATTCTCTATGCGCGCAACATAGGGATAGAGATCATTGTGCTGGGACTACTTCATACCGACCAGACGATCGATGTTGAACGCACCAAGGAGTTGGTCGAACTTGCGCGGCCTCTGGAGGTCACGTTTCACCGCGCTTTCGATGTTTCTCCTAATCTGCAGGAATCGCTCGCGTCTGTCATACAGACCGGAGCGACACGTGTCCTGACTGCGGGCGGTCAAGCTTCGGCGGTGTTGGGTGCGGCCACGGTCAAAGAACTTCGTGAAACAGCTGACAATCGCATCGGATTTCTTCTCTGTGGAAATATCACCGCAGCGACAGTATTCTCTGCATTAGAGACATCAAACGTTGTCGAGGTCCACGCCGGGTTGCGAAATAGTGCGCGGACTGCACTCTCTGCCAGGAGCTTCGAGGTATTTACGGCTTCTGTCGATGCATTGCGCCAAAGAATCCGATCGATGGATGGAGGTCCAAATATTAGCTGAGAGACGATGAGCTTCTCTCTTGTGGGAATCGACGCTGGTGCTACCGTCCCATCCTCGGGGCCAGCGCTGAACAGCCGTCTGTCCGACAAACCGACTATATATAATATGTACGTTATTGCAGGGAGGTTTTATAATGCCCCCGCGCCTTTTCGTCTTCTCTCTTTTTTTCTGCATAGTTGGTGCGCTGAGTGCCCAGACGGCAAGAGATGCCGTTACGCGCGAATTCCCTGTAGGCAGCGAGCTTTACGCACTTATGACGGATCACCTGGGAACAGACACGGGGCCTGAGAGCATCTGTGGCATCGGATCCGTGATCGGTCGTCCATTCGTCGCGACGCGAGTAGTAACTTCCTTTGAGCAGGACACAGCAGAAAGCCTGGAAGCTCCCCATACCTACGTAATTGCGAGGGACCGTTTCGGCAGGGTTCGTTGCGAGATAGGGTATATCGAGCCGGACTTCGAGTGAAGCTTGGAACATATGTCTATGACCCGGTAGGGCAGACGCATACCGCGATGTATCCGGAAAGTTTTCACAGCGCTTTTGTGATTCCCTTCACGCTGATGGATCCAATTTTTGCGAAGGGTTCACCTATATTTTCTTTTTGCGTGCTTGCGGCAGAGAAAGATGCCCACTGCCTCAGAAAGTTTCGGGAATCATGGAGAGACAGGGTGGTCAGTTCCGCAGAACTGGGGAATCACAGTATCGATGGGCTGGATGCGAACGGATATACAGCTGTCCTCGAATCCGGTGATGAGCACGGGACGAGAGAGTTGCTAAGCACTTTGGAAGAATGGGTCAGCATGGACGATAGGCTACTTCTTCGCGAGAGCCATCGAGATGGGGAATCGTTTACGCGTACTTTAGCGGTCACAGATCTCCGGCTTGAGGAGCCGCCTGCCTCACTGTTTGAAGTCCCGCAGGGCAGTCTCATCCATCGGGTTTCTTCGCTTCCGCAGCAACTGCTCGAGCAACCACCCCTGCGGGAGAAGAGCGGCAGATGATACGACGATGGAAGACTATGCTTGCACTCTCTCTTCTTTCACTCATGACCGGGGTCTGTTTTGCAGCTGAGGGGCCGCACATTTACTCACTCGCCGGGGACGTTGCTGGAACCCACGACCCGTCGATGATCAAGTGTGGACAAACCTGGTACGTCTTCGCCACCGGCAAAGCGCCGGATGGCGGTCAGTTGGCCGTGCGCTGCTCTCAGGATCTTGTCAACTGGAAGCTCTGCGGGCATGTATTCGCCGCCATCCCGGATTGGATACGGCAGCGTAGCCCGGGGACCAAGGACCTGTGGGCGCCCGATATCTCGTACGTAAACCATCAGTACCGGCTGTATTATGCCTACTCGCTTTTCGGTAAGAATACATCGGGCATTGCCCTGGCGACGAACAATACGCTGGACCCCGCAAGCCCGGATTTTCAATGGATCGACCGCGGGCTGGTGCTTGAGTCGAAGGCGGGCGACAACTACAACGCAATCGATCCCAATTTTGTGGTTGATCAAAAGGGTGGCGCGTGGCTGGTTTTCGGCAGCTTCTGGGATGGCATCAAAATGCGGCGTCTCGATGATGCGGGCATGTTATCGAAGAACGACACCACACTCTATTCACTGGCGCGCCGGGTCAAACCGGATAACGCCGAACCCGCCCCGCCCAATTTACCGGCGAACTGGGAGGCAATCGAGGCGCCGTTCCTGGTCCATCACGGCCAGTACTTCTATCTCTTCAGCTCGTGGGATCTTTGCTGCCGCGGTCTCAAGAGCTCCTATAGGACCATGATCGGCAGATCGAAGTCCATCACCGGCCCCTATGTTGACAAGGACGGCAAGCTCTTGACGGCCGGCGGCGGCACACCGCTACTTATAGCGAACTCACGCTGGCTTGGCCCCGGCGGCGAAAGTATCCTGCGCGACCCGAAGCATCAAGATCTCATTGTCTTTCACGCGTACGATGCCAGGACCGGGAGGCCCTCCATGCAGTTGTCCACTATCGACTGGAGCGGCGGATGGCCGCACGCCGGCCTGGAAAGGTAGAGCAGCCCACACACTGGGCTATCCCTGTGCGGACGATTCGTATCCGTGCGCGTCTTTGAGCTATCGCTCTGCTGAAGGTTCGCTTGCTTTGCCGTCCGCGTTGTAGGCGGTAACGCGATACTTGGCGTCGAAGAAGCCGGGTGCCGGTTTGGGATCGACCCACGGGGTATCCGTGTCGGTGGCGCATTTGTCGCAGATGACCTGCCAAGGGGCGGAGTTGTTATCCCTGCGCTCGACCGTGTACTTGACCGCGCCGGCGGAGCCGCGCCAGGCGATGAGGCCCAGGCCACTGACGGTGATCACCGGGGCGGGCGGAACAGCGTGCGGAGGTACGGCAACGCCGGCAATTTCAAAGGCATGGGTGCGCAGGAGCTCGGCGCGGGCAGCCATGTCGTCCTTCGTCATCGTGACGGTGTTGATGCCGCCGTAATAGAGCGCCCACCACTGGCCGCTCTCACTGCGGAGAGAGTATTGCTTGTCGGGGACATTGGCCGGAATGGGCTGCCAGCCGAATTTTTCGTTGTGTGCCTGGAGCGCCCAGAAGAGGTCCCCGGAGACCTTGGGTTCGTTCTTCATGGCGGTGAGGACTTTTTCCAGGTCTGCCGGCGTGGCCCAATTCGTATTGTCCCAGCCGTATTCGTTGACCACATAAACCTTGCCATGGCTGGTGACCAGCTCAGCATGTTTCGGGAAGGTTTCGGCAGTGGTTTTGTCGCCACCCATCAATGCTCCGAAGACTGCGTCCCAGTGCGGATAGTACTCGGAGGTGATGATGTCGGGGGTTTTTGCGTCGAGCACGGCGCCGCCCTTGTCGGAGGTTAAAAGGCCGCTGTTGTCCTCGTAGAGGTGTTTGTTGTCGATGGACTTGATGTACTCACCGATGACATCGACCCACTTGACCAAGGGAGTGGTGTTGCCCCCGCCGGCTAAAGCCGCTACGACGGCACAGGCATTGCAGTCTTCCCAGGCCAGGATGGTGGGGTCGTCCTTGTACGCAATGCCGGTGAGCGAGTTCTTATGATTAAGCAGCGCGCCAATGTGCTCCTCGAAGCGGGCGATCACCTTTGGATCGGTGAAGAACGCTGTAAAACCGGCCGGGCCGGCATCTTTGGAATACTCCCCTAGCCCGCCGAACGTGCAGTAGGCGCAGTCGCCGACCAGGGTAACGATCAGGCGCAGGCCGCGGTCGTGCGCAGCCTTGAGGGCATAGTCGATGTGCTTGAAAGCCTCGGGATTGAAATCGCCCAGCTTGGGCTCAATGCAGAGATCGCAGCCGATGCTATCGCCCATGGTTTGCGAACGGATGACGCGGGCGCCCATGGCCTTGGCGGTGTCCATGGCGTCGTCGACTTCAAAGTGGCTGGCGTAGCGGGGACCCATGGGATCGAGGGGGCCGTATGCTTCCAGGCCGAGCCATTCAATGTTGGGTCCGCTGTAGCGGAAGGTTTCGCCGCCAAGGGTCAGGCGGGTTCCGTCGCGCTGGACAAATTCGTCGTTGTGCCCGGTTTGCGCCGAACTCCGAGCACACACGGTCATTACGGCTAATGCCACAAGGGTCACGGTAGCGAATGCGCTCCGCAGCAAGCGTGTTTTTCCCATCTTCATCCTCCTCCACCCATGTCTGGCTCCACGCCCTGGACCAAAAATTACTGACCAAACCATAAATTAGTGACTGATGCTTTCCCAAAGGCTCCGTCTGGCACCACCCTCATTTTCGCGTTAACCTAAGTACCATTGAGCACTCGATCCGCGCCACCCTGAGGCTTACAGGATGCGAACGGTTCTCGTTCTTTTCGCGATTCTCCCCTTCTCGTCGCACGCTCAGACCACAGGCGCCCCTAAGTCCTTCGTCATCGCCGACGTCCACACCAGCCCATTCACGTCCAACCCCTTTATGCACGGCAACTCCATCCAGGGCGACCGATATTTCCTTACCCAGGCCACCATGGCCGACCTCATTGCCACCGCTTACGGCGTCGATGTAGCCAATGTGCAGGGAGGTCCCACCTGGCTCGAACGCAATCGCTACGACATCCGCGCGAAAGTGCCGCCCAATACCACACAGGAGGACGTCAAGCTCATGCTGCGCGCTCTCCTCGCCGACCGCTTTCACCTCGTTGTCAAAACTGCTACTGCTCCCGTGCCAACCTACGTCCTCTCCGCCGGCTCCGGAAAGCCGAAGATGACGGAGTCGGAAGGTTCGGGCGATGGCTCCTGCGTCCCTCTTCCTCCGCCGCCAAACAATCCTCCCGGCGCCCCGGTCTACATCAGCGCCAACTGCAAGCATCTCACCATGCCCGCACTCGCCGACACTCTCCACAACTTCGCTGGAGGGTATCTCGATCAACCGGTTGTCGACGAAACCAACCTTGCAGGCGCCTGGGACTTCACCATCAAATGGACCCCTCGCAACCTGCTTGAAAAGCAGGGTGCCGATGGCATCTCCATCTTCGCCGCCGTAGAAAAGCAACTAGGACTCAAGCTGGAACTCAAAACCGCTCGCCGCCCCGTCTTCCAGGTGGCGAGCGTTGATGCAACTCCCACCCCCAACGTCGCCAACATCGACGAAGCCCTTCCCGAGCCGCCTGCGGCCCCGTTCGAGGTCACCGTCATCAAGCCCAGCGCCCCTGACGAGAAGGGCTACGGCCGCATCACCGGTAACCAGGTCGAGACCCGCGCCATTCCCCTCAGGTTCCTCATTAACTTCGCCTGGGACATCAACTCCAGCAATAAGGAAGGGATCGCCAACGCGCCCAAATGGCTCGATGACACCAAGTTCGACATCACCGCCAAGGCTGGAGCCAATGTTCGCGTGGATAAGTTTTCCTCCGCCAGCCTCATCAACTACGAGGACCTCCGCAGCATGATGCGGGCCATGATCACCGAGCGTTTTCAGATGAAGGCGCATATGGAGGACCGACCCGTCACCGCGTACACTCTAGTAGCGGCCAACCCCAAACTTAAGCCCACGACCGACCTGGCCGAACGCACCAAATGCAAGGAAGGCCCGGGTCCGGACGGCAAAGATCCCCGCATCGCCAACCCCATCCTCAACCGCCTCCTCACCTGCCAGAACATGACCATTGCCCAGATCGGCGACGAGCTCCAGCACGTAGCCAGCGGTTATATCTATAACACGGTAATTGACGGCACGGGTCTGAAGGGCTCCTACGATTTCACGCTCAGCTTCAGCTCCGCCGATAAGATCCTTCCCACCCCCGGAGACGCCGCCAACAACTCCGACCCCAATGGCGCCCTCTCCGTCTTCGACGCCGTCAACAAACAGCTGGGTCTCAAACTGGAAAAGACCAAACGTTCTTACCCCGTCCTGGTTATCGATCACATCGAGGAAACCCCCACCGAAAACTAGATCGTTGCACGACGGTGCGACGGAGTCAGAATTGACGTTAGGGAAAGTGGGAGAGATCGGGACAGAGATCCCGGCTGAGACGGGCCGGCGCGTCAGGCGGCGAAACGGTAGCCGAACTGCTACCGTGAGGAGCCTTTAGGTTCCCCGCGGCGGACCGGAGCCGATTCGAAGATCCGTCCACCAGGGGCCGCTGGCCCGTTCGTTTTGTGCAGCTCGCGTACATAAGCACGCGAGCTACAACCCGCTCCCTTCACGGAGCGGTGTAGCTCGCAACCCAAGGTTAACGCATCTCTACTGCGGCTGCAGGGTGAAGGACTGGGCTCCCGTTCCGTTGCAAGTGTACTGTTGCATCTTGAGCAGAACCGCTGAAGAAGCCTCGGGAACATCCAGGCACTTGCCGCTGTTTTTAACTACAAATTGATAGGCGCCGTTTCCCACCGACAGCGGCATCCACTCTTCGTTTGTCTCAACTTTCGAGGAATAAAGTTGGATAGCCGCTCCGTCCTCCGTCTGCCACTCTCCTCCGGTTAAATCCCAGACGAGCTTATTGCTGGCACTCGAGGCGCTGCGGTTCACCACCTGGTAGTAGCCACTGTCGGCAGCCGGTTGGAACTGCCATTGCTGTGACTGCGATGTGCCGCAAGTGTTTTGCTGCAGTGCAGCCCCAGCGATCGTGGAAGCGGACCCCAGACATAAGGTGCTGTCGGTATTCACGATGGTGTACCACGCCGTAGTCGAGATACCGGAACTCGATGCTGAACTTGATCCCGGTCCACTCCCAGATCCGCTTCCGCCGGAGCCGCTCGACGAAGCCTCCGGACCAACGACCAAGCCATTCGAGCTGATTTTCGCCAGCCACGTCTGGTATTCCGTGCTCTCCATCGCTAGCGTAATGGGGTTTGTCGAGATCGACTGGTTCGTGGTGTAGTAACTGTTATTTAGCGGAAACCACTCGTCGTTCCGGTATCCGTCCCAGGCGCAGCGCGCCGCCCAGCACATCCATCCCACGGTGTTGTTGTACATGTTGTTGTTGTACATGGAGCCGTTCGCGATGTTCCCGTAAATGTCGTACAGCGCAAGCCCCACATTCTGCGCCGGAATCTGAGTGCCATTCGGCAGCAAGCCCGCGGAGATTATCCGATTGTTATAAGCTGCGTTGTCGTGGCCGGTTCCAATCTCGATCCCCATGTTGACGGTGTCGACAAACTGGTTGTTATAGACGTTGTTAAAGGCCGAAGCCGTCTGCACCGTATCACTCGCGCTGCCATCCGTGGTAAAGCCGCCCCCGTTGTAGCTGTCCACTGCGGGATTGTAGGCGTACGCTCCCTGCACGTAGTTGTCGTGAATCTGCGCCGGGCTACTTGAGGTGCCGCCGGAGTCGAACATGTTGATGTTCTCGTTCACCAGGCTTTGCGATGGATAGTTCACAATTTCATTCCACGCAATCTTGATGCCGGGTACACCGTACGCGCCGTCGAGTTGGATTGCATGCGCCCACTGCCAATTGGTCTCGCCCGCCATCGTGCCGTTGTTCCCATTGCTCTCAACCCCGAGAATATTGCGTCCCCGATTATTCAGGATCGTGATCGTCTGCGTCCCATTGCGATTGCCGGCATAGCCGCGCAGATACACGCCGAACCGTACATTCTCGAAGTAGCAGTTCTCCACGTCGAGCAGGACGGAATTCTGAGCGTCGACAAACACACCGTATGACTGGCCGCTCACATTCGGGTTGACGCCAATGCCAATCACATTCTTCACCGTCACACTGTTGCCGTAAATGGGATCGTCGATCAGATCGGCTGGGCCGGTCACGTAGGAATTTTCGATGATGACGGGGTCCGTGGTGGAAATAGTAACGGCCGCCGTATTGGGATTCGTGCTCTTCCAGTTCCCAGAGTAGGTGCCTCCCTGGGTGATGGTGATCGGGCCGCTCCATTGAATGTTGCCGATCGAGCTGGCCACGGTCGCGGTCGCTGATTGTCCTTGGTAGGAAGCTGTGATGGCAACGTTGCCGGTAGCGAACCCGGAGGCCACTCCACTACTCGAGACGTTGACCATCCGGGGATCCGAGGAACTCCAGGTAACACTGCCGCTTACATTCGTGGTGGAGCCGTTGGAGTAGGTTGCCGTCGCCGTAAGCTGTGTCGTACCGCCGATCACTACCGTGGGCTGACTGGGTGAAATCGAAATTGAGCTCAATGTTTGGCCCTGGCCCGGTGCTGCCACTAATAAAATGAGCAGCACAAGAACTGACAAGCGTAGTAAGCATGCCAAGGTTCCGCCGCTGGCAACACGGCAAAGACGTGATACAGGGGATAGAAAAACCTCACTTTTGCAGGAGAAACGTTCCATGGAGATCCACCTCATCTAAAAGTTCACGTGACACACTGCACCTGTAAGTGGCGAATCCAGCCCGCAGGTGTACCTGCGTTCATGGAACGAGCGCCCCTTGAGGAAGACAGCCAGACTATTGAGAGGCAGGTAAGGAAAAACTCGGCCTGAGAACGGACGAGGCGCACAAGTGCGTGGCTAAACGCTCAATCGTCGGCAACGGATTCGCATGGGCTCTGGTCTATATCGCCGAGTTCATGTGGGCGATGCGGGGCAGAATCATTTTGTGTCTTGGAGGACTATAGCGAGGTCGCTCGTACAGCGCAACCCCAAAGGGTTGAAATTCTGGTTTCGTTAAGAAAATAGATCATCCTGAGAATCACAAGCTTGACTTGCGAGCAAAAAAGAACCAATCCGTTTCACGGAAGATGCAAAAACAACACGGTCGCTGTTATGGTGCGGTCGCCTTAAAAAGTTGGCGTCTCGTCCAAACGCTGAGAGTGTAGACTCCCGCACATGATTGTGGTAGCGTCGCCGCTGTACGGCAGCGGCTGGATTACAACTCTGTTACAGTTACGAGACACGACCGTGACTACACGTTCGTTATGACCGGTAAACATTCGGCCCGAGTGTCCCGGTCTGAAACATAGGCGTCACCCTCATCGCTTGTGATCTTCTCCGCCGTGCTCCGACGACAAACCGGGACTCTCTACACCGAGCCGCACCGCAAGCGGAACCTGGTGCAGGCGCTTGAGGCGGCCGGATTTCGCAACCACGAATCCAGCTACAACTCCGAACAACACCTGCGAAGCCGCGAACGACCACCAGTCAACGTGTTCTGCGAAGTACGGATTGATAAGCCCGAGAATGCTGTAAAGCAACCCGGTCCATGCAATGGGCGCAACGATGCCGCCGAGCAGGATCGGTCTTCTAGGCCAAATAGGAAGCAGTGCGCCGTAAAGCATGCCGACGAGCAGAGTGGTCGCGCCCTGGATGATATTGGCGGTGATGAATGCGCTCAGACGAAAATGGCTCATCTGCTCTACGGTGGGATTGGTCCACGACCCCACGCCTGCGCCGCCCAGCAGATTTACCACGTACCAAATGCTGTGGTGGCGGACGACGCCGTAGATCTCTGCCGGAATGACCATGGCCACGCCGCCCGCGATTCCGCCCATAATGCCGCTGGATACAGGAAACGTTTCGAGCGGCAGCTGCGCGCGGTGTCTCTCGCCCACTTCGATACGCGCCACGTTTTCATACACGGGCACAAACGAGAACAACTCTTCAGCCACCGGAACATCTTCATGCGCCTCGTGCGGCAGCACATTGCGGAACCATCCCAGCGCAGAGATGACGAAAAGAAGAGCGCCGAGCCAGATGAGCCAAATACTGGTGACCAGCGAAGCGCCGACCAGCGTCAACCCAAGCGCCATGAGAAAAGGCCATGGCGTGGGCGCAGGCAAATGGACCATGCCCAGTTGTTTGTCGCCGTTTTGCCCCTCAGCGGTGTTTCTATCGTGTGCTTCGTTCATCTGCCCACCACGTAAACAACGGTGAAGACGACGACCCAGACAGCGTCAACGAAATGCCAGTAGAGACCCAGGGTCCTGACGCGATATGCATGCTGCGGGCCCACCGCGCCGGCCAACGCGAGCCCAAGTGTGACCAGCATCATGATGACGCCGATCACGACATGGGAAGCATGCAGACCCACAAGTGAGTAGTACGTCGTTCCAAACAAATTGGTACTGATCGTCAGCTGATCGCGCACAATGAGCTTGTGCCACTCTGTCGCTGTGCCGTAAAGGAAGGTTATGCCCAGCAGAATGGTGATCGACCACCAGAGCCGGAAGGCCGCCATCTTGCCATGATCGATGGCGCGCTCGGCGAGCCAGATGAAAAAGCTCGATGAGAGCAGGCACACGGTATAGAAAATGGGGACGTCCAGCACTTCTTTGGGTGTGGGCCCCTGCACGTCGCGGCCAAGGTAATAGAGATACGCGACGACAAAGATTGTGAAGATGGAGGACTCCGCAATAATGAGGCCCACCATGGCGACCGTGCCGCGTGCGGGCTGGGTCCACGTGTCCTGATGATTGTTGTGCTGCAGGGGAATGGTAGCCATGTTCTCCTCTTGGCGAATTACTCGAATGCGGAATCGGAATCTTCAGGATGTTTCAGGTCCCATAACGGCCGGCGGCTGGACACTTCCGGGTCAATCGCGAAATTGTAAGCAGGCGGAGGCGAGGACGTGAGCCACTCCAGGGTCCAGGCATCCCACGGGTCCGGACCTGCTTTTTTGCCGCGGAAGTAAGAATGCACGAGGTTATAGACAAAGATCAGTACGGCTATGGCTTGAATAAATCCACCCACCGAAATGATCTGATTCATCAAGGTCCATCCCCGATCCGGCTCGTAGTTGTAGATCTGTCGCGGCATGCCAAGCAGGCCGGGAAAATGCATTACGTCAAAGGTCAAGTGAAAGCCGATAACCATCAACCAGAAATGCCATTTGCCCAGTCGATCATCGAGCATGCGTCCGGTCATCTTGGGGTACCAATAATAGATCGCTGCAAAGATCATGAACACGATGGCGCCCACCAACACGTAATGAAAATGAGCGACCACAAAATAGGAATTGTGTAGCTGCCAGTCCCATACAGAAACGGAAAGCATGACTCCCGTAAGGCCCGCAATCACAAATTGGAAGAGAAAAGCTATCGAGAATAGCATCGGTACTTCGAACCGGATCCTTCCGCCCCACATGGTGGCCATCCAGTTGAATATCTTGATGCCGGTGGGAATCGCGACCAGCATAGTTGAAAGTGTGAAGAAGGCATTGCCGAACGAGGTCATGCCGAGCGTGAACATGTGATGAGCCCAGACGCCAAGACTAATGAAACCGATGCTAACCGATGCCGCCACCATGGCCGGATACCCGAAGATGGCTTTGCGCGAGAAGACCGGAATGATTTCGTTGGCAACGGCGAAGGCGGGCAGAACAAGTACGTAGACCTCCGGGTGTCCGAAGATCCAGAAGAAGTGTGCCCAGAGCATCGCCGAACCTCCTGCCCGGGTATCGAAGAAATGTCCGCCCAGGTAACGGTCGATCATCAGCATTATCTGGCATGCGGTGAGTGGGCTGACTGCTACAAGAACGAGGAATGAGACGGTAACGTAGAGCCAGGGCAGCAAT
Source organism: uncultured Acidobacteriaceae bacterium (assembly GCA_963787145.1). Lineage (GTDB taxonomy): Bacteria > Acidobacteriota > Terriglobia > Terriglobales > Acidobacteriaceae > PALSA-350. The sequence continues at coordinate 48,646 of CAWBBY010000015.1, forward strand.
GGAATCCTCGAAAGGGTCATCCCTTTGCACCGCATGCAGAACACCGTAGCGAGGATGTTGATTGCCGTGCCGATGCTGCCTACGCCGCTCAGGAGCAACGATACCGTCCAATAGTCCATGGTGTGACCGGGCGAGAAGGCGGGCTCGGTCAGTGGGGCGTATGCGAACCAACCCACATCGGGCGCGGATCCGGTCCCTGCCGGACCGGTTCCAGCCACGAAGCTGTAATAGAGCAACGGACCCGCGAGAGCGCTAATCCAGAAGCTGAAGGCGTTCAGGCGCGGGAACGCCATGTCACGCGCTCCGATCATCAGCGGAACAAGATAGTTGGCGAACCCGAAGATCAGGGGCATGCCCACAAAAAACACCATCGTCGTGCCGTGCATGGTAAACAGCCGGTTGTAAACAAATAGCGAAACAAATGTATTGTGCGGAAAGAAGAGCTGAATACGAATCATCAGCGCTTCAACGCCTGCGACCAGCAGGAACAGAAGGCCGTAAGAGATGTAGAGAATGCCCAGCTTCTTGTGATCGACAGTGAAGATCCAGCGGTAAAGGACTTCGAGATAGGTGGGGCGCGCCCGCGTGCTATCCAGGCCCACGCCGATGTTATGCCCAATTGGTATGCTCTCTCCGCCCATAGTTGCTTCTCACTCGCTTACTTAAGGGTTAAAAGGTACGCTGTGATCTCTGCATTCTCCCGGTCGCTAAGATGCAAGGCCGGCATTAATGAACCGGGTTTGAATGTGTCAGGGTCTGCGATCCACGCCTTCAGGTTTTGCGCATTGTTTGCGATTATTCCTGCAGCCAAAGTCTCGCGGCTCATTAGGTGCGTCAGATTAGGGCCCATGCGGCCAAACGCTGCTGTGCCCGATACCGTGTGGCAAGCGAAGCACGCCTGGTGCTCAAAAGCGGCTTGTCCAAGTTTCGCGTCCGGCTGATTTCTGCCGGTATCTGCGTTGATGTCTTTCGCGCCCGAATCGTTCGTGTTGAGTTCCGGCTGAGTTTTCTGCTGGCCGGCAATCCACTTCTCGAATTGCTCCGGTGTGTCGACATAGACCCGAAGCAGCATCTTTGCGTGCTCTGCGCCGCAGAACTGTGCACATTGCCCCACATAAAGGCCCGGCTTCTGCGGATCGATCCACATTTCGTTCACTTTGTTAGGCACAAGATCCGTCTTGCCGTTCAACTCAGGCACCCAGAAGCTATGAATGACATCAGTAGACATCAGCTTTAAGAACGCCGGCCTGGGCGCGGCTGGAGTGCTCAACGGCAGGTGCAATTCGTTCGCAGTTACGACCCCATACTGGGGGTACTGAAACTCCCACCAGAACTGATGACCGGTGACGACGACATCGAGCGCGGTGGCCGGTTTCGGAGCGTCCTGAATGGAAAATAGAACCCGCGCCGTACTGAGAAACAGAACCACGATGATCAGAATCGGAATGATCGTCCATGACAGTTCAATCTGCAAGCTCCCGAATACCTGCGGTGGTTCTGAGTTCTCACCGGGGCGCGCTCGATATCGCGTGATTACATAGACGAGCAAGATGCTCACTACAAGAAAAATCCCTGCCGAGATGGCCAGGACAAAATGCGACAGCCCGTCTATCTCCCTGCCGGGGGTTGAGAACGGCGAGAAGATCGAGGTCGGGTGCGGGTCGAAATAAACCGCAGAAAGATTGAGTAGGAAAGACTCCACTGAAAGCTCCAATTTCTGGTGAACGAGTCCGCGTCTTTCAGCGCGCCATCGCAACCTCGTGAGCATTTCCTGTGTCACCAAATGGCCGGCGAGTCATGCAGTCTCGCAAGCCCGGATGTGCGAAAGCGTAATGTGATCGAGTGTGCATTCCGTTTTCAGCTACTAGGTTCAGGTTTGTACGGGAGGTTCGGATCAATATTGAGCGCAACCCGGTGCTCTTGTAAAGATTGATGCTTTCTGGGATCTCCTGATGCTTGTTCCAAACGTTCAGGTCACCATGGCGCCGGCGGAATAGCCGCGCTACCTGCGAGGGCCTGAGGAGGTACAGACGCGACGTTTACTAACTCAACATGATCGTTAAAGCAAGGGTAACGTTGCGTCTGTCTCTCCGCAGTCATCCAAATCCGCGTTCACGGAAGAGGCGGACGGGGAACTCGGGGACGGGAACCTGTGAAGAGAGCCACCCGGGTTGATTGCATTCGTGCGGAGCGGCTTTCAGAGCACGGGGGCCGCGTGCAACGCAGCGCACACCGCTTCCTTCCCCTTGCCTTCTCTATTCACGAGTCTTACTCTTACATGTAAGAGTAAGGAGAAACGATGCGGATCACTTCTAAGGGCCAAGTGACGATTCCGGCCGAAATCCGCGAGCAGGCCGGGCTTCTTCCCCATACCGAGGTCGATTTCGAGTTCGATGGCAAGGCCGTCCGCATTGTCCGCGCCCACAACCGTAAGAACGATGGCCGAGGTTCGCGGCTTATCGCCCAGTTGCGCGGACGGGGAGACATCGCTATGAGCACCGATGCAATTATGGCCCTGACCCGTGGCAAATAAGTGAGCGCCGCACTCGTCGACAGTAATGTTCTGCTCGATATCATGACGGAAGACCGCAGTGGTTCTCATGGTCAGCAAGCGCGCTGGCCAGCGCAGCCGAAACTATGCGGTTAGTGATTAACCCCATCATCTATGCCGAAGTCTCCATTCGGTATTCGCGGATCGAAGATCTCAACGATGCGCTGCCCCAGACGTTCGTGGAGCGAGAACCACTCCCCTACGAGGCTGCATTCCTCGCCGGGAAGGCTTTTCTTATTTACCGGAAGCATAGCGGGGTGAGGCGATCTCCCCTGCCAGACTTCTTCATCGGTGCTCACGCGTCGATCGCCCGATACAGCCTGCTGACCCGCGACGCAGGTCGCTATCGCACCTACTTTCCCAAACTGCCGCTGATCGCGCCGAGCTGAAAGCGCAGACCTCCGCGATCGCAGAACTTGGATCGGTGACCCGACACCCATTTCCTGTCTCCCGCACGAATCGATAGCAGACGAAGTAGCGCTTGAGGCGATTTATTCGTCCGGCTGAGACCCCAGAAATTCGTGGGCGGAAATGGTCCCGATAGAAACACACCGCTCAAGCTCCGTCCACGAAGATTGAATGAGAGTAAACCTCCCACAGTTCGCACATTTTTGCACGGGCTTTCATTCCCCTCCTGAGAGATAAGGGGAAATGATACGTCTACCCTCTGGTCGCGGATCGGAGCTCCGCTTACCAGCGGCTCCTGGGATTGATGAAGCAGTAAGCGGTGTAGCGAATTTCACTCCAAGCGCGATCGCCGATGGGATAGCCGGGAAAGAGCGGCCGGTTGACCGGGACAAATTTGATTCGCACCCAAATCGCCTTTCGGCCTTGCGTGAGTTCGCGCGAGACGAGAAACTCGTCGTCACGAAATCTGCGATTGGAGGTTTCGACGTTGTGTTCCGTGGCTCCCAGCTCCTCTTTCGGGTTCGAGTAGACAACGGTATTCGACCCGGCTAGATACCAGATGCCGGCCAGCTTCCCTTCTGACCTGGCATTGTCTGCGATATAAACCTCGGCCCGCTGATCGGGGAAGGAATAGTCCAGTTTGCGGCGAAGCAGTACTCCCAGATTGTCGGGGCGAAGACGGAGACGAAACACCGAAGTGCCCTTGGTCTTGCGGCCCGTGTCCTGCTCCTCGGGATAAATGACCTTACCATTCAGCGTATCGACGCCCCACTCGTAGCGAGACGAGATGGTGTATGGCGGGGAAGCTTGCGGCGAGGAGTAATCGTGAGCGTGCTCCGCCTCTGCATCCCCAATCTGCAGCCGGTCGGTTTCGACCAGCGAAGGCGTCGGCAAGCCGTACCAATAGGCCACCGTCTCGTAGTGTTCCGTTGATTCGTTGTTCCCGCCATGTTCCAGGTGAATGACCGCATGCTTTCCGAATGGCATCAGGTCCGTAAGCAAAAAGCGATATGCGGACTCGATCTTGTCTTCTTCGTTCACAGCAAGCTGAGCGCTACGTGCGCCCACAGGATGGCCGACGAAGGGCAAAGTCATGTTCAGACCGCCCCAGTAGTCCCCACCGCCGCCCCATTCTTCGGTCCCGGTACCCTGCGCTTGCGGCGTAAGGCTGTCATCGAAGAAGAACCGCGGATCGCCTTCAAGGGTTCGCAGGTCCGCATGCTGAGAGAAGATAAACGATGTGCCGGCAAAGTTCCCCGACCAGTCCTTCGCTCCTTCCATGTCTCCCGTGTCCAGGAGCACCAGGTCTTGTCCGGGCGTTGGGTTGGGAAAGTCGCGGTAGGTCGCATGAAAATAAGCCAGCTGATTCGCGGGCTCCTGCAAAGGCAGGGACCGCACTTGCCATTCAACGGCATCGATCTGCTGACCCGCCCCCACGAGCTGTATGCGCGCGGAGCGAAAGAACGGCATGGGGAAATAACACACCAGGTAGATTCGATCCTGGGTAAAGCGAATGTTGGACGGAAAGGCCTTGACCAGGTACTCACGATTGTCGCGGTTATAAAGAGTGCCGGCGCCATAGAAAAGAGCGACGGGAGCGTCGATGGAGGGTTGCGGTCTTCCATCCCAGGTGACCCGCAGATGAACGCTCTTGAAAGCAGCAGCCTGATCACGAGGGATGGAGAAGCTCAGGACACGAATCGTCGCTTTGCCCTTCAAATCCGCCGCGGTGACAGCGCCGGACGCGGGAACGTTCACCTTTCCGCTGACCTCCCTGGCCCCGGACCGGGGAGCGATGTCACTACCCGATTTCGCGATCAGATCGAGCACATCCTGGTCGGGAACGACGTTTTCGTTCCAGCTTTCGATGGGGCGCGATAGCCGGGTTCCGGGCACAAACTGGTCGTAGATGTAATATCCCGCTCCATAGTGGGTGCGGCTGTACGCCATTTGAAAGCTGTGTTCAAAGGAAATGGGACTCCATACGAGATCCGCTCCTCTGGTCGTGGCCCAGGTCTCATTCAGCGGGCTGGGAAATGGCGCCAGGGGGAGGAAGGTGGAATCGGAAACCGGGTGCAGCGGATCCTTGGTGCTGCTTTCCTGAACAATATGGTCTGTATCGTCGACCACGTAATGCCATGGGCTTCCATGCCAGTGGTTGTAGCGGCTGAACAGAAGAATTCCCGGACCCTCTACGTCAAGCGTGACGTTAAAGTCATCTGCGAGTTGATAGAGGTAATGGGATGCGTCGGCGCCTTCATTGCTTCCCTGTCGATCGTAGGTGCTGCGCATGTAGGCACGCATTCCGATGCGCTGCCGCGGCCACTGGTCCCAGGCCCGATAGGCATCGAGCCCGATGGGAATGGGTTGCGGAGACGATGATTGCGCGAGCGATCGGATGCCCAAGCAAAGCAAACATAGCCAGAGAGAGGGGTGGTGCAACCATCCATTTCGCGTCACAATGACTCCATGGCCTTTTGTTTCCATCGCCTTGGCGGCAAGGCTGAATGGTTCACATTATCAATTTGCGACGGCTTACTGCCAGGAGCCATCTCTATTACATGTCTCTTGCCGTGAGCCCTCCACTCAATGAGCCGATGACTGCCGAGTCAGAGGTCCTGTATGAACGGGGCCTTAGACCCTACAGCCAGGTATTCGCGCCATTTCTGTGCGGCATATTCGCGTTTATCGATCTGTACTGCACGCAGCCACTTCTGCCGCTGCTGGCTACCGTTTTCCACGCGTCAGAGGCCAACGTCAGCCTGACGATCAGCGCCTCGACGCTCGGTGTCGCCCTGTCGGCGGCGCTACTGGCCATTTTTGCCGAAAGAGTCGACCGCAAACGGATGATCGTGGGCTCGATGACGGTGCTTGCGCTCTGCACGCTGCTGACGGCAACGGCGACAAGTCTCCCTATGCTAGCGGTGTGGAGGTTTCTGCAGGGCCTGGTAACACCGGGAATCTTCATCATCACCATCGCCTACGTCACCGAGGAGTGGCCCGCATTGCTGGTTCCCCGGGTTATGAGCTTTTATGTAGCCGGCACAGTCTTTGGAGGTTTTTTGGGCCGCATCCTGGGTGGCGTGATCGGCGCCGCCTACGGCTGGCATACGGTGTTTGTGGCGCTAGGCCTTATGGGCCTGGGCGGCGCAACTATGACGAGGTGGCTATTGCGACCGGCGCAGGCAACACGTGCACTGGTACAACCTGCATCGAAGTGGGCGCCCTTGCTTAATAACCTGCGGAATCCTCGCCTGCTGGCCACCTTCGCGATCGGCTTTTGTATGCTCTTTGCGCTGGTAGCGACATTCAGCTACATAACTTTTTACCTTGCGGCTGCACCCTTTCATCTCTCGACACAACAGTTAAGCTACCTCTTCACGGTCTATCTTTGTGGACTGATCACAACGCTGGTTGCAGGGACGTTACTGGCACGAGTAGGACTGCGGCACGGAATGATAACGGCCATAGCTTTCTGCATGGCAGGTGTCGGCCTGACGCTGGTCCCTTCTTTGTGGATCGTGGCTTTGGGGCTGGCGATTGCCGGCTCAGGTGTCTTCGTAGCGCAGACCTGCGCCAATAGCTTTCTGCGTGATGCCGCCCCGGCCGGCAGCCGCGTCTCAGCCGCGGGAATGTACATCTGCAGCTACTATATCGGCGGTACGGTGGGCGGTATCCTTCCAGGCTTGCTGTGGAAACACGGCGGTTGGCCGGGCTGTGTCGCGCTGGTCATCGGGATCCTAAGCATTGCGGGCATGGCGGCAGTTTTCGGTTGGCGCTTACGGCCGCCTGTACCCGACCCAATCCCACTTTAGTGGACATGAAGCGTTAGTAAGTGGGTTTTAAGGTGAGCTTCTGCACCCGCCAATTCAGCAATTCGGCTACGTAAAGTTCATTTTCCGACGGGCAGGCGATTTCGTGAATCCATCCGAATTGCTTCAGTTGCTTGCCTGACTCGCCGAGATAGCCAAGTACCTTCCCGTCCAGGCTCATCTTATAAATCCGGCCTGGATAGGCATCTGAGCTGAAGAGCACTTGATGGGGACCCGGAGTGATGCAGAGTGCCCAGGGGGATCCGGCCTTCATGGTGCCGTTGGCTGAAGTGGCCTGACTCGGCACGGGCCCGATCGCGGGACGAGCGTTTGGATCGAACGGCACATCAATGGTGATCTGGCGAAGAAACTTACCATCCCCATCAAAGACCTGAATCCGCCGGTTGCCGCGATCCGCTACGTAGACATTTCCAGTCGCATCCACAGCAATGCTATGAGGCACACTGAATTGACCCGGTTTGTCCCCAGGCTCGCCCCAGGACTTAAGCCAGTCGCCATTCTTATCCACCTTCGCCACCCGTGAATTGATGTAGCCATCGCTGATGTATGTGTTCCCAGCCTTATCCCACGCCATGTCGGTCACTTGGCGAAACATTCCGTCTATAGGCGGCAATGCCGGTTTGGGATGCTTGAGGGGTTCGGTGCCCTCGTCCGAGGCTTCCTGCTTGCGGCCAAAGACCATCACCACGCGGCCCTCGGGATCGAATTTGATCACCATGTCCGAACCCTTGTCCGCCACCCAGATATTGTCTTCCGAATCGATCTTTACGGAATGCCCGAAAGACCACGCGTACAGGTGGTGTCCAATCTCGCGGATGAACTTGCCGTCGGGGCCAAATTCGAGCAGCTGCGATGCGGCAGCTCCATAAGCAGGACCGGTGGTATTGCCGCGCGTTAAAGCAAAAACATGGCCTTTGGAATTGACCGCCACGCCGGCCATCTCTCCCAGATACATGTCAGGGGGAAGCTTGAGAAAATTTGGCACCGAGGTGTAGTCGATCACGGAAGCTTGTTGTGCGAAAACGGAAAGGTTAAGCAGCAGAAACGCTAGCAGCCACTTCAATTTTGACCTCCCTATGATTGTCAACTCACTCTAGTGGACCTCGACCTGCCTGTAAACCACCGAACTTGCAGGGGTTGGCTTTAATCTAACTGCATACCCTCGCAGGATAAGGAGCGTCATGTCGCAAAACTACCAGAGTCAGGATGTATGGAGCCGTGCAACATCGATCAACGGTTGTGCCTTCGACGAGCTTCGCTCTGTCCTGCAGAAGTCGATACGCCGTGGTTGGGTGGAGGAGGCGGTGCTCGCCGCTTATGAGTTCTTCTCGAGTGGCCCCGAAGCCGAGGAGGTGCTGTGGCGCAGGCTGGAGATCATTGCCACTGAAGATGTCGGCTTTGGACTTGTGGAGGCCCCTGCCATCCTCGAGGCTCTGAACGCCCAGCGTCTGCGCATGGTCGATCGCGGCGACCGCTGGATGTACTCCGTGCATGCCGTTCGCCTGCTCGCGACCGCCAAGAAGGACAACACCACGATGGAACTCGCCACCTGGGCTCAATTTGTCGTCGCCCGCGGAGAGCGCCGGGTCGAAGTACAGGACTTCCAAGTGGACATGCATACCCGCCGGGGCGCGGCCATGGGCCGCGATGTCGTCCACTGGTGGACGCAAGGCGCGAAACTCGAGAACCGGCTCGATCCGGCGCAAACCAAGTGGGGCAAGTATCTAGACGATCTCTACATGGGAAGAAAGGATCCGGAGCCGGAAGAGAAGAGCTGATCCCGGTCAACGGTAGCGCTCTCGCACCCGCGTCTCCACCGCGCCGGCCGCGTTGTAAAGCGCAACCGAGAGCGTCATGGCCACCAGGCTGGCTCCCCAGGCGCGTTCCGTCTCGAAGGCTTGACTGGTGAGGGCGAACATATTACCCAGACCTCCCGTCTGCATCAGGTATTCCGAGATCATGGTCACCATGACGCTGTAGGCCGCCCCGATGCGCAACGCAACTGCCATGCCAGGCACAGCGGCGGGCAGAGCAAGCCACACCAGCCGCTGGCCCCGGGTTGCCGCCAGCACCGCGAAGAACTCCCCCGACCCAGGCGGCAACGTTCTTAGCCCCTTGCTGGCAAAAACAAAGCCGGGGAAAAAAGTCATGATGGCCACCGTGACAAACTCCGTCCGGCTCTGGTAGCCGAAGATGCGCGCCAACAGCGGTATCAGGCAGACCACAGGCGTAGAGCTAAGCAGCAGCGCAGCAGGACTGATGGTGGCGGACAGGATCTGTGATCTCCACCCGGCTATCGCCAGCAGCAGACCCAGGATCAATCCCGCGGCAAGTCCGCTGAGCGCGAAGCCGAGCGTCCACAAACCGGGCACCAGATACACCACTGGGTGCAGCACGATATCGCGCACTACGGCTACGGGAGAGACAGCCACGATGCTGTTGTAGTGGGCCGTCATAACCCACACCTGCCAGGCGGCAAAGATCAGCAACAAGCCCCAACTCTGGGCGAAAAAGCGCCGGATCATAGAAATCTCCGCGCGACATAGCGTTCCGCAGCGTGCGCCGCGCCATAACCAGCAAGCGAGATCAATGCCACCAGCAACACGGCCGCCCACATCAGCGGTATCTCAAAGTTCTGCATGGTGTTCAAAATAACGATGCCCAGCCCCGTGGGAGCCCCGAACCACTCCCCCACGACGGCGCCGATCATCGCAGCCGTGACAGAAACCTTCACTCCGCTAAGGAAGGAAGGCACGGCGGAGCCCAGATCGAGGTAGCGCAAACGCTGCCACCTGCCGGCCCCGAAGGTCGTCATCATCGCGCTCAGGCCGGCGGAGGCGGTACGCAGGCCGGACGCCACCGCAACATAGATGAGAAAGAAGACGGATATGGCCGCCAGCAAGGCCGGCGTCAGCTCCCGGCTCACCAGCAGGATGAAGATCGGTCCCAATACAACCGCCGGAATCGCGTTGACTGTTACCGCCAGGCGATCCAATCCCGGCCGGAGCGGTGGAAGCATATACGAAACTATCGCGGTGACCGTTCCCAGCAGAGCGCCGACGGCAAAGCCTCCAACCGCCGAGCTTACTGTGGCAAGTGTGGAGCGGTAGAGCAATGCCGCGAATCTTGGCTGAAGATAAACCCGCATGACGCTACCCGGTGTGGGAACCGTGAGGCCGGCGGCGCCGGAATGGGCCAACGCCTGCCAGGCGGCCAGCAGACACAGCTGCGCCAGAACAACATAGACGGTCGTCTTTTTGCTCGCGCTTTGCACTTCAGTGCTCGAGAAGCATGGTCAGGTGATCGATCAGCTGGTGAAACTGCTCCGAGCGCATGCAGTCGATACGGCGCGGCCGGGGGAAAGGCACGGGAATAGCCTCCACGATCACGCCCGGGCGGCCGCTCATCACCACCACTCGATCGGCCAGAAAAAGCGCTTCGTCCACCGAGTGAGTGACCATCAGAGTCGTCAGGCTTCCTTCCAGCCAGATTTGTTGCAGCTCGAGATTCATGCGCCGGCGGGTGACGGCGTCGAGCGCGCCAAAGGGCTCATCGAGCAACAACAGCGTGGGTTCAAGACAGAGCGAACGGGCAATTGCGGCGCGCTGGCGCATGCCGCCCGAGAGCTGGCTGGGCCGTGCCTCTTCGAAACCCTGCAAACCGGCCAGCTCGATCAAATGCCGCACCCGGGCGTAGTCAACGGGCCGTCCGGCAATCTTGAACGGCAGCGCGACGTTGCCCTTCACCGAGAGCCAGGGCAGCAGCGCATGATCCTGGAAGGCAATTCCCAGCCGGTGCTGGTCGCGGAGCAGCGCCGGTGATTCGCCATCCACCAGGATGGACCCGGTCGATACTTCCTCCAGTGCAGCGACCAGGTGCAGCAGTGTGCTCTTGCCGCAGCCGGAGGGGCCAAGCAGAGCGACGAACTCGCCGTCCTCGATGGTCAGGTTCACGTCCTTGAGAGCAAGCACGGAGTCGCGTCGATCGAGAGCATACGATTTGCTGACGCCATGGATCTCAACCTTGGCCATAGCTCAGGCGATCGCCCTCTCGAAGCGGTCCATGAGCACACCGTATTGCCGGCGCAGCCGCTCCTTCATGGCCGCCAGATCGACTGTGAGCAAAACGCGGTCTTTCATCACCACCCGGCCATCGATGATGACTGTCCTCACGTTGGGGCCAACCGTGCTCTCCGCCAGCGTAATCATGGGATCGTAATTCGGGAACTGCGCATGGCTGGTGGATTCGACCAGGATCAGATCGGCCAGCTTGCCGATTTCAAGCGACCCGATATGCCGTTCCAGCCGCGCCGCGCGCGCCCCTCCACGTATGGCAGCACGTAGCATCTGCTCATGCGTGATCGGTGGATCGACGTGGTAAGGGGTTCCTCCCACCGCCTGCTGGCCGACCGTGGCTGCATGCACTACCTCAAACATATCCAGACTGCCGCGGGTCGCGGCGCCGTCAGTGCCCAGGCCCAGGCGAATCTTGCGCTGCAGCATCTCCAGCACACGGGGCGCGCCCATCTTGTAGTTATTAAATGCACAGTGACAGGCCGACACATTGCGAGCCTGGTAAAGGTCGAGCTCGTGCAGGCTCAGCAGCACAGAGTGGGCGGCGTGGATATTGGCGTTGAGAGCCCCGATGCTCTCCATATACTCGGCCGGCCGCAAGCCCCATTTGCTGATGGCATAGTCCACCTCATAGGTTCCCTCCGCGAGGTGGGTATGGATGGGCGTGTCGAGCTGCGTGGCCAAAGCGCTCATGCCGCGCGTCAGCCCCGTCGTGTTGACCATGATCTGGCGCAGTGAGAGCCAGGCATTCACGCGCGGATGATGCTGCCAGCGCTTGACCAGTTCCTCATTTCTTTTGAGGGCCTCTTCAGTAGTGAACCGCGAGGCTCTGGGAATGCTCTCATCCATATCCATGGTGGAGAGCGCAATGCGTCCGCGGATGCCGATCTCGTCCGCGGCCCTTCCCATCTCATCCGGGAATGGTCCGCCTGCTTCAAGAAAGCAGGTGGTGCCGCTGCTGATCATCGACGCATAAGCGGCGAGCCCGCTGCAGTACACATCCTCGGGTTCGAGCCCGCTCTCGAACGGGATTAGGTAGCGGGACCACATGGGGCTCTTCAATTCGCCCCGGCGTCGAATGGCAGCGATCTTGCCGTGCAGAAACTGCTGCGCGGTATGAACGTGGGCATCGACAAAGCCGGGCATGGCGATCAGCCCGGTGGCATCGATCGTCTCCCTGGCATGAAAATGTTTTGCGCTCTCCGCCGTGGGCCCCATCCAGGCGATGCTGTTGCCCACGATGGCAATGGACGCGTCGCCGAGTTCCGTGCCGTCATCATCGAAGGCCACGATGCTGGCGTGATGAATCAGCAGGTCGGCCTCTCTCACTTCAGTCATGCTTCTTTCCTCTCCATTGCCAGGCTTCGGTATGCCTCCTGGAGCAATGACATGTCCATCAGCCGCGATGGATCGGGCAGGTTCGTTCGCCCAGCGGCGCTGGCAGCGCCATACATGTTGTTGACCAGATCCTGCTCCGAGATCCAGAAGGGACCCGGTGATCCGGGCGCCTGGTACAGCGGCAATTGCAGTTGGTTGGTGCGCAGCTCATGCTGGAAGGTGAGCCCGAGATCGACACCAAATTTGTCCACTGCAAGCCGCGCTGCATACGCCGGGTCAAGATCATTCGCTGCCTTGCCGCGGAGCCGGGCCTTGAGTAACCCGACCAGCTCTGCTCTTCGCGCGTGCAGCGTTTGCCGATCGACAAACAGCAGCGTCGATGGCACCTTGTACCCGAGCTGGTCGAGCCGGGTCACAATAAAATCCACACCGGGACGCATGCCCATGTCCTCCAACATCAGCGGTTGGTTGGTAATGAAGCAGTAGTACGCATCTCCGGCGTTATTGAGCAGCGCTTCGGGGGAAAAGCCGACAGGGATCAGTTGATAGTCAGGCGGAAGATGGTTCAGCTTGAACATGGCTTCAATGGCGGTTCGCTCGCTCGGCCCTTGTATGAGAAAGCGAGCATGAGGAAGGTCCGCCGGGCCGGCGGACCGGCCGCCGCGGCAGAGACATCAACGCGGCGGGGTGCACAGGAAAGATGGAACCAATGATCACGAAGTCATTGCCGCGGAGGCAGGCATCGAGCAGTGGCAGCCACTCCGCTTCTCCGATATGAGCCTGACGCGCGGCCACTTCAATAACCGGCTGCGGTGCATTCGGACCGCCGGGCCACACCTTCACGGCAACCTTTTCCTGGGCGAAATATCCCTTCTCGAGGGCCACCCACAGATCGGCATACTCGACGTTGGGCACCCAGCCCAGAGCGAGGATCAGGTCTCGCCGGTCCAAAGATTTGCAGGAACTGAGCCACGGAAGCGAGGCGGCGAGCGCGGCGCCGCAACGCAGGAAACTCCTTCGATTCCATCGAGGCGCGTGCGCCGGCATGTGCTCCATAGGATTTAATATGACAGGTTTTGTCCCCAGGTATTGCATGCAATCTAGGGGCGCGTTGGGGCTGACTCGATCACGGAACGTTCTCGTTGAGGAAGCCTTGATGCGCAGTGTATTGAATTTATAAGAGATTCGTAGCATCCTCGAGTGGAACAGCAGGTCCCTCGGCTACGCTCGGGATGACAAAGGGTGGAGTAGCGCTCACCCCAGCAGCTGTTATAGGGGATTGAGAAAGCTGTACGCAGAGCGCGAAGCGAACTGCCCTTCCATCCACATCACAAACTGTAGAGGAAGGAACAAATCTAACCTTTGTCATCCCGACCGTAGCGAAGCGTAGGGGAGGGACCTGCTGTTTTCTGAACCGACAACTACCCAATGATGCACCACCAAAAAGTCACAACCTCTCCTAATGAACAAAAAATAAAACCTATAGAATCAATATCGATTTCAGCGTTCATTTCACTCTTAACTTGCCGCAGGCAAGTCAGCTCCTCGGGATGACAAAGGGTGGAGTTCCATGGGCAATTGGCTAGTGGCTGAAAGAACAACAAGCCGCTACGCTCCGCACTTAATGGTTTGTGAGCGGATGGTCGTTCCGCAGAGTCGACGTGTGCCTCGATCTACTCTTTGGGGTCCGGGGTACGCCCGAAGTTGTTGGTTAAGTAATCCACGATCTCGTTGAACTGTTCATCGGTTGCGGAAGCGCCATGCTGCGCCATTCTCTGCACCGTCCCGGTCCACTCGTCTCGAGTCTGGCGATGGGTCGTGATCAGGTCAACTGAGTGGCAGCTGTTACAGACCTTCTGCACCAGCTCCCTGCCGTCGCCTTCTGGCAAATGCGTCTGCACATGCGCAATGCTCGGGCCCGTCCCCGGCGACGCATGCCCGTCCAGCGCAAACGCGACGAGGTTCTCACCCGCTGCGACCGCGACGTATTCTTTTCCGCTCTTGCCGGCATACACAATGGGAACTGCCAGAGGAGCCTGGTCCATTTTGAAGGACCACAACTCTTTGCCGGTCTTTGTTTCCACAGCCCGAAAATACTGATCGAGTGTGCCGGTCACGAAAATAAGGCCACCCGCAGTGGTCGTGGGACCTCCGCGAGAGCTCGGTGCTCCGGTTTTGATGTCCGCCGGAATCCCGGCCATGGTGCCGTACGGCACCTGCCAGGCAATGTCACCGGTGTTCACGTCCACCGCCGTAAGCCGGCCCCAGGGCGGAGCCCAACAAGGCCAACCATTGGCCGAAAATGAGTAGGCCGAAAACGAAATCGCCGACTGGGCCGCGCTCGGCTTGGTGCTGTACAAGATCGGCGATCGACCATCCGCATCGGCATAGAGCGGTCCAGGCTTTGGATTGGGTTCGTTCTGAATGAAATGAAGCGCGCCGGAATCTGTCGTATTGATGATGTAGTACCCCAGCTCGGGATCGAAGGCTCCGCCCCACATCCAGGCTCCGCCCCAATGATCGGGAAACTGCAGAGTTCCATTCGGAGAAGAGGGCGTATACGGTCCTTTGTTCACTCCACCGCGCTGCAAGAACTTTGCATACCAGTCGCGGCATGCGGCCTCGTGTTGCGGAGTGATCTTGGCGAAGTCATTTTCCGTGAAGGTTAGCCGAGACAACGGTGGAGGCTTAAGCGGAAATGGCTGAGTCGGCGAATACCATTCGCCTGGTGCGTTTCCCGCAGGCACGGGACGCTCTTCGGCGCCGTAGATCGGCTTGCCGGTGACCCGGTTGAGAATGAACAAGAGAGGATTCTTGGTGATGACCGCGACGGCGGGGATTCTCTCACCGTGATGAACAACGTCGAAGAGCATCGGCGCGGCGGGCATGTCGTAATCCCAAAGATCATGATGGATCGCCTGGAAGTACCACTTAAGCTTCCCGGTCTTCACATCAACGGCAACCAGTGAATTTGCAAAAAGGTCACGACCCGGACGATCCACACCATAGTGATCGTTGTTTACCGAGCCCACCGGCATGTAGAGGATTCCGCGCTTCTCGTCGATCGTAAAGAAGGACCAGACATTTCCTCCGGAAACGTCCTTCCAGGTATCGCCGGTCCAGCTCTCGTGTCCCTTCTCACCCGGCCGAGGAACGGTATGGAAGGTCCACACCAACTTGCCGGTGCGCACGTCCCAGGCGCGTACGTCTCCGGCCGGGCCCTTGGAACCGGTTTCGTCGTCAATGTGACTGCCGGTGATCACCAGGTCCTCATAAATCAGCGGCGCAGAGGTGAGCCCGTAGTGCATGCGCGGATAGCTCTTCATCACCTCCGGCGTTTTGAGGTTGACGATGCCCTTTTCGCCGAATTGTTCAACCGGTGTGCCCGTCTTCGCATCCAGCGCATACAGTTCGCCCTCTTCCGTACCGAATAGAATGCGCGCTGGCCGCACCTTGTCGCCTGGCCAGTAGGCCATACTTCGCATGGACGACAACCCAGGCCCCCGGTAAGGACAACGGGGCGCGGTATATCGCCAAAACTGCTGCCCGGTTTCGGGGTCGAGCGCAGCGACGTGACAGAAGGGCCACGATACGTACATGCGGCCGTTCACCACAAGGGGCACGGATTCTATCGTCCGGCTGCCGGTTCCATCGGCTTCGTGCGTGAGCCCGAACGTCCACACCGGTCCCAACCGGGAAACGTTCTGCACATCGATCTGCTTCAGCGGGGAGTACCTCTGAGCCTGATCATCGTGACCGACATCTGGCCAGCCGGTTTGGGCATGTACGGGCAAGAGAAGAGCGAAGACGGCGAAGCCGATGATTCGCAACGCAAGTACTTGTCTATTCATTAGGGTTTGGCGAATTCCGGATTCCCTGCTTGATAAGAAATCCGGAATTGCCGAGTGTACCGTTTGCGACGGCGCAAAGTCACCATAGTCATCATCGAGTCAACCAGGCCTCGAATCCGATGGGCGAGGAATCAATCCGCGGTTCGACCCAGCCTGCTTCGATGGCCATGCGCCGGATCTCTTCCAGGCGATAGGCGCGTTTGATCAACATACCGCGAAAGATCAACATCATGAACCACCGGTTCAGCCGGCTTACGCCCAGCCCGTCCACATACCGCTTCAGCTCCTCGACCTTTACGTCCCGTCGCATATCGATCAGAAGCGCCGTCCCACCCGGACGCAGAACGCGCCGCATCTCCGACAGTGCCTTCACCGGCTCAGTAAAGTTCTTAAACGCCGCCCGGCACACGACAAAGTCCACAACACCATCCTCTACCGGTAAAGCCGCCGCGTTGCCCACTTCGAACAGCGCCTGCACACCGTCCGCAGCCGCGTTGCGCTGGGCGATCTCGACAAAGGTCTTGCTGATGTCTACCCCTCGCACCTGCAATCCCCGTTTGGCCAGTTCGATCGAAAGAAAGCCCGGGCCCGGCGCTACCTCGAGTACTGCGCCGCCGGGGGGGACCGCTGCCGCGATGCGCAACGCCAACGCCTTGAACTCCGGCATGTCTTTGCGCGTGGTGCGGTCGTACCAGCGCGCCGTGCTGCCTTCCATGCCCATTCCCTTGTAAGCTTTGACTATCGTGGTCATTTGTTCATCCTCCATGTATCTTATAAAATAAGATACATGGATAATAAGGCATCGTGAGCTTGCATGTCTATATCCACTAAAGCCAAATCGCGCCGCGTTGCGGCTGCCAAAGCGGACCTCACCAAATTGCCGGCGCCGGTCACTACCGCCGACCGCATTGTCCTCGAAATCCGCAAGTTCATCGCGGCAAGCATCTTCTTCAATGCCCAAGCTGCGGAAAAAGCCGGCCTTGGCCTCACCGACATGCAGCTGCTCCATATGCTGCAGCTCTACGGCCCCTCCACGCCCAGTCGCCTGGCAGGATGGACTGGCTTAAGCAGCGGCGGCATCACGGTGGCGCTAGACCGGCTGGAGAAGGGGGGCTACCTTCGCCGCGAGCCCAACCCCGCCGACCGGCGAAGCCTGCTGATCACGCTCATACCCACGCGCTTACGCAAAGTTGCCGCCATGTATGAAGGCGTAGAAAACGAGACCCGCCGCCTGCTTGCGATGTTGCCTGAAGGCGATCTTGAAGCCGTCATCCGGTTCTTCGAGAAGCTCCACGAAGTCCGGGCAGATCGCGAAGAGCCGCCGCAACCGTAACCAGCCTGGGTTAGGAACGAGGCATGGAACGCCGCTTAGGATCAGTGACCGCGCCATCCAATCGCGCCGCGATTTCCGGGAAGGCAGGTGTGGGTCCGTTCCATCGCAATTGGTCCACGTCTTCGAAGAGCGCGATGTCGGTGCGAAGCGTGGCCAGAGTTCGAAAAAGCTGAGCGCGCTCCCAGTCTCGCGGAGAGTGATGGCCAGAGGTACCCGCATTCGCAGCGTTCACGCGCCACTCGCGGTGGTCCTTAGGGATGGATTCCAGATGAACATACTTGGCCAGGACTGCGGCTGAAGACTTCGCACCCCAGCCCGGCAACCCCGGATAGCCATCAGCCGAGTCGCCCACCAGCGCCAGGTAGTCGGGAATCGACGCCGGCGAGACACCGAACTTCTGGATGACACCAGCCTCGTCGAACGTGACGCGTGTGCGGCGATTTAACTGGACGATACGCGTGCCGCGGACGCATTGCGCAAGGTCTTTATCCGGAGTGCAGATGATCACTCGATCGACTCGCGCATCCTGAGCCGCCAGCGCAGCTGCAGCCGCGAGGGCATCATCGGCTTCGAACTCCACCATCGGCCAGACGACGATCCCCGCTGCGGAGAGAACCTCCTCGAGGAGTGGGAACTGCGCCAGCAGGTCAGGTTCGACGCCTTCGCCCGTTTTATAGCCAGGCCAAAGTTCGTTGCGAAACGACTCGATCACGTGATCGGTCGCGACGCCCACGTGGGTGGCGCCTTCTTTGAGCAGACCCAGCACGGACGCGAGCACGCCCCGGACGGCCCCAACCTCCCGGCCGTCGGAGTCGCGTGCCGAGGGCATCGCGTAGTAGTGCCGGAACAGCTCGTATGTGCCGTCGATCAGATGAACATTCAGGGCGCCAGCTCCAAAACAACCCTATAGGAGCAGCGCCTGTGCGATCAATCCCTTTAGGTCCCTCGTTCGCTAACGAAGGACGGGTGCCCCATATCTCGCTCGTTTTTCGCGAGATGTGGGATACCACTGATGTTGACCTCTAAGTGCATCGGATGAATCGAGAGTCAGAGGGAAAGAGAAGTGGAATCCCACATCTCGCGAAAAACGAGCGAGATATGGGGCACCCGTCCTTCGTTAGCGAACGAGAGGAGTTCTCACGCTACCGAAGCAGCGCCGAAGCTGCCCACAGGACAGGAGCCTGTCCGTGGAAGTCGCCCGTTATACGCTTTCTCGCCATGTAGTAATCGTAGCTGTTCTTCTTGCCGGTGCCTTCGCAGACGCTGGTAATATTCTGATTCTGGTCGATGTAGCCGGCGACGGCAATCCATGCGCTGCGAGCGGCCGGCCCGTAGGTTTTGGCGTCGAGCCAGCCATATTTCACCCCCGTGATCAGGGCGAACGTAAACATCGCCGAGCCTGAGCTCTCCGGCCACGCCTCATCGTGATCGATCAGCTGCCGCCACATCCCATCCTTCCCCTGATACTTGAGCAGCGCACTCATCATCGCCAGGTAGCCCTTGAGAATCCGCGCCCGCTGGGGGTGATCCTGGGGCAATTCACGAAGCATTTCTGCCATGCCGGCAGCGAACCAACCGTCACCGCGGCCCCAGAAAAAAGGGACGTCAGGAGCGTGAAAAAAAAGGCCATTGGGTTGCTGCAGCTGATCGAGATATGCCACCATCTCGACCGCATCCCGATCCAGATATTTTCTGTCTCCAGTCGCGCGATAGGCCTCCAATTGCAGGATCGTCAGCATATACATATCGTCAACCCAGAAGCGGGTCTCGGCTGATAATCCATCCGGTCGTGGATTCTCCCACTGCCGGTCTGCCCATGCTTTGCCAACAGCAAGGTACTTCGGATCCTTGGTGTCAATCGCGATCTGCAGCGGCACAACGCCAAAGATGGAGTCGTCCACATGGTGGCGCACCGGGATACGCGCCGCCTCCGCCCCTCCGGGCATCAGTGGTTCAAACCGATGGATCAGCCCTGTGCGCAGCGCGTCGTCATGCGTCAGTGAGGCAAAGGTAAGCCCGCCATACCAGGTGGCCACTTCGGAGTAATGGATGGTTGCGCCGTACTGGTGTGGGCTGGTGACAAAGTGCTCCGCAACCCGCTTGCCAACTTCCTGGGGAGAGAGCCCGGCTGGCCAGTTGGTGAAGTACGTAGTCTCCTGGGCGAGTACACTCAGGTTCAGTGCGAAGATCAACGACGCACAGAGAGATGCCACCTTGAGTCTTTCTAACCGCTTCATTTCAGTCTTTCCTCGACAGTTTCGTGGATGCCATATAGCGGCATTAGTGTACCGCCGCAGAGGACTGATCGGTATGCGGGATCAACTCGCGCGGAGAAACTGGGTATGGTGATCCCTACCAAAGTCGATGAGCAGCATCCAGGTGCAGAAACACCCACCAAGCCAGCGGCATGGTTGCCGCCCGGCGTTATGCGTCCGTTCGTGCTGATTACCGGGCTGTTCTTCCTCTGGGGTATTCCCAACAACCTGAACGACGTGCTCATCCGGCAGTTCATGAAGTCTTTCGAGATCAGCCGGTTCCAGGCTGGATTGGTGCAGTCGGCCTTCTACCTCGGCTATTTTCTGCTCGCGCTGCCGGCGGGTCTCCTCATGAAACGCCGCGGCTATAAATCGGGATTCCTGACCGGCCTGTTCTTGTTTGCGGCCGGGTGCTTTCTCTTCCTTCCCGCGGCAAACTCTGGGAAATATGGCTTCTTCCTGGCGGCGTTATTCGTCATGGCGAGCGGACTCGCTTTTCTCGAAACTGCCTCCAACCCCTTCGTTGCCCAGCTTGGCCCCACGGCGAGTTCGGAGCAAAGACTGAATCTGGCGCAAGCGTTCAATCCTGTGGGCTGCATCACCGGAATCCTGGTCGGAACCGCCTTCATCTTCTCCGGCGTAGAACTCTCGCACTCTCAGGTTGCCGCGATGCAGGCCGCCGGGACGTATGCCGCCTATCTGCATAAAGAGACGATGCGCGTCGTTGCACCCTATTTTGCATTAGGCGGGCTCGCGTTGCTGTGGGCAATCATGATCGGTGTCACACGGTTCCCTGCTTTCATAGAGGCGAGGTCACACGCGGCCGAGGTAAGCGGGGACTGGCGCGAGCTGCTGCACAAGCCCCATTTTCTCTTCGCCGTTGTCGCGCAGTTCTTATACGTAGGCGAATCGGTCTGCACCTGGAGCTACTTCATTCCGTACGCGAAGGAATATGCCCATACGACCGACCGCATCGGTGGAATTCTGTTGGCGTGCTCCATCGGCCTCTTCGGCATTGGCCGGTTCGTAGCCACTGCCCTGATGCGCCGCTTCTCACCCGGCAAGATCATGACGACCTACGCCCTGCTCAATGCTGTTCTGCTGCTAGTGGGAATATTCTCGCCGAGTTGGATGGGGCTCATAGCGATTCTGTTGACAAGCTTCTTCATGTCCCTGATGTTTCCCACAATCTTCGCCATGGGTCTGAAGGATCTCGGCCCCAACACCAACATCGCTGGCTCTTTTCTGGTGATGGCGATCGTGGGCGGAGCGGTGATGACGCCCCTGATGGGCTTGCTTGCCGAGTTCCTCCACAGCACCGCGCTGGCTTACCAGATTCCCCTCTACGGAAACCTGGGCATCGCTGCCTACTCACGCTACATGGCCGGCTATAGCAGGAGAAGGCTGACGGTCTCGACCTTTGAAATTTAAAATCTTCCCCATCCGGTTGCTTTGTGCCTCACCGATTACGCAAAATGGATCACTATGGTCGGTTTGGTCAATTACGCAAAGGATCCGCACTCGGTCGAGCTTCGTGAACTCCCCGTTCCTGGCATCGGTGAAGAAGACGTTCTATTCAAGGTGGAGGCCGTGGGCATCTGCGGCAGCGATCTCCATCAATACGCAGGCAAGCAGAGTTGGCCGGTCAATTACCCGGTTGTCCTCGGGCATGAATTCGCTGGTTATGTTGCCAAAGCCGGCAACCGCGTAACCGGTTTTAAAGAGGGTGACCGCGTGGTGAGCGAAACCGCCGCCCTGTTGCCGCCCGATTCGGCGTTCATTCGTCAGGGACTCTATAACCTGGATCCGAAACGGCTCGGTTTCGGATATGGGGTCGATGGGGCGATGGCGCCCTTCGTCAAAGTGCCCGCGCGCTGTCTGCACCGCGTTCCTGCCTCGTTGGCCCTGGAGAAAGCGTCGCTGACCGAGCCATGCTGCGTTGCCTATAACGCAGTGTGCGTCAACTCCCGCTTGCGGCCGGGTGATACGGTCGCGGTGATTGGACCAGGGCCGATCGGACTGCTATGTGCCATGATGGCGAAGCTCTCTGGGGCCGGACACCTCATCGTGATCGGCATTCCCGCCGACGCCAAGCGGTTGGAGGTCGCCAAGCGAATCGGGGCCGATACGGTTCTGGGCGCGCAAGGCGAAGATGTTGCCGAATGGGTCAGGAATTTCGGCGACGGCTATGGTCTCGACCTGGTGATCGATGCGGCGGGCGTTTCCGCGTCGCTTAAGCTGGCGCTCGACATCGTGCGTCCCGCGGGGCAAATCACCAAAGTTGGGTGGGGACCACAGCCGCTCAATTTTTCTCTCGATCCACTGGTGCAGAAGGCGGCCACTCTACAAGGCAGCTTTTCTCACAACTGGCCGATTTGGGAGAAAGTCATTTCCCTGCTGGCAAGCGGCAAGATCGATCTCGATCCCATACTCAATCGCATCTCCCCGCTCAACCAATGGCACGAGGCGTTTGAGGAGATGCATTCCGGCGTAATCGTCAAAGGAGTGCTCCAGCCATGAGCCAACGCCTGCAAGACAAAGTGATCCTGGTGACCGGCTCGACCACTGGCATCGGGGAGGGCATGGTGAGGGTCTTTGCGCGCGAAGGCGCGAAGGTCATGATCCATGGAAGACGGAAAGATGCAGCGCAAAAATTGGCTGCTGAAATCGGAGAAGCAGCGTCTTTCTGTATCGGAGCCCTCGACGATCCGCAGGTGCCTTCGCGGCTCATCGCGGAAACCATCGATCATTTTGGAAGAATCGACGGCCTGGTCAATAACGCCGCCGCAATCACGCGGGGAAATATCGAGAAGACCGATGCGGAATTATTCGACCGGACGGTCGCTGTCGACCTGAAGGCGCCATTTCTTCTCATTCAGGCCGCGCTTCCCCACTTTCGCAAACAAGGCACAGGACGAGTACTGAATATCGGCTCGATCAATGCCTATTGCGGAGAGCGTAATCAGTTTATCTACTCCATCTGCAAAGGGGGGTTAATGACCCTGACGCGAAACCTCGCGGACGCTCATGGAGCCGAAGGTATCCGGGTCAACCAGTTAAACGTCGGTTGGACTCTGACGCCGAATGAATTCGCCTTGAAAATGAAAGAGGGCTTGCCCGAGGATTGGCCCAGCAGGGTATCCCGGACATTTGCTCCCTCAGGCCGGCTGCTCTCGCCGGAAGACATTGCCTGGGCTGCGGTTTACTTTCTTTCCGACGAGGCCGCACTCATCAACGGCGCGGTTCTCGATGTGGAGCAATACCCCGTCATTGGCCGGAATCCGGTAAAGGAAAGCGCTGACGGAACCCTTTCATGAAGCCCAGGCTAGCCGCATTTCCAAAGTGCTACATGGATGCGCTGTGCGTCCATCGCACCATGACTGTTTTCGAATGGATCGAGCTTGCCGCAACACTCGGCGTCGACGGACTCGAATTCTACGCGGGTTTTGTGGAGGACGATGCGACCTTTCTCAACCAGGTCAAGGCCGCGCTCGAGCAGCACAATCTTGCCATGCCGATGCTCTGCTGCTCTCCCGATTTCACCCAGCCCGATCCCCTTCTGTTGCAGGCAGAGATCGAGCGCGAGAAGCGGATGATTGAGATCACTGCTTTTTTTGGTGGCCGGTTTTGCCGCGTCCTCTCCGGCCAGCGCCGGCCCGAACTCACGCGGGAAAAGGGCGTCGCTCAAGTTGTCCGGGTCATCAAGGGTCTGCTGCCGTTTGCCGAAAAACACGGCGTCGTCATGACCATGGAGAACCACTACAAGGACAACTACTGGCAGTACCCGGAATTCGCGCAGAAGATGGATGTCTTCGTCGAAATTGTCGACCAGATCGATTCGCCCTGGTTCGGCGTCAACTACGATCCTTCCAACACCATTCTGGCCGGCGAGGACCCTCTGGTTTTGCTCGAACGGGTGAAGCATCGCGTTGTCTCCATGCATGCCAGCGACCGCTACCTCAAGAGTGGAACGATTGAGGATCTGCGCAAAGAGGAGAACTCAGTCGGCTACGCCAGCCGCCTCTCCCATGGCGTCATCGGTAAAGGCATGAACGACTACGACAAGATTTTTTCCATACTTCATTCAGTTGGGTTTGACTCGTGGGTTTCTATTGAAGATGGATTGGACGGGATGGAAGAGCTGCGGGAATCGGTCCGCTTTCTCAGGGCCAAGATAGATTGCCATTTCAAAGACTGACCATGGAAACCATCGTACAAATCTCGCTCGACCTCACCTCGATCCCCGAAGCACTCGAAACCGCACGGCTCGCCCTCCGTGCGGGGGTTGACTGGCTGGAGGCGGGCACTCCCTTAATCATCGCCGAGGGAATGAACGGCGTTCGTGCCTTGCGCGCCGAGTTCCCTGGCGTTCCCATCGTCGCCGACCTAAAGACCATGGACGGCGGTTGGCTTGAGGCCGAGATGATGGCCAAAGCAGGGGCGACGCATGTCGTGGTCATGGAGCGTGCTCACCCGGAGACCATCAAAGTAGTGGTGCAGGCGGGAAAAGATTTTGGCGTAAAGGTCATGGGTGACAATCTGGCGGCCGAGGACATGGTCGCGGCCGCCAGAAGATTAGAGGATTTTGGCTGCGATTTCGTAATTCATCACGTCGGCTTCGATGAACGCCGCGGCCTTGCGGCGATGGGCAAACCCTATCCCAGCCCGCTCGATCAATTGCGAGAGGTCGTCGCGGCGGTCCGGGTACCGGTCCAGGCGGTTGGCGGCCTTTCTATTGAAGACGCCATCCGCACTCCCGAATTTGGAGCTCCGCTGGTCGTTCTGGGCGCTCCCCTCACTATCGACGCCAACGAGTTCAAGACGGCGTCAGGCAACCTCGAAGATAAGCTTCGCCTGGTTTGCGATCGGGTCCATGCCTATCGCACCTAGCAGGCTGGGACTCGATCCAGAGTGCTGACGGTGCAAGTGGTTGCCACCAAAGGAATCATCTTCCGTTTCGCCGGAAAAAGGTTCTCCAGCGCGGGGAGGCTTGCCTGCCTCGGGTCTGCGTCAACGGCTTATTTGGTGGGTGAGTACGTGCAGCCAACAGTGGCCGGCGGGAATGGCCACGCATATGGAGGTATAAATCGAAGCACGACTGCAACCCCCGAGCCAACTTAGCCTTTAACCGGGAACGGAACGGAGGCAGACGGATCGGTAACATGTGAAGAGCTCCTTGCTGCTCGTCAACAACTACCGACATCGAACACGCCCAGTATAACGCGAGATGGGAGAGGAGGCACATTTGCCGCAGGGCGAAACGGCCTGTCGCTATAATCCGGTACAAGGAACAAATGGCTGCTTCTGCGCTAAGGATTTTGTTGCCGGATGTCTGGCTCCTCTTCTAAATCGCTACCTTCCGAGGGCATTCCTCGGCAAATCATCCCACGCGATGATGGCCGTACTCTAGGCGTAATCGCCTGGTCCAGCTTCTTCTTTGCTCTGCTGCAAAGCATTTGCACATTCTTTCTTGCGCTGAGCGGCGTCCGTTTGGTGATTGGGATAGGTTCGGTGGTGTTGAGTGCCGGCGCTGCGACGGCGTTAGAGAAATTCCACGCGAACTGGATTCGATTGCCGATGGTGGGCCTCGCACTTCTGGGTTCTTTATTGAACCTCGTGGTTCTTATACAAATTCGCATTCTACGCAGCCGTCCAGCTTCACGCTGGCGCCAACGCCCGCTGAGTCCAAAAGAGGTGCGGATGGAACGGGTGCAGTGGTTCTTGTCGTTCGCAACACTTATTCTCGTCGCAATCGAAGAATACTTGCATTGGAACCGGTTCCAGAACCTGTAGGTGTTGCCGGCGACGACCTTGAGCGCGGGCAACTTCCAGGTAAATTGAAGGTGGCTTTTGCGAAAAGAGCAATATTGACCAGTAAAGGGTTGAGGACGAGGAGCATACTTCTCCCCACGGAATGCTCGAGGTGCCGCACGGACCTCTGGGTTTCAGACGCACTCTTGTATGCAACAAATCAAAATTGACCTTTGGCACAACGACGAAGCCCTGGACTGGTCGATCGAGATCGATGGTCTGCGCCACGAACACGTCAGCAGCGAAATCCTTGAAACATTGGTCGAATGTGCATTGATCGTTGCCGAGAAGTCATTAACAAGAGAAGCAACCGGGTTACTGCAGTAGTAAGATCCCACGCCTTCTATAACAAAACAACCTGACGGATTGTTTCCGCTCGCACCAGGCGATCAAAGCCGGTGTTGATCTCATCAAGCTGCAGCCGATGGGTCAGCATACGGTCCACCGGCAAATGCCCGGCGCGATAAAGAGCAATAAAGCGGGGCACGTCTCGTGATGGCACGGCTGAGCCCATGTACGATCCTTTGATCGTGCGCTCTTCGGTTACCAGGCTAAATGCCGGAACGCTCAACATGCGATCCGGCGACGGCAGGCCAACGGTAACCGTAGTTCCACCGCGGCGTGTGGCCGCATAGGCCTGGGCGAGCACGCGCTCGCTGCCAACGGACTCGATTGCGAATTGCACGCCACCACGCGAAATTTCGCGCACGCGATCGATAGCATCCCCATCTCCGGCATCAACGCAATGGGTCGCGCCCAGCTCCCGGGCCAGTTCGAACTTGTGCGCTGCCACATCGATTGCAATGAGCGGATTGGCGCCGGAGGCGTGCGCTCCGAGGAGAGCAGCCAACCCAACGCCTCCAAGCCCGAAGATGGCGACGCTTTCCCCGGCGGAGACCTTCGCCGTGTTGACTACCGCGCCCACGCCAGTCATTACGGCACACCCGAATAAGGCTGCGATCTCGGGAACGAGGTCGTGGTCGATGCGCACCGCCGAGCGCGCTGATACCACGGTGTATTCGGCAAATCCTGAGACGCCGAGAAGATGATGCAACGTCACGCCGTTGCCATCGAGCCAACGTCTTCCTCCGCCCAGCAACGTCCCTGCGGCATTCGCTGCAGCTCCCAGTTCACAAAGCGCTGGGCGGCCACTCGCACAAGGTTCGCAACGGCCGCAGTTCGGAATAAAACAAAAGACCACGCGATCGCCAACGCGGAAACCTTGTACATCGGCTCCCAGCTCGACGATCTCGCCGGTGGCTTCATGGCCCAGCACCATGGGCATCGGCCGCAAGCGAGATCCGTCGATGACCGACAGATCCGAGTGGCACAAACCCGCCGCAAGTACACGCACACAAAGCTCTCCAGGGCCAGGAGGCGCGAGCTCGACCGTTTCAATGACCAGCGGCTGCGATAGAGCATAGGGAGCCGGTTGCCCCACCTGGCGCAGAACCGCTGCTCTGACCTTCATGGCTTGAACTCGATCAGCTCAAGGGCTGCGCGCAACTGAGCCGGTAGCGAAATCGGCCGCCGTGTAGCACGATCTGCAAACACGTGCACGAACCAGCCCTCTGCCGCCATACTACCCCCGCTGCGAAACAGACCTATTCCGTAACGCACGCTCGACCTGCCGATATGCTCCACGCGCAAGCCTGCTTCGACCGTCTCCGGAAATGCCAGCTCGTGCAGAAACCGGCAGTGTGACTCGGCGCATACGCCGATGACGGGGCCAGCGAGAAAATCCAACCCTCCCTCTTGGACCAGATAAGTGCTAATGACGGTGTCGAAGTAGCTATAGTACTCAACGTTGTTGACATGACCGTAGACGTCACCGTCGTTCCAGCGAGTCGGGATCAGCAGGAAATACTTATAGGTCTCGCGCGAATCAGGCATCCGGAAGCTTCGTTTCCGCCGGATTCGGCTGCTGCTCTTTGGCCTCAGCCGCCTTTGGCGTCCAGGTCTTTCGTTTGGCTGGCTGTGGGTCTGCAGGTGTTGGAGGGGTTGCCGCGGGCTTAGGTTCCGATGGAGCAGCCTTGGGTTCCCATTTCTTGCGTTCCACTACTGGACGGAGTGGCTCGGCGGCATTCTTCGCTGCCGGCGCGACGGGGTCGGCTACTTGAGTTTTTGCCGTCACCGCAGAACTTGCTGTTGGCTGTGGCTTAGGCAGATTGGCGGGTGCGGGCGTCGCGATCTTTCCGAGCTTCTTTTCCACGCTTTCGAGCAGTAGTTCCGCCACATCTTTCACCGCGATGGCGTCTTGCTGACCCCTGGCTGCGGTGCTGTCCAGCATGCTCTTGCAGAAGGGACAGCCAACGGCGAGAACTTTGTTCTCCCCGCCTGCGAGCGCCTTCTGAGCCTCCCGATAGCGATTGTCTGAAATCTTCTGCGTCCCTGGTTCTTCTTCCTTCCAGAACTGCGCGCCGCCGGCTCCGCAGCAGAATGAGTTCTCGCGATTGCGGTCAAGTTCGACCACCTCGTTGCTGAGTATGTTGAGCAGACTACGCGGGGCATCGTAGACCCCGTTGTGACGGCCAAGATAGCAAGGGTCGTGATATGTAACGGTGGCGGGGGCCACGGCGGCCTGAAGTTTGCCCTGGGCGATCAGCATTTCCAGATATTCGGTGTGGTGCATCACCTTGAAGTTGCCGCCGAGCTGACGGTATTCCTTGCCTATAGCATTCATGCAGTGTGGACAGGTGGCGACGATCAGCTTGGGGTTTACCTGGTTGAGGGTGGACACATTCTGGCCAGCGAGCTGCTGATACAAGAGCTCATTCCCGGAACGCCGCGCGCTATCTCCCGTACAGCATTCCTTCTTGCCGAGAACAGCAAAGTTGACTCCCGCATGATCGAGCAATTGGACAAACGCGCGCGCCGTCTTTTGCGATTGGGGATCGTAGCTCGCAGCGCATCCAACCCAGTAGAGAACATCGGGCTGCGGATTGTCCTCGATCGTTTTCACGCTCAGTCCCTCAGCCCAATCCATGCGCTTGTCGTGATTGATGCCCCATGGATTCCTGGTCCGCTCCATGCCGCGGAATGCGGTCTGCAGTTGGGCAGGAAAGTCGCCCTGGATCATCACCTGGTGGCGGCGAATATCGATGATATCGAGCATGGGCTCATCTTGCACCGGGCAGACCTCCATGCATGCGCCGCACGTGGTGCAGGCCCACGCTGCTTCGGGCGAGAGGGCGAAGGTGAGCAGCGGACGCGGACTTGATTCTCCGGCTTCGAAGCCAGGCTGATGCCTGGCAAGCGAGTTCAGCTCCATGCGCTTGTTGATCTCGAGAGCCGATGGGCTGAGCGCTTTGCCGGTTGCCGTCGCCGGACAAACATCCTGACAGCGATTGCACTGGATGCAGGCGTAGGCATCGAGAAGTCGGGGCCAGGCCAGATCCTCCAGCTTGTTTGCGCCCGCCTTCAGCGTTTTCGGATTCGAGATC
The DNA here is from genome assembly GCA_963787145.1 of uncultured Acidobacteriaceae bacterium. GTDB lineage: Bacteria > Acidobacteriota > Terriglobia > Terriglobales > Acidobacteriaceae > PALSA-350. Next base: position 77,542 of record CAWBBY010000015.1, read on the forward strand.
CAGATCTTCCGCCGGCAAGACTCCGGAGGAAGGCCGGCGCGCAGCCAGGTATTTGGCCGGGGCGGCGAAAATATGGATGTGCTTGGAAAAAGGAAAGTACATCAGGAATGCCAGCACGCTGCCGAGTGCACCCCAGAATCCAAAGATGCGCCAGGCTTCGGCATTGCCGGATGTGAAAGCATGCGATAGCAGCGATGCGAAGGGTTGAAAGCGATCCGGCCCTTCCGCCGCAAGCTTCGCGCCCGCGCCCACCGCGCGGCTGCCTACGTGGAAGAGAATGAAAGTCGAGACGATGAGCGAGTCGATGCGAATGCGGCTGTGTTTTATGTCCTGGTGCAGCATGGTTCGCTGGTTGAAGGCGAAGTCGCGGCGGCTGGGTAAAAGAAAGCGGCGAACCACAAGCGCGACCACGCCGATGAGCACGAGTGCGCTGAGCAGATCGGCCAGCAGGTTGTAAACGATGCCTGGCCAGCTGACTGATCGAATGGTAAAGGGAACGAACCCCTCCACTGCATCAACCATGTTCACCAGGATGTAGAAGACAAACCCGTAGAAGATGAAGGAGTGAAAAAAGCTGATCGCCGGGCGCCGGCGGAAGGTGCGGCTCTGCGTCAGGGTAGTAACGAGTGCATACCACAGCCTTTGCGGAAGATGGTCGAAGCGCGCATCGGAGTCTTGGCTGCCGCGGCGAATGCGGCGGTATACGCGATAGAAACCGCGCAATCCAATCGTCACGGTTACTACAGCAAATAACAGGAAGGCGATTTTGTGCGCGAACGGCAGCATATTTTCTGCGAGCTACTTGCGCAACTCGGTGATCATTGCCGGAATGATTTGATGAACGTCGCCAACGATACCATAATCCGCGACCTTGAAGATGGGCGCGTTGGCATCTTTGTTGATGGCCACTATGAACTTGCTTTTGTTCATTCCTGAGAGATGCTGCACTGCCCCTGAAATGCCGACCGCTATGTAGGCTTTGGGCTGCACCGTTTTGCCGGTTTGCCCTACCTGTTCCGAATACGGACGCCATCCCGCGTCTACAATGGCCCGCGTCGCGCCCACGGCCGCGCCCAGCTGATCCGCCAGAGCTTCCACTAACTGCTTGAAACCCTCCGGGCTGTCCACACCTCGACCGCCGGAGACGACCAGGTCTGCATCGGCGAGGGAGATGCGCTCACTCCTCTCGGCGGTCTTACCGGTAACGCGCACGCGCGGCTGGGGCAGCTCGAGCTCCGCATCGTACTGCTCTGCCGCAGCGCTCAAGGGCTGAGCTGCAGCAAACGCGCCCGGCTTCACCGTTACCACGGTGACCCGGCCTTCGGCTTCGACCGTCTCGGTCACGCGGGCGAGAAAGGTGTAATGTGCGGCGACAAGAACGCCGTTGCGGTCGGCCACGCTGATCGCATCTTCGATCAAGGCTGCATCCAGCTTGACGGCGACGCGGGGGCTGTACTCGCGTCCGCTGCGACCGCCCCCGATGAGTACCGTGTGAGCCTCGCCTTGCTGTGCGATCTGGGCAACGGCGCTGCTCCACACCTCCGGATCGTACTGCGCCAGCTCGGGCTTGTCTGCCACCAGAACCTGGTCTGCAAAACCCGCTGCCTGTTCCGCCACCGAACCGACGCCGCTGCCCAGCACGAGCAGCGTGATCGGCCCCTCGCGACCCAGGCCGCGAGCTGCTGTCGTCATTTCCAGGGTGCTTTTGCTCAGCTTGCCGCCGGAGTGTTCGACCACAAGTAAGATCATCCGATCACTCCGGCATCGTTGCGCAAAAGATCGACCAATCGGGCCGCCGCGGCGCTTGCATCCTTGCCATCAAAAATATTCCTGCGCCGCTCCTTCACCTGTACCTCAACACCCACAATCCTGAGTTTTGGGCTTACGCCGTAGTCGCCCAGAGGCACCCGGCGAAGTTCCTTCTTTTTTGCTTTCATAATGTTGGGCAGAGTCGGGTAGCGCGGATCGTTCAGACCTTGCTGGGTGGTCACGACTGCCGGCAGCGGTACGGTGAAGGATTCGCTGCCGCCGTCGACGTCGTGCTTTCCATTGAGCACTCCATCCTGCAGGTCGAGGGCACTGGTCCAGGTGGTCTGCGGCCATTCCAGGCGCTCGGCGGTTGCCGCGCCCAGCGCATGGCTATCCCAGTCCGCCTGCTGTCCGCCGCAGAAGATCAGGTCGATCTGTTCGCTTCGAGCCACCTGGGCCACAACGCTGCTCACAGCAATCACATCCAGAGGTACGTCGGTTTCAACCAAAATGGCGCGATCCGCTCCCATGGCAAGGGCCGAGCGCAGAGCCTCCTCGGTGCGAGCGGGTCCGACGCCGAGAGCAATGACCTCCGCTCCCGGCGCTCCTGCTTCCTGCAGGCGCAGAGCTTCTTCGACACCGTACTCATCCATGGTGTCTAACACCAGCTTGCGGCCATCCAGCACCACGCTCCCGTCCTGGATACTCACGCTCTCTTCCGCATCCAAAACCTGGCGGACGACTGTCAAGATTCGCATCGCACCGCTCTCCTTAGCCCGGGCTGTAGAAAAACTAAGGCTTGTGAAGGGTACGGCCTTTAGGCCGTACGCGCCACTGTGAAATGAAACCGGCTTTAGCCGCTGAGGGGACAATTCCAGTCGAGTTGGCAACTCTTTCCTTGACTGCTTTTGCCCTCGACGATGCTGTTCAGCCCATTCCGGTGATAAAGCTGCCCTCAGGGGCTAAAGAGTCTGCGTGAAAACTACATTGAGTCCCGGAGGGACGGCTGAGAGTAGCCCAGGACGTAAGTCCTGGATTAGCAAGTGCCAACGAGCAGTCCCGCAGGGACGACTGAAAGTTACCCAGGACATGGTCCTGGGTTGGCTGCCCCAATCGCGAATAGTCCATTTCAGAGGTAGCGATACCCCAGGATTGCATCCTGGGTCATTTTCAGCCGTCCCTGCGGGACTGGTTCGTCTCTCGAATCTCTCCCCAGGACTTGCGTCCTGGGCTACTCTCAGCCGTCCCTCCGGGACTCAATGTAGTTCTCACGCAGCCTGTAAAGCCCGGTGTTCTTGGTTGCAATATGTACGGGCTGAAGCCCGTACCCTTCAAAAGAGAGTGAAAGTCCCCCTCAGAGCCTGTAGCGCCCCGCCTCGACCATTGCTGCCGAAATCTCGCGGCCTAATGCGATCGTGTTCACCGGCTCATGTTTTGACAACCGGCGGAAGATGGTCATCTGTGTCCGCAGCATGTCACCCTCTGCAACCGCAGCCAGAACGCGCTCCGCCGAGCTTTCAATCACCCGGAAGGAATGCGCGGCATAATACTTGGTCAGCTTGACCGCGATCGAATTGGGCTTGTTCATCTTTTCCGTGCGCAGGATACTCGATTCAAGCGCAAGCACTTCGCTGAGGATATCCGCCAGCGCGCCCATCACTTCTTGTTGTTCGCCGAGATCGTTGCCAAACTTCTGCGAAGCCGCACCGGAGCAGAATAGGGAAATCTTCTTGGCGCTTGCCAGCAGCCCACGCTCCTCCGCCAACGGGCCGTCGTAGCTCACCTTTGCGGCCGGACCGGCCATCACCTCGTCCATCACCTTCTTAATGGCCGGCAGCAGGGGGAGTGTGCCCTGCAACGCTCGTTTGATCATCCAGCCGGTCGTGATCAGCCGGTTAATCTCGTTGGTGCCTTCGAAAATCCTGTTGATGCGCGAATCGCGGTACGCTCTCTCGGCCGGATACTCCTCCACGTAACCGTACCCACCGTGCATCTGCAGCGTATTGTCAACCACGCGTTCCAACATCTCCGACCCGAAGAACTTGAGGATGGAGCATTCGACCGCAAACTCTTCGATCCGCTTCTGCACCTCGGCCGAGAACGTGGGTGAGTTCTTGTCTAGTTCGGCCAAAGCCGCATCGATGGCGCCGACAACCCGATACAGAACCGCCTCGGTTGCGTAAATACCGGCCGCACCTTCAGCGATCTTCTCCTGCACCAAACCGAAGGAGGTGATCGGCTTGCCAAAGGCAACCCGATCCCGGGCGTAGCGTATACCGTCGCGGAGCGAAGCCTTCGAGCCCCCCACCGCGCCCGACGCTAGCTTGTACCGGCCCACATTGAGGATGTTGAAGGCGATATGATGACCCTTGCCCGCCTGCCCCAGCAGATTCTCCACCGGCACCTTGCAATCAGCGAGTACCAGCGCGCAGGTAGAAGATCCGCGAATGCCCAGCTTATGTTCCTCCGCGCCCACGGTCAGCCCCGGGGTACCCGCCTCCACCAGGAAAGCGGAAAACTTCTCGCCGTCGATCTTGGCAAAGATGGTAAACAGGCTGGCGATGCCTCCATTCGAAATCCACATCTTTTCGCCATTGAGTACATAATGCTTGCCGTCGGGAGTAAGGGTGGCTCGCGTGCGAATGTTCATTGCATCAGAGCCGGCGGAGGATTCTGACAAGGCATACGCCGCGATCCATTCACCGCTCGCCAGCCTGGGAAGATACTTTTCCTTCTGCTCGGGTGTTCCATACCACACCAGGGGTAAAGTCCCGATGGTCACATGGGCACTGAACGTGACCGAGAAACTTCCCGAAGTCATGAGGTTCTGTGAGACCAGGGCGGAAGTGATCTTGTCCATATCAAGACCGCCGTACTGCTCGGGCACATCGATTCCAAGCAGCCCCAAAGCACCCAGATCGCGCATCAGCTTGCGGCTCACGTCCCAGTTTTTCGCCTCGATCTCCTGCACCTGGGGGGCAATTTTCTCTTCCGCAAACTTGGCGGCCACGTCAGCGATCTGCTTCTGTTCCGGAGATATATCTTCCAGCGTGAAAATATCTTCCGGGGTCAAGTCTTCGATCAGGAAGCTGCCTCCGGTCACTCGTTTCGCCGTTTTGACTTGAGCTTCTACGACCATTGCATCCTCCACCGTGACTTGATGTGGCAGTCAGTGCTACTAATTCTGCAAATTCTCGAAAATACCGGCAGCTCCCTGGCCGCCACCCACGCACATGGTCACCAGTCCATACCTGGCGCCGCGGCGTTTCATCTCGCTTAGCAGGCTGGCCGTTAGCTTGGTGCCGGTGCAGCCCAGAGGATGCCCCAGGGCGATCGCACCCCCGTTGACGTTTACCTTGGCCGGATCGATACCGAGCGTCTTGATCACTGCCAGTGACTGCGCGGCGAAAGCCTCATTCAGCTCAATAAGATCAATCTGGTCGAGCGTGAGGCCGGCCATCTTCAGCGCTTTGGGAATCGCGTAGATCGGACCGATGCCCATCTCCTCAGGGAGACATCCGGCATACGCGAAGGAAACAAAACGAGCCAGCGGCTTGGCTCCGATCTCTTTGGCCCGGGTATCCGACATAACTACCGCAGCCGCCGCGCCATCCGAAGTCTGTGAGCTGTTGCCCGCGGTAACCACACCAGCGGCATGGAACACAGCACGCAGTTTGGCCAGCGCCTCGATGGATGTGTCGGCCCGCGGTCCCTCATCCACGGTGAAAGACTTTTCCTGCTTCTCCGGCTTTCCGGCCGGGCTCATCACGGTGGTGACGACAGGAACGGCGACTATCTCTTCGTCGAAGCGGCCTGCTTCAATCGCCGCCAGCGCCTTCTTATGGCTGCCAAGAGCAAAGTGATCGGATTCCTCACGGGAGATGTTGTAATGCTTCGCGACCCGCTCGGCGGTAAGCCCCATCGACATATATGCGGCCGGATGGTTATCGACCAGCCAGGGATTGACGGCGATCTTATTGCCCCCCATAGGGAGATACGACATGGACTCCGCACCGCCGGCGACGATTACCTCGGCGCCGCCACCGCGGATCCGTTCCGCCGCCAGCGCGATGGTCTGCAATCCGGAGGCGCAGTAGCGGTTGACCGTCATCGCGGCGGCTTCAATGGGGAGGCCTGCGCGCAGCGAGATCAGCCGCGCCATGTTCATCCCCTGCTCGCCTTCGGGCATCGCGCAGCCGATGATTACGTCTTCGATCTCTTTGGGGTCGAGCGCCGGCACCCGATCCACGGCGCCTTTCACGGCAACCGCGCCAAGGTCGTCCGGACGAGTGTAACGGAGAGTACCCTTGGGCGCTTTCCCCACCGCTGTGCGCACTACGCTTACTACGACTGCTTCTTTCATCATCTGCCTAATTCCTGAGCGGTTTGCCTGTCTTGAGCGTGAATGCAATGCGTTCGACCGTCTTGGGCTCTCCGCAAAGAGAGAGGAAGGCCTCGCGCTCCAGATCAAGCAGCGACTGTTCACTGAGCAGGGTCCCGGGGGTAATATCACCACCGGTGAGGATGCGCGCCACGTGCTTCGCGATCTTCGCGTCGTGCTCACTGATGTATGCCGCCTCGCGCATCAGGTAGACGCCAAGCTTGAGCGTCGCCTGAATGGTCTCACCCGGGGCGGGAATGTCCGTTCTGAAAACCGGCGCCGTGTATCCGGACCGCACCAGCCGCAGCGCCTGGGCCTTGGCGTCGCTCACCAGCCGGCTGCGATTCATCGAAATCGAATCGATGTCTTCGATAATGCGCAGTGCCCGAGCATCGATGGCGGAGGTTGAAACCTTGGCCATGGCGATGGTCTCGAACACATTCTTGACGGTTTCAGTCACCTCGACCGAATCACCCCGGGTGTCGCTGCGCACCGCATCCGCGGCAGCCAGGGCGCGAAACAGCATCTCCTTGCATCCTCCACCGCCTGGGATTAAGCCTACCCCGGTCTCCACGAGTCCCATATACAACTCTAGATGGGGCTGGCGCAGAGCCGAGTGGAGGCAGATCTCCGTTCCGCCGCCCAGGCACAGGCCAAAAGGGGCGGCCACCACCGGACGCTCGCAGAATTTGATGGCCTGGGTCATCCCCTGGAACTGGCGCACCATTAGCTCGATCTCATCCCATTCCTCGTCCTGGATGCCGAGCAGCAACTGCATCAGGTTGGCGCCGACGGTGAAATTCTGCGCATCGTTGGTGATGATAAAACCGTCGAAGTTGCGCACCGCATCGCTCCCCGGCTGCAGCTTTTTCAATAGAAAGGAAACGATGTCGTCACCCAGAGAATTCATCTTCGAATGAAATTCGAAGCAGCCGATTCCGTCGCCCACATCGACTAGCGAGATACCGGAGTTCCCGGCAAAAACTCCATGGGAGCGCTTGTAGCTGGCCACCGAGGCCAGTTCAGGATTCTGGTGAACGGGCCGGTATGCCCCCGTTTTCACATCGAAGTACTCGGTGCCGCCCGCACGGTACCAGGAGTCACCGCCAGAGGCCAGAAGCTTTTCGACCGCCCCTGGAATAGGCGTTCCGGCGGCGCGCATCTTCTCCACCGTATTCGGAACACCAGCGGCGTCCCACAAGGCAAACGGCCCCAGCTCCCAGTTGAATCCCGAGGTGATTGCCCGATCGATATCTACGATCGTCTCCGTGACCTCGCCGATGCGGTTGGCCGAATAGGCCCAAAGCTCCGGAAGCGCCCGCCAGTAGAACTTCGCCGCCCGATCCTTTGCCGGGTCAGCGGCCAGCAGCGCTTTCAGTCTGCCGGCCACAGAATCATTGCCCTTCGCCAGCTCAATGGTCGGGAAGGAGGGTTTAGAGGCCGGCTGGTACTCGAGCGTTTCCAGGTTCAGAACGGAGCGAATTTCTTTTCCATCCGCACCGCGTTCTTTCTTGTAGAAGCCTTGCTTCGTCTTATCCCCCAGCCATTTGCGCGCGATGACCTGCTCGATGAAATCGGGCAGCTTCACGTCTGACCTTTCATCGGTTGCGGCCTTAGAGAAGTTTCGCGCCACGTTGGCTAAGACATCGATGCCCACCAGGTCCGCTAGCCGGAAGGTACCGGTTTTTGGCCATCCCACAGCCGGTCCCGTGAGCACATCGATTTCTTCAATGCTCAGCCCTTGCTCCTGCATGATCTTGAAAGTATTGAGCATGAGGAACGTTCCCACTCGATTGGCAATGAAGTTCGCCACATCGTTTGCGGGCACGACTGTTTTGCCCAGCTGAAGGTCGCCAAACTCTGCGATCGCAGCCATAGCGGCCGGATCTGTATCCGGCGTCGCGATGACCTCTAGCAGGCGCATATAGCGCGGGGGATTGAAGAAGTGGGTTCCAAACCACCGTCGCCGCAGCGGCTCGGGAAGTTGCGCGCCGATCTGACCGACCGGGAGGCCGCTGGTGTTCGTGGTAAGGATGGCTTCGGGATGCAGGTGCGCAGCTACCTTACTGAGCAGGTTGCGCTTGATCTCGAGATTTTCGGCAACGGCCTCGATCACCCAATCGCAATCGCGCAGCTTGTCCAGGTCGTCGTCAAAATTGCCGACGCTGACCCGCTCCGCAATGGAAGGAACCGCAAATGCTGCCGGCTTTGCGCTTTTGAGGTTATTGAGTGCCTGCGCCGCCAGGCTATTCCGATCGCCTTTTTCCGGCACCATGTCCAACAGAAGAACCGGGAGCCCTGCGTTCGCAATATGAGCGGCGATGCGCGCGCCCATCGTGCCTGCGCCGAGCACGGCCGCCCGCCGAATGTTGAACTTCCGGTCGGGACGTTTTTCCTGCCCGGAAGCCGGTGTGTCCTGAGCCACAGAATCGGAAACCAGCGGCATGCTCTATTCCTTTGTTACCACTCGAGAAATCACACACGTGACTGCCCAGAAGAATACTGAACGCTGGGTAAGAAAGTCAATCAGCGAAAACCCAGAAGCGTTCTTTAACTCGAAAACAGCCTCAGGGGCTGAAGCCCAGAGTATTTTCAAGCATTTACGGCCCGACTAAAGTCGTGCCCTGATACAAAACCCAGTTCTTACGCACACCCGTCAGCCCGCACGTACTAAGGCCGTAGATTGTGACTTCAGAGGCTGCGAAAAACTCTGTTTTACCTCAGGGCACGACTTTACAGGCTGCGGAAAAACTCATGTCTTGTATCAGGGCACGACTCTAGTCGGGCCGTAAAAAGCCACAGCTATGAGGGCTTTAGCCCCTGGGCATTGCTTTTCTGCCCAGTGCAGACTTTTTCCGCAGCGTGTTTAGTCGGGCCGCACATGCTTGAGAAAACGTCGGGCTTTAAGCCACCGATGGACCTGCGGTTACTTCTCGCCACCCCTAACGTCCAGTTGAAGTACCCAGGCCGCCAGTGAGAATCTGCGCATATTCCGCAGCAATTTCGCGGGGGCTCAGATCGCCGTCGGGGTGATACCAGGTGCCTATCCAGTTGATCGCCCCGGCGATTGCAAACGACACCAGCTTAGGATTGCACGGCCTGATGGAGCCGTCGGCAATCCCCTCCTCCACATAGCCTCGAAGAGTCGAATCCAGGCGCCGCTTCATGGTTCGAACCTCGCGCCGGGTGGCGGGCGAAAGCTCTGACTCGTCCAGCATCGCGACGCAACGCCCAAAATCGTACGATACCAGCGCCTCCGCATAGGTCTCCACATACATGAAGAGCTTGCGCAGTCCCGTTCCCTCGTTGGCGTTCGTTTGTTTGAGGAGGTTCTCAATATAGGCGATCCCGTTCCGATAGCACTCGACGAGAATCTCCTCTTTATTGCGGAAATAGTAGTAAAGCGCGGGCTTGGTGATCTTAAGCTGGGCGGCCAGCATGCTCATCGACGACTTTTGATATCCGTGCTCAAGAAACAGGTGCGCCGCCGTGCGCAGCACGGCTTCCCGCTTGACGACCATACTCCTCTGTCGCGCCTGAAAGGCTTTCCATGGCTCGCGAGTGCGTTCCTTTACGACCCTTGTCTCCATGTTTTGCAACGAGCCACACCTTTCCCGTGCCAACGAACGAGGATTTTTCTCCGCAGGTCCTTCATTGTACAAGCGCCGTTGCTCGTAACTCCGTGCCGTTGCGCCTGGGACTTCCCACCGAGGTGACCAGCCGCGTGCTTTTGGTAACCTCTTTTGCAGCGGTCGCATTCCACAGGTGACAAGGGCACGTCTCATTCGTTATCTTACCTCTCGGTAAATATTGATGAGCATAGAACTTCAATCGCAGCGCACGCTTGTGTCCCTCCTTGAGCAAACGGTCGAAGTTGCGCTGCACCAGCACCCTGCAGCTGTAGATACGATCCTTCTGCTGCATGAAGCCTTGGGCTCGGTTGCCTACTGGAAGGATTTCCCCGAAAAGCTCGCGCTGGCCACGGGGACCAATGTCTTGTCGTACTCACGCGCGGGGCAAGGAAACTCGGAGGGACCGATCGCCCCCCGCAACCGCGAGTCCTACCTGCGCGAGGTAAACGAAGTCATTCCCGCCCTGCTCCAGCATTTCCACGTGGATTGGCCCATCGTGTATGGCCACAGCGAAGGCGCCGGGTTGGGAATGCTCTACGCTGCCATTTCACAGCGGGTGAAGATGCTCATCCTCGAGAGCCCCTTTGTAATCGCCCAGGAGAGTTCCCGTCAGCATATCCGGAGCATGGCTTCCGCCTACAGCGGCAGCCACTTGCAGCAGCGCCTTGCCCAGTACCACCAGGATCCGGATACGGTTTTCTCCTCCTGGGTCTCCGGTGTCGGAGAATTCAGTGACGGGGAATCTCCCTTTGGAGATTTCATCGCCCGTATCTCCTGTCCGGTCCTTGTTCTTCAGGGCGCTAACGATGAATTCGGAACCAAACGCCACCTGGATGCAATCCTTGCTGTGCTGCCCCACGCGCAGCACACAACCTTTGCTGATACCGGACATCTTCCTCACCGGCAACAAACAGATGCAGTGATCGAAAGGGTGAGCCGCTTCGTTGCGGACGGCTCGAAGCTCGCGGATTCAAAATGAACAGCAGACAAATCTTCGATCTCTCCGGCCGTGTCGCCATCGTTACCGGCGGCTCCGTTGGCCTGGGCCGTCAGATGGCGGAGGGCCTGGCCGAGATGGGCGTCAACCTGGTGCTGTGCGCCCGCAAAAAGGAACGCTGTGTCAAGACTGCGGAAGAGTTGCAACAGCTTGGGGTGCAGGTGCTGGCAATGGGTTGCGATGTGAAAGATCAGACCAGCATCGGCGAGGTGGTCGACGCGACAGTAAGCAAGTTTGGCCGCATCGACATTCTCATCAACAACGCCGGAACTTCCTGGGGAGCGCCCGTCGAAGATATGACCCTGGCGCAATGGAACAAGGTGGTGGAAACCAATATGACCGGAACCTTCCTGTTTTCCCAGGCGGCTGGTAAGGTGATGATCGCGCAGCGGCGCGGCAAAATCATCAACATTGCCTCGATCGCCGGGTTGCGGGGCTCGCCGCCCGAGCTATCCGCCATTGGCTATACCTCGAGCAAAGGTGGCATCATTGCGTTCACCAGGGATTTGGCATGCAAGTGGGGGATGCACGGCATTCGGGTAAACGCGATTGCGCCCGGCTGGTTCCCCAGCGACATGTCACAAAAAGTCATCGAACGGTATCAGGAAAAACTCCTGGCCTCGATCCCGCTGGGCCGATTCGGAGGCTCCCAGGACCTCAAGGGAGCGGCTATCTTTCTCGCTTCTGACGCATCCGATTTCGTCACCGGACACATTCTTGTAGTCGATGGAGGACAATCCGCCTGAATTCCAGCGGTCACACCTATGAACATTCCACTCACACCTTTGCGTTGTCTGCGCCATGCGGAGCGGCAGTATCCCGGCAGAACAGCCATCGTTTGCGGGGAGAAGAGATTCACCTACAAGCAATTCGGAGAGCGGGTCGGCCTTCTTGCCGGCGCCCTGCTTGAGGCCGGCATCAAATCGGGCGATCGGGTCGCTTACCTGGGCGTCAACACTCATCGTCTGATGGAAGCCTACTACGGGGTATTGGAGGCAGGCGCCATTCTATTGCCGTTAAACGTTCGGCTCGCGCCCGCTGAACTGACCTACGTCTTGAACGATGCTGAGGCAACGGTTCTCTTTATCGAGAAGCCATTTATCCCGTTGGTTGACTCGTTTCGAGAGTCTCTGTCCACGGTAAGAATGTTCATCCAGCTTGACGGAGCTCCGGAGGCTGGATGGTTGGCTCGGGACAACTACGAGACGATGCTCAGCAAAGCCAAGCCTCATCGCGCAGACATTAGCCTGGTCGACGAAGATGAAGTGGCGGAAATTTTTTACACCAGCGGCACCAGCGCCCGCCCCAAGGGTGTGATGCTGACGCACCGCAACATCTATCTCCATGCGCTGCAAGTGTGCATGGCCTTCCAGGTCGAGAATGGGTCGGTAGAGCTTCACACCATCCCTCTTTTCCACGCCAATGGCTGGGGTGTGGCGCATTTCCTCACCATGTTGGGCGGCAAGCACGTCATGGTTCACGGTTTTGACCCCAAAGAAATATTCCGCCTGATTGAAGTGGAGCGAGCCAACCACTTCAGCGTGGTTCCGATCATGGCGACTGTGCTCGTCAATCACCCGGAGCGAAACAATTACGATCTAAGCAGTGTGCGCCGCATCATAATCGGGGGCGCAGCATCTTCGCCGACCCTGATCCGCGAAGTCGAGGAAAAACTGGGCTGCGAGTGTTTTTCGGGGTACGGCCTAACGGAGACTTCTCCCGCGTTGTCAGTGTCTCAAATGAAGCCCGAGCTGCACTGGGAAGGCGAACAGCGCTATTTCGGCCAGGCAATGACGGGCTATGCCATGCCGGGGGTCGAATTTAGAATCGTCGATGCCCACGATCAGGATTTGCCGCAGAATGGCGTAGCTTCGGGCGAGCTCGTCGTGCGCGCAGACGGCGTAATGAAGGGCTACTGGAACCAGCCCGACGCCTCCGACGAAGCTCTTCGCGGCGGATGGTTCCACACCGGAGACATGGCCACCATCAACGAGGACGGCTACGTTCTGATTGTCGATCGCAAGAAAGACATGATTCTAAGTGGGGGAGAAAACATCTCGTCGCTGGAAGTGGAACGAGTCATCCTGGCTCATCCTGCGATCCTCGAGGCCGCGGTAATCCCTGTCGCTGACCAGAAATGGGGCGAAGTGCCGAAGGCGTTGGTCGTTCTAAGGGAAGGCGCCTCGGTTTCAGAATCGCAGCTCATTGAGTTCTGCCGTTCGCAGCTCGCGCACTACAAGTGTCCGCACACTGTAGAAGTTGTTGATAGCCTGCCCAAGACAGGTACGGGAAAAGTGTTGAAGAAGAACCTGCGCAAACAATACGACCGCACTCCTTCGCCTTCGCCTGCCACGGCGCTGAACTAGTTATGATGCTGCTGCCGATTCATTCTGCAGCGGTTGTCGGCGCTGGGACCATGGGCGCCGGAATTGCCATGGCCCTTGCCAACGCCGGTATTCCCGTGCTGCTCAAAGAAGCCGATCAGACAGCGCTTGATCGCGGCCTGGGCAACGTGCGATTGAACTACGCAAACTCTGTGAAGCATGGGCGCTTCACTCAGCAATTCGTCGATGAGCGTCTGGCGCTGATCGCTCCGACCCTGGCTTACGAGGGCTTCGGGAGTGTGGATTTGGTAATTGAGGCTGTCTTCGAAGGCATGCAGCTCAAAAAAGAGGTTTTCCGGCAGCTGGATGAAGTCTGTAGGCCGGGCGCGATTCTCGCCAGCAACACATCCACCCTGAGCATCGACGAGATCGCCTCTGCAGTTTCACGGCCCCAGTTCGTGGTAGGCACGCATTTTTTCACCCCGCCTAACGTTACGCGGCTGCTCGAGGTGGTACGGGGCAAGCAGACTTCGCCCGAAGTGATCGCGACGTGTTTGCAGCTCGCGCGCATGCTGGGCAAAGTGGGAGTGGTGGTTGGCAACTGCATGGGCTTCGTGGGCAACCGCATGTTCATCCCTTACCATCGGGAGGTTCAGTTCCTGATCGAAGAGGGTGCGACGGTCGATGCAGTGGACGGGGCACTCACGGCTTTTGGCATGGGCCTTGGACCGCTCGCTACGATGGACATGGTAGGCCTCGACGTTGCCCGGCGCATCCGGCAGGAACATGCGCAGGAGGCCGGTATTCGCCAGCCGTTCGTTGAAGATCGTCTGTGCGCGCTGGGCCGGTACGGACGCAAGACCAAGGCTGGCTGGTACAAATACGACCAGCAAAGACGGCCCGTGCTCGACCCCGAGGTAGCGGAACTGATTCGCAAATGGGCCGCCGAAGAAGGAATCGTTCCGCGACCGATCTCCGCTCAGGAGATTTTGGATCGTTGTCTCTGGACATTGGTGAACGAAGGCGCGCGCATCCTGGAGGAAGGTTACGCGATGAGCGTTTCGGATATAGACACCATCTTCATCAACGGTTACGGGTTCCCTGCCGCCCGCGGCGGTCCCATGAAGTATGCCGACAGCGTCGGCCTTAACGTCGTCTATCACCGGGTCTCGGAGTTTTACCGTGAGTACGGGGAAATCTGGAGCCCCGCGCCGCTGCTCAAGCAACTCGCGGAGCAAGGCAGAAGTTTTTACGAGTAGATGGCAAGTCTGTTCATCGTTCGCCACGCGCAAGCTTCTTTCCTGACGGAAAACTACGACCTGTTATCGCCCATTGGAGAGGCTCAGTCACGATTGCTTGGGGAGTACTGGGCAGCGCGCAACCTCCGCTTCGACCGGGTCTGCGCCGGTCCTCGAGTGCGCCACCTGGACACGGTCAATTTAGTGCGTGCCGCGTATGAACACGCCGGTGTCGGCTTCCCTGAGGTGCAAATCATTCCAGATTTCGATGAGTATCCAGCAGAGGCGGTGATGAAGTTCGGTCTGCCTATCTTGCTTGAGGCCGACTCGCGGGTCCGAGGCCTGCACGCCGCCTTTCTGGGTTCCACGCAGCCGGATGAGCGGCGCGCCGCGTTCCAGCGCCTATTTGAAGTTGTAGTTGCGAAGTGGGCAGATGGCGGGTTGCCGCTCGAGGGCATAGCGACGTGGCCGGAGTTTTGTTCCCGCGTGAACGGGGGCCTCGATGAGTTTCTCTCCGCCGGCGGACGCGCGGCAATTTTCACTTCCGGCGGCCCCACGGCAGTGGCCTTGCAGCGGGCTCTGGACCTCTCCCCCCAACGAACTTTGCAAGCAAGCTGGATGGTAAGGAACTCTTCCTGGAGCGAATTTCTGTACTCGGCGAAAAGATTCTCCTTGAGCAGCTTCAACGCTCATGGGCATATCGCCGAACCCATTCACCTCACTTACCGATAGCCCGAGGACCTTGATGACCAGTCTGCTCGACCAGCCCACCACGATCCGTCCTGGAGAAGAGCTCGATACCACCAAGCTGGAAGCTTATTTGCGCACTCATTTTGTGGGCGAGACAGGAATTCTTCGGGTGCGGCAATATCCAAGCGGCCACTCCAACCTGACCTATGCCCTCCGTCTGGGTAGCAAGGAATTGGTGCTGCGTCGTCCCCCTTTCGGGAGCACGGTAAAGTCTGCGCACGATATGGGCCGCGAGGTTCGGGTGCTTTCCAAACTCCACGCCGTGTATTCCCCTGCTCCTGAAGTGCTGCTCTATTGCGAGGACAACTCGGTGCTTGGCGCACCGTTCTACGTGATGGAGCCCATCCACGGCATCATTCTCCGCAGTCAGTTGCCCACTGGTTTAGAACTTTCCCCGGAGACGGCACGTCAGCTAAGCGAGTCTCTGATCGACAACCTGGTAACGCTGCACCACGTGGACTACACAACCGCGGGGCTAGCCGATCTGGGAAAGCCGCAAGGCTACCTGGAACGCCAGGTCCGTGGCTGGATCGAGCGCTACTACGGATCAAAGACGCACGACTACGCCGAAGTGGACAAACTCTCAGCCTGGATGCACCAGCATTTGCCATCGACCTCGGCAGTCTCTTTGATCCACAACGACTACAAATACGACAACGTCGTTCTTGACGCGGAACACATCACCAGGATCATAGGAGTGCTGGATTGGGAGATGTGTACCATCGGCGACTCTCTTGCAGACCTCGGCACCACACTTGCCTATTGGGTCGATGCAACCGATCCCGAAGAACTGCAGCAGAAAACCTGGGGACCCACTGCCATTCCTGGAAGCTTTCGACGCTCAGAAGTGGTGGAATGCTACGCGCGAAAGACGGGAAGTGACGTGTCACAGGTTAGCTACTATCTAACCTTTGCGCGTTTCAAACTAGCCGTGATTGTGCAGCAGATTTATTTCCGCTATTACCAGGGCATCACCAAAGACGAGCGGTTCGCATCCATGCCGGGGACAGTCCATGCTTTGCTCAAGAGTGCCTGGGATTGCGCCCAGACCGGCCGCCTGTAGTTAGAAGGAAAACAGCAGATCCCCTTCGACTTCGCTCAGGGCAGGCTCTCCACTAGGCTACGGTCGGTCGAAAAACACTTCCAGAAGGGGTCGTGGGGGGAAAGGAACTGCAGATCCCTCGGCTTCGCTCGGGATGACAAAGGGGAGGGCGGCGCTCACCTCAGCAGCCGTTACCGAGGGATGGACAGAGCGATCGCTTCCACGTTTTCCATCCCCTTGGGTGGGCCCAATGCCCATGGCTTCTCCGGTCGGGATGACAATTTTGTTGCGAGAACTATTCCCGTTGTCCCAAGAGAATTGTCATCCCGACCGGAGCGTAGCGTAGTGGAGGGACCTGCTGTTTTTATTGGGTTCCGCCTACTTCTTCAGTTCCCATTTGGCAATCGATTCCAGGTGCACCTCATCCGGCCCATCCGCCAGCCGCAGGGCGCGCACTGATGCCCAGGCGCTGGCCAGAAACGTATCCTGGGAAACCCCACGACCTCCATGGGCTTGAATCGCTCTGTCCAACACACGCAACGCCATGTTCGGTGCCACCACTTTGATCATCGCAATCTCAGCCCGCGCCTCTTTGTTGCCCACCGTGTCCATCATGTGGGCAGCCTTCATGGTGAGCAGCCGCGCCTGTTCGATCTCGATACGTGAGGTCGCGATATCGGCGCGAATGGTTCCCTGTTCGGCCAAAGGCTTTCCGAAAGCTACGCGGTCTTTTACTCGCCGGCACATCGCTTCCA
Source organism: uncultured Acidobacteriaceae bacterium (assembly GCA_963787145.1). Taxonomy (GTDB): domain Bacteria; phylum Acidobacteriota; class Terriglobia; order Terriglobales; family Acidobacteriaceae; genus PALSA-350. Next base: position 94,410 of record CAWBBY010000015.1, read on the forward strand.
GAGCTCGCTCCGCGACGCCGATACATCGCATGCAGTGGTGAATTCGGCCCGGTCCCAGACGACCCTGGGCAATCTCAAATCCCCGGCCTTCCCCCAGCAAGATGTTTCCTGTCGGGACACGCACGTTTTCAAACAAGATTTCTCCGTGGCCGTGTGGAGCATGATCGTAACCGAATACGCTCAGCATGCGTACGATCTTGACCCCCGGCGCGTCCATAGGAACGAGGATCATCGATTGCTGCTTGTGGTTTGGCGCCGAAGGATCGCTCTTGCCCATCAGGATCGCGACCTTGCACCGCGGGTCGCCGGCCCCTGAAGACCACCACTTTCGCCCGTTGATAATGTAGGTGTCCCCATCGCGCCTGATACTGGCTTCGATATTGGTTGCATCCGAGGATGCGACATCGGGCTCCGTCATAGCGAAGCACGATCGGATCTCGCCTTCCAGCAGTGGATCGAGCCATTGCTTCTTCTGTTCGGCGGTCCCATAGCGCGTCAGAACCTCCATGTTCCCGGTGTCTGGTGCCGAACAATTAAAAACTTCGGGGCCGATAAAACTGCGTCCCATGATCTCGCAAAGCGGCGCGTACTGCTCATGCGTAAGCCCAGGGCCGTTTCCCCGTTCACTGTCCTCAGGTAGGAGAAACAGGTTCCACAAACCCTCGCCGCGAGCTTTCTTCTTTAAGTCTTCGATAACTTGCGTGGGCCGCCACCGGTCGCGCGCGACCTCCTCATAAAATCGATCTTCGCTTGGATACACATGGGCATCCATGAAGGCAAGCAATCGTTCTCGTAAAACTTTCGCCTTGCTCGTAACTTCAAAGCTCATCTTGCTAAACTCCTGTCAATCGAGAAAGACATCAGTCCTCAGCGGCATTCCGGGGCTAACGGCGTAGCCTGAAAAATCGGTGATGCCTGCCTCAGCCAGTACCTCCTCATCGATAAAGAAATTGCCGGTCGTAGTGCGGCTGTCCTGAGTGAAGATGTACGCAGCTGCGTCTGCGACAATCTCCGGCGTACGTCCGCGTTCCGCTTCAGCGCCCGGTATTACCTGCAATGCGGCGGTGGCGATGATGGTACGCGGCCAGAGCGCGTTGACGCCGATCCCCAACGGACGAAACTCCTCCGCCATACCCAGAACACACATGCTCATGCCGTATTTTGCAATGGTGTAGGCCACGTGCGGAGCAAACCACTTGGCCCGCATATCAAGCGGCGGAGAGAGGGTCAGAATATGGGGATTCTGCGCCTTCGCGAGGTATGGCAAACAGGCTTGCGAACAAACGTAAGTGCCGCGCAGATTTACGTCCATCATCAAATCGAATCGCTTTAGCGGAGTGTCTGCCGTAGCCGTAAGGCTAATGGCGCTTGCGTTGTTCACCAGGACGTCGATCCTGCCGAAACGCTCCACCGTTTTCTGCACTGCATCGTGTACCTGGTCCTCGTGCCGGATATCGACGAGCAGTGGAAGAGCCTTTCCACCCGCTGCTTCAATAGCCGAGGCGGCGGTGTACACAGTGCCCGGCAATTTCGGATGGGGTGCTGCAGTTTTGGCCGCCACCACAACGTTGGCGCCCTCCCGCGCCGCGCGCAATGCGATGGCAAGCCCGATACCGCGGCTGGCTCCGGTAACGAAAACCGTTTTCTCTTTCAGGCTAATCATACTTTTGATCCTGTTTAAAAAATCAAGGTGACAGATCTTGTCTTTTGCGCTTATCTTACCCGTCGGTTAGAAATTATGGTTCAGCACCGCCGCGGAGCTATGAGCCAATGCGAAACGCGAGATACAGCTGGGGGCGAGACTGACGTTTTGAGCAGAAATGTTTGCTGAAACAAAATAACGCTCGCGCAGCAGCGGCCGCCCGGTAATCTACCCTATCCCCGCAAGCCGTTGAGGCGCATCAGCTGGTCAGTTTCACGGTAGGCCTCTTCCACCCATGCAACTATGTTGGCCGGATCTGGCGAGTACTCCAACTCAATAGAAATCGCTCCTTCCATGCCCAGATCCTTGATGGCCTGCAGATAGGGGCTGAATTTTACTATGCCCCTTCCCGGGGGAAGATCCCCGTGCACTTTGCCGTCGCAATCGCTGATGTGAACATGAACGGCTTTGCCTTTCAGCCGCTGCAGGGAAGCCGGCCCACTGTCGGAGAGCACGAGGTGACTGATGTCGATGTTGGCGCGCACCCGAGGATGCCCGCAGTCGGTGATAAACCGCACCATTTCGTCAGTGTTGTTAAGCAGACTGAGCCTAAACGGCTCGAGTTCGAGAGCTATGTCCAAGTTCTTCTGGTCCGCATAGTCACCAAGCACGCGGCAGGTTTCGACCGCCCAGCACCATTGGTCCTTAGGAGAGATCACCTCGCGTTGCCAAATGTACTCGCCCAGAACAAGGACAATGTTATTGGCATGAAACTCAGAGGCAAGATCGAGGAACCGTTTGCAGCGGGCGACATGAAAGTCGCGCACCGGTTCATTGAAGTCGATCAGGCCAGTGGCCACGACAGGCAGCGAGACGATCGGGAGATTCTGTAGTTCGCAGGTGCGGGCGATGATGAGCTTTTCCTCGGTGGAAATAGTCATGGCCTCGGTGAAGATGTCCACACAGTCGAAGCCGATCTGGCCGATGTGTCTAAGCCCGGTAGCGGTGTCGACGCCAACTTGATTGAAGGCACTGTTGATGATTCCGAGTTTCATTGTGCACTCGTCATGACGATTTCCTCAGGACGGACCGTGCGGTGCTCGATGGCACTCAAGACCGCGGCCTCGACCAGAGCAATGGTTTTGAGGTTGTCTCTGCCGCTGACCGCGGGGATGTGATCAGTTTCTATGGCAATCAGTAGTTGGCCCATCGTCGCCGAGAAGGCATCGGGAAACCAGCTCTCGATCGGCTTGAAGTAGCGGAAGCCTTCATCGCCCTTGCGGGCGTACCGCATCGTCGATGGAGTTGTGTAAGGATCTTGGCACCAGCCTATTTCGCCGATGGCCAGCCCGTCGAGGCCCTCAATCCGCCACTCAATGCGGATGTCCCCTGGGCAGCCTTCCTCTGCCGGCCCGGTCCAGACGTCATCAATCACGACACAACGCAGATCATTGGCGTATTCCAAGATAGTGGTGCAGATCCCGTCGGTATGAGGAAATTTGGTGCGTGGATCGGAGCGGGTGCTGCAAAAGAGGCGCTCCGGTTCTCCGAACCAATAGCGCATGCAATCCAGGTGGTGGATCGACATGACCTTGAGGGTGGCGGATCCGGTCTCGACCTGCCACGGCTTCCAGTGGGGAATGCCGCGCATATCGATCGTGGAAAAGACCGGAGCGCCGAAGAAATCCTGCTGCAATAACATCTTGGCCGTGTAGACAGTGGGATCGTAGCGCATGTTTTGATTCACGGAAAGAACTATTCCCGCAGCCTCGCAGCAGCATACAGCCTGGGCGGCGTCCACGTAATTGAGGGCCAGCGGTTTTTGGGCCAGAATGCCCTTCACTGTGCCCCTTGCACACGCAGCACGAATCAAGTCAAGCTGGCGGTTGGGAGGAACCGCAATGTCGAGGATCTCAATCCTCGGGTCGTCCAGCAGTTGGTCGTAGTTGTCATACACACGCGGAATCATGTGCCGCGCTGCGACTCGTGCTGCGTTTTCTCGGTCGCGAGAGGCTATACCGACGGGATTGAAGCCTGCGCGGCGATAGCTCACCAGATGGCATTCGTCAACGATAAATCCACTGCCCAGGATCCCGATGCGGCGGTCTTTCTTAAGAGGAACGGGGGGCAAATATCGTAATCCGGTGTCTTCGACACGTTCAAGAGGAGAGGTTCCGGCCAATGATCGGGAGTGCGGAGAAGTAGTCATGAGCTTTCCGAAACTCCTCTACGATACGCCGATCTGCGCCGGCGCTCTAAACCCTGTAAGAAACTTCAGGCGAAGGATTGTTCCGGTTGTTGGAAGGGCAGTGCGACAAAGTAGTTGGTGGGCAGTCAGGAAGCTCGGTTCTCCCACTCGAGCAGCTCGCCATGAGTCCCCAATCTGGATTTGCGTCTACTATGGAGGGCAACTTGCTAACCTAACAGGAACAGTGGGCAAAGCTACAGCTTGTGGTTGACGTCGCCCGCCAGGTTTGGGGTTAAATACACACGGGCCTCGGGAGACGCAAATGGTTGAAACAAGGGTACCTCCACACCTCGAGTTCGCCCTCGAACTGCGAGTCAATATCGGTCCGGTACTCGAACTCGGGTGGGGTTCTTTCGGGCTCAGGCGCATGGTCCCCATCACCGGTGGGAGCTTTCGCGGGCCCGGGATTTCCGGTCGCGTGCTGCCCGGAGGAGCCGACTGGCAATTCGTCGACCGCGACGGACTCACGTTGGTGGATGCACACTACGTCATCGAGACAGCGGACGCGGTCCGGATTGAGGTGAGCAATCCGGGAATCCGGCATGGCGCACAGGATGTGTTGGATCGTATCGCCGCTGGCGAGCCCGTTTCCCCCAGCCAGTACTACTTCAGAACAACGCCACGCTTTCATCCTCCCGAGGGAAGGTACGACTGGCTCAAGAGATCGATCTTCCTGGGAAATGCTGAGCGATATGCCGACCTGGTGGTCGTGAACGTCTGGAAAGTGATTTGAGCAGGTCCACGGCGAGCGTGTGACACCGGGCGTCGAGTCCCTCTGTCGCTGCACTGACGTCATGTCGACTCTCTCTGTCGCTGTACCGACGTCAATTGGATCGAATAAAACGTGATCTTGCCACTCAGAGTTTGGTCGACAAGCTAAGTTGCTGACAGCAATCGCGTGCTTAAAAACCCAAACCTTGCGTATGTCTGGCAGCGTAGCTGCAATAGAGTGGCGTGCGTAGCTCCGAGACTGCTTGGATTTGTGACGCCAAAACTGCACAAGACGAGTCGAGGATTCGATGAAGGTAAAACGTGTCATATGACCTTGGAGGAACGTTCCAATCTTGTTCTCGACGTTGCGGGTGTTTTATACGCCAACGGCCAATCCACAGACCAGACTTTGGCTGACGCCGAGCGTTTCGGCCGCAGCCTCGGACTGCGTGTGAAGATCATCCCGCGGTGGGGAGAGTTGCAACTTCACGCCGAGGAGGGGGAGGCCAGAATCATCTCCGCAGTGGCAGCCAATCCCAGCGGCGTCGACATGGACCGCGTGGCTTCGATTGTCCGACTAATCGAGGACTTCGGCGCCGGTCGGCTTGCGCCAGCCGCTGCAAGGGAGGCGATCAGCGCAATCTCACAGGCTCCGCCGGCGCCGACGTGGCTGTTCACGCTCGCGGCGGCGGCCGGTGCCGTGGCGTTAGCGGTGATCTTCGGTGTCCAACACCTGCCCGCGGCCGCGCTCATATTCGTGAGTGCGGGGGCCGGCGCCATTCTGCGCCGCGGGTTGTCACACTTGAGCGCAAACGTCTTTGTGCAGCCATTTAGCGCGTCGTTGCTCGCGGGCGTAATCGGGGCGCTGGCGGTTCGGTACAACTTGAGCTCGACACTGCGCCTTGTCGCGGTCTGCCCATGCATGGTCCTGGTGCCGGGGCCGCATATCCTTAATGGCGCGTTAGACGTCGTCAAGGGCCGCATCCATCTCGGCGCCGCCCGCCTGATCTATGCTGGGCTCGTAGTTATGGCGATTTCGACCGGACTGCTGCTTGGACTCGCCCTTCTCGGCGTCTCCTTACCGGTCGATCAGGCGGGCAGAGATGTGCCCCTGCTGCTCGACACGGTGGCTGCCGGCGTCGCCGTTTTCGCCTACAGCGTCTTCTTCTCCACGCCGCTGCGCATGCTGCCTTGGCCGGCGGCGGTGGGCATGCTGGCCCATGCTCTGAAGTGGTGGTTACTTTCTGTACTTGGCTCTGGCGCCGCAACCGGCGCCATGGTCGCTTGTTTCCTCGTCGGGCTGATCCTCACGCCCGTCGCGCGCCGTTGGCACATGCCGTTTGCGGCCATCGGTTTCGCCTCCGTTGTGTCACTGATTCCAGGCGTCTACCTATTCAGGATGACGAGTGGACTTGTGCAACTTGCCACCGGCTCGCATACGACGTGGGAGCTCTTAAGCGCGACAATCGCCGACGGCATGACCGCAATCGCAATCATCCTGGCGATGAGCTTCGGCCTGATCGTTCCGAAACTGGTCATTGATTACCTGGATGACAGATCGATGGACGCGAAGTCTTGAAGACGAAGCAATATGCCGATGTCCACCACAGATTCCAGCGCAACGCATCTCCTGTCGGCGCAGCCGCGATTGGAGAAGAGGCCTCCGGCGTTGCTCCGCTACGGCCGACAGCTGCGGCTTCTATTTCTATTGTGGTGTGGTCTTCTTGTGTTCGCACTTTCAGCCCATTCTCAGACGGGGCATAACGAACCGCTCCCCGGCCCGGACAGCCACGAAACCGGTCAGGGTCCGCACGGCCATCTCTTCGGAGACTGGGGCGGAGAGCGGACGCGCCTTTCGGAGCGTGGAGTGAACTTCGATTTTCAGTACGTCAGCGATTCCCTCTGGAACCTCAAGAGCGAGCAGAAAGAGCGCCTTGCGAGTTGGAACAGATTCCGCGGAACGGTGGACATCGATCTTGGCGAGCTGACCGGTCACCAGGGATGGTATTTCCATGCGACCGCGCTTTGGCAGGGCGGCGGCAATCTCGGAAACTATTTGGGGCTCCTGACGAGTCCCAGCGGCATGTCCAGCCAAGATACATGTCGTCTCGATTCGTGGTGGATTGAGAAGCGATGGCTGAATGAACGAATCACTGCGCGGGTCGGTCAGTTCGCGGGTCAGGATTTCTACGGAGCCCAGCACGATGCGGCGTCCTTTATCTTCGAGCCGATGGGTTATGCGTTGGGCAACCTATTCACGGACCTCGAGTCCTTCGATCCTCCCTCGACCCCGGCGATGGAGATCCGCGCCGTACCCGTACACAACTTTTATGTGAAGTCGATGGTGATGGCAGCGGTCGCCGCGCCCTTTTCACAAAACCCGACCGGCCTGGTTCCTCAGTTCAACGGAGTTCCCGTGAGTACTTCGGAGATTGGGTTCACTCCTGGTAGGAACGCGTCGTCGGTGCGAGCCTTTGACAACGTCGAGGGTCGCCGGGGATACTCCGGCTTGTATCAGTTCGGCGCCTCCTATAACCCCGGGAGGTTCACGTCGCCGACGAGTGCGACACCGCGATCAGGCAACTATCTCTTGTACTGGATGGCGAGCCAGGCTCTCTGGCGGGTTGACCCGAAAGAAGGCAAAGGCCTGGATGCTACGTTTGCCTACGACTGGAGCCCGCCGAACGTCAACCGCAACAACACCATCCTCACGGCAGGGCTGCGCTTCAATGAGCCGTTGCCGGTGAACTTTCACAACACCATGTCGCTCGGCTATGTACGAAACAATTTGAGCTCGCAGTTTCTTCAACCCGGCATGCCTGCGTTTAAGACCGAGCAGGGCATCGAGTTCAACTGTCTGCTTGACGTTTTGCCGATGCTCCTTCTCCAGCCTGTGGTCCAGTATTACGCGAACGTCGGAGGCGGCGCGGGGCGTGCAGTCGTCTTCGGATTCAGAGCAAAGGTGGAGTTTTAGAGTCAGGGGTCGAGCAGTTCACCTTTCCTCCCATCGTTGACCTTCTATAGGCATTCGCACAGTTGGCGTCCTATCCTCGGAGTTCGATACCCACCAAAGGACGGTGCAAACGCTATGCGGTTCAAATCCGACAGCAGAGCAGAAGTTCTAATCAGAGTTTAACGGTAACCGTTTTTACCTCGGTATATTCCTGCAAACCATACTCGCCCAGCTCACGCCCAATACCCGACTGCTTAAATCCGCCGAATGGTGCCCTGGTATCCAACACGTGATAGCAATTGACCCATACCGTACCAGCCCGCATCGCATTGGCGACCGCGTGCGCCTTCTTGATGTCGCGGGTCCAAACGCCCGCAGCCAATCCATAGTTTGTGCGGTTTGCGCGAGCGATCACCTCGTCCACATCCTTGAAGACAATTACACTCATAACCGGCCCGAAGATCTCCTGACGGGCGATTTTCATCTCATCTTGAACGTCGGCGAACACGGTTGGCTGAATGAAATATCCACGGTTGCCGACCGGCTCGCCGCCGCAGGCGAGAGTCGCACCATCGCTCCGGCCCGATTCGATGTAGCCCATGACACTATTGAACTGTGATTGATCTACCTGCGGGCCCTGTTCCGTGGTGGGATCGAGCGGGTCTCCGACTCGCCGTTTCCTGGCCCGGGCCACGCTCTTTTCGACGAACTGCTGATAAATTTTCTCTTCGACAAAGACTCTTGATCCGGCGCAGCACGATTGACCCTGATTTACGAAGACCCCCATGTGGGCGCCTTCGACCGCTTCATCCAGATCGGTGTCGGCGAAGATAATGTTCGGGCTCTTGCCGCCCAGCTCCAGTGTGATTCGCTTCAGATTGGATTTAGCGGCAGCCTCCATAATGAGACGCCCCACTTCTGTGGAGCCGGTGAATGCCACTTTGTCCACATCCATGTGGCGCGCGATGGCTGCGCCTGCAGTGGGGCCAAACCCGGGCAGCAGGTTCACGACGCCCTCCGGGAAACCTGCTTCTACGATCAGCTCTCCAATGCGCAGCGCGGAAAGAGGCGTTTGCTCAGCCGGCTTCATTACAACCGTATTGCCGGTGGCCAACGCTGGGGCAAGTTTCCAGGACTGCATCAGCATGGGATAATTCCAGGGAATAATTTGCCCCACAACGCCGATAGGCTCATGCCTCGTGTAGCAGAAGAAGTCACCGTCGATGGGGATTGTCTTACCCTGAACTTTATCCGCCCAGCCTGCAAAATAACGATAGCAAGCAACGGTTTTAGGGACATCGACGGCCTTTGCCACAGAAATAGGTTTGCCGTTGTCGACAGTCTCTAGCCGTGCCAGTTCGTCAGCATTCTTTTCGATCAGGTCAGCGAGACGGTGAAGCAGCCGTCCCCGCTCCGACGCGCGGAATTTCCGCCACGGCCCTTCGAAAGCGGCCCGCGCTGCCGTCACGGCCTTGTCCACATCAGCGGCATCGGCCTCGGCAACCTGGCAGATCTCCTCTCCCGTAGAGGGATTGATGGTCCGGAAGGTCTTGCCCGATTCGCTCGGAACCCAACGATTATTGATCAGTAGCCTGGTCACCGAAGGAACGACAGTGGCTTGCGTAGGCGTCGGCAGAGTAGAGATCATAGTGGTAAGTCCCTTCAGAAATGGGTGTGGGGCTGGACGAAAACGGCTTTCTGCATGATAAGGACTTTTAGTCCATTCCCTGGCTGCTCTTCAAGGCGGCGTTGGCCCATTCCACCCTGGGCGCGTGAATCATGGCTTTGAGCCGTTTCGACTGGAGCGCCCTTTCCTTCTGCGCGCATATATGCTCCAGCCAGTTTCTATACATACTGGTAGCGCTGGAGCTCCACGTATTCTCGATCATTCTCATTCCCAGCGTATTTGATATTTCCATCAGCACCTCCCCATTCCGGCCGCGGATCGCCCTCTCCTCCAGAGCCGTCAATTCATTCACCGTATTACAGTCGAAATAACTCAGCGGCATCGAGGGGTATCTATCTGTCTCCCCTTTAAAGTAACGCCCAATGTCGCGACGGTATTCGCGCAACAACGTATCGGATTCATACTCCGGATGGCCCTGAAAAAAGAGGAAGAGTGTTTTGTGTTCCTTGATGAATGTGTCGATTCCCGCGTCTGCGCCCCGAGTGAGTACGCTATATCCACAACTTGTCAACTGGTCTTCGGGCACACCGTTCCACCGTGAGTGTGGGAGTCTGAAGCACGCCGGGGTTCCTGCCGTTAAGCGGTGATCGGCCGCACGGGCGCACTCGAAGATGCCGCAGAGCTTGTCACTTCTCCTCACCCTGCTGATGCCATCCAAGTGAAGAATCGCAGCATGTGCCGCGAGGCAGGACCAAACCGTCGAATAGGTATTGCTTTGAGCCCATTCAACCACTCTGGTAAAGGTCTCCCAGTAGGGTTCATCCATCAGGTTTGTGGTAAGAGGCTCCCTGCCGGTCACGATCAGTCCATCGAGATGCCGGTCCCACAGGTCTTCAACACTGGCATAGAAGCTGTTGAGATGGCGCCGGCCTGCCTCTTGCCGAGGAACTTCGGGCAACATGTAATGTGACAGGCGGATCAGCATTCCATCGGATGCCGAATTCAGTAATGACAGAAATTGGCGTTCTGTCGCCTTAAGTGCCTCGTCCGGCATGTTGTTGATCAAGCCGATCGTGATGCATTGGCTTGACCCTTCATAAAAGCCTGACGATGGCTTTCCGCCAGGAATTTGCGTGCTGAAATGATTTGAGTCCAAAAAAGCCGGCATCAGCTTCTCCCTTCGGGTGCTACCGAGGTTGCATTGAGGGCCTGATCCAAGTCGGCAAGGATATCGTCGATGTGCTCGATTCCGACGCTTAGCCGAATCATCTCCGGTAGCACACCGGCGTTGCGCTGCTCCTCAGCGGACATCTGTCGGTGAGTGGTCGACGCCGGGTGGCAGGCCAAAGACTTTGCATCGCCCAGATTGACCAGGCGCGTCACAAGATTGAGTGCATCATGAAACTTGACCGCAGCTGCAAAGCCGCCCTTGACACCGACGGCCATGAGAGAACAGGCGCGCCCCCCCAGATATTTCTGCGACAGCAGGCGATAAGGACTATCGCAGAATCCCGCGTATTTAACCCACGCAACCCTGGGGTCGTTGCGCAGGAACTCGGCAACCCTTCTACCGTTCTCAACATGCCGCTCAACCCGCAGAGCCACGGTTTCAATTCCCTGCAATAGCAGAAACGCGCTGAGCGGCGATAGGACGGCTCCGGTAGTCCGCTGGTAGACGCTACGGCATCGCCCAAGAAAAGCCCCTTTGCCAAAATGATCGGTGTAAACCAGCCCATGATAGGAAGGGTCCGGCTGACTGAACATCGGGAACCGCGATGCGTGCTCCTTCCAAGGAAAATTGCCACTGTCGACGATGGCCCCGCCAAGGGTGGTGCCGTGCCCGCCCATGAACTTAGTGAGGGAATGCACAACGATGTCAGCACCATGTTCTATCGGTCGTAGCAGAATAGGGGTCGCTACCGTATTGTCGATGATCAGGGGAACACCGTGTCGATGAGCTACATCAGCCAGCCCCTCTATGTCGCAGATGTTTCCCGCTGGATTGCCGACGCTTTCACAAAATATGGCGCGCGTGTTGCTATCTATCAGCTTTTCAATCTCCTCTGGGTGATCGTTCACAGCGAACCGTACCGAGACTCCCTGGCTGGGCAGTAGGTAGGCGAAGAGTGTGTGGGTGGTGCCGTAAAGCTGAGGCACGGAGACGATGTTGCTTCCCAACTGGGTTACGTTCTGTACCGCGTAGCTCACCGCCGCCTGACCGCTGCTCACGCACAGTGCGTCCCGCCCCCCTTCCAGTGCAGCGACGCGCCGTTCCAGCACTGCAGTGGTCGGGTTCTGGATCCGGGTGTAGCGAAAACCTTCCGCCTCGAGGTTGAACAAGGCTGCGGCATGGTCAGTACTATCGAACGCGTAGGCAACCGTCTGATAGATCGGCACAGCGACAGCTTTGGTTGTTGGATCAATATCGTAACCGCCATGAATCGCGATTGTTTCCCGCTTCATTTACTTGTCCATTCTGGGTGCAGGTCCACTCTCACTCGATTAGGCGATTCATCTCATTGACCACCCAATGGATATCGGCCTCGGTTGTCCTAAAGCTGGTAATACAGGCCCGTACGACGGGAGTTTCACCAATCCGCGCTTCCGACATCCATGCGATTTGGCGCTGGTGGAGTGCTGCCAGGAACCTGGCGGGTACGAGCCCCTCGCGCGTAAAGCAAACGAGCGGAAACGGGGTCGAATTAACGATGCGCCAGCCGGAAGCCCTCAATGCCTCCCGTAGTACCTGCCCCATACAAGTCTGGTGCTCGATCATCTCCGCATATCCTGACTCGCCGTGCTGGGCCAGTGATAGAAAGAGCTTCAAACCGATAAATCGCCGCGACCACTGCGCCGATGTTGTATACGGATCGAAGACAGGCCCAACTTTCTTTCCCGGCATATAGGAGACGTCTGCGCGGAAGGCCTCGGCGAGCGTTTCCGGGTGGCGGCAGAAGAACATTCCGCATCCCATCGAAACCGAGAGCCACTTATGCGCGTCACAGGTGATCGAGTCTGCGGCATCGATTCCAGCGAGGTGATGCCTGAGCTTTGGCGAGAGGATGGCGCTGCCACCCCACGCGGCGTCGACGTGAAACCATAGGCCCTCTTCCCTGCAGAAATGCCCAAGCTCCGGCAACGGATCGATCACTCCGGCCGCGGTCGTTCCTCCAGTGCCCACGACCAGGAACGGGAGGAAACCGTTTTGCCGATCCTCGGCGACGCGTCTTCTCAGTTCACCGAGGTTCATTTTCAGATCGCGGTCAGTGACAACGGGGCGTAGTGCCCTTCGCCCCAGCCCTGTCATGTGAGCAATCTTGCTGAATGAGTGATGGGTCTCTTCTGTTAGATAAATCGATGGCACGCCATTGAAGTGCCGAAGACCGTGTTCGCCATAGTCAGGGAAAGCCCGGGTTAACGCGACAACCACGGCGGAGAGATTGGCCTCTGTTCCGCCGCTGGTAAAAGTCGCGATGGCCTCTCCGGGGAGGCCGAACTTATTGGCTAGCCAACCAAGCGTGTGCCGTTCCATTTCGTTGGCTGCGGGCGAAGTACGCCAATTGGCCAACTGCGGGTTATACATTGCGACCAGAGTATCCGCGATTACGGATGCAAGCGTCACGCTGGGATTAAAGAGCCCGAAGTAACGAGGGTGCGTGACCTGCACCTGCCAGGTCCGCAGCATCTTCTCTACATCGGCGATGACTCCTTCCAGGGGCAAAGCTTGATGGAAGTCATAGCATGAGGTGAGGTACGTTCGAATCTCTTCCGCTGTCACCGTGGGGAGAATGGGGCCGTTCGCAATATCGGTCTGTAACTGTGTGAAATCACACTCGATTTCATCGATGACCATGGTTTACCCTTCTCCTGCGACTGGCAACTGCTTACAAGCGAATGCCGCCAACTTGAATACGTTCGTATAATTCCTTGTCGAGCCGGGTGAATGCTCCCGATTCCAGGTTGTCAAAGTAGAGCATGTCATTGGTCGCGACCGGATCGTATCCCTGGCGAACCAGCTCGGTCTTTGAATACTTGAAAGTGCTTGTTACTTCAACCTCGGTGCGGATGCGCAAGAACAAAGGGCGCGCATAGGACGGAAGAAGGCTCACCAGGTGCTTGCGAAATCCAGCCAAGTCCAGTGGATCCTCGGCGACGACCGCTGCCATTCCCGCGCGGCCTTCGGCCGCTGGAATAGACACACCATAAACGTTGGCATGCTTGACTCCAGGAAAGGCGCATATCGCTTCTGAGACCTCAGAGGTCGCGACATTCTCACCTTTCCAGCGGAAAGTGTCACCGATGCGGTCGACAAAATAGAAGTAGCCCTGCTCATCCTTGCGCATCAGATCGCCCGTGCGAACCCAGGCGTCTCCCAGCTCAAAGACGTCGCGTAGGATTCTTTTTTGGGAAGCCTCATGGTTGGTGTAGCCTTCGAATCGGCTGCCAAGGTTCGAGGGGTCGTCCACCACTTTGCCGATCGCTTCGCCGGCTTCATTCGGCGCGCAACGAATGCAGAACCCCTGCGCGTTGCGCATCGGTTCTCCTTTCTCTACATCGAAGACCACCAGTGCGGGAGAGAATCGATGCGCGAGATAGGTTGGGATATGGCCGATTGCCCCGGGCTTGCCCTGGACGTTAAAGAGAGATACGCCGCCTTCGGTAGCCGCATAAAATTCAAGAATCTGGGGAATGCAAAACCGCTCCTTGAAACTGTCCCATGCCCCAGGGGCCAGTCCGTTGCCACAGGCCATCCTGATGCGATGCGCGGTCTCATTCGCCGAAGGGGCGGCATGGAGTAAGTAGCGGCAAAGTTCGCCGATGTATTGGAAGATGGTGCAGTCCCAACGTACAACGTCACTCCAGAACTGGCTGGTAGAGAATTTTTCGCGAATCACGAGGGCGCCGCCAGCCGCCAGAATGGCGCCGGGCGCCAACACGCCGCCGACGCTGTGATACATCGGCAGGCAGTTGTACATCCGGTCAGTGGGTTGTGCACCCATCATGCCGGCGAACCAAAGACTCCATTGCATGATGCGGGCATGACTGACTCGCGCGGCTTTGGGTAGCCCGGTGGTACCGGACGTATAGATATAGAGTGCCCGATCTTCGATGGTTGGTGGCCGCCGTTCGTCCTTGCTCAGCATCTCTCCGGAGTTGCGCGCGACCTCGAGATCGATTTGCCGGTAGTACTGATGTTCGCCGCCGTGAATCCAGATCGTAGGAGCCACCGACAACCCCGGCAGCGTCATCGTCAACTGACTGGAAAACTCCGCGGCAACGATCAGGTGTGTAGGCGAAACGACGTTGATGCAGTGGGCCAGCGAAGGGCCGGGCAAATTGGTGTTGAGCAACGAAACGACGCCGCCCACACTGGTGATGCCAAGCCATATGGCAAGGTATTCGGGTCGATTGCTCATCAAAAGGCAGACGACTTCACCTTTCGCAATGCCCGCATCCAGCGCCCAACGCGCGTATTGATTTACCCGCGCAGAGAGCTCTCGATAGGTCATGCACTCCCGGTTGGACAAGAGCGCCGGCGTGTCACCCCGTCCCGCGGCAAGCTCCTCGATCACGGTGGACATAACCCGATCGCGATTGCGGGCGATGGGCGCGGTGAGTTCCAATGCTCGCAACCACGCCTTTCCGGCGTGCCCATTGCCGTTGACGGATGCCATGCTATGAACTCCTCTCACGCCGTGTTGCCGGCATCGACGGTTAGTACTGTGCCCGTAATGTTTTTCGCCTTATCACTCAGGAGGAACTCGACGGCATTTGCCACATCGTCGACGTCGACCAGGCGCCGGAGCGCGCTACGGCGCACGATCTGCTCGCGGTGCTCCGCTGTGAGCGCGTGCGTCATGTCGGTATCGACAAAGCCGGGAGCGACGGCATTCACATTCACACCCAGCCGTCCCACCTCCCTGGCCAGCGATCGAGTAAAGCCGATGAGCGAGGCCTTGGTTGCGCTGTAAACAGACAGGCCGCTATAGCCGGTGCTGGCTACAATCGACGCAATGTTCACGATGCGGCCACCTCCATCAGCCATCATGGAGCGCACCACGTATTTGCTCATCACCATGGGTGAAAGCGTGTTTAAGCGCACAAGCTGTTCAATCTGGGAAACATTCATGAGGGCGAGAGTCCCCTCGGCACTCATGCCGGCGTTGTTCACCAAGCCATAAATCGGCCCGAAGTCTTTGCGCACCTGCTTCACCAGGGCTGCGATGCATTCGATTTCCGCGAGATCAAACGGCACAAAATGGAGGGACCCGGAATTTCCATTTGCTGCCGCAGCCATCGCAGTAGTGAGTTCACTGCTTTCTTTGCGCGCAATCGCGATGGCCCGGAACCCCGCATCGACCAGCCTGCCGGCGATGCCCAGGCCTATTCCCCGGCTTCCACCCGTAACCAATACATTACGCATGACGGCGAATGAGTTTCCCAGTCTCAGCGACCGCCAGCGCAGAAACAAAATTGATGGATACGGGAACCTTGTGTGCGGAAAGCGATTCGCGGCACAGCGATAGAATGTCCCGATGTATCGTACAGTTGTCAGTCGATATTGGTTGGTCCGCCGTTCTTAGGACCACATCCGCAACAACCAATGCTCCCATGAGCGGATTTTTTCTTGTCCGCACTAGCGACATCCGAACATGCGGGTGGCGATTGATCACTTCCTCAATTTCCTCCGGATGGACCTTCAAGCCGCCAACGTTGATCACACCATCGCGGCGACCTATGAAGTGATAACGATCTCCCCGCAATTCGAGCACATCCCCCGTGTCGACGAAGCCGTCCTTATCCTTCAGGGGCCTGCATTCGTGATTGAGATAGCGGCTCGCCGTTCGATCTGAACGGATGCGAAGGGTTCCATGCTCAATCTTCATTTCAACACCGGGGGTGTGCTGGATCATTGCCGACGGAACACCGCTCATAGTGTCCTTGACGTCAAATGCAACCCCGGCCTCGGTAGAGGCAAACGCGTGCGAGACCCGCGCCTGCGGATAGAACGCCCGAAGCTGGTCAAGGAGTGCCTGGTCAGCAATCTCTCCTGACAGCCGGACATATTCAGGGGCCATCAAGTGAGCCGAAGAGCTCATCAGGGCGCGCCGCCAATGCGACGGTGTTCCCGAAATGTGCGTCACTCCAAGTGCGCCGGCGCGAGCCAGAAATTCACTCACCGGCTCCTGCGCGCTCGAAAGAACCAGCGATGCGCCGGTCAACATGGCGCGAAGAAAAATCTGCAGGCCACCGTAGCGCCGGATATCGTAGAACGTACTCCAAACTAGCGTGACCGGGGCCAGGTTGTTCTTTTCGATTGCACCTGCCAGGCTGGTCAAAGTGTGGACCACCAGCTTGGGCGTTCCCGTCGTACCTGATGTGAGAAGAATCCATTCCGTCTGATGCGGCACGTTGCGGTCAGAAATCCGGGGAACGATCCGCTCATGGCAATGGATGAACGATGTAACACCGGGAGTTTCGATGCCAAGGGTGGCGCGGTCGGAGACGATTGCGTCCACAGCGGCGGAACGAGCCACGAAAGGAAGATGTTCCAGCGACAAATCAGGTGGGTATAGAACGATGCGACGCGCCACGCCGTCGAGTTCAATAAGCGCGGCAACTGCCATGAGCTGGTCGATGGTCGCAATGAGCACGGACCGTCCGCAAAGCTCATGGCCTCGGCCATCGAGTGCCGATCCTTTGACAAAGTCGCTCAAAGCGATTTTAACCTCTGCACCAGCGACAAAACGGTCGGCCA
Source organism: uncultured Acidobacteriaceae bacterium (assembly GCA_963787145.1). Classification (GTDB taxonomy): domain Bacteria; phylum Acidobacteriota; class Terriglobia; order Terriglobales; family Acidobacteriaceae; genus PALSA-350. Next base: position 111,350 of record CAWBBY010000015.1, read on the forward strand.
AATTGCCGGCAGTGTTGAGGGCGTGCCAGAGAGACGAGCGGCTAGGCTGCTGCATGTTCGTAAAAGCTGACGAAGTCGCCAAAGGTTACGGGAAAGAGAGCATCTTCCGAGGCGGTGAAGGGGTCGACCCCCAGCGCATCCTCAAGACGGGTTACTAGAATCGCAAGGCACAGCGAATCCAAACCTGAATTCAAAAGTTCGAGATCATCCGTCAGGGGCGCCAACCGCTTGCCTTGTTCCTGCGCGACTTGCCTGAATTGAGTCACCACTTCGGATCGGACATTCATGGTAAGCTCTCCACCTCCCGGGTGGCATCGACGCGGGCGAACATCGATTGACGGGTAGAAAACTCGGTCTCATTGTTCGAATGCATCGGCTGGGAAAAATTCGCCGTCGCTTGCTCCGGATTTTGGAAGGGGAAGACAGTAGGCATCCATTGTTCGACCTGCCGGCGGACCGCATCTCTGCCCACGGGGTCTGAAAAAGTGTGATGAGCACTCTCAATTATTGCGACGTCAACGCGACTCCGGTCACCTGCCAATTTAAGGATATGTGCTTAGATAATCGAACTTGCCTGCCCTAGGTTTTGTCGCAGAGGCTTTAGGGGGTGGGGCATTAATCAGCAAAATAGGCAGGCCCCCGGAAGCCAGATCTTTCCAGCGCTTCAGGAGCGGAAAATTGGTATTTTCCGGGGGCGCATTTCTCCTGAGGAACAGGCTGATTTTCTTGATTTGATCGCGGATATTGCTAAGAAGCCCGCCAAAACGACTCCGGGTTGACCAGTGGAACAGCGCTTCTCTGACCTTCGGCCTTCCTGCTGGTGGCAGATGGAAGGGGGCATCCATCAATATCAGGCCTCGACACTCTTCACAGATTGCAGCGGCAAAGATAGCTGAGATTGCACCTGCACAATGGCCCAGAATCACGACTCCTGAGAGGTTATATCGTTCAACCAGCTGCTTCACCGCCGCTGCGGCAACTCGCTCATGGCCCCCCGTATTGACAAACTGAAACAGCTCCTCCGGAACATCCGCGGAAGAATCACCTGCCCCGGGCAAGTCAATGCGGAAGGATGGATATCCGAAGTTCGCAAACGAGGCAGCCCAGTAAACTGCCGCATCGCCGTGCGCGGCTCTCGGCATCGGAAAACCAGCCAGACACACGATCCCAGTAGAGCTCGTCGTGGGGAAGCCCTTCGGAGGCTTGTGAAATGTGCCACGTAGAACAGCGCCTTGGCAATTCAACGTGAACAACTCGCGGGTTTCAGTTACCTGACTCACCAACCCCTCCACCGTCTATCGCTAAAGCACCCGCGAGCCAACCCCAGTTTTTCGCAAATAATGAAGTATAGTTCCGAGGTTCGTTGGTGACAGCCTGTCCGCCTTTGATCAGGGGAATCGCCTCCTTACCAAGTCTGACGACTCTCACCGGTCGATGATAGATTGCGCGAGCACGATCCTCGTCTTCCATAGCAAACGGCAGCTTTACTTCATGTGAATCCCGCCACAGTTTGGCTGACCATCGATATCCTTCTACCTCGATCGTCGAACCTTCCTCCATTTTCTGGAAATACGCTGAGGCAGGCCTTCGGTCTTCACCAAATTTGAACAATTGATCAGCCACTACCCAGCGCAAGAGCGTTGGGCGGAGGGCCAGATTTGCGTTAGCTGGGGGAGACCACAAGAGCAAAACATCCCCTGCTCCGGCATGGAAACGCTATTCCGGCCAGGAGAGCTCCCATTTCAAGACCATGGAGTACAAGGGGCAAATTCGGTGACCGGCTTTTCAGCCAGCTTGCGAGAAGTTGGAGGTCTTCGCTCCACTGTTGGAAGGAAGTCTCCTCGAAGATGCCTTCGCTTTCACCTACCCCTCGGTAGTCATAACGGAGAACCTCGACTCCTCTCTGAGCCAGATAGCGGGCCCACCTGACCCAGGGATCATACGAATAATGCCGCTCTGAGGCGAACGGGCCGGAAAGGAGCACACGAGCCACTGGCTCTTCTACCCGGTGAAGCACGGTATACAGGTGCGCCCCGGGTACCGCGAAGTAATCGGCATCTTCCTCCAGCTCTTTCCGGCACGTATGCTGAGTCCCCATTTTTCTGTCCGCACTTCCGAGATCAGGCCACAAGTTGTTTGTCTGCCTGATTGTGAACGACTTTGTAGATCAGCGTGCGCAGCAGATCCACACCTTCAAAGAGGTCTGCCGCCGGCTCAGGTGGATTGACTGCCATCTCCGCCGAAAGGGCCAGGAACAGACCCTGCGTGTGAGCGATATCACATACGCCGTGCACGTCGGTGTATTCCCGATCAGCGGAGCCCCGTGCTTCCGCAAGATCCGCCAAATAGGTCATGAACCTCTGTATAAACCCTTCGAAGAATGCCATTGTGAGCAGGTTCTGTACCCCTAACATCCGCCCCAGGAACAAGCGGACATTCGTCAACTCGTCGTTCACCGCCAGGGCGTCCGTGTCCTTGGGAAAGCTATCCGCCGCAACGGCAAATCTCCGCATCATTGCGGGATGGCAATCGGCGATCTCCTCGCGCAGATTATCGATGAGGATCGGTCGTGCTTCTTCCGCCTGCACGGAGAGATAAGTAGCAGTCATCCAATAGATAAAGTTTCCTTCGAGCACCGCGCTATATCGTGCGATGATGCCACGGCGCTCTTCAGGGGTTAAACCCTTAGGGTCGGGAAGAGATGCCATCAGACCTTCAATTAACTCTTCGATCTGCAGCTTAGTGGACGATGCGTTCTGCATCTGCGGGGCGATCAGCAATGTGGTCATAATTATCCTCAAAGGCTAAGTACGGATCCGAAGAACATGGTGTGTGCAAAGTAGCACACGCTGACTGGCACGGGCTTGAGCGTTTCCACGGTAACGGGGTAATGTGGAACAAAACGAAGCCGCCGAGACACTGGGGGGCGCTCACGTTAGCTTCAATGTAAGATTACGTACCAATTGTTGAAGAGACTGTACTCTACAGCACCAAGGGCAACACTCAATCAGCGTGAGTTATAAGTAACACGTTTTGTCAATCAAGCAATCCAAGACGAAAGTTAACCCACAGGCTTCAATCCATATAAACTTTCTTACCGAGTTAGATATACCGCAATCCACCCCCTGGCAAGGACAATCTGGTAATTAATTACCAGAGTTTCCATGAGCGTTACCAGATTATCCGGCTGTTCCTTTCACCCAAAGCACGCAACGCCTCCCAAGCGTCAAATGATGTCATTCCAGCCTGTCCTATAGCATCTGTGCGTGTGGCGCGGTCACCTGCCGTGTGGGGTAACCCCGTGCGGAGGTTACCAGGGTTACCCCCCGCAAAGGACCACAAACTAATTACTCACAGGTGCGCGAGACAAAAGTTAGGGCTACACTCATAGCTATCCGCAACCCCGCGCCAGCCGGTGATTCACTTGGACGGGTTTGATCGAATCGTCGCACTTAGTACAGGCCCCTTGCATAGACAGACCATCTTTCCTTACCCGTGCCAGCCGGCGGGTTCAATCCAATTCCCGGGAGTGTCTCACATGCCGCGGCCTGCCACCCCGAGAGTACTGGTCTACGACAGCAGCGCTCTGCAATGCGACCTGCTGACGACAGCACTGGAAAGCCTGCGGCCAGAATTCGAAATAGAAGGTGCCAACGACCTGGAGTCGTTGAACGCTTTGCTAACAAAGGATGCGAACTGCGTGGTGATCATCTCAGACGCCACGAGCGGGAGCACGATTACACTCACGAAGCAGTTGCGGGCGCGATTCCCGGAGCTACCGTTTATTTTACTGCTGCAGGAGGGACGGCTTGATCGTGTCATCGATGCGTTCAGGACAGGTGCGCGAGGAATTGTGTACAGCACTGAGAAACTGGATCAGCTCGCAAAGTGCGTCGACTGTGTGTCTCGGGGCGAAGTATGGGTTCGACGCGCAGAATTGGCGCTGATCTTTGACGGCCTTTCGAAATCGGATGTGCGCGTCACGGACGCAACCGGAAGGGTCTTGCTCAGTCCTCGTGAAGAGGAAATATCGCAGTTGGTGGCCGAGGGTATGAGCAACCGGGAGGTCTCGCGCACACTGAAGATCAGCGAGAGCACGGTGAAAAACTCTATTTTCCACATTTTTGAGAAGCTGGGGATCTCTAATCGTGTGGAACTTGCCCGGTATGTGAATGGGGCCTCTGATGTGGCAGGACATGACTTTCGAGAGAGATTGCCCCGGTCTCGCGGTCCTTCCGCCGCACCCTTTGCTGTTCCAAAAGCCGTCCGAAGGTGACCATACACTGCGAGCGCCCCGTTGAAGCTGGCGTTGGCGCGGATCTGGTTGCGGATGTCCGCAATACATCCGACCTACTTTGTTGTGTGCTTGCATGATCAGCGCGGCCCCTGGGGTCGAATGCGGATTACCTTGGTGCAGAGCGCACGGGATACGTAAAAATTCGACTGCTACCACGCGTCAAAGCCAGGAGAAAAGTTTTCCTATCCGACTAGGATATTAGTTCTATTGTTAACAGTGGTACTTTCCGCTATTTTCGGTCGGTATTCGTCAGAAACCTTTGTACCGGTCAATCCCCGAGCTTGCGTTGTAACCGCATCAATTCCTTAAGAGCTTGCTGTTGTGAACTTTGCTTTGGAAATCCTTTTATTTTTCGCGGCCGAATAGACAGTGCTTAGCAGTATCCAGAAGCCTCGATGTGGCTCTCAGGGCGAAGCTATGCACAGAATTCAGGAGCTACACCTTAGCGGTGCTGCCTTCGAGAAGCCGGCGACCCGCTCTTGTCTAGCGTGGTACGCGCTACAAACACGCTACCAGTGCGAGAAAAAAGTGGATGCGGCGCTGCGCGAGAAGGCCTTCGAATCGTTTGCACCGATGCGGCTGGAAGTCCGGCGTTGGAGTGACCGTACCAAGCTGGTCGAGTCGCCAGTTTTCCCTGGTTACATGTTTGTACGTATGGACGCGAAGTCTACGTCGCTCGTTGAAGTTTTGTCTCTCCCGGGCCTGGTACGATTCGTGACTAGTGGCCGCGAGCTCGTCGCGGTACCGGACTTAGAAATCGAAATGGTTCGTGCGCTAACCCGGAGCGGTGCCAGCTATGAGCACGGTCCCTTCCCGGTGATAGGTGAGCGTGTCAGGATTCATGGTGGCTGTTTACAGGGCGTTGAAGGAATTCTGGTAGACCAGACTGGCCGTGAGGAAATCGTAATCTCCGTCGGTGCTATTCAAAGATCGCTGAAGATTCGGCTGGGGCACTATCGGGTCGAGCGCCTGTCCCAAGCGGCTTGTTCTGCTGTCTGACCTGCGCTGGTGCTGGAAGTCACATCCCAGTCACGGCGCAATTGACAATCGGGTGGTGCTGAAGCTACCCATGCAATCCAGGACTATCGGCCGTCGGCATATGCTGTCATCACGCGAAAGAAGGAGTCTAAAGTGACGTCACTGTTGACAACGGAAACGTCGTTATCCGTCCCCACCGCTTTTCCCGTTCCAACAACCACGGAAGCACCGACTGCATTTGCCGATGTAGTCAACGCCTTCTTTCGCAATAAGCGCAAGATAGTCATTGCCGCCGTCTCATTTCTGCTGCTGGTCCTGGCCATTTTTATTCTCAGACCGAAGCAGTATGAAGCACACATGATGTTCATGGTGCGGAATGAGGCTTCGACATTCCCAATCAGCTCCTTCGACGACCGTCCACAAATGCAGCAGCCTGAACAGGCCATGACGGACGTGCAGATCGGCACCGAGATAGAGCTCTTAAAGGGAAATGAGCTTCATCGCCAGGTGATCTCCGCCATGCATCCTGGTTTGTCCAGTTCCCAGCTGGATCGCCAGCTCTTGACGTTCAACAAAGGGCTCACCGTGCTACCGGTTCCCAAAACGACGTTGATCAGGGTCACCTATTCAGCCACGTCAAAAGAAGAGGCGGTCGCAACTTTGACCACCCTAAGTAAGTTGTATCTTGCATACCGGGCAAAAATCAGAGGCAGTGACGGGAGCTTATGCCTTCTTTGATCAGGAGGCGAACCGCTACTATCAAAAACTGCAGGGTGACCAGGCGGCACTGGCTAAATTCAATCGGGCGAATCAAGTCTCGCTATTGGATGAAGAGAAGGATGTGATCATTCACAAACTCTCGGATGCCCGTGCGGCCCTGTACGACAATGAGGCTAACGTGCGGGAAGCGGACAAACGCATCCAGACGATGCAATCGGCCCGCTCGACCATGCCTGCCCGTGTTACCACCCAGCGTCGTGACCTGCCTGATCAGATAGGATTCGGCCATCTGAATTCGATTTTGACGGATCTGGAAAACGAGCGCCTCGATCTGTTGACGAAATACCATCCCACCGATCGTCGTGTCCAGGAGGTTGAGGCTAAGATCGCAAACATCCAGGAAGCACTGAAGCACGCCCAGCAGTCGAAGTCGGTAGAGGAACAAAGTGACCTCAACCCGATCCGGCAAACCGTGGAAGCTGATCTGCAACAGTCCACATTCCGTTCAGCGGGGCTGCAGGCGCGGGAAAAGAGCCGTGGCTGCGCAGGTCAACCAATATGAGGCTAAGCTTCAGCAGCTAAATCAGATCACCGGCCAGAACGAAGATCTGCAGACAAAAATCAAACAGGACGAAGCCAACTACGATGTGTATTCCAAGCGGAGAGAAGATGCTCGCATCAGCCGCACGCTGGATAACGACAAGATAGCCAATGTTCGCCAGGTGGTGGCCCCCGCGATTGTTCCAAAGGCAAACGTGGAGACGCTTCTAAGCGTTGTCTGCATTTGTGTGATCGGCGTTCTTCTTATCGCCGGCGGGGGCGTCCTTGCCGGACTGTGGAGTCCCAGCTTCCACTCTCCATGGGAACTTGAGAACGCGATCGGGGCGCCGGTTCTGGCCACGATTCCCTTGTTGTCTAACGGCAACCGCCACATAAAAGCTCCGCCCAGAATCTCGAACGGAAACGGCGCTTCTAATGGATTAGACATGCATGACTCAACCCAAAAGGGTGGGTTCTTCGAGCCCTTGACGGATAACGTGCCGCCTCAAATGTTGTCGCGCATCTCCCGCTATGTTGGCGGCATCGATGAGGAATGCTTCGAGTCGGGAGGAGCTTATCTGCCGCTCATCGAGAAGCTGCGCAGGATCGATCCATCGGAACCTGGCAGGGGGGCAGTCTTCACCTTTACCGCCTGCAACCAGGGAGAGGGTGTCAGCCATTTCGTCCGCGACCTCGGTGTGGAGTTGACAAACTACACCGGGAAAAAAGTTGCCATTGTGAACGCACCGGATACCTACGAATCTGCCGTCGGGAGCAACAGCTTGACGTACCCGGAGTTCCGCGGCAGAACGGCTCACAGTGGTGAGAAGTTCCTCAAGCAATGGTTCCAGAAGTTGAGGGACACTCATGATTATGTCCTGATCGACTGCCCGCCGTTAAGTGCAAGCCGTGCGGCGACCATTTTTGGTCCGCAAAGTGACGGTCTGCTGCTGGTAGTGGGTGCAGGTGAAGCAACTCGGATTCAGCTAAGAGGCAGCCTTGCGATGTTGTCGCTGGCTTCGGTTCGAGTCTTAGGACTGGCATTGAATAAGCGTTCTTATCCAATTCCGGATGCAATCTACAACCGTCTGTAAAGTGCTCGGAGGAGAGGACAATGAGAAAAACGGTCCTTGGTGTTTTGTTTCTAATCGGCATCAGTGCTGGTTTCGGCGAACAGCCACAGGCTCAACTTGTCACTCGAGATCAACCCTACAGGTTGCAGCCCAGCGATGTTCTCGAGCTGGAGTATGAGTACACTCCCGAGTACAACCAGACCGTCACCGTGGGACCCGACGGTACGGTCACGCTAAAGCTCGTTGGTTCCGTTAAGGTAGAGGGTTTGAGTCTGGACGAAGCTACTTCGGCAATCAAGGCCAAAGCGTCCGTTCCACTCAACCATCCGGAGGTGTCGCTCACCCTGAAGGAGTTTGTGAAACCTCACTTCACGATTTATGGGGAAGTGCAAAAACCCGGCGTTTACGACATGCATGGCGGGGTCACGGTGCTTCAGGCCATCGCAATCAGCGGCGGCCAGAAAGAGACCTCCAAGCAAACCCAGGTGGTACTGCTGCGCAAGGTAAATGGAGACATGGCTGAAGTAAAGGTCATTAATACCAAAACCATGAGCACTGCAGACGGTGTGCGGGAAGATTTCGCTCTCAAGCCGGACGACATGATCATCGTCCCCAAGAACAGGCTGGGCAAGCTTGAACCCTACATTCGGGTAACCTCCATGGGGCTACAGAGCCTATGGGGCGTGGAGGTGCTGAAGTGAGGGTGGAGGGGATTTCGCTCGTAGTTTCCACCCGCTGGCGCACATTGGAAGTAAAAAGACTTCTGGAATCGCTTCTTGCGCAGACATATAAGACATTTGAGGTTATCGTAGTTGATCAAAATGAGGACGATCGACTCGCGCCTCTGCTGCAGGAGTACTGCGAAAGGCTGACTATAAAGCATGTGCGTTCGGCGAACCTGGGTCACGCGGCAGGAAGTAATGCCGGGCTCAGGATCTGTGCGGGAGATATTGTTGGGTTCCCGGATGACGACTGCTGGTATGCTCCGGATTTGTTGCGCCGTGTCGTCGATATGTTCGAGGCGCATCCCGAGTGGCGCGGCATCACGGGCTGCGAAGCCTCAGCAGAAAACGTGGTAAGCACACATCGGTTTGATCAGGTTGCCGGCCCAGTGACCCGGCAGAACATATGGCGCCGCCACATCTCGTTCGCAGCATTCTTTAGGACAGCAGATCTCACCGGCCTTTTCTATGATGAGCGTCTGGGAATGGGTGCGGAAACGATCTGGGGCTCGGGCGATGAAACAGACTTTTTGCTTCAGTTTATGAAGCGTGGATGCGTCGTTCAGTACGACCCTTCACGTGGCGGTCTACCACCGAGACTGGGGTCAAGGACCGTACACAATGGCTGCGATCACAAAAGCGCGCCGCTATGGCATGGGCATGGGCCGGATCCTGCAGACTCATCGGTTTCCCGCATTGTTCACGCTCAAGTGTTTCGCTCGCCCGCTCTTAGGTGGTGCTTACACTCTGATCCTCGGGAAACCGAGAAAGGCCGTCTATCACTGGTCAATATTTCTAGGACGCACAACGGGCTGGATGGTCAGCCTGATTTCGAATCAAGTCGAGGTCGAAGCGGAACTCCTTGGCTGAGCGCAAAGTGAGTTTCCGGTGAAAGGAGTGGGTGGGAAACTCTTTAAGAGCAGAATCGCACACAATGCTGCGTCTCTCTATCTTGTCCAGGCATGCCGGAAACTTCTTCCGTTGTTTACTCTGCCCTATCTGGCTCGTGTGCTTGGACCTTCAGGGTGGGGCGACGTGGCCTTCACCCAATCAATGGGAGAATTCATTGCAATATTTATAGAATTTGGCTTTTTACTTTCTGCTACACGCGACCTCGCCCAAAACAGGAGTTCTAAGGAGGCTTCCGGGCGAATCGCAGTCGGGACCTTTGGAGCCCAAGCCGTCCTTGCCACCCTTGGTGTTGTGATAGCATTGGCGGTCTCGACGCAAGTCCCGCTACTGAGTTCGCACCCAAAGTTATTAAGCGCAGGCATCATCTATGGTGTAGCGCAAGGTATGTCGCCCCTCTGGCTGTTTCAAGGTCTGGAGCGCATGGCACTTGCCGCGTCTCTCGAAGTCTCCAGCAAGGTTGCGGCGCTTGGCGCAATTCTCCTATTTGTACATTCCCCAAGTGACGAATGGAAGGTCCTTGCATTCCAAAGTTTAGCGCCCGTCGTCACCATGCTCGTCGGATTCTGGATGGCCCACCGTCTTCTTACTTTGTACCTGCCGAGTTTAGACATGGTCTGGCGAGCTCTTCCGTACAGGCTGGCCTATGTTCCTATTGCGCAGCGGAGCAGCGACTTACAGCACAGCCAATGTCTTAATTCTTGCCTTGTTCGCTCCCGCGAGCATCGTTGGGTATTTCGCGTCCGCGGAGAAGCTTGCAAAGGCGATGACTGGACTATTGACGCCGATCCGTGACGCTTTCTATCCTAGACTCAGCCACCTGGCGGCCCATTCGAACGCGGAGAATCAGCGTCTAACCAGGATAAGCGCTCTTATAGAGGTTGGCTGCTGGACTGATTCTATCAATCGCCGCGTTTGCAGGGGCCCATGTCATCGTACGGATCGTTTTCGGAAGGACATTCGAACCCGCCGTCGCACTCTTGCAGATTCTAGCGTTGCATCCCTTCATTACTTCTCTTTCGGATGCGATCGGCTTTCAGTCCTTGCTACCTGCAGGCAAAGAAGCAATCGTAACCAAGGCCATAGTCGCCGGCGGCCTAGTCAATCTTGCATTCGCGTTCGTGTTGGCGCCACGATTTCTGGGCAAGGGGATGGCTGTCTCGGTTGTGCTTGCGGAAGCAGCAGTTTGCGGAATCCTGGTATGCATCGTAGCGAGAACTACGAAGCTCTTCCGGCGACGAAACCTTGATCAGGCAGATGTGGTGAGCTTCGGACCGGCGCTCACAGAGCAGACGAGGACCAACGAGTGAACCAGCAACTAAATCCAGCTGCCAACGTGAACCTGAGCCCGGGCGTGTGGTGGCTGAATCCGGCTGTCGCCTTCAGCTTACCGGCTGTAATTGCCGGGCTCATCGCATACTGGACAGACCCCACGGCTTACCTCAATCTGTGGCGGACAGCTAAGCATTTCGATTTCTCCTGCCTTCAGCTGCTACTCGCAGTTGTGCTGGTTTTTACATGCGGATGTCTGCTTGGCGGCGCGAGGCGTAGGGAAGCCAACCTCGCTCCGGCAGTCGATTGGACCCAGACCATCCGCTGGGAGGCGGTCCGATTGCTCTTTAGGATCAGCTTTGTTCTTACGGTTGCGGCTTACATCATCTGGTATGCGCTGGCAATAAAGCACGGCCTGAGCCTGAGCGTCATTTTAGATCTTCTCCAGGGGGGGAGTCATTCCGATAACGACTTCGGCGGCGGCGGGGAGCACCTCATGACCATCCCTGGGGTGACGACCGCAACGCAGTTCGGACTCACGGTAGTTACCCTTGCAGTGCCGCTCGGTATTGTGAGCGGATGGCGCACAGTGAAGTGGCAATGCTTAACAGTATTTGCTCTCGCCGTGACCAGGTCTTTCCTAGATCAGGAAAGGTTGGCAGTTATCGAGCTTGTCGTCCCGCTGGTAATTTCTTTCTTGGGGTTTCGAGCGATGGGTAAGAGGCTGCGCCTATTAACGCAGTTTGGTCCGGTCCTCGGAGGCGTGTTTCTCTATCTTGGCTTTTCGATAGCTGAGTATTTCAGGACTTGGAGTAGTTTCTACGCAGCTCGTCAGTCCAACTTCTGGAGTTTCACGGCGTTAAGACTCGCGGGTTACTATGCGACGGCGCTAAACAACGGAGCGTTGCTATGGAAGACCGGCCAACACCTCTCCGCCGGCTTACCGATGAACACGCTCGGCTTTCTATGGCGTTTTCCCATCCTTAAGGATGTGCTTGCAACTGCATTCCCGGCGCTTTCCCTCTCTGAAGAACTGTCGGGGACGCGCTACGGCGATCTTCTGGCAACCAGCGCCAACCCGGAATTCAACAATCCCAGTGGAATCTTCGCACCCTTCGTCGATTATGGCGTGGCCGGAGGACTGCTTTTGTGGTTGTTGGCCGGGTTGATCTGCGGGTTCTTGTATAAGGAATTTAAGCGAAGGAGCGTCGCAGGCATTTTTCTCTATCCAGCCGTTTATATAGGTCTGATTGAAGCAACCCGCGTACTTTACTGGGCTAGCGGACGATTTTTCCCGGATATCGTTACGCTCGTCGTCGCCGTGCTGTTATTGTTTCGCAGGCCCGTCGCGCCCCTCGTATGCCGTCTTTCGCTGGATCCGGACACAACGCCAGGCTGACCATCCAGCAGTCGCGGGAATCATGAATTTGTACCTTAAGGAAGGCTGTCGATGCATAGTGCCCATAGCGCGTGCTCCGACCATAGTCGGGACTAATCAGAATGACAGAACAGAATCGCAGTGCGATCTTCATCAATGGCCGGTTTCTAACCCAAAACCCCACGGGTGTGCAACGTTATTCCAGGGAAGTTGTAGCGGCTATCGATCGTCTCCTTGAACGGGGCGATTGTCTACCTATGTTGCGCGACGTCGAGTGGAGTCTTCTTGCGCCTCGGGGTGCCAAATGTGACCTGAAGCTTCGGCGGATTCGGTTCCGTGAAATCGGCCCGGGCGGGGGTCACCTGTGGGAACAGCTTCAGCTAGCGAGATATAGTGCATCTGGCAGGCTGCTTTCGCCGGCGGGCAGTGGACCGATCCGCCATCCTAGACAAATGGTCGTTATTCACGACGCTGGGATTTACAATGCCCCCGCCGGATACGCGAGAAGCTATCGGGTAGCCCACAAGTTAATGGATGCCTTGCTCGCACGGAGTGCAAGGATAGCCACGGTTTCGCATTTCTCACGGATGGAGCTGGCCAGTTGCCTGGGAATCCCGGCTGAAGAAATTCTCCTGGCCCCAAATGGGACCGATCACTTCAAATCGGTTGTGCCGGATCCTGCTATCGTCGATCGCCTGAAACTCCAGACGGGAAAGTACTTTGTGACTCTTGGACTCTCGACGGCGAACAAAAATATTCCACTGGCTATTGAAGCCTACCGTCTCCTAGACCGTCAGGACATCAAGCTGGTTGTCGTGGGACAGGGAAGTTCGCGCGTATTCGGAAGGCAGAATCTGGAGGCCAGTGAAGGTGTGATGTTCACGGGCAGGTTGACCGATGAGGAAGTAACGGGCCTGCTGCGTTCTGCCACCGCGCTTCTATTTCCAAGCCGCTATGAAGGGTTCGGGATCCCGTCACTGGAAGCGATGCTCCAAGGCTGCGCTGTCATTGCCTCCACCGCTGCGGGCATCAGGGAAGTTTGTGGGGGCGCGGCATTGCATTTCCATCCGGATGACGCGATGACGCTGAGAGATTTAATGCGAAGGGTGCTCGACGAGCCTGAGGTTGCTGCGGCAATGCGGGCTAAAGGTCAGAGCAGGCCCGATATGTATCGATGGGACACCACTGCTGCTGCTCTTATGCGAGGCTTACAGGATCTGAAGTGGGTTGCCGGGAGGTCAAAGATCACGGTCGCGCGACGCATCTACCCAAGAGACGTACCGTCGAGGTGAGACTGTGACTAATGTTAAGCAGGATGTAGCAGCGATCAACCAGCCGACGGAGGATGTACTCGGGGGGATTCCGCCCCTGTCATCTAGATGATATAGAGGGCACAGGAGCACAAGGTTGTTTGGATAGCGCCGGTTATTGGCGTGACCTACCCGGGCAGATATTCTGCTGACTGTAGTGTAACAATCGTACTCACGTTCTTTAGGTGCTCATGTGAGAATCGTCCAACTAATTACAGGCGCAGCTAGTTTCGGTGGAGCGCAAACCCACGTTCGCGATTTGACGCTGGGATTGCGATCGCACGGGCACGATTGCGTGGTACTGACCGGGCCACCTGAGGGTTTGTTTAGTGATCAGTTACGCGCTCTTGGGATCCCGGTGCACTTCCTTGGCTCCATGCACAAGCCACTTCACCCGATCCAGGATGTGCTCGCTCTCGTCCAATTGGTTGGTGTGCTGCGACAACTCAAGCCAAATCTAGTCGCGGCGCACACGGCCAAAGCAGGTTTCCTCGGTCGAGTAGCTGCTGCAGTGCTGAACATCCCATGTGTGTTTACTCCCCATGGGTGGTCGATCATAGATCGGGCAACAGGCAAGATCAACCCTGCTTTCCGGGCTCTTGAGCGTCTAGGCGGGCTGCTCGGAACTGGAGTGATCACGGTCTGTCGTGATGAACACGAGATGGGGCGAGCGAGTGGCCTTATTTCAGCTAGAAAACTTTTCTGTGTGTACAACGGCATTCCTGATTGCAACCTTATCTCCACACCTGGCGACGATCATCTTACCGTTATCATGGTGGCTCGGTTCCACAAGCAGAAGGACCATGTCACGCTTCTTCGCGCCTTCGCGCGCCTAAAGAAGTATCCCTGGCGCCTGCAACTCGTGGGTTCGGGACCGCTGCTTGAGGTTACGCGAGATCTCGCTAAATCCATGGGTTTGGCAAACCGGGTCGAGTTCCTGGGCGAGTGTCCCAATACGGCTGACCTTCTGTCGCGCGCTACCGTGTTCGTTCTTAGCACATCTTACGAGGCTTTCCCTATCAGCGTTCTCGAAGCGATGCGCGCGGGTTTGCCAATAGTTGCGTCAAAGGTAGGCGGCATTCCCGAGGCTGTCTCTGACGGGGAAAACGGTTTCCTTGTTCCTCCTTCCCGAGATGATCTAATGGCAGAGTCGCTCGAGCGTCTTTTTGTCGATCCTTTCCTTCGCGAGCGAGTGGGCCAAAACGGCCGTCAATCCTTCCTCGAGCGCTTCACTGAAGAACGTATGATCCTCCGGACGCTCCAAATCTACGGCCTCCTGTTGAACAGAGACTTGCGGCCGCGGCTACAAGAGGTTTCGGCCCTTTCTCCGTCTACTGCCGCCCGTTCGGCTATGGATCCTTCCATTTGACATTCAGTTGCGTCACCTAATTGCACGGCTTACCGCGTCTCATCGAACAAGCTTCTTCCCCCCTCGCACTTAACACAAGACTAGATCACTTCTTCTAACTGATTTTAGAGGGACCAACGTTATGAGCACAAAAACTCTCATAGGTCAGCCTGGTATAGCCGACTTCACCAGAGCGACCGTGGCTTATGCCCCAAGCGCCTCTCTCTGCCTGCTCTTGGCTGATTTCACCGGGGTGTCCGTTGTCTTCTGGCTGGCCGTCTGGAGCAAATACATCTTCAACCCACAGCTGCTGGACCTCAGATTCTATTTGGAAGTATTTCCTTCAGTTTTGGTCCTTCTCGCTGCGTTCTTTTTGCAAGGTTTGTACCCGGCAATGCTTCTTCATCCTGCCGAGGAAATGCGACGGGTCTTCCACTCCGTGACAGCGGTCCTCCTCGTGTTGATCTCCGTAACCTTCTTGCTGAAGGACGGGGTAGAGTACTCACGCTATATATTTCTGGTGTCCTGGGTGCTTGTGACGCCTTCCGTACTTCTTTGCCGCGCTCTTACAAGAAAGCTTCTTAGCCATAGGTCGTGGTGGTCGATACCTGCAATCGTACTGGGCTCGGGCACGGCTGCACAACAGGTAGCAAGAGGTCTAAGGGATACGCAACGCAGCCTGCGTATTACGGGTGTACTACTCGATCGCCCGATCGCCGAGTGGGATGCTGATTTGCCGCCCGTCATCGGTGAGCTATCTGACGCACTTATCGTGAGCCGCCAACGATCGATTCGCTACGGCATCTTAGCAATGCCAGATCGCTCCTACGCAGAAATACGACAAGTCATTCAGGATCACGGAAGGGGCTTCCATCACATTCTGATTGTTACGGATCTGCTCGGAATCTGTTGTATGGGAATCTCTCTACGAGAGATCGGAGGCCGAGTCGGCTTAGAGATTCCGCAGCGGATTTCCTTTGTAGTCCCTAAAATGATGAAGCGTTGCTTGGATCTTACCGCCGGTACGGTTCTCGTCTTGCTGCTCATACCGCTGTTTCTTATTATCTCCATAGCCATCAAAATCACTTCACAAGGCCCTGTATTGTTCAGCCATCTTCGCTACGGACGCGATGGGAAGGCTTTTCGGGTCTTTAAATTCCGTACGATGGTCACAAACGAGGCCCAAATCCTTGAAGATCATCTTCAGCGTCATCCCGAGCGGATGCTTGAATGGCAGATCTGCCGCAAGCTCAAGAATGATCCACGAATCACCCGAGTTGGACGCTGGCTGCGCCACTACAGCCTCGATGAGCTGCCTCAGTTGATTAACATCCTCGCAGGTCATATGAGCCTTGTGGGACCTCGGCCTATCGTGCAGTCTGAGATAGTTCGGTATGCGACCAGCTACGATCTATATACTCGTGTCCCACCAGGTCTCACGGGGCTATGGCAGGTATCGGGCCGCAATGACACAACTTATGAAGAACGTGTCGCATTCGATGAGTATTACGTCCGGAATTGGTCGATCTGGATGGATATATATATACTTGCACGCACTTTTCAGGCTGTATTGCGTGGCGAGGGTGCCTACTGATACAGGTCATGGTCACTCTCTTCCAAAAGCAAAACACACGTAGTTGTTCCTTGGGTTCCATATGAGAGATTGGCGGCCAGATAGCAAACGACTCGCTGCGACGATTGCTGGAGCGAGATACGGTGCCGATGCCAGAAGGGCGCCGTTATTGTTACAAGATCGCGTGGCTGTCGGGAAGTAGGGTCATGGCATTACGGATCCTGAACGAAAGTTCTTCTCCGACTACGGACCTGTCGGCATCGGTTTGTATCGTCGGCGCAGGGATCGCAGGACTCATCGCGGCCACGCGCTTGGCTCAGGACAAGAAGAGGCGTGTCATCGTCGTGGAAAGCGGCCTTAGGAAACCTGAGCCCTCTTTAAGCGTTCTCAACGAAATCGATAATCCCTCCGATAACTATCGGGGAGGAATGACAGCGAGGTCTAGAGGGTTAGGCGGTACATCGTTGCTCTGGGCCGGCAAACTCCTTCCCCTTAACAGACATGATACGTTGCCCCGGCCGTATCTGGATTTGGAGGGGTGGCCCTTCGATATCGCCGAACTAGAAGCGTACTGGCAGGAAATCGACGCTCTGATGGGAGTCGATGCTAAGCCTTACGACGGACCTATAGCGGAACAACTCGACCCGCAAAGATTCCTGCCAAGAAACGATATAGACTTTTGTCTCCGATGGCCCAAAAGGCCAACCAACAAGAATCATAATTTGGCCTATGTCCTTCGCAAAGAAATCCAGAACCTTGAAAATCTCGAGATTTGGTTGGGCGCAACTGTGTCAAAGTTTTGGTTTGATTTGTCTTGCGGAAGGATTCGGGCACTGACCGCCGTAAGCCATACCGGCAGAACTTTGCGGGTCGTGGCGAGCGAGTATCTCCTGGCCGCCGGAACCCTGGAGTCCACACGCCTGCTTTTGCTGGCAGACCGGCAATCAAACAATTCTATATCGCGCAATTGCAACACCTTGGGACGGTATTTCCACGATCATCTGGCGCTGAATGCAGCTTTTCTTCGACCCCGTAATCCCACGCGCACTAATTTAGCGCTGAGCGATCGATATACCTTCGGCGCGCTGCGGCATCTGCATTTTGAGCTTCGTCCCGAAGTCCAAAAAGCACATGGCATCGGCAGCGCCTATTTTGATACAAATGTGGAGCTTCCCGATGTTTCCGCCTTGAGCAGAGCTAATCATGTCGTGCAGGACCTCAAACGTGGCAAGGCGCTCGTTAGTTACCAGGATATGAACGCGATTATTAAAGATTGGCCTTCCCTGTTCTGGACAGCGCAATGGAAGTCTGTCAGAAAGCAAAAATATTGGCCATCTAATGCGACTCTTACAATAGAAATTCGGGTGGAACAGCTGCCCCAATGGCAAAACCGCATCAGCCTTTCAGATCAGAAAGATGTCCTTGGCGTTCCCAAGTTGCAACTTGAATGGGGGAAAACGGATGCGGAAGAAAGGCTCTTTCGAATCATGGTGGAAAAGATCGATCGCTATTGGAACGAGCACTTGGTTTGTGTTTGCAAACTGGAGTGGATATCTGAAGTTCTCAAATCTGAGTTTAGGATGGTGGATTCTGCTACCGACCGCGCGCATCCTGCGGGGTCAACCCGAATGGGAACAAATCCGCTCGATTCCGTGGTGGATCCCTGTTTGAGAGTTCATCGTGTTCCCAATCTAAGCGTAGTTAGCGCTTCGGTCTTCCCCTCCTCAGGTAGCGCGAATCCTACGTTGACCATTATGCTCCTGGCCATGCGCGCTGCCGACATGTTGGCAAGACGTAATTAACGCGTGGCGTAGCTTTATGCCTCTCAGCATATCCGAGCTATACTGACCGCCCACACAGACCATTGGGAAGTCGTAATCTCGTGGGGCGCAATTCAGAGGTCGCTGAAGGTGCCGCTGCGTGTCGGATCTAGGGGCTGTCCTCAAGTTGGCCGCGCACGGAAGTTGCGACTCGACGTGGAGGTCAAAATAGGCCTTGTGCCATCCCATAACCCCTTTCGCGAATGCTTTCGCCGTGGATTGAACGATATGGCCTTTGCCAGCCAGATAGAAATCCTGGAAGAGCGGTACGAGCAGATGCGCCACGCGGCCAGGGATTTAATTTTTGGCCGCACTGTTCTGGCCGGTTCAGATATCC
Organism: uncultured Acidobacteriaceae bacterium; assembly: GCA_963787145.1. Classification (GTDB taxonomy): domain Bacteria; phylum Acidobacteriota; class Terriglobia; order Terriglobales; family Acidobacteriaceae; genus PALSA-350. The sequence continues at coordinate 129,627 of CAWBBY010000015.1, forward strand.
AAGAGGTTGCTCTCACTTACGACGATGGTCCGAATGACCCGTATACCCAGCAATTGCTTGATTTGCTGGCTCGCTATCAGGTGCGTGCGACCTTTTTCCTTATTGGCAGTTTTGTACGCCGGCGTCCTGAAATTGTCCGTGCCATACGTCAAGGCGGTCACCTGTTGGGGAACCATACGATGACCCATCCATATTTGCGCTGGGAACGGCGCTCGCGCGTCCGGGAGGAGCTTGTGGCTTGCAATTCTGCCATCGAGGACGCGACCGGCGAAACCCTGGAATGGTTTCGGCCGCCTTTCGGTGGCCGCCGGCCAGGCGTGCTGCACGTCGCGGAGGAACTTGGCTTGACGCCCGTGATGTGGAATGCGTGTGGCTACGATTGGGATGCCACCGAACCCCAGACCGTGTTGGAACACGTGCAAAATGGCATTCGCCACAACCAGCGCCGCCATAGAGGCACCAACATCCTGCTGCACGACGGCGGCCACAAGCAAATCGGAACCGACCGCTCAGTCACGCTCGCGGCGACGGAGAGCATGCTCAAAGCCTGGATTGGGAGCGGCTTGCGCCTAGTCACCGTGGATGCCTGGCGGCAGCAACGCATATCGGCATCCTGACTGCTGCCCGCCACCGATACCCAGGGCGTTGAAGGGCCTGAAGGCGCGTGCGACATCGATGCTGCGAGACCGCCTGACCAGTACGGAAACAAACTCGAGGTTCGTGTCGCAACGGATTCGAGAGTGTCATGGTGAGCCAGGACTCCGGCCAGGAATATACGATATCCATGGAAAACGGTACTCCAGGCGATAGCGCTGAGCGGGGGTATCAAGGAGACTTCCAAGGAAAGCAAAGTATTACCAAGTTCGACAAGTCAATGCGGAGTTTGCCGAGGTTAAGGTGATAAATATCAATTCTATGAGTAGCCCGAGTAGCCCGCGCGGAGTTCGGGAGGACCTCTCCTTACGGCCTGACGACATGTTGATCATTGCGAAGAACCTGCTGGGCAGGGTTGAGTCCTATGTCAGGGTTGCTTCGCGTGGTCTTACAGATTTCTATGGTGAGGAGACACTAAAATGACTGACAAGCGTGTTTCACTTATCGTCGCCACTCGATGGAGAACAAAAGAAGTAAGAAGGCTTCTGGACTCCCTGGTTGATCAGACGTATCAAGTATTCGACGTCATTGTCGTCGATCAGAATGACGATGACCGCGTTCAATCTCTGCTGGCGGAGTACAACTCCCGCTTGACTATAAAACATGTACGCTCCAGGACTTTCGGCCATGCGGCGGCAAATAATGTAGGGCTTAGGATTTGTGACGGAGACATTGTTACGTTCCCTGATGACGACTGTTGGTATGCGCCAGACCTGTTACGCCGTGTCGTCGACATGTTCGAGGCACATCCCGAATGGGATGGCATAAGCGGCTGCGAAGCTTCAACGGAGCCTGTGGCGAAGCGAGAACGCTTTGACCAAGAGGCAGGCCAGGTGACCCAACAGAACATTTGGCGTCGTCACATCTCGATCGCAATGTTCTTCAGAGCAGCGAGTCTCGGCGGCCTATTCTACGACGAACGCCTTGGCATAGGCGCGGAAACAATCTGGGGCTCAGGCGAGGAAACAGAGTTTCTGCTTCAGGCTATGAAGCTCGGATGCTTCGTTCAATATGAGCCATCCGTGGCGGTATTCCATCTAGACTGGGGCCAGGGTCCCTATACAGTGAAGGTGATTAAGAAGGCTCGGCGCTACGGCATGGGCGTGGGTCGCATACTGCATGCTCACGACTTTCCAGCATCGGTGACGCTCAAGTATTTCTGCCGCCCGCTTCTAGGAGGTGCTTACACCCTGTTGCTTGGAAGGCCTAGGAAAGCCGTCTATCACTGGTCCATATTTGTGGGACGTACAACCGGCTGGCTCGTCAGCCTAATATCGGGTTTTGACCGAGCGGGAAGGGCGATCCCGCGGCTGAACGCCAAGTGAATCTCCAGTGAAGAAAAACATGCCGCAGACTCTTCAGGAACAAGATACTTATGATGCCGCGTCGCTCTATGTCTTTCAGGCGTGCCGCAAACTTGTTTCCTTATTTACGATCCCTTATCTTGCGGGGGTACTCGGACCTTCAGGGTGGGTTGCTTCGCTTGGTCTTACAAGTCTCTATGCTGTGGAGATACTAAAATGACTGACAAGCGTGTTTCACTTATCGTCGCCACTCGATGGAGAACAAAAGAAGTAAGAAGGCTTCTGGACTCCCTGGTTGGTCAGACGTATCAGGTATTCGACGTCATTGTCGTCGATCAGAATGACGATAACCGCCTTCAATCTCTGCTGGCGGAGTACGACTCCCGCTTGACTATAAAACATGTACGCTCCAGGGCGTTCGGCAAAGCGGCGGCAAATAATGTAGGGCTTAGGATTTGTGACGGAGACATTGTTGCATTCCCCGATGACGACTGTTGGTATGCGCCAGACCTGTTACGCCGTGTCGTCGACATGTTCGAGGCACATCCCGAATGGGATGGCATAAGCGGCTGCGAAGCTTCAACGGAGCCTGTGGCGAAGCGAGGACGCTTTGACCAAGAGGCAGGCCAGGTTACCCAACAAAACATTTGGCGTCGTCACATCTCGTTCGCACTGTTCTTCAGAGCAGCGAGTCTCGGCGGCCTATTCTACGACGAACGCCTTGGCATAGGTGCGGAAACGATCTGGGGCTCAGGCGAGGAAACAGAGTTTCTGCTTCAGGCTATGAAGCTTGGACGCTTCGTTCAATATGAGCCATCCGTGGCGGTATTCCATCTAGACTGGGGTCAGGGTCCCTATACAGTGACGGCGATTAAGAAGGCGCGGCGCTACGGCATGGGCGTGGGTCGCATATTGTATGCTCACGATTTTCCAGCATCGGTGACGCTCAAGTATTTCTGCCGCCCGCTTCTAGGAGGTGCTTACACCCTGCTGCTTGGAAGGCCTAGGAAAGCCGTCTATCACTGGTCCATATTTGTGGGACGTACAACCGGCTGGCTCGTCAGCCTAATATCGGGTTTTGACCGAGCGGGAAGGGCGATCCCGCGGCTGAACGCCAAGTGAATCGAGTGAAGAAAACATGCCGCAGACTCTTCGATACACATTCGGTGACCGACAGATGCGAAATGCGCAGTCCAGGCCGGACTGACACTTTGGAATGAGAGACCAAGGATAAGCCGTCTTCCGGCAAAAGGGTCAGTTCCGTCTGGTCACGAATTCCGGTCACGAATGCCCAGCATTATGCCGCGCTCGGCTCTAAACCAAGGAATACCGGAGGTCCAGTGAGGTCATGGTCGATAAGGCAACGGTACAGTTTGGTGGCAAGCTCGCGCAAAATGCCGGCTGGTCCTTTCTCGGCCAGACGATGTCTACCATTCTGCAGGCCGGTTACTTTGTCATCATTGCACGTCTTCTGGGAAGCACAAACTATGGCATCTACACCGCCGCCGTTGCGTTGGTCTCGATCGTCAGCCAATATAGCTCACTGGGATCGGGGTTTGTATTTCTGCGGCGCATTAGCGCGGATCGGAGTTCCTTTTCCGAGTACTGGGGAAACATCCTCTTAACCACGATTACTTTTGGCAGTCTGCTGGTAGGAGCGCTGGTGATCATTGGCCACTTCGCCCTCGATAGCGCACACGCTTCTCTCGTGCTCTTCATTGCAATTGGCGATACCATCTGCCAACAACTAACCAGTACGATTGGCCAGGTATTTCAAACCTATGAAAAGCTCCGGGTTATGGCCACACTGACGGTGAGTGTAAACATTCTCCGCTTCGCCTTGGCGCTGGGATTATTCATTGCTATCGGCCATGCGAACGCTTATTTGTGGGCCTTCGCGTCCATGTTGGCCTCGATCCTTGCCGCAGTGGCTTCCATCGTCGCGGTTTCGATTGCCTTCGGGCGGCCCACCTTCAGCTTCCGTAGCGTTTTTGCGAACGCCGGTGAAGGCTTCGTTTTTTCACTTTCGGGATCCACAACTTGCATCTACAACGATCTCGACAAGGTAATGTTGGGGCACTACGGTATGAACGCGGCCAATGGCATTTACACAATGGCTTACCGGATCCTGAACATCTGCACCACACCCATTAATTCTATACACAACGCCGCATATCCACGTTTCTTTCAACTGGGCGTCCGAGGGGCGAGAGCAACGGAGCCGTTTGCCCGGAAAGTGTTGCGGAAAACTACTATATTCGGAGTCGCCGGCGCGTTGGGCATGTTTCTTACTGCTCCGCTCCTTCCTCATCTTCTGGGTAAGAGCTTCGCCGACTCTGTGTCCGCCCTGCGCTGGCTTTGCCTCATTCCTTTGTTTCGCTGTTTTCACCTCAGCGCGGGAGACGCCATGGCAGGGGCCGGCTACCAGAACTATAGATTGGCGACCCGCCTCTGCGCCGCGCTGCTGAATTTTGGTTTGAATTTAATTTTGATACCGAGATACTCCTGGCTGGGCGCTGCTTGGGCCAGCCTGGCGACCGATGGCGGTCTCGGGGCTTTAGATTGGATTGTCATCCGCTGGCTTATTTCAAGAGAGAAGAATAGATCTGCTCCAGTTCTTGAGTTTGCTTAACCAGATCAAATCGTTCTTCCATCCAAAGCGCGGCTCGGGTGCTGCATGCCTGCCAAAAGGGCTCATCCTGGAGTAATCGAAGGATGTGAGCTGCAAGGGCATGAGAATCACGCTCGGGGACCACCAACCCGGTCTTCCCATCAAGGACGACCTCCGGAATGCCCCCGTGATACAGCTCACTACTAGAAGCCCGGTCGCCTGAGCTTCTGCGAAGACCATACCTAATGCTTCGGCATCTCCATCGGTAGCCGTGATACTTGCACCAACAAACATCCTTGCTCGTGCCAGCCATTCCCGCCTTTCAGTATCGCTCACTCTGCCAAGAAACTGCGCACCAACATTCAGACCGCGAGACAACTGCTCTAGTTCAGTTTTCTTCGACCCTGTACCAATGAGAAGCAGATGAGCGTCGGGAACCTGCGCTTTCACCCTAAATCGTCTCGTCAGCATATCAGAGCCATGGAATGAGGTTGTGGCAACACGGATTCTGATAGCAAGCGTTTCCTGTGCGCTGCTGCCTGGCATCGTTTAACCACGGTCTTTGGAATTCGGGAAGATTGTGTAAAACGGTGTTGCCCTGTACGACTTATATTTATGATTTCTACCTACTTCTGTTTCTAGAGAAGGACAATAGATGGCGAAAGTTGGTTCATTTTGGATGGGCGATTTGTCACCACTTGAAATCGCCTGCCTAAGTTCTTTTGCTGAGATGGGGCACGAGGTTGTCGTCTATAGCTACGCTCCATTTGTGAACCTACCTCGAAACATCGCAAATGAAGATGCAAATTCTATTGTCAATTCGTCTTATGCCACGCGATTTATAACCGATGGTCAACAGAATGTCGCACACTTCTCTGATTATTTTCGTTACGTTATGTTTTCTAAAACACAACGGTTTTGGATTGACTCCGATGTTCTGTTGCAACGCGATTTCGTGATCAATCCTGACGAGATTTTTGTGGTCGACGAGGGAGACTGGCGAATATGCAATGCCATTCTTCGTCTTCCTTCCGGGTCAACCGAGTTGAAGGAAATCATAAAGCGGGTCGAGCAGCTGAAGGATAAGGACGTGCCATGGGCTGCACCGCAATGTGTAATTTCAAAAGTCTTCCGTTCATCCCCTGGACGCAACGCGGTCATACCGCGCCCTCCCCATGACTATATGCCGATTGCATACGATGATTTCTTCAAGATGTTGCTTCCTGAGTATAAAGAAGAGTGCTCAAAGCTTTGCGCCTCGGCCTATACGTTACACCTTTATAGCAATATCCTCAGCCGAATTGGGTATTATAAATTTCTTCTCCCTCCTAAAGGGTCGTATCTCAATGATTACCTGACATCTAGAGGATATGCACACCTCTTTATTGGTTGCTATCCGTCCGACACTGTTCGAAATCTTGTAGAAGGATGGCACCTAAGATTCAGCGGCAACAGTGTAGGCTTGGGGCCACTACTCCGGCAGGTCGTTCCGAGCATTCTGCGCACCTATCGCGTGCGCAAATGGCATGGATTTTGGTCACGATAAGATTACACCGATGATGACTCAGTGGTGTCGGTCTACTTTTTTCGTCTCATGGTTTTCCGTACGCATGGTCAGGGGCAGAAAATTCGCCAGTCCCAACACGACATAAATGAATAACACTTCCAACCTTCGGCAAAAGCGACGTCAGCGGCGCATGGCTGAACGCTATAGCCAATCTCGAGGCGAAATTTAATCGGACTGCCGAAGCGATCCCATTGCCGAACGCCATTTCAGCGAACCTGTTTTTTTCGTCCTTCGCAAGGTTACCCACATGTAACTTTGCAGCCTTTAATCCCGGCTAGCAAAATCCGACCACCGGCGGCTTAGAGGCGTCCTCTTTCAGAATCCGGAGAAGTCGCAACCGCCGCCGGAACGAAGGAAGGAACCAAAAGTGTGGTATACGCAGAGGGAGCCAACACTTGGTTCCCAGTTTCGGTAGCGGTCGAGTTTGGATTGGAGGAATTTGTAAATTGACCGGTGGAATAATCGGTATTGTTTTCCACCACAACTCCAGACGGGCCGGTGATGGTCGAGGTGTAATTGGTGGTGATCGTCGCGGTTGAGCCGCTGGTGTAGTAAGTGCTCGATGAGGGGGTTGTATCCGACATGCTCACCGAAAGCGTTGGGCTGAAGCTCGTCCCACTGGTCGGCGAGAACGTGGGTGTTGCAGCCTGCTGTCCGCCACCATTATAAGTCGTACACACCACTACGCTGGGTACAGGAATCGTTGATGAGCTGTTTGTGCCCATAGCACACACTACCTCAGGCGTGCTGATGGTAATCGCCCCGCCGTATGTAGTTGACGGAGTGCAAGTACCTGACCCAACAGTGCAGTAACTCATTGTGTCGCCGCTGGTAACTTCATCTAGCGTTAACGTTTGTGGCAGCTTATACGTTCCGCTTGGCAGCGAGAAGATCGGTACCGTGCCACCTAAAGGAGGAGCTATCGCACCAGGGTAAGCGGATGGGGCATAGGTGGTGTTGTTAGTAAAAGAGCAGCCCGTGCAATTAGATGGGGCAGAGCCAAAGCTGACTGGATTGATATATGCGTTGTTGTTCTGGATCGTGATGCCGCTGAGCGTTCCGTTGCCCGTAACCTGGTTAGCGGTAAAGGTGGTTGTGTTGTACCACTGATTTCCGTTCACCGTCACGTTTGAAATGCTGTTCTGGCCGGAAGTTGTTGACCAGTACTCGATCGCGCCCTGATTTGGTCCACCGTGCACAAGGGTATTTCCCGTGACGGTGATGGCACTGACCGCCTGCGTAACATACGCACCATCTTCTGACGCTATCCAAATGTCGGAGTAACCACTTGTGTTATCAATATAGTTTCCGGTAAAGGTGGTCTGCTTGCAGCCCGAGCATTCCATGCCCCTTGCGTTTCCTGAAAGGAACGTGTTTTGCTTTTCAGTGATGTTGTTAACCTGGTTACTATCAGTTGAATAAGAGTTGTTCGAGTACCCGTCATCTCCGGAGTTGTAGACCAGGTTATTCTGCACTGTGACATTGTTCGCGCCGTTTGTATTGGTGATCGAGTCAGCCAGCGTGTTGTGAACAGTTACGTTTTCTATGACTCCGTTGGAGCTTCCGTTGTCCCAAACACCAGTACAAGAACCGCCGTCTATGAGGATGTTGTTGACAGTGAAATTCGAGGCATTCTGTACCCAAATCATTGATTGAGCTGAGCCAGCAGTACGTGTGGTGCCAGTTCCAAGAATAACAAGGTTAGAAAGAGAAGGGCCAGAACCTTGCATCGTAATTGCTGAGGCATTGGTATTTGTAGAATTCAAGATTGAAGTTGACCCCAAGCCAAAGACGGTAATCCCGTTCATGTTTAGCTGGTTCGAATAGTTGAAAGTTCCGGCAGGTATCTCCACGCTGCACTTGGGAGAAGCAGCGGCGGCGGCGGCGAAGGCCTTGTTTATCGCCGTGGTGTTATCTGTGCTCCCATTCCCAACGGCTCCGTAAGATGTGATGTTGTCGATGCAGCCGGTGGCGGCGCTGGTGCTCGTACTGATGGTAAAGCTTGTGCTGGTCGCCGAGGTGAGGCTCGGGCTGCTCGCCGACAGAGTGTACGTTCCAGCAGTGCTTATAGTGAGGTTGCTAAAGGTCGCAACACCGTTCTTTGGCGTGGCCGTCAACGTTCCAGCCAGGCCGGTGCCGCCTACAAGGGCAAGTGTGACCGGATTGGTTGCGGACGTGACGGGATTTCCGTTGCCATCCTCTACCGCTACCTTGACCGCCGGTGTGATGGTGGCTCCAGTCACTGCATTCGTGGGCTGTGCACGAACGCCAGCTTTGCGGGTGGCAGAGGAGAGCTGCTTCCGCAGTGATGCTAAAGCCTGCGCTGGTGGCTGAGGTGAGGCTTGGGCTGGTTGCCGAGAGCGTATAGCTTCCGGCAGTACCGATGCTGAGATTGCTGAAGGTCGCGACACCATTCTTAGGGGTGGCAGTCAGCGTGCCAGTAAGGCCAGTGCCGCTGGTAAGGGCAAGGGTGACTGGATTCGTGGCTGTCGTTACCGTAGTGCCGTTACTGTCCTGGACGGCCACGGTACCGCCGGTGTGATTGTCGCCCCAGTCAAAGCATTTGAAGGTTGCTGTAAGAAGGCCAGCTTTGCCGGAGGAAGTGCTGAAGTAATGGTAAGGGTCGAAGAGGCAACCCCACTGGACGATCCCGCGAATACAGCGATGGCCTTTACTGTGGATGAGACAGCAATCGAAATCGGAGCCGTATACACATTTGAAGAGCTTGTTGGGACCGCTCCGTCAGTGGTGTAGTAGATGGTGCTTCCTTCTGTCGCGTCACTGATGGTCACATCTTGAGTGCCAGCGTAAGTCCCTGTGACTGGCGAGATCGAAGGAGTAGCAACTACGTAGCTTAGCGGCAGGGTCCAATCGGAAGGGGCAGCCGTCACCGTTGGCTCGAAGGGTGTGGAACCCTTTACCAGGCCGTAAATGCCTGCCACGTTGTTATCCGGATTCTGCGCAATCTTAATCGCAGCAGTCAAGGTATCGGTCGGGGCGGTGCCGCCTGCTGAACTGGCCATTGAAAACAGTTCACCGCACGGGCTGCCATCGCCGGCTGTGCCACCGGAGGAGCTGACACAGGCCGCTAAAACGTCAGCGAGGCTGTTGAGCTTGTTGTTTTCTACGAAGTAGCTAGTAGACGTGGGTGTGCCGGGAGAGCTTCCTTGCGCAAGATTGATGAATTCCGGGACGCTGGAGACTGCGCCGGGAAAGGAAGTATCATTCGAGGCATAACCGAGATGAGTCGGGGACGTAAAGTAGTGAGCCAGAGGCCAGACAGAGCCTACGGTGGTGACCTCATTCACCGAAACCGAACCTAATGCGGCGAGACCACTGCAGGGGCCGAGCATTGCCGTCAGCATGAGGGCAGAATTCTCCCCCGCAGAGCTGCTGGCGCTACCTCCGCTGGCGACGACATAGATTGCGGAGGATGCGGAAGGACAGCTATATTCCGCAGGTATTGAGAAATCTCCGTTGCTATCCGACGCGACAGCTTTCTGCAGCAAAGGCAATGCGACAGTGCCAAGGCCGACGGAGCTTGCGGCATAGAGCTGGACGCTCGCGCCGACCACCGGTCTGTGCCCGCCTTGTACGCTGCCGGCAATTGCGACAGGCGGCGTAACCGACCCCGAAGTCCCACAGCCGGTCACCAGCGCCAATGTCATTGCGATGAGCATCACACCCAAGAGTACCGGGTAACGCTCTGCGGCGGGCAAATGTTGCGATCTGGCGCAACCTCTGCCGAGTCGACTCGGCGACAGCAACTGTAAAAACTGCCTGAAGCGCTTAGCAGACGTTACCGTGGCATACGTCGCCAACGCCGTTCTATCGCTTTTGAAGGTTGATGTACTTGTGGGGGAAAAGGGTAGGAACATCATTACGGAGCCCATCTGAAGACCGCGAATTTTGCTGTCTTATGGTTGTTACTTTCGCGGATGTCCCAGGTTGGGGCAATCACACTGATTGGCCATTACATTAGTTTTGTAAATTGCTGATTGCAAAGGCTTTACAGTGAATTTTTTGCACACCGAGTGGGTATTTTGAGGTGCTGCTGTGTGGAATTTTCATTACTTTCGGAGGGGCGCCGACTCAGACTTGTATTGCAAGCTGATGGCGAAGTTTGGTTGCGGGACTGACGCCGCCGCTGAATAAAAATGCAGTATCGAAACCCTTAAGTTTCTCCCGTCGACCATCGCCACTTCTGACGATGCCGCTTGACACCCTCGCCAGCTTCGGCGATGCTGGCGATCATGACTTACCCCGGAGGCAAGAGGGGCGCAGGCGTCTATCAGACCATCATCAACCTGATGCCGCCGCACGATGTTTACATAGAGCCGTTTTGGGGCGGCGGCGCGATCAGGCGCCAGAAGCGGCCCGGCGCGCTGAAATGACGCGCATTTCCGCAATCATGGCGGCCTACAACGCCATCCGCACAGTCGGGAAGGCTATCGGGTCCTTGCAGGACCAGATGTTTACCGATTGGGAAATCGTCGCCGTCGATGATTGCTCTACAGACGGAACATATGAATTTCTTCAAGCTGCGGCGGCGAAGGATTGTCGGATTAAGCTGTTTCGGACAAATCAAAATTTGGGGCAAGCCGTGGCGGGGAAAATGGCCATTGAGGAGGCAACCGGCGAATGGATCACCATACTTGATGCCGATGACTGGTATAGTCCGGGGCGGCTAGAAGCGCTTCACAAATGGGATACCCTGCAAGCGTGATATGGCATGCGGGATAAATCTGATTTTAGATCACGCGATAGAAAAGGTATCACCAAAAATGGCGGAGGGAATAAACCCCTTGAGAGTTACGGCGGATGATCTTTTCCGTCTAGATAATCCGCTGCAGAGGAATGCAATCGGCTACTGCAAGCCTTTTGTGCGCACGTCCTTTCTGCGCCAGCACAACATCAATTATTGGGGGAAGTACCGAACCAACGAGGATTTCACGCTGCTTTCGGAGATCGTGCTTTGCGGCGCGAAAGCCTTAATTGTCCCTGGGGCCTATTACGTCTATGTGCACAGGATTTCGCCCACAACGCGTAAAGTCTCTCCCTCATCGCATATGCCGGATGATACGGGGTTAGTGGTGGCCGAAACATGCGATACCCTGCTTGAAAAATACGCGCCGATGATGTCCGCAAAAGCGCGGCGTGAATTGGTGCGCCGGAAAAAAATCTTCCTGACCTCAAGTGTTGCGTGGAAACAGACAGCACTCGTTAAACAAGGCCAGTTCAACAAGGCACTCGAATTGTTTTTCAAACATCCTTCCCTGTTCGGTTATCGGGCCATCGGCATAGGCAACCGGCTCCGAAAGGCGTTGCGGATCGCCGTTTGAACTTGCTGAAACAAAAAGCCTGTTTGCGTGCAGTGTCAAAACTTAAGGTTTTCGGGACTGTCCGAAACATCGTCAAACCCGCTCTCTTCGAAGCCAGGTTCGAACCGGAAAAACCTTAGTCAGAAAAATACTATTTAGTCAGCCAAACTGGGGCGTTTTGGATGAACTATATTGAACTCTTCAACAAAGTCGGTGTCCCGTAAGATGCTCGTAATGTTGGTTATTTTTAGGATCAACGGGACACGCGAAGGGGTGGTGGGCAGTGAGGGACTCGAACCCCCGACATCCTGCTTGTAAGGCAGGCGCTCTAACCAACTGAGCTAACCGCCCAACTGGAACGATGGTAACACGGACCTTCCGATCAGCAGACAGCCTCCATCGTGTCAAAGCAGACTGGGAGTTAATTCACAAACGACAATCCGACCGGCGTATTATGGGCGCGAACTCAACCTGAACCACACGAAGGAGCAACTATGGGCTTACTCGACGCCTTGACATCGATCGCCGGCGGAGCTTCCCCGGAACACAACGGTGTAGCCGACGCACTCAGCCAGGTAATGCAGGAGCATCCCGGTGGAATGGACGGCATCCTGAATCAATTAAAGCAAAACGGCCTCGCCGACCAAGTGCAGTCCTGGGTCAGCCCGGGAGAAAACAAAGCCATCAGCCCCGAACAGGTGCAGCAGGGCTTCGGCGCCCAGACCGTAGAAGCCATCGCCCAGCGGGCCGGCATCTCTCCAGCGGTCGCGAGCGGAATCATCGCCGTAGTACTTCCCCTGGTCGTCTCGCACTTATCTGGCAGTAGTGGTCAGACAGCTGAAGCTGGGGGCCTGGCTGGTTTGGCGTCCAAGATTTTCGGCAGCAACGCCTAACTATTTGACCCGGGAGCTCGGCCACTATAAGACTGACCGGGTCGCCACCCCATGATGTACCGAAAAGTAGCCTGCGCCCCTTCGTCTTGTTACCTTACATGTAAGCCAAAACCGGCAGTACACCGCGAAGGGGCGTCAGGTCTTGAACAGGCAGGAGATTCCATCACCAGCGAGCTCGACGGCCGCTTCCAGCGACAAGAAGGGCCGTCTCACCATCGGGGTTGACCTGGGGGGCACGAACCTGCGCATTGCCGCCTTCGACCCTGAGTGGAAGCGCCTGGCTTACATCAACCTACCCACGCGTGTCAGCGAAGGGCCCGATGCGGTGGTGGGCGATATATGCGACGCGATCCGCCGCGTGCTTGAGCAGTGCGGACCTAACCAGCAGCTGATGGGCGTCGGTATCGGGGCTCCCGGCCCGCTCGAACTTCCTGCAGGAAAATTTCACCGGCCGCCCAACTTGCCCGGCTTCGATGCCTTCCTCCTCAAGGATGCAATGGAGTCGAATCTACACACTCCGGTGATCGTGGAGTGCGACGCCAATGCAGCGGCGCTGGCGGAGTGGAAGAGTGGAGTGGGCAAGGAAATGCCGGGCGATTCCATGTGCATGCTGACTCTGGGCACAGGCGTGGGGGCGGGTATCGTTCTGGACAGAAAAATCTGGCACGGCATGAACGGCATGGGCGGGGAGGGCGGACACATTCCGGTGGTTGAGAATGGCTTCCCGTGCGGCTGCGGCGGCCGCGGGTGCCTGGAACAATATGCTTCAGCAACCGCCATTTGCCGGGCCGCGACCCGGGCTGCCGCTCGCGGCGGGGCCGACCGTGTCGCCAAACTGATCGCCCGCCGCATCGAAAACCAGTGTGAATTCACGGCGCGCGATCTGGCCGCCTTGGCCCGCGAAGGGGACGAGCCTTCGCGCCAGATTTTTGCCGATGCGGGCAAGTACCTCGGAATGGGCCTAGCGATGCTGGTGAATGTGTTCAACCTTCCGCTGTACGTCATCGGCGGTGGAGTCGTCAGCGGTTGGGATCTGTTTGCCCCGCGGATGTTCGAAGAACTGCGTAGCCTGAGCTACATCTACGGCCTCACTGAACCGGGAGCGGATCAGAGCTTCACGACGGGCAAAACCTACGTCGTCCCCGCGGCCACCGGCGCCGACGCCGGACTGCTGGGGGCAGCTATGCTGCCCTACCTCGAGGCCGGCACGCTCTAGCGTTCCCATATTGAAGAGCTGTGGTATCCCACTCATGCTCCGCGCAAGCAAAACCACTTAAAGGCGAAATTACTTACGGGCTCCGCCAGCCTCGTTCGGCACCGGCGTGGTGTGCTTGGTGCGCCGTTCGCCGAGCTTGCGCAGTGGGACGCCCTCCTTGAGATTTAACTCCATCTCCTCCAGGGTGATTCCCTTCGTCTCGGGCACGAATATAGCGACAAAAACGATGGCCAGCACACAAAAGCCTGCGAAAACATAAAAGATGGACGCGTTCCCGTGCGCCCTCATAAATGAAAGCGCGTTGCCCATCACCAGACCCGCGAACGTCCAGTTGACCATGGTCGTAATCGTCATCCCGACTTCCCGGCCCTCGAGCGGGAAAATCTCGGAACAGACGAGCCAGGCGACCGGTCCCCAGGAAACCGCAAAGCCGAAAATGTAGACCACCACCGATACAAGCAACACGGCCTTCACGGTGCCGCTGATCATTGCAGGATTGCCTGCAATCGACTGGAAGGCGACACCGGCGGCAACCATGGTGACTAGCATCGCCACCGCGCCCACATACAGGAGCTTCTTGCGTCCCCATTTCTCGACGAGATGGATCGCCGGGAAGGTGAAGAGCATGTTGACGGTTGGGACGGTCATCGCCGCCAACAAGCCGGTTATGCCCGCGTAGCCGAAGATCGCCGGCGAATAGTAAATCATCATGTTGATACCGACGAGCTGCTGGAACATCTGCAGGACTACGCCGACCACGAGAACCTTGAGGAAGTAACCGCGCAGGACAATGCCGATACCGGCGCTCTGCGGCCCATGCAGCGCTTGCTCCATGTCCGCTATCTCAGCGTCAATCTCCTGCTGCGTGTTCATCGTCCGCTGCAGCACTACTATTGCCTGCTCCTTCCTTTGCTTGAGCATCAACCAGCGCGGGCTCTCGGGCAGTATGAAGCCGCCGAAGAACATCATCGCCGCGAACAATGTGACCGTCAGAAACATGAGCGGCAGCGAAGTGGATGGTTTGGTGAATGCTCGAGCGATGAAGACATTCGTCAGCGAGATCAGGAAGATGCCAATAGTGATCATCAGCTGAAAGAGTGTACCCATGGCGCCGCGGATGGACGCTGGGGCAGTTTCGGCCAGGTACAGCGGCACGATAAAGGATGCAACACCGACCCCGAAGCCGAGGCCGAAGCGGCAGGCCGAGAGGACCGGCAGCGGAGGTAGCATCGCCGAGAGACCTGAAGCTGCGGTGAAAATAAACCCCGCAAACAGCAGGCTTTTTTTTCGCCCAAGGAAGCGTGCGAAGATGCCCGAGAGCAATGCACCGATAATCCCGCCAGTTGCGAGGATGGCCGAGTAACGCTCACCACCCGGGACATCGAGATGATACTGCGCATCGATGGTTGTAAGTGAGTTCGCGATGAATCCTTGGTCAAGGCCGAACAGCAGGCCTCCCAGAGCAGCCACCGCGCAGATGATGTAGACGATCCTCTTGTAGCCCCCGGAGTTGCTTCCGGACTTCGCACCTATGGGCGCGACTTCACTTGTGGTTCGACTGGATGCTGAACTTGTTCCTTCGGGAATGGCCATTCCTATTTCTCCTACCACCAGTTTCTGCCTGCACGCCGTACGTAAGCCCGTCAGTCCGGTTCTGGAAGGAATTTCACCTCTCCCCCGGCCGGAATTCCCGGCCGCAGGCGAGCTCGAAGATTACCTTCAGGTGGGGTATGAGAATCGCGCGGTAATTGCTGGGGTGGTCGCTGTTGCTGACTGACGTCTTGTTTACGGCTACTTGAACCATGAAGGATGAGCTCCGCCGGTTTCTGTGGTCCGTCTCGAACCTGGGCGGATCAGCATAGTTCGGATGCAAACCAGCGCCGCCGGTCGCACGCCCCAAAGTTAACACAGGGCTCCTGCTGGACGTAATGCGCAAGCGGGTTCTTTGCCCTGGTCCATGAACCTTGCTAAGCTAGAGCCCGTTTTTACTTCTGCCTGGGAGGAATCCCGGATCATGCCGTCTGCCAAGCTTTTGCACGGTCTCCTTTGGCTCTTGTGTTTGGCTGGGTTGGGGTGCCTGTGCGCCCCCGCGCAGGACCGGCGGGAAGCGCCCTTGCCCTCCATCCTCACTCCGGAATCGCAAAATATCCTCGACAAGCTAGCCAGCCTATCGGCTCTGCCCAAGCCCGACTGGCGCTATCACGCGGGCGATCTGGCCCATGGGGAGTCGCCATCGCTCGATGATGGCGGTTGGCAAGCTGTAACCAGCCCCGCGACCTTGCCCGCTGAGGCCCTATGGATGCGAGCCACCATCGAGGTGCCCAAAAACCTTAACGGCTACGATCTGACCGGCACCCAGATTTCCTTCCGTCTGCGGGTCGAGGCGAATGGTCCAGTGACGCAGATCATTTACTTCAACGGCCGCCGCGTGGCCATGGGCACAGACCTCGAGCCCATCACGCTCTTCGCAGACGCCCGGCCGGGAGAGAAGGTGCTGGTGGCCGTCAAGCTGCTGCACAACGAAGATCAAAAGCGATTTCGCGGCTCCGATCAGACCATTCAGTTTGCCGCCAACCGTCCCAACCCGGAGGACGTTCGTCAGGAGGCCGTCTCCGCTTCCCTGCTGCTCCCCGCTCTTGGAGAAGGTGGAAGCGACACCGCACAGAAGCTGCAATCCTTCGTCCATGAAGTTAACTTGACAGCCCTAAGTGATGCCAATCAGGCTGCTTTTGACGATTCCCTCCGTGAGGCGCAGAAGCGCCTCTTGACGCTGCGGCCATTGCTGCAGCAAGCCGACATCCACCTCACGGGAAACGCTCATATTGACGCGGCATGGCTCTGGCCGTGGACAGAGACCGTCGAGGTCGTGCGGCAAACGTTTGGCACTGCCCTGCAGTTGATGGATGAGTATCCGAAATATACCTACACCCAATCAGCGGCAGCCTACGACGAATGGATCGAGCAAAAATATCCGCCCGAGTTCGAGCAGATCCAACAACGAGTGAAGGAAGGCCGTTGGGAGATGGTCGGAGGCATGTGGGTAGAGCCGGACCTCAATATGCCCGATGGCGAGTCCCAAGTACGGCAACTGCTGCTCGGCAAGCGCTACTTCCAATCTCGTTTTGGCGTGGATGTGCGCATTGGCTGGAACCCCGATTCCTTTGGCTACAACTGGCAGCTGCCGCAGATCTACAAGCGTTCCGGCGTGGACTACTTCGTCACTCAGAAGATGGCATGGAACGACACCAACCAGCTTCCGCTCAAGCTCTTCTGGTGGCAGTCTCCGGATGGCAGCCGCGTGCTCACTTATTTTCCCCATGACTATGCGAATGAGATTGATCCCGTCGACATGGCCAGAGCATTCGCCCACGCGCGCCAGGACAATCCCGGGACCACGGAGATGATGCACCTTTATGGTATTGGTGATCACGGGGGCGGCCCTACCCGCGCCATGCTCGACGCAGGTGACCGCTGGCTCTCACCCGACAAGGCTTACGCGCAGCTCCATTTCGGCGACGCACAGAGCTTCTTTTCCGCAGTGGAGAAAGAGTTGGACACCGCGCACGCGCCAATCTGGAACTACAAGACCCTGGCCGCCGGTGACACCAAACTGCCCCAACCACCTGCCGGGCTGTGGAGCCTCCCGGTCTGGAACGATGAACTCTATTTTGAGTACCATCGCGGCGTTATGACCAGCCAGGCCGCTCATAAACGCAATATGCGGGAAAGCGAAGAGGAGGTGCTGAACGCGGAGAAGTGGTCTTCAATCGCATGGCTCGGTGGAACCCCATACCCCGCGTCGCAGCTCAATGAAGCCTGGAAGAAGGTCCTCTTCAATCAATTCCACGATCTCGCCGCAGGTTCGGGCATTGGCGTCATCTATAAGGATGCGCAGAAGGATTACGATATGGTCCGCTTTACCGCGGACGCGGCCACCAGCCAGGCGCTGGGCACCATCGCCAGCTACATCGATACGCAAAGCCGCAGCAAGGGTGTCCCGGTGCTGGTCGTCAATCCGCTGGCCTGGGTGCGCAGCGGCGTAGTTGACTTCACGGTGCAGTTAGCGGAGGCGGCTCCTGAAATTGAGATTGTCGATGAGGCCGGGAAGGTTCTCCCGTCAGAGAGCTCGCTCACCAATGCTGCGACCCACACTTTCTCTGTCCACGCACTGGTGCCGGATGTTGAGCGCCTGGGCTACATGTTGGTTTATGCAAGGCCAGCCACGGCTCGGACTGCAGCCGTCTCGGGCGTTCAGGTGAATGCAGACGGGCATACGCTGGAGAATCAGTTCCTCCGGCTCACGGTTGACGCGAAGACCGGTTGTATCACCAGCTTAGTAAATAAGAAGACCAATTTCGACGCCATCGCCGCCGGAGGATGCGGCAACCAACTGCAGGCGTTCGTGGACACGCCTAAGGAATACGACGCCTGGAACATCGACGCGGACTTCGACAAGGTCGTCACCAACCTGGACATGGTCGATTCTGTACAGCTAGCCGAGCATAATTCACTGCGGGCTGTCATCCATGTCACACGGCATTGGCAGGCCTCCACCTTCGTCGAGGACATCACGCTCTACAACGGGCTACCCCGGGTCGATATTGTTATGGATATCGACTGGCACGAACGCCACAAGCTGCTCAAGGCCGCATTCCCCCTCGCCGCCGGCAGTCCGCAAGCCACGTACGAAATTCCCTATGGCAGTATTGAGCGGCCGACCACGCGCAACAATAGTGTGGAAGACGCCAAGTTTGAGGTGCCGGCGTTGCGTTGGGCCGACCTGGGCGATGCCCAGAACGGTTTCAGTCTGATCAATGAGTCGAAGTACGGATACGACGCGAAGGGCAATGTGCTTCGTCTCTCCCTGTTGCGCTCGCCAACCTGGCCTGACCCTGAAGCCGATCAGGGCCACCAGCAGTTTTCTTACGCACTGTATCCCCATGCCGGAAGCTGGAAGGAGGCGCTCACAGTCCGCCAAGGCTATGACTTCAACTATCGCCTCGCGGCCATGCAGGTCTTGCCCCACGCAGGAAAGCTACCAGGTAGCTTCCATTTCCTTGATGTGGACCAGGACAACGTGGTCGTGACTGCGATGAAGAAGACTGAGGACGGGGATGGCCTGCTGGTGCGGTTTTATGAGTGGGCCGGGAAAGGGGGGAACGTTACGCTGACGTTCCCGCCGGGCGTCGTCTCAGCGACCTTGGCCAACCTCATGGAAAAGCCGGAAGGGTCGCCGCTACCAGTCGTAGGTGGACAAAAGGTAACCGTGCCGGTCACACCGTTTGAGATTCAAACTGTGGTGATTCACTATCCTCCGCCTGAGCAAGGTTTTCTGGCGGGCATCAGCAGGCCGCTGAGATAAATCGCCTGAACGCCGACGCTTCTGTGAGAACTGAAAAAGAAACCGCAGGTCCCTCCACTACGCTACGCTCCTTGTCGGGATGACAATTCTGTTTGGGCACAAGACCCCACCACCCAAACAGAATTGTCATCCCGACAAGGAGCGTAGCGTAGTGGAAGGATCTGCGGTTTCTTTTGCCCTGAATCAGCCGACGACAACGCGCGCCATCGCCAGATCAAGGATCTCCGGCGTAAACACAAGGTCCGTCGTTTGCTTGCTGCGCTTGCGATAAAGCGCCGTGGTCTCGCAGAGAGCCACGATGTCTTCCACCTCGGCCGGGTTGATCACGTTTTCCAGAATGCGCTCGCAAAATACCTGCTCGTCGAGGCCCAGCAAAACGAAACCGCGGCGCTTAGCTTCAGAGAGGTAAAAGGTCGTCACCTGGGCGAGCATTTGTTGGGCGTCGTCCGGGATCTCTTCGCGATGCGTCTTGCCCACCTTGGCTCCCGGAAGCACCAGCTTGATGCCGAAGATATTATCCAGATCACTGTTGGCCTCGAACGAGACCGTAGTGGCAGCGACCAGAACATTCTGCCGCTCGGATGTAGTTTCAATCAACGCGTCGAGCTCGGTCAGAACCTCCGGGTCACCCTGTTGGTAGGCAAGGTCGATCCGGGGTAGCAGCAGCATCACCTTCTGCCATTTATAGCTGCGCACCAAGCTCTTTGCCTTGGCCAACGCGTCGCTGTCGCGGGGATTGAAAACCGTCACCACCCGGTCCATCCCGGCCAGCTGCGCGATCTTCTGCGCCAGGCTCTTCTTCCCAGTCTGGTTAGGACCGATAATCAGCACCTCATTGCCGATCTTCAGATCCTGATAGGCCGCGGGATTGCGCGCGCGGTCGATCAAGTCGGCGATGCTGTTGAGCAAATCGTCCATGCCCGCGACCCTGGGTCGAAGCGTGCTCACCACCTCGTCTTCCAGGCTCAGGTCGATGCGCTCCTTGCGTTTGCGCATCTCGGTGATGAACTCGATGAATGCCGGCAAAGCGGCTACGGAACCCACGAACACGGCAAAGACCAGCAGTTGCTCGGTGATAAGAAGCGCCGAGTTGTTGCCTGCCACCGGGTCGTACATATGGGCAGCATAGCAGGGCACAGGTCACCCGAATTTCCTGTACGCTGCACTGGACGCGACCACGTGTGCGGCTTTCATTAAGGAAAGCCGCATAAAGTTCGCCAACGCCAACCAACTACACAGGAAATTCGGGGTCAAGGGTTATCTTCGCCGTTACCCATAACTAAAGATCAACGCCCTGAGGCGATGGTTCCAATAGACTTCATAAGGCGTGGGAACCATTCGAAGCATGCAGCAAAAGAGCCTTGCGCGGGCCCTCGCCAGGTGGGTTGCAGTGGCTGTGCTGGCGACTTTGTCTTGCAGCGCTGCCCCGGCTACGGATGACAACAGCCTGACCATGCTCCCCGGAAACACCAGCCGCGGTGCGCGGCCGGATCTTGACCAAGGCCGTGCGCCTGACAGCCTGCCCCAGGAACATATCCTTATGATGTTGCGGCGCAGTGAGTCGCAGCAACAGGCGCTGCAGCAGTTCATCAGCCAGCAGTACGATCCTCGCTCTCCTGACTTTCACCACTGGCTTACGCCACAGCAATTCGGCGCGGAGTTCGGGCCTGCGAGCGAGGACATCCGCAAGGTCACTCAGTGGCTCACGCAACAAGGATTCACGGTGAATAGCGTCCCCGCCGGCGGCCTCTTTGTGGACTTCAGCGGCACCGCGGGCCAGGTGGCGCAGGCATTCCATACCGAAATCCATCGCTATCGCGTCGACGGGCAAGACCACTACGCCAACGCCGGCGATCCCTACATTCCCAGTGCCCTGGCTCCAGTGGTCTCCGGGTTCCGCGCCCTCAATGACTTTCACCCCCAACCGCAGGTCCACCATCTCGGCGTGGCCCACTTGGAACGGACCAAGGGAAGATGGACACGATCAACCGCGGAGGGCTCGCATCTGACCTCGGCTGCAAACGCGCTCTATATCGCCGGCCCCCAGGACTACGCGAAGATCTATGGAGTCGACCAGGTCTGGCAGGAGCGGGTCGATGCAAGGTCCTGGGCGCCCCTCATCGTCGGCACCGGGCAGACCATTGGCGTGGTGGGAGATACCAACCTGGAGAGCGCCGATATCCAGAGCTTTCGCGATCAGTTCGGCATTACCGCGCTCGGCCCCAACGGCTCCGTAGAGATGGAGAACCCTCCCGCGAGCGTTTGCGAGGCGCCTGACCCAACCGATAATGATCCAGAAGGCTACCTCGACGCGGAGTGGTCCGGCGCCATGGCACCGGACGCCACGATAGACTTCGTAGCCTGCGGACAACAGGGCGTCACCTCAGGCGCCGATCTGGCTGCCGCCTACGTCATTGCGGACCCGGCCCACGTGCAACGGATCTCCGTGCTCAGCACCAGCTATGGCGATTGCGAGGCCCAACCGCAGAGTGAGGCAAACCAGTTCTACGTCTCGCTGTGGCAGCAGGCAGCGGTCGAAGGAATCACGGTGGTGGTGGCGGCCGGCGATACGGGCGCGGATGGCTGTCAATATGTCGGTGCCTACGCGACCGACGGCCTCTCGCCGGTGAACGAAGCCTCAACGCCCTACAACATTGCCGCCGGGGGCACCGACTTCAGCGATG
This sequence comes from uncultured Acidobacteriaceae bacterium, assembly GCA_963787145.1. GTDB lineage: Bacteria > Acidobacteriota > Terriglobia > Terriglobales > Acidobacteriaceae > PALSA-350. Next base: position 151,239 of record CAWBBY010000015.1, read on the forward strand.
TCTTCAGCGGGACCACTAGCACCTATTGGTCCGCGGTCAATGGCCCCAACTTTCTGAGCGCGCAATCGTATATACCGGAGATGGCGTGGGACGAAAGCTGCGCCAGCCCCCTGGTGCTGGAATATTTTGGCAAAGGCTTCCAAAGCAGTTCCGGGCCCAATGGATTCTGCACCTGGGCCGCGCAGCAGCCGGTCGATCCTAATACCGGCTTCTCGCCCTACGCGAATGCCTTTGCGGGGAGCGGAGGACTGAGTACGGTGTCGGCCCGGCCGGCTTGGCAGACCGGTGTCCCAGGGATTCCATCGCAGGGCGGCCGGGCGGTTCCCGATATCTCCATGTTCGCCTCCGGAGGCGACACCTGGTCCCAGACGCTGATTATTTGCGATTCCGCCCTGGCGGGTATGCCGGCGGGTACCGCGTGCGATTACTCCAACGCCAACGACGTCTTCGCCAACTATGGAGGCGGTACCTCGTTTGTTGCTCCTGCCTTCGCCGGCATTATGGCGTTGATCAACCAAAAGAGCGGTGATCGCCAGGGGCAGGCCAACTATGTTCTTTACCCGCTGGCCGGGGAACAGTATGTCAGCTATGGCAGCTCCACCCAGCCCAGCCTGGCCAATTGTGCTGCTTACCTGGGTCCCCAGGCGGTCAGTGGGTGCTACTTCCATGACATCAGCGCCACGCCAAATGCGGGGGCTTCGCCGTCCACCCCATTTATCACCGGCACCACGTCCGTACCCTGCACCGGCACGGCTAGCAGCGCCGGGACATTCACCGATGGCAGCACCGATCCCTCTTCTAACAATGAAAACTGTTACGGATACCAAATCACTGTCACCGCCAACGGCGGTTCGCTGACCACCACACCTGACTACTACGGGGTGCTCAGCACGGCGGATAATGCAACTTCTCCTGCCTTCGCGGCCGGTCCGGGCTACGATCTGGCCACCGGCCTGGGCAGCCCCAACGTCTATAGCCTGGTCAACGCCCCACAGTGGTCGGGCGGTGGCCTGGCAACCTATGTCACTCTGGCGCTAAGCCAACCGATCATCGCCGCGGGGCAGAGTGTAACTTTGCTGGCGACCGTAGAGGACCAGGGCCGGCTGCCGGTCCTGGGAGGTACGGTTACCTTCTACTCAGGCAACACGGTTTTGGGTTCGGTCACCAATCAATGCTCGCTGCGCGGTCTTTTTGGCCTCCAGGTTTCCGGCTCAACCCTGGGAGGAGACGGCACCTATCAAAATATATACGCGTCGTACGCGGGGGGCTCACAGAGGTGCCGGCAAAGAACCGCTACCTACTATGGGTCGCAGTCGTCTCCAGCCACGGTCGTAGTGAGCCTGGAACAGGCAGGCAAGCTGCCTCCTCCGCTCCGGCCCGTTGTACCAGGGTGGCTGAAGAGTCTGCCTGAGAATTGGCGGTTCAAGAATTGAGTCTCGGAGGGACGGCTGAGAATTACCCACGACCGCGTCCCATAAGCGCTAACTCGTTTAGGATGTTTCTCATCAAACTCCCACAAAATCGTCATCCTGAGCGGAGCGCCTCACAGATTGATCGCCTGACACAGCGCTTGTGGCGCGGAGTCGAAGGACCTCGGCCGTGCTTATCCTACCCATGCTGTTCGGAGCTTTTCAACCACCGAGCCCGCACCGGGGGGGACCGCTACGGTTTTTCCCTGGGGCCGAAAACCAAGAACTTGCTAGCACCTGGGGATATCGCAGCAGATCCTGTTGTCGGGCCTCAGTGGTCGAAACGCTCCGAGCAGCATGGGTAAAATAAGCACGGCCGAGGTCCTTCGACTCCGCGCCACAAACGCTGTATCACGCGATCAATCTGTGAGGCGCTCCGCTCAGGATGACGATTTTGTGGGAGTTTGATGAGAAACATCCTAAACAAGTTAGCGCTTATGGGACGCGGTCGTGGGTAATTCTCAGCCGTCCCTACGGGACTGGTCTTCCTGGGCGCGTACACACCAGCACTCACGTGCTGGGCTATTTTCAGCCGTCCCTACGGGACTCACATCTGAAGCGGCGGGTTCTCACGCAGACACTGAAGCCCTCCGCTGAGCCGGATCAAAGCACGGGAATCCCGTCTACGACTTGTCGCGTGCATTTGCTTCCAACATACTGGAGGGTGGGAGAGAGAAGAGAGTAGAGCAACGGAAGAACAAATGAAGCCGGGCGGGACCGTCTACTCACCTGAATTTGATCTTGTGCTGGCCTGCCTTCGCTGGCCGCAGGAAGCCGTCGACGGCGATCGCATTCGGACGCTTGTGCAGCAGCCAATCCGTTGGTCGCATTTGCTTGAGATCGTCGACCATCATAAGGTGGTCCCGCTCTTCTCACGCAACCTTGACACCTTCGCCCCCGGCTACATGCCGGATGTGCAAGCCGCAGCACTGCGTGCTACCAGGGTGGCCAATGCTCACATTTGCCTGGAGCGTACCGCGCATCTCGTGGCTCTGCATCGGCTCTTCCGCGAGCAACAGATCGATCTCCGGATTTTCAAGGGCATTCCTTTGGCCATCACCGCCTTTCGGGATCCCACGTTGCGCGATACCGGTGATATCGATCTGCTGGTCGCGGAGAAAGACATTTTTAAAGCCGTCGAGATTCTCGAAAACCAGGGCTATGTGCGCTTCGAGCCGCAGGCGCGGCTGACCCCGCGGCGGCTGCGCTCCTACCTCGCACACCAGAAGGATTTTTCCTACGAACATCCCGCAGCCGGCATAGTCATCGATCTGCACTGGCGGCTTTTCCGGAACTCGTTCCTGCCCGCCAACGCTCGTCTGGAGGAGGTTGGTGAGGACTGGATCCACCTTGGTTCGGAGCGTATTGCGACGTTGCCCCCTCTCCGCCTGTTGCTTTATCTCTGCGTGCACGGAGCACTCGACGGCTGGCTGCGCCTGAAATGGCTGGCCGATATCAGCGCTCTGCTGCACACCATGACGCCGGAACAACTAACCTCGGCCGCGACGGCTGCGGCCGAGCAGCAGGCGTTGCCGCAATTCAGCGCTGCCATTGTTCTTTGTCACGATTTGCTCGGTTACACCCCACAGAGGCTGCCGGATGGGTGTCTCGACCGGAACGATCGCAGAGTCGCGCACATTCTGCGCTTCGGAAAACGGCTGCTGACCTCAAACCAATACCGTCCGATACGAGAACGGATAGCGTCCCCGCAATGGTTTCTCAATGAGTTCCGTCTTCACGGATCTCTGCGCTATCGCCTGGATCTGATCCAGCGATCTCTCTTTCGCCCGCGTATCTGGCACACGTTTGATCTGCCCGACGCGCTCTTCCCTCTTTACGCCGTGCTCAGTCCCTTTGAGTCGTTAGGCTTTCACCTGCGCCATCGCCTGGCAAGGTTCAGGCGGGCCGTGCGGCCCAACCCGGATGTCTCCGCTCCCGCTGCCCAGCGCACTCTATTGACCCGGATGCTTTTCCGCCGCATGTTGCAACTGCCGGCGGCCGACATTGTCCTGGCAATCGAAGCCGCATGCATGCTCACCTTTTTCCGCATTGCGCTTAATTTTGTCCCGGTGCGAAAACTCACTGCCTGGATGAGCCACTCTGACCAGGCACGCTCCTCGCTGTCGCAAGAAGAGCAGGCGCAGACCCTGCGTCGTATTGAGTGGTCTATCGACGCAGTGGTCCGTCACGCCCCCATCGGCTTTGTCTGTTTTCCTCAATGCCTTGCCGCCTACTTCATGCTTCGCCGCCGCCACATCGCCAGCAGGCTGTTCTACGGGGTGACGCGCGATGCGGATCAGCTGAAGGCTCACACCTGGGTCAAAGTGGGAGATCACACCCTGGTGGGCGGGGAGGTCGAGTCGCGCTTCACCGTTCTCACCACCTTCCCGTGAAGGACCGCAGAAAAAATCCGCAGCCCGGATTTCCTGTAGGACTCCGTTGGGTCAGCGCTCGTCCTCAAGCAAAAATTTCTCTACTGCGTCCGCCGTCGACTGCAGGTGATCGAGCCCCCAGGGACGGATCAGTCGATACGCCCTGGCCTGCGACAGCACCCGGCTGCAGCGCAGAAAGGTTTCCTGCAGCTGGCCCGTCGCCTCCAGCACGTAAGCCTGGTGAGTGAGATTCATCAACAGTGGAACTGCCTTTACACGGGCTACCTCTTCCATTCGGATTGCCGAAGAAGATTCCTCATTGCTCTCAAGAAAGACCAGTTTGCGAATTGGTTCTCGCTTCCATGCCACCTCCAGCGGCAGGCGATACTTGTCGTGCTCACTGAGCACTCGCTCCAGTCCTTCCGCTTGTCTTCCCAGATTCTGCAAAGAATTGCGCCACAGCTTCAGCCATGGAGTGGAAGGGGTCACCAGTATCTCGTCTGCCGGAGTAGGGTCGATGAGGCAGATATCATCCGCCAGCACGCGCAAACCGCGTTGCGCCAGGTGTGCGGCTAGTGAAGACTTGCCTTGTCCGGAGCGAGCCAGAAAGGCGGCCACTCCCTGCCGGCCATTTACCGGCTCGCTGCTGACAGCGCAGGCGTGCAGGGGAAGCAGGCCTCGCTGATGACACAATGCAACGAAGATGTTGCCCAGCAGCCAAGAGCGCACATCGAGTGGATTAGCGTCGGCCTCCGGGCTTACGACAATCTCCCGCCCATTGGTAACCAGGTAGCGGGCGGTTCCGTGGATGCGCAGGAAATATTGCGATGGGGTGGCGAAGCAATCGGGGTCGACCTCAGCAGCGCCAGGCAAATGATCCGAAACGTCACCCAGTCGAATTGTGACCGGATGCGGCGTCGCCCTTTCCTGTTGTATGAGGGGTAATTCCGGGAGCACAATTTCAGAGAAAAGAGTAATCTCGCCGAGGAGATACACTCCAGCAACCTTTATCATTCACTATCCCCAAAAAGTGTGAGCCACGTCCCTTGCAAGTTAACCTTTAGGTGGTAGAAAACCCGAACTGCAGGGTTTAGTATCTACTCTAGTAACTATCACGGGGAGGAACGCATTGACGCTGGTTACCTCCTGCGTTACGCTCTAGCTGTACAGAAAGCAGGGCGTCATCTTCAAAATTATGGGGTCCAGGGAGCTTTCCATGAAGAGCTACGACGTTCAAGATCACGGCCTATCTGACCAAGTTGCCGGCCAGGCGAAGAAGCCGTGGGTCACTCCGTCGCTGCAGATCATTGCCCTTGAGAGCGCCGAGAGTGGTACTCATCCTTCGACCGTGGACGGGGGCGGCAGCCACTATCAACGGCGGTTTTCCTAGATCCTTTCACTCCTCATACATTTCAATCCTCCTAGTTGAGGGATTCTTCTTCCTTCGAGGACTTCTCATTCGAGAGGTTTGCGGGATACGTAAAATCGCAAATTGAAGGCCGGCGAGCTCATAATTCCCTGTTCATCGACGCGCAAAGTGAGGCTCCATCCCTGGCCGGCCCCCGGGAGATCTCGGGATCGATGAAATACGCTAATGTCTTGGTATGAGTGCAATCGCAGGAATTTGGTCCTTTGACGGCGGAGTTTCCGTTTCCTCCGCCTGCCATGACATGCTCCAGGCGCTCAGCGTGTATGGCACAGATGACTGCGCGCAGTTCACCGGACCGTCAGTTGCCATGGGCCGGTGCCTTCTCCGTCTCCTTCCTGAGGACGACCTTGATCGACAGCCGCTCTCGGCCGGCGCCGTCACCTCGCTGGTGGCCGATGTACGGCTGGATAATCGCGAAGAACTTGGGGCCGAATTAGGTCTTTCGTGTGAAAAGACAATTGGCATGGCGGACAGCGACATGCTGCTGGCTGCGTGGCAGCATTGGCGCGAGCAGTGTGTCGACCATCTTTCCGGCGCCTTCAGTTTCGCTGTATGGAACGAGCAGGAACAGCATCTCTTCCTGGCCCGCGATCACACCGGAGAACGTCCTCTCTTCTATGCTTCCACGGCGAACTGCTTCGCCTTCGCATCCATGCCCAAGGGTCTGCACCGCTTGCCCTTTGTGGGTGCGGAAGTGGACGAAGATTATGTCGCGCGCTATCTCGCCCTGGCGAACATACCTCTCGAGCAAACCATCTTTCTCCACATGCGTCGCCTGCCATCCGGCTGTTCGCTCAGCGTACACCGTGAAAAGACCAGGTCGTGGCGTCATTGGCGCACCGGTCATCTGCAGGATCTTCGCCTGCGCACGCCTGAGGAGTACCTGGATTGCTTCCAGGAGAGGTTTGACCGCGCGGTACGCGCGCGGTTGCGTACCCGTGGCGGTGTTGGCGCCCAACTGAGCGGCGGCTTGGATAGCGGAGCAGTCGCCGCCACCGCAGCCGGCTTGCTGGGCGCCGAAGCTCGTGAGCTCACCTGTTTTACCGCCGTTCCTCGCCCGGGCTTTGCAGGCGGGACAAGTGAGACGCACTTTGACAACGAGGGAGCAGCCGCCGCGGAGGTGGCCGCACTCTACCCCAACATGCGCCACGTGTTGGTGGAGTCAAGCGAGACATCGTTTCTTGACATCCTGGATCACAACAACAATCTCTATGACCACCCATGCTTCGGGCCCAGTAACGAGGTTTGGTCGAACGCCATTCTAGACCGCGCGCGCGCCAGCGGAATTACTGTAGTGCTCAATGGGAGGAACGGCAATTCGACATTCAGCTATGAAGGCATGCACTCCTTGTCGGCATGGTTCCGCTCCGGCCACTGGGGCAGGCTGACCCGAGTGGCATGGCAACTGACTCGTGCGCGGGCGACCTCGAAGCGCTCCATTGTTCGCAATGCTGTGTGGCCGTCGCTGCCGTTCTGGGTCCGCAGCATGACCGATCCGCACATGCGCGGCTTCTCGCTCGACTACAGCATTCTTCGTCCCGAAATCGCGAAGCGCCTGGATCTGGAGCGTATTGCTCTTCAAGATATGAACCGGAACTCTCCCGACGGCCGCACTATGTTGCGTGCGCTGCTTGAATACGGCGACGTGGCCGACACTCCGATGGCGGCGCAGGGCGGATGGCAGCTAGATTTTCGCGATCCTACCTATGACCGCAGCATCGTCGAGTTCTGCCTCACTGTGCCGCTGGAAGAGTTTCTCCGCGGAGGTCAGCTGCGTTCCCTCGCCCGGCGTGCCATGGTGGGGCGTTTGCCGCCCAGCACCTTGCGCCGGACAAAGCGCGGACGTCAATCAGCGGACTGGTACATGAACACGGGGGCGGTGCGCGGCCGCATGGCGGCGGAAGTGGAGCGGTTGCAAAGCTCTCCACTAGCGAGCCGCATGCTTGACCTGGCGCGCATGCGCTCGCTGATTGAAAACTGGCCCAGCAGCGGCTTCGAACGGCTGGATGTGAACCGCTCGCATCACATCGCGCTCACTCGTGGTATCTCCGTGGGCAGATTTCTGTTGCAGTACGATCCGGAAAAAACAGCCCTCAAGGATTAGAAAGAGTCCCGCAGAGACGGCTGAGAATTACCCAGAACTGCCGTCCTGGCCTACTTTCAGCCAGAGCTGTCCAAATTAACGTACGAATGGCCTTCTGAACGACGCAACTTGCTGAATGGGTTGAAGAGAACGCGGGCAAACCGAAACCGGGTTGCTGTTGTGCTGGTTCTGTCCCTCCGCCTACACCACTGCCAAGCTGGGCCGCCACCTTTCAATTTGTCATCCCGAGGAGCTGACTTGCCTGGGGCAAGTTAAGGGAGCAATGAACGGGTGTTAGGGTGAGTGCGTTTAAGCTTGAGGGGACTGAGGCTGGAGGAAGTAGGCCGGCGTTCGATTGGAGCGTAGTAGCCCGATCCCGAGGATGGTCCCAGGCTGCGTGATGGAGAGATTGGTGAGGTTGCCTTTTTTAGGTAGCGATCCCGTTTAGGAGATTACTGATATCGGCCGCCTGGCCTTAGGCCCAGTCTGGGAGAGGGGATGAGAAGAGAGAAGGAGTTCCGGGAGCTGAGTTTGGAGTGTATTGAGCCCAACGCGGCTGGGATTGATGTAGGGGCGAGAGAGATTTACGTGGCTGTGGCGCGGGATCGAGACCCTGAGCCGGTACGTTGTTTTTCCACCTTTACGGAGGAGCTGCAAGCTATCGCGGCGTGGTTAAAGCAGTGCGGCGTGGCCAGCGTAGCGATGGAATCGACTGGGGTGTATTGGATACCGCTCTACGAGGTGCTGGAAGAGGCCGGGCTGCGGGTGTGTCTAGTCAACTCACGGCACGTGAAGCATGTACCGGGACGCAAGTCTGACGTAAGCGACTGTCAGTGGTTGCAGTACCTGCATTCGGTGGGTCTGCTGCGTGGCTCGTTCCGTCCTGAGGCAGCGATCTGCGCCCTGCGTGCGCTGAGCCGTCATCGGTCCAACCTGGTGGAAGCGGCTGCGGTGCATGTGCAGCACATGCAAAAAGCGCTGACGCAGATGAATCTGCAGATCCATCATGTGCTCAGCGACATCACTGGTAAGAGCGGTCTGTCGATCGTAGACGCCATTCTGGCGGGCAAACGAGATCCCGAACAGTTGGCCAGGTTGGCCGACGGCCGCATTCGTGCGGAAAGGGAAACAGTCATCAAATCGCTGGTGGGAAACTACCGTTCCGAGCATTTGTTCACGCTGCGTCAGTCTCTGGAAGCCTACCGGCATTATCAGAAGATGCTGCTGGACTGTGATCGGGAGATCGAGCAGCGCATGGGCCAATTGCCCAACCAACCCAACGGAGGCCAACCGTTGCAGGGCCATAAGCGGGGCAAACGGCGTAAGAACCAGTTCCACTTCGACATGGGCAAGGAACTGTATCGCGTGCTGGGCACCGACTTAACGGTCGTACCCGGGTTGAGTGCGCTGACGGTGCATACGCTGGTGACGGAGATCGGAACCGATTTCGGTCGTTTTCCAATGTGGCGGCGTTCACCAGTTGGCTGACGCTGTGTCCCGGGAGCAAGAAGAGTGGGGGCAAGGTTCTCTCTTCAAAGACGCGCAAGTCCAACAGCCGTCTCGCCGCTGCCCTGCGACTGGCCGCGCAGACGCTACACAAGAGTCACTCCTACCTGGGCGCATATTATCGCCGCATGCGGGCGCGCCTGGGCGCGCCGCAAGCCATCACCGCTGCGGCCCATAAACTGGCCCGCATCGTATATCACCTGATCACCACCCGCACCGCTTACGACGAGAGCATCTTCGCCCTAGAAGAACAAAAATTAGCTCTTCGCAACCAACATCGCTTGCACAAACAAGCACGCGCCCTAGGCTTCCAGCTCGTCCCCCTACCTCAACCGGAGGTTGTTCATTAG
>CAWBBY010000016.1:0-81146 GCA_963787145.1 uncultured Acidobacteriaceae bacterium
CTTCGCAAGATTGTGCGTATCCAATAGATTGAGCACCGCGGCTGCATCAGAAGACCTCACACGTCAGAATCCCTGAAGTATAAGGCGAGGCGGCTCAAATGCTTCGACGAAAATGACGCCGAGATGGCGTCAATTATCCGGCGGCTTTCGCGCTGGCTGGTTTCACAAGTTCGAGGTAGATTTCGGGTACCCACTCGAGGGTGGTTTCGTCGTTGTCTCGCTGGACTTGATATTTACGCGGTGCTGTGCGGTACTGCTTGACGGTTAGGTGGCGAACGGTCTCGATGAACCGGGAAATGTCACCCACACGGAACTTGGCTGCAGCCATCTACAGTTCTCACCGACGCCTGAGGATAATTGGCTATTCGGCTTAAATTGTACTATTTCTACGAGCAAAAGCGGCTGAAATAGTCAGCCTGGCCTGATTTCTGCGGCGACTTTCTCCAGATACCGCGCGGATCTGTACCACTACATACGGCAACCCAAGATGCGGTCGATCTGCCGAAGGTGGTTCAAGCCGTGTGCCGCTTCCAAGCGGACGAACTCCTCGACCGTTTGCCGTCCGCGTACCTCGTGGGCCCCATAGCACTCCACCCACCGTGCGCTGGCGTCCCCTATCTTTCCTTGCCTGTCTAGGGGACCCAAATAGTGTCCGCGTACCTGCTACCCTGAACTACGCGGCTACGATGCGCGCATCTAGGCCCCACAAGCGATCAGTATACATTGCCGCGACGTACGTGGTCCACTGGCTGAATTTCACTCACCCGGGGAACGGTGCGCCGACGTACATGATCCACTCGATCCACACACCGTTCGGCAGGGTGAACTTGACGGTGGTTGTGCCGCGGTCGAATGCATTGAACGTCCCGAACTGGTTAACGTACCCTACCGTCGGGTCGCTTGAGGTCCAAGTTCCGTTCGATCCCGTGACATAATTAGTGTTGAATCCAGCCTGCGCTGATACACCGTTGTTGTAGAAAATAACCGGGTAGAATTGCACGGTGTTTCCTGGACTCACGGTGTTGACGTTGGAGGTGACGACGCCACCGTTAGGGTGCCCTCTAGGGCGTCCTGCAGGTACAGATAATTTGGTTGTGCATTCAGGGTGGCGAAGGCCGTTTGCGCCATCATGGTCATTACCGTGTACCCAGCAGGTGTGGGTTGGTATTGTGAGTACTGATTGAGCGGGACTAACGGTCCGATCAGACTTCCGTTGGCGTAGCCAAATCCCTGCGCGGTTCCGTTAAAAGCACCGTTGTAGTTGATATAGGGAATGCTGTACTTGGTTGCCACGGCATACACAATGTCGTCCATTTCGAGCAAACCCTGGGGACCAGCGAACTGCTTCGGCTCTATGCCAAGGATTACGGGGATACCCGCGGCCTGCGCCTGCGTAATCATCTGTACCAGTGCCTCCTCCATGAGGGCGGTTACGAGGTTGTAACTCGCATCATCATCCAAGTAAGCTGACCCGACCATGATGTGAATGATGGACGGCTTCTGCGCTATCGCTGCTGCTATCGGTTGTGAGGTGTAGCTTCCGCTGTTACAGCAATCTCCATCATTGATCCAGTTGGCTGGGAACGTGGCACTCCAACCGTCAGTCAGCCAGTCGCCAACGAATGCCACCTTGGGTGGTGCGGTGGCGGCAGAGGCGTAGGAGAAGGCAGAAAGAAACGTGGCTAAAAGGGCTACTGTGAGTTTGTAGTGACTGGTCATTTTGGGCTCCCTCCTGGGCTGCTTGCTGGTGAAGATAAATTTAACGACAGGTCGATCCATGCGGCTGGGGGGGCAGCAGCTTGTTATCGGTGCACCTTAACTTGCACCTAACCGGCTTGCATAACACGACTTGAAAGACTGCTTGGCACGGTGTAGCAACACTCTTAAATATTCGCGGGTGATACCGAACTCGGCACAAACCACATCTTTGTTGCGTTCTTCCAGCAACACCGACTGAAGCAGACGCCGGTCGCGTTCAGGCAACCGGTTGAGAGTCTGGCGAACCACTCGCTCGGTGTCCTTGGCTTCCAGCAGACTCAACGCACTTGGTTCTCGGCCAGCAATGGCGGCCTCCTCTTCGTCGTCGATCGTCGCCTCCGTTCTTTTTTGCGAACGATAGTGCTCGAACAAGACATGGTTGCAAACCGAATTGACAAAGGGTCCCAGTCGATCCGGCTGCCGAAGGCCACCTTTGCCGCGCAACAGTGTCAGTACGCGCATGAAGGTTTCCTGCCTGACATCTTCAATTGCTTCCTTGGAATTCAAGCGCGAGCGTAGCTTGAGACGGATCAGCTCGCTGAAGTAGTTCACGAAGTGTCCCTCTATATGCGCATCTCCCGCTCGAAGTTTCTCGACGTAAGACGCATCGAACGCAAAGAATGCCAAGCCCTGTTTCCCTGTGGCGACAGCGAGCGCGTTCATGTGTACATCTCCTTGTGGAGGGCGTCTCACCAACCGCCTCACTTACTAAAGCGCAACGTGCGCCCGGCAAGAACACAGAGATAGGGGCCTACTGCGAATTCCATCCGGCTTGGTACGAATCGCTGGATCCAGGAACCCAGCGCGTTCACCTCTTGCATGTTGGGGGCCAACGCGAACGTGGGGCCGCTCTTGGGCAATTTCCTTTAATTTTCAATAGGATAGGTTTCTGCTCATCTCGCTAGGCGGCGGTAACGGTAGCCGAACGGATACCGCGAGGAGCCTAAAGGTTACCGGCGGCGGGGTGAGCTGATTCGACGGAAGCGTTCTTTAATTGTTGCCTGCAGCTTTGTCCGCCAATACGGCATTCAGATTTGTGGTCAAGATTTGTGGACAGACTGTATGTGAAAAAATTGATTTGGTGGAGTTTTCGCGATTTCAGTTTTGAGCCCGAATGTATGCGGGAGTTTCGGGATAGGCGATCCAGGTCAGGCCGCGTAAGTGAGAAGGCGTCGATGGCGGCGATCTCACCGCCTTCCGGTTTAAGACCCTTCCACGCAGGAATTCCTCGTCCATGAACAGGCTATAGAAGAAAACCTCTACACATCGTTCACGTTCTTTTATTCCATTTTCAACGCCACAACCGACTGAGTGCGCTCGCCGAGGCGTTGGCAGCCAAACGGCTACCGCTTACATACGCCCATCCAAGATGCGGTCCATCTGCCGAAGATGGTTCAAGTCGTGTGCCGCTTCCAAGCGGACGAACTCCTCGACCGTTTGCCGTCCGCGTACCTCGTGGACCCCATAGCACTCCACCCACCGTGCGCGCGGGACCGACTCCAACAGTCGCAGGTTGCTCTCGCGCAGCGCCCGAAAGACCCCTGCGGAAAGGCTCGCATCTTGCTGCGCGTAACCCAAGCGCTCCGCCCATACGGCCTGATCCCACCACGTTAAGGCCACGCCCGGATTCGCCAGCATGTTTCGCAATCGCCACCCCATCGCCAGCTCCGCGTCCGCCAAGTGCGCTACGATCTCGGCGATTGACCACTTTTCAGGTGCAGGGCGCCGGATCAACTCCTCGGGCGCGACATCGCGCAGACGCCGATCGAGTTGCGATGGGGTGGCTTGTTGGACACCGATGGGCTCCTCATCGCCAAGGTAGCTTAGGACTCGAGTTCGGTATGCTTCGAACGTCTCTGCCATTGGTTCTCCCGGTAGACTGGATATGCGGCCGAACCTCTCGTGGAGTAGACCGAGCCATCCTGGTTCGCAATCATACGGGTGTGATGACGTAACATAAACACCGCGACCTCACTGCGCTCCGCTACGACGCCGAGCTGTTTCAAAATGTTATCGTCCATGAACGACCCGTAGAAAAGATCGCCACCCTTCGGTCGTCCATCATGGCTCCTTAGATTTGGTCCAATGCAGTCTTAGTTTCCCCCTGCGGCCGTCCTTCGTCAAACGTTGATTCGTCATTGTTACGATGAACGCCGCTCATGCTTTCGCTCCGCGCCGTCGCTTTCTGTCGTGGCGGTGACTACTCCCCAGTTCATGCCGGCATTCTCCGGTGGGGCGAATTTCGCGAGCAATTCAACGAAGGCTTGACGCAGGGAATTGTGCCGGTACCCGCCTCCGCCAACGCGATGCCGGTCCGCCGAGGCGTTCCGGAAAGCCGGCCGGACCGCACGTAAGAGCGTTGGTTGCTTCACCGTCGGGGCGTTCTTCCCCAGCAGATCGATGAACTGGCGCGCGTAGTCCACCTGCGCGAGATCTTTCGGCATCGCGGCGCGCCACTCGCGGTGCATGGCGCGCGCGGTCAGCGGACGCGCGACGTCGTTCTTGGACTTGCTAGCCAGATTTGCCTATGGCGTGTTGCGGCCAATCCGGAAGTAGGCGTGATCTGGCTCACGTTGGGTCCGAGTGTAGGGTCACTCGCCCAGAACTCGAAGGATCCGCCCCTTGCTCCGAACTTCCTGCTCATTTTCTCGGGGAGTGCAATCGCCTCAGACTGAAGCCGGAACTCCCGCGTGGGACAAGGTGAGGACCGTTATATCATCGTCCTGCCCAAACTCCTGCGCCGTCTGGGCGATGTGCTCGGCGTTTTCGCGGCTGATGGCTTCCGTGCGCGCAAAGCCGAAGAGCTCGCCGCCCTTGCCGCGCGCCTCCACCACACCATCGGTCACCAAGGTGAGCTGCGTGCCCGCGCTCAGAGTGAAGGTCCTTTCAGGATAGTTCGATTGCGCCGAGAGGCCGAGGGGAAGGCCGCTTTCGATCTCCTTCTCCGCGCCGTCGCAATAAGGTGCCGGATGCCCGGCGTTGGCTGCGGTGACTGTGCCTTCCGGGTCCACGCGCAGCACCAGGCAGGTAGTAAATCCGCCATTGGAGCGGGCCAACATGCGCTGATTCATGGCGGCGAGAATCTCGCCGGGACTTTGTGTGTAATGAGCCAGTGTGCGGAGCGTTCCCACTAGCAGCGAGACGGTCATCGCGGCAGGCACGCCCTTGCCGCTTACGTCGCCAATGGCGGCAAGCAGTCCTCCGTCCTTCAGCGCGATGATCTGGAAGAAATCGCCTCCCACCTGGCTGGCCGGTTTGTAGACGCTGGCTATAGCGAACCCCGGAATCGCGGGAATCTTCTCCGGGATGAGAACCTGCTGGACGACACGAGCCGCCTCAAGTTCGGAGGAATGGCGCTCCTCGTCGCGGCGAGTGCGGGCGAAGCGCAGAACCAAGATGGCGAGAATCGAAATCTGCATCAGGAAGTCGGCGATGTCCTGGACGGAGAAGGGAAACGGCCACGTGAAGAGATGCTGGTATCTATCCAAGGCGGCGCCGCTAAGGTGCCCGGTGCTAAAGAGCACAACAAGGACATTTCCGGCAATACGAGCTCCGAAGGACAGGCTGACGGGAACGAGCAACAGGCGTGCATCCAAGTTACCTTGCCTGGCTGGGAAGTAGAGAAGCAGAGGCACGCAGACCCAGAACGGCATACCTGCGAAAGTGGCAGAGGCGGCCCATACCGGAATGCTGATCCCCGAGAATGTTCCAAGAATCGTCGAGAGACCTGCGATAAGGTTGGACGCAATCGCAATCCAATAAAGCCAGCGCTTGGGTTCCCTTAGCAGAGCAACGAGAAACGTGGGAAGACAGATTCCGCTCGCTAAGAGAAGAAGGCCAAACAGCCCATAGTACCCCTGAAACCATGTGTTATGGAACGGCTTGTAAACGACCCAGCCGCAGAGCGCTGCGCTTGCAATTTCGGTTGCGGCGAACCATAGATACTCGCGCTCGCCGGGGCGCAACAGAAAGAGACCCAATCCGGCAAAACCAGCCAGCAGATACTCGAGCAGCAGGATATTCTGCGCGGAGACGGTCCGGAAAATCTCGCTAGCGTAGAGCGATCTCCACTGGTTCAGGAGACTGGCGTCTCCGATGCGAGTAGCACCAAGCGGCCCGCCGCCGAGGAATGTCACATTGCGCCAGAGCCAAACGCGGATGGCGATGGTAAGAAGCCCCCTGGATGCGAGATCGTTTGGGATGGGTATGACTTGCCCTGCTCCACTGCTTCGGACGTTTTCGCGAGGCGGAATTCCGCCCAGCCGACCAATAAGGCGTCCGCCAGCGAATACTTCGTAGGAGGTGTTGATGCTGGGAATGTAGAGGGCCAGAGGCGGGTGTTTCGGGGGCAGGGCCACCTGGAATCGATACCACGCCATGCCGGCGTAATTCTTGTATCCCTGGTCATTCCACGGCTGGTCGGAGCGAAGCAGCGTCCAGGATGAGTCGTCGAAGCCCGGAGCGGCCCAGCCCAGCTTGCCATCCGGGTCGTCATCGGTGTGGAAGCGCCATAGGCCATGAATCTCCACAACGGGGAGGCGCTCGCTCTGAAAGTCCACCACCTGCGCCCGCGCGCACAGCAGCGCCGCCCCTGCGAGCACGACAGCAGCAATCCCTGAACGAGCGTGGGAAAGCATGTGGATCATCCTTGCACGCCAATATACGCGCGCAATCGGAAAGAAAGCCGAACAGCTTTTGGAATCTCGGCAACTCGATATCCTGAAACTTCCCCCAAATTCGTTGCCGACGCGCCATTCCGCTCAGAAATGAGCCCTGTCTGTGTTCCGAGGGTGTAGTGGCAACCCTTCCTTTACCGGTGGGCTTAGTACGTGTAGGCGGTTACTCGCTCGCAATCCGAAAAAGTAAGATTCGGCGCCAGCAGTCCTCAATGCGTGCATTGGCGATTTGTCACAAACCGAGACTGGTAAGCTGTCTAGGTTGTACCAAATCCAGTTCCTAGTCTTAAGAGTGGGAGGTCTGCAAAATCAAAACCACCAGCTCTGAAAGGAATGGCAGGATATGGAGATTGCGAAGCTTTCGCGTATTGCACCAGAGATTCCGGTATCTGATCTCGAAGAGGCCGTGGAGTCTTACGAACAGAGGCTTGGCTTCCGAGTCGCGATGCAAATGCCGGAACCAGAAGAAACCAGGAAGAAACCAGGACAGAGAGGCAGTACGATTAGGGGATGAGAGAGCCCTACGGAAAAGGAGAAGCGACTCCATTCTGGCCTCGAGTCTTGCCTGTGATTTCGTGAGGTGTCACAGCGAAGCGTAGACAGGGGGCTGGCGGGCGGGAGAATGAGCTCCGAAAACATGCAACCGGGTGCCGACCCTTTTCGTCAGCGGGAAGGCAACATCAGCGAGCCGCGTTATATCGCGAGTGGCCGCTGGGCACGGCGTAGTCGAAGAGTCCAGGCACGTCAGCACACAGTGTGCACGAGAACCGGGAGACCTCCAGAGCGTCTGCGCGAGAGACCGGTCCGGGAAGGTGAAAGACCCGTCATCCGGACATGTACGTTTTGGAGGAGTCGGACTGCGCCATAGTACCGATGAAGCTGACGAACAGAGAAGGTAAGACTTCCGCGGAGCCAGCGGAGGGAAGGGCGCAGACCAAGGAGAACGACGCCCAGCCACACACGCCTCCGACACAGAGCGGAACGCGCGTGTCCCAGGGGTTAGGCGGCGTGCGCCAGACGGCGCGGGACAGGAAGCAGGAGCGGTTCACCGCTTTGCTGCACCATCTCACGATCGACCTACTCCGGGAAAGCTACTACGCCTTACAGCGGAGCGCAGCGCCTGGAGTAGACGGAGTGAGTTGGCAACAGTATGAGCAAGACCTGGAGGCTCGGCTTGTCGAACTCCATGGCCGAGTGCACCGAGGAGCGTATCGGGCGCAAGCCTCGCGAAGAGTGTACATACCGAAGTCTGATGGCCGGCAACGGCCGTTGGGCATCGCCTCGCTGGAAGACAAGATTGTCCAGCAGGCGGTGGTTACGATCCTCAATCAGATATACGAGGTGGACTTTCGGGGCTTTTCGTACGGATTTCGTCCGGGACGCAGCCCACATCAGGCGCTGGACGCGCTGAATGTGGGCATTCAACGGAAGCGAGTGAACTGGATCCTCGATGCGGACATTCGTGGGTTCTTTGATCACCTGAGCCACGAGTGGATGATGAAGTTTGTCGAGCATCGAGTGGCCGACACACGTATTCTTCGGCTGATTGGTAAGTGGCTGAAGGCTGGGGTGTCGGAGGAAGGCAAGTGGTCAGAGACGACGGCAGGCACGCCGCAAGGAGCGGTGATCTCACCGCTATTGGCGAACGTGTATCTGCACTATGTGTTCGACCTGTGGGTTGAGGCGTGGCGCCGGAAGGTGGCGAGCGGAGAGATGGTGTTTGTCCGCTACGCTGACGATCTGGTGGTCGGCTTTGAGCAGCGCGAAGACGCCGAGCGGTTCCTGAAAGAGTTTCGGAAACGGCTGGCGACCTTTGCGTTGGAACTCCATCCGGAGAAGACGCGACTGATCGAGTTTGGTCGGTTCGCGCAGGTGAATCGGCAACAGCGTGGCGAGAGAAAACCGGAGACGTTCACGTTTCTTGGGTTCACGCATTACTGCGCTACGAACTCCAAAGGCCATTTCGTTATACGCCGTAGGACTGTGCCCCAGCGGATGCGGGCGACGCTTCATGCCATTAAGGCGAAGCTGCGTCTGCGCATGCATGAGCCAGTCAACGCGGTGGGCGCATGGCTGAAGCGTGTGGTCAGTGGCTACTACCGATACCACGCGGTTCCAGAAAACCAGCGGGCGTTATGGCGATTCCGTGACCGGTTGTGCGATCTGTGGCGGTCGATGCTTGGCCGTCGCAGTCAACGCAGCCGTCCCAGTTGGACGCGCATTCGCCCGACCTTCGAACGATGGATACCTCGCCCTCGTGTACTGCATCCTTTTCCTGACGTGCGTTTCGACGCCAATCATCCGAGGTAGGAGCCGTGTGCGGTAGTTCCGCTCGCACGGATCTGTACGGGGGCGGCCAGCGATGTCCGTCCCTACCGTGACCGGAGAGTGTGTCGGAGATAAATAGGCAATCAGCGAAAACCTGTCTGGGCGCGGGCAGGAAGTTCGTATGATTTCCTTATGAACAAACGGTTTCGAGCTTGTAGCCTTGATCAAGAATTTTTGTTGCCCCCTTCGCTACAAGACTGGCTACCGGAAGACCACTTGGCGCGGTTCATTGCGGATGTAGTCAATGAACTTGATATGTCAGCCATCTATGCTGAGTACGAGCGGAAGGACGGGCGCGGGCTGTCGGCTTATCATCCGCTGATGATGACTCGGTTATTGCTATATGGATACTGCGTTGGAATCACCAGCTCTAGGAAAATCGAGAAGGCGACCTACGATAACTTAGCATTCCGCTATCTCTCGGCCGACCAGCATCCCGACCATGATACCTTGGCCGCGTTTCGTCAGGAGCATCTAGAGGCACTGGCTGGCTTGTTCGTACAGGCCTTGAGATTATGTCAGAAAGCCGGTTTGGTGAAGTTGGGCAACGTAGCCATTGACGGCAGCAAGATAAAGGCTAACGCCAGCACCCACCGATCAGTGGACTACCAAAAGATAAGCGAACGCGAGCAACATTGGCGCTCCGAAGTGGAACGATTACTGAGCCAAGCGCAGCAAACAGATCAAGAAGAAGACCAACGTTTTGGCGCCGGCCAATCAGCCGATCCAATGCCCGACGACTTAGCGAATGCGCAAAAGCGCCTGCAGCGGCTCCAGCAGGCTAAGACGGAACTAGAACAGGAGGCAAAAGAGCAGCTGCAAGCCGTTGGCGCCCTTCCCCTGCGTAAACGCGGTCGCCCCAGCAAAGAGGAGCAAACCGGCCAACCGCCAAGGGATCGGAAGCAGCGCGAGAAGGAAAAAAAGCAGCGCCAACGCGCTAGAAAGAATGCCGCTGCACCGGGCCGTCAGTATAACTTCGTCGATCCCGACTCGCGGGTGATGAGAGACAACGGGCAGAAATGCTTTGTGCAGGCTTACAATGTCCAGATCGCAGTGGACGCAGACGCTCAAGTCATCGTGGCCGCCGAGTTAACCCAACAAACCATCGATCGGCAGCAGCTGTTGCCGCTTGTAAAAAGTGTGTGCAGCACCACCCAGGCCATTCCAGCGACCATCACGGCGGATGCGGGTTATTGGGACACGGCCAGCCTTCTGGATCCGTCGTTGAAGGGAATTGAAATCCTGGTTTCGCCTGACTCCAATCCACAATCACCTGGAGCGCCGCTGCCTCCCAGTGCACCTCGCAACGAAGAAGCCGTCCGCATGAGAGAGGCCCTAGCCAGCCAAGAAGGAAAGGCTCGCTACGCCCTTCGAAAATCCACGGTCGAACCAGTCTTTGGACAGATCAAAGAAGCTCGCGGCATCCGTAGATTTCGCCTACGAGGCCTGTCCAAGGTGACCTCGGAATGGAAACTCATCTGCGCTACCCACAATCTCCTAAAACTATTCCGCTTCCGTGCTGCCATCGCCTGCGCATGAGCGATTCACGACAATGTTCTGCCTCTGCATGCCTCTTGCCGTTCCGTCTTCCTCTTGGTAAGAAAAAGACCCCTGGCTGCGGTTCCAAGACAATACGCGGCACCGCAGTACTTATCTCTCCTACTTTTAGACCGATTGTCAGGACTTCTCTCCGACACACTCCGGAGTAACCACCAAATATTTAGAGTAAGGGTTGCTCCGTCTGGCCCCGAAACTCGCGCGAAACTCGTGTCCCCGAAACTCGGGTCCTCTTACTCCTTTTTCCCCGGCAAATCGTGCCCGCCTTGATGAAAAACGAGCCCCGTCACCTTGCCCGCGGAATCCTCCTCGAAGCTGATCTGAGCATCCACCGCCTTCAGAAAAAACTCCGTGTTTGATTCGGGGAAGATGGGACAGGTCTTTTGCCCCGTCGCCTGTTCAGAAAGCTGATCACCGGCAAGCGTAATGGCAACGACAAAGTTCGGAGCGAGCTGATAATTCCCCACAAACTTCCCCAGCGCGCTCGCATCAAGGGAAATCTCTTTATGTTCCTGCGGGACCTCGTACTTCTGTCCGAAGAGGATGGCGGCCAGCGCGCTGCCGATCCCGTGCACGTCAAGAGAGGTCACGTTGTCGAGCACAATTACGTAAGCGTCATTGTCTGGAAACCAGCTATTGAGCGATGTGAACCCCTCGAATCCACCACCGTGCCAGATTACCTTGTGCCCGAATTCGGTCGAGATCATCCAGCCGAAGCCGTATTTAGGGCCGCCCGGTCCGTCCATGGCTACGTGTCCCGTCAGCATCTCATCCATCAGGTTCTTAGAGATAAGCTTACCCGCGTCCATCGCCTGATCCCATCTGTAAAGGTCGAGAACCGTCGAGTACAGCGCGCCGGCGCCGAACGGCACCGACATGTTTACAAATCGCGTAGGCTCGTATCCGCTGGGAGAATATCTGTATCCTTGCGCGTGATTCTTTGTCGTGGGATGACTTCTGTCGTAGCCGCTGTCCGTCATATCCAGTGGGCCGAAGATGTTTTTCTCGAGAAACTCCGCGTAACTCTCACCCGAAACCCGTTCGATGATATAACCCAACACATCGTAGCCGGAATTACTGTAGCTGAACGTCGTGCCCGGCGCGAAATTAAGCGGCTTGTTCTCAAAGTCGGCCAGAAGTTGCGTCGGTGTAAGCTGCTCGGCCTCAATCGTCTGGTAGTTGGGAAACGAAGTGAGATTCGGAATGCCCGAAGTGTGCGTCAGCAGATTATAAATCGTGATAGGGGCCCAGTCTGTGGGGCAGTCGGGCACATATTTGCACACCGGGTCCTGAATCTTCAGTTTGCCCTTGGCCTGCAGTTCCAGAATGGCCATGGCCGTGAACTCCTTGGTCACGGAGGCGATGCGAAACTCCGTGTCCGGGGCGTTCGGGATGCCGGCTTTCATGTCGGCCATCCCGTACCCCTGGCTAACGATGATCTTGCCGTGCTGCGCCACCAGGATGGCCCCCATGAAATGGTCGACCTTCACGGTGGCCTGCATGTACTGTTCAATCTTTGCCTGCGCGTCCTGCGCCACGGCAGCGGAACAAGCGGCGCCCAGCGCGAACGCGAAGAACAAGAGCCATGGCAGCGATTTTCTCATTTTTCACCTCTCCACTACGCCTAGCAAAGCTAGTATTCGCGTCTTTGCGCAATCTTCAGCGCCGCAAAGAATAAGGTTGCGGACAGTCCAAGCGAAAATGCCATAACATTCCACGGAATCGTGTGCGCAACGATGGGCGAGCGTTCCCCTAGGCCATGAGCGATATTGGCAAAGGCAGGAAGGGAGAATTTTGTACAGAGCCACGCAATCCCAACTGAGGCAAGCAGAGTGCCGATCACCCTAAATTGATCGTCAAACACCGTTCCCATCAAAACCGACAGGAAATAGATCGCTGAGCTGCACGCGATAAGCGTTGCCGCTTGCTCGAACATCTCAATCGGCGTCACTCCTGTAATCTGCAGCGGCATTGCCAGCCACATCTCGCAGCAGACCACTCCAATCACCGCGGCTGTCTCCAACCATCCAATGCCGGCGCGCACAGCCAGCAAACGCAATCGGCTGACGGGCATCGAGAGCGTGAACAGAGTCGAGCCGTGCAGACCCTTCGAGGCCTGCAGAGAGGGCTGGGTCGCGATTCCTGCGCCAGCAAGGAATGCACAGGTAAACACAATGAAGAATGGAATCACGCGGGACGCAAGCCCAGCGGCAAGACCGCTCACGCTGGGCGCCGATGCGTGGGCGCCAGCTGAACGCATGACATAAAGAGGCAGGGCCGTGAAGGCAAGAATGTACAAAAGCCGAAACCGGGTTTCCAACCATCCCTTGAGCCAAAGCATGTCAGTTACTCCTTACATGTTCTAGAAAAATTTCTTTCAGCGTCACTGGAAACCGCTCCACGGTAGATCCCGGTATGGATTGCGCCTGCTCGACAATTGCATCGGCGTTGTGACTACAGAGCATGGAGACGACCCGGCCCTCCTGGCGGATCGACTCAGCGCCTTCCGGCCAGCGTACCGGCGGTCCCGCCCCACTCTCAAGGACCACGTGAACCCGCTGGTACCGTGCCTTCAAGTCGTCCAGGCACCCCGACACCACCATCCTGCCCTGATCAACAATTCCGACATGGTCGGCGATCAACTCGACTTCTGACAGTTGATGCGAAGAAAAGAAAATCGTGATCCCCGATGAACCTGTGATGGAAACCAATTCGCGCAGCACGTCCTCCGTCGCAGCAGGGTCCAGCCCATCGGTCGGCTCATCGAGGATCAGCAGCTCAGCCCCACGGGCGATCGCCAGCAGGAGCATCAGCTTCGACCGCATTCCTTTGGAGAGATCAGGAATCTTGCGGGCCTTTGGAAGTTCAAACATCTCCAGGTAGCGCTGCTCCAAATCGCGGCGCCAATTTGGAAAGAAGGGCCGCGTGAACCGTATGATCTGCTCCACGGTCATATAGGGATAAAGCTCCTTGTCCTCGGTCACGAAGCCGATCCGGCGGCGGACTCCGGCGGCGCTGTCTGCGTCCGTCACAGGCACGCCAAATACGTGGGCGCTTCCGGTATCGGCTCGCAATAGACCCATGAGTGTCTTGATGGTGGTCGTCTTGCCTGCGCCGTTGCGCCCGAGGAAGCCGAAGATACTTCCAGCCGGCACCTGGAGGTCGAGACCGCGCAGCGCCGGTTGGTCTTTAAACGACTTACACAGTTGATGAGTCTCTATGACAAAGTCGGTCATGGCTTGTCTACCACTGCTCCTTCCTTCCGCTTTTGCGCGCCGGCCTGTGCCAGCTCGTTTTCAAACACTCGCCGTAATTCGTCGTTGCTAAGACCTCGAGAGATCAGCCGCTCGACGGCGGAGTGCATCACTTTTTGCGCCTCGTGAACCAGGCGGGCGCGCCCTCCTGCCGTCGCTTTAATAAAGGCTCCGGAGCCGTGCTTTAACTCGAGTACTCCTTCGTGCTCCAGTTCCCGGTACGCGCGGACGACGGTGTTCGGGTTCATCACCAGGTCCTCGGCCACTTTGCGGATCGTAGGCAGACGATCCCCCTCGCGCAGAGCGCCGGTTTCTACCGCGTGCTTCACCTGCTCCATGAGCTGCAGGTAGAGAGGAATGCCACTTGATGGATTGACTCGAAACATTCGAAGTGTGTCAGTCAATTGATACACTACACACTTTACGGAAGCGCGTCAATGGATGCTTGTGTCTTTCAGGCCCAAGCCTGTGTCTCGTGCCGGAGTTTCGGGAGTTTCAAACAGACGAGAGTTTCGGGACAGACTCTGTCCAGAATCTCTGTCCCGAATCTCCTCCCCTGTGCTCCGTCGATGTCATTCTCGGGAACGTTTGTAGCGGTGTGCGTCTGTCCGGGTAAATACCGAAGATCAAACGGTTATAGCTTCCTCGTCTTCTGTTCGCGAGGTGGACTCCACGGAGAAGAATACCGGTCCAGCTGCAACGATGATCCCGGCGAGTGCGATGACTGCCATGGCTGGACGTAATCCAACGACAACGGCAAGCGAGCCAATGACTGGAGGGCCCGTCAGGAAACCGCAATAGCCGACGGTCGTGACAGTCGAGATCGCCGGACCAGGTCCCATTCGTGTATCACGGCCCGCCACTCCCCAGATGACAGGAACGATGTTTGCAGTCCCGATTCCGGTAAGCATCAGACCGCCGACAGCCGGCCACCAGAAGGGAATCAGAAGAGCACAGCCCATACCGACGGCGATGAGAAGACCGCTTGCATGCAGGATGTTCTTCCCACTAAACCGCTGCGCCAGCCAGTCGCCGGAAAACCTTCCAGCAGCCATGGCAATGGCATATGCGGCATAACCAGCGGCTGCGAGCGAAAGCGTAACGCCCACGTTTGAATGCAGATACACGGAAGCCCAGTCTCCAATCGCCCCTTCGGCCATCAATCCAAAGAAGGCGAGGGCCGCGAGGCGCAACAGAGCGGCATCGGGCCAGATGAACTTCGCGCTGCCGCGCGGCTTTACTGCTTCCCTTCTCATCTCGCAAGCAAGCAACGGCATCGCCCAAAGGCTGCACAGGATGAGCGTGCCTGCGGTAAGCGAGAGATCGCTTCGAGCGGTACCGCCGTGCTGGAGCATGAGGCTTGCAGCGCTCGCGCCGAGCAGCCCTCCGACGCTCCAACAGCCTTGAAAAAAGCTCATGATGGGCCGGCCATACTGGTTTTCTACCGTGATGGCTTGAGCATTGATTGCGACATCAAATGCCCCTTTTGCGGCTCCATACAAACCCGCAAAAAGGATCAGGAACAAGAGACTGGAGGCTTGCGCGAGAAGCGCGACCATCAGGACATAGATAACTGCTGCTGCCCGGACCATGCGGCGGCTGCCGCAATGCTCAACGAGTTGTCCCGTTACCGGCATGGTGATGATTCCGCCGACGATGAGGCTGATCAGTACAAAGGTGAGAGAGCCATTCTCAAGATGAAGGAACTGCTTGAATACCGGCACATGGGCCGCCCAGGTTCCGAAACCAACTCCATCCACCAGAAAGAGCATGGCGAGCGCCCACTTCGACCGCTTTACCGCGGCGCCATTGGGTACTGTCCTTGGATGCCCCATGCAAATTGCTCCTATCACTAGGCTGCAAGATCATTACGATTCTGTCCAATAGATTGTTGGGCGACTCCTGATAACCTATAGGAATGGCACTTGAACTCTCCGAACTGCGCTCCTTCCTGGTGCTTGCGGAGCATCTACACTTCGGCGAGGCGGCCGAAGCACTGCATGTGAGCCAACCGGCGCTCACCAAACAGATACAAAAACTTGAAGCCAAAGTAGAAGGCCCGCTTCTGGTGCGCGGATATCGGCGAGTATCGCTTACACCTGCGGGTGAGATTCTGCGAGACCGCGCGCAGAGTTTGTTGCGAGAAGCCGAGATGGCGGAAGAGATAGTCCGTCTGGCGGTGCAGGGGAAGGCGGGATTGCTGCGCATCGGTTTCGGGATCGCCTCTCTGGCTGCGGGCTTGCCGGACATACTGACGCGATTCCGCCGGCACTTTCCTGCGATACAAGTGTCGATGCGCGATATGCCTACGCCCGATCAGATCGAGGCACTGGAGCAAGGTGACATCGATGTCGGTTTTGTGCGGCTGCCTGTCGAACGCGCTGACCTGGTGACCGTGGCGGTGCTCGAAGAAAGGCTTGTCGCAGCCATTCCGCAAGGCATGCCTTATCGCAGGGGACTCGCCGGCCTTCGCAACGAGCCCTTTGTTGTCATTGCCCGCAGCGTCTCTGCCAGCTTCGTCGATCACGTCGTGCGAACCTGTCGGGCTGCCGGATTCAACCCTCGCATCGTTCAGGAAGCTAACGAATTATTCACTGTCCTCAATCTCGTGCGAGGCGGGGTGGGCGTAAGTTTAGTGCCGCGCTCGGCGAATCTGATGCACGTGCCAAATGTCCGCTTGTTGGATACAGGACTGGACGAAGCCAAATGGAAGATCGGCCTGGCCTGGCGCAAAGCCGATCCATTGGACCCGCTGGTTCACAACTTTATTCGCCTGGTACGCCAGCCTCGGAGTGTTGCACCGGCTGGAGCGCTCAAGTAGTCGCCTTAATGTCCTGTTTCCAAATTCTCTAGCCGCGCTTCGCTAAAATCACCACACCTCCCGCAACCTCGATGCGCTGCGCATTAACCCATGCTGGGCGGCCTGTAGATAGGCATGCCAGCCGCCGCTGGATAATTGGCGTCCCCAAACATCCATGCTCAAACACCGGCCTAAAGACCACCGAGTGATTCTTTCCCCGTGCCGCGAGCAGAAGTAGCGGCGTTGCCCTCGACAGGAGAACGCGGGAGGAGTTTCGGGAGTAGCCGGTAATCCGCTCAGAACTCGACCAGTGGCGGACAAGCAGCCGCGCACATTATCCTGAACCGCATGCGTCTGTCGCTTGTCACAGCACTTCTCGTTCAACTGAGTGTCATCGCATTTTCACCAGGGCAAGCCACGCAATCGTCGTTCGAAGTTGCGTCCGTCAGGCCCAGCCAACAAGATGTCGGCCCGGACTACAACAACCAGATAACTTATTCGCCTGATGGATTCACCGGTCGAAACGTCACGCTGAGACGTCTCGTCGCCGAAGCGTGGCAGTGCCAGCTCGATCAGGTGTTCGGACCGCCCTGGCTCGACCATAACGAATACGACATTGCGACACGCGTGCCTGAAGGCGCGAGCAAAGAACAGATTTCCCTTATGCTTCGCAGCCTTCTCTCGGAGCGTTTCCGTTTGAAGGAGCACGGCGACACTCGCCAGATGCGCGTGTACGAATTAATGATCGGCCAAGGGGGCCCGCGAATCCATCCGATCGCACCCGGAAGCGCAGTGACTGGCGGATCGGGTGTTCGCTTCCGTGGAGATATGCGCCACTTTGCCGATTTTCTCGCGGTCCAATTCTCTATTCCTGCGGCAGATAGTCCCAACGTACCGTCGAGGGCCGGCGGGGCTCCAATCCCTGTTCTGGACAAAACAGGACTGCAAGGCATTTATGAATTCAGCGTGAATCTACGGCCCGAGCTGGGCACTGACGAATTTACAGCGTGGAAAAGAGTTCTCGAAGATCAATTGCGGCTAAAAATCGAAAGCCGAAAGGCTGACGTTGCAGTGGTAGTCGTTGACGACGCAGCAGAGATCCCCACCGCGGATTGAAACCGCGTCACTGGCGCATGGCGGCCGATGCGGATATAACCCGTTTTGGAGCTACTTCCGGTTGGGCGGTCACCGTCCCGCGATTGCGAATGTAAAATGATCGAATAGCTCAAACAAGAGTGTCAGGTACTGTGGTGGCTTAAGAGTGAATGTCTCATCCTTGCCTCGATTCTTCCGGCAGCAAATCTTGTACGTCGTTATCGCCGCGGTCGTCGCTGCCTTAATGTGGGCTACCGGACAGCGGACCAACCCAGCCACGCCTCTGGTCTATACCCTCTGCATCGGGAACCTGGTCACAATCTCTTTAGAAAAGTTAGGTTTCCTTTATGAGAAGAGACCTTTCCCTTACAACCTGCTGATTTTTCTGCCTCTCCTGCTTGTGCTCACGGCCCCTGTTTATCTGATTACGAGCGTCGCTGTATGGATGATTGCTCCCCCGGCTGGACTAACGCTTTCCAGCCTGATTGCGGTTGGATGGAAGTTTTCATTCGTGGTCACGCTCGCGTTCGGGATCCCCTTGTATCTCTACCACCGCACGAAGGAGGATCTGGAGGGGCGCAACGTCGAGCTCCAGCAAAAAGTGGAACGCGGCACTGCCAGCCTGGAAATGCAAAAGGTGGAACTACAGCGTGCCCGCGAGATTCAGCAGTCTCTTCTGCCGAGAAACATTCCACAGATTCCGGGCTTCGAGATCGCAGGAGCGTGGCAGCCTGCCAGCACGGTAAGCGGAGATTACTACGACGTGCTCCCGCTCGGCGATCATAAACTTGGAATCTGCATCGCGGACGTGTCGGGAAAAGGTGTATCCGCCGCTTTGCTCATGGCTAATGTTCAGGCCGCGGTACGTGCTTATGCCTCCGAATCGGAGAGCCCGGCGCAGGTGTGCGGCAAAGTCAATCGGCTTTTATGCGAAAACATTGCAACGGGGAAGTTCGTAACCTTCCTTTACGCAATCCTCGATGGAAATGAGCGTAGCTTTCAGTACTGCAACGCCGGGCATCTCTACCCAATCCTCGTGTCGCGCGGTTCCGTCGGGATGCTTGAGCAAGGAGGCGCGGTGCTCGGTGTTTTCCCGGCCTGGACATACGAGGACTCTGTCATCGATTTGAAGGCAGGCGACCGCCTGCTCTTGTTCACCGACGGGATCACAGAGGCGTCGGATACCAACGGTCAGGAATTCGAAGAGACGAGGATCGCAGCATTCGCAAAGGCCAACGCTGCACTCTCCGCAAGCGAGTTGGACAACCGCCTGCTCGCGCAGGTCACTGACTTTTGCGGAGCCCATTTCCAGGATGACGCAACTCTGCTTGTCATTGCCGCAGATTAAGCGCGCCCAGTCTGCTCCAACTCAGTAACAGGGATTCGGTGAAAAACGAACAAGGTGACTTTCTTGTGAATTAAGTCACAAACTCGCTCCTAATGAACAATCGGCTTGGCGACCCAGGCGGAGGTAAGGGTCACGGCATTGGTAGTGCGACAAATCTTTCCCTTGCTCACCAGCCTTGCCCCCTGGACGGGTGCCCCATGTTCGCGGACTTTCGCGTACATGGGTTGAACAAGATGGGCGACCCGGATTTCCTGCTACGCGGCACTCGGCAACGACAACGTGTGCGGTTTTCAGTAAGGAAAGCCGCCTGAGGCTGGCAAACGCCACCAAACTCCACAGGAAATCCGGGGGACCCGGATTTCCTGCTACGCGGCACTCGGCAATGGCAACGTGTGCGGTTTTCAGTAAGGAAAGCCGCCTGAGGCTGGCCAATGCCACCAAACTCCACAGGAAATTCGGGGGAAGCCCTCCTTTTTCTTTTCCTGTAAACAGATGTGGACCGGTGATAAAAGCATTGGAAAAGGTCATGTTCAACCCATGTACGCGAAAGTCCGCGAACATGGGGCACCCGTCCAGGGAGCAAGGCTTGGTGGGAACCCGGCAAAGCGGAGGGCGAAATCAAACCGCAGGTCCCCTTCGGCTTCGCTCAGGGCAGGCTCTCGACTACGCTCAGGATCAGATCGAATTTGCTTGGACAAAGAGAAGAAAAAGGGGACGATACCCTAAGGAATCGCAGACACTGCTTACCCTTCTAATGGGGTAGGTTTCGTCCCCGGGACTCCGCCTGAGGATCTTTCATCCATTTTGCGAGGGCGTCGCCACTCAGTTCCATGCGGACCACATCCAGTTCGCCATGTTCGTAGTCTGCGATCATCATGCCCATGGCGTCACCCTTCTGGCGAACGAAGATGATGGACTCGCTCTCGCCTTGCTTGCCGTGCTCTTGGATGAATGGCTGCCACTCGGCTCCCAGATGATTGCGGACCAGAGACGCGAGCTCGGAGACATCGACTGTTGCTTTTACGTCGTCGAATTCGACTACACGAAGACCCTTCACGCCCCCGTGGGTCGCGAATCGAGCACATAGGCTCACAAAACTCATCATAGGAACGCGCGTTGCATGGACATCATAGCGGTGCTCCACTTCGCTCACCAGGCTGTCGAAGCCACGGTCTGCAGCAAAGCAATAGAGCGTAGCGCCGGCGAGAAGCAGCACAATGAAAGAAAAGCGAGGACGTGTCATTTGCCGGCATCCTTGGCCACGTGCTTGGCAACGCCCTTTGGGATTCCGAAGTTGCCGTCCAGCTTGGAAAGCTCTGCTGGGTCGAGAGTGCCTGCGATGTACACCAGGTCCAACTCCTTCGATTCCGCGTCCAGCACGAACATGCCTTGCATCTTCCCGTCAACGATCTTCATATAAACGTCTGTGTTTGCCTGGCCGCTCTTTGAGCGCTCGCGGACCATGGCCGACCACTCCGAACCCTGGAACTGGCTGCGGATGCGCTCCAGGTCTGCGGCCGTGTACTCTCCGGGCTGGTCGAAGTCATATTCGCGAACATAGACGCCGTCGAGCTTTTCGATGATCTGCTTTGCTTCCACGTCGTCGTCCCCCTTGCTGAGGAACTTGCCCGCGAAGTTCAGCATCTTCTTGTCCATGGAAACTTCTGTGTAGTTGCTGGCCCGAGCCGCCAGTTCTTTCTCGAGCGTGACCGGAAAGGGGGGAGTGCTGCTCTGCGCACCGGCTGAAAGGGCAACTAGGCAGGCTGCGAAGGTTGCGGCAATGGAAAGGTTCCTCATTCCGAGTCTCCCGTGGTAGATCTCAACACTTTGTGCTGCACGTCGTTCAGTGTCGCGGCACTCATGCGTAGCGCGAGGAAGAGTTGTGCGCGTGCGCGCTCGCCGGCGACGCGCTCCTGCTGTTGGTGCTGCCAGTAGCTGCCGCCCGCAACCCCCAGCAGCACTACCGCTGTTGCCCAGCGGGTGGCCGGCACCCAGAATGTGCGTTTTTTCTCGAATGAGGGCACCGGCGATGTTTCAGGTAAGCGGGCCATCAGGCGCGCAGTGAATCCCGCCGGGGTTAGCCGGGGCCTCAGTCCCTGCCGCAACCAGTGCTCAAGATCTTCGTGTTCATCCATGACGTGTGTACTCCCTCAACGTGTCTTCCGCTCGCGCACGCATTGCTCTCAGCGCTCTTTGCAGATGGCTCTTCACGGTTGCCAACGGCATCCGGAGCGTTTCCGCGATCTCTCCTGGCGGCAGGTCCTCTTGAAAACGCAACAGAACGACCGCCCGTTGTGCCGGGGGCAGTTCCAGCAACAGCCGCTCGATTTCTGAGGCCAGGGGTAAAGACCTTTCTTGGTTCGGCGCTTTCGCCATCCGGTCTTCGAACTCGGCAGCACCATGGAGGATACGTGGTCTGCGGCGGAGCGCATCGGTTGCACGATGCACCGCGACCCGGCGCAGCCATGCGACGAGGTGCTCGTCAGACGCAATGTCATCGAATGCCCGGTACAATTCAAGGAACACGTCCTGCGCTACTTCTTCGGCGGTTCCGCGGTCGCCGAGCACACGGTACGCGATGCTGAAGACCCGCGATTGATGCGCCTCGACAATTTCCCGAAACTCGCCGGTGATTCCTGGCACTGCGCCTCCCACCCTGCCGTCGTACTCTCATATACGGAAAAAAGCGCCGGGCGGAATGCAATTCGTAAGTTTTATTTTTGAGGCCGGCAGGGCAAGCAATCGGCGTGGGCTCTGAAATGTTGGCCGCACCCCGAGAAATTCGCGCTTTCTCCACCTCGCTTGCAACGTGGGAGAGAAGATTCCGAAAGCCCGCGGCTGAAGCCGGATAAGGTTAGTCCTACGCGAGCCGCTCGGCTTGAAAGCCGAGCTCCCCCGCAAGAATGCGGGGGCTCCCACCATTGCGCTTTTTTCGAGCCACGGTTCTAAACGAGCTGGGAAGTTCCTCGCGGGAAACCCGCGATGCGGTACGACAAGCCGGACCGCCCACCGAGAGCAGGGAACTCCACAACAAACAAAGAGGCCACCCTTGCGGGTGGCCTCTTTTGTAGACTGCGTATTGCTTAGTACATGTCGCCCATTCCGCCGCCGTGACCACCACCGGCCGGAGCATTCTGCTTCGGCTCAGGGATATCGGCCACCATCGCTTCGGTCGTCAGCATGAGGCCGGCGATCGAGGCTGCGTTCTGCAGTGCGGTGCGAGTTACCTTGGTAGGATCGATGACGCCGGCTTCCACCAGGTCTTCGTACTGGTTGGTGCCTGCGTTGTAACCGTAGTGAGGATTCTTGTGGTCGTTGATCTTGCCCACGATCACAGCACCTTCCTCACCCGCGTTGCCAACGATCTGGCGCAACGGCTCCTCGAGTGCGCGGCGAACGATCGTTGCCCCGATCTTCTCGTCGCCCTCGAGCTTCTTGATCAGCTCATCGACGTCCTTGGCGGAGCGCAGCAGAGCTACACCACCACCCGGAACGATGCCTTCCTCAACCGCAGCGCGGGTCGCGTGCATGGCATCCTCAACCCGAGCCTTTTTCTCCTTCATTTCGGTCTCGGTTGCGGCGCCGACCTTGATGACAGCGACACCACCAACCAACTTGGCGAGCCGCTCTTGCAGCTTCTCGCGGTCGTAGTCAGAGGTCGTCTTCTCCACCTGGTTGCGGATTTCCTTCACCCGGCCTTCGATGGCCTTCGCGTCGCCGCGGCCCTCGACGATCGTGGTGTTGTCCTTGTCGATGGTCACACGCTTGGCACGGCCAAGATCTTCGATCTTGACGTTCTCAAGCTTGATGCCGAGGTCTTCCGTAATCGCGTTGCCACCGGTCAGCTTGGCGATGTCTTCGAGCATTGCCTTGCGGCGATCGCCGAAGCCAGGAGCCTTCACTGCCGCTACGTTCAGAGTGCCACGCAGCTTGTTGACCACCAGAGTCGCCAGCGCTTCGCCATCAACATCCTCAGCGATGATCACCAGCGGCTTGCCGTTGCGGGCAACCTGCTCGAGCAAGGGCAGAAGGTCCTTCATGGAGCTGATCTTCTTCTCGTGGATCAGGATGTAAGGCTCTTCGAGCGATACTTCCATGCGATCCGGATCGGTCACGAAGTAGGGGCTCAGATAGCCGCGGTCAAACTGCATGCCCTCGACTACTTCCAGCTGGGTCTCCAGAGTCTTCGACTCCTCAACCGTGATCACGCCATCCTTGCCGACCTTCTTCATGGCCTCGGCAATGATGTTGCCAATGGTGGCATCGCTGTTGGCCGAAATGGTGCCCACCTGGGCAATCATTTCGCCGGTCACCGGCTTGGAAAACTTCTCCAGTGCGCCGCCCTTGACCACTCCGTGCTCATCACGCCTGCCGACAACCGCCTCAACCGCCTTGTCGATGCCGCGCTTCAGAGCCATCGGATTGGCGCCGGCAGCAACTGTCTTGACACCCTCGCGATAGATCGCCTGGGCCAGGACCGTCGCCGTCGTGGTGCCGTCACCGGCCACGTCTGAGGTCTTCGAGGCTACTTCACGAACCATTTGCGCGCCCATGTTCTCGAGCGAGTCCTTCAGTTCGATCTCCTTGGCCACCGTGACACCGTCCTTGGTGATGGTGGGGGAGCCGAACTTCTTTTCGATGACCACATTACGGCCCTTGGGCCCGAGCGTCACCTTAACTGCGTCGGCCAGCGTGTTTACGCCGCGCAGAATTGCCTGACGCGAATCTTCTCCGTGCAGAATTTGCTTTGCCATTCCATTTCTCCTTGACAATATGCGCTGCCAGATAGGCAGCAATAAAAAAGCGCATCCGGTGCTGCCGCGATGCGCTTACTTCTTCTTGAGAATGCCGAGTACTTCTTCCTCACGCATAATGAGAAATTCCTCGCCATCGATCTTGATCTCGGTGCCCGAGTACTTCCCGAAAAGGATGCTGTCGCCGGCCTTGACATCCAGGGGGAACACCTTGCCCTCGTCGTTCGACTTGCCCTTGCCTACGGAGATGACCTCACCCTCTTGCGGCTTTTCCTTGGCCGTGTCAGGGATGATGATGCCGCCCCGAATCGATTCGCCCTCAGCCACGCGCCGTACTAGGATCCGGTCGTGAAGTGGGGTGAAGCTGGTAGCTACGGATGCTGTTGCAGTTGCCATTGCGTTACTTCTCCTTCGCACGAGGGTTTGCCTCGCGGTAATTACGAGTAAAGCTGTGTTGGTTTAGATTTGAGAGCGATACGCCGATTCCGATAGAAGGCGCTTAGCACTCTCGCCCTTCAATTGCTAAGATAGCCACGGCTCGGCTCCTTGTCAAGCCTGGAAAGTCGAAATGTGAGTGGAACTCGCTCAAATATTACTATTGCGTAAATGCCTCTAAAATCATCTATACTTCCTGCCATGGGCGTCCCGTTTTACCGCCGGTTTTTGGGTAGTGTGCTGTTGCTTGCCGGTTTTCCGCTGCTCTGCGCCGCCATGGCCGATCAGCATAATGGGCGTAAATACACCCCCCCGCCAGCCACCGCTACCATCAAAGTCACGGTGATCAGGGCCACCAACGGCAAGGCGATCCCCAATGCAGCTGTTGTCTTTCACCCCATGGAGGGCGATAAGGATAAGGGCGCTCTCGAGTTGAAAACCAACGAAGACGGCAAGGTAACCATCGATGTGATCCCGATTGGCGACACCGTGCGCCTGCAGGTGATTGCCGATGGCTGGCAGACCTACGGCGATGACTACAAGGTCGACACCGACACCAAGGAGATCCTGGTCAAGATGAAGCGGCCGGGATCGCAGTACTCGCTTTACGGCGACGGGCATGGGACCGCAACCAGCACGACCACCCCCAAGGGCGAGTCCAACAGCGCCAAACCCTCCCAACAAACGCCCCTACCGCAATAAATCGGGCTTGGCCTTCGGCAACCCGAACTTCCTACGCCACCAACCTCGACAGGAAATCCGGGCAAGCCCGGATTTCCTGCATCGTTGCACTGGACGGAGCTGCGCGTGCGCCTTTCCGTGAAGAAAGGCGCATAAAATTCGCCTACGCCACCAACCTCGACAGGAAATCCGGGCAAGCGGCTGGGTATGATCGATTTCTATGGAAAACCTGCATCACAGAAGAGCGCTGGTGACCGGCGCTGCCAGGCGCATAGGCAGGAGCCTCGCGTTAGGGCTCGCGGGCGCCGGAGCGGATGTTGCCATCACTTACAACGGCTCGGTGGCAGAAGCGCAGGAGACGGTGGAAGCTCTCCAGCAGCTCAACGTGAGGGCCATGGCCGTGGCCTGCGATGTACGCAACATCGATAGTGTTCAGGCTGCAGTCGCTGCTGTGGTTGAGCGCTTTGGCGGGCTGAACATTCTGGTCAATAACGCGGGAACGTTTGAGACGGCGGTGTTGCAGTCGATCACCCTGGCGCAATGGGACAAGATGTTTGAAACCAACACCCGCGGTCCTTTCCTTATGGCCCAGGCGGCCTATCCTCACCTGCGAGAAGCCGGGGGCCGGATTATCAACATAGGCTCGCTGGGTGGCGTGCATCCCTGGCCCACGCACGCGCACTATTGCACCTCGAAAGCCGCCCTGCACATGCTTACGCAGACCATGGCGAAGGCCTTCGCGCCCGAGATCAGCGTGAATTGTGTGGCCCCGGGCATGGTGGTGAATGGAGAAGTGGATCCGGCCTACGAGCATTTCGCCAATAAGACGCCGATGCAGCGCAATGGCACGCCCAAAGATGTAGCAGAGGCAGTTCTGTTCTTCGCCCAAGGACCGCATTTCATCACCGGCCAGATTTTGGGCGTAGACGGCGGCCTGGGGCTGTAGAAAGAAACCGCAGAGCCTGCCCTTCGACAAGCTCAGGGCAGGCTCTGCGGTTTCTTTATCCCTACCAACCGAACATCTTGTTCAGCAGCCCTGAGGAGTGCTTCGGGTCCAGCTCCGCATGCAGGCCTTCCGGTTCCGGCTGCGGCGGGAGGATCTCGCCGAAATAGGCTGCGCGAGGATTGTGCAGGCACAGCCGGTCTGCGGTCTCGACCCCGTATTTGTCGGATACCAGCTGGTAGGCGTCGCGCAGCATCGGTGGCCGCGACGTGAGGTCATGGGCGTCGGTGGCGATGAAGTTTACCCAGTTCCGCCGCAGCAGCTCGTGGGAGACCCGCTGCGCCACCTTGCCGAAACGGCCGGTCAGGGACGCGGCGGTGATCTGCACCAGGCAGCCGGAGCGGAGCCACTCCGCCATTCGCTCAGGGTGGCGCGCGAGCAGCGGGTTGCGCTCTGGGTGGGTGATGATCGAGGTCAGTCCGGCCATGCTCAGGCGAAAAAAAATCTCCTTCATATTCTGCGAGATTCCGTGGTCGGGGAACTCCACCAGCAAATACTGCTTGCCATTAATGGAATACTTCGCCGGGTGGGCGATGGCGTCCTCGATGTTGTCGAACATGAGGTGAAAATCGCAGCCCAGCGCGAGCGAGACGCGGTTGCCCAGCCGTTTGCGGACCATCTCCAGGCGTTCCAGATTCAATGCCGGGTCGAACTTGAAATGCTCGCTGGAATGGGGGGTGCACACAATGTGCGTTACCCCGTTCTGCATCGACATCTCGGCCATGGCCACCGAGATTTCGATATCTGTCGGTCCGTCATCAAGGCCAAACAGCAAATGGTGGTGTATATCTATCATGACATCCTGACCTACCGGGTCATTGCACTGACCAGGGATGCAAACAACAGCAAGCCGTCCGACGAGCCTAGTATCGCTTCGCTCGAGCGGTCCGGATGGGGCATCATACCCAGCACATTGTGGCCTTCGCTGAATACCCCCGCAATGCAACTAATGGAGCCATTGGGGTTGGCGGCCGAGGTAACCTCCCCAGACTGAGTGCAGTAACGGAAAGCGATGCGGTCGCTGCGCTCCAACTCCGCCAGAGTGTCAGGCTCGCAGAAGTAGTTCCCCTCCATATGCCCAATGGGAATCTTCAACACCTGGCCCGGAGTGAGCGCCTGAGTGAAGGGGCTGCGGTCGGTCTCAGTGCGCACATAGACCTGCTTGCAGATGTAGCGCAGCCCGGCGTTTCTGAGCAGCGCCCCGGGCAACATACCGCTCTCGCATAAGATCTGGAAGCCGTTACAGATGCCCAGCACCAGCCCACCCCCGGCGGCAAACCTTTTGACCGACTGCATGACCGGCGAGAACCGGGCGATCGCTCCCGTCCTCAGGTAGTCCCCATAGGCGAATCCGCCCGGCACGACGATGGCGTCGCAGTGCTCCAGGTCCTCCGACTCATGCCATAGGAAAGTCACCGGCTGATCAGCGATTTCGCGCAGAGCGTGGTACGCATCGTGATCGCAATTGGAACCGGGGAAGACAAGGATGCCGAACTTCATACACCTAGGCTAGCAGTTTTGCGCCAGCGGTGAAGTGTCTGTATGGCTACCGCCCTGCGGCGCCAAGCCGTTCCCTTGGGGGCCGAAATTCCCGTTGTGGCGTTTGGCCTGCTCGCAGGAGTATTGTCTGGGGTATTGGCCATGGCCGACCAGGATGCCAATTCCGGCGATCTAGTTCCAAACGACCCGCCTGCGGTGCCGGCGTCTGCTGCGCTCAGCGCCGGTGAGCCCGCCCAGGGCAATTTTTCTACCAAGAGTGCGCTTCACTTGCGAACTGCCGGCACCGCACTAGTCAACTGGTGGCGTGCTGTAACCATTCAAGGGCTCTGTGTCGCGGTGCTGTGGCTGATCGGGCTGCTGCTTCTGAAGGTGCCCCTGGCGCCGGTTTGGGCGCTGATCGCCGGCCTCATGACCCTGGTCCCCAACATTGGCGGGGTGATTGCTCTTCTCGGGCCGGCTTTCTCGATCCTCGTCAGTAAGCCCGATATGTACCGTCTGTGCTTCCTGCTGGGCATGTACGCGGTGATCGTGGTGATCGATCAATTGATGTTGCAACCGCTCATCATGAAGCGCGTGACCCGCGTACCGGTCTGGGCTTCGATCCTGGTGCCCATCGTGCTCGGTATTGTCATCCCTTTTTGGGGCATTCTGTTGGCGCCCCCATTGCTTGCCATCGTCTATGCTTTCCGCCGCCCGCGGCCACGCACGCTCCCCTAGCCCAGGCCGAACAAGGGCCCCGGGCTGCATGCTATACTCGCCTTTCGCCGCAAGGCCCCGGTTCGCTTTCGCGGTAAGATTTAGCCTTCTTACAGGCAGTAGAGGTTGCTATGTCCGGCCACTCCAAATGGGCCACAATCAAGCACAAAAAGGGCGCACTTGATGCCAAGCGCGGCAAGATCTTTACCCGTCTGATCAGGGAAATCACCATGGCGGCTCGCCAGGGCGGGGGAGATGTGGACGCCAATCCCCGGCTGCGCGGCGCCGTCGCCGCCGCCAAAGCTGAGAACATGCCGCAAGACAACATCAAGCGCGCCATCCAGCGCGGCACCGGTGAATTGCCCGGATCGATCTATGAGGAGATCTCCTTTGAGGGCTATGGCCCCGGGGGCGTCGCTCTGATCGTCGAAGTGACCACGGACAATCGCAACCGTACCGTGAGCGAGGTGCGCCATGCCTTCTCAAAAAATGGCGGCAACCTGGGCGAGCCAAATTCCGTCCGCTTCATGTTTGCCAAGAAAGGCCTGATCGCCATCCCCAAGTCCGCTGCCGATGAGGACAAATTGATGAACATCGTTCTCGATGCCGGCGGAGAGGATCTGAACGACGAAGGCGATACCTGGGAGATACTGACCGACCCTTCCGCCTATGAGGCGGTCGCGAACGCGGTCAAGGCAGCCAAGCTCGAGCCCTCGCTCTCCGAGATCACGATGATTGCCTCCACCTACACCAAGCTCGAGGGCACCGTCGCGGCCCAGATGATCCGGCTGCTCGAAGCACTGGAAGACCTGGACGACGTGCAGAACGTCTACTCGAACTTTGATCTGGACGCCACGCAGTACGAAGAAGTCGCTGGCTGATCACCCCGATCGCATCCCAGTCTCGCTAGCCCTGTAACTGTATCCTCGCCCAAGACAGTTCCGTTTGCCCTGCCTTAATACCAAGTTGGATAGTGATTTGAAAGAAGGGAAGACGAGTATCACAATGGCAATGCCCCGACGTCGTACTGCTGCCGTGCTTATGGTTGCGTTTGCCCTTCTTTCGACCGCGGTCGCCGTTGCCCAGTCAGTAGCCGGTGATCCCTCTGTGCGTCCAGCAGAAAATCTCCTGGCCGGCAAGCCGTGGGAGTTTGGACCCTTCGTGGACGGCGGCTTCGGTACCGGGAACCGTGAGTCTTACAAATTTCTATGGGTCGGTGTGCATGCCGGCAAGGTGCTGACGGGTGCGGCCGGTAAGGGCTTGCTGAATGGCCAGTTTGAACTGGGTGCTGAATTCATGCCCCTATGGAAGGCATATACCCCTAAATACCTGCGCGCCAACTGCTACGAGCAACCTGGGATACCGTTGACTTGCAGCAACCTGTTCCCCACCGGTGGGACTTATACCGGCTTGAGCATCACGCCGGTGATCTTGCGCTGGGACTTCCGTAGTCGAGGCCGCTTCCTGCCCTGGATCCAGGGTGCAGGCGGGCTCATCTGGACCGATCACAAGTTTCCGCCCATCGGGCCCTACCCCGTACCCAATCATCTGGGGACCAGTGTTTTCAACTTCACCCCGCAATTCGGTTTGGGCGTCCATTACTTCGTCAAGCCAAAGCAGTCGATTTCCTTATCGGCGAATGCGGTGCATATTTCGAACGCCAGCTTGGGAGATTCCAATCCTGGCGTGAACGCGAGCGTACAGTTTTCTATTGGCTATACCTGGTGGAAATAACCTGGCTGCGAGGCCGGGAGCCTTATGGACGAGACCGTCATCGAGTGCGTACCTAACTTCTCCGAGGGCGGCGATCTCAAGAAAGTCCATGCCATCGTGGACTCCATGCGTGTGGATGGCGTCTCCTTGCTCGACTGGTCCATGGACAGCGATCACAATCGTTCGGTAGTGACCATTGCCGGGCGGCCGCTGGCGGTGGTGGAGGCCGCGGTTCGCGCCGCCGGCAGGGCAGCGGAACTCATTGACCTGACCGTCCAGCGTGGAGTGCACCCCCGGATCGGCGCTACCGACGTCATCCCGTTCGTTCCCGTCTCCGGGATCTCGCTGGCCCAATGTGCCATCCTGGCACGCCAAGCCGGCCTCGAGATCTGGAGCCGCTACAACATCCCGATCTATTTTTACGAAGCGGCCGCGTCCCGTCCGGACCGGGCGCTGCTGGAACAGGTGCGGCAGGGACAATTCGAGGGTCTGCGTGAGCTGGTGTCGCGCGATGCGGCGCGGCGCCCCGATCTGGGCGGCCCTGAACTACACCCCACCGCCGGGGCAAGCGCGGTGGGTGCGCGTAAGTTCCTTATCGCCTACAACCTGTACCTGGACCGGCCCAACGTCACTGCGGCCCGGGCGATCGCCAAAGCCTTGCGGGCTTCGAGTGGCGGTCTCGAAGGAGTGAAGGCCATGGGTGTACTGGTGCAGGGAAGAGCCCAGATTTCCCTCAACATCACCGATTTCCGCCTCACCCCGGTGGGCCATGCTTTTGCGGCGGTAAGTCGCCTGGCGGCCACTCATGGCACCAAGGTTGTAGACGCAGAACTCATCGGTCTACTTCCGGAAGAGGCCTTTGAGCGTGATAGTGAGTGGGTGCGTCTAATAAGTGGGTTTACGCCGGAGGAGAGGATTCTCGAACGGCGGCTCAAGCAGCCACTCGATTGGCCGGTTGCCGGCGCCAGCAAAGCATAAGATAGAGAAGGCTGGGTTAAGACTCTGCTTACATCGGAAACAATGTAGTCCCCCCAGGGAAGGAAGACCCCATTGAAGCAATTCACGAAGAAAATGCAAACGAGTTCCATCGCCGGACTCGCTCTTGCGCTGGCGCTACCCGCCACTGCCGCTCAGCTCGGCCAGGATGCGCGCGCCGCAATACCCAAGGATGTTCAGCAGCTGATTGTCGTTGATTACCACGCCATGCAGAACTCGCAAGCCGCCATGGATCTCAAGGCGCGTGTGCTTCCGCCTGAGCTCAAGCAACTGGAGCAGGCTCTCCGCACTTCCGGTCTCGATGAGAACCATGACATTGAAGAGCTGGCCTTTGCTTCGTTCAAAAAGGGACAAGACACTCGCATCGTAGGTTTAGCGCAAGGCCAGTTTTCGCTCGACGACATCATGGCTAACTTCAAAAAGCGGAAGGTAAAGCCCATTATCTACCGCGAGAACAAGGTATATCCCATGGGCCAATCCGGTATGCAGGTGGTCTTCCTGAATCCGACGACGATGGTTTTTGGGCAAACCGAATCGCTCAAATCGGCGCTCGATGCACGGGACGGTATGACGCCCAGCTTCCTGAATAACAGCGCCATGCTGAGCCAGATGGCATCCGTCGACACCGACGCCGTCTGGAGCGTCCTCGATCAGGAAGGCACGCAGACCATGATGCGCTCGGTGTTGGGAGACGCTTCCCAGTTAACCGACTATGACACCGTGAAGAAGCGGCTCCTGAGTTCCCGCTACTCGATGAACTTCGACAACGGGGTCAAGTTCTCGCTCGATGTGATTACTCCGGACACGATCTCTGCCGCCACCATGGCTTCGCTGCTGAACGCCGCGGCGCTGTACAAGAAAGTAAGTGGTACTGCGGCGGAGAAAGAAGCCATCGACAACACCACCATCAACTCGAGCGGGGGCACCTTGGACGTGCGCTTCGCGTCCTCAGACAGCCAGTTTTCCAGCCTCCTGCAATCGAGTCTTTTCCAGTCCGTGGTCAAGTAGCGTTATTTCGGATTGGTCAGGCTTGGGGTCCAGGTGACTGCGCCCTCGGGGCTGATCGTTACGAGCAGCGAACCCTGATCGCCCAGGTCCACATTTGGACCTGTGGCGGTGTGGGTGTGGCCTTTCCCATCCTCGTATTGCAGCGATAGCGGCCCGGACCCCTGAATTTTGAATCGGTAATGAAATTTGCCGCCGGCCGCCAGCAGGTTCGCGCCGAAGCTGGCGCTTGGGTAGTCGAACTCCAGCACGTGTAATGTTGGGCCCTGGTTCACGATGGTGGCCTCAACGAACCGCGAGCGGCACCCCGCCAGTCCGGCGACGCACGTCAGCAACAACAGGGCGCGAAGCTTTAGGAAAAGCTGAGCTTGCTGCAATCAAACCTCTCTTTGTCGGTCAACGCGTGAGAAATGCACTTACAAACTCAGTCCCCGAAGGGACGGGTGAGAGTGGCCCAGCACGGACCCGATTTTTCGTTTGGTTTCGTGGAATCAACGAGCCTCATGCGGCTTTCCGTAAAGAAAACCGCAGACGCAGACCTCGCTAGAGCAGCGTACAGGAAATCCGGGCAGTGCTGGGCAGTAGTTGATAGGACGAGCCAGTCCCGCCAGGCTGAAAATTACCCAGGACGTAGTCCATAAGCGCTAACTTGTTTAGGATGTTTTTCGCCAAACTCCCACAAAATCGTCATCCTGAGCGGAGCGCCTCACAGATTGATCGCGTGACACAGCGCTTGTGGCGCGGAGTCGAAGGACCTCGGCGGTGCTTATTTTACCCATGCTGTTCGGAGCTTTTCGACCACTGAGGCTCGACAACGGATCTGCTGCGATATCCACTTGATGGTCACGGGTACATCTTTACATGCGCTGTAATCATCTTCCATCCGCAGGTGCTAGCAAGTTCTTGGTTTTCGGCCGGTGGTTGAAAAGCTCCGAACAGGATGGGTAAGATAAGCACCGCCGAGGTCCTTCGACTCCGCGCCACAAGCGCTGTGTCACGCGATCAATCTGTGAGGCGCTCCGCTCAGGATGACGATTTTGTGGGAGTTTTGACGAAAAACACCCTAATTTAGCCAGGGCATCAACCGCGATCGTCTGGCATAAAGAAGCGCGGCCCTTGAAGCCACCGGCGCATTGCTTTGTCGCTCTCTTTCACAGCAGTGTCTTCCGTTCCAGGATGCGCGCTGTTAATACCACTCCGGTCTCGTCGTTATGCAAGGTAAGTGGAAAGGCAAGCACATTCCATACCCACTCCTCGCCCTTCCGGGGTAGATTCAACAACCCGCGATAGGTTCGATCGATATAGGTTTCGCGCTTCTCCGCTACGGTGCGCAGAATTTCTCTCCAGTCCGCAGCCAGATCGGGCATCTCGG
This sequence comes from uncultured Acidobacteriaceae bacterium, assembly GCA_963787145.1. Lineage (GTDB taxonomy): Bacteria > Acidobacteriota > Terriglobia > Terriglobales > Acidobacteriaceae > PALSA-350. Next base: position 32,972 of record CAWBBY010000016.1, read on the forward strand.
CGAACATATTTTTTCCCGGAAACCAATCCCGCGGCCGCTCCAGCAAGCGGGCGCAGGACTCGTTCACGTACATCCACTCCCCATTGCCATTGAGGATCTCGAGCACCACGTCCTCGCCGATCGCCATTGCGATACGGGAATAGAAGAAATCCCGGGCATCGACCACCACCGGCCGTCCCCGATGCTTGGCTTCAAACGACCGCAAAGCGGTAATCAGATCGTCGACAGAGCTGTAACCTTTGAGCAGATGCATGTCTTCCACGCCGCCGAAGCGGTGCTCCAAGGTCGCCGAAAGAATGATGATCGGCACTTCCGGCCTGCGGCGGCGAAGGACGCTGGCCACCTCCGTGCCGAACTGGCCCGCCCCCAAATGGTAGTCGAGGACAGCGATATCAATCTTGTTGAGCAGCTTCTCCGCTTCGCCGATCGTGCCCGCGGTGTCGGCCAGGTAACCGTGCTTGCGCAGGATGGCGGCGCGAAGCAACAGGTTCTCCGGATCATCGTCAAGCAGCAACACGCGCACAGGAGCTTCGACCAGATTCAAACTCTGCCTTCCCGTTTCCCCGACAGGTTGGCCCTGGCGGCGATGCGACTGAAGTAGGATGCGTATTTTGGGAAATGCGCTGCCGCCAAATCCAATGTGCTCGCGGTAAGGCAAGTATCGGGAGGCGAACCCAGTTCCAAGAGAATTCAGTAAAGCATGATTCTACAAAATCTTACGGCTTCTTGTGCACCTGTTTGACGAGCTCTGGCAAACGCCTGAATGCAGCCACGCTGCGCATCCAGGCGCGGTGTTCGAACGCCGGCGAACCGCTGATTACGCTGCCTGGAGCCACATCCCCGGGCACCCCGGATTGGGCGGTGACCACCACTCCATCGCCGATGAAACTATGACCGACCACTCCTACCTGGCCAGCGAGCACAACATTCTTTCCCACACCCGATGACCCCGCTAAACCTACCTGGGAACAAACCAGCGTATTCTCGCCCACCGTTGATCCGTGCCCCACTTGCACCAGGTTGTCTATTTTGACGCCGCTGGCGATCTGAGTGTTTCCTACACTGGCCCGGTCGATGCAGGAATTGGCCTGAATTTCCACCTGGTCCCCCAGAACCACCGCGCCGCTTTGGGTGATTTTATGCCATTTGCCGCCGTCCTCCTTGGCGAACCCAAACCCGTCCGAGCCCACCACCGCTCCGTTTTGCAGGATAACGCCGTCGCCCAAGCGGCAATCCTCCCGCACCACGGCATGAGCGTGGGCCAGGAAATCTTTTCCTATCTGGGCTTTAGGGTAGATGACCACATGGGGCAACAGGGTGGCGCCGGGTCCGATCACCACCTCGGCTCCAATCACGACGTAGGCCCCGATATGCGCGTCCGCGCCAATCGTGGCGCTGGGGTCGACCACCGCCGTAGGGTGAATCCCCGGAGGATAACGCGGGGCGGGATGGAAGACTTCAATGGCGTGGGCGAACGCCAGATACGGGTTCGCTGTGCGCAAGGTGGCCGCTTCAATCTGGGGAAAGTTTTCGGTCACCAGAACCGCCCCGGCCTTGGTCGTCCGTGCAAATGGGGTGTACTTCGGGTTGGCCACAAAGGTCAGCTGGCCGGGACCAGCCTTTTCAATCCCCTCGACCCCGGTTATCTCCTGATCCTGGTCGCCATGGCAGGTGGCCCCAAGGACGCGGGCGAGTTCGGCAAGCTTCATGCTGGGGATTGTACCGGAGTCCTTAGAGTGAGTTCTGTGGTTTGAACAGGCTCTCCTGGACGGCCTCGGATGGGCCTCTCCGGGCACCCGTCTTGATCACCGCGAGCACGTCCAGCTCCGCGACCGCCTGCCGCGGCAGAAAGATACGCTGGGTATTCGATCGCGTATCCGGAGGAATGAGGAACAACCCCTCCCCCTCGAGCAGAGTCAGGTCATTCTGCGCCAGTCCCTCGATCAAGTCGTTGTCTTTGAGCCGGGCCCGGATCCACAAGCCCTGGCTGCGGGGGCGGGTGACAAATGTCTTGCGCAGCAAACGCTCAGGTTGGTTGGCATCGCCGGATTGAAAGTCGCGCACGAAGCAGATCCATTTCACTTCCGACATGTGCACGGAGACCAGCTTGCCTGCCAGGTCCAGCACCTCCACCTGCTCGTGGGCCACAAAGGCTGAAGGAGGCAGATACCCGGAAAGCCAGTCCCGGCTCAACTTTCGTACGATGACCTTCTTACGGCTGGCTGGCATGGGGGTCGGGCCTCCGCTGGCCCGGGCGCTTCGTGCGCGGCGCGCCTTTGTTAGCGACCGGCAGAATTGGCCCAGCTGGATTGTCGCATGTGCCTTTCCTGACCGCACCGGGAATCGTGCAAAGGAGCGCAGCGAAAGCTGTGCAAGCCTGTAGCCAAGGGCCTGAACAGTATGGTAACTTAGGTATTTGTTCGTAGCGTGGGTTTGCCGCTAAGGTGTTCACATGGCGAATGTTAGCCGCAATCTCAGTGGCGGGCGGAGCTGAACGTAAGGCATGCCCGACTATATCTATCTCCTCAAGAACCGTCTCTCCATACACCAGCAGAACGCTCTCCAGCATATCCGTGAGGCAGCTCGCGAAGCCGGGATGACCGTATTCCTGGCCGGGGGCGCGGTTCGCGATCTCACCAGCGGTTCGCCGGTCTTCGATCTTGATGTAACTGTTCAGGGAAACGCACTTAAGTTAAAGAAAACGCTGGAGAAGGCAGGAGGAAAGTTCTGGGGCGAGCACGAGCCCTCGCGTACTCTCTTTTTTCGTTTTCCCGTCGGAGTCACGGTTGAGATCTCGAGTGCGCGGCGCGAGGAATACCCCAAGCCGGGTAAGCCGGTCTACCACTGGGACACGATTCTGGAGGATCTGCGCCGGCGCGACTTCACCGCCAACGCCATGGCCTTGTCCCTAAATGAGCATTCCTACGGCTTGCTGATGGATCCGCTCAACGGCGTCGCGGACATTGAAGCCCGGCAACTGCGGCTGGTAAGCAACTATGGTTTTCTGGAGGAACCGTCCCGCTTGCTGCGGGCCACTCGCCTCGCGGCGCGCTTGGGGTGGGAGCTGGATGAGCGCACCCAGACGCGTTTCCAGAATGCCAAGGAGGAGAATGCCATCGAGGCTCTCTCCCCCTACCACCGAGGTTATGAACTGGAAGAGATCGGGCATGAAGAGGACGGGTTGCGGGTGCTGGCCGCCATGGAGGCACAAGAGTGGATGCATCACTTGTTTCCCGCCTGGAGCACAGCGTCGGCCGACGCGCCGGGTCTCGAGGAAATGCGTAAGCTTGTGACTCAGCTGCAAATGCAGGGCGTAAGTCCCGACATTTCTGCGGCCTCGATGCACTTTCTTACGGCCAAGCTTTCCCCCAAGGACCTTTCGGCCCTCAAGGCGATGTTCGTCCGCCCTGGCTTTGTCGAAGAATGGGACAACCTCGACCATGCAGCCAAAGAATTCAATAAACAGCTCAGCGGCAAGGAAGCGGCCACGCCTTCGGCCACTTGGAAACTGTTCACCACGGCTGACCCGCAGGCTGTCTTATGGCTGGGTTTAACTTCCAAGGCCCCGGCCATTCAGGCGAAATATAAGAACTTCTTCACCGTTTGGCCGGAGGCGCGCCAGAAAATTCCCCATGCTTTGCTTCAGGAGTTGCGCATTACGCCGGAGGTTCCAGGGTATGAGGAGATGATTTCCGGGTTATTCCTGGGCGTCATTGACGGCAAATTGGAGACTGAGGAGCAACTACGTGCCTTCCTTGAACCCTATTCGCCTCCAGCGCCGCCACCGCCAGTGACTGTGCGCCGTACCCGAGGATCGAAGAAAGGCGCGGAGGCAAAGACCAAGATCGCGGTGGAGGAAGCAGCCTTTGACGGCGAGCCCTTGGAACTGGACGATGAGGATGCGATCGAAGAAGTAGAAGTAGAGGATGAAGAAGGCGAACCCGAAGAGACCTTTCCGCCGGTAGCGAAGAAGAGCGCACCGGCGCCCAAGAAAGCCCTCTCGGTAAGTGAATCAGGTAATGGAGCGGCGAAGGCGCAAGCTACTCCCAAGCCCGAGGCTCCTGCCGCAAAGGTAAGCCCGGCCGCCGGGAAGGCGGCGCCAAATCCCACGCTCCACGTGGTGGCGCCCAGTAAACCAGCTAAGGTGCACGTCATGGCCAAGGCTGCCAAACCCACGGCGCCGGCGCCCGCGCCCGTCCGTCCGCCCAACCATGCTCATGGCCCGGCCCCGGGCAGCAAGAAGGCTTTGCCCATCAAAGCGGCTGCCGTCAAACCGGCGCCCGCCAAGGCGGCCACGGCTAAGCCAGTCCCGTCCAAGGTGGTTCGGCGAGCTCCTGTAAAACCGGCGCCTGCTGCCAAGCCTGCTGCGAAGAGCACAACCCACGCGAAGAAGGCGGCTCCGCCGAAATCGCCTGCCAAAGCCCACAAGAACCACGAGCCGGCAAAAAAGTCTCTCCCGGCAAAGAAGTCCGCTCCCGCCAGAAAGCACCGCTAAAGCAGTTTCGCAATTACGGTGGCCTGGTAAAGGTCGCGAAGTGTGGTTTTCCTTGGCAGAAAACCACGTAAAGTCCTGTTGCTTCCCGGATTTCCTGCAGCGCAGCACCAGTTGAGAGAAGCGATGTGCGGCTTTCTTCGAGGAAAGCCGCATGCAGTTCGGTGGCCCCACAAACCTCCACAGGAAATCCGGGTTCGGTCTACACCAATTGCGAAACCGCTAAGCTCAGCTACATCAGGGATCTGCCTCTCGTCCTTTGTTAGGGAACCAGAGACCGTTTCCGATTACGGCGGTGGCCTGAATCGCAGGCGACGGTTAAAGTCCCAAGTCCGGGTGACGATGATGCCACTATGGACAGCGCGCATGCTACTCCGTCGGTCGCGACTTCCGTAAAGAAGTCCCTCGAGCTTGCAGAGGTCGTGGATGAAACCGCGATCATGCAGGAGGCCTATGAGTCTTCGCTCCGCGTAAATGAAATGAACCGCCTGCTGCTGGACTCGGGCATATACGCCACGGATGCGAATGGGCGAACAACCTTTATCAATCCTGCTGCGATAAGGATGACAGGCTGGACAGCTGAAGAGGTTCTCGGCAAACCGGAACAAATGTTTGTGAATCACGTCCGGCCGGGCGGCGAAACTGGCTCCCTGGGCGCCATGCAGGTGGCCCCGGTGCGAGGGGAAAATAATTCGATGTTCTGGCGCAAGGACGGGACCAGTTTTCCCGCTGCCTGCACCGGCAACTCGGTCCACCGCCACGGCAAGCTCCTGGGAACGGTTATCGTCTTTCGCGACACCTCCGCAAGAATGCGCCAGGCAAGGTGGGAACAGAGCAAGCACGCGATTTTCTCCGCCATCATCGCCCACCATTCTCTTCCCTCGACTATGCAGTTGATGGCCGATGCCTTCGTGGCGCTCTATCCCCCTAAGTCGATCGCGATCTTCGTGCTTGCCGAAGACCAGTTCCACATTGAAGCCGAGGCGGGATTGCCCCCACGGCCGGCCCCCCCGATGGCGGGAGCATCCGCCCGCTTGACTCTCGATCGATCCCAGGGACAACCAGGGAACCTGGGCTGGCCGGCACCTTCCGGATCGCGCGATGGCGCCCGCAGCTGCCCCGGGTTCCGGGAAATTCTGGAAACCGGCGTCAAGCTCTGCCTGGCGTTGCCCCTGAGCTCCGGTTCCGAAGAAGCGAAAGGCATGGTCACCGTATTCGACGCGCACCAGGTACTGCTGGACGACGCCACGCGCGAAGCCATCCGGAGCCTATGCGATCTCGGGCGCATGGCTATCGAACATCGACGGCTTTATGACCAGGTCATCCAGGGTTCGCACTATGACCTTCTGACCGGGCTGCCCGATCGGCACTTGCTGGAAGATCGGTTGCGCCAGGCGACGATCAGCGCCAGGCGTCAGGGCATGCTGATCGCAGTGTGTTGCATCGATCTGGATCACTTCAGGCAAATCAACGACAGCCTGGGACACGAAATGGGAGACGCCTGTTTCAAACTAGCCAGTGAGAGGCTGGAGGCCACGATTCGGGAGGTCGACACCCTGGCCCGCCATGGCGGCGATGAATTCATTCTCGCCCTCACCGACCTTGCGGGGACATCAGAAGCGGTCAACATCTGCAACCGGCTGCTTAAGGACTTGAGCGCGCCGATGCTGATAGATGGCCATGCGCTGACCATCACCGCCAGCATCGGCATCAGCATCTTTCCCGTTCACGGGGACACTCCGGACATCTTGTTGCGCAATGCGGACATGGCGCTGGTGGAAGCGAAACGCGCAGAAAGAGGGCAGGTCACGATCTATTCTCCGGGTTTGGGCCGGCAGAACCGCCGGGCGGCAGAGATGGTGGATGCGCTGATCGCCGCCCTTGCCCAGGACCAATTCAGCATAGCCTACCAGCCGATCTACAACATGAACCGGAAGGTCGCAGGCTTTGAGGCATTGCTGCGCTGGAAGCATCCCCTCTGGGGCCGGGTTAGCCCGCTCGAGTTCATTCCCATCGCAGAAAGAACTGGCCTGATCGTGCCCATCGGCGATTGGGTCATTGAAGAAGTATGCCGGCAGGCGATGGCATGGAATGCGGCCGCCGCCCCTTCGGTCAAGATCTACGCCAATATCTCCGGCGTGCAACTGGGACGGCCCAATTTCTGTTCCAAAATCGCGGAGGCGCTCGAGCGCAGCGGCCTCGCGCCCGACCGCCTGGAGCTTGAAATCACCGAAAGCTGGTTCATATCAGACCTCAGAGGCGCAGCCGGCAAGCTGCAGAAGCTGCGCGATTTGGGCATTGGCATTGCCATCGACGACTTCGGCACCGGCCACTCGACGTTCAGCTACCTTCAGGCGCTACCCCTTGACACCCTTAAAATCGATCGCTCTTTCATCCATCGCCTCGACGGCTCTGCTGCCAACCTGTCCACAGTGCGTGCGATCACCGGTGTGGCACAACAGCTGGGGCTGAAAACCGTCGCTGAGGGAGTAGAGTCCGAGCAGCAGTTAAGGCAACTAGCCGAGCTAGGGTGCGAACTGGCGCAAGGCTTTTACCTGGCCCGGCCAATGACCCCTGAAGCCGCCTGTTCTCTGCTCATGAAGCAATCCCACTCCGGAGCCGCCAACAAACGCGCCCTGGCGGAATGCCTGAGCAGCTAAGACTTCTCCCTCCAATGTTTCCTAGGGTCGGACTGCTCTGAGATACTCTTCTCGGTGCATCGCGATCAGGAATTCTCTCGAGAGACCAGCCATTCATCTCCTCGTGTGACCGGCATGCGGGTAATCCCGGTTGCCGGCAACGACAGCATGTTGCTGAACCTGAGCGGGGCCCACGCGCCATTCTTCACCCGCAACGTCGTTGTGCTTACCGACGATGCCGGCCACACCGGTGCGGGCGAGGTTCCCGGCGGCGAGAAGATACGGCAGGTTCTCGAAGAGGCCGGCTCTGCGGTTGTTGGCCACGCGGTCGCTTCTTACCGCGAGATTCTCGGAGCCATTCGCCAGCGCTTTGGCGACCGCGATGCCGGCGGGCGTGGTCTTCAAACCTTCGACCTGCGCACCACGGTCCACGCGGTCACCGCGGTCGAGTGCGCGCTGCTCGACTTGCTCGGCCAGTGGGTCGGCCTGCCGGTCGCCGACTTGCTGGGGGAGGGACGGCAGCGGACGAGTGTACCGGTGCTCGGCTACTTGTTTTTCGTCGGCGACCGGCGGAAGACTAGCCTACCTTATGCGAGCGACCCAGATGCCGGCGACGAGTGGTTGCGCCTGCGCCATGAAGAGGCGCTTACCACCCATGCGTTGCTGCGCCTGGCTGAGGCCGCGCAAGCCCGATATGGCTTTCACGACTTCAAGCTCAAAGGGGGAGTGCTCGCCGGGGCGCGAGAGATGGAAACGGTGACCGCGCTGGCGGAGAGGTTTCCCCAGGCACGCATCACCCTCGATCCCAACGGCGCGTGGCCGCTTGAGGAAGCAGTGTCGCTTTGTCGCGGCAAACATCATGTTCTGGCCTATGCGGAAGACCCCTGCGGTGCGGAGCAGGGCTACTCCGGCCGGGAGATCATGGCGGAATTCCGCCGCGCCACCGGCCTGCCTACGGCAACCAACATGATCGCCACCGACTGGCGAGAGCTCAAGCATGCCGTGCAGTTGGACGCGGTCGACATCCCCCTGGCCGATCCGCATTTCTGGACCATGCAGGGCTCGGTGCGGGTGGCGCAGTTCTGCCGCGACTGGGGTCTTACCTGGGGATCGCACTCCAACAATCACTTCGACATCTCGCTCGCCATGTTCACCCATGTGGCCGCCGCCGCTCCGGGAAAGGTAACCGCCATCGATACGCATTGGATCTGGCAGGACGGCCAGCGCCTGACCCGGGAGCCGTTCCCGATCGTGAACGGCGAAATCGAATTGCCTGCCCGCCCCGGGCTCGGCATTGACATCGACCTGGAGCGCATCGAGGCCGCGCACGCGCTTTACCGCAAGCTGGGTCTGGGAGACCGGGACGACCGAACTCCGATGCAGTACCTGGCGCCCGGCTGGACCTTTAACCCCAAACGTCCCTGCCTCGTAGGCTGGTAATTTTTTCCCTTTCCTCTAAAAACAAGGGATGCGCCGTAGCAGGGCTAAAGCTCTCACGGCTGTGGCTTTTTACGGCCCGACTAAACAGGCTGAAGATTGGGGTTGGGTTTTGAGGATGGCCTCAGCATTCGCTCCGGTCTAGGTTCACCCAGGACTGACATCCTGGGTCATTCTCAGCCGTCCCTGCGGGACTGGTCCGGAGGGAATTGCGCACCCAGGACTGACGTCCTGGGCTATTCTCAGCCGTCCCTTCGGGACTCATCCTGCCCCTGTGCAGAGTTTTTTCCGCAGCCTGTAAAGTGGAGCCCTGATACAAAGCATGAGTTTTTCCGCAAGCTGTATAGTTGGGACAAAATGCCCGCATCCAGCACTCTTCCCGCGCAGGCCCGCCGCCCCATCTCGCTCCCGGACCGGTCCTTTTGGATCGGGCTGCCGTTGCTGCTGGCGCTGGCGCTAGGCCACTCCCTGTGGGCTACCAGCCTCGATGGATTCACCATCGATGAGCCCTACCACATTGCCGCCGGAGCTTCCTACGTGCGCTGGGGAGACTACCGCTTGAATCCCGAGCACCCGCCCTTAGTAAAGCTGATCGCGGGACTGGCTGTGCCGCCGAGTGTGCTGCATCTTGATCCGCTGCGTTTGCTCAGTGAAAAAGAGCAGGAGCGCGTATACACCCAGAAAGCAGTCTTTTTGGAAAGCGACAGCGCCCGCGTGCATAGACGGGCAAGAGTGGCCCTGCTAGCGTTCAATACTGTTCTGCTGGCTGCGCTGGCCTGGCTGTTATGGCGCATCTTCGGCTCCGGCATTGCCTTGGCTGCGTTGCTGCTGCTGGCGCTCGACCCTACCGTCTCTGCCCATATGCCGGTGGTGATGACCGACCTGCCGATGGCTTTGCTGGGCACGATCAGCCTTTGCCTGGCCATTCTCGCTCTGCGCAACCGACTCTGGCGCGACTGGATTTTTCTAGGCATCGCTGCCGGGCTACTGCTGGCGACCAAGCACTCGGCGCCGTTGATTGTCTTGCCGCTGCTGCTTGGTTGCGTAGGCGTCCTCGGCTGGCGGGCGGGTCACAAGCAGGCGGTTGGCAGGCAGGCGCTCGGTTTGGCGGCAGCCTGCGGTTTGGGCATGGTGGTGCTGTGGAGCACTTACGGATTTCATTATCGCGAGAGCCCAGGACTGAATGCGCAAGGCCAGCCTGCGGAGACCTTTAACCGTCCGCTCGCAGCTAAGATTGCTGATCTCCATTCACCCACGATGCGCCGCGCGTTGACCATCGCGCAAAACCTTCACCTGGTTCCACGCGCCTATCTCTGGGGTTTGGCTGACACTCTGCGCGCCGGTGTGGAAGGCCGTCCCATTTGGATCGAGGCTCTCGGCCATAGCTACCAGGGGAAGGCTCCATGGTGGGTTCCGTTTGCAGACCTGGTAGTCAAGCTGCCTCCCGCCTTTTTATTGTTGGCGATCTACGGCATTGCGCTCCTGCTGCTGGGCCGCTTGCCAAAGCGGGTTGCGTTGCCTCTGGCTGCCTTTGCCGGCCTGGCCGCGTTCTTCATGCTCTTCATCGCGCACAATGGAATCTTCTACGCCGGCTTGCGTCACTGGCTTTTCGTGGTTCCCCTGCTCGCTGTCTGTGCTGCAACTGGCACCTGGTTTCTTTGGCGGTCTCCTGCCTTGTGGCAGCGCGCGGTGGCGGCGACTGCAATCCTATGGATCGCTGCAACCGTACTTCCCCAGCGGCGCATCTGGGAATATCACAATCTACTTGCCGGCGGGTCGCTGAACGCATTTCGGAGCTTTGACAATGAAAGTGTCGACCTGGGCCAGAGGACCCCGGAATTTATCGCGTTCTACAAGAGCCAAATTGCGCCGGCCCCGGTGATGATCGACTACATGGCCTTGCATGAACAGTTGCAGGCCGCCGGCGTGAAGGAATGGGAGCCGAAGCCGGAAGAGATCGGCGAGGGAAACCTGAATGGCTGGTTGTGCCTCCGCGCTCCTGGGATAGGCCTGCGTGACTGGCATGATATGCCCACGATGCGCAGCGTTGAGCCCACGGCCCGCTTCGGCAACCTGCTGCTGTACCACGGTAATTTCCCCTTACCTCGCGTGGCCGCATCGATCCTGAGGTTCCGGGCCTTACACACCATGGACGAGGCCGGCACCGATAAGAAGCTGATGGAACAATACCTGCTGCGATCGATTGCTCTGGATCCTGACTCTGCGCCTGCCGCCATCGAGTTGGGCAACTTCGCCCTCGGCCGGGGCGAAACGCAGCAGGCGCTGCACTGGTATGAACTGGCGCAGAAAGATGCCGCCGATGAACCGGATATCCTTGGGGATGTTGAACGCCAAATTCAACTGGTACGGACCGCGCCTCCGGGCACGGCGTCTGCTCTGCGCAATCCAGCGAAGGAATAAGAACCATTCGTGAAGCCAGTCTTGCTTGCCCTGCTTCTCGTGGCCCTTTCTCCGCTGGCGTCGGCGGAGAAGCGCTTGGTCCTGGTTGACCAGCCGCAGGTTGTCTGGATCTTCATCCCTTCGGTGGGCCACAGGCCCATCACACCGGAGCGTAACGTAGCGGAGTGGACCTCTGTTTCTCTTCACATCCCACATAGAAGATTTACAGGGTGGCAGTTACTCTTAACTTTGTCATCCCGACCGGACCCGGATTTCCTACATCGCGGTACCTTCCAAGGCCGCGTGTGCGGCTTTCCGTAAAGAAAGCCGCATGAAGTTCGCCAACGACACTAAGCTGGGACAGGAAATTCGGGGGAGCGGAGGGACCTGCAGTGTCTACGATGCTAAGGGAAAATACGCCGCCGGATTTAAAGCAGCGAAGCAAGCGGTTAGCATACGCGGCCGTTGCCTGCGCCCTGATGGGCGCAGGCACAGCCATCATCTACAGCCGCCAGCGCCTCAATATCAATATCGACCCCGACCAAGTAACCCTACCAGCCGATGGCGCCGAACACGCCGCATTCCGCATCCGGCTACCTTGGCCCATCGGTACTGTGACCCAAGACACCACCCAAGAGCCAACCCTACGACTCCTCGGGCACTCCGTCATCGAAGGCATGCTGCAAGCCCCGGTCAATCCAGGCCACTCGCAACTCCATCTACTCTGGCGCCATCGCCTCTATCGCATTCCTGTAACCTTCGTCTTCGACCCCAGCGACACTTACGCCGACGGAACCCCCGATTTTCTCCGTCTCCACACGACCCAGGATCGCCAGGCCTTTCGCGCCTGGTTTACCGCCATCGCCGAGCACCAGGCAGACCAACCCGCCCAACTTCCCCTTGAGATCAAGGACTGCGCCGCCCTGCTGCGCTTTGCCTATCGCGAAGCGCTCCACGTGCACGACGAAAGCTGGCTCAGCAGCCATGCTCTCCAGTCCACAGCGCCCTCGATCCGCCAGTACGTCTATCCTCAGACACCCTTGGGAGCCAGCCTCTTCCGCGTCCGCCCCGGCCCATTCCTACCTGCGGACCTCGACAACGGCACCTTCGCCCAGTTCGCCGATGCGCAAATCCTTATGCAAGACAACACCTACCTGGTAGGACGCGACCTGCGCCTGGCTCGACCCGGCGACCTGATTTTTTATCGCCAGTTGGAGCAGGACTCACCGTATGATGTCCCGGGCGCTCCCCGTTACCACTCCCCGTTTCACTCCATGATTTTTTGTGGGGAAGACGGCGTTGTCTATCACACCGGGCCTATTCACCATGGCAAAGGCGAAATGCGCCGCCTGCTGTTGAGTGACTTGTTGCACCACCCGGACGCGCGCTGGCGTCCGCTCAAGGAAAACGCAAATTTTCTCGGAGTGTACCGTTGGAACATTCTGCGCGAAGGCGATTGAGCGTCGGGTTCCTGCTCTTGCTCGGACTGCTGTTCCCCGCGCAGCTGCAAGCCGCCCGCCCGGTCTCGTTCAATCTAAGTACCAACCGCAGCTTTGCGCCCACCGAGAAACCCACCATCCATCTCTACGCGCAAAATGTCGATGAGCTGGAGTTCCGCATTTACCGGGTGCAGAATCCGGCAAAATTCCTCTCCGGCCTGCCCGACCTGCACAGCTTCGACAACGGAACCCCGTTCGGCCCCAAAGAGCGCATCGACGAGCGCACCTGGTTGGAGAAGTTCCACGACTGGAAGCATCATCTCTGGTTTTTGATCCGCCGCTTCTTCCGTGGCCAGTTCACTGCGGAAAACCGCGATCTTCTGCGCGCCCATCAAGCGAATCTGGCCCGCCGCAGCCGCATCGTCGGCGTGGCCCAGTTTGCCCAGATCCCGCTGCTGAACGATCACCAACTAGTCGCGCGCTGGCGCCAGGAACTGCCTCCGACCTACGTCTCCGATTCGCAGGAACTGCCCATCGATCCGCTGCCCTCAGGCCTCTACCTGATCGAGGCCACGGACGGCCACTACAAGGCCTACACCCTGCTGATGGTGAGCCGCACGGCCATGGTCACGCGCACCGGCAGCGGCAGCGTGCTGGCCTATTGCGTTGACCGTGTCTCGGGAGCGGGCATCCAAGGAGTCCAGGTAAGCGCCGGCTTCGGCCAGCAGCAGCAAGCCAACGGCAGCACCGGTGACGATGGGCTCGCCGACCTGCACTTGACCGCGCCCAAGGTGCAGCAGGACAACTTCTGGGTGCTGGCAACAACAGGCGATGACGTGGCTGCCGTTACTCCCGGCAGCTACGCCCTCAGCGGCTTTCAGGGTGGCCGCTGGTCTTCCTACATCTACACTGACCGCCCCGTCTACCGTCCCGGCCACGTGGTGCATTGGAAGGGGATTCTGCGCGCCAAGGTGGAGAATCATCTGGAGCTGCCTAAGCTCAGCACCATCCACGTAACCATCGCTGATCAGGATGACCACGCCCTGCTCGACAAGGATATGCCGCTCTCTCCTGCTGGTTCTGTGTACGGCGATCTGACCCTGCCGGCCACCGCGACCCTGGGCTACTACACCATCCGTCTGCGCAATGGGCCCCCTTCAGACGACGCCAGCAACGAGGCAGGCACCGGCATGTTCCGCGTGGAGGACTACCGCAAACCGGAGTACCAGGTGCGCGTGAGCCCCGCCAAACCGCGCCTGCTGCAGGGCGAGACCATGCCGATAGTAATCGATGCCCGCTACTTTTTCGGCGAGCCCGTCGCCAATGCCGCAGTCAAGTACCGCGTCTACCATTCGCCGCATTACTGGTGGGATGACGAAGGCGGCGGCGATGAGGGGGCGGGCATGGGAGCCGGGGATGACAACGCCTCGCTGGGCTACGACGCTGCCCAGCAATCCGAGCAAACCGGCAAACTCGATGCCAATGGCAAGCTCACCATCAATGTCCCTACGCAGTACGTAGCCGACGCAACCCATGCAATGGACCAGGACTACACCGTGGAGGCCGCCGTCACCGACCAGGCCAACCGCGAGATCACCGGCCGTGGACGCTTCCTCGCCACCCGCGGCACTTTCCGCATCCGCGTGGAGCCGGTGAGCTACGCCATTCGCACCGGCGACACCGCGCTCTTTAATGTAACCGCGGTGGACTACGATAACCACCCGGTTCAAACCCGGGTGCACCTCCAGCTGGTTACGCATAAGTTTGCCAACGGAAAGACCGAGACCACACGCGGCGCCGCAACCGATGTGACCACCGACGCCACTGGAAAGGCCCAGGGAGCCATCCGCGTCAGTCACGCCGGCAGCACCGCAGTGGAAGCGACGGCAACTACTCCCGGGCCCCTTGGGTCAAATTTGGACCGAGTGGTCTTCGCCTCCAGCTACCTGTGGGTGATGGGCAACAACGAAGAGGGATGGGGCGGGGAATCGCGCGCGGTGCAGATGATCGCCGACAAAAAGACTTACGCTCCCGGAGACACGGCCCACCTCAGCATCCTTTCTAATGTCGACAACTTCCACCCCCTGGTGGTCGCCACCGGGAATACGGTCGAGTTCCGCAAGGTCATGTTCTCCCCCGGCAAGTCGCTGACCTTTGACTTACCCATCACCGCGGATGCGCAGCCCAACCTTGAGGTAACCGCCGCCTTCATCCGCAACGATCAGCTCTATCAGGCCAACCTCAGCATCAAAGTTCCGCCGGTGCAGCAACAGTTACAAATCGACATCACCCCGGCCAAGGATGTTTTTCAGCCGCAGCAGACCGCGTCCTACGACGTATTTGCCCGCGATTACCAGGGCAAGCCGGTCAGCGCCGACTTTAGCTTTGGAGTGGTCGACGAGGCCATCTACTCGCTCTACCCGGATAGCAGCGGCGACATGGTCAAGAAGCTTTACCCTGACCGCTATGTTTACGCCGCCGTCGATTCGTCGCTGCAGTATTACTTCAGCGGCAAGGCGGGGCTTAAATCTCCGCAGCTTGCTGAACGGCAGTCACGTTACCGGCCGCGGCTCGCCCAGGTGAAGCCCGGCAACGATGTGGTCCAGCCCCGCGTGCGTAAGGCTTTTCCGGACACTGCGTACTGGTCGCCCTCCATCCATACCGACGCGACCGGCCATGCCCACGTCACCTTCACTTTCCCCGACTCGCTAACCACCTGGCGGAGCACGGTGCACGCCATCACCCTCGACTCCAGGGCAGGCTCCGCCATCAACCGCTTGCTGGTGCGCAAGAACATCATCGTGCGCCTGGGCACCCCGCGCTTCCTGCGCCAGGGGGATGAAGTCACCATTCCGGTGATCGTGCATAACTACCTCGACCAGGCCAAGCAAGTACAGCTGTCGCTTGATATCAATGGCCTCGACCCTGTCTCCGGCGCGCCGCAAACGGTGAGTGTGCCCAGCAAGGGCGAGGGCACTGCACTCTGGCGAGTCAAAGCATCGAAGATCGGCACGGCTCGCCTGTTGGCCAAGGCGCTTACGAACGAAGAGTCAGATGCCCTCGAACTGACTTTCCCGGTCGAACCGATCGGCGTTCCGCGCACCATCAACAACTCCGGCGTGATCGCGGATAACGGACAGGCTTCCACCACCATCGACTTTCCCGGCAACACCGATGCCGCGGCGCACACGCTGCATTTGGAGATCGCTCCGTCCATCGCCGGCAGCCTCTTCTCCGCGCTCGGCTATCTCACCAGCTATCCTTACGGCTGCACCGAGCAGACCATGTCCAGCTTCCTGCCTAACCTGGTGGTCGCCGATACGCTGAAGAAGCTCAACCTCTCCGGCCTGGTGAGCCCGGCCGATCTGCGGGCCAACATCGACGCCGGCCTCGATCGCCTCAACGACCTGAAGCACGACGACGGCGGTTGGGGCTGGTGGAAAGAAGATGCCAGCCGCGTCTTCATAACTGCGTACGTTGTCTCCGGTCTGGCGGAAGCGAAGACTGCGGGCTATGCCAAAGCCGACGCGAACCTGGGCGGGGGAGTGAGCTATCTGCAGAAGCAGCTGGCCCAGCATCCGCGCATGCTTCCCGAGTTGCGCGCCTACGTGCTCTACGCCCTCAGCGAGGCCGGCGCGAAGGACCTGGGCCCATCCGTCGAGACACTATGGTCGCGGCGCAACGACCTCTCGGCGGAAGGCTTGGCTCTTACCGGCATGGTCATGCTGCGCACCGGGGATAGCAGGGCAGCGCAGATCGCCCAATTGCTGGAAGCGAAAGCCAAGCACACCGGAACCCTCGTCTCCTGGCCCTCGACCTATAACCCGCTGCTCGAGCTGAGCGATGACAACAGCGCCGAGAGCACAGCCTTCGCTCTACGCTTCCTCACCCACGCCGATGCCACGAGCCCCTTGCTCGAAGGCGCAGCGCAGTGGCTGGTGCTCAATCGCAACGGTGGATACTGGTGGAACTCGACCGAGCAAACAGCCATGGTGCTCTTTGGCCTGGTGGACTATCTCGCAGCCTCGCAGGAGCTGAAAGCGGATTTCGACGTGGATGTGCTGCTCAACGGCGCCTCCATCGGCAAGCGGCATTTCACTGCAGCCGATGCGGCCTCGGGGGTAGACCTCAAGCTTGATGTAACGCCTGCGCAACTCCATCCAGGCAGCAACGCAGTAGTCGTGACCAAGCAGGGAACTGGGCGCGCCTACTGGACGGTGCAGGGCAAGTACTATTCCACCGAGCAGAAGTTCTACCAGCAAGGCACGCTCTCGCTCAACCTGACCCGCGACTACTTCAAGCTGGTGCCCACGAATCAAGCAGGCAAGATCGAATACGCGCTGCAACCGCTGAAGGGCCCAGTCGTGCCCGGCGACACGCTCGCCGTCCACTTGGCTGTGAACGGATCCCCCGCAAAGTATCTGCTGATCGAGGATCCAATTCCCGCGGGAACAGAATTTGTACAAAACGAGGATAGCTATAACCTCGGGGACAAGCCGGCCAGCTGGGACTATTGGTATACACGGCGCGAGTTCTTCGATGACCGCGCGGCCATTTTCGCCACCGAGTCCAGTGGCCGCCACGAATCCTTCTATCTGCTCAAGGTCGTCAACCCGGGAAGCTTTGCCATCAGCCCGGCCAACGTGCAGCCGATGTACCAGCCGGGCATTCAGGCGACCAGCGACTTGTTGCACCTGCAAGTGGATCCGGCGCCGTTGCCCGTGGAGGACAAGAAATGATGCAGGCATTCCGAGGGGCCGTTGCCAGGTTCACCGGCCGTCTTATCCTTGCTCAATTGCTGGGAAATTTCCTGCTCATGCTATTGGCCGCCGGGTGGCTGCAAATTCCCGACTCGCATACCTGGCAGTTTCTCTTCTCGATGCTCTCCGGGGTGCTGCTGGTGATAGCCTTTCTCTGGCTCTACACCGCAACCTTCCGTGCGCTGCTTCGTTGCGTTGCGCGGCCGCCCCACTGGCTCAGCTGGATTCTGCTGGCGGTCTTCGTCGCGTTGTGGTGGCTGGTGCTGCAGCCGATTGCCGCCGGCCGGGCGCACGAAGCGTTGTATGCCGGCTATTGGAACTCTCAGTCTCCGCCGTGGCTGCGCGCCCATCTTGGCTATTCGTCATTAGTCGCCTGGCAGGAACGTCTCTATGACTGTGCGCAATGGCTCTTGGGTGGGCTGTTGCTTCCGCTTGCCATGGAGACCTGCGCCTGCGGACTGAAAGCAGGCTGGCTCGGTCGTGCCGCTCGAGCCTATCGCCACTGGCTCTACTGGTTTTGCGTCCTGGTGGCCGGTCTGGGCGCCTCCGCAGTCACCTGGGCTCTCGCCGGCTGGACGCCGTCAGCAGGTCTGGCAGGCCAAACGTTGAGCATCGTCGCCCGCTTGGGCACGGCCTACATTCTGGACATCATGCTCTGGTGCTTCATACTGGGCCTCGTCGCTCATTACATCGACGTCCCGGCTCCCGCTGATCTATAGAACTGCGGCCCACGAAAGTCACCGCTATCCCCCTTTGTCGTCCCGACCGGAGAAGTCATGGGCCTTGGGCCCACCCAAGGGGATGAAAAACGCGGAAGCGATCGCTCTGTCCATCCCTCGTAACGGCTGCTAAGGTGAGCGCTGCCCTCCGCTTCGTCATCCCGACCCGGATTTCCTGTACTTGGCTCCATCCATGGCTGCGTGTGCGGCTTTCTTTGAGGAAAGCCGCACGAGGGTTACCGAGGTCACTAAGCCTGACAGGAAATCCGGAGGAAGCCGAGGGATCTGCAGTTCTTTTTCCCCCACCGACCCCTTCTGGATTAGGAGCCGTATGATCGGATGCGCAGAGAAGACAGCGGTCTCTCCACTACGCTACGCTCCGGTCCCACGGCAAGCGGGGCAGGCGGGATGACAAAGGGCTAGCGTTGCACCTTGGCAGCCGTTACCGAAGGATGGCGCGCCGCCAAGTTATCCGCGATTCTCATCTTGCTGGGTGGGTCCCAGACCCATGTAGGCTCGGTCGAAAAAACGATGCCCTCAGGGGCTAAAGCCCAGGTTTTTTGGGGTCTCCACGGCCCGACTAAAGTCAGGCCCTGATACAAAGCCTCAGAGGAGCGGCTACCAGAGAGTTCGCTTACATTCGGTAGATTTGGATCTATCCACCGTCTGAAATTTGCGAGCTCAACGGGTGTTTTTCGACCGAGCATAGCGAAACGGAGGGATCTGCAGTTCTCTTTTCCCATCTACGAAGCCGTCCTGGAAGTGATTTAGACCGGGCCGTTAGCGCTTCGCCCTGTGCAGGTAGTCCATTTCTACTTCCATTTCTGAGATGACCATCTGAAAGCCGTCTAGCCTGACGCGCTGTAGGGCTTCCATACGCTTTTCCATGCGATTGAGAAGGTGCTTTAGAAACGGTGCGTAGGTGTCAGCTTGCACCGCGGCGTGAACAATTATAGACGAAGATAAGGAGAATATTGGGTACCAATCCCATGGTAGGCAATTGGGAGTTCATCGAAGGTTTAGCTGTCGCTCCAAGAGGAGTCTAGCGCTAAAATATTGGTGAATTGAAGGGAGCTAACACTGCAGGATGCCAAGCGAATCTCAGCTCAAGTATCGTATCGAAGTAATTCAGCAGCTTGCGGAATGGAAGATTCGCAACAAAGGAACAGCGGAGCAAATCGGAGCGGCTGAAAGACTTCTGGATGCAATTGAGTCCTTTGACAGGCTGCGAGGCGGAAGCAGTTCTTTTGCAGCTGCTATACCCCCTAGCCGTCTCAGGCGGCTCTGAAGTGGGTAGCGATCCGATCTGAGAACCCCCTGGCCGCGCCGATACCCAAACGGCCTGATCGCTCTCGGGTGATCGTTAACAGATCAAGCGGCCGCTCAAGTTGGCAGAATAGTTATTGCACCTTCGCATATTCGCCCCGTGCTTCTTGCAGAACAGGTATGTCCGGGTCGGCGCCCTTCCATAGTTCAAGAAAATCTTTGTAGCCGGTAGGCGCCTTGTCCTTGTCGCCGGTGAGTGTGTAGGCACGGCCGAGTTGGAGGTGCGCAAGCGCGCTGATTGGATCACTCAGTACGACTCCACGATGATCGAGGATTTTCTGAAACTCTTCTGTTGCTTGCTTGCCCTGGTGTGCGGCCAAGTAAGCGTTGCCGCGCATGTAGACGGGATAGAGAGCGCCAAAGAGTCCGAGATAGGCGCTGGGTGGCGAGCCTAGTTCGTGAGGAGCCGTTAGTTGCAAGGCTGCGATGGCCTTAGCGGGCTCGCCCCGGTTTAGGGCGAGAGCGGCGCGAAGTGTGGGCACATAGCTGAACCGGACTGCTGTGTCTTCGGAGAGACGTTTTTCCAAATCGTTCGTCATCGCAGTCGCCCGGCTGATGTCGCCTTCGAGCGCAAATACAAGTGCGGTGCCGTACTGAACGTCGCGGCCTTTGGATATCTTGAGGGCAGCGTTGGCACTCTGCAGAGCGGCGTCTCGTTCTCCAAAGAACGCCTCTCGCACAGCCATGGCGGCTTGAAATTGCGCTGCCCGTTCTCGCTGATCCGCTTCCTGCGCTAACGCGACCGCTCGTTGCGAGAGTTTCCTCGCCTCGTCTAAGCGCCCGGAGTATGCGAGAGCTGAGGCTTTCCTCGCGAGAATCCAGTCATTGGCGTTCGCTATCTTTTCACCCAGAGCCGCCTGCCGATCCATGCCTGGGTGATCTCCTCTGAGAAACGCGAGGTCGTATCGCAAGACAGTAAAGTCGGGAAAATCCAAACCGCGAGCGGATGCCGACTGCAAGGCGTTCTCAGCGCTCCTCAAATCGTCGAGATAGATATAGTTGGCGGAGAGCATCAAGTAGCCGACGGGAAAATCGGCATCGAGCTGGATCGCCTCTTTCGACTGCTCAATCGCTTCTTCGTAGTTCCGCAAAACCGGGTAGATGAGACCACCGCGAAAAGCGTGTGGGGCCTTGTCCCGGGGATAGGTCGCTGCCCACGTCTCGCAGGTTTGCGCCGCCTTTTCCAGGTTTCCCGTCACCGCGATCTGGTAGTTGGCCACGATGAAAAATCGTTCCGGGTCGCTCGCGTGTTCCCGTAATTCATAAGCTCTAGCGGTGTTTTCAGCTGAAAGGTCCAACTCGCCGATATCGCCGTAAAGCCGGCCGAGGTAGGCGTAAGCGAGGGCGAAGTTGGGGTCCAACTCAATGGCCCGTGTCAAGAACGGGATTGCGCGGGCGGAGCCGCTCGCAGCCTGGGTCTTTATTGCTGTGGTGAAAGCTCGAAGCGCCTCGAGCGAGGGTGTTGTTGCTTCCTCGAGGGGCTTGGCATGTTCTTTCACAGTTGCGAGTGATTCTCCGGCCCGGCTCCTGAAATCGTTGGCCATACTACTTAGCGCGTGCAGCAGATCTTCTTTCCGCGCCACCTGCAGCTGTCGGTCGTAGAAGAGCCTTCCGGTGCGGCATTCTTTGGCGCGCAGTCCGAGCACGTATTGGCTACCGAGGTTAGAAATTGAACCGTCAATCACCGCCGCTCTGGCGATGCGCTCGCAGACCTCCATGGCAATCTCCGGAGTTAACCGCGCATCGGCCGGTTGGCCCATCAGTCGCATTATCTGCTGAATGTGGCTGTCGGCGATTAAGCTCAGGAAAGGAGACTGCTCGAGCTCAACTGCGAGACCCTGCCGCAGCGTTCCGTCAAAAACAGCGTCTCCGGTCGTGTTGGCAAAGTCTGCGAGCACAATGGTGTCCTTTTCCGTAAGGGCTGCCTTCCGATGGAATCGCAGGAAAGAAGTGACCAGGAGGCCGCCAAATACAACTACCGCCGCCAGTAGAAAAATCCGCTGTCTGCTCTGGTTCGAGACGGGAGGGGGCGAAAGGGGCAAAACGGGCGGAGCCGCTTTGACCTCATTCTGCGGACTCTCTCGGCCACCGGTGGCGGCACCTTTCGGTTCGCTAACGGCCGCCTGCGTCAAATCCGCAACGCCGGCCTCCGTTACGGCAGCGATGAATCGATACCCTTTGCCTTTGACGGTTTGTATGGAGACTGGATTCTCGGGATCGTCTCGCAGCACCTGCCGGAGTTTGCTGATAGCGGCATTGATGCCGTTATCGGTGTCGAGGAAGACGTCCTTACTCCAGACTCTTTCAATGATCTCTTCGCGGGTCACCAGCTGGCCTCTTCGGTCGACAAAAAGCAGAAGGATCTCCATGGGGATCCGCTCCAGTTTCTGCGGACGCCCCGCGCGCCGCAGTTCATAGGCGATCCGGTCGAGCTCGAAACCCTCTCCAAACTTCAGAATGCCGGCTGACATCCTGCCATTATCCCCCGCCTCGATCGTCTTCTCCCCCAGCTCGAAACCGAGGAACCGAAAACAGGCTTATTTTCAGTAGTTTGCTGCGTAAGGTAGGCATAAGGCGATCTTAAGGCAGGCAGTATTGCCAGGCTTTTCGCGTTGCGCCAATCCTCTACGTGTCTATGCGAAGATTGACCTCAAAGACCCTTCGACAGGAGTCAAAATGCGCCGGTTCAAACAAGCACTCGCGATCATTCTCTTCCTAGGTGCTGTCCCAGTGGCAGCCATATCTCAAAACGCCGCGCCAGACTTGTCCGCGCAGAATGCTGCGATCGTTCGCGCTCACCACGACCTGATGAACAAGGCAGACTGGAAGGGTGCACTGAACGATTTTAGTGAGGACACTAAGAACTTCGGCGTTCCCGTAGGGCGCGAGCATGTGGCGATGATCTTGCAAGATGTCTGGTCCACGTTCCCGGATTTTCGCCTCGAGATCGTTGACCTGGTGGCGAAGGATGATTGGGTTGTCGTCCTTTGCCGCGAAAGCGGCACACATCTGGGAGTCGGAAAGCTTCCGGTCAACGGAGGTCTGCTGGTAGATGTTCCCCCGACTCACAAGCACTTCGAAGTTGAGGCCACCCACTGGTGGAAGGTCCGCGACGGCAAGATTGTCGATCACTATGGTGTACGCGATGACCTGGGAATGATGGAGCAATTGGGGCTGCTGGCTGGGCCGAAACATTAAAGCGGGTGTCATTGGTCAATGGCTAAAGGGGCTTGGCCCCTGGAACCGCACTGACGGAAAGAGGAAATCCAAGTCCGCCGCATAGGACGATTGCCGGCGCCACTCCAACAAAGCATTGAGGACGATGGGGTGCAGGGGAACGGGGCGGCTGTTGAGCATAGCGATATGCCAGCGCGATTCGGGCATCGCGGCCCGCTAAGCTAATTAACCGTCAACGTCAGTGGAACGGAGTGGAAAGGCTCGCGGAGGCGCCAGTGATCGTAATCGTAGATGTGCTTGAAGCGGTAGAGGGGCTGCTTGCGCTCGCTGTGCCTCCGCATCCATTCAGGGCGATCAGCAGCGAAAAGAATTCGCATCCGGTCGAAGAACACTTCCAAGAGGGGTCGTGGGTGGGAAAGAGAACTGCAGATTCGCCGGCTTCGCTCCTCGGGATGACAAAGGGGAAGGCAGGGGCTCACCTCAGCAGGCGGATCGAACGATAAGAGGCAAGCCCGATGGAGCTATTCGTTCTTGAGAGAGGCTATCGGGTCCAGAGCAGCGGCTCGTCGAGCCGGCAAATAGCTCGCCCCCAGTGCGACCGCCGCCAAAACCGCAGCTGCAATCCCCAGGGTCACTGGGTCACGCGGTTTCAACCCGAACAGCAGCGCGCTGGCCGCGCTTGCGGCAGCTAGGGATAACCCCGCGCCCAAAGCCAGACCCGCCACCAGCAGCGTCGCAGCCTTTCGCAGAATCATCGCCGTCACATCCGCGCGCTCCGCACCCAGCGCCATTCGGATGCCGATCTCGCTCGTACGCTCCGCCACCGTGTACGACATTACCCCGTACAGCCCGATCATCGCCAGCACGACCGCGAGCGCGCCGAAAAATCCAGAGAGCGTCGCCAGCAGCCGCTCGGCCAGCAGCGATTGCCCGATCTGATCCTGCAGCCCTTCGAAGTTGAAGCTGATTCCTGAGCTCACCTCTTGCACGGTGCGTCGTATCGCCGCCTCGACCGTCTCCATCGGTAACTTCGAACGTACCAGCACCTGCATTGAGGTATCCACGTCCTTGTCTTGCGTGCCGTCAAGATACGCAATCGCCCCTGCCGGTCGCCGGATACGATTGTATTTCGTATCCCTCACTAGACCGACAATCTCGTTCACTTCCTCCGGACTGTTCGGAGTCGCCTCCCGTCGGAACCTCATGCCGACAGGATTCTCACCCAGCCCCAGCTGGCGCGCGAAAGTCTCATTGACAATCGCGGCACGCGGCGACTGGGTCGTGTCGCCGTCGTTGAAGTCGCGTCCTGCCAGCATCGGAATGCCTAGCGTTTTGAAATACTGCGGACTGACAGAGCTAAAATTCGAATCCTGCCGCTGCGTCGAATCGTGGCCGTCAATCCACACCGTGTTGCCCCAGCCCGCGCCGCAGAGCGGAATAATATTCGTGTTGGCTGCCGCATCCACGCCGGGAATGGCTCGTATCCTGTCGAGTAGCTCCCGCTGCAACACTCCGCGCTTCTCCACCGGAATCTGCAGGCGCACAAAGTCCAACCCGGCGATCAGCACACCCTTTGCCTGAAACCCCGGATTATCCGTCAGCAGATTCCGCAGGCTCTGGGTGAACAACAGCGCACCGAACAGCAGCACCAGCGACAGCGCCACCTGTGAGACCACCAGCGCGCCGCGAAAGCCCAGCCCCCCGCGGCTGGCCGTCATGCCGTGCCCGCCCGTCTTCATCGCTGCGCCGGGAGCGGTGCGCGACGCACGCAGCGCCGGAGCAAGCCCGAACAGCACGCACGTCACCAGCGATACCCCGAGCAGAAACGCGAACAGCCGCCAATCCTGTTTGAAGTCCAGAGAGACCGGATTGTTCGCAGTATTGAGAAACGCCACCAATCCCCGGCTCAGCGTGCGCGCCAGCACTGCACCGGCCACCGCGCCCGCCAACGACAGCAGCAGGCTCTCCGACAGCACCTGCCGGATCAACCTCCATCGCCCCGCGCCGATCGCCAGCCGCACCGCCATCTCCCGCTCACGCGCGCTGGTCCGTGCCAGCATCAGGCTGGCCAGGTTCGCGCACGTAATAAGCAGCACCAGCCCGGAGATTCCCAGCAAGAACCGCAGCGGATCTGAATATGTCTCCCGCAGCATCGAGACCCCGGCCGCCGAAGGTGCGGCCGTCAGCTTCATCGCGAGATAGTCCTTGACGCTCTCGACCGGATAATCCGGCCGCAGCGTGGCCGCAAAAATCGCAGGCGAGACCGCTCCAAGGTGCGCTGCGACTCGTTCGAGCGGCCACGAAGGATCGCGCCTTCCGATTAGCGAGAGCCACCACTGGGTACTCGCATCCAGCCTGTTCCTGGTTTCCAGGAATGGCTGCGAGCACACCGGCAGTGCCACATCGAAGCTGCGCCCCACATCCACGCCGAAGAAGCTCGCCGGGGTCACGCCGATCACTTCTACCGGCTTGTCGTTGAGCATCAGCTTGCGGCCCAGCGCGGGGCCGCCGCCGTACTCCTGCTGCCAGAAGCCATAGCTGATCACCGCGCCCGGCAACCCGCAACCGCGGCGATCGTCTTCCGCGGTAAACACCCGCCCCTGGATCGGCCTAACCCCGAGCATGCGGAAGAAATTGCCGCTCACCCACAGCCCGTTGGCAAAGCGCGCGTCACCGCCCGAATCCCGGTTGAAAACGGTATCCGCCCAGGCGGCAATCCCCGAGAAGCCCTGGTGATCTTCGCGCAGCTTCTCCCAGATCGGGTTCGTTACCGCCGGATATTCGCTGGAATAGCTCCCGCGCGCTTTATCCATATCGACAACCCGCACCTCGGCCAGTTCCTGCGGATTCGCCACCGGTAGCGACTGCAACAGCACCGCATCCAGAAGTTCGAAGATCGCCGTGTTCGCGCCGATGCCCAGCGCCAGCGTGGCAATGGCCGCGATCGTGAACCCCGGAGACTTCACCAGCCGCCGCAGCGCGTATTTCAGATCCTGCGCCGCGCTCTCCAGCCACTCCCAACCCCAGGTCTTGCGCGTCACGTCCTTCACCAGCGGCACATTGCCGAACTCCTTCGCCGCCGCCGCCCGAGCCTCAACCGGAGTCTCGCCGCGCTCCACGCGGTCACGTACAGCCATGCGCAGATGGGCCTCAATCTCCTCATGGAGATCGCGCTTACGCCGTGCGAAGAATCGCCACCAGCTCATGGCTCACTCCTCTCTAACTCGCCGCTCATGATCGCGCCAATCGCCTCAACCATCTGCTGCCAGCGGCCGTGATTAGCGGCAAGTTGCTTCTTTCCGGTCGCGGTAATGCGGTAATACTTCGCCCGCTGGTTGCTCTCCGTCAGCTTCCACTCCGAGCGCACCCACGCCTGGCGCTCGAGCCGGTGCAGGGCGGGATACAGTGACCCGGTCTCCACCTGCAAGACCTCACCCGATTTGATGCGAATCGCCTGGCTGATGCCGTATCCGTGCTGCGGGCCCCACTGCAGTGTCTGCAGAATCAACATGTCGAGCGTCCCTTGAAGCAACTCGACCCGATTCTGATATGGATTGCGCTTTTCCCTGGCTGCTGTCATAGATGTAGGCACTCTACTCCCATGTGCAGTAGAATGTCTACAGCTAACCAGTCTCTGCGCGCAACGGGTGATCACGCATTCGCTAGCCGCGTCAGCGTGACTACCGTGATGTCGTCATCCTGGCCGAATGCGACGGCGGCTTCGGAGGCCTCCGCTGCGTCAGCGCCCGATGCGAACAGGGTTTGCAGCCGTTCGAAGCTGAAAATCTCGCCGGAGGGCGCGCGGGCCTCAAGCAGGCCATCGGTGTAAAGAGCGCATCGGTCGCCAGGATTGAAGTGCACTATCGTCTCCTCATAGGCGATCGCGGGATCGATGCCCAGGGGCAAAGCGCCGGGCAAGTCAATCTCTTTATCGTTGAAGTAAGGCGCGGGGTGGCCGGCGCTGGCCAAGATACAGGTGCCGTGGGGGTCGAGGTGCAGGGCAACGCAGGTCGAGAAGCCGCCTTGAAGACGGCCGTGGAGGCGGCGGCTGAGGCCGGCGAGAATTTCGGCCGGACGGGAAGTAGTTTCTGCGAGCGTGCGCACAGCACCCACGATGAGCGAGACGGCCATCGCGGCGCGAAGTCCCTTCCCGCTGACATCGCCCAGGACGATGAGCGTGCATCCGGCGGCCGGGCCATCAAGCGGAATGATCTGGAAGAAATCGCCGCCCACTTCGAGCGCGGGCAGATACGTGCTGGAGATGCTGAACCCCGGCAGAATGGGCAGCTTTTCGGGGATGAGGACCTGCTGCAGCTCGCGGGCGCTGTGCAGTTCCTGCTCCAGGATGGCCTTGCGATCTTGCTGGTCACGAATGTAGTGATAGACCGTATAGATGATCGAAAAGAACACCAGCAGATCGAGAAGAATGTCTGCGTTGAAGTAGACGGGACCCAAATGGAACAGCGGCGAAGACAGATGCTGAGACAGAGTCCAATGGGTGAACCGTTGGCCCTGCCGGGCGGTGGCAACAATGACAGCCAGGAGCTGCGAGAGAGACGCGCTCAAAGCGAGGACCCAGCGTGCGGAGTCAAGTTTCTGACGGAAACCGTTCGCGACCAGCACCAGCAGATAAAGCTCGCACGGTTCGACGATTATGGTGAGAATTCCATCGATCCAGGCGCTGGCGTGTGGTGAGATCCAACTCGTGGGCGCATAGGTGAGACAGCCGTCGAGGAACGAACCGATCAGGCTGACGGCGGCAAGAATCTTTGCCCAACGGACCAGCCCCCGACGGCTGCGGAGGTGAAGCATCTCGATCAGAAGGAACCAAAGCGCGACATTGCGCAGGGCCCATAGCGGCTGCAGCATGAACTGGCTGAACTGGCCGGAGATCGGAAGGCGCATGGTGTAGACCGACGTCCAGATAGCCGGGCAGATAGCGAAGATGGAAAACCAAAGGAGTAGGGTTTCCTTCCTACGCCGGAGCCACAGGACGAAGGCTGCCAGGGCTACAAGAAAGTAGAGAACGTTCCGCGAATTGATGTAAAGAGTGCTGCGCAGGAAATTGTAGTTCCAGGTGCCGATGTACGCGGCAATCGATTTGGAATCGCCCACCAGGGGCGTCTGTGCAATTCCGCCACCACCACCGGCCCCACTCGAGCCGAGCGGTCCGTTCCAAACACGGATGGCAAGCGTGCCGGATCGAAAATCAGGCAAGGTGAAGGCTGCGGGCACATTCAAGGCCGGCGAGGACGGGTGCGGAGGTAGCTCTCCATAGCGGCCCACCAACCTGCCGTTCCAGTAAACCTCGCAGATGTCTTGCACGTTGGGCAGGAGCAATTGAAAGTCGGTTTTGACATCGGGTGCGGGTGTGATGCTAAGGTTCAGCCGGTACCAGCCGAAGCCGGTATAGGCGTAGTGTGTTTGTGAGCCCCACGGCCGATCGGCAAGGATGGTTTCCCAACCGTTTTCACCCGGAGTGTCGTTGATGCTGGGATCGGCCCATCGCAGGTCGTCGCCGATATGGAAACGCCAGGGTCCGGAGAGATCGACCGTACCTTTGCCGAGCCCGTCGATCGTGACGATGGAGGGAGCCGGTGAGGTTTGTGCGTGCGCAAAGCGAAGATGGAATCCAAAAAGCAGGAGCATAAGCGGGAACATGGCGAGTGGCCGACGAATGCGCATTTGGAATGCATTGTACGTCCGACCGGTCGCGGTCAAACAGCCTATCAGGCGCAGGGCAGATCGCTATTTGGGATCGCATCCAACTTTATGAGCCGCTGGACCCATACAACGTCTTTCGCCAGACGCGGTCGTCGTCGACGCGGCCCCCCAGCCTGAAGGTGCAATGTCCTACTTCAGAGAAACCATGACGGGTGTAGAAACGCTTTGCGCGCATATTTTGATCGAACACGGTCAAATAGATTTCCGGTGCTCCTGCAGCGCGTGCCGCGGCGATCGCCCAGTTCATGAGTTGCTCTGCGACTCCTCGTCCGTGCCACGGTCGAAGGACGTAGATCTGTTGCAACTCCATCGACCCTGGTTTGGGCGCCGGGGCGGGCGCTACCAACGGAGAGAGCTTCGCATAGCCGATTGGCTGGTCGTCGATCGCGGCGACGCGCCAGCGAATGGAAGGATCGGCGAAATCGCGCTCCATCTTGCCCGCCGGCCCATAGGCTTCCTCTAAGAATTCTTTGAATGGCACCGGATCGTACAGGTGTGCAAAAGCGTCGGAGAACGCCTGGCGTGCCATCAAGCCGAGGGCAGGGGCAAAGTCTTTGGTCGGGCTAAAGAAATGAATCGTCTCGTTCATCATCGCCTCTATCAACCGTTGCGAGTCATCTCCGTTCAGCTCCTGGCAAACGGAAGGATTGGGTTCGACCCCAGTTTAGCCTCACGGCCGAAGCGATCCCAACACGCCGATCAGGGTAGAATTCGCATCCTGCATGTTCCAGGTCCTAATATGTAAGTCCTCCAAGATTTCAAAGCACTGATCGGAGGCAGAATGAAATTGATGCCATGGGGTGTAGTGCTGGCAGGCATTTCTCTGGTGTCATGCCAGGGGCGGCAACAGGCTCTGTCACCGGACGTCGCTAAACAGGTGGATAAGATCTTTGAGAAGTGGGACCGGCCGGATTCGCCGGGATGCGCGCTGGGCATCTACAAGGATGGACAAATCGTCTACAAGCGCGGGTATGGAATGGCCAATCTGAACGACGACGTTCCCATCACCCCGGCCACCGTCTTCCACGTGGCCTCCATGTCCAAACAGTTCACCGCCGCTTCCATCCTCCTGCTTGCACAGCAGGGAAAACTTTCCCTCGACGACGACGTGCACAAATACATTCCCGAGCTGCCGGACTTCGGTGAGCGCGTCACCCTCCGCCACCTGCTCCACCACACCAGCGGCATTCGCGATCAATGGTCGCTGCTGGGGTTGGCGGGCTGGCGCTATTCGCAGGATCTCATCACCGATGACGACGTCATGTCTGTGCTCGTACGCCAGCGGGCGCTGAACTTCAAGCCCGGCGAAAAATACATGTACAGCAACTCCGGCTTCACGCTGCTGGCCATCATTGTCAAACGCGTAAGTGGGATGTCGCTGCGCGAATTCACAACAAAAAATATCTTCGAGCCGCTCGGCATGGCGCACACCCATTTCCGTGACGACCACGAGGAGATCGTCAAGCACGATGCGCTGGGCTACGAACAGGACGGTAAGGATAAGCCCTTCCGCATGAACCTCACCAACTTCGACACCGCCGGAGCCACCAGCCTGCACACGACCGTAGAGGACTTGCAGCTGTGGGATGAAAATTTCTATCATCCGCGGGTTGGCGGGCCCGAACTTATTCAGCAGATGCTCGAGCGGGGCAAGCTCAACAGCGGCGAACTGCAGGACTATGCGTCCGGCCTGGTGCTCGGCACGTACAAGGGTTTGCCGACCGTGGACCACGGAGGCGCCGATGCCGGGTATCGCTCGGATTTCATCCGATTCCCCGAGCAGCATTTCTCCACCGCTGTCCTTTGCAACTTTGCAAATACGAATCCCAGCGCTTTGGCTCGCCAGGTTGCGGACATCGTTCTTGCCGGCGACCTCAAGGCCCCTGCACCGGTCCCCACAAAAGAGCCGGCCACTGCGGTTCCCATGACCGGGGAGCAGATGGCCACCATAGCGGGAACGTACTGGGGCCGGGAAAACGACGATTTTACCAGGCTGCGCGTCAAAGACGGCAAGCTCCAGATGGATGTCGGCCAGGACGATTTCCACGAGCTGAAGCCGTTTGCCCCGGAACACTTCCACGTCGGCAACGTTCCCTGGGGCGACCACGTCGATATTCATTTCGTCGCGGCTGATGCAGGAAAGCCAAGCCGCCTGGAGCAGACCTTCGATGGAGGAAAGCCGCAGATCTACGAGTCTGTCGCGGCTTTTGATCCCACTGCCGCGCAGATGGGCGATTATCCCGGCTCTTTCGTGAGCCAGGAGATCGACCCCATCTACCGCATCTCTCTCCAGGACGGAAAGCTGACACTCCTACGCCTCAAGAACAAACCCGACCCGCTTTGGCCGGCGATGCGGGACGTTTTTGTAGGCGAGATCGGCACGCTGCGATTCACACGCGATGCGAACCACCATATCTCTGGTTTCATCCTCGATGCGGACCGCATTCAGAATTTTCAGTTCACAAGGGTCAACGGATACCCATCACGTCCCTAAAGAATCCCCGAGCTCAATGGATGCAATTCCCGTCCTATACTTTGGTATCGCCAATACCATCGTTCAATAGATTTGTCTCGGGATTTCTGGCGCAATCACAACGGGGGATTCCAGACGAGGTGCAGCGATGAATGCGACTCTTTCAGATCCAGCGTTTTGGAGCCGGTTTCAGTTTGGCTTTACGCTCATTTATCACTACCTGTTTCCTCAACTCACCATGGGGTTGAGCTGGTTCCTTGTGTATTGGAAATGGCGCGCTCTTAAGACGGGAGATGAAGAATACAATCGAGCCGTCCGGTTTTGGGCCAAGATTTTTGGGCTCAATTTTGCCGTTGGTGTCGTAACCGGCATTCCCATGGAATTTCAGTTCGGAACGAATTGGGCCAGCTTTTCCCGTTACGCGGGCGGCACGATCGGACAGACGTTGGCGATGGAAGGGATGTTCGCATTCTTTCTGGAAAGCGCGTTCGTGGGCGCGCTCATCTGGGGCGAAAAGAGATTGGGCCCGCGCTATCACTTCTTGGCCGCGGTAGCCGTTGCGCTCGGAAGTTGGCTGTCCGGCTACTTCATTTTGGTCACGAATGCCTTCATGCAGCATCCGGTGGGCTATCAAGTCGATTCGCGAGGATCCCTTGGCATCGGGAGTTTTAGTGCCTACCTGCTGAATCCGTGGGCCTTGATCCAGTTCTCGCACAATCAAATAGCGGCTCTCGTAACAGGCTCGTTCGTAGTTACAGCGATTGGGGCGTTGTATGCGCTGCGGCAACTGCATCCCATCCAGGCTCAGCTTTATCTGCGCGCGGGAACGTGGACTGGGCTCATCGCGTCCCTTCTGGTTGCCTTTCCAACGGGCGACCAGCAGGCCAAGATGGTCGGAAGGAACCAACCGGTAACGCTCGCTGCAATGGAAGGCAAGTTCGCGGGCGGACCCGACGCGGGTGTCGCTGTGATCGGGCAACCCAATGTCGCGGCCCGGCGGCTCGACAATCCTATCGAGCTGCCCGGCGCACTGAGTTTTCTGGCCTATGGTCACTTTGGAAGTTATGTACATGGGTTGGACGAATTTCCTACGAATGCATGGCCTGACAACATCGAGATTCTCTACTATTCGTTTCACTTAATGATCACTCTGGGCACGGTTTTCATCGCGCTTATGGCCTACGCCAGGTTCGAAGCCTGGCGGGGTCGACTAGAATCCAACACCTTGCTCCTATGGGTTTTGATGCTGGCGCTTCCTTTTCCTTACATTGCCAACACTCTTGGATGGATGACGGCAGAACTGGGGCGTCAACCCTGGCTGGTCTATGGCCTTTTTCACACCAGTGACGGCTATAGCAAAGTCGTGAGCGGGGGGGACACCCTCTTCACTTTAATCGGCTTCGCCGGCCTTTACTTTGTGTTCGGTCTGCTGTTTCTATATCTGGTCGGTCGTGAGATCGCCCTCGGTCCGGACCACGAACCGATGGCTAAGCCTTCGGCGCAGCGCGAAGAAACGGTCACAGGCTAAAGAAAAGGGAGGTTTGGCATGATCGCGATGTGGTATGCCATTGTTAGCTTGATGCTCATCATCTATGTGGTTTTGGATGGGCGCAACTTCGGCGCTGGGATGCTTCACTGGTTTGTCGCCAGGACGCCGGAGGAGCGCCGGCAGGTGATTGCCGCGATCGGGCCGCTTTGGTCGTGGCATGAAGTGTGGCTTGTCGGTTTTGGGGGCACATTGTTGGCGGTATTTCCACGTCTCCTGGCTTCGGCTTTCGCAGGTTACTACCTCGCGCTCTTTCTAATTCTTTGGAGTCTGATTCTGCGCGGCATTTCCATCGAAGTTGGTGGGCACATCGACGATCGCATGTGGCAAGAATTCTGGGATTTCGTTTTCGTATTTTCCAATTGTCTCCTGGCCATCCTTTTTGGTGCTGCCGCAGGCAACGTTGCACGGGGGGTGCCGGTCGATGCCGATGGGAATTTCTCGATGGCATTTTTCACAAATTTCAGCGTTCGCGGACAGGTCGGGCTGCTCGACTGGTACACGATATCCATTGCAATCTTCGCAGCTACCATCCTCGCTGCTCACGGCGCGACCTATCTCACTCTGAAAACTGAAGGCCCAGTACATGATCGTAGTTCCAAATATGCAACTTATCTGTGGGCTGCGGCTGTTCCGCTTTTTCTCGCGATCTCGGTTGAGTCTTGGGCGGTTCGTCACGACGTTGTTGGACGCGCGATTCACAATCCGTTTTGTTGGCTGGGAGTGTTCGTAATCCTGATCGCGACCGGCACAATGATTTCTGGCCTCACGGCCCGCCACGAAATGAGGGCCTTTCTTGGGTCAAATTTTATTTTGGTAGGCTTATTGACCACGGGCGGCGCCGCTATTTTCCCGGTGATGCTCTATTCGACTCTGGCGCCAGAGAATTCCATGACCGCCTATTCTGCCGCTGCCGGCGAGCAATCGTTGCGCCTCGCCTCTTTTTGGTGGCCTGCCGGGTTCGCTTTGGCAATTGTCTATTTCGTCTTCATTTCGCGGCGCTATGCGGGAAAAGTCAGCGTAAGACGGGACACCCAGGGGTACTACTAAGGACGGTTATGTACCAGCCGTAAGGCGCTAATTCTGCAACCCAGCCGATGACCACTGGTCAACTCTCCCGCATGAACCGGGTCTGCTAACGTGCTTCCTGGAAAACGATCGTGTAGCCGTCAGGGTCTTCTACGCTGAAGAACTTGACGGGCGAGATCGGCACGCTGCGATTCACACGCGATGCGAACCACCATATCTCTGGTTTCAGCCTCGATGCGGACCGCATTCAGAATTTTCAGTTCACAAGGGTCAACGGATACCCATCACGTCCTAAAGAATCCCCGAGCTCAATGGATGAAACAACGCGACAGGCTGTCAGCGCGGATAACTGCCGTTATTCACGTCGAGTGTCGTGCCGTTCACGTATTCCGGGCAGGCGCTCCCGAGCCAAAGGATGGCTGCAGCGACTTCCATGGGCTCGCAGACTCTTCCGGAGTAGACTGCGTGGATTACCTCATCACGGCGCGATTGGGGAAGCTGGTCGTACATGTGCGTCTGCGTCGGCCCTGGAGCTAGCGCATTCACCAGAACTCCAAACGGGCCTAGTGCGCGTGCCCAGGTTTTTGTGAGATTCAGTAACCCTGCCTTCGTCACGCCGTACCAGAGATCAGGATGCCCAGTGAAAGCCGCCACGGAACTCACGTTGACGATCCTTCCTTCTCGACGGGTTTTCATACCCGGCGCCACGGCCGCAATCAACGCGGCGGGGGCTTCCAGGTTCACCGCGAGAATCTCTCTCCGGTGCTGATCGGGGATTTCGTCCAGCGGATCGCAATAGAGCACAGCCGCATTGTTGACTAGCGTGTCCAGTTCACCTAGGGATGCGACCATCGGACGAATGTCCGCAGACCGGCGAAGATCGAAGTCGAGGCGCTCACCAACGACGTCGCTGCTAAACTCCTTGTCGAGCGAGACCACGCGCCATCCTGCTGACGCGAACGCTCGAGCCGTTGCCAATCCAATGCCCCTACCCGCTCCCGTTACCAATACTTTTTTCACGGCCATGCTCTTAATGGTCACCATTCGCCTGTTTGCGAAGTCTCATCTGACAGCACCCATCATCCTACGCGCCCGCGCCTGGCGCTATACTACGCGTCGCGAAGTTTGCGCTTCGGGTGAGAGTATTTGTTGGCAATCCAGAGGTGAACCGCATGATGGCTAACGCTGCTGGCAATATTTTTGCCAAACTGCCCCAATCACTATCGGAAGAAGCCTTTCAGGAAATTATCCACGGGGAAAGATTTAGATTGGAACGAATAATCTCTTTCGGTCAGGCAACACCAGGTGGGCAATGGTATGACCAGGAGCAGCATGAATGGGTTGTGTTGTTATCCGGTGCAGCGGGCTTGCGTTTCGAGGGAGAAGAAGGTCTACGGGTATTAAATCCCGGAGATTTTGTTAACATACCTGCGCACACACGGCATAGGGTTGAATGGACAGACGAGAAGCAAAGTACGGTTTGGCTAGCCTTGCATTACTCAAAATCTGACGCAGCTAAGTGAACGTCATTTACGGAAGGCCCTGGGCGGTAGTGACCCTAAAGGAACGCATCTGTGCGGCCCCTCACACTATGGGTCAGTCCCGATCTCCGACCAGCATCTTTCTTGACAGGGCATCTGTGTAGCGATTAAATTCGGGCAATCTCGTCCCCAATCTGATTCTTCGGATTCTTCAGCTTTTCCCGTGCACGGCCCAACTTGTAAGCAAATTGCGCGCAGTTCGGCAGTCGCGTCAGGCCACAGGGACAATGATTCGCAAGGAGCCCGAATGGCCAGATTTCTCGTCACAATGCTTCCGGCCAATGACCTTGGTCTTCCCACGCGCATGGTTCCCATCGCGCGCGCGCTTGCCGATCGCGGCCACGAGGTTGCGGTCTTCAATCCCGCGCCTGCGCCCAGCAGGCTGATTGCCGAAGCGGGATTGACGAATTTGCCGATGCCTGCGCGGCCGATGCCGGCGCCTGCGTTCGATCTGACGATGGTGGCCGAGGGATGGGACGTGGAGCACTTTTTTGCCGGCTTGTACACCAGCGAGAAATACGTGCGCGACGCGACTGCCGTCTACGTTGACCTGGTTCGCGACTATGCGCCGGACATGGTGGTGGATTCGTTTGAGCCGATTGCGTGCCTGGCTGCGCGCATCGCCAAGGTGCCGTTGGCCACCGTGCTGCAAGGGAATATTCATCCGGCGAGTCGCGGCTTTACGTGGTGGAAGGACGAGAGGCCTGCCGGGCTGCCGAGCGCCGCGGCGCACTTCAGTGCGGTTGCGCAGGAGTACGGACTGGCGCCGGTGAAGCGGATTGTGGATTTGATGGCGGGGGATCTCGCGTTGATTGTGGGAACGCCGGAGACGGATCCGGTGGCCGCGGATGCGGAGGTGACGTACATCGGCCCGATGGTTTTCCAGCGCAGCGATGCTGTGCTGCCCACGTGGGTCGAGGAACTGCGCGGGAACAATGGGCACGGCCGCGGGCGCCCTCTCATCTGGGTGTATTCGGGGAATCCGCGCTACTTTACCGCGGCCGGACCGTGCGATTCGATCGTGGTGATTCGCGCGGCGATAGCGGCGCTGGCGGACGAGCCCGTGGACGTTGTGCTGACCACGGGCTATCAGGAACTGCCGGAAGAATTTGGAACTCTGCCGCAGAACTTCTGCCATGCGGCGTATGTTCCGGGGCCGCTCATGGCGGAGCAGTGCGACCTGATCGTGTTTCACGGCGGCCACAGCTCGGTGATGACGACCTTAAGGGCCGGAACCCCGGCGGTGATCATTCCCACGATTAGGGAGCGGGAGAGCAATGCGCGACGGCTCGCGTCTTTAGGCGCGGGCGAAGTGGTGATGCCGGTAACCGGCGCGGATGGCGAGAAGCTGGTGGATGTAACCGAGTTCGGCTTGAAGGTGAAGCGGGTGCTGAACGAGCCCTCCTACCGTCAATCTGCCAAGCGCGTTGCAGAATCCATGCGTCAATTCGGCGGCGCGTGGGCCGCCGCAAAGCGTATCGAAGAGGGCATGGTCACCCAAGGAGTGAAATGATTCAGAAGAGTGCCGCGACTAGAAGAAAGATAAGACTCGCAACCCCGGCAATTACTCGAATCACATGGAACCTCATCCAACGATCCCGAAGCTGCCGCCAGTTTCCCGGTAGTGTCGAGGGCGTCCACGTGACGATTTGCTGAACGATGGGAACTTCTACCACCACCGTGACCAGCAGCGCAACGAGAAAGAGCACAAATGCGGCGGTACTGAGATAGAAAACCATCGGCTGCTGGTGATAAGAAAGCAGCAGAAGCGGGATGATCGACAACATGGTGCCCGGCATCAGCACGGTCATCACTGGCGCCATGTTACGGTTCATCCGATCGACGATCTCGAGAAAAACTTCAGGCGCAAAGGTCTTCATCGACCGACTCAAGGCAATCCACGGTCCATGGAACATTCCAGCAGTAAGAGCCGAAAGAACGATGCTGATTAGCTCCCATGTCTTCATTGTGAGCCCCCATTTTCACGATACTCCGCCGGCATGAGAGGACATCGTCCCGCAATTAGGCGTCCTCGCAGTACTCAAGCCCAGGGTAAGTGATGGCTTGGTATCATGATTCTGGATCAGGGCATTCGGAGGTGTTCGCGTGAAGTGGACTCATTGTTGTGTGCTCCTGGGCGCGTTGTCGCTGACCACGGCCCGGGGAGACGAGCCCAAAGCGCCGAACGGCCGGCATTATCTTTCTCAGCCGCTGGTCACCTCCATCTACACAGCGGACCCGTCTGCCCATGTTTTTCAGGGCAAGATCTACGTCTATCCTTCTCATGACGTCCCGACGGACATTCCAGACGATGACCTGGGCAGCGAATACGCGATGCATGATTATCGCGTGCTCGAAATGGACCGGATCGGCGGCCCGGTGAGGGTAGGTCCCGTCGCGCTCGACGTAAAGGACGTGCCCTGGGCATCCAAGCAAATGTGGGCGCCCGACGCGGCATACCGTAACGGAACCTACTACCTGTATTTTCCGGCCCGCGACAAGCAAGGAGTCTTCCGCATTGGCCTCGCGACCTCGAGCAATCCCCTGGGGCCCTTCAAAGCTGGGCCCGAACCGATTAAAGGCAGCTTCAGCATTGACCCCGCGGTGTTCACAGATACGGATGGCCAGAGCTATATGTATTTCGGTGGGATCTGGGGAGGGCAGCTCGAGAACTGGACGAGCGGACATTTCGTTGCGGGATCGACCACAGATCTACACCAGGATGACAAACCCGCGCTGATGGCGAAGGTGGCAAGATTGACTCCCGACATGAAGCAGTTTGCGGAACCGCCTGGCGACGTGATCATACTGGGCGAAAACGGCAAACCGTTGCTTGGTGGCGACCATGACCGCCGCTTCTTCGAAGCTTCCTGGATGTTCAAGCGCAACGGCCTCTACTACTTCACGTATTCGACGGGCGACACGCACTTTCTCGCATATGCGATCGGAAGATCGCCGAAAGGGCCCTTCCAATACAAGGGTCATTTCCTGCTTCCCGTGCAGGGCTGGACCACGCATCACTCAATCATGGAATGGGGCGGTAAGTGGTGGCTCTTCTATGCAGACACGCAGCTCTCAAACAAGAACCACCTACGCAACGTCAAGGTGACAGAGCTTCACTTCGATGCGGACGGCTCGATTCAAACTATTGACCCGTTTACTTCTTGATGAGAGAGCTAAGCGAGCAGCTTCGATCCCTGGTGGAAGCCGTGGAGCCGGGGCTGCGCCAAATCCCTGAATCAGAAAGTATCCGGCCCGCCTTGCCTGGAGGCTGGTCCCGGAAGCAGGTCCTTGGACATCTCATCGACTCGGCCTCCAACAACCATCAGCGCTTTGTGCGTGCGATGCTGCAGCCGTCGTTGGATTTTCCCGGCTACGACCAGGAAGGCAACATACGCGTGCAAGCGGTCCAGGAGGCTGATTGGGGTTTGCTCGTCTCGCTATGGGCAGCCTATAACCGCTATCTAGCCCATCTCATCGCGCACATCCCCCCTTCTCAACTAGACATGAAGTGTCGGATCGGGGCCGGAGAACCCGTAACCCTGGGCTTCTTAGCGTCCGACTACCTCACCCATTTGCGCCATCATCTCCGTCAAATCGGCGTCGCAGAATGACGGGAGATAAGAGGTCTACTGAGAGATTTCAGCTGCGGTCTGCGATGCGGCGATCACGTCTTCGATGACGAGTGTCTTCGCTTGGGCGTAGGCGTTCATGTCAGACCATTTGGCGCAGATAAACGGATTCGTCGGCGGAGTCTTTGACCACGACAGAATTGATCTCTCGACTTCCACATCAGTGAGTCAAGAATCGGATCTTCGAGAAGGCACGCTGAGCTGTCCACGGCTACGCATACGCGGCTCTATCTTCTAACGGAGTTTGGACAGAAACGCGCGCATGTCTCGTAGCACATCTTCCTGGTTTGACAAGTACACATAATGATGCGCATTCGGTAGTGTGTCCACACGCGCTTCGGGATCGCCACCTTCAACTGCCTTCACTTGTCTTTCGGTCAGTGCCTCCAACGCAGTGGAATAGGCCGCTGCCGCACTCCGGACGGAAGGATCCCTATTCTCATCGACCCAGGTACCCAAACTGTGCGGATTCGCAAAAATGAACTGCGCGGCAACTGGAATGTGAGAGTATTTCTTCGCGTTCTGACCCATTATCAAGTTCATCAGCATTTGCCCTCCTGGAGGGTTGCGGTCCTTTCCGACTCGTCCGTCTGGAGTCGCTTCTTTTTGCTCGCGCAATTCTGCTTCGGGAAATGGAAACCCGTTCACGCGCTCGTAGTAGCGATGCAATGCGTCGAAACTTGCGAGATCGGCCTCAGTGGGAGGCGGAGGCTGCGGTGCCTGGAGCTTTTGCATCTCCATGATGTTCGATCCCTTTCCGTTATCGAACGCATAAGAATAGCCGGCCTCGAGATAGATGAGACAGCTTATCCTGTCTGGCCGTAAGTTGGCAGCAGAACTAAGTTCGGCACCCGCAATGGAGTGGCCAATGAGGATCGGCTTTTCAAGCTTCAAAAAGTCGATCACTGCCAACACATCTTTTCCCAGGCGATCTGGGTCATTCGACGGCGCGAATCCGGACGCACCCCAGCCACGCCGAGTGATACCGTAGACGTGATAGCTAGCTGCGAGCTTCGGTGCGAAGTCGTCGAAGACGTGAGCAGTGTTACCGCCACCTGCAAGAAGAACAATGGGCTTTCCCGAGCCGCCCCAGTCTAGAACCTCCAACTGTACATTCTTCTCGACCGTCACAAATAGTGTCCTATGAGGCGAGGGGTCGCTCCAATGGATAGCGGTCTGCGCCAACGAGTGCAATGCGAGCAGAGCAGCCAAGACATAGCCGAAGACGCGTGAGTGCTTGAGCATGGGCTCTCCCTTCCTCTACTCTTCACCTACGCTGTAGCAACCTGCCAGGTTCCGTCGATAGACGCCTTCAGTGTGATTGCCAGTGTTGAGCCCGAATCATGGCATGTCCGGCCAGATATCCGGTGGCAGCACTTATTGTGGCAGACGAAAAGCCCACCGAAAATGAGTGCCTCAACTCACTCGTGCCGCAAGGCATCCATGGGTTCCAGGCGGGAGGCGCGGCGTGCGGGTATCCATCCAGAGCTAAAAGCGACTGCAAGCAATAAGAGCGCCGCGCCAAGGACGGATAGCGGGTCGGCGGCCTTCACTCCATAAAGGAGTGACTCGACCAAGCGCCCTAATCCCAGCGCAACCGAAGTTCCAATCGCAACGCCGGCTACAGCGAGCCAGCCGGACTCGCGCAAAACCATGCCACGCACCTGGCCACGCCTCGCGCCCAACGCCAGGCGAATGCCAATCTCATTGGTCCTCTGGGCAACGGTATACGCCATGATGCCGTAGATCCCGACGCACGCAAGGCTGAGTGCAAGCAGCCCGAAGCCCGTGCTTAGACTGGCAAATATTCGTTCCTGCTGCAGATCAGCATCAATTTGCTGCCGCTGGGTACGGATATCCAACAGCGGCAGATTCGGATCGATGTGCTGCACCGCCGCTCGCAGGGAGGGCACGATCGCCTCGGCCTTCATCGGCGTGCGGACGATGTAGGTTAGACCGCCCACTTCAGGCTGCTGCCGATACAGACCGAAATGCATGGGCGGAGGATTGTTGCGCAGCGTGTCGTAACGGGTGTCAGCGCAGACGCCGACAATCTCTATCCACTTAGAATCTTTCTCATTCGGCCCCGCGCGGAAGCGTTTGCCTATGGGGTTTTGATGGGGAAAGAAGAGCTTTGCGAGCGCTTGATTGATGATCGCCACTTTGGGAGAAGTCTCCGTATCCTGCTTGGTGAAAGCCCTGCCCGCAACCATCGGAATCTTCATCACGGAAATAAACTCCGTTCCCACGTCGGCTGCTCTTGGAAACTTGCTAATGTCTGCCGGCGAGGGCGAGAGTTCAACCTCAGGCGTTCCCTCGACGTGGAAGCCTGTGATCATCTGCATGCCCACCAACAGAGGAGCGTCCGACGCGGTCACGCCCTCGACCCCGGGGACCCCGGAGAATGCCTCCTCCAGCCGGGCGTGCAAGGCTACATCTTTCGGAGCCGGATAGCGCTGGCTGGGCGCGTCGATCTCGAAAAGGACGAGATGATCGACCGCGAAGCCCGGATCGACCCGATTGAGGTTAATAAGCGTTCGCAGAAAGAGCCAGGCCGCGATGACCAACACGGTCGATACTGCGATTTGAAAGGCAACGATTCCTTTGCCGCTCCAGGCATGGCGACGGCGGGTTGCAGTCTGCGCACCCTGCTTGAGGGCGGAGCCTATCTCGGCGCGCGTCGCCGCCCAGGCCGGCAAAGTCCCGAACAGAATCCCGGTGCCGATGGTGATGGTTGCGGTGAAGGCAAACACCTTCCAATTGAAGGGGACCTCCATCTCGGAATAATCCCACGCTTTGGCGATAAGGCGCGGCAATGCGGTCCGGCATAGATAGCCAAGGAGTAGTCCTAGTACTCCCCCCATGAATGAAAGCAATAGACTCTCGGTCAACACCTGGCGCAGAACGCGCGAACGGCCGGCGCCGAGCGCCAGCCGAACACTCATCTCACGCTGTCTGGCTGAGGCGCGGGCGAGCATCAGGCTGGCCATATTGGCGCACGCCATCAACAGCACGGCGCCGACCATCACCAGCAATACATAAAGTGGCTTGGCATATTGGTGCGCAACGTTCAGACCCTTGCTGCCATCCTCGACGCGGATGTGCGGCAGCGTGTCGCCCTTCTTGATGGTTGTGGTGGCCCGTACCGCTGCACCCAGGGCCACATCGAGCGAGGCGCGCGCCTGCTCGTCCGATATACCGGGCCGGGCGCGAGCCATCACTTGCAACCAGTAGAGTTTGGTGCTGGCTAAGACGGGAGCCGAATCTCCAAAGGGTGCTCGAAATAACGGCATGGTCGAAAGCGGCATGAAGAGGTCGGGTGACTGCTGGACGCCCTCCGCCCCTGTGAAGCTCCTGGAATTTACGCCGACTATCGTCACTGGCGTCATATCGACATCGATCACCTTGCCCAGAACAGCGGGCGACCTGCCGAAAGCCCGGCTCCAGAAGCCATCGCTGATCACGGCGACCGTGCCGGTACCGGGTGCGCCATCATCCGCGGGAAGGATCGACCGGCCCAGGACCGGCTGTATTTGCAACTGCTGATAGAAGTTTCCGGAAACGAGTTGGGCATTGGCTGGTCGCACAGCACCATCGACGGTCACGTTTACGCGGCTGTCGAGGTCCTTGAACGCGAAGAGATCTTCGAGCACATGGTTATTGGCCCGGAGCTGCTGATAGATCGGGTAAGTAAACCCGTCGTATCGTACAAGCTGATTCTGGTGTTGGGGATCGGGAAGCTCATCCGCATTTCCCCAGATCATCTGAATCACGACTTTCGCATCCCCGCTCATGCTCAGCAGTCGCAGTTGGCCCGAATGGGGTACGCCGAGATGCTCCAGCAACATCTCGTTCGTCACAGAAAAAATAGTGGTATTGGCGCCGATGGCCAGCGCGAGCGAAGCTACAGCGATCGACGTGAAGCCAAGGCTCTTGCGCAGGATTCTAAAACCGTAGCGTAGGTCTTCGCGCAACTCGTCCCACCAGCGCAAACCCAGCGAACCTCGCATGGCGTCCTTGTGCGCTGCGACCGTACCGAATTCCAGCCGAGCCTGCCGCATCGCTTCGTTTGGACCCAGACCTTCGCGCACCAGGTCTGCAGCGCGCGCCTCCAGATGGAACCGGATTTCGGCCTCCATGTCGGCTTCGAGGCGCTTCCCCCTCCACACGGAGCGTATCCAGGACTTTAGCCGCGGCCAGGAGGACTTCATGACTTAGTCTCCGCAGCGGTCAGCCGCAGGATAGACCCGATGATGCCGGCCATGCGGTTCCACTTCTCCGCTTCGTCGGCAAGCTGCTTGCGGCCCGCGGCGGTGAGGCTGTAGTACTTGGCGCGCCGGTTGTTTTCGCTTTCACCCCACTCGCTCTTGATCGCGCCTTCGTGCTCCAGACGATAGAGTGCGGGGTAGAGGGAACCTTGCTGGATTACTAACTGCTCTCCACTAATCTGCTGAATACGCAGCAGGACGCCGTAGCCATGCAGCTTACCCAGCGAGACGGCCTTGAGAATCAGCATCTCCAACGTTCCCTGCATCAGGTCGACCTGCTTGGGCATCCTGGGTCTCTCCTCGGCTATCTAGGAGAGAATGCCGTAGACTCTCCTAGACTGTCAAGGGATAAAATAGGAGCTAATTATTCGCCGCGGAGGGCCGCGACAGGATCTAGTGAAATGGCACGCCGCGCCGGAATGAGAACCGCGAGGAGGGCGACCATCAAAAGTATTGCAGCTACACCGAAGAAGCTGATGGGGTCACCCGGTTTCACTCCATAGAGCAGACTATCCATAAGTCTCGTCAAACCGAAAGCTCCGGCAAGGCCCGCGGCGACGCCGAGGAACGCGGGCATGAGGCCCTGCCGTAGGATCATCGCGAGTATCGTGCTTTTGTCTGCGCCGAGAGCCATGCGAATTCCGATGTCTTTGGTTTGTTGCTGGACCGAGTAAGACATTACACCGTAGATACCAATCGCGGCCAGCAGGAGAGCCGAGGTGGCAAAAATGGAGAGTAGAAGCATGTTGAAATTCTGCCGCGAGATACTGTCAGCAAGGATTTTGTCCATGGGGCGTACCTCCCCCAAGGGCAAGCGGCCGTCCACTTCACCAATTGCTTTGCCGACGGCGGAGATGAGCGACTTTTCGTCAAGGCTGGACCGCACTTCCCAGGCCAGTGGCACCGAGCTATTGAATAGTTTGGTCATGCCCTGCGGCTGTTGGGCCTGAGGTATGTACATGACGGGAACTTTACCGGCAACAATTCCGGTTTCACAGGTATCACCCACAACCCCTACGATCTCTCGCCGCGCGTAGTCGGCATACGTTGGACCGATGCCTTTTCCAATATCAAGCGTTCTGCCGATCGGATTCTCATTTGCGAAGTACTTCCTGGCAAACGCCGCGCTGACGATCGCGATTGGAGCGCCTCCCATGTCGTCATGTTCAGTGAAGATTCGGCCACTCAACAGGGGGATGCCGAGCACCTTGAAGAAGTGAGGCGAAACGGTGCGCCATTGTTCGGGTCCGTTGTGCTCCTGGCCGGAAGGCACGGCTTTCCCCGGAATGTCAAAGGCGAGCTGCCCGACGGCGCTTGTTGCGGGAACAACGAGAGAAGTGGAAGCGCTCTCCACGCCAGCAATCGACTCGATGTTCTGCAGGGCTTGGCGAGTAAGGCGGGTCGTGGCCTCTGTAGTTTGATAACGATCGCCGGCGAGCGACGTAAGCATCGTATAGACGTGATGGGGCTCGATGCCGGATTCGGCAGAACTGAGGCCGGCGAATGTGCGGATGAGTAGAGCGGCGGAGATGAGAAGCATAAGCGCGAGGCCCATCTCCACGGCGACCAGAGTCTTGCTGGTGAAGTTCTGATGCCGGCTGCTGGAGGATCGTGTGCTCGCCTCATTTAAGGTGGAAGCGACGTCTGGCTTTGAGATCTGAAGCGCCGGGATGAGGCCGAACAGGATGCCGGTGAGAAGGGAGACGCCGATGGTGAAGACAAGAATTCGCCAGTCGAGGAACTCGAATGGGTTCCTGAGTTGAGCCGGATCGACACGCGGGATGTCGCCCGGGATAAGAAGCAGGAG
Source organism: uncultured Acidobacteriaceae bacterium (assembly GCA_963787145.1). Lineage (GTDB taxonomy): Bacteria > Acidobacteriota > Terriglobia > Terriglobales > Acidobacteriaceae > PALSA-350. The sequence continues at coordinate 77,381 of CAWBBY010000016.1, forward strand.
CATGCGAACGCCCAGAACTCCGAGAATCAGGCCGAGGAAACCACCCACCGTGGAAAGCAGCACGTTCTCGGTGAGCAATTGGCCGATGACTCGCCGCCGGCTGGCGCCCAGGGCGGCTCGAATCGCTAGTTCACGGTGGCGGCCGCCGGAACGTGCGAGCAGAAGATTGGCAACATTGGCGCAAGCGATCAGCAGCACGAGGGCCACCGCCCCCAACAGAACGTAAAGAGTGTTCCTGACGTTACCGACAATGGACTCGCGCATAGGCACCACCTCGACGCTCTCGGTCTTGTCCATATACTTTGGATAAAGGTGGCGGAAGCGCTCGCCGCCGGCACGCATTTCGGCTTGCGCCTGCGAGATGGAAACACCAGGTCTCAGGCGCGCGGCGACCTGGAGGAAATGGCCTTGGTTGATGCTGTGCGGATCAGCTTGAAGCGGTATCCATACTTCGGCGTCTGGTTTTGCGGCGAACCGCGATGGGATGACGCCGACGACAGGGTAGGGCAAAGAGTTGAGATTAATGGTGCGGGCGAGGATCTGCGCATCGGAGCCGAAGTGCGATCGCCAGAGATTTTCTGAGATCAAAGCGGCTTTGGGGCCGTTGGGAAGATCTTCTGCCTGGTTAAAGGCGCGGCCGATCAAAGGTGAGACGGCGAAAACTGTGAAGTAGTCGGCGGATACATGAGCACCCTTGACCTGCTCGGGAAAGTCACCGTTGTCGATGTTGAAACCCGGACCCTCCAGATCGCACAGCGCCATGGATGAGAAAACATCGTTATCCCGCCAAACCATGTACTTAGGAATTGAGGCCGTGTATGAGACGCCAACGGGAAACCTCCGGCCGAGTTGCACAATACTCTCCGGGTCCCGGTAGGGGAGCGGCTGTAGAAGGACCTTGTCGACGACGCTGAAAATGCTGGTATTCGCGCCGATGCCGATGGTGACGGCGGTAAGCGCCACTAAGGTGAACCCTGGTTCGTTGCGCAGGGTGCGGACGGCTTGGCGGATATCCTGCCACAAAATCTCTAACCAACTCTGGTCCCACATCCGCACGTGCCCTCCTCATTCAAATCTTGTTCCGTCACTTCGCCGGTGTACTTGCGTTGGCCTCCACGTCAATTTCGATCGCCACGTCTGGTCCCTTCGGGTTTGGCCCGAGTTCCACCAGGTTGTCGCGCGTCATTCCGAAATCGCCGCGCTTCACCGCCGCCGTGGCGTGGAACGAAGCGCGCGCGGGCTTTCCCGCCGGCGTGTCGGGAAACAGTCCCTTGAACTGAAACGTCAAGGGCACCTCTTTTGTCACGCCACGAATGGTGAGCGAGCCATCCATCACCCACTCGCCATCTGCGGTCTTCCGAATGCCGCGGCCGCGATAGGTCATCGCCGGAAAGTTCTTCACATCAAAGAAATCCGGGCCACGTAAGTCCTCATCTCGCCTGGCGAACTGCGTATCGATACTGGCCGTGTCAATCGAAATATCCACGGCGCAGTCCGCCGGATCCTTTGTCGCTGAGATTGTCCCGGTAACTTTGTTGAATCTGCCACGCACCAGTCCGACAATATGGTGCCACGCGCCAAAGTAGGCAAAACTATGGACCGGATCGATGTTGTACGTTCCCGGCTCCGGAAGAGAGGCCACACTTGAGGAGGAAGCAAGCCCAGTTGGCGTGCTCATCGTAAGTACGGCAATTCCGCACAGCGCCAGAACCACAAGACCCACAACAGCCTTTACCATCCCTCTTCGTACAATCATTCCGCCACCTTTCGCCTGCAGTCAGCAACCAACCTAATGTCGATTCGACCAGGAAGAAAGTCACGTGTGGCGAACCTCCGCAATTTTGCGGTGAGTCGTGCATTTCAGACGCCCAGCCGGTTTTGGCGGAAGAACGCGGTCGCTAGAATGGATAGGTGCCCCAGATTGCTCTCCAGCGCCGCGCACCTTCTTTTTGGCCCCTCCAGATCGGCGGATGGACGCTTTATGGATTGGCAACAGCCGTCTCGTACATCCCATTTCGTCACATGCGGGAACAGGTGGATTACCAGCTTGCTCTACTCTGTTCTACGTTCTTGGCCAGCTTCGTTCTGTATGCCTCTTGTCATTTCCTCTGGCGGCGGTCTACCCCGTTAGCTTCTGCCCTGTTTCTATCAGTGGGATTTTCATACATTCTGGGCGTTCTATGCACCGTCGTATCAGCTCTCACGACACTCCATTTGAACGAGCCCCAGACACACATCAGCTGGAGTATGGTTGCCGCCCAGTCATTCGAAGCTACGATCGTTCTCATCGCATGGAGCGCACTTTACTTCGGGATCAAGCATTATGGCACCGTCGAGGAGCAGAGGAGTAGATTGGTCGCATCAGAAGCGACCGCGCGGGAGGCCCAACTTCAGGCGCTCCGTTACCAACTGCAGCCTCATTTCCTGTTTAACACCCTGAATGCCATCTCATCGCTCGTCGTCAGCAAACAGCCGGAACGGGCTACGGAGATGATCGCAAAGCTCGCTGCTCTACTACGAAATACCCTCAGCGTCCCGGAAGTTCATGTGGTGACTCTCCGGGAAGAGCTGGCCGTCACAGAGGAATATCTTTCCATCGAACAGGTCCGTTTTGGACCTCGTCTCGCCGTGTCGCTGAGCGTTAGCCCAGAAGCTTCCGAGGCACAAGTCCCCAGGTTTCTCTTGCAACCGATTGTGGAGAATGCGATCCGGCATGGCATCGCGCGTTGTCCGAATGGGGGCGAGGTCTCGATCACAGCTTTTGTAACCGAAGGACAGCTTCGGATCGATATAGAAAATGACCGCACGGAAAGCCCGCCGCACTCGGCCGACGAAGGAAACGGGCTCGGCCTGGCAAACACCAGGACGCGACTGGAGAAACTCTACGGAGAACAAGGGAGCGTTACAGTCGCCACTGCGCAGAACAGTCGGTTCCTGGTCTCGATTCAATTTCCTCTGACCACGGCGTCTTCTATAGTTTCTCAAGGGACCGGACAATGAACATTCGGGTTCTGGTTGTTGATGACGAGCCGCTCGCTAGACTTGGCATCACTACGCGCTTAAGTGCCTATTCCGACATGCTGGTCGTTGGGGAGTGCAGTAGCGGCGAGGAGGCGCGCGCAAAGATTCCGCAAGTCTCGCCTGATTTGATTTTTGTCGACGTCGAAATGCCTGGTATTTCCGGATTAGATCTCCTGAGAGAGTTACCCAGAGAGCAAGCCCGGTGCATAGTGTTTCTTACTGCGCATGAGGAGTACGCCTTGGACGCGTTCAATGTGGAAGCGCTCGACTATCTCCTCAAGCCAATCGACGACGCCCGATTTGGGGCTTGTATCGAACGTGCACGGCGAACGTTAGCTCTTCACCGGCAGGAGGCCAACTTCGAGCGGCTTTACGGACTTCTGACGGTCGCAGATAAAGAGGACAATCGGGATTTAATCAGGCGTTTCCCAGTGCGCCGCGGAAATGAATTTACCTTCCTTCAGGTCGGAGATGTGGATTGGATTGAAGGTTTGGGAGACTATGCCGGATTGCATGTTGGCGATAGAACCCACTTGGTCCGTGAACCTCTCACCTTGCTGGAGGCTCGCCTCGACCCGACGCAGTTCGTTCGAATTCACCGCTCAACGATTGTGCAGGTGGAACGCATTGCGCGAGTAGATCCATCGTCAAATAGAGATGCAGTCCTAACCCTACGCGACGGCAAGACATTGCGTGTGAGCCGGACCTATCGCTCGCGTTTGGATGAGCTACTGCATTTGCCCTA
>CAWBBY010000017.1:0-41029 GCA_963787145.1 uncultured Acidobacteriaceae bacterium
GGTGGAGCCTCGGACCTCGGTCCGGGGGAGCGGAACGCTTTATCTTGCAATGGCCGGGCTTTTTGGTGTCTGCGTGAGAACCTGCCGCTTCAGATTTGAGTCCCGCAGAGCCTGCCCTGAGCTTGCCGAACGGGGACGGTTAAATATAGCAGGAGCAGATTGGCCCGGTTGAATGCTTCTGCCATCCAAACCCCGATTTGCGGGGATTCAGGAAATGCGGTCGTGGGGCTACGCCCCATAAGCGCTAACTTGTTTAGGATGTTTCTGGTCAAACTCCCACAAAATCGTCATCCTGAGAGGTTGTGACTTTTTTGATTTTGCGCTTTTTTGTCACGCCCAACCAGATTGTTGTTTAAAACCTCCACAAGGCAGTCATCCTGAGCGAAGCGCCTCGCAGATCTACCGCTTAACAGAGGGTTTATGGCGCGTAGTCGAAGGACCCCGACGATGCTTGTTAGCCGGTGCTCTTCATAGCTTTCCGGCCACCAAAACCTAACAGAAATCAAAAAAGTCACAGCCTGTGAGCGGAGCGCCTCACAGATTGATCGCGTGACACAGCGCTAGTGGCGCGGAGTCGAAGGACCGGGGCTTTTCGACCACTGAGGATCTGCTGCGATATGCACTTGATGGTCACGGGTACATCTTTTCATGCACTGTAATCATCTTCCACCCCCACGTGCCAGCAAGTTCTTGGTTTTCGGCCCCAGGGAAAAACCGTAGCGGGGCCGCCCGGTGCGGGCTCGGTGGTTGAAAAGCTCCGAACAGCATGGGTAACATAAGCACGGCCGAGGTTCCTTCGGCTACGCTCAGGACAGGCTCTTCGACTCCGCGCCACAAGCGCTGTATCACCCGACAAATCTGTGAGGCGCTCCGCTGAGGATGACGATTTTGTGGGAGTCTTGACGAAAAACACTCTAAGTTAGCGCTTATGGGGCCACGCCCCCATCGTTTTCGGCCCAGGTACGCTTTGGCGAACCTGCGGTACCCGTCCCCCATTCCTTTTGACCTTGCTATGACACAGACTCCTACGGCACTCAATTGGGAGAGGGTAGTTCTCGCGCGGACACTTTTATTCCTTGTTAGAACTCAACCCGGGATGGGATTCATAACGTCCCAGCAGTCATAAATTTACCTGGTGAACTACGAGACCTTGAAGCGTATGGCGCATCAAAAGCCAAGACTGTGAGGTAAAGCTAAATTTTGCTGAAATCACTTTTCGACTCCATCGGACAGGTGGCGTTATTTGGCGCAAAGGCCCTCCGCGATGCGTGGGTGCCCCCGTTCGAATGCGAGTACCTGCTCATGCAATTCTATGAAATCGGCGTAGGTTCTTTTTTCCTGGTCGTGGCGTCCGGACTGGCGCTTGGCGTGGTCATGACATTGCACACGCGAAGCACCCTGGTGCAGTTTGGCGCAACAGCAGAAATTCCCGTCTTCCAGTCGCTTGCCTTCTTTAATGAGATTGGCCCACTGGTCGCCGCCTTGCTGATGGCCGGGCGCGTAGGCGCCGGCATTGGAGCGCAGCTTGCGAACATGCGCGCCACGGAGCAGATCGACGCGATTGAAACCCTTTCCATTGACTCCTTCAAGTTGCTGGTAGTCACCAGGGTCATCGCTTGCACCGTCATGCTTCCGCTGCTGACTATGTTTATGGATGCAGCGGGTATCTTCGGTGGCTTTCTCTCCGAGCACATCTGGTCGCATTTAAGCTGGAGGCTCTACCTACAGCGCGCCTTCGACGGAGTCGCACTGGCCGATTTCCTTCCCCCCACTCTCAAGACTGCGGCCTTTGGCTATCTCATCGCCGTCATCTCCTGCTTTTATGGCTACACCACCAATGAGGGCTCCGACGGCGTGCGCAAAGCGGCTACCAACAGCGTTGTCGTCTCTTCGCTGGTCGTCATCCTGGCGGACGTGATCCTGGTCAAATGCATTTTCTTCCTTTTTCCGGAGCAGGCCATATGACCGAAGGGCAAGCCAGCGGCGCCACCATAGCTTTTGAACAAGTGGAAAAAGGTTTTGACGGCAGGAAAATTCTGGATAAGGTGTCGTTCTCCGTCGATCAAGGAGAAGCACTCTGCATCCTGGGGCGAAGCGGTACCGGCAAAAGCGTGACCTTGAAACTGATGATTGGCCTGCTGATGGCAGACGCTGGAAAAGTCCTGGTGGCAGGAAAAGATATGTCGGTTCTGGATGAAGACGGGTTGGTGAAGATCCGCCGCAAAATGGGGTATCTCTTCCAGAGCGCAGCCCTCTTCGATTCCTTCACACTTAATCAAAATCTCGCCCTGCCCCTTCATCGGCTGGACCGCAACAAATCTCCTGAGGAGATCAACCGGGTGGTCGAAGAGACCCTAGGAGAAGTCGGACTGGGAAAAGATGGCAACAAAATGCCGTCGGCTCTCTCCGGGGGTATGCAGAAGCGAGCCGGCCTGGCGCGGGCCCTGGTGCTTCAGCCGGAAATTCTGCTGGTGGATGAGCCCGCCAGCGGGTTGGACAGAATCACCGCCTCTGAGATCGATGCCCTTCTGATGAAGGTCAAAACCGAGCGTCACACCACCATGGTGATTGTCACCCACGACATTAATGGAGCGCGCAAGATCGCAGACAAGTTTGCCGTGTTGGATCAAGGCCGGCTTCTGGCATTCGGCACGCCGCAAGAACTGGACAGCAGGAACGACAACCGGTTGCAACAATTCATAGCGGAGCCCCGCTAGTTGCATGAAAAACCACAACGTGATCGTCGGAATTTTCGTTACCGCCGCCGTCGTGCTGTTCGGCGCCTGCCTCTTTCTGATTGGCAATCAGCACAAAGCGTTTAATCGTCACGTGGTGTTCTACACCAATTTCCAGAGTGTGGATGGGCTTCCCAAGGGGGCGACAGTGCGAGTGGATGGCATGGATGCGGGCGAAGTGGTAAATGTCCAGATCCCCGCAAGTCCGGCACAAAAATTCCGCCTGAAGATGAATGTAGAGGAACGACTGCATGGTTTGATCCGCGAAGATTCGCTGGTGACCGTCGAGACGGAGGGATTGGTGGGGGATAAATTCGTGCTCATCCATTCTGGTACCCCTCGTGCGCCCGAAGCCCCGGCGGAGAGCACTCTCGCCAGTAAAGAGCCCTTCGACTTAACCAAGATGCTGGAGCAGGCCCAGGGCATCATGACCCAGGCAAGCACCACCATTACCGCCCTTGACGGGACCATGAAAGACGTAAGCGGCCGCCTTGACACCACTCTTGATACCGCAACCGGCACCATAAGAAATGTTAACGGAGTGGTGCTCGACGTGCGAAACGGGAAAGGCACCGCAGGGCTTTTGCTCGAAGATAAAGCAACCGCGGCGGACGTAAGGCAATCCATCGCGAACGTCCGCCAGACGACTGACAAGCTCAACGATACCTCCGCGCGCGCCGACAGTCTTCTGGCTGACGTGCAGACCCGGCAACTGATCCCCAAGATGGACGAGACCCTGACCAGTGCCAAGGCCGCAACACAAAATCTCAACCAGACGTCGGAGCAAATCAATACCACGCTGAAGAGCGCGTTTGCCCAGGACCAGTATGGCGAAGACGCAGGCACCAACCTGCAGCAATCTCTTACCAACCTCAACCAGGCCTCAGGCAACCTGACCGACGACACAGAAGCGTTGAAGCATGAATTCTTCTTCAAAGGCTTCTTCAAACACCGCGGCTACGACAACCTTGACGATCTACCGGCGGAGGAGTATCGCTCCGGACAGATTTTCAAGTCCTTGCCTGAGACCCGCGAGTGGATAGATGCTGGGTCTCTTTTCACTACGAATCAGGGCGGGGAAGAGGTGCTGTCAGCGAATGGCAGGCAGAATATCGATCAGGCAGTAGGTCAGTTGAAAGAAATCTACGATAAACCCCTCATCATCGAGGGCTACGCTTCTTCAGGATCGCCGTCGGATGAACTGGTGCAATCGCGCAGAAGAGCGACCCTGGTCCAGACCTATCTGCAACTTCACTACCATCTCGAGCCTAAGAACACCGGCATAGTTGCCCTGAGCAGCACGCCTCCGCAGAATGCCGGCAAAAGTACCTTTAACGGAGTCAGCCTGGTAAGTGTCGGCACGGCCAAAAAGTAAAGGCAGCGCTATGCTTTATTAAGCCATGTGCGCCAGGATCATCCCAGCATCCAGCTCAAACGAGAGATCGTCTTGTAGCTTGAAGTAATGCCGTACTTCGAACGGTGCGCTTGACCAAAGGGTACGTATGGCAGCTTTGCCCTCTGCCGAAGTACCAATCCTGGATACCCAGGAGGAAAATTCAAGGGCCAAGCGCCATTTCTGTTCGATGCGCGCATCGAACGAGGCCGCCTGGAAGAATGAAAGCCATTCCAGGTCCGTGTAGCTGCGGACATGGGATGGATCTCTCAAAAGCTCCACGGATTGGAGATGGGTGTCCAGCAAAGGGGAGGGAGCGCCGGTAGTGTCGATGACGTAGACTTGGCCGCCAGGCTTTAGAACACGTTTCACTTCCTGCAACGCTCTAGGAACATCTTTCCAGTGATGGGCACTGTAACGGCTCACTACGAAATCAAACTGCTGACTATCAAATGGAAGTTCTTCCACCGGGCCCTGCGTCGTACTGATATTTGAGAACCCACGCTCTTTGGCTGCAGCCGCTGTTACCTCAAGCATCCCTGCAGTGAGGTCGAAGGCAATCACCTCCCGAGCGAACGGTGCGGTGGCAAAGCTGGCGTGGCCCGCTCCGCAACCGAGGTCGAGGACCTTCGGTTGATCCAACGCGGCGACTGAACGCGCCAGAAAATCAAGATCCGCTCCGGCTGAATGGACTGGGCTGGTGAGATACCTTTCTGCGTTTGAACTGAAACTTTTGGATATGGATTGTTCGTGCCGCATAGGGCGCCCTCCTGCTGGGATTACGAGTAAACCTTAGCTGCGCGAATTATGCACGTACAAGATGATCTTTTATTCTCTCGATGCGGCACCCACCCTTGAAGATTCACAGATTGTTTTCTAAAACGGCAAACGACAAAAGATAGCGATCACGTTTAATCGAAAACAAAAGATGGTCCGAAGGGCGGCGGGTGAATCCAATTGTACTATCTCCTGCAGCTGTCCCAGCGATGGCGGATGAGCAGCGCGCGAGGAATGCACCATGACAAAATTGAAGCTATCTTTCTTTGTACTTTTGATCTGCCTCGTGGGCCGCTTAACGGTGCAGGCCCAGCAGCTAGTTGCGCCTCAGCCACAACCGGGACGTATCAATGGAACTGTAACCGACGTGGGCGGCGCCGTCGTACCCGGCGCTAGCGCTGCTCTCGCCGGACCCACGCAGCGGGATATTCGCTCGGTCGTGGCGAACGACGATGCATTCTTTCAATTTGACAACGTCAAGCCAGGAGTTCCTTATCATGTGACGGTCAGCTCCGAGGGCTTCGCAAGCTGCAGATCCGACACTCTGGTCCTCACGCCCGGCCAGTTCTCGCAAGGAGGCCACAGCTATGAGGTAGCCCCTGAGGCGATGTTTATTCGACGGAGCCTTCATGGGCTACGGCCCACCTAAGCGGAGATTCCCTTTGACCTTGCGGAAGAGCTTCGTCGGGGCAGGCATCTTGTCGATTATGCCGTTTCGGCAGTCAAGAGTGACGTTACTGGGTCCAACGAAGGGAATAGATCTGGCCTACGCCGGTGCGGCTCATAATCGCTGGCTGCCCATCGGGGGTCAGGCTCATGAAGGAATCAAAAGATTGCGGATCGTTGACACCCTCCAGCCCGGTCAATAGTTCCCACTTTCCCTGCGGCACCGAGAGCCGGTAGATGCCATTGTTGCCTTGAACCATTCCCACATAGAGCGAACGGCTGTCGCGCGCCCAGACCCAGTAGCCCCACGGCTCCTCGAAGGAGTACAGGTCGCTCCACGTCTTCGTCTCCGCTGAGTACAAAACCATGCGCGAAGGATTTTGCGCGATGGCCACCATATATCTGCCGTCTGGAGACCAGGAGGGCACGTAATATCCTTCGGCTCCGGGCATGTCGGTAATGTGGCGGGTGGCTAAGTCAATCACGCGAATCCTGGGTGGTTGATCGGGAACGGGAAAGTAATTAAACGCTATCGCCTTACCATCGGGAAACCAGCTCGGCGCGACGCCATGACGTCCGTCGGGAGTGATCTTTTGTGGAATACCGCCGTCCGCCGAGACAAGATAGATATTGTCCCAATCGGAGTAGGCCAGCCACTTTCCATCGGGCGACCACTGCTGCATCAACCCGTAGGATCGGGTGAGCTGCACTTTTTCGCTTCCGTCAAGCCGGCTCTTCCACAAATACCGGGTGGGGTATTCGGAATAGACCATCCACTGCCGATCGGGCGAGATCACGAACGCAAGCATGGATAAGTCGTCGAGAAAGGGCACCAGCTTTTTGCTGAGGGGATCGTAGGCCCGCGTTGCGCCCTCATCCATTTTTCCCAGGACAAACAGGCCCTTACTATCGAGCATTGGGGCCGCCGCCAGAATGGGCAGTTGGTTGCCGGTAATGCGCACCGCCTTTGGCTTTCGCCAAAAGGCAAACCAGGGCGGCGGCACCACTTCATAAAGATTTGGCCGCCCTTCCCGGTCGGACGAGAATATAAAATGCCGCCCATCGGGTGTCCACAAGCCATCGGACTGGCCGGCATTCTCCGGCCAGTCAACACGCAGCGGGTGCGCATCGCGCCCGTCACTGCTGACAACCCAAAGCCGATGAAACGTTCCGTTCTCGTTCTCAAGGGTCGCCGAAAGTTCCCTGCCATCGGGCGAGAAGCGCAGAGCAACCAGGGCCCCAGGCGCATCCCAGAACTTGCGCAGATTCTGCCCATCGTCATCGATTCTGTAGAGCGATTGCCGATCCGCGAACACGACCGAGTGTCCATCTGGAGACCACTGCGCTGTGAACGCGAGGTGATCTGTCAACTTTCGCGGTGCACCCCCCAACATCGATGCTGTCCATAGGATTCCGCGGCCAAGATTATCGTCCATATCGGGCTTCATACCCAGCGCCCTGGAACCATCCGGCAGAATATCCAACAGGAAGATGCCGGGTCCTAGTATGTGGAGAGGGACGACGGAACCACCGCTGACCGCCATCTGGGCAGGGGCTCCGCGGCTGTTGAGATAAAGGCGCGCTCCATCGTTAAACAGCGGCGCTTCCTTTGGCTCCGACGAGAACGTGAGCTGTGTCGACTCCGGTGGTGCGGGAAGCGGGGATCGCAGGAGCGTGGCGGTAAATGCCATCGCCGCCACTGCAACGGCCGCACCCCCCAGGTACCAGAGCCTCGTCCGTTTGCTCGCCGGGCCTCGCGCGAACGTTGACGCCTGCGCGGCGCTGCCGACGCCCGGGGCGAAACGCTCAAAGGCGCTGGATCGCACTGCCGGGTCGGGGGAAAGAAAGCCCTCAACCACGGTGACCAGTTCAGCCGGCGCCTGCGCCGACCGCAACGATGGTGACGGCGACAACGTAGTGCCCGGTTTCGATTCGATGGGGTGCTCGCCGGTGAGCACCTGGTGCAAGACCACTCCCAGGGCAAACAAGTCGGTTGCCTTGGTGGGCCGCTCGCCGCGCAGCATCTCGGGCGCCATGTATCCCGGTGTTCCGGCGATCATGCCGGGCCCGAGGAGGGTGGTTTCGGCGCCATGCTGGCGGGCGAGCCCGAAATCCATGATGAAGACGCGAAGCTGCCGCCCCTCGCGCTCCAGGATGACGTTGTTCGGTTTCAGATCTCGATGGATGATGCCACCGGCGTGCAAAGCGGCTACCCCGGCAAGCAGCTGTCTGCAGATGTCTACGGCTTCCGCGGGGCTTATGCTTGCCGTTTTAAGCTGGGTTTGCAGCGTCTCGCCCTGCAGCAGCCGCATGGTGAGCAGCAGAAAGGAAGGCTGGGGTTGGTCGCAATGAAAGATCTCATAAATGGGGCAAAGGTTCGGATGAACCACTTTGCGCGCGAGAATGACTTCATGTTCAAAGCGGGAGGAGCTTGCCGCGTCGGCGGCGATTTCCGGGCGGATAATTTTCAGCGCGACGCTCTCGCCCTGTAGGAACTGATCTTTGGCCTCGTAGACTTCGCCCATACCTCCACGGGCAATGAACCGTACCACGCGAAAGCGGTTGGCGATTAATTGCGCGGGCTGAAAGCGGGCGTCGGCGGACAGTAACACGGTTGCGGGAAGCTCGGATACGCCTTCCGGCGCGAACGCCGGCTGCTCGAGAAAGCTGCCGGCGTTCTGCTCCGCCAGTAACAGTTGTTCGACCACCGCGCGGAGCTGAGGGGAGCCATGGCAAGCTTTATCGAGAAAAGCAGACCGGCGTTCCGGCGGCAGCTCGAGGGCCTCCGCAAACAATTCCTCAGCAGCTTCCCCAGGAAGTTCCATGGGTTACCATCCAGCAGTCCGGTCGAAACGGACTTACCCTGAAATATACAATCCGCTCAATCAGGAAGACTACTAAGGGAAAAGCCGGACCAATAGCGATCACGTTTAATCGAAAACAAAAGATGGTCCGAAGGGCGGCGGGTGAATCCAATTGTACTATCTCCTGCAGCTGTCCCAGCGATGGCGGATGAGCAGCGCGCGAGGAATGCACCATGACAAAATTGAAGCTATCTTTCTTTGTACTTTTGATCTGCCTCGTGGGCCGCTTAACGGTGCAGGCCCAGCAGCTAGTTGCGCCTCAGCCACAACCGGGACGTATCAATGGAACTGTAACCGACGTGGGCGGCGCCGTCGTACCGGCGCTAGCGCTGCTCTCGCCGGACCCACGCAGCGGGATATTCGCTCGGTCGTGGCGAACGACGATGCATTCTTTCAATTTGACAACGTCAAGCCAGGAGTTCCTTATCATGTGACGGTCAGCTCCGAGGGCTTCGCAAGCTGCAGATCCGACACTCTGGTCCTCACGCCCGGCCAGTTCTCGCAAGGAGGCCACAGCTATGAGGTAGCCCCTGAGGCGATGTTTATTCGACGGAGCCTTCATGGGCCTACGGCCCACCTAAGCGGAGATTCCCTTTGACCTTGCGGAAGAGCTTCGTCGGGGCAGGCATCTTGTCGATTATGCCGTTTCGGCAGTCAAGAGTGACGTTACTGGGTCCAACGAAGGGAATAGATCTGGCCTACGCCGGTGCGGCTCATAATCGCTGGCTGCCCATCGGGGGTCAGGCTCATGAAGGAATCAAAAGATTGCGGATCGTTGACACCCTCCAGCCCGGTCAATAGTTCCCACTTTCCCTGCGGCACCGAGAGCCGGTAGATGCCATTGTTGCCTTGAACCATTCCCACATAGAGCGAACGGCTGTCGCGCGCCCAGACCCAGTAGCCCCACGGCTCCTCGAAGGAGTACAGGTCGCTCCACGTCTTCGTCTCCGCTGAGTACAAAACCATGCGCGAAGGATTTTGCGCGATGGCCACCATATATCTGCCGTCTGGAGACCAGGAGGGCACGTAATATCCTTCGGCTCCGGGCATGTCGGTAATGTGGCGGGTGGCTAAGTCAATCACGCGAATCCTGGGTGGTTGATCGGGAACGGGAAAGTAATTAAACGCTATCGCCTTACCATCGGGAAACCAGCTCGGCGCGACGCCATGACGTCCGTCGGGAGTGATCTTTTGTGGAATACCGCCGTCCGCCGAGACAAGATAGATATTGTCCCAATCGGAGTAGGCCAGCCACTTTCCATCGGGCGACCACTGCTGCATCAACCCGTAGGATCGGGTGAGCTGCACTTTTTCGCTTCCGTCAAGCCGGCTCTTCCACAAATACCGGGTGGGGTATTCGGAATAGACCATCCACTGCCGATCGGGCGAGATCACGAACGCAAGCATGGATAAGTCGTCGAGAAAGGGCACCAGCTTTTTGCTGAGGGGATCGTAGGCCCGCGTTGCGCCCTCATCCATTTTTCCCAGGACAAACAGGCCCTTACTATCGAGCATTGGGGCCGCCGCCAGAATGGGCAGTTGGTTGCCGGTAATGCGCACCGCCTTTGGCTTTCGCCAAAAGGCAAACCAGGGCGGCGGCACCACTTCATAAAGATTTGGCCGCCCTTCCCGGTCGGACGAGAATATAAAATGCCGCCCATCGGGTGTCCACAAGCCATCGGACTGGCCGGCATTCTCCGGCCAGTCAACACGCAGCGGGTGCGCATCGCGCCCGTCACTGCTGACAACCCAAAGCCGATGAAACGTTCCGTTCTCGTTCTCAAGGGTCGCCGAAAGTTCCCTGCCATCGGGCGAGAAGCGCAGAGCAACCAGGGCCCCAGGCGCATCCCAGAACTTGCGCAGATTCTGCCCATCGTCATCGATTCTGTAGAGCGATTGCCGATCCGCGAACACGACCGAGTGTCCATCTGGAGACCACTGCGCTGTGAACGCGAGGTGATCTGTCAACTTTCGCGGTGCACCCCCCAACATCGATGCTGTCCATAGGATTCCGCGGCCAAGATTATCGTCCATATCGGGCTTCATACCCAGCGCCCTGGAACCATCCGGCAGAATATCCAACAGGAAGATGCCGGGTCCTAGTATGTGGAGAGGGACGACGGAACCACCGCTGACCGCCATCTGGGCAGGGGCTCCGCGGCTGTTGAGATAAAGGCGCGCTCCATCGTTAAACAGCGGCGCTTCCTTTGGCTCCGACGAGAACGTGAGCTGTGTCGACTCCGGTGGTGCGGGAAGCGGGGATCGCAGGAGCGTGGCGGTAAATGCCATCGCCGCCACTGCAACGGCCGCACCCCCCAGGTACCAGAGCCTCGTCCGTTTGCTCGCCGGGCCTCGCGCGAACGTTGACGCCTGCGCGGCGCTGCCGACGCCCGGGGCGAAACGCTCAAAGGCGCTGGATCGCACTGCCGGGTCGGGGGAAAGAAAGCCCTCAACCACGGTGACCAGTTCAGCCGGCGCCTGCGCCGACCGCAACGATGGTGACGGCGACAACGTAGTGCCCGGTTTCGATTCGATGGGGTGCTCGCCGGTGAGCACCTGGTGCAAGACCACTCCCAGGGCAAACAAGTCGGTTGCCTTGGTGGGCCGCTCGCCGCGCAGCATCTCGGGCGCCATGTATCCCGGTGTTCCGGCGATCATGCCGGGCCCGAGGAGGGTGGTTTCGGCGCCATGCTGGCGGGCGAGCCCGAAATCCATGATGAAGACGCGAAGCTGCCGCCCCTCGCGCTCCAGGATGACGTTGTTCGGTTTCAGATCTCGATGGATGATGCCACCGGCGTGCAAAGCGGCTACCCCGGCAAGCAGCTGTCTGCAGATGTCTACGGCTTCCGCGGGGCTTATGCTTGCCGTTTTAAGCTGGGTTTGCAGCGTCTCGCCCTGCAGCAGCCGCATGGTGAGCAGCAGAAAGGGAGGCTGGGGTTGGTCGCAATGAAAGATCTCATAAATGGGGCAAAGGTTCGGATGAACCACTTTGCGCGCGAGAATGACTTCATGTTCAAAGCGGGAGGAGCTTGCCGCGTCGGCGGCGATTTCCGGGCGGATAATTTTCAGCGCGACGCTCTCGCCCTGTAGGAACTGATCTTTGGCCTCGTAGACTTCGCCCATACCTCCACGGGCAATGAACCGTACCACGCGAAAGCGGTTGGCGATTAATTGCGCGGGCTGAAAGCGGGCGTCGGCGGACAGTAACACGGTTGCGGGAAGCTCGGATACGCCTTCCGGCGCGAACGCCGGCTGCTCGAGAAAGCTGCCGGCGTTCTGCTCCGCCAGTAACAGTTGTTCGACCACCGCGCGGAGCTGAGGGGAGCCATGGCAAGCTTTATCGAGAAAAGCAGACCGGCGTTCCGGCGGCAGCTCGAGGGCCTCCGCAAACAATTCCTCAGCAGCTTCCCCAGGAAGTTCCATGGGTTACCATCCAGCAGTCCGGTCGAAATGGACTTACCCTGAAATATACAATCCGCTCAATCAGGAAGACTACTAAGGGAAAAGCCGGACCAGCTGGAAGTGAACCCCTAAAGCAAATGTATCCGACGACTCGCAGCTCGATGGGCGCTCGCCGTTGCCTCCGCAGCAGCAAACCGATAAACCAAGTCTAATGACCCGCCACACCTCCCTGGGTCTACTTGATGGAAATTCTAGCGTGCTCCGGGTTAAGATTGACGCGGCCTGTAACGTCATGGTCCGCAAGCGCCAAATCATCGTCTACATCGCCATCAGCGCCGACGGCTTTATTGCCCGACCCGACGGCTCCGTCGACTGGCTCGACCGTCCACGTCCGAAGGGCAACTACGGCATGGGTGAATTCTTAAAATCGATCGACACGGTCTTGTGGGGCAGGAAGACATGCGATATGGCGGTTGATTTTCAAAAGAAAGGCGTGCCCGGAACGGCCTTCGATACAAGAGTTAAAAACTATGTCTTCACACGCAGTCTCCCGCAAGCGCCGGCGCCTGCGGGCGTGGAGTTCGTGAGCGAACCCATCCGAGCGTTCGCAAACCGTCTGCAGGAGAAAAAGGGGAAGGACATTTGGATGATGGGTGGCGCCGGCATCATTGCGTCGTTTCTCGACGAAGGAGAGATCGACGAGTTTATGATTCACGTCATTCCCAAGTTTATAGGCGAAGGCATTCCATTGATTGCGCCCAGCCGCCGCACCGTGCCACTAAAGCTCATCTCCTGCACGGAGTTCCCAGACGGCGTTGTCCGGCTGCACTATACCGTCCATAAGTAATCTCACTCTGGACAAATGGGCGAGCGGTGGCCGGTCTACAGCGGTCCCTCATCCGGACGCGTCCAACCATGGCGATATCCGAGGGAATAGCTCCTGGAGTATCCCTCGTTTAGCAAGACCACCCAGGCATATTCGTTCTTGGTCCCCCGCAACCTATCGATCCGGCCGTTCTTCCGGCCTTCCAACCAGGCCTGATCGTTCATTGTCGCAACCTCCTCTTAAGACCATTGCGGTCATATTCCGCTATACCCTCGCGTCCAGCAATCACCACAAGGCTCGCCGAAATCGACGCTTTTCGGTCATTCGTTGGCGGTCTGGGATTCACAACTGGGCCGGTAGCTTGTTGGCCCGACCGAGACTGACCGCTTCCGGTCAGTTTCGGAGACCTTAGTGGGAGACAGAACGCCGGTTATAGGCCGTGGAGTTTGCCTGAGAACTAGCGAAACCGCAGGTCCCTCCACTACGCTTGCCCGGATTTCCTGTTGAGGTTGGTGGCGTTGGCGAGCTTCATGCGGCTTTCCTTACTGAAAGCCGCACACGTGGCCGCTTGTGAGCGCCGCGTAGCAGGAAATCCGGGTTCGCTCCGGTCGGGATGACAATTCTGTTTGGGTACCAGCATCCTGGCACTCAAACAAATTTGTCATCCCGACCGGAGCGAAGCGTAGTGGAGGGACCTGCGGTTTCGCTAGTTCTCACGCAGACTCTGTAACCCCGGCGAAAGAACGAAGGCTACAAAGACAAAAGCCGCGTACCACAAAGTTTGTGGAGGTTTAGCAGGCTAGAGCGGAGCCAGTTTCCGCAGGGTTCACGCTATGATTTAAGTTCAGATGGCCATGATCTCCAATCTGCGAAGTGGCCGGCGGCCGGGCCTCGGCGGGCCCCAAGCGTCTTCTCGGACGATGGCAGCCTTGCGCGTACAGACGGAAGCCTTCTGCGTTGCGACCACCCTGGTCAGCCAAACCGATTACCTCATCGAGCTGTTCTCAGGCATCTGGCAGGTGCGCTCGGAGCGCGCCTACCAATCCCGCCTGGTCGGCTGGTTAGGCATGCTTGAGCAAGACCATGACCTGCGTTCCTGCTTTCAACGGGGATGGCAGTCGACGCTGGGTTCCCTTGATTCTGTTTCCTTCCTCGCGGAAGCGGGGATTCCTGCCCAGCATGCACTTTTCCGGGAAATCACCAGCCGCCTTTTTCAGCGTTGGCTGCCTCCGCCGCGCAAGGAGGACGACACCGCTCGACTCTTCGCCGGGGTCTTTTGTTCGTCTCGCGCGGTGCAGCGCTTTCTGGATATGGATGCCACGCTCTTTGCCCGCCTGGTTGAGAACCTCTGGAGCGCGGAAGGCGTCGCTGCCTATCCCCATGTACATCAGGACCTCCACGAATCGCTCCGCTTATTGGCAGCGCGCGTCTCTGCGCGTGGCACCAGCCGTGCTGTCCGCCAGCGCAGCGATGACCAGTCGGTGGAGCAATCTCCTCCCTATGCCCTGGTCTTCGCTACCGAAAAACTTATTGAGTGCGAACACTCAGCGATCCCCGGCGATTGTCCGGATGAATGTAGGGAGAGCTGGCTCAATGCCGTCTACGCCTGCAGGGGAGAGCTCGCGATTGTCCGTATCAACATGGAAGACGCCGGGGTGAATTCTCCGCTAGTCTTCGATCTGAGCGCCATGGACGCGGCGCTCGACCGTATGGAAATGCTGGCCGCCACGCTGGTGGAGCGGACCGGCAGGCTTTCTGCCGCGGTGCGCCAGTTGCTGAATACGCTGGCGCGGCCTGTGAGGATACGCGCATCCTCGCTGATCCAGCAGAACTTCAACTGCTGGCGCGAAGACGTGGAAGACGGCCACGGTGGCGAACACTATATCGCCCACAGCCGCAGGGAATACTGGCAGATGTGGGGCGCGGCCATCGGTGGAGGATTCCTTACCGTCTTTACCGCGGCGCTCAAACTTCACCTCATCGCCGAGCACTGGCCGCCTTTTATGGAAGCCGTTCTAATAGGGACGAACTACGCAGTCAGCTTCCTATTGATGCAGACCTTTGGTCTTGCGCTGGCCACCAAGCAGCCTGCCCTGACCGGAGCGAGGCTGGCGGACATCATCCGCCGCAACCGTGGCGATTCCCGTCGCGACCAGATCACCCAATACGGCGCATCCATCAGCCGCACGCAGCTGGCCGCGGCGCTGGGTAATATTTTCGCGGTGAGCACCGGCGCCGTGATCTTCAATCTGCTTTGGCTCAGGAACTTCCACACGCCATATTTGCCCGCTGCTCAGGCGCAAAAGGTTTATTTATCACTGCGTCCCCTGGCCTCGGCAACCGCCATTGACGCTGCGCTCACGGGCGTTTTGCTCTGGCTTGCCGGCCTCATTGGAGGGTGGTGCGAGAACTTTGCTGTCTACCATCGCATTCCCGCGTCCATTGCGCAGCACCGGCTCGGCCACACCATAGGCGCCGGCACAATGCAGAAGATTGCCGGCTGGGTTGACCGCAACATCAGCGCCTGGAGCACCAGCATCTCGCTCGGCTATCTGATGGGCTTTTCGCCGGTGTTGTTCGAGTTCTTTGGCCTGCCCCTGGATGTTCGTCACGTTACCCTCAACACCGGCATGTTCGCCTTCGCGGCCGCTCGTTTCGGCCCGTCCGCGTTCAGGCAGGAATGGCTCTACTCTGCGGTGGTCGGCATCGCGATCATGTTCGTGCTGAATCTGGGTGTCAGCTTTGCCATTGCGTCGTTCGTGGCGCTGCGCGCTTACGATGTGGGCCATAAGGAACGCAGATCGATCCTGCGCTATGTGTTCAAGCAAATGGTGTCGTCACCGTTGCAATTTCTCTTTCCCGTGCAACCGAAGCCGGCCGCCTCCGAACGGCCCGCGGAGGATATTGAGCGGCCCGCGCCCGCCGCGTAGAACATTTTGAGATAAAGCATGCCTGAAGACCCGTCAGCCCTCTCTGTTGCCGAGATCGGCAGCTTCTTTGTAGGCGGTCACATACACCGTCTGGAGGGCTTGGCCAAACGCGAGCGCATAAGCACGCCTGGCGGCCCGGTGCATTTCATCGATCCCAACGGTGAACTCATGGCCGGGCAGATGTATGTTCAATACCTTCGGCTCACCAAACCGACAGCTCCGGCTCCGCTGGGATTGTACTCGACTCGCTTCGCCAGCGAGGCTTCGTCGCTCCTGCTGTACGCTGACATCGAAAGACCGCGATGTTACCTTTTACCGTGGTGCTCAGCGAGCGGACCCGGAACTTTCACGATGATTTCCGTTCCAGGAAGTTCCGCGTCTCCAAGATCGGCGCCGGTGGCGGAGAAGTCCCGCGCGTTGGTGGAGACGAAGAAGAAGCGCGTGCTTGTATCGGCAGGAACGCCTTTGCTGAAGATGAAGGTGTATTTGTTGTCCGGGGCCCCATAGATGAACTTATCCGGCGCGGTGGTGCCCAGTCCGTCCGGGCGAAAGTCGGCATAAGTCACCGTGATGCCGGCAGGCGGCGGCAGCCAGATCGTGACGGTGTCCGCGTGGGTACCGAGCGGAGAGGTCCCGGTGAGGATGCGATAGTAGAAATCAAGCAGGCCTGTGATGTCGGAACGAACCACGCGAAGCTGAATCTGAACCGCGACGGGTGGGCCTATTCCGAATAGCTCGATCTCCTGCAGGGCGTCGTTAAGCACCAGCCCGGCGAGCTCGGGGCGCGCCGCCTCTGTGGTCCCCGACAGGGGAGTGGATTCTCCAGGGAACGTAACTGGTCCAGTAATGACCGGCATGGCGCCCATCATACTCCTGAAGGGCCCGTCCAGAATCGTTGCTTATAAGTGCTACGTGCCGTCGGTAATATAATCGCGACCACCGTGTCTCTAGTCTCGGGCAGAAACGGCTACTGCGGTGGCGCCAACCTGGGAACAATCTTATTGATCTTGTAGTCTGCCGGCACCTGGAACAGTGTTTCATCAGGCTGCCCCTGCTGAATGTTCTTTAGCGTATACGTTGTTTGGCCAAAGCGCGGATCATTTTGCGTGCTCTGAATTACGAGTTTTAGCTCCTGTGAGTACCATGTTTCGTGAGTAATAATAAGGTCCTTATCATTACCGATAGAGCCTGCGGGAATGGTGGTCGTGCTGCGCGTTCCAGTGGCCTGGATGCCTTCGATTGTCTCCGTGCCAAGAGATTCGGTTTTAGGCTCCGCGCCGCTGCTCGCTTGGGGTGACATCGCTTGAGCCTGCACCGTGACGCCCTGCGCCGTACCGGATACCTGACCTGCATAGGCCATGGTAAGTGCAGGTTCTACGCCTCCAGGTGCTCCAGGCGGCAATGGCGGCATGGGCAATACGTGAGCGACGTTGCTGTCCGAAGTAAAGTCAATGTGCTCTTTACTGACCGGATCGAAGATGGTGGTTAGCGTCTGGCTACTTCCCTGTGGAGAGCCAGAAGATCTCCAGGGGCCCATCGTCGTTAGTTTTTGGATGCGAACCGTTCTGCCGTCGCCATCGCGCGCAACGGTTGCCGTGGTGGTCTGAACGATATGCGAGCCGTCTGCAAGCGTTTGCTTCATCTCGGTGACGGCCTGAGCCTGGTAGGGTTCGTTTTTAACCACTGCAGCTTCATCTTGTAGTCCGAACATCACCGCCCCGCGTGTCGAAACGATTGTCACTTGTCCGGGTCTCGACGGGGGAGTGCCCTCGATGTCGACTTGGGGTGGGCCAGCTACTTGCTGATTAACAATTCTTGTGCAAGGCGCATCGCTTCCAGAGCATTCCTCCTGGCTCACCGTGACCTGCGTCTGTGCCCGGCTGTAGTTGGAAAGACAAAGCGTCAGGCTGGATAGAACTATCAGCGAATGGCGGTTCATTTCTTCTCCTTGATCACTTCAAGAGGCAGAGACACGCTGATCGCTCGTGGTAGACCATCATCCCCTAAGGTCAGCTCAGCGATCACCCGTTGATCGTGGAGAGTTGTGTTCAGTGGAAAGCCCAGCGACGCCAGCTCTGCCTGAGACATCGATACTCGAATGGTCGCATCCGTTCCGGTATCAATGGTGGGGTCGGAGTAGGGAAGTTGCAGTGTCATTCGCTGGGAGATATTGTAGTGCGCCAACTTGGGCAGCGCAGGGCGAGTTGCCGGCAAGGTAGCTTCCGGCGATGGAGCTGCCGATTGGGCGCGGATTCCGCTATCAACGGGCGCACTCGGGGGGATAACTTGCGGTTCGAACTTCGTTTGCAAGGGTACAGGCCGGCGAACGTGCGCCACAAATGCCGCGGCCACTCCGATGACGATGAGCAGGGCTACGGGGAAGACCGGTTTGAGCCGGAGTATAAGTCCCGCCTGCGCCCTGCCAAGCGGCCTTCCAGATTCCGCCTCGTTTCTCAATCGCCTCGAAGCCAGAAGCTCAAGTCGTCCTCTGAGGGTTGGAGGGGGATCGTGTTGCGATAGTGCACTCAGCAGCCCCAAAAGATATTCCACGCGCGATGCAGCGGCATTCTCTCTCCACTTTGATCGTTGTTCCACCATCCCTTGCCCTCCTTTCCTCGTTAGGTCGCAGACGCCTTTACTTCTTGTGCCGCCGATCCCCGCAGCTTTGCTGCAAGCAACGCCTTGGCGCGATTCATGCGCGAGGCTATCGTGCCTTCGGAACATTGTAGAATCGCAGCCACTTCCTGGTAGCTCCTTTCCTGCAAGCTGCACAACACGATTGTCTCCCGATACTGATGCGGCAGCTCCAGAATCGCGCGGTAAAGAACATTCAATTCAGACTGAACCGCAAGCAGGCTTTCGGCATCTTGCTTTGGTTTCTCCAGGCAAAGCTTATCCAGGAACCGATTCCATTCAGGCGTTTCAAAGAGACCCTCCATCGGAAGTAGCCGATAGGTTCTGCGACGTTCTGCCCTCACAAGATTCCTGGCAATGCCAATAAGATATCCTTCCAGCGTCCCTTTCTCAGGTTCAAATCGCTCGATGGTCCCAGAGCTCATTGCGTCGAGAATCACAAGAAATACTTCCTGTGTGAGGTCTTCAGCGACGGCAACAGATCCCGTCATGTGCACCACGAATCGATAGACCGGACGATGATAGCGGTCATACAGGTCCAAGAAGCCCTGCTCATCCCGTTGTTTCAGACGCTCAAGCAGTTGAGCGTTTGAAACAGGATCCTTCTTCAAGCCTTTTGCCCTGTTTCCAATTCGAGGCCACAGCAACGGATGTTCCCTGCCTTGTATTGCACTGCCGACGCAAAAACTTCCTCGTCCGCTCAATTTTTTTGCGGAGCGCATTTCCACAGATGGAAGAAGTCATCGTCATCCCGTCAATGCATCCTGGGGACTTTAGACCCAGGATGCTTGTGATCAAACAAGAAAAGGCACTAGACGTGAGGCCGCGTCGTCGAAGAAAGACGAAAGAAGCTGCTGGAGGTGCGTGCTCCCTGCAGCCCACCCTTGTTGGTAAAACGGAGGCGGAAAATTGGGAGACAAAGGGTTTCCGCCATGGCGCAATCAGCGTCTTCATACTGTTCCACTTGATTGCAATCATCTGCTGGGCTGCGCCCACCGATTTTCCTCCGGTAGTGGGGGTGAGGGAACTCGTCGGCCCTTATATGCAATGGACTGCCCTCTCCCAGTCATGGGACACCTTCGCCCCCAATCCGAAATCGGTAAACGCCTATATCAAAGCAGTTGCCATCACGCAACATGGCCATATGCACGTTTGGACGTTTCCTAGAATGGAGCAGCTCGGTTTCGGCGAACGCTATCGCAAGGAAAGATATCGCAAATTCGCAGAAAACCTGGTCGCCGAGCAGAATGCGGCTCTCTGGCCGGACATTGCCATGCATGTGGGGCGTCTGTATAAGAATCCCGCCGATCCTCCAGATAAGGTGTTGCTGATCCAATTTCTGGCAGATATCAAGCCGTGGGCAGAAAACGACTACGCCCAGGCCCCAAGACTAATTCTCTTTTACGAAGACTACGTTGAACACGGGGATTTCAGATGAGGCTGCCGGCCTTTCGTAAGGCTTGGGAAAAGTTCTTTTTTGCGCCTCAGTCGCCGCTGCCCATTGCGCTATTCCGCATTCTTTATGGCGCCTGCGTTTCAGTTACCCTGATCCTGCTGCACTCGGACTGGTTGGATTGGTATGGCGTGCATGCCTGGGTGTCGCGGGCGACGATGAAGACGCTCGAACCCGGTATCCGCCTCAACGTGTTCGCGCTTCTGCCCCAGGATGATCACTGGGTAGGTGCATTCTTCTTTGCCTTCCTGGGCTTCGCTGTACTGCTCACGGTAGGCTTATGGACGCGCATCAGCAGCGTAGTTGTGTTTCTTTGCCTGGCTTCCATACAGCAAAGAAATCCTTTCATCACGCATGGTGGTGACACTTTCTTGCGCGTCGCGGGCTTCTTTCTCGTGTTTGCGCCGGCGGGATCGGCGCTCTCCTTGAATCGCCTTGTACGCGCCAATCGAAAACGGGAAAGACTCGAGGTTGTGCCCAGAGCACCGTGGGCTCAGCGGATGATCCAGTTCGAACTTACTCTGGTCTACGTAATGTCCTTTTGCTGGAAGATGAAGGGTCATGCGTGGCTGAACGGAACTGCACTCTATTACGCAACTCACCTTCACGAGATCCAGCGGTTTCCGTTGCCCGTCTGGACGCAAAATTCAGTCGTGCTAAAACTGGGAAGCTGGTTCACCCTTGTCCTGGAGTTTTCCATGGGAGTTCTGATATGGTTCAGGCGGGTCCGCTATCCATTGCTTCTGCTGGGGTTACTCTTCCACTTGGCTTTGGAATACGCATTCAACCTTCCCATGTTTCAATGGGACGTTTTGATCGCTTATGTGCTTTTTATCGATCCAGCCGATCTAAAGCAGTTTCGCAATTACTGTGGTCTGAAAAAGATTGCGAGGTGTGGTTTTCCTTGAGAGAAAACCACGAAAAAGCCTGCGGCTTCCCGGATTTCCTGCAACGCAGCACTGGCCGAGAGCAACGATGTGCGACTTTCTTCGAGGAAAGTCGCATGCAATTCGGTAGTTCCAACGACATCCACAGGAAATCCGGGTTCGGTCTGTACCAATTGCGAAACTGCTATAGCGCTACGGTGCACTGCGGGCTAGTCTTTGGCCCAACTCACTCTGAACGAAGCGCCAGCATGGGATCGATGTTGGCCGCCCGCCAGGCTGGATTCCAACTGGCCACGAGTGTCGTGAGCGTCAAGACGATCGAAGCGAGTACAAACATTGCGGTATTCTCTGCGCGCACTCCATAGAGCAGCCCAGCCATAGCGCGCACGGCGATGGCTGAGCCGATCACGCCCAATGCAATCCCCATGGCTGCCAGAACTAAGGCCTTCCGGAACACGCTGCTTAACATTTCTCCGCGGCTTGCGCCTACAGCCATGCGGATTGCCATTTCCCGCGTTCGCTGTGCGACCATCTGCGTTAGGACGCCATAGAGTCCAACCACGGCCAGCAGCAAAGCCAACCCTGCGAAGCTGCCGAAGAGGATGGCGCGGAAGCGAGGTTGGGAAAGCACAGCCGATTGCTTGTCTTGCATTGTTTCCGGGTTGGCCAATAGGAGGCCACGATCTATCGCGGCAAGCTGGTCTTCTATTCCACCGATCAATTCCAACGGGCTTTTTTGGGTTAGAACCATCAGGGCCACGTTTCCCGGTGCGTCTTGGGTGAGGGGACGGTATACCGTGGGCTGCACCACATAGCCCATCTCCTGAAATACAGTCGTTACCTTGACGTCGGCCACAACGCCGATAATTGTGAGCCACTGATGCGAAGGATCGTCAGCACGGCTTAGCTTGACGGCGCGTCCGATCGGATCGTCATGGGGGAAATATCGATTTGCAAGGGCCTGGTTGACGATAGCAACCTGCCGCGTGTCGTTGCGATCCTGGCTATCAAAGACTCTGCCGCGAAACAATGGAATCTGCATTCCATCGAAAAAGTTTGCGCTCACGCTCTGGGTGGCAATGCCGCCTGCTGAAAATTTGCCGGGAGCTCCCTCAACCGATAATGGGTTTTCTCCCGTGGGCGTAAAGCTCGACGCTTCCGCAACTGCCTCGACGCCGGGCAGCGCGGACACCCTTCTGGAGAGATCGGCAGCAAACCTGGATTTTGCTTCGCTGTCGCCGTAGTGCTCCTGGGGGAGATTGACACTCGCCGTCAACACATGGTTTGTGCGATAGCCCAACTGGGTCGAAGCCAACTGCCATAAGCTTGCCGCCAGCAACCCTGCTCCAACAAAGAGCATGAGTGAGAGTGCAATCTGCATCACCACCAATACTTGAGAAGCGTGCTGTGCCGAAGGGCTCGCGCCTATGCCGCGCTCGTTGTTCTTGAGGACGGAGTTCAGGTCGACCCGCGAAGCCTGCCATGCTGGAAACAGCCCAAAGACGATGGACGAGCCAATGCCCGAGAGCGCTGCGAACAGAAGAACCTGCCAGTGGAGGGAGACCACATTGCCTGGGGGCAATTCCACCGGATTCACAGCACTGAACCAGTGAAGCATCAGCACTGCCAGCAGTACGCCCACGCCAGTCCCGCATAGGGCCAACATCAGCGACTCTGTCAGCATTTGCCGGATAAGCCGCGCACGGCCAGAACCCAATGCGGTGCGAATGGCCATCTCGCGTGAATGCTCCATCGCGCGGCCAAGCAGCAGGCCGGCCACGTTCAAGCACGCCATCAATAAGATAAGGCTCACCGCACCCGAGAGCAGCCAAAGCCCTCTGCGTAGATTCCTTCCCGCTAACCAGGTGAAATTATCCTGCAGGCTCAGCACAATCGGCGTAGCGGTGGTGAGCACCGACAGCGAAGCGGGAGCTTCGGGCGAGACTCTCTTTTGCATGGCGTCGAGTTCCGCTTCAGCCTGGGCGCGCGTCACTCCTGGTTGTAATAAGCCAAAGACGCCGGTCATCGAATCCCACGGCTTCTGCGCGAATGAGCTCGCGGGTGTAATCAGCGACCAGGCGTTTGCTTGTTTGGGGTAGAACGTGAACTGTTTCGGCATCACGCCGGCCACCACACAGGGAAGCGGACCCATAGTCAGAGTTTGCCCGGCAATGTCTGTGGGTGCGCCCAGCTGCTCCTGCCAGAACGGATAGGCGAGAACTAAAGTGCAGGGATTCTTCAGGTCTGCCTGGCGAAAAGTCCTGCCGATTTGGGCTTCGGCGCCAAGCATGGAGAAGAAGTCGGTACTGGCCGGAAGCGCCAGCAGCCCAACCGGTTTACCCCGCCAGAGCAGGGTCTTGCCCGTGGTTGCCCAGCTCATCGCGGCCAACTTCTCGAAGCTGCGGCTGCCACGTTGCCATTCTTCAAATTCGCGGTAAGGATCAAACCATGCGCCGACGCCGCGATGCACCGCATCCGTCTGCCACACAACCACCAGGCGATCGGCATTCTTGTAGGGCAGCGGCCGCAGTAGTACGGCATCCACAATACTGAAGATGGCTGTAGTTGCGCCGATGCCAAGGGCCAGGGTTGCGATGACCGTGACGGCAAACCCGGGTGATTTGCGTAGCTTCCGGTAGGCGTAGTGAATGTCTCTCAATACGCTATCAAGGCCTAACGCCGTATCCACGCCAGCCAAATTTTCTTTCACAACCGCGGGGTTGCCAAACTTCAGTAGAGCATCACGCCGGGCCTCTTCCGGTGGCATGCCGCCCGCGATATTATCCGCAGCTCTCATTTCGATGTGCGCTTGGAGCTCAGCATCGATCTCCCGCTCTACGGTGGAACGGGAAAGTAGATTCAAGATGCGACGACGGAGTCGCATGACGTCCCCTCGCTTAGCCCATTAACCCATAGATGGCTAGGGATGTCAATCCTCTCGCAACGTCTTGGCGGGATCGATTCCTGCGATCCGGAGCGCCGGCGCAACCGTAGCAACCAGCGTTACCGCTGCGAGCGTCAAGACGACGATGAGGATGGTAGGAAGGTCGTAGACGCTTACTCCATAGAGCACACTGTGCATAGCACGCAATGCTCCGGCACATAAGACCAGACCGAGGATGAGTCCAAGTGTCGAGGCCCAAACGCCCGGAGCTCCGATGTGGACCATGGCTTGACGAATGGTCGAGCCCAGGGCAATACGAATGCCGATCTCGCGCGTTTTCTGGGCAACGATATTCGCCACCAGCGCAAAGATGCCGATGGTGCTTAGAAGCAGCGCCAGCGCCGCCATCGTGCTCAGCAGCGCTACTTCGACGCGCTGGGTCGCCAGCGTCTTCGCCATCAGGTCGCGCATATTGTAGAAACCGGAGAAAGGCAGATCAGGATCGGCACTCGACAGAGCCCGCTGCATCTGCGCAGTCAATCCTTCTACTGGACCGGAAGTTCGGACAATCCAATTTGGCTGGAAGAAGACGTGGAGCATCGCGAGTAACGGGGGATCGGTTTGCGCCGCGGGGATGTACATGGTTTCTTCGCCGGTGAGAGGAGCAGTGGCATCGATTCCCGGGGCGATGGGCACATCCTGAACTACTCCGACAATTCTCGTGTTCTTATTCACGTAGTGGCCGACGGGATTCGTTCCATGGAAGTACTTGCGCGCGAACGACTGGTTCACAATGGCCACGTGCTGGGTTTCTGGTCCGTCCGCGTCGGTGAAGGAACGTCCCGCCAGTAGGGGAATCTGCAATGTCTGAAAATAATCGGGGGTGATGTAGACCTGATCGGTCATCCCCTGCAGTCCTGCGTCTTTGCCGTCGCTGATGGTCACCCCATTGAGCAAAGCACGCTCATAGGGCAAACTCTGCCCAACTGCGGTAGCCTGCACGCCCGGTATCTGGCGCATGGCGGCGGTGCTTTCACTGAGCAGCTTTCGGAATGCTGCGGCATCGTGATAGCGCAGGTCATCCAGAGATGCCTTGGCCGTGATCACTCCAGTGGCGTCGAAACCCGCAGGCAAAGTTTGCAGGTGGATGAGCGTACGAATAAGCAGGCCAGAAGCTGCCAGCAGCACGACGGTGAGAGCTACCTCGCTCACGATCAAGGCCTGGCGCACACGCAAAGGGTCGCCCCCGGTAGCGGAATGACTGGCGATGGCGGAGCGCAGACGAAACTTGCGCATGGCAAGAGCGGGAAACATGCCAAAAAGTATGCTGCTCAAAAGGGAGATGGCGAGTGTGAAGGCCAGTACACGGCCATCAAGGGGGACTTTGGCTACCGGGAGATAGTGCTCCGGGAGAAGCTGGAGCAACCCACGCAAAGCGACGAAACCGACTGCTACGCCGGCCGTCCCACCCAGAAACGCCAGCAGGAGATTTTCCGCCCAGAGTTGCTTTTGAATCTGCCAGCGCGAAGCACCCAGCGCCAGCCTGGTGGCAAATTCAGGGGACCGGCGGAGCACGCGCACCAGTGTCAGCCCGGCAAGATTGGCGCTGGCAATCAGCAGGATAAATCCTGTTGCCAGCATCAGAGCCAAGGCCTGCGGGCGCAGCTTAGCGGTCACCCCCTTTTGTAGTGGCACCGAGTGGTAGCTCACCTGCGCGTTCGGGTCGTCGTTTAACTCATAGCGATGGGCACGGTGCAACCAGGCGCGGTTGATCTCAGAATCCGCCTCCTGCCAGCTCGCGCCATCGCGCAGCCGGGTGATGGCTTCCACGTTTGTTCCGTTCCCCTCACCCTCGGGACCGAGTTGGAGTGCGGTATAGATGTCGGCATTTAAGGGCGTGATCGTCTCCTCGGAGAGAACACCGACGACGGTGTACGGTGCGCCCTTGAGCAGCACGGCCTGCCCCAGAATATTTGGATTGGAGGCGAAGGTATTTCGCCACAAACTGTAGCTCAATATGGCGGCGCTTGGCCCGTGGGCGCGGTCCTCCAAATCGGAGAAATTACGTCCCATTGCAGGTTGAACGCCCAGCACATCGAGATAGTGGGCCGAAATACGTCCTGCCTGGAGATATTGCACATGAGACCCGGCCTCGAGATTGACGCCCGAGGTATGCGGACTGGAAACCGCCGATAGCAGAGCAGGAACGTCGTCGCGCAACAGTTGCCACTGCTCATACATCAATTTGTGGCGCTCATCCCAGGCGCTCACTCCGGTCACCCGGGTGTAGATGGTGCCCATTCGCTCCGGATGCGGATAGGGCAGGCTCTTCAGCATGAGAGCGTTCACGATCGAGAAAATCGCGGTGTTGGCGCCGATCGAAAGCGCAAGGGTGAAGATAACGGTCACAGTGAAACCGGGATTGCGAACTAGTTGACGCACGGCAAATTTCAGGTCTGCCAAGAATGATTCCCACCGTGGCCACTGCCAAACCTCGCGACTGCGCTCTTCCATGAGGGCCACATTTCCAAACTGACGGCGCGCGGTTTGCTCGGCGATTTCCAGAGACATACCATCCTCCATCAAGTCCTCAATCTTTTCTTTGAGGTGCTCTTGTATCGACTCATGGAGTTCGTCGTAACGGCGGCGGCGCGGGAAGAGCTGTTTGAACCAGCGCATGGGAGTCTCCTATAACGGTTTCATGATAGGTGTAGCCGTTGAATATGCTTCACACGGGGCTTTTCCTCAAGAAAAGCCCCACCTCGCTGGGCCGGATGGGACAGCGTAATCGTGAAACCGTTTATAGCTCGGCGATCGCGAGTACGCGGCGGATGCCGGCGAACATCTGTTCGAAACTCGATATTTCCTTTTGCAGGTGATTTGTACCCGCCTCTGTTACTTTGAAAATTCGGACGGGGCGGCCTTTCGGCGATAAACCCATTTCCGATTCCAGCCATCCGGCCTTCAGCATGCGCTGCAATGCGGGGTACAGCGAACCCTCTTCAATTTGTAGCAACTCGTCGGAGATTCGCTTGATGTGCTGCGCGAGTGCGTAGCCGTGCATGGGTTTTCTGCTCAGTGTCTGCAAAATCATCATTTCCAGTGCGCCTGGAAAAAGGTCGCGGTATTCGGGCTTCTTCGTCATATCTCGTTGCTTTGTCTCAGAAGACTATTTCCAAAATAGTATACCAAGATTGGGAAAAGGGCGACATCTGAGAAGATATTGTCGCAAGATATATCGTTATGATATATCTTATGATGTATTTCAAGAAAGGAATAGATATGCATCGACATCATCAAGAATTCTCATTTTTCGAAGAACGGGGACGGCACGGTCACTTTGGGGGAAGAGGAAGGCCCTTTGACCGTATGGGCGGGGGTTTCATGGGCGCTGGAATACGCGCGGCAAAAATGCTCGCCTCGGGCGATCTTAGGCTCATCATTCTGGCTTTGCTCAGCGAAAAACCGCGCCATGGATACGAAATCATCAAGGCCATTGAAGAGCACTCCAGTGGCGTTTATTCGCCAAGTCCGGGTATGGTCTACCCGGCGCTCACTTATCTTGAGGAGCTGGGTTACGCAGCGTCGGAATCGGAAGGCAGCAAGAAACTCTACCGAATCACTGAGGCGGGTACCGCCCATCTGAACGAAAACCGAGCCAGTGTTGAAGAAACCCTGGAGCAACTTGCCCGCTTCGGCCGCAAGGTATCCGAATTTCAAAAGCGATTCACCGAGGAGGACGAGGAGGGTGATGACCTCGGGGCCGATCCCCGCCGCGGAATCAGAAGTGACTGGCGGCAAATGAAGACGGAACTTCGCGACCTCCGCAATGAACTCAAAGCGGCACTGCACGAGAAGATCGACGCTTCGCCCGAGGAGAGAAAGCGAATCTTCGCGATCCTACGCCGGGCGATCGACGAAATTCGGGGGACGCGGCTATGACTGGTTCTGGCGAGAACCGTCCACGATTGAATTCGGAAAATGCCTGGCGGGCCGCACAACGCCCGGAGAGGCCCGGAGAGAAATGTGGGGCAGACCCGGATTTCCTGTACGCTGCGCCGGACACTACCACGTGTGCGGCTTTCATTAAGGAAAGCCGCATGAACTTCGCCAGCGCCAACCAGCTCCACAGGAAATCCTGGGAAGCCGGGGCCTCTCTGAGGACCCTGCGCAGTGGTTCGCTGTCATTCGCATCACTCGCTCATCTCTTCCTTGGTAGATCAAAAGGCGATTCTGGCCGTCGACCCTAACCGGCTCGATCTGGTCGAATAAATCTCGCGCCCGGCGTGCCGGTGAGCGGTTCATGCGACGGGTTCATCGGCGCTCGGCCCGAAAATAGCGGGCACAGGTATCTCGTTGAGCCGTAGATAAACGGTCAGCTGCCCACGATGATGCGCAAGATGCGTGAAAGCATCCGCTATTTGCTGGTGTCGTGGCCCACTGTTCAACGTCTTGCCATGCATTTTGAAGCTCCACACTACGTTAAAGTGATCTTCCGTCGCATCCGATAACGCCGACTTGGCCTTATTTGCAGAATCGTCAGCCAATTTCAGGAGAGCTTCGTTTGATTCTGACGCCTTGGCTTGGAAGTTGCCGCTCGCAGCCTTGTTGTCAAGGTTCAACTCTGTGGTCGTTAGCATCATCGCAATCCATGCAGGCATTTGTGCGACAAGCGCCGCAAGATAGCCCATCGGCATGGAGCGCTCGTGTGGTTTCCAATCATTGCGTCCGTCTGGCACCCTTTCCAACACCTTCCTGCTGGCTGCGACCTCACGCTCTAACTGGTCCGAAAAGAACTTCTTCATCTCCATCGTCAACCTCCTTTTGCTCCGCTCACTGTTTTGATGCGCACAGAACAAAGGGCGTTTTGGAGAACTTCAATGATGGCGATAGCTGGCTTTCGTTACAAATACCGCATGTCGATAAATGACACAGCCTTCATGAACCCCGTCGGGTAAGGTGGCACGAGCTGTTACGACCGTCCTGGGTCCTTCACCGTTTCACCACCACCTGTGGTGTAGTCACATTGAGGATCAAGCAAATGCGCCCCCGGACCTAGTATCGACAGCTTGTCCCAGGGATTGCGCAGCGGACAGACTCCGAGCGAAAGACAACCGCAGCCGATGCAACCATCAAGCTGATCGCGAAGCCGGGTCAGGCGTGTGATTCGATCGTTCAACTCGGCTTTCCAATCCGCAGACAGCTTCTGCCAGTCCTCCGCTGTAGGCGTCCGTTCGCCCGGCAGCGCTGCCATCGCCTTGCGTATTGAAGCGAGTGATATGCCTAAGCGCTGTGCTGCCTTGATCACTGCAACACGCCGAAGTACTTGGCGTGCATAACGCCGCTGGTTTCCCTGGTTGCGCCAGCTGCTGATCAATCCCTCGGACTCGTAGTAGTGCAGGGTGGAGATCGCGACCCCGCTCCGTTTCGCTACCTCGCCTACCGTAAGTTCCAGGGAAATACTCTTCGCAACAGTATTTTTCATTATCCCTCTTGACCTCAAGTTTACTTGAGGTACTACGCTTATCTTCAGACGTTGCCATAGCGGGACCGGGAGGAACAATGGGTGGAATCAGAGTTGCCGTGATCTATGGGAGCACCCGTCCGGGGCGCTTTTGCGACACCGTGGTGAGGTGGACTATGGAGCGGCTCGCGGCGAGCGAAAAGTTTCAGCTAGACGTTATCGATCCGGCCGAACCGTCCCCAGGGCAGTCCATCGACGAACGCCCTACCCAGTCCTTGCAACAGCGGCTGGGCCAGGCAGATGCCTTTGTAATCGTGACTCCGGAATACAACCATGGCTATCCGGCACCGCTCAAGGCGCTGATCGATTCGAGCGGGGCCGAGTGGCACGCCAAACCGGTTGCCTTCGTCTCTTACGGCGGTGCCTCCGGAGGATTACGCGCGGTCGAACAGTTGCGCTTAGTCTTTGCTGAACTGCACGCCGTTACCATCCGCGATTCCGTGAGCTTTCCCGGTGCATGGGAGCAATTCGATGAATCTGGTACGCTGCGGAATCCTGAGCGCGCTCAGAGGGGCATGGAGATTCTTATCGTGCGATTGAACTGGTGGGCAGCCGCATTGTGCAGTGCACGTTCCACAACACCTTACACATTGTCAGCTTAAGGTAGGAGTCATGAGGCAGAAGATAAAAACGGAATCTAGCCGTTCGTTGCCACAAGCGCCAATTTTCTTCAAGCGGCACACAACTGGGAACCGAGATGCAATACTGGCTGTGATCGCAATCTTGGAACGTGCCGTTAATGCTTCGAACGGCGACCTCTTTGACAGTGTTCTTAGCGAAGATGTCATCTGGGGTAGCCCCAAAGGCCAGATTGTCATCGGCTTGGAGCATTTGAATCCGATCCATCGGCGCTTGGCAGCCCACTCGCGACAGTACGGATATAGTTCGCGATTCACTTTGGAAGCGCTCGGCTTCCTCGGCCCAGAGATAGCCTGCGCAAGTGTTCGGCGGACCGGCTTGGACGAGCACGAAATGCCCCTGCCCCCGTCTCCCGGTTCCATTTTCCAGGAACTGGTTCTATATGTGCTCGCGAGGCGAGACGATCGGTGGTGGATTGTGAGCGCTCAGAACACGCCGGTGATGTGATCTTCCTGTGCAATGCGCGCATTGCACAGAGCGTGAACTCCAAAACAGGATTGATCTCGAAAAACGGGCATGTGGCCCTGAGAAATTCTCGCTTCACGCGAAATCGTCAAGGCACTGATTGACCGGGGGCGGTCTGCTCGACTTCGGCTCAATCGTCTAGGTGAGCCGCCATCACCAGCCGAGCACAGCAATTTTGTACACCAGCAGAATGATTACGGACGCTACCGCTATCCATGAGGAGAGCGCGTAGCGTCGAAAGAAGTACAAGGCCACGCCTGCCCAGCAGAAGCAAGCTGCTATTAGAGCGCCGCCGACATACGGCATAGCGACTGCGGCTGTGAAGTTGGTGCCATGGACGTGCTTCAGCCGGAAGACCTCACCTAGTGTCCGGACGATGATAAGGAATTGAGTCGTGATTCCTATCTGAGCCCAATGTTCTCTAGTCACGGGAAAATTGTAACTCGTGGGCGGCTTATCCGAATCGCCAATGCACGTTTCGAGATGTTGCAAAGCTCCAGTTGACGAGCTAATTTCCGAATTGTCTGTGCACAGCCAGAAGGCCAACATCGGACCTCTGGCGAACCCTCTTTGATTTCCCCCTTGCACTTCTACAAAAGAATAGTGTATTTGTCTTCTTGTAGAAGTCAAAGGGGTAATGATTTGGCCGAAGAACGAATTGACCTTCCACAGGGGACACTGGATCTTCTGATCCTGAGAACGCTTGCTGTGGGGCCGCAGCACGGATGGGCTATCTCCGAGCGTGTACAGCAGGTGTCGAGTGATGTGCTCCGCATTCAACAGGGCTCGCTGTATCCGGCGCTGCACAGGCTTGAGCGGCGCGGCTGGATTAAAGCGAAGTGGGGCACATCAGACAACAACCGTCGCGCGAAGTATTACGAGCTGACGCGCGCGGGTCAGAAACAGCTCGATGTGGAGACCGAGGCGTGGCGCAGGCTGACGGTCGCCGTCGGACAGATTCTCGAGAGCATGTGAGGAGATTGCGATGCTGAGCGACCTGCGTTACCGGCTGCGCGCGCTGTTTCGCCGTGATACGGTGGAGACCGAGCTTGATCAGGAACTGCACTTCCACTTTGAAAAGGAAGTAGAGAAGTACATGCGTTCCGGCTTGACGGAGGAAGAGTCGCGTCGCCGGGTGCGCTTAGCGGTTGGCGGCGAATCACAGATCAAGGAAGACTGCCGCGAGGCTCGCGGGACCAGCTTTATCGAAACAACGCTGCAGGATGTGCGCTATGCACTGCGGCAGTTGCGCGAGAATCCGGTATTTGCAGCCGTGATGGTACTGACGCTCGCACTTAGCATCGGCGCGAACAGTGCGATATTCAGCGTAATCGATAGCGTCTTGCTGCACTCCCTGCCATACCGGCACCCGGAGAAACTGACGCGCATCTTTATGACCTCAGAGGCGTTTCCGAAGTTTCCGCTGAACCCATTCGATTTTCGCGACATGCGGACACGCAACCGGAGTTTCGAGTCGATGGCAGCTTACACCCGATCGGATATGCAGCTTGCCGTCAGCTCCGGTGACCCAATTCGGGAGAACGGCTTTCGCATCACCGCGGGTTTCTTTCATGTATTGGGAATTGAACCCGAGTTGGGTCGCGAGTTCGACACAAATGCTGAGATCCCCGGGAACGAACTGCAGGTGATTCTGAGCGACCGGCTGTGGCGTACGCAGTTCGGCGCGGATTCGAAGATCATTGGGCGCAAGGTAACTTTGAATGCTCAACCCTTCACAGTCGTGGGCGTGATGCCGCCGGGCACGGCACATCCGGGCAATGAGTATCACGCTGTTTCCTACGGAGAGGACGTGAACTTGTGGAGCCCGTTTGCCTTCGAGGGCAATCCGGCGCAGCGAGGCTCGCATTACATCGAAGGCATCGCGCGGTTGAAAGATGGCGTGACTGCGGAGACAGCGCAGGGTGAAGTGTTCTCCATGATGAACACGATTGCGCATGAGCACGGAAATGATATGGGGCCCTGGCGCATGCTTGTAGTTCCGCTTGACCGCGAGATCGTGGGACCGAACCGGCAGATGCTGCTGGTGCTGTTGGGTGCGGTAGCCATGGTGCTGCTGATTGCCTGCGCGAATGCCGCCAACCTGCTGCTGGCCAGGGCCGCTGCCCGGCAAAGAGAACTGGCCGTGCGGATGGCGCTGGGTGCATCTCGGGCAAGACTGGTGCGGCAACTGCTGACGGAGAGTCTTCTGCTTGCGCTCACCGCCGGTGCGCTTGGATTATTGCTCGCGCTGGGCGGCGTGAAGAGCCTGGTTTCCCTGTTACCGTCGGACTTTCCACGCCTGCACGAGATTCACGTCAGCACCCCAGTGTTTTTCTTTACCTTTCTGGTCAGCTCGGTGACGGGAATTCTCTTCGGGTTAGTTCCGGCACTGCAGGCATCCCGGACCGATCCGCGGCA
Source organism: uncultured Acidobacteriaceae bacterium (assembly GCA_963787145.1). GTDB lineage: Bacteria > Acidobacteriota > Terriglobia > Terriglobales > Acidobacteriaceae > PALSA-350. The sequence goes on from CAWBBY010000017.1 coordinate 32,498, forward strand.
GGGTTTGCATGAAAGCGGACGCGCAGCGACGGGCAGCGCAAGGATGAGCCGGCTGCGCGATGTGCTGGTTGTGGCAGAGGTGAGCCTCGCCTGCGTGCTGCTGGTTGGCGCGGGACTCATGTTTCGAAGTCTGCTCAATCTGCTGCACCTCGATCCTGGCTTTCAACACCAGCATGTGCTGACGGCGAACCTGGGGCTGCCGACCGCTGCGTATAAGACTATGCCGGAACGATCGCGCTTTTATGAGCGGCTCGCGACGGAGCTCGAGTCGATTCCGGGCGTGAGCAGTGCCGGACTTGGCAGTGACCTGCCCTGGACCGGCTGGGACGACAACATGAGCTTTTCGATCGAAGGCAGGCAACCTGCGCCACACCAGGACTTTGGCGCAAGGTACCACGTGGCTACGTGGGACTATTTCCGCGCACTGGGCATACCGCTTAAACGAGGGCGATTTTTTACCTGGGAGGACAATGCGGACAGGCCAAAGGTTATCGTGATAAATCAGGCGCTCGCGAATCTATATTGGCCCAAAGGCGACGCACTAGGGAAAAGAATTACTTTTGATGACCATCCAAAAGATTCAGATTGGTTGACGATCGTGGGGATCGTCGGTGATGTGAAGGACAAACCGGAAAGTCCGAATACGCATCCAGCTTTCTGGTGGTCGGCGTTGCAGACACCGTTCTCGCAGATGTCTGTGGTAGTGCGCGCAAATGCTGATTCTCAGGCTCTTACACAGGCGGTAGGCGAAGCCGTACATCGGATCGATCCTTCACTGGCCGTAGCCGAGGTGCAATGGATGGGCGAAGTCGCCGACGCGACGGTGGCTACGCCGCGATTCGCCTTCGTGCTGGTGGGTATTTTTGCCGGGCTCGCGATTCTGCTGGCCGCGATTGGGACATACGGCGTCATTGCGTACTCGGTCAGCCGGAGAACCCCAGAGTTCGGTTTGCGCATGGCGCTCGGTGCGCAGCGGATGGATGTGCTGCTGCTGGTGCTGCGCCAGGCTGCGGTGCTGACCTTATGCGGAGCGGCGCTGGGAATGGCTTTTGCGCTTCTGGTGGGGCGCGTCCTGAAGAGCATGATTTACGAGGTGAACCCATCGGATCCGCTGATTTATTCTGCGGCGGGTGTGTTTGTGATCGCAATGGCCCTTGCGGCTTGCTACCTGCCTGCACGCAAAGCGACCAAGACCGATCCGATGATCGCGTTGCGGGCGGAGTAATTCCCCGCGTTCAGAATTAAGGCAGGTGGGATGTTCTTAGTGTTGATGAAGCATCAGCCGCACGGCCACCCGTAACAGCGAATTACTTCTGCATAGGCGGTCATCCATCCGGAACCCCCGAATTCGCCTTCCAGGCGCTCGATTCGCGCCTCGGTGATTTAGCGTGAAGCCTGAATTCCTACTGGCCACATGGGCGTTTTCCGGGAGTAATCCTCTAACTGGCGCCTAAGTCTTGATCGATGAGTGCCTTGCCCTGGCAACAGTTGCTATCAAACGCTGCCCTAACTTTTCCCATTTAAGGCTTCATTTGCTTTCGGGAAGCTCAAAGCGTTTTCAGGAATGCGATGAGCGCTCGGTGATCCTCTCCGGACAAATCCAATCCAAAGGGATGACCTTTGACCGAATAGCTCTGGGCGCCATAAGGCTTGAATCCTGTCGGCTCATAGTCGTCTTCCAGGCGTTTGGGATCGAACCAATCTTCGAGAGACGCGCACCAGCCGCTGTGGCCGAACATGCTGCGGTACCAGACGCCCTTCAGCGACGGCACCTTGTAATAACCGGTGCCTCGTCTCGTCTTTAAGGTCATATTTGGATCTGTCCCAACCGAGAACGGTGCGATGTCCAACTGCTTTCGCGCCTCAGGAGGAACCCGGAAGCCTTCAGCCGGCGTGAGCTTGTTGTTGGTGTAAAGAGGAGGCGTGTGACAGCTTCCACACCCCTCGCTCTCAAATATCTTCTTGCCGCGATTGGCGAGTGCATCGAACTTGTTCGGATTGGGAGGTGGCTCGAGAGCGTACAGGTACATCGCCAATGCATAAAGTTGCTCGTCGCTGTATCGACCGCCGACTGCGATCGGATCGTCGGGTTCCGGGCGCTTCGTCGAGTAGTGAAAATCTGCAGGCACAAATCCGTCGTAAGAAGCAAGATCATCAGCACCCTGGTTCAATGCCGCGTAGCGCATCAGATCCGCGATGGAACGGTGCTTTTGCAGTCCTGTGTGGTCCAGGTAACGGCGATCCTTCACGCCAATAAGGTCAGGGATCTGGAGGGGATAAAACAGGCTGCTCCGATGCCGGCCTGTGACCTCCGCCGGCATTGCCTCGTGCGCCGCGATCAATTGGTCTGTGGTCATGTTTTCCATTGGCGCCGATGGATCAGGCTTTTGCCATGGAGCTGCAAACAACGAATGGTCGAGGCGTCGAAGGTCGGCATCCACCTTGTGAGCATCCTCGGACTTGGCCAACCTACTCCGGAAGAGCCACGCTTTGCTTTTCTCGAACGGGAAGTTTCCCTGGGCACCCTCCAGAACACTTCCATCCGGCATGACTCGCGTGTGGCAAAAGCCGCAGGCAAAATCGCCGAGCTCTACCTCGCCCTTCTTTCGAATGACATACCGGACAAACGGTACCGTCCCATCCTTGGCAACAGGAACACCTGCTGTCTGATACCACTTTGGATTTCGTACATCGTCAATGCTGGCGATCCGGTGCGTTGTGTAGTAGATCGGCGTATTGAAGACGACCTGTCCGGCCGCGATCCAGTCTTCCTTAGAGCTGAGATTGGGCTTGTGACCTGATTCGTCCCACAGGACCTCAGGAGTCTGTTGCTTGAGCCACTCAAGGTAGCCGGGTGGCTCGTGCCCCGGAGCATAAACCGGGTAGCTCCTGTAAATGGGACGAACGGGAATGCGGTAGTAATAATCGGAGGAAATGTGCTTTGGCGATCCGACCGGGTCTGCTAGCGGTAGTTCCAGGGTTGCGATGGCATTATCATCCCACACCCGCGGAACTGTGGGTTCGAACGTCGAGTGCTTTTCCTGACCTGAAACATGCAAGCACTGCCAAAACCCGCCCACGATGACAACCAGCAGAAACACAACCTGGGACATCCACACAAACCTTTTCATTGACTGACCTCCGGGGAAATTTGGGCAACCTCGATCTGAGGCCAAGCCTGCACATCTTCCTATGTGCCTGATTTTGTGGGCAATGGAGAGAATCTGTAGAAACCTGTATTTTTCCTTTAGCAGGGGTTGGGGTACTTTCGAACCAGGAGATTGCCGCCTCACCCGAGGGGCGATGGGGGTTCACCTGAATTCCAGCGTTCTACAGTTCGGAGATTTCGAACTCGACATCCGTAACCACCGGTTGCGGCGATCGGGCTCGGAGCTGAAGCTCGAGCGGATCCCGATGGAACTCCTGATTCTCCTGGCCAGCCGGCCTGGCGAACTGGTCAGGAGAGAGGAGATCATTCAAGAGCTTTGGGGGGATGAGATCAACGTTGATTCCGAAAACGCAATCAATACCGCCGTCCGGAAGATACGACAAGTTCTGGGCGACGACTCGTCGAGCCCCCGCTTTGTCCAGACGATCAGCAAACGAGGGTACCGATTCCTGCCTGAGCCCGTACGGCCATCTGTACCACCTCAGGCGCCCGCATCAACCTCGAAGACCATCCGCTCGAAGACGATCCGATGGACACTGCCCGCCGGTATAGCAGTCCTGTTATGCGTCGGCCTGGTCGTCTGGAGCATCCGTCATTCCCGAAAGGTCCTGCGAGTCTCCAATTACATGGCAATCACACATGACGGCCTGCCGAAACAAGGGCCGCTGCTCTCGGACGGCGTTCGCATCTATTTCGTCTCCGGAAGCATGAATCATCGAAGCATCTCTCAGATATCGGTCAACGGTGGAGAGGCTTCAACTCTCGTTAGCGCGCTCCAGTCTCCCCGATTGATGGATATCTCATCGAACGGAAGCGAACTGCTGGCCGCATCGTTCGGACCTGATCCGGGCGTTTCCATGGGTGAGAAAGCAGGGCTAAACGAGTCGGCTCTGTGGAGCATTTCGTTGCCTTCCGGAAGTGTCCGGCGAATTGGTGATCTCTTCGCAGATGCCGCCGCGTTCGCTCCAGACGGTCAGCAGATCGCCATTGGCTGGAACAATGCTCTGTATCTGGTCAACAGCGATGGCACCGACCAAAGAAAGATTGCTCAACTGTCCGGAACAGCATCGTCAATTCGATGGGCGCCTGATGGAAAACGGTTGCGATTGACCATCATGGACCCGAAGACCCTGCGTTCATCTCTTTGGGAGTCGGCCAAAGATGGAACATCTCTGCAAGAGATCCTGGGCGGATGGAACCCGGTTCCGGCCGAGTGCTGCGGGCGATGGAGTTCCGATGGCCGCTGGTATGTTTTCCAATCGACTCGCGATGGCAGGACGGATATATGGGTGCTTCCTGAGCCTTCGGGTCTGATTGACCGCAAGCCACAGGAGCCCATTCAGCTGACGGCAGGACCAATCCATTCTCTTGCGCCGGAAATGAGCCTCGATGAACGTAAGCTATACATGATCGGTGAGCAGCTCCGCGGAGAGTTGAACAGGTATGACTCCAGGTTGAAGCAGTTCGTTCCGTACCTCAATGGCGTATCCGCCGAATTTCTTGACTTCTCACGAGACGGGAAGTGGATTGCCTATGTCAGTTTTCCGGACCATCTGCTCTGGCGCTGCAACGTTCAAGGCGACCATTGTCTCCAACTGACCGGACCAGCGATGCAGCCGACGGCGCCGCGATGGTCACCGGATTCGACGCGGATTGCGTTTTTCGATGCTTCGTCCGGGAAGCCGTTCAAACTTTTCCTTGTGCCTGCAAACGGCGGCTTGTCTCTGGCGGTGGTCGATGAGCCGTGGAACGAGATTGATCCCAACTGGTCCCCCGATGGACATACGCTCGTCTTCAGCCACTTCCCCGTTTTTGACCGGCAGGCAGATCTGGGCATGTACTCGTTCGATCTCGTGACACATCGGCTGGCCAAGCTCCCCGGATCTGCCGGGCTTTGGATGCCGAGATGGGCGCCCGATGGGAGCTTCATCCTGGGCAGGTCCGCCGACTCCCTTTCGCTGTTTCTTTTCGACGTTCCCAGGCAGACCTGGCACGAACTCGCTCGCGGCGAAAGCTTCGGGTACGCCAACTGGTCTTCAGACAGCAGATTTGTCTACGTTCTCAAAAGAGGTAACGAACCAGCGATCGAGAGAATTCGCGTATCGGACGGAAAGACGGAAATCGTAGCGAGCCTGACCGGCGTGAGGCAAACGGGGTTTCGCAACGCGGTCTGGACAGGTCTCACGCCCGACAATAATCCCTTGATCTTGCGTGACGTTGGCACCGAGGAACTCTATTCTCTGGATACAATCGTTCATTAACTCGTGTACGAGATCACTCACCGGCGTGCGGAAATCATTGCGCGTTCAGCCGCATTCATCATCGCGGACCAATGCCGAACGATCAATCTCGTTGTAATGGTGATGCTTCTCGAAGAGTGGTGAATCGCCAAGTCAATTACGAAAGCCGGTATTACTCCCGAAATATTGGCCAGTGTCAGGCTTCCAAAGCCGAGCTGGACTGGCTCGTTGGCATGTCCCATGCGCGTTTTTCGTTACTAATCCTCCGATTAGCTGTGCGACTTCGCATACGCTGCGGGCCTTGTGAACGATTATTACCCTACCGGCCGTCGTCCCCAGGTCGTCCACATGATCGAGGATGGTGTCATGAATTCCGGATCATCGAGCCTTGCGATGTCTTCATGCAACTCTTCCTCGGTCACATGCCCTCCGGCAATCAGGGCATCGCGAAGCTGTTCGAAGTTGGCGCGTTTCAAAGAACTACCCGGGGATCCTCCATGACACATCGAAAGACGCGCCTCTGCCCGCACATCCACCAGCCCCAAGGCTCGCATTCTGCCATAGACGAGCCGGCCCCACCGCCTTTCAATGCCCCGTTCCTCGAGTAGCCGGAAGAATGCCGTTTGAGTCTTCAAATGAACCTCGCCTGTCATTAGCAATGGATCGCAATCAAGGGATTGGGAATCAAATTCTTCCTCGACGATCACGCCTCCGGGTTTGAGCGCCGCGACCAGTCGCACCAGCACTTTCTCTGGCTCGGGAATAATTGACAGCACCAGGCGAGCATGAATTAAGTCAAAGGTCGCATCGGGAAGCGGATCAGTCACAATGTTATGGAGACGTACCTCTAAATTCGAGAACTTCGAACCGTTGAGGAAACGCGGATCGAGATCCGTTACCAACACATGTCCCGTGGGGCCGACGCGAGCGGCGAGCCAAGCCGCGATTGAGCCTCCGCCACCGCCTACCTCCAGGCACTTCCAGCCAGGTCCGACCCCGCGATCCTCCAGGTACTGTATGCTTTCGCGGTCAAAGAGCGTCGACAAAGCGTCGAATCGTTTGGGGCTTTGCGGGGCTGCGTTGTCGAGCAGGTAGGTCGATTTGAATGGAGGTTGGGCTCCTAACGTTTCGCGGTTTTTCATGTTTGCTCCTTATGCGTGCAGGCCCCATCGGGCATTGATGTGCGCTGGCAGGAACCCTACTCAGGGAGACGATCTCCCGCAGGCTCTGGCAACCAATAGGTACCGATTGATCCCAGGACCAGAAACAAGATTGCGACCGTGCCAGCGGAATGGGCGAGTTGTGCGGCGTAACTAGCTCCTGGCATGACATTGGACAGCGTAGTCGTCATCAGAGCGGCGGAGACGCCGAACGCTCTGCCGCCTATGTTGGCTGCGAAACTTTCGCCGGCGCCTCGCAGACGAGTGGGATAGACTCGGGGCAAATAATTTCCCCAGAAGCTGTGGAGTCCGTTGAAAAGCAAGGTGGCAAGGAAGATTCCAAGATGGAGTAGCGCCAAAGTACGCGTGGCCGCCAGAAAAAAAAGAAAGGGAAAGACGATCAGCGATGGAATGAAAAACAAGAGAGCACGACGGCGCTGCGAGACGATCTGGACGACAAAGACGGCAAAGAGTATTCGCCCGGCCATTCCCCCTAACTCCTGGAACATCTGAACGCCACTGGAAATCTGTTCAACCTGTCGCGGTGGAAGATTGTGCACGTCCGAAAGACCAGGAACCATGCGAACCGTGTGTTGGATGGCACCGAGCGACAAAGCGAAGGTGCAGGCGAACAACAGTGTGGCCACCAATGTGGTTCGCAGGAGGGCCGGCTGAAATAACTCGGAGAGATGCGGGCGGTCAAATCGAATGCCGGCCTTCTTCTCGCCACAAAGGAGACTGGGAACAAACGGACGAAACGAGTAGCGGTAGCGCCGGGACCAGTCCCGACAGCAATGTATAGCGCCAGGCCTCGTGGCCTCCGCGAACCATGGGGAGGGCTTCGCCGTAGGTCACGGCCAGATAATAAGCGCCCGCGACCATCAGTTCCCCGAGAGTGTAAAAGGCCTGCGCGTACGCAGTACGGATTCGCGCCGTCTGGGCTTCCCAAAGAGTTCAGCGAGCCACGTCGTGGCAGCTACGAACTCCACGGACACACCAATCAGCGTGGCGCAGCGAAAGAACAGCAGCTGTGAAAGTGACGTAGAGAAACCTGCTGCGCAAGCCGACAGGCCGTAAAGAAGGATGCAGACGAGGATGCGTTTACGGCCAAAGATATCCGCGAAATAACCGCCGAGAAGCCCGAATACACCCGCCGCTACATTCAGAACATAGAAGAGGAGGACCCAGAGATTGAATGCATGGGTTCCTGGTTTAAAGCCGCCTAATTCGCTTATGGCAGGCCGAACAAGGAGCGCCATCATAAGAGTCTCGTAGAGATCGAATGTGAAACCGACACAGGCCACTGCGATAACCAACCACTCCACTCGTGTGAATCTGGCTGTAGCAGGTTCTGTACTTTGCATCATCCGCATGACGAACCGCCTTTCAGGTTGTTGCCATGGCCCTCTGCACCGTGCGTCGTCGACGCCTTCCCGCTCCTGGACGCGCGTACTGCGGATTGGCTTCGATTACGCGCCTCATCATGTCGACGAGCGATCGACGCTCGCTTGGTGTTAGCACTTCCATCAGGCGTTCTTGCGCGGCGCGCGCGATCGGACGCTGCTTGTCATGCAATGCGAGACCGGGCGGTGCAAGTCGCAGGATGCGTGCACGACGATCCGAGCCGTTTACCTGGCGCTCGACGAGACGTTGCTGCTGAGTTATAGACAAGCTCACCGGTGCTTGTCCGGTCCAATGCCATCCGCTCCGCAAGGGTGTTCTGATCAATCCCGGGTGCATCGTGCAGATGAATCAGGACGGCAAACTCCAGTGGGGTAAGTCCCGTCGGCTCATGCACCTCCGCTACTACAGCGACGGCGATCTGGTAAAAACGACGGCCAAGAGCGATGGGTGCTTGCGCAGCGAATTCGCTATCTGTTAGCGGAGCGGATTTATGGATTTTCTTCGTCATAAATAATCATCATTTATCTGATGATCAGAATACTTACTAAATACTCAAGAG
>CAWBBY010000018.1:0-24655 GCA_963787145.1 uncultured Acidobacteriaceae bacterium
ATGCAACCATGGTTGCATCTGGCCATGCTCTAGATGCACGATCCTGCTGCATATTCAAGCAGCCGGGCCCACGAAGATAGGTAGTGGCGAATTAAGCCGCTTTTCTGGGGGATTAAAATGCCCGTGACCAGCCGGAGGATTGCCGCATTCTCCTGGTGATCACGAGAGGCCGGGCTCATCCCGAGTTCCGTCCCGGCGTGTTTCGACGCGGTTGACGAGGACGGATCCCGCCGAAGAGCTGAGTAGCGCGTTGATGAGAAAGATCCGTTTGTCCGCCCCTTGGGGCGTGCCAGGGGCGGCGAGCCCTGGTTAGGGTTGGGTTTCAGGAACGCGCTGTTCCCGTCCTGGTGGCGGCTAAGTCCTTTGTTTCATCAAGATGGCCAAATGGTGCAGCTAAGTCCTTTGTTTTATCAAGATGGCCAAATCTTTTGATTTTCCCGCCCCCATCAAGTCATTTAGGGGGCCCTACGCATTGAACAGCTCCTCGTCTTCCGGGAGGGCCCAGTTCCAGCAGCCGGAGATGCTCTCTTTAGTGCTCACGACGCCCAGATCAAACTTGGCGCGACGCAAGGTCCTGATGCAGATACCGTCACGCTGGGCCGCTGTCTCGACGTTGTATTGGGAGCGCTGCCCGTCGCTGAGGTAATCGCGCAGCCATCCAGCGGCGAGCTTGCGCAGGGGCAGACCTGCTCCGATGGGCCGGTCGCTCATGAGTTCCTCCGGTGCGAGCTTGGACCCGGTTGAGGAAGAAGGAGCCGGTGTGGTCGATAAAGTATCGACAAGCGCAGCGGAGCGATGAAGCTCGAGCTGACTTCCACCTGCATCGACGTGGCGCGGCCGGCATCTGGACTACTTCCGGCAAGGAACTCGGTGCGGACCGCGGCGGAGAGCTCGACGGGAACGAGGCCACGTCCACGCTTGCGGAGATGGCGGACCAGGAGAATGCAACAGCGATGGTTTTCCGCCAGACGAGCCAGGTCGTCGAATGCGCGCCCGGAATCGTTGGCACGGTGGCCATCGGCCCCCAAGAAGCTGTGCAAGGCGTCGATAATGAGTAGCCGGGCGTGGGTTCTATCAAGGGCGTCTTCGAGCATGGGTATGTCACGAAGGCTCAGAGCGGCGGATTGGGCAGAGCCGGCGGCGAGGGCACCGCGCAACAGGATGAGGCGCGCGGGATCGCCCTCGAGATTGGTAAACCGCGGGCGGAGAAGTTCGGCGGCTCCGTTCCCGGTGGAGGCGTAAAGGCACGTGCAGGGGCTAGTACAGCTACTGCCGGAAGGGGCGGCAGGCTGGCGCCCTCGACTTAGGGCGGCGGCAATGGCGAGGGCGACCCAGGTTTTTCCGGAGCCCGGGTCTCCGGAGAGGACGGAAAGAGCGCCAGCGGCGAGGCGGTCTTTCCAAAGCCAGTCTATGGGGCGGGGCTCGATGTCTGCGAGGCAGACCAGGTCAGCCTGGCGGGTGGCGGCGGCTGGAGTTACCTCGCTTAAGGAGGGGTCCGGCGGCTGCCGGCTGTCTGTCGAGGACGGAGATGCCGGGTCGTCTCCCGGCCTAGGGCGAAGAGGGTGACCCGAGAGATCTGTGCTACCGAAACGATGTTTGAAGAAGGACATCCAGGATCTCCATGCTTGGGGTGCTCCACCGGGAATGGAGCCGTTCCTCGGTGCGATTTGTGAGCGATGCTGTTGGCCTTTGCCAAGCACAGGTCTCCATAACCACTAACGATGTCTTTGCGTGGAGCCTGGGCAAGGTTTGTTATTTCGACGGTAGTATGGGTTTGTTTCGTCGTCCAGAGACATAGAGAAAAAAGATGAGGATAAAGGGGGGGGGGTACTTACCGAGCATTTTCAGGTGGTTTAAGTAATGTGGTTGTTCGGGTACTTCCTTCACGTGAGTGAGGGTTGTTATGCTTAGCGCTCGGGAAATCCCTGGATATCTGCTAGAACTTGCGTCTCAAAAAAGGTCTGCCGGTCGTAAGCCGGCATTGTCCCGGCGCCCGACCGCGAATGGATGCGGGAACAAAGCCACGCAATGCGATTACGCATCTTTTGCGTGGATACCCAGCGAGTCTCGGCCGTGGAGAAAATAGGGGTAAGTCCGAAGGAGTTCGCTCCACTGGGCCGAGTGATAGAGCTAGTGAGGTATCTGACTCAGGTGCGCGGGGAAGAAGGATTCTTCGCGGTTACTGCGCTTGTCGCACTATGTGGAACTTCCCGTCTGTCCCTTCCGGGGTCTTGTCCCTTCCGGGGTCTGTCCCTTCCGGGGTCTGTCCCTTCCGGGGTCTCCAATTGTGGGGGGGCTCAGACCACAACTTTCGCGGCCGAGAGAAGGACAGGGGTGACACCGCCGGGCAGGAGCCGTTATGTCTGGCCGGCAAAGCTTTCATGATGGGGGTACTTCCGTGTCGGCGAAGCGAATGTATTCGTTGGTGTACTCATGCACCTGCCATAGGAAGTCTTCGAGCGAAATTGAGTCATCTAGTTCTCCGGCTTTGCTCAATGCTCTGTCTTTGAATCCTGGCCTCCGGACCGGACTCATCAAAATCCACCGATTCCACCTAGCGGGCCGCCACCCTTCCCGCCAAGTCCTCCTTTGGGGCCCGCAAGGCCTGAAAGGCTGCCGTATAGGCCGCTGACGGTTAAACCTCCGATGGGCACCGCGCCCTTTGGATCGGGGGCTCGATAGGTCAACTCAAAAGCTGGATACTGGGTTTGGGTTCCGCGTATCACGAATTTTGGCAGAGGCTCCATCTTTTTTGTTGCTCGCTTCCAATCCTCTGGCAGAGGGTGCGGGTATGATGACCCAGGACGATACCGTCGCGCTCTTTAAGCAAGGTCATTAGTTTGCAGGCGACATTGGGAACATTCCCGACTGCGACCAGGCTATTGTGATCTCCTCGTACCCCGATCCTTGCAATCGTAAGCAGGCCGGTTTCAATCCCCACGCGAAACTGAATCTTTGGTAGACCGTTGGCCACCAGCTTCGGTGAGATCACGTGATCGTTGTAGCAATGCATCGTGACCGCAGCTTCCACAGCACGCTTCGCGCACTCCGCTTCTGGCTGATCGCCAAAGTAGGCCATGAGACCGTCACCTGTGTTTTTTTCAAAGGACCCCTCGTGCGCCTTAACGATCTGCAGCATTTCGCTCATGAAGAGAACCAACAGCGTGAAAACTCGATCCTGCTCTGCCTCGTCGCCGCTGTCGATGGTAGAAAACCCGCAGATATCGAGGAAGAGCACCGAGACTCCATTTAAACGCCTCCCGTCACTAAGGCGGGCTTCATTGCCGCCGCCGCGTCGGCGCTGATCGGGACTTCTATTTCGTCTTCGGTATTAGATTCCTTCCTGCTGAAAGCACCGAGCCTTTGGTATCGGTCGCAATGGCTGGCATCTATCGGATTGCTGTCGCTTTCGCTTTCAACGATTTTCAGCCTTGCAGTCATATGGCCGCGACTACGGAATAAGAAGTACGTCGGCTTCATTTTTTGGGAGAGTATTGCCGGTCACCAATCGGCACTCAACTTTTCCCAAGCTATTCACAAAGCCACACCGCAAGAACGGACGAAAGCGATCGCCGAACACCTCTTCATTCTCGGCTCTGTAGCCAGGCGCAAGTACCTCTACGTTAAATATGCCCTCTGGCTGGGAGTTCCTGGTGGCGGTCTCACGGCAATCGCCATTTTTCTTCAGCACGGGTTAAAGCCGTAGGGCCAGGCGTCTATTCGGCACTCACTCGCCATGCAATTCTTTCAACTTCTTGTCCAAAGCCTTTTCGCAAGCTGCCTGAGTAAAGGGATGTGTAATATCGAGAACATCATATTCCCAATCTTTGTCGCTTGACTCCACTTCAATCTGAACGCACGTCTTGAGCGATGGGCTGAAAAACGATTCAACACGAGAATAGGATTGAGTTTTGTCGAGGCTCACCTGACCCCTTGCAGTGCAATATTTGTTCAACTCCTGCAACAGCCCATTAGACGAGTACAGGCCGGACTTGCATGATGAAATCAATAAGGAGAATACAACGAATGCCATTGCAGAAGTGCGCTTAAAGTTCATTTGCTAACCCGCCCCGCCGCGTACCTGCCATGGTCGCCGCTCTGTTATTTACCGCAGGGGTAAGCCCGGCTGAAGGCAACCACGGCCACCGACGCGGCGCTCATGTGTTGAGTCGTCGGATCGTCGGCCACCTGCTTCAGGAAAACATCGCGCAACTCAGGAGCCTTCACCCCTAAAGGTATGCAGTATCGAGTGCTTTTGGACAAAAGACCGGCAGACTCGAACGCACGTAGTGTGTCGGAAACACCCTGGAAGTACCAAAGGCAGGCCTCCATGTGCTCACTACCCGTGCTGCATTCGTCTCGCATCTCCGCAGCGCTCCAGTAAGCTGAGGTGTGATTCTCAGCCAATGCAGCCGCCGTTAGTGCCCAGAGCAATACGAGCGTTGCGACCAACGCTCTTAGAAACGCTTGATGCATTAGAGTTCTCTCACCTCCCGCCTTGTGTTGTTCTTCTGCTTCTCTCGTCTCGTTCATGCGAGAAGAGTCTCCCACAGACCAGCTACAAGGTAACAGAGAAAATCAAGGTCGCCTCAGACGGGCATATTGCTCCGGAGTCGGCCTCAAGTAAACCCCGCCCCTGCCCACCTCAATGGCATACTCCAGCATCTGCCGGGCCTCCGAGGTTCCCAGAGCTTCGCCGCGCCGCGCCAGCTCCCGGATCTTCTCTGGGTCGGCAAAGGTGAAGGTCCTCGGTAATGGAGTCTTCGCGTCCGTTTCAAGGAAGGAGACATGCCAACCTGCCCGGTAGAAAAACGTCATGTACACCCGGTGGCTGGGGCGGTCGTAGCGGGACATGTAGGAAGTATAGGGCGAAGGAAGGGCGAATGAATCCACTGGGCCACGGCGGCTGAAAGTAAAGGCCCGAAAAAGCTTCGCGTATCTTTGACATATCGCTGACAAGCTTGAGCGGCTCGAATGGGAATCTCTGTTGAACAAGGTCGATTTACTTTTTCAACTCTGCAAACCACCTAAAGCCTACGCGCCGATGAACAATTACAAGTTCGACAGAGAGCGACTCGCGAAAATCGACGATGCACGACAAGGGATAATCCACGGAAACGCTATCGCACAGCCACTCGCCGATATCGACGCTGACCTAGAGTGCATTTTGAAAACAGCGAACTTTCTGATGGGGCTCTTGAATCAGAGGTACGGTGTTCAACTCAACTCAGAGAAGATGTATCCTCCCAGCGCCACAGCTCAATCAGGATCGTGAGAGGTGGGGACCGTCGGCTCCACGGCTAACGGGCGGACCTTAGGCTCACGCCGTACTGGTCACGCAACCCCGTTCGCATGCAAGAACCTCTCAAGCACGGGTCGAGGGGTGCGCAGTACTCTGTACGCCCGCTTGAAACGCATCTCAGGGAAGCGAGATCAATGACGCCCAGAAGGTGCTCGAAACGCACTAGTGGGGTTTAGCGTTGGTTTCGGGAATGATACGAACATCGCCGTGTGCGTCAATTTCACGAGTCTTTTCGTTGAAATCAACCGCGTCAGCCCGCAGAAGGAGTGAACTTTTTTCACAACCGTGGCCTGAGGGCGCGCACAGCCTCACTTGAACGTTCCCTCTTAGCTGTAGGACCGATTCGACGTCGGCACTTGTCAGATTTGCCTCGGGGCTAAAACTGAGCTGAGCGTCCGATGCCGACAACTCGATGAATCCTGTATGTTCCGTTGGCATCCACGAGAAGTACAGTCGCGGTGACTCCTCGTGTGCTATGTAAGGGCGCTCAGGCTGTGGGTTCTGCTGTTGGCAGACCCCTCTGGGAGCAGAAATGAAAGGTAAGCATGCCACCACAAAACTCAGCATTGGGAGTTTCATGAAATGCTCCTCCGCGCGAGACTAGTTTACTTTGCCTGCCCTTTACCGACAACCTGCTGGCAGGCCCTGGACGAAAATGAGGCTCCTGCTCACACGGATCATTGAGCACCGATGCGCATCGCGGCCTGGGGGGCTACGCTACAGGCTCCAGGTGAAGAGGCCTGCCAAGTGGAGCCGTCAGCATAGGTCACCGAGTTCACGTCAAAAGTCCTGATAGCAGGGAAATGGGCGAACGAGAGTTCACGAGTAGCGCTGCCATTTCCCTTCACATCGAAGGCGACATCAACCGTCCTCCAGAGGTCAGGTGTTGGAGCCGGGACACTAAAAACTCTCCATTTGGAACTGAACGCGTGAGCGGTGATTTCCGCGTTCACGATATCGTGAGGCGAGAAATTCGTCATTTTGAAATCAAATCGCTGCGACCGCTGATCAACATCGTCCGCTGGACCATGCGCTGATCCAGACCCAGCAATCGCGCCGTAAGAAACAGGGCTGCCGTTTTGCTCCACTTCAAGCCCGACAGGACATTTGGAAGGATCAATGCGTGGCGGCTGTGTGAGACTCTGTCCGGACACTGATGTGGTTGCGAGCATGATGGCAAGTGGGAGAATGCTGGCGGATTTCACGTCTGCCTCCAGGTTCGTACGCCTGACGCAAACAGGCTACTCCTGCTGATTTCCTTGAGCAAGGCTCGCACGGTGGCGGGTAGGAACTGGGGGTATAGTGGTGGGAAGGCCGACATGAGCGAATGGCAGAACCGTACGGGAACGATTCGGGTTGGAGCTATGGCTGTTGTACTCGCGGTCATAGGGGTTAAATGGCTTATTCGGCACTAAGCCTTAACCTTTGCCCATCTCGCCTTTTGCGCTGCAGCTATTCTCGCCCCGCCCTCCGCGCTGATCTTCCGCCGTGGCTTAGCCGTGGCCTTTGTTGTGACGGTTGATCCCAACGGTCGCCCGCGTCCTGCGGGCGCGCTAACGTGGCCGTTCAATAGGGCGCGCGCCTTCTCAGTTGGGGAAACGACGCATCCTGACACCTGAGTGACACTTTGCGAAGATTAGATCACCGTAGTTCGGCAATCTCCTCGTGGATCGCGTCGATCACAGCCTGTGGATGGTCTGCCTGGATCATATGCGTGCTTCCCGGAACTACAATGTATGAGGACCGTGAGGAAAGCGATGTCAAATCCTTCTGCATTTGTGACCAGGCAGTGGCCATTGGCCCCGGCTCACTCGTGTCGTGAGATAGAACGATCAAGGGGATGTCTCCGAGTGACTTTGTTGCCAAAACCTGCGCTGAGCTTTCATCGAACTCCCGCCATTCCGCCAGGTGAGTCAACCATGGTTGCAGACGACACTCGGTGGCCCGACGCACCGCGCGTATTTCGGCGGGCCACTGATCGCACCAGCCGCTGAGACGCGGCCAGCCAAACAGCATTGTGTCTTCAAAGTATCCGAGTCTGCGCAGAAAGTTTGCGTTATACGATTGCAACTCAACTGGCAAACGCTTGTACTGATCAGGATATGAGGAGTCAACCAGCACCATGCCTGCCGTATCCCCGGGGTAAAGGGCAGCAAACATTCGCATGTTTAAGCCTCCCAGCGAATGACCCACCAGGATGAAGGGGCCTTCGATCTTCGCATTCTTCAGCAACCTGTGCAGTTCCTCAGCAAACACCCTGCTGGTTCGTGGCAAGGGGCTGGGATCGCTCCAGCCGAGACCCGCGCGGTCGTAGCTACAGGAACGGGTGACCTTGGCTATCTCTGGCTGAACTTTGTACCAGGTGATGGAGTCGTCCGATAGGCCCGAATCGAAGACGACAGTCGGCGATCCCTGTCCGATGCAGTCAAGGTGCAGACGATAGCCGCCGATATCGATCATCTGCCCGGGAGGTGGATGAAGCCGAAGATCGCGACGGTTCGAGAAGAACTGGTAGCTTGCACCTGCCAGGAGAACGACTAGCAGGATGCTGAACAAGCCAAGCGCTACTTTGCGCAGTCCTATTATTAAGGTCGCGCCCATCGGTTCCTCACGCTTTGATTCCGATCCAGCACTTCAGCATACGCTCATTGGGTTCCTCCCAAAGACGGCGGGTGAGGATACTCACGCGGAGTCTGGTTTCGGTATGTATGGTTCGACGAGCGCTTATGGGCGTAGCCCCACGACCGCATTTCTTGAATCCGCGCAAATCCGGGCTTGGAAAGATGTACCCGTGACCATCAAGTGCATATCGCAGCAGATCCTGTTGTCGGGCCTCGGTGGCCGAAAAGCTCCGAGCAGCATGGGTAAAGTAAGCACCGCCGAGGTTCCCTCGGCTACTCTCGGGACAGGCTCTTCGATTCCGCGCCACAAGCGCTGTGTCACGCGACAAATCGGTGGGGCGCTCCGCTCAGAGGCTGTGACTTTTTTGATTTCTGTTAGGTTTTGGTGGCCGGAAAGCTATGAAGAGCACCGGCTAACAAGCATCGTCGGGGTCCTTCGACTACGCGCCATAAACCCTCTGTTAAGCAGTAGATCTGCGAGGCGCTTCGCTCAGGATGACTCCTTGTGGAGCTTTTAAAACAACAGTCTGGTTGGGCGTGACAAAAACGCGCAAAATCAAAAAAGTCACAACCTCTCAGGATGACGATTTCGTGGGAGGGGCTGTCTTGCAAAAAGCGAAAGGGCGGCGGCCTTTGGTCGCATTCCTCCGCACGTCATCCGACCGCAGTGCTTCCACAGGGAAAAACGGCCTAGGATCGTGTAGGATGTGGTAGAAGATATCGATATGACTTGTTGTCGACCCACCTGTCGATAAAGTTCTGCCGCCCCAAGCGGCCATGCGCCTAAGGTCCCAACCCCTCCAAAACTCAAGGGAGAATCCAAAGTGCACAAAGTTCTTTATGCAGTTGTGTCTGCGCCTTTGCGCCGATTGCCGCGATCCATCTCTGCTGTGCTTTTTCTGTTTGCTGTAGCGGCCTGCATGCCCTTGGCCGCGCAGGACGACATCACCACGCGAAACGCGACGTCCGGGTACAATGGCGCATGGATCACCGGGCCGGCTGCGAACCCGTTGAGCTTCCTGAACGGCGCGGCCGGGCGTACCACCGGCAATCCGGCGCCCTACGACTTTCCCGACTTTGCCCCAATGACCTACGTCGACGAAAAGCTGCCCAATTGGATCGATGTGCAGGCCGAGGAGCGGCTCCGGTATGAGGGGTACCGCAATAATAGCTTCAAAGCGGGTGCCAATGACTCCTACCTGTTGAACCGCTTCCGCTTTCAGGTGGATCTGTATACGCCCAGTTGGCTGCGGGTTACGGCCCAGACACAGGACGCCCGTTCGTTCTTCCAAAACCCGCCGATCGGCCCGCCGAACACGGTTCGCTGGGATCTGAAGTTGGCCTATGTGGAGGTTGGCGCCCCGGAAAAACACTGGTTTAGCCTCCGCGTGGGCCGGCAGATCATCAACTACAACAATACGATCATCGCCGACTCGCAGTGGCGCAACCAGGGGCGGTCGTACGATGCGGCCGTGCTGAACCTGGACACAATGCGCGAGCACCTGGGCATCTTCGCCGGCTCAGCTGTGGTGCCGCAGCCCTATGGTGTGAGCCCGCATCAGGAAGGCAACAACATCTACGGAGCCTACGGCCGCATCGATGATTTTCTTGTGCCGCACTCGGACACGGAGCCGTTCTTCCTGTGGCGAGTGCAACCGGCGGAGGTTGTAGAACCCGCCGTAAGCAAGGCCACCGGCAAGGAGGACGAGAAGGCTCTTGGCGCGCGCTTCAAGGCGCAAGCCCACACCGCGCTCGATTACTCAGGCGAGGTGATCCTCGAAATCGGCAAGGTGGGACCGCAGCCGATTCATGCCTGGGCAGGGCAGGCAGGCGCGGCGTACCAGTTCCTCGATGTAGCGTCCAAGCCGCGGGTCTTTACGCAGTACGACTACGCCTCGGGCAACAGCAATCCGGAGAAGAAGGGAGCGCACACCACCTTCGACACGATGTACCCGACAGCCCATGACCGCTTTGGCATCACGGACCTGTTCGGCTGGCAGAACATTGAGACGGTGCGCGCGGGAACCACCGTTGAGCCCCATCGGCGGCTCACCTTCACAGTGCAGGGGCTGGACGATTGGGCGGCAGATGGGCTGGACGCGATCTACAACACCTCGGGCAGCGCGATCGTGAGCAACAAGACCTACCACGGCCGCCATGTGGGCGCGGAAATCGATGGCTATTCCTGGTATGAGCTGAATAGGCACTTCAACGTGGGCGGTGGCTTCGGCTACTTCGGCGGCGGCCAGTTCCTGTCGAATGTGACAACCAGCCACTCGTACACGTACTACTACTTTGCGCTGAACTTCAAAGACAACGGAAAGAAGTAGCCAACGGGGTACACGAACTCCGGGAAGAGGATGGTGTGTGCTTTGGAGTTTATGGCGGGGACGACGGGGCTCTAACCTGCGAGGCAACGCTAGATGTGCTTCTTGACTCCGTGCATCCGTGAGAGGCAGGAGCCAGCAAGGGCTGTCCAGCCGGTCTGGTGACTAGCTCCGATCCCGCGTCCCGTGTCTCCGCAAAAGTACTCATTAAAGAGGACGAGATCCCGCCAGTGGGGTTCATCGATGTAGCGACGTTCGTTGCCATGCGCTGGCCTGCGACCGGATCCATCGCGTTTGAAGAGATCGGCCAACCGCTTCGCCAATTCCTGCTCCACTTGCAGAAGCGTCAGGCGATTGCCGCTCCCAGCGGGGCACTCCACCTTTAGAGCGTCCCCGTAAACCGCGTGGTAGCGCTGGAGCGCGTTTAGTAACAGGATGTTGATAGGGAACCAGATGGGGCCTCGCCAATTACTGTTGCCACCGAACATTCGGCTGTCGCCTTCGCCAGGCAAGTAGTTGACAATCAACCGTTGGCCGGCCATTTTAGTCTCAAAAGGATGGGCCTCGTGATATTTCGATAGGGCGCGAACTCCATAATCGGAAAGGAACTCTGATTCATCGAGCACATAGCGCAGGACGCGGAGTAAGCGATCCTTCGGGACAAGCGCAATAAATTTGGAACCAGCGAAATCCGGGTTCTCCGATTCGGCGTCCGATACATAACCGGCGAGTCCGGGGCTATTATTCAGGAACCACTCAAGGCGCTTGCGAAACCCCGGAAGGCGATCTACCTGCTCACGTTTGAGCATGCAGATGGCATAGATCGGGACTACACCGACTATGGATCGTACCTTCAAAGATCTCGATTCCTCGCCGGCCACCAACAGCTTGTCGAAGTAGAACCCCTCCTCTTCGTCCAGAGCCCATCTGGTCCGTTGATCGCGTGGATGATCGCGATGTAGTGCTCGAAGAACTTGCTCGCGATGTCCTCGTACGCTGGCCGGGTTTGTGCCAGTTCCAGCGCGATTGTCAGCATCGCCGAGCAGTAGAGGCCCATCCACGCCGTGCCGTCGGCTTGATTAAGTGTCGCTCCATGCGGTAGCTTCATGTTTCGATCGAAAACTCCGATATTGTCGAGACCGAGGAAGCCGCCTCCAAATAAGTTGCGCCCGTTGGCGTCATTGTGATTGACCCACCATGTGAAGTTCAGGAGGAGTTTTTGAAAGGCGCGTTCAAGGAAGTCGACATCCTTCCGGTCGTCTTTGCCTTCGGCGTCAGTGAGATAAACGTTAATGACAGACCATGCGTGAACAGGAGGGTTTACGTCGCTGAGCGCGAACTCATAAGCCGGCATCTGACCGTTGGGGTGCATGTACCATTCACGCAACAGAAGAAGTAGCTGATTCTTGGCAAAAGTTGGATCAATCTCCGCCATAGGAATCATTTGGAAGGCAGTGTCCCACGCAGCGAACCACGGGAACTCCCATTTGTCAGGCACGGAGAGGATATCGCGGCAGAAGAGGTGACGCCATTGCGCGTTAGATCTGTTCAGTCGTTCCTTGGGAGGGGTGGGCTGGCCGGGGTCACCTTCGAGCCAACGCTGTGAGATGTAGTAGTAGAACTGCTTGCTCCAGAGAAGACCGGCGTAAGCCTGACGGGCGATGTTCCGCTCGTCATCGGTGTACGTGGAAGGCGTCCGGTTAGCGTAGAATCGTTCTGCTTCCGCTTGCCGTTGCGTGAAGTAGCCTTCGAAGCAAGCCTGCGTGATCTGGGCGGGCTCCTGTTTGTCTTCTCGAACCAAGCGAAGCCGGAGCACCTGGGACTCACCCGCGGTCAGATTGAGCCGGAAGACGAATGCCGCCTTGGTGCCGTGATTCTCGCGATTTACCGCGGAGACCTCGCCTTGAACAAGAAATCGATCGAAGGCGTCTTTTGTGAAGGTCTGCTCTGCATGGAAATTCTCGTCCAGCCGTTTGAAAATTGGTTTCGTTTTCGGTGAACAGGATATCGTCGGGGATCAGATCAGATCCCTCAGGTGGATAGAAAAGGTACCGTCCGAGGGTTTTGTGGTTCGCTATGACTGAACAACCGGATGGTTGTTGGAGACGCATCCAGGGCCTCGTCTCTTCACCCCGTTCCAGGTTCCGCCAGGACCAGTTGTTTCGCAGCGTCAGGGTCGGGACGACGGTAAGCGCAGCGGTAGCGGGACCGCGATTGGATACGGTAAGACGAATGAGCGTGTCCTCGGGATCGGCTTTGGCGTATTCGACTTGCACGTCAAAGTAGCGCTCCCCTGAGAATATGCCGGTATCTATGAGTTCATACTCTGAGTCTGTGTAGGTGCGCCTGCGGTTGGTGCTGACGAGTTCTTCGTAGGGAAAGGCGCGCTGCGGATATTCCAAAGTTGTGCGCGACATCACCGAACATAAACAAGCCGAGGACAAATTAAGGAGCCACGCTGCCCTGCTGGACCAGGCCAGCGACGCCATCATGGTGCGCGATCTGGAAAGCCGGGTAATCTTCATAAATCGGGCAGCGCAGTATATGTACGGGCTTTCCGCCGAAGAGGCAAGCGGTCGAGTGAGCCACGAACTTCTGCAGACCAGGTTCCCCGTCCAGCTGACTGCTATCGAGCTGGCTCTGGCAACCAAGGGCAATTGGGAAGGAGAATTGCGACATACCACCCGCCAGGGCATCGAAGTTGTGGTAGCCAGCCGCTGGACGCTGCAACGGGACGACCAAGGCGCGCCCACGGCGATTCTGGAAATCAATCGCGACATCACGGAGCGAAAGCACGCAGAAGAAATGCGGGAACGGTTGGCCGCCATCGTTGATTCATCCGATGACGCCATTATCAGCAAGACCCTCGACGGGACGATTACCGCCTGGAACCGGGGGGCTGAGAAGGTGTTCGGCTACCCAGCAGCAGAGATCGTGGGCAAATCAATGCTGATGCTGTTACCGCCGGAGCGCCTTAGCGAGGAGTCCGACATCCTGGCCCGCATCCGGCGTGGCGAGAGCATTGAACATTTCGAAACTGTGCGGGTCAGGAAGGACGGTACGAACATCGATGTTTCGGTGACCCTTTCGCCGATTCGAGACGCCAATGGAGCAATTGTTGGCGCCTCAAAAATTGCCCACGATATCAGCGAACGCAAGAAGGCAGAAGAACAATTAACCCAGTCGGCAATGGAATTGGCCCGGCAAGCCGAGGACCTTGCTCTCTCGCGGGCGGATCTGGAGGCGCAGACCTCCATGCTCAAACTGGTCCTGGAGAGCATGGGTGAGGGACTGATCGCCGCTGACCGGGAAGGTCACTTTCTCCTTTGGAACGATGCCGCGAACGCGCTGATGGGACGTGGAGCCAGCGACTTGCCGACCGAGCAATGGACCCCCCACTATAAGGTCTTCCTGGCTGACGGAATCACGCCCTTCCCACCGGATCGCCTTCCCCTGGTTCGGGCCATATACGGTGAAGCGGTAAAAGTAGAATTGATGGTTCAGCCACCGCAGCCTGAACCGGGAAAGTTTATCGAAGTCACGGCACGGCCCCTGAAAGACGCTCGGGGCAACCTGCGCGGAGGGGTCGCGGTCCTGCACGACATCACCGAACGGAAACGCAGCGAGGCTGATCTGGCCCATCAGGCGGAGGAATTGCGCCGCTCCGGCATTGCCCTGGAAAGCCAGGCCTTCATGCTCCAAACCGTACTGGATAGCATGGTCGAGGGATTGGTCGCTGCCGATCAGGACGGGAAATTCATCCTCTGGAATCCGGCGGCGGAGAAAATCATGGGTCTCGGGCCGACGAATCAGCCCTCCACGGAGTGGAGCGCACATTACGGCCTCTTCTTGTCCGACACGGTCACGCCGATACCACCCGGGGAAACTCCTCTGGAACGCACCCTTCGCGGGGAGGCTGTTAACACGGAGATATTTTTGCGTCGTGCCGGAATCGACCTCGGAGTCTGGCTTGAGACCAACGGCTCACCTTTGATTGATAAGGACGGAATCAGGCGCGGTGGGGTGCTCGCTTTCCGTGATATCACCCGCAGAAAAACGGATGAACTCCTGATTCGCACCCTCAACGAGGAGCTGGAAGAGAGGATAGCGAAACGTACCCAGCAACTGGAGGCCACCAACCATGAATTGGAGGCCTTTTCCTACTCCGTTTCCCATGATCTGCGCACCCCACTCCGCCACATCGCCGGTTTTGCCAGGATCCTGGTGAATGACTTTGGGCCGGTGATGGCGGTGGAAGCACGAGAGCATTTGCAGCGCATCGAAAACGCCGTTGGCCGGATGGGGCTGCTGATCGATGCTTTGCTGAAGATGGCAGTACTCCGCCGGCAATCGTTGCGGCTAGGCCGCAGCGAACTAAATCCCATCGTCGATGATGTGATCTCGATGCTGAAGCCTGAGTGCGGTGGACGTGATGTGGAGTGGCACATTGCGAAGCTGCCCTCGCTGGACTGCGACCCAATCTTGATGGCCCAGGTCTTCCAAAACCTATTAGGCAATGCTCTGAAGTACTCCCGTGGCCGGACCAAGGCCGTGATCGAAGTCGACAGCATCCAGCGACCGGGTAAACCGGCAATCATCTTCGTGCGAGATAATGGCGTGGGCTTCAATATGAAATATGCCGAGAGACTGTTCGGCGTGTTTCAGCGCTTCCACACCGACTCGGAATTTGAAGGAACCGGGGTAGGTCTGGCCACCGTCCATCGGATCATTCAAAAACATGGGGGGATGATCTGGGCCGAGTCAGAGCCCGATCACGGAGCCACTTTCTATTTCGCTCTGCAAACGACCGAACAAATCGGGGCGACACCAAAGGCGGCTGGCCAGGGGGCCCTAAACCGACCTGGTCTGAGACGTTAATCAAGTAATCGCCGTTCCTCGCCTCTATTCCGTCCTTAGCGCCTGCATGGGATCGAGCCGCGAAGCGCGCCAGGCCGGCATGGCACAGGCCAGTGCCGCCACGGCAAGCAGCGTGGCACTGACCACAGCGAACACGATGGGGTCGAATGGCCGCCTTCCAAACAGCATTGACTCGATCAGCTTGACCGACCCGGCGCTGGCCGCGAGGCCTAGCAGCAGCCCGAAGAAAGCCGGCCGCAGTCCGTCGACGAGAGTGAGCCGAAGAATCTGCGCACGCTTGGCGCCGAGAGCGATGCGAATGCCTATCTCCGTTGTCCGCTGCGCGACGATGTAAGAAAGCACGCCGAACAATCCCACCGCGGCCAGCAGCAATGACAATGCTGCAAAGACAAGCAGCAGCGTCGCATCGAAACTGGCTTCGAGCGTATTGCGGCCGAGGACCTCATCCATCGTCAGGACATCGGAGGCGGCCAGATTGCGGTTCATGGTCGCGAGAAGGCGCTGAACGGGAATGGCAAACTGCGTCACGTCGCTGCCGGAGCGAAGCACTAGCGAGGCCGAGTGGATGATGGCCGAGTCGGCAAGAATCGGAAAGTACATCATGGGGTGCGGGGGTTCGCCGGGGTCGGTGCGCGTGTCGCCGACGATGCCGACGATCTCCGAGCCCGTCTGGTTGAAGGTAGTCATGTGCTTGCCGATGGGGTCCTCACCGGGAAAGAACTGGCGCGCAAAAGAGTCGGAAATGATGATCTCGGTTGAATGACCAGGGTGCTGATTGTCGTTGAAGCGGCGCCCCTTGCGGAGCGGAATGCCCAGAGTGGCAAAGTAGCCGTTGTCGCACCAGCGGTTATTGGCGATGTTTGTTTTTCCAAGGGGCAGGGGCGGATGCTCGACGATGACGAAGCCATCGTCGCTGGCGGGGCCGTCGCCCGGCACGGCAGGATAGATCAGGCCCGCTGCCTGGATCCCCGGAAAATTGCGCACGCGGTCGATAAACGACGTGAGGAAGTTTGAGACCAATGCGGGTTCCTTATAGATTGCATTTGGCAGCGAAAGATCCATCTTGAGAACGTTGTCAGTCAGGCAGCCGAGATCCGTGGAGCGCAGTTGAGCGTAGCTCTTGAGCAGCAGGCCCGCGCCGACCAACAGGACAACCGTCAATCCCACTTCAAGCGATAGCAGAACCGAGCGAAGACGCGTCCGCGCCACACCCGCGCTTTGACCGCGCGACGACTCGCGCAGGGCTTGGAGCGCTCGGTCGCCGCGCATCGAGAGAGACGATATGGTACCGGCAAATGCAGCGCACAGAATGACCAAACCGAGCGAGAAGGCAGCAACGACGCGGTCGACGGCTATCGAATCGGCGCGAGGGACGTCGTGCCGCACAGCGACAAACCAGTGCAGCACGCCCACGGCGAGGAAAAATCCGAGGGCTCCGCCAACGACACAGATCAGAAGGCTCTCCATCAGATGCTGACGCAGAAGGCGTAGCCTGCTTCCGCCGAGTGCCGTGCGTATTGCCTGTTCCTTCCGCCGCGCCGCCGCGCGCGCCACCAGCAGGTTGGCCACGTTGAGGCAAGCAATCAACAGCACGCAGCCGGTGGCGGCCAGCAGCGCGTACAGAGGCGTCTTTACGCGACCCACCATCGCATCGAGCAAGGGCCGGCCGTTGGCCGCGAAAGCGATGAAGCCCTGATCCAGATGCTCATCGTGAATGCGGCGCGTGATGAGCGTGAGGTCGGCAACCGCCTGCGGCTGGGTTATGCCAGGCTTGAGACGGCCGATGGCGTAGAATTCGTGCTCGTCGAGCATCTTCATGAGGGCGGGGCGTTTCGCCTGGTAGATTGGGGTCCAAAGCTGGATGGTCCTTGAACCCGACAACGAAAACCAGGCCGGCATCACGCCGATCACGCTGTGCGGCACTGCATCAAGAAGGATGGTCTTGTTCAGGATCGCCGATTCGCCGCCAAACCGGCGCTTCCATAATCCCCAGCTCAAAAGCACGGTGGGATCGGCCGACGGCTTATCGTCGTCCGCTGTGAAACTTCGCCCAAGCGCAGGCCGCACGCCCAGCAGCGAAAGCATGCTCCACGAGAAATTTCCGGCATGAACCACTTCGGGGGGCTCCCCCGCGCTCGAGAGGTTGTAGTCCGTCGAGCCCGCGATGGCCATATCAGCGAGGGTCTGGTTATGTTCCTTCCATTCCGCATACATGCCGGCGGCGCTGGCGCCATAGGGAGCGTTGAGCCCGCCGACAGAGATGTTTTCGTATAGCCGCACCAGGTGTTCGGAATCAGCGTAGGACAATGGGTTCAGCAGCACCGAGCGCACGATGGCGAACAAGGCGATATTGGCGCCGACGCCCAGTGCGATGACGAGAATCGCAATCGAGGCAAAGCCCGGCGTCCGAAGTAGAGTCCGCGCGCTTAACCGCACATCGTTCAGCAATAGTTCAACGCCGCTCCAGCTCCATGTATTATGTGTCTGCTCGCGCAGGGCAACAGGGTTTCCAAAGGCTCGCAGCGCGGCGAGGCGGGCCTCTCCCGCACCCATGCCGCGGGCCAAATTGTCCTCGATCTGCCTGTCGATGTGATCGCGTAGCTCTTCGTCGAGGTCCGCCTCCAGGCGGTTGCGATGAAATAGGGAACGAAGCCGCAGCGGTATCGTGTACAACCAGTGCTCAAGCCGCATCCTCACACCTCCGTCAGCCGCATCACGCTGGAAATGGCCGTGGAAATGCGTTCCCAGTTAGCTGCTTCTCGTTCGAGATGTCGCCTCCCAAGCCGTGTCAGCGAGTAGAACTTTCGCCCGCCGGTTGTTCTCGGTCGCTTTCCACTCCGCCTGAATCCATCCCTGTTGTTCCAGCTTGTGCAGCGACGGATAGAGCGACCCGTCGCTCACCTGCAACACCTCGCCGGAAACCTGCTTGAGCCTCTGGCTGAGAGCCCAGCCGTGAAGAGGCTCAAGGGCGAGAATCTTGAGGACTAACAGGTCCAGAGTGCCCTGGACGAGGTCAGATGGCTTGCTCATGTCTACTCCCCATGGTTACCGAGGGATGATAGCGCATCTTCCCTCGGTAAGCAAGAGGAGCGTCTGATAGTGTCCGCTGGCGTGAGCTGTAGTGCTTGGATAACAAGCGCTTCCCTAGGCGCTTGGTCGACGCGGCGTCGAACGGGTCAGTCAGCGCGCCACATGCACCGGGGTGCGCGGTGTAAATTCCACCACCTCAATATCATCGAATATTCCCAGCTCGCGTACTTGGTGCGTGTCTTCGGCATTAGCCTCGAGCCAATCAACGGTATCGTAGGACGGGGGAAATGCAAGGGCCAGGAAGCGTTCTCGTCGTAGAACTGCCTGGTGTAAGAACTGCGAGCCGATCCGGGTTGCCTCATCATTAAGTGACCGCGGCAGCCCGACCACCGGTACCGTGAGTTTGTAGTAGGTCAGGGGCGCAAAAAGGGCGTTATCCTTAACCGCCGCGCCTACTGGGATGACCCTGTAGTCGGACTCCGGAAGATCGCTACAGATCAGCACCGGGGCGTTGTCGGCAGAAGCGTTCTTCTGGGCAAATTCCAAAGCGTATTTCCAAGTGGGACCATGTTGCTTGGCATCTGGGGTAGTGCTGAGTTCATAGACCGTAGTCGCAACGATGGCCATGCAGAAAAGCAATCGTAACGCGCGGGAGTCAATGCGATTGACGATCAAAGCCCAGCACAGCGCGATTCCTGGAATCGCAACCAGCCGGTAGCGGAACACGAAGATGTGTACCGATGTTCCCAGGCTCACACCATAGAGGATTAGAATCGGGATGAGCCCCAGTGATGCGCAAAGTAATAAAGGCCAACCCTCAAAATGGCTTCGCAGGTCAAGTTGACGTGTCGCGGCGGCAAGAAGAACGGTACCGGCAAGGATAGATCCCAGCCATCCCATGCCGAGAGTCGCGCCTAAGTCTTCCAGCCTTGGAGATGGAGCCCAAACATGGGTGCCGCTGGAGTGAAACATGTACAGCAACCCGGGAATCACCGGCAGGAACGCCAAAGCGAAGACACCGAGGGCAACACCAAGCTGCCGCCATAAGATCTTTCGGTCGCCAATTCTGAGCGCGATAAAGGAAATGGCCAGGGCCGGCAGGATGACCACGAATAGGAAATGGAAGTAAGCAATGCATGCTGCCGAGAGGCCGAAGAGGGCAGCCAGCCAAGTTGAGTTGCTGTGCCGTAAACGAACCAGAGTAAAAATAGATGCGTTGACCGTCAAGGCCGCAAATGCATAGGGCCGAACGTCAATCGACTCAAAAATGACGACTTGATGAAGGCAGAAGACGATGGCTGCGATGATGGCAACGTCGCGATCGAAGAGCTCCCGCGCAGCGCGGTACAGCAAGTAGACCGCCCCAATCATCGCGAGAACCGAAGAGATCCTCAGCGTGATCTCGCCCGACCCCATAACTTTGGCCCACAGCCAAAGAATGTAATAGTACACCGGAACGTCAGGCCACCCCTGGCGAGACATGATCTCCGCGAAGCCGCCTTTGATTAGGAAGAACGAGATGGTCTCGTCCAGCCAAAGCGGTGCCCGGATGGCGATGAACCAGACGGAAATGGACAGAGCAAGAGCTAAACCGTAAATCGGGTACTCAAGCCGATCCAGAAGATATCGGCTGCCCCCAACGGGGATCTGGCGTTCGCCGGGTACCTCGATTGCAGTTTCTAGAAGCTTACCGGAAGCTTCCATGAGAATGCTCCTTACCAGAGGGCTCTTATGGGCGCTTAACATCGTCCGCAAAGCGCCATTGCGCGAATGTTTGCAAGCCTTATGTCTCGGTTCCAGTTAATCGACGGAGTAACCTACGAGCGCGGTTCGCTTACACCGAAGCGCCCGCGTTCGAAAGCCTCGTTAGCCGCTGCACCTTTAGCCGCGATCTGACGCGTTGTACAATCCGGGAATCCCTCAAGTACCTGTGCCAGCCCGAGGGGCCGAGCGGGAGCAACTCAAGAAACAACTCCGAGAGCTTTACCTGCCCTCCCCGAGACGCAGCCGACAGTAAAGAATTCACCGTAACCGAGGCCATTGCGACTCGCTGTACTGACTCACTGAGGCTGGCAGCGGCCGGCCAAGCTTCCAGATGACGGCTCAGTACCGTCGTCAATTGCTGTGCCCACTCGTTCGGTTGCACTTCGCGAGCCGCCGTCTGCGACGCGGGGTGAACGCGGAAAGCGCTTAACGGTTCCGCAATGAAGCGCACTGGGCCGAGTGATCCGAGGCGAAGCCAAAAATCCCAATCCGCCGAATACCAAAGTGCCTCATCCAGTCCACCGGAAAGGATAGCTGGGCTTCGCCGGAATACGGGCGACGGAATGGCGATGAAGTTTTGAACGAGGAGGCGTTCGATGAATCGATTTGGCGGCACTTCACCGTCCTGGAGCGGACAGGTCCAGGGCCCGAGTGTTTGTCCGTCGGGGCCGACGAACACTGCATTGTGAACAATAAGGGAATCTTTGGCGCTCTCCATCGCAGGCCGAAGTCGCTCGACCCTGCCTGGCAGCCAGAGATCATCCTGATGAAGGAAGCAGGCCCACTCGCCTGTGGCCTCACGTAATCCAATATTACTGACCGCGACCCAGTTCCCAACCCGACTCGGAGTAAGCAGTCGAATCGGCAGAGCAGGAGCGTAGTCACGCACAATATCGAGGGTGCGGTCGGTAGACCCATCATCTACGATCACCAACTCGATACCCTCGATATGCTGGGCACGAACGCTCTCGAGGGCTGCGGCGATGAATTTCTCGCCGTTGTACGTTGGCATTACAACTGAGAGGAAAGGGTTCAAATGCTCATTCCTTACGGCGCCCCGGTTATGTCCGCGCTATGGCCAGGTCTTGATCGCTCGCCTTGTGCATACCGTGCTGCGACCGAGTGACGTGAACGGCTACGTTGTTGCGCCACGGTCGCACCGTATCGACCTGGCGGATGGTTTCCGGGCCGAAGATGTCGGCCACAAGCGTGTTCATGCCACCCATTGTGCAATAGACCACGTCGTCACCCGTCAAGTAACGGTCGGACATGAGGCATAGCCAATGAATAGGGCTGGAGGAGACCACCCAGTCCTTAAAGATGAGGCTCCCGGTCGGCGCCATGGCTTGCGCGATCGCGGACAGCAGCGATCGCCGGGCTTCAGCGGGCACATGGTGGATTACATCGGCCAGGATAACGAGGTCGAAGGAGCCCGGTTCTTTGGCAGCTATATTCTCGACGCTTTCCTGATAGAACTTCACCCTCGAGGTTTTTCCACGAAAGAGACGACCGACATTAGGGGTGATATCAATCGCGGTCACGGCGGCGGCTGGATAGAGACGGGTAATTCGTTCTGTCATGGCGCCTTCGCCGCACCCAACTTCCAGAATCTTGTGCGCCTTTGGCACCCAGGTGTTCATTAGCCCGGCGAGTTCGTCCAGGTCGACGAAAATCTTGCGATAGGCCTCAGCGACTCCATGTTCATACGGTCCGAATAACCGCCTAACGAGAGGGCCAGGGTGCCAACGTCGCAAAGTCATGAGCGCCGCCTGAGACCAAGGATGCTAAGGAAGAAGCTGCTAAAGATGATCTGAACACCCATGGTCAAAGAAAAGACAGAAGGCATAACGATGCGGAGCATATGTTCCGCATCCAGGGCCCCGAAGCTTCCTCTCGCCCAGCCAGAAACGGCGAAGATCGTTCCACCCATACCGCAGAACGTCAACAAACCGCCAAATACCAAGCCGGTTTCCAACGTGACCCAGCGAAACGCACGTTCTAATCGGGGGTCTTCGGGCAACAGGCCTTCGGTGATGGCGAAAACCTTGGTAAAGGTCGCGAAGGCGATGAGCTCAAAGCCGAGTTGCACGCAAGCGAACGCGTACAACAGCGTATGCAGGTCAAAGCCAATACCGTGGAATACGCGTTGTCCGGGAAGCAATAACACGCAACCAATCAAGCCCACCAGCATCAACGCCATTCCCGGGTAGAAGAAGAGCCAGCGCGGGCTGTACATCAGAAGAAAGCGAAGATGCCGCCAGCCGTCACGCCAGGTACGCAGGTGCGGCGCCCGGCTGCGCCCATCGTGAGATAGCGTTGTGGGCACTTCACTGACTTTCATCCCGAGCAGGCTCGCCTTCACTACCATCTCGCTTGCGAATTCCATGCCGGTCGAACGTATATCCATTCGACGGAAACTGTCTTTGCGAAAACCACGCATGCCGCAGTGAAAGTCGCCACAGGGTGAACCGAAAAATAGTTTTCCGATGCCGGTGAGAGCAGGGTTTCCCAAGTATCTATGGAGGAAGGGCATCGCCTGGTCTGCAATGCCGCCGCGGAACCGGTTGCCCATAGCCAATTCCGATCCCGCGCGCAGTTGCTCTACAAACCGGGGAATATGAGCGAAGTTATAGCTGTCATCAGAATCTGCCATCAGCACGTACTCCCCGCGTGAGGCTAGTATTCCGGCCTTCAGAGCGTTCCCGTATCCCTTCTCATCGATGCTTACTACTCGGGCCCCCTCTGCCTGCGCGATCTCGACAGAGCCATCGGTCGAGCCATTATCAG
Source organism: uncultured Acidobacteriaceae bacterium (assembly GCA_963787145.1). Taxonomy (GTDB): domain Bacteria; phylum Acidobacteriota; class Terriglobia; order Terriglobales; family Acidobacteriaceae; genus PALSA-350. The sequence continues at coordinate 22,710 of CAWBBY010000018.1, forward strand.
CAACAATGACCTCGCCCTCTATGCCTGCCTCTCGAAGGGTGGCGATCGCCTTGCGCACACATACGCCAACAGTTTCCCGCTCGTTTAGGCAGGGCATAACAACGGACAGCTCAACCTGTTTTTCGGCAGGTACGAACCCACCTGACAATTGGTCGAGAACTCCTGTAGAGGTGAGTCGATGGTTAAGTCTTATCGCCGAGCTCATATTAAACGCTCCAATAGGAACAGACGGAATGAACCTCGATTGAGTTGAACGCCGTCAGCAACGGCGCGTTCTGCTCGGTACAAACGTCACGACGTGAATCTATGGACAAGTAGCAGCAGCGATGCCTGTCAGGCTGCGGAGAACTCCGCACTCGGCAGGAAAGCAATACCTCAGGGGCCAAAGTGTCTGCGGAAAACCCTTGATGGCCGGCCTGGGACTTTCTCACCAGGGACAAAGCTCGGTCATTGCAGATCAAGTGTTCTCGCGGGTTTGAAAACCCGCTATCCGGACTAATGCTCGCTGCGGCGAGGTAGTCCGGGGCTATACAACAGCGATTTTTCTGCAGCCTGGGTCAGGCGGACGCGCCTTTTCGGCGCCCAACCGGAATAATACAGTTCCGCAGTTACTGTGGCCAGGTAGAGATCGCAGTTTACACCAATTGCGAAGAAGGAAGCAGACCGCGGGGATTTGTTACCAGACGGAGCTGGCACTTTGCGATCCGGCGACGTTAAAAGTGCCAGCTCCATCTATCCACGAACCCTGAATGGCAGCCTTGGAATCGCCGATCCGCACTGGTCCCACTCAAATCGCGCGAAGTGGATATTGCCCATCGCACCTCGCCACGGGATACTAAAATCTCCCGGCGCTCGATGGCAAAACTACGCAGCATAACATCAAATCTCGGGCTTTATGTCTACGGCGGGGCCGCCATCTTTCTCGGCCTTCTGGGCCTGGTCTCCGGCGACTTCGCTACCACCTGGCAGAACGTCGGCCCCGGCGTCCCTCTGCGCGTACCGCTTGCCTATCTCACTGCGGTCGTTGAGCCGCCGGCGGGATCGCGCTCCTCTTGCCCCGCACCGCGCGCGCCGGCGCTCTGACCCTGACGATTGTCTACTCTGTTTTCACGCTCATCTGGGTGCCCAAGGCCTTTGTGAATCTCGGCAATTACGACCCCATCGGCAATGTCTTTGAGGAGTTCGCCCTGGTCGCCGCCGGCCTGGTCCTCTGCGCAATCTTCTCGCCTGCCGATTCATCCGTTGCGCGCCGCCGGCTCTTCTTCGTGCTCCTCTTCGGTATTTGCCCCATTTCCTTTGGCATCGTCCACATCATTGATATGCCCGGCCTGTTGGGCTGGATCCCGGGTTGGTTGCCGCCGACCAAGATGTTCTGGGCCTACGCCACCACCATGGGCTTTTTCGCGGCCGCAGTCGCCATCCTCACCGGCATCATGGCGCCGCTTGCCGCGCGCCTCCTGACTGCGGAGATCGTGATCTTCGAGTTGCTGGTCTGGATTCCGAATCTCTCCTCCGGTCCAAGCAATCACTTCAATTGGGCGGGTAACGCGATCTGCATCGCTTTGGCCGGCGCCAGTTGGGTCGTCTCCGACTCCATCAGCGCAGCGGCAAAAACCAAACCAATCCCAACAGAATCCCCTGATCGGCAGCCGAGGACGAGTAACCGCACAAGATCGGTAGTGAGCGCTTACAGCGCTATTAGCGCACTCTTCTTACTTTCATACGGCAGTGCCCTCCAATGTCGTTCCGGAAAACTCCGCCGGGAAGATCCATTGAAGTAGCTCCTGGATGATCCAAAAGCGCAATGTCCTTTACGTCCCATTTTTGACTCGGAGATGTCTTTTTCAAGGCAGATCGGGCGCATAGTATGGGTTAAGAACTAACTTAGTCCGCTCTCCTGAGGAGGCCTTCCGATGGCTGTTTCCGACACAGCACTGGGCGTAAAT
>CAWBBY010000019.1:0-99473 GCA_963787145.1 uncultured Acidobacteriaceae bacterium
CCACCGGAGCCGCCGCGCCCGCTCCCGCAAGCTTTGCCCAGGTAGGAAATTTTGCCCTCGGAGCTACAGTAACGGTGACGAACACGGCGGCCGGGGTTGCGCCTCCCTCGTCGAATACGGCTCGGGTCACTCCCGGTGGATTACAGCCCCCATCGACACCTACGGTCGAACGCGCCTCGGACTCGGGCAGTTTTCCTGCCGGGCGCGATGTCTACGTGATTGCAACCTTCACCAACGCAGCGGGAGAGACGCTGCCTTCCGTTGCCGGCACCCTGATCAACACCGTCCTCAACGACGCCGTGCAGGTCCCCATCCCCTCCACGCTGTATCAAATTACGGGAGTGAACCTCTATGAAGCCGACGTTGCCACCGGAGCCGCCGCGCCTGCTACCAGCAGTTACGCGCTCGTGGGATCATTTCAGCCGCTTAGTACCGCCACGATTGTCTCGACCGCGAGCGGGCCGTTTGCTCCCGTGGCCAATACCTCTGGGGCAGCCGGCAACATTGCCCCCGACGCCAGCCCTGGTCTCCGCTACGCCAGCATCGCTTTCACTAACAGAAACGGAAATTTAAGCGCCACGGTAACAGCCTTCACCTCGGTCAGCGTGGATGTTCCCGGCTATGAACTGTACATGGCCAATATTCCCATCGGACCCAGCAACACGCTCAACCGCACGATTGGATTCACGGTCGCCGATGGCACAAATGTAGGACCGTTCTTCTACATCCCCGCAGCCACCGTAAGCGCTTCGATACCCATGACGGCAACGGTGATCAGCGACAACACCACGACCACTGCATTCTTCAACTTCACCGACGAGTTTCTTGAAGCGGAGACCTCGACCGACATGACCGACCGGCTGCGCTGCATTCTCCCTCCCGCAGCCGTCGACGTGTATTACTCTCCATCAAGTGACCGCGTCGTATTGAGCGGAGTGGATGGGTACGGATCGGGGCACTACATCTCGCTGGCCGCGGACTCGGAGTCTTACTACGGCGACACCAGCCCGATCGAGGTGGCGAACGGTAATGGGCAGCGCTGCATCTGCGCTCGCGAATTTCAAGGAACGCTCTTCTCGCTGAAGGAGCGCTCCGGCTTTACCATCTCCCCCACGGCAACCGATCCATCCACCTGGTCGGTGCAGCAACGGTGGGAGGGCGTAGGACCCTGTGGACCGCGGGCAGTTTGCGTCACCAACGAGTTCCTTTTCTTCGTTCATCGCAGCGGGGCGTACGCGTATAGCCCCAGTGAACCGCAACCTAAGCTCATGACCAAGGAGATTCCTTGCTTGTGGCAGACCATCAACTGGGATTACCAGCATCTGATCTGGTGCTGCGTGGATGAAGAGAACAAGGAGATCCGGATCGGCATCCCGGTAGGCACCGCGACCGTGCCCAACCAGACCCTGACCATGAATTACATGGAGGGCCTGTCAGGGCCGATCCACTTCAGCCAGTATGCGGGCCGGGAGGTGGCCATGGGCGCGGCCCGCAAATGGAGCCTGGACGATATAGCCGGATCGGTGGCGGTTCGTTGTGAGCGGCAGCTCCCCGGGAACGCCTCGCCGTTCGGGGCGATGCGTCAATCCCAGGTGCTGATCGGTTCCTCTTCGCCCGATGGCACGGTGCAGATGATCGCGACCGGCGTTTATAACGACAACGGCAGTGGAATCGCCTGCCAGTACGAAACCACCAGCACCCAGGACCTGATGGCTGTTTCCATGCTGGGGGGGGTTAGCATCAATGCCCTGGGCCAGGGTTCGATGACCGTATCAGTGATGGTGGCAAGGACCTACGAAGATTCGCAGCAGACTCCAGCAAGTAACGGTACCAACGAGATCAAACTGGCGCCCTTTCCGCTGACCCCGGAAAACTGGAGAGGCTACGACGGCGGCGCGAGAGGGCAGAATGAGCGCTTCCGCATGCGCTTTACCAATGGGGCAATCGCCAATGCCTGGTTTGCGCTCAAGTATTGCAGCCTGTTCACCCGCCCACTATTTACCGGCAGGAGCAGCAGCAATGGCGCTTAGTGTGAACCTGGCGCAGATCAACTCCGCAGCCAAGGGAAATAGCGATCTGCGGGAAACGCTGACCGGCATTCATCTCGCACTGCAGTCAGTTTACGCGCAGACGGGCACTACGCCACTGACCAAGATAGACACGAGCGCCGCACCCTTCACGTCGCCGCCGGCGCCGTCTCAGCTTGCGGTGACTGGAGCGAATGGGAGCTTCACGGTTTCCATCACGACACCGCAGAACGCCTCAGGAGCCAAGGCGCCGAGCAATGCAACCAACGCGCCCATTTATCAAGAGCTATCCAGCTCACCGGTGGCCAATTTTGTTTCGGGGGTAACGACTTACCCCGTCAGCACCAACACAAGTTATGTCTTTCCCAATCCTGGCGTGACTCTGTACTGGCGGCTGCGATCGAGTTATAACCAACAGAACTGGAGCAGCTATATCGCTCAGCCGGGCGCGGTCAGCTCCGGCCTGGTGAGCTCAGCGGCGAGCGGGAGCAACCTCTCCCTCAACCAGTCAAACTATGCGACGGTGGACTCAGTCGCCAATGGCAGCACGGCCACGGTACGGGTGTATGGTTCGGGCGGGGTCGGCACTTCGTGGACCTCAATCCTTGGTAACAGTTCTAAAGTAATCGCGTCCGGGACCATCATGAATGTCGCTTACGCGACCAATGGCTTCGTGGTCTGGGATGGGCAGAAGTATCAGCTCAAGCCGCAACTGGCCCAGACTTTCCCGGACACCTGGGTGCCGGTGGGCAAGGTATCGGTTATCGCTAATTCAAGCGGCCTGGTCCTGCCGGTGATTCATGCCGTGGTGACCGGGGGCGCGATCGTCGCTTACCAGATCATCAACCCCGGCAACGGGCTCACCGCGGCGCCCACGCTGACGATTACGGATAGCTCGGGCACCGGCGCGACGGCAACGGCCGTGGTGGCGGCCGGCGCGGTCACACAGGTCACTCCGGGAAGCGCAGGTAGTGGCTACTCCAACACCCCCATGGTTACCGCCTCCGGCGGCGTAAGCGGTGGAGTCACCGGCGGCGGCGGAGCCACCGGCAATAACGGGGGGAGGCTCTACGCCGATGTATAGCCTGCACCAGCAGTATCTGGATATGGCAAGCGGCTTTCACGTAATCGAGCTGCGCGACGAACGCGGCAATCGGCACCTGATACAACTGGCCGTCGGCCACGACTCTTGCCCCGCATGCGGAGCGGTTCACCCCAAAGACAATTTGGACAACCTGGACCCGGCGGCCGCCGTCGCTCAAATAAACGAGGCCCTGAATACGTCGCAGCGTCAGATGCTTAACTATGCCGGCAAGCACAGGCTCACAGTGAGATGAGACGCATTACGCTGCGCCAGGCGACCCAGCAAGATTGGCCTCTAATTCAGCGACTCCACCGGGAGCACCAAGCCGCGCAGGGCACCAATTACGAACTGCCCAACCTGTTCGGTCCATCGATTGCCATCGCCTTGGTGGGGGTCGAAGATCCCGGCCCGCACCCCGGCCAGCACCCCGGCACGCACCCCGGCACGCACGGGGCAGGCGGGGCAGGCGGGGCGGGCGGGACAGGTGGTGGGGTCATCAGGAACTGTATCTACGTGGAGACGATCGCGGAGTTGCGCTTTGTGGGTTGCGATCCCAAGGCCACGGCGTTCGGCCGGCGGGAGATAGAAGGGCTTAGTTACGTACTGAAGCTCCAGGGGTTTCGCTGGCTGGAGTGCTTCGTACCACGGCAACTCAAGAAGATGATCCAGAAACCACTGCAGCGAGCGGGGTTCGCATGTGTCGATCGCGAGCTCGCACACTTCGCCAAAGACCTGAGAGGAAAACATGAGTAGAGGCCAATCCACGCAAGTATTCAACACCGCATCGAACGAGAACGCTACTGACTTTGGCAACGCGCAGTCAGCATTCGGCTCGACAGAAAACGCCATCGGCAACTACAACAACCAGCTGGCAAAATTCGTCTCCGGCAATCCGTACACCCCGGGGGGCGAATACGATCAGACCATCAACACCGGCCTGGCCAATGTATCCGACGCGGGCTCGAACTCGCTCCAGGGAGCTCTGCAATCGCAGGCCCTGCGGACCGGGCAAAACAGTGCCGCGGATGCGGCGACCGCGGCTGCCGCCGCGCAGCAGAACACCCGCAATCTGTCGAGCGACCTGGCCAATGCACAGCAGCAGCGCATCTCGAGTGAAGCTGGTTACAACCAGGCGGCCCTGGGCGCGTCGGCCGAGCCGATCAGCGCCAATGAGTCGCTCTACGGTACGTCTTCGAATGCGGCGGATAGCACTCTGGGAAATGAAACCCAAGCGGCCAAAACGCCCAGCTTCTGGGATGAGGTTGGCAATAGCGTTGCCGGCAATCTAGGCAAGGTAGGAAAACTGTAACCATGACAGAGGATCGGGATTACAGGGATGCTTTGGGTGATGACGAAGCCAGCAGGCTGCTTAAGAAGATCCTGTCCCCGGCTGAGGCGCAGAGCCTGGTGCTGCCACCGCCCGATAATGCTCCACAGAGCGGACCGGGAGAATCGACTCCGCTGACAGGTAACCTGGCAAGGCCGCCCTCGCAGGCGACCCCGGCGCGGGCCCCGGAATACGATGACGTCAAGCCCGAGAAGGGTACTTTGGTCCGGCGCGGGCTGGCAGGATACTTCGCGGCCGCACCCGCTGCGCAAGCAGGGGCGCCCGACCGAAGCGATGTCGATCCGGGGTACATAAAGGTTTCCTCGAAGGGACAGGTTGGTTATCTGCCCAAGGCGAATCTTCATGCCGCCAGGCAGATCGACGGAAACCTTAAAGTGTTGGATGAGGCGTGACGGAAAAATGACCCAGCTAAGGCAACAGGGGCCCAACCTTTCGGCCGGGCCTCTGTCCTGCACATAGCGGCTTAGCGATGTCCCCAGTCATGGTGGTCGCCGTGGTCTTCATGACCCCAATAACCCTCGTGGTAGGCCCAGCCCTGCTGAGTAGTGATCGTAGTGAGGATGGGCCCAGTAAGCACCCGCGTACGGCGGCCTTTGCCACACTCCATGCCTCCACTCATACCTTCCGCCGCTCCAAAACCAGTAGCCATCGACCCAGGCATAGCCTGGACCCGGCATAGGACGGCCGGACCTCATAGCGCAGCGGCGGCGGAGCAACACGGGCGTATACGCCGACTTCGGCGAAGGCTGGAGCGGTAAGTGCCGAAGCCAAGATCAAGCTAGCAATCCATTTCGTTTTCATCGTCTCTCTCCTTACAACGACCTTACATACAGTGCTAACCCGGCCTGAAGCCGAGAGGTTTCGGCCATTCTTTGCCGTTTAGTGCTTACTTTCCGGGCAACCTTCGGTGGAGTTACCTATGGCTGCACATCCCCTCGATACGCTTGGCTTTGAACCCGTAGCTGCCCCGGCACGAAGGAACCCTCGCTCGCTTGCCGATTTGGGTTTTGAAACAGTTACGGATACCGTAGGCGCCCATGCTACAGCGGCGGCGCGCAAAACTGCCCATGCCTGGAGCCACGATTGCTGCCCGACATGCAGCAAATGATCGTGCGCCCGCAGGCGGTGGGCGCCATGGAACCCGATTCGGGGCGCAAGATCATACAGCCAACTGATAACCCTGCCGTCAACCAGGCTCTGGCCACTGAAGCAATGCCGGCTTACAAGGCCCGGCTGTTGGAGGCGATCAGGCACATCCCCGGCGCCAGGCTGGCGGCGAGCCGCGATGCTAAAAATCCGGCGCGCCTGGCGGAGAAAATTGCCGGCCAGGGACAGCCCGCAGAGACGGTAAGCGACTACGGCGCGGCGCAGATCGCGGTCGCTTCGCCGCAAGCGAAAGATGCGGTAGTGGCCGCGGTGAAGCGGCATTTCCCAGTGTTGCGGCAGCAGGATAACTTCGCCTTCGGCGATCCGGAGTATCGCTATCGCAGCTACTCCCTCCAGGTGCAGATGCCGAACGGATCGTCGGAGGAGCTGCAGATCGTCCCCCAGGAAGTGCTGGAGGCGAACCAGCAGGAGCACCACGACTACAAGAGGGTGCGCAACGCGGAGCTCGCGGGCAGGAATGCCGGCCAGGCACGAGCGGCCGCGAGGGCCATCAACGATTCCGCAATGGAGCGATTCAACTCCAGAAATGGAGTGGCGCCGGCGGAACGAGTGGTGAAGGGTCCAGTCGTGAAGGGGGCGAGGGTAAGGTTAGCCGGCGGCGCTCTGGCGAGAGTCGAATATGTGGATCCGAATATGCGGATCGCGCGGGTGCGCACTGAGGACGGAAGGAACGTTACCGTCCGTCACAAAGACCTGCGTGGGTCAGTCTCCTAACAGAACCCAGTAGGAACTGGACGGGTGCCCCACGTTCGCCCCAGCGTACGTGGGCCGAAAATGATATTTTCGATTGCTTTTTAGCAGATCGATATCGCAAAAGCCCTGGTGGGCTTCGCCCGTCTTATTCGGCCCACGTACGCTGAGGCGAACGTGGGGCACCCGTCCAGTTCCTATTGGGTTCTGTTAGGAGACTGATTTCTGCCGGTTGTGTTCTCAGGCTGACACACCAGCCCCGGCCTACCCAATAGCAACTTTTCAGCAGCCCGTTAGCTCGTGATTAGCTCTTGGGCGGGCCACCGAGGCGGGTATCTTCCCCGCGCTTGCGTCCGGGCTCTACTTTGGGCTTGGGTTTGGGTGCCTTCTTCGTTTCGCGTTTGCCTTTGTCTTTGCTTCCCATGGAACCAAATATTACACGAATGGCCGGGCATTGCGAGATGCCGCCAGGCCAAGAAGGAGAAAACCATGATCCACAAACACCTGAACATCGACCGCGAGCAGATTCTGGCCAAATATTGGGAGCTGGCCAACCTCACCCCGGAGACCACCAAAGGAAACATCACCGGCCAACTGAAGGCGCTCGAATCCCTCCTCGAACTGTTGCCCCTTACGCCGAATAAAGATGCGAACAAACCTCTCCCCGCACCAGAGATCTACCGGTCGGCATGGATGGCTGGCTCGCGCCGACCCAATTGAACGAGGAGTCTCTTTATCGCTGGATGCCGGCCACCGCCGCGCAACAGGCAGCGCTCGATTCGGAAGCGGACATCCTGCTCTTCGGCGGATCCGCCGGCTCGCTCAAGACCGAGACCATGTTGATGGACGCGGTGCAGGAGCATGAGAACCCCAACCTGCGCGGCCATTGTCTTCCGCTCCTCCTTCGTGGAGATGACGGACATTATCGACAAGACCCGCCGGCTCTATGCGCCCCTGGGCGGCGTCTTCGTGGGTTCCCCTAAATGGACCTGGAGTTTTCCTTCCGGCGCGACGATCCGCTTTGCTTACATGAAGACGGACGACGACGTGTGGAAGTACCTGGGCCCACGCTATTCCTTCATCGGCTTTGATGAGTCGACGCTGCACACAGAAAAGCAGGTGCGCAATATTCTGGGCCGGTTGAGCTCGACCGACTCCAGCTTGCGGCTGCGCATGCGGCTAACATCCAACCCGGGCAACGTCGGCGCCGCCTGGCACCAGACGCTCTTTCTGCGCGGCCACTGCCCGGTGCACAACGCGCGAGACGCGGCACAACCCGGCCAGCTTTACCGCGATCTCTGCTGGCCCTCCGATGGCGAGGCTATTCCCTTCTCCGTTGCCTTTATTCCCGGCAAACTCTCCGATCACAATCTGCTGGACGCAAATTACTCCAAGCGCCTGCACATGATGGCAGGCGGCGCAGCCGCGGCCATGGAGCAGGGCTGCTGGTGCACGCTCGAAGGCGCCTACTTCCCTTTTATGCATGCAGGTATGGTGCGCCCGCTGGCCGAGGCGGGCGTGGAGTGGTGGCACAACCACTTTCTTTCTATCGATTACGGCTATGGCAAATCCTCCTCCTCGGTGGGGCTTTACGTCCGCGGGCCAGCGGAGTTGCGGCAGTACACAGCTATCCACGGCATTCGATTGGAACAGGAGGATGGCCCGGAGTTTCCCGAAGGGCGTATCCGCAAGATCGGTGAACTCGTGGTGCCGCATGTGCCCGCATATGAGCTGGCGCAGATGGTAGTGGATGCGTTTATCAAATCGGCTGAAAACGGAGAGCGGCGACGCATTGTGGCTGCCTATCTTGACCCGGCTAACTTCAAGGAGATTGGCGACGGCCATACCATTGCCGACCAGATCAACGAAGTCTTTGAGCCGTGGGACATCGTCTGCGAGCGCGCCTCCAACGACCGGCTGGGCGGCTGGCAGTTGCTCTACCGCATGCTGCGCACGGGCGAGTTCGAGATCACCGATGTATGCCCGCGCAGCTTCGAGGCCTTGCGCACCCGCATGCATGACGATACCAGGCCGGGAGACATTCGCAAGATAGCCGGCGATCCACTGGATGACGTCGCCGATGAGACGCGCTATGCGTTGTACACCTTTATTCAGCAGGCGACGCAGCCGCGGCAATTGACGCTGCAGCACGCGGTGCGCGGGCTCGACATGGGCTCGGCTGCGATCCGATGGCAGCAGAAGGAAGAGGAACTCGATCGCGAGGAAGCGCCGATTAGAACGACGGGCCGCATGGGATTAGGGCCGCGCCGGGGAAGGCGCTTTTAGACTTAGAGCAAGCTTGAAATGATTGAGGATATTCCCGATAGTATTGACAGTACGCTGCTCGGTGAATAGTCTCTGGTCCGATGCGGCGAGGTGAGAATGCAAGCAAACTCGCAAAAGCGGCTAGAGATGTTGCGGTTGGCGCACCTGGATGCATGGGTCGCCCTTTCCGAAGACGAATCAGAGATTATCGCGGTTGCAAGAACCTACTCTGAGGTCGTAGCAGCACGGCGTACACGATCCGGTGATCTTAAAGACCCCTAGTGAGTGGGCTCCTCTTTCCGTATAGCTCAAGGTGAAACTTCCCTACAGCATCTCCCCGAATAGACACGGTGGGTTCTTTCGTCCACCCGATAGCGGCTCCTAATCAGAGTCACGCCTAAAATTTGTCATCCCGAGCGAAGCCGAGGGATCTGCAGTGTGGTGGCAAAACGGAACCGGAGGTAATTCGCCCATCGCACATTCGCTGCGCCCGAAGGTGAAACTGCAGGTCCCTCGGCTTCGCTCGGGATGACAAATTTTAAGGCGGTGACTCTGATTAGGAGCCGCTAGATCGGATGGACAGAAAGAAACCGCACTGCATGCCGGCTCCTACCACAACAGCAACCAACCCATCCTCACTCCCGCTCACTCGAAAATCTGCAGGTGCGAGCGTCGTAGTGCAGGTGCACTGTACCCAGCGGACCGTTGCGCGCCTTGGCGATAATCAGCTCACCCTTTCCCGTAAGTGATGGGTCTTCGCGGTTGTAGTATTCCTCGCGATGCAGAAAGAGGACCATGTCCGCATCCTGCTCAATGGCTCCCGATTCGCGCAGATCGGAGAGTACTGGCCGTTTGTCTACCCGCTTATAGAGTTCCCGGTTCAATTGCGACAGCAGAATCACCGGCACGTTGAGCCGCTTGGCCAAGCCCTTCATCGCGCGGCTGATGGCTGCCACCACCTGCTCGCGGTTCTCCGTGCCCTTGCGCTCAGCCGCCATCAAACCCAGATAGTCCACTACCACCAGATCAAGACCGGCGCTCGCTTGCAACCGCGCCGCCTTAGCTTCAATCGACACCGCGGTCTGCGCCGGCTGGTCATCGATGTATAACGGCGCGTCGATAATCTCGGCCAGCGCGCGCAGATAGTATTGCTTCTGCACCTCGCTTAGCCTGCCGTGGCGATGCGCTTGTAAGTCGACCTGCCCGCGCGCACAGCACATGCGGTCAATGAGCGCTTTGCTGGGCATCTCCAAACTGAAGAAGGCCACCGTCTTGCCCGACATCGCCACATGCACGGCGATGTTGCCGGCGACCGCGGTCTTGCCGATCGAAGGGCGCGCACCCAGGATGGTCAACTCCTTCGGTTGAAACCCGGCGGTAAGATGATCCAGGCACCAGAAGCCGGAGGTGATGCCGGTGAGACGCGCGCTATGTTCAAATATTTCGTCAATGCGGGGATAGCGGCTCTTGACATACTCGCCTACCGAGGTCAGGCCGGAGGTAATCGCCTGGCCGGCAATCCTGCGGAAGGCACACTCGGCGTCGGCCAGAACCTCCTCGGCGGAGCCGGACTGATCGCCGGCCAGCGCTCCTACCCGGTCACTCTCGGCGATGGTTTGCCGCAGAAGAGACTTGTCCTTGACGATGCGAACATATTCTTCGATCGATAACCGTCGCGGTAACCCTTCGGTAAGGCCAGCGAGGTAAGCCACTCCGCCGATCGCCGACAGCTCCTTGTGGCGCTGCAACTGCTCGGCCAAGGTCACAATGTCAACGCTCTTGCCTTCGGTCATCAATTCGCCCATGCGCAAGAAGACGCGGCGATGCGAATCGAGCGAAAAATCGGCGGCCGCGATACGGCCTGCCGCCTCCTGATAATGGCCGTTGTTCAGCAGAATGGCGCCAAGAATCGCCGTCTCCGCGGCCATGCTGGCGGGCAGGCCGTCGCCCCTTTGCGCGCTCACTCGTGTGCCCCGTCTGGCCCAGGCCCAGGTAATACCAGCACCGTCGCTTGCGATCGGCGCCAGGCTGCAATCTCCGGCGCATCGGGAGCCAGAAAGCTGACAATTTCCTTGGTCGCACTGCTATAGAGAAATGCCAATTCGCCGTTCGCGTAATCGAGCACAATTACAGTGCGCGAGTTAGTAAGCTTACGGGCATACTTCACGTCTCCCTTTTGCACCCGGCGGATCAGGGTTTGGCGCACCATCTTCCCCACCTCCAGACCGAACCGCGACAAAGCCCAATCCTTCACCTGCTGGCGCCCGGCTTTCCTGTCCGGGTTGCTCGCATGGGCGACCTTTCTGCGTTCCCGTTCGGCGGTTGGTGTTGCACCGCGCTCGAGGAATTCTGGAGTGGGCCGGCCTGGCAAAACGATGGGCGGGTCCCGCCTCTTGCACGGGCTCATGCACGGCCTGCTGGAATGCGGCTGCGCATGCCCAGAGCTCTCATGCCGCCGATGTATCTTCCCTGGATTGGAACTTCACGGCGTTGAACCGCCGCATAACGCTTGCTCTCGTAAACCAGAATGGCCATAGCGTCGTCACCCAGCTTGCGTGCTGCCAAACGGCGTGCGGCTTTCTCCGATATACCCCAACGCTCTGCAATGTCCAGGATGGAATGGGCGGAGCGAGGACGTCCGCCGCCATGTCTCCGAAGAGGACTCATAGCTGATCTCCAATGTTCTTGGGGGAGGAACCAAGCGCAAAAAGAAGGGTCAGCCGGGGAGGAGGGAACCCTTCAAAACATAACTATTTCTGTCATAGTTACGACTTAACTAAGTCCAAGTATGCCTCAACATTGGATATCGTGCAAGGATCTTAAGCACTAAGATTGGGAATAATTTATGCTACTTTTGTTAACGTAACCTTAAGTGTTATCTATTATGCCCTGAGGAGAGTTCCGCGTCTCGACGATGCGGACTTGTTGCGTATCGGAAACGCAGCCTCACGGCAGACGGACAAAGACGGTGCTAAATCAGCTGTTTGTCGAACTCAATCGAAGAAGAGAAGAGCGCCTAACTAAAAATCGAGCCGTTGCGCATAAGAAACGGCGTCTGCATCGGGTTTCGCAGCCCCGTGCAGCACATATTTTACCTCAAGCGCAGTCCTCGGCGGTATCCCCGGATTTCCTGTTCTCTGCACTGGATATAACCGCGTGTGCGGCTTTCATTACGGAAAGCCGTATGAAGTTCGCCAACGCCAACAAGCTTCACAGGAAATCCGGGTCGGGTTGATCGAGCAACTGTGCCGTGTCATTGCGGACGTTCCCCACTGCCTTGTCTACCTTCCAGGCGATCATTTGTTCCGCCGGAAAAGGCCGCAGCAGATCCAACGGCAGCTGCGCGGGATTGCCGCCGCCCAGCCAGCGAGCATAATCCTTGCGCTCGATAATGACCGGCATGCGATTATGCAACGGGGCGACAACCTGGTTGGGATCGGTGGTGATGATGGAGAAGCTCTCCACCCACTCGCCACTCGCGGGATTTTTCCATCGCTCCCACAAACCGGCGAAGCCATAGGGTTCGCGGCTGGAAAGCGCGATGGCAAATGGCTGCTTATGTTTTGGGTCCAGCTTCTGCCATTCATAAAATGCGTCCGCGGGCACCAGGCAGCGGCGGCGTCTGAAGGCCTCGCGAAAGGCCGGAGCGGTAGCCACGGTCTCGGCTTTGGCATTGATGGTGGAGTAGCCGATCTGCGCGTCCTTTGACCAATAAGGAATCAAGCCCCAACGCATGAGGACAATCTCTCGCATGCCTGTGTCGCGGTTCAGACGCACGACCGGCTGGAAGGTCTGTGGAGCAACGTTGTAACTGGCGCCCCACTGCAGAGAATCGTCATCTTCCGCGCCGAACCATGCTGCGATCTCTCTCCGGGTTGACTTACGCACATAGCGGCCGCACATGACTTGATGATAACAACCCGCCGGGGAAGAGTGCAGCCGCGATCGGCCCTCGAAAGTAAGCTCGGTTTTGAAGGGGACGGCCTGAAGAGTTTGCGTGAGAATGAGAAGAAGAGAAACAGCAGATCCCTCCACTGCGCTACGCTCCGGTCGGGATGACAATTCTGTGGGACCATTAACATCCATTCGTCCGACCGATCTTGGGGCCATTTCCCTCCCACAGAATTGTCATCCCGACCGGAGCGTAGCGCAGTGGAGGGATCTGCTGTTTCTCTTCTTCTCATTCTCACGCAAACTCTTCAGGCCGTCATAAGAACTCAGAGCGAGTACGGCTTCCGCCGCTGAGGGATTTTTCCCCAGACTTGAGCGAAGCTTGTTATTGAGGAAAGGCTTCGGCCATGGAGCGGCCCACACTGGGCAATGGTCCTTTACTCAAAACCAGCAAGCGAAGAGGAGATGCGTTCTTCTTCACCTCTCGACATTCGAGAACGCGCGTGGAGAATTTTTTCAGCCGGGGAAAGGGACGAAAGTTCTTGTTCAGCGTACAAACCAACAGGGTGTGTTCATGCAATAACGGTTCCAGGTCGTCAAGGTAGTACTCCAGCGACCAGTGGAAGCCTATGCTGTAGAACCCGTAGATCAAGTCATAGGGTCCGGGCAATGCGGCAAGAGGCAGTTCTGCGGCATCGAAGATTTTATAGCAATCGACTCCGTTGTAATCCAGCACGGTCTGTAAGAGCGAGAGGTTCCCGCAGAAAGACGAAGTGTCGGGCCACTGCGGAGGATGCTCGTAATATTTTTGTTTATATTTGGTGCTGGTGCCGTTGGTGTCGTAGAGACTTATCTCGCTGCCCGGCAAGAGTCCCTTCTTGTTGAAGAAGACCACCGATCGGCCAAAGCCCGGACCGATCTCCAGAACGCGTTTCGGTTTATCGACTTGCGCAAAGAGGGGCAGCAGAGCTTCGTACTCCGCTTCCGAGGCGGCGTTGCTTTCCCTTTGCCACAGCAACCGCGAAGCTTCGTCGGCCTTGAGCGGCAGGCGGGTGGAGATAAGACGAATGGCAGCTGCCACTTCTTCTGTAAACGGCGGCGCCAGAAATAGCTGCTCCGCGGAGCTAGCTTTGGGATCAAGAATAGACCTGCCGCGAAGTCGATTGAGTGAAGCTTTCATGAACAAGCTGATACCTTCTTTAAAACATTTTCGCTTCTAGTTTGCATGGGCTAGTGTAGCTTTCCGAGGGAATGTCGTGCTCCCCAGTTCCACGCAGAAGGAGCTATCCCATTTAGACCGGTGGCGTCCCAAGTTCCACTTAGGGACGTGGTTATCTGTTCCCTCACCTTCTGGTATTAGGGCTGAGGTATCTCCACCGGATCGAATTTGCTATTCTATCCGGGACGACTTTTTTGCGTCTGGAGAATCCCCTTTGAATACGAAAGAGATCTTAGAACACATCAACAGCGAAATTTCAAGACTGCAGCAGGTGAAGGCTTTGTTGCAAGGTACGACCAATGGTCATAGCCGGAGGGCTTCTGCGGGCTCCCTAAATGGTTCCGCAGCGCCTAAGGTCAAGGGCAAGCGCGTACTGAGCGTGGAAGCTCGCAAGAAGATCGCGGCTGCACAACGGAAGCGGTGGGCGAAAGCAAGGAAAGCTCAGGTCTAAAGGAAACAATGTTACCCGGCCATTAAAGCGGTTTCACAGTTGCTATGCCTGATCAACGATCGCGACCACTGTGAAACCGCACTCGCTTCTGCTAAGCTCCCGATCTGGCGATGGCCTGATTTGGTCGGGTAACATTACCTTCCAACCTAGAAAAGTCAGATATTCCAGCCGCCGTCGATTACGTGCGTCTGCCCGGTGGTGAAGCTGGACTCATCCGATGCCAGATAGACCGCCAACTCGGCGACCTCTTCCGGCCGGCCCAGGCGGCCCATTGGCTGGCGCGCAATAAATTCGCGGCGCACCTGGTCCGCATCGCCCTGCGCGGCAATGCGCCCATCGAGCGAAGGTGACTGCACCGTGCCCGGACAAATGGCATTGCAGCGGATACCCTGGCGCACAAAGTCAATGGCAATTGCCTTGGTCAGACCCACCACCGCGGCCTTGGAACTGGTATAGACAAACCTGTTAGGCACACCTCGGATACTGGACGCGATCGAAGCCATATTAACAATGCTTCCCCGTCCCGCGCGTAACATGCCGGGCAGAAACGCGCGACAAGTGCGATACATCGAGCGGACATTCAGGTCGAACGAGAACTCCCAATCCTCTTCATTGCAATCGAGGATGGTGCCGTGATGCACATAGCCGGCGCAGTTAAACAAAATGTGAGGCTCCGGCAGCTGGCCCGCGAGCTGTTCAATCTCCTGGGGGTTGCGCACATCGAGCTCGCGGCAAACCATTTGCGGCTGCTCCGCAGATAGACTATCGAGTGCCGCGCGGTTGATATCCGTCGCCCAAACGGCGGCGCCTTCGCGGGCAAAGGCAATCGCCGTCGCCCGCCCGATTCCCTGTCCTGCGGCCGTGACCACAGCGGTCTTTCCAGCCAGTCGTCCACTCATCCGTTCACCCTTTTCAAAACTCGATTCTAATCCGTGAGCAAAACTGCATATCCCGCCACTCCGCTAGAGGACTTGGACGAGTGCAGTCTTACTCCCCTTTTCCTTCCAGTCCCATCGCTACACATAGAGCAGCCACATCGCCGATCTGCTCTCCTAAGGCGGCGGGAACAATTTCGCAGGCCCGCAACGTTTGCGGCAAGGCCTCGCGTTCGATCGTTCTGCGCATGGGTGCAAGCAATGTCTCGCCCATGCGCCAGGCCAATCCTCCGAGCACAATGCGCTGCGGGTTCAGCACATCGATCAGCATAGCGAGCGCCTGGCCCAAGCGCGTTCCGGAGCTGCGCAGAATACTGAGCGCCACCGCATCCCCCGCCTGCGCCGCACGGCCCACATCGCGCGCCGTCAACCCACCCTCAGCCATCTGCGCGTGCAATACGCTCCGGCGGCCGCGCTTCTCCGCCCGCGCCAACATGCGCACGGCGAGTTGCGCGATGCCGCCGCCGCTGGCCCAGCCTTCGATGGACCCGGCCTTGTGGTAGCCGACCGGCCCCGTCGGGCTGAGCCGCACGTGACCTATCTCGCCCGCATCCCCGTTCGCTCCCAAGTACAAGCTGCCGGCGGCGATGATGCCCGCGCCCAGGCCCGTGCCCAGGGTAAGAAAAACCATATGCTCGGTGCCCATGCCGGCGCCGAATCGATGTTCCGCCACCGCGCCCGCATTGGCATCATTCTCCAGCCGACAGGTTGTGTGGAAGGCCTCCGCAAGCAGCCGGCAAATAGGCACATCCACCCAGGTAGGGAGATTGGGCGGCGCATGGATAATTCCTTTCACCCGATCAAGCGGGCTGCCACAGCTAACGCCGATGGCCACGATCGATTCCTGGCCAAGGCCGTGCTGCGCCAACATGCGGCGCGCCGATTCCACGATGTGATCGAGAGCGTACTGCGGCCCCCGCTCCGGCATGGTCGCGAACTCCACGCGTCCCAGCGTTTCCGGAGGACGCGCAGAGAGCACGACCGCGGTCTTGGTACCACCCACGTCCACGCCGAGATAGATTTTCCGCATGCTAGATAGAAAGCACTCCATTCGCCGCCTGGTCGTGGATGACATGGGCGCGCACCAGGGCCGCAGTAACGTGAGCACAGATATTTTCCTGGCCTACATGCTGGGCAAACGAAGCCTGCCCCATCAAGCGCGCGGGCTGCTCCCGCGCGCCGCATAGGAGCAAGGTTCGCCCCGAGCCGCTCACCTCGAGAGCCAGCCGTTCCAGCGCCTGCAGCCCGGTCGAGTCAATGGCCGTCATATTGCGCAAGCGCAATATGACGATCGGCGGCAGCGTCGGCAACTCGCGGCGAATCTCGTCGATCTTCTCCGTGGCGCCAAAGAGGAATGGCCCGTGGATGCGATAAATCGCCACGAATGGCGGGATGTCCTTACCCTGCAGCACATGCATTCGTCCATCTTCGAGATCATCTTCGGTCACGCGGGTGACGGTGGTCGTCAGAGTCACCTTGCGGATGAAGACCAGCGCCGCCAGAATCATCCCACCCTCAACGGCCACGGTAAGGTCGGCGAAGATGGTCAGCAGCAGGGTGGTCAACCATACTCCAATCTCCAGTTTCGAAAGCTTCAAGATCTGCGGTATCTCATGCCACTCGCCCATGTTGTAGCAGACCACCATCAGGATGGCGGAGAGTGCTGCCAGGGGGATGAACTTGGCCAGTCCGGCAGCAAAGAGTAGCACGGCGAGCACCGTAAGCGAGTGGACCACGCCGGCCACCGGACTCACCGCTCCGCAGCGTATGCTGGTCGCGGTGCGGGCAATAGCGCCGGTGGCGGGCAGCCCTCCGAAGAGTGGGGACAGGATATTGGCGATGCCCTGCGCCGTGAGTTCGACATTAGGATTGTGCTGGTCGCCGCTCATGCGATCCGCAACCACCGCCGACATCAGCGACTCAATGGCTCCCAGCAGCGCAACCGTAATGGCGGGCGAAATCAGCATCCTGATTGTGCTGTATTCGAAGACCGGAACGTGCAAGCGGGGAAAGCCGGAAGGGATCCCCCCGAAGCGCGTGCCGATGGTCTCCACCGGCAGGTGCAGAAAGTAGACGGCGACGGTAGCCGCGACCAGAGCCACGATGTACCCAGGCACGCGCGGCAGCAGCCAGCGGATCAGCACGATCAGAAGCAGCGAGGCGCCGGCCAACAGCGTAGTGGTCAGAGAGATGGTATGGGCATTCCCAAGCACGACCCGCATGCGCCCCACAAAATCCCCTGGCACCGCCCCGGTGCGCAATCCGAAAAAATCTTTGATCTGGGTACTTGCAATGAGAATGGCGATGCCGTTGGTAAAGCCCACGATTACCGGCCGGGGTATGAACTTGACCGCCGCCCCCAAGCCGGTCGCTCCCAGCAGGATAAGCAGGACGCCGGCCATGATGGTGCAGATCAGCAAGCCATTGAAGCCATAGTGGGCCAGAATGCCGGAGATGATCACGACAAACGCGCCGGTCGGTCCGCCGATCTGGTTACGCGAGCCGCCCAGCGCGGAAATGGCGAACCCGGCTACGACAGCGGTATAGAGACCGGCCTCTGGCGGCGCACCGGAGGCGATGGCAAACGCCATCGAGAGCGGCAAGGCAACCAGCCCGACGGTGATGCCGGCCGCCAGGTCGGCCGCGAATTTTTTCCTGCTGTAGTCGCGCAACGCGACCACGGACTTTGGTGTCCAGCCGGTAAGCTTCATAAGCTTTGCGGGCACCTATTGGGTCTTGATGCGCTCGCTGACCCTCTTGGCCAGCTTGCTGATCTCGTCCGCCTGCTTCAACACATCCGTCGGCAAGGTGGGTTGATTTCCCTTGTCCACTTCTGCCTTCAAGGCGGTAGCCAGCTGTACCAAGCGGGAGGTGTCGTCGATTAACTGTTGCTGATGCTCTTGCCGGAGCCGCTTGAACTGTCGCTCCTGTATTTCGCGGTTCGCGAAGGGTTCGTCATCCGGCATGTTGGTGCGGTCAACATTTCCAGGGTGTCCATTCGCTTGCGGAATCTGCTGATTGGCCGGCGCATTGAACTGCGCCCACGCCATCCCCAGGTGAGCCGCCACCACCAAGGCTCCTCCCACAATCACGACCACTGCCCCCAACCGGGTTCGCGATAAATCGCTCACTTGGCCCTCACTGTCCTTTGCCTTGAGTGACTAGCCCCCATTCTTTCATTCTTTCTTTGAGGCTCTTGCTCAGTTTCTGGATCTCGTCGGCCTTGCGCAGGGCGGCCAACGACAAGGTATTGCTTCCGGCTTTTGCTACCTCAACTTTCAGCTCCTGGACTAACTGCAGCAGGTAGGCTGAGTCTTTCCTAAGTTGTTGCTCCTCAGGGGAACCGGGCGGGGGCGGCGTAGGTGGGTTCAGCTTAGCTTGATCCGCCGCAGGCTTGTCCGGCGTTGCTTGATCAGCCGTAGCTTGATCCGACGCAGGCTTGTCTGGCATTGCTTGATCAGCCGTAGTTTGATCCGACGCAGGCTTGTCGGGCGTTGCCTGATCTGCTGTCGTCTGATCCGACTCAGGCTTGTCCGGCGTTGCCTGATCTGCTGTCGTCTGATCCGACGTAGGCTTGTCCGGCGTTGCTTGATCAGCCGTCGTCTGATCCGACTCAGGCTTGTCGGGCGTTGCCTGATCTGCTGTCGTCTGATCCGAGGTAGGCTTGTCGGGCGTTGCCTGATCTGCTGTAGTCTGATCCGACGCAGGCTTGTCCCGCGTTGCTTGAAATGGTGTCGTCTCATCCGACTCAGGCTTGTCCGGCGTTGCTTGATCAGCCGTCGTTTGATCCGACGCAGGCTGGTCGGACGTTGCCTGGTCCGCTGTCGCCTGATCCGACGCAGGCTGATCCGGGATGGCCTGATCCGGGATGGCCTGATCCGGTGCAGACTGATCCGGCACAGGTTTGGGAGCCTGGCCCGGCTGCGCTGCCTGGCCGTCGCCGGAGGGCGACTGGCCGGAGGCGCTGCCCGCCATCGAGACCAACCCAACGCTGAGGATGACCGCAATCATCCACCGCTCAAGTACCATCATAGGGTGCCAGTGTACGCCTCCGTTTTCCACCTCGTCTCCCTCTTCGAAAGGCTTGAGCCAGCACCTTCGTTTCTTCGCGGTCTGAACCAGGAATGGCTCTCCGATGTGCAGGATTTCGTCCGCGCCGGCCTGCCCAAATTGTTGTTCATCGCCCTCTACGCCTGGGGACTGATCGTGCTGGTCAACTTCATCACCGGCCGGGTGATGAAGATCGCCGAGCATCGGGACACCCTAGGGGTCGTCCGCGGCGCCCAGTTGCGCACCCTGGCTACTGTCATCCGCGCGACCGGCATTGTCATCGTTTCCCTCCTGGCCTTTCTGCAGATCATGGAGAACGTCCTCCATTTCAACCTGGGGCCGCTTCTAGCCAGCGCGGGTGTCGCGGGCGTGGCTATCGGCCTGGCGGCGCAGACCATTGTTAAAGACGTGCTAAACGGCATCCTGATCCTGGTCGAGGACCAGTACAACGTGGGCGACGTCGTCACCCTGGCGGGGATGACCGGCACCGTGGATTCCATGACCCTGCGCAAGACCCAGGTCCGCGGATTCGATGGCACGCTCTACATCATTCCCAATAGCCAGATCACCAATGTAGCCAACCAAAGCCGGGACTACTCCGTCGCCACACTGAACGTCTCGGTCGACTTCTCCGCTAATCCCGACCGGGTGATCCCGCTGTTGAAAACGATCGCGCTGGAGGTACGCAACGAACCGGCCTTCAAGGACGCCTTCGTCGCCGATCCGCAGGTCTTCGGTGTGGATTCCATCAAGGGAACCGAGGTCATCTATCCCATCCAGATCAGGACTCTGCCCCGCAAGCAATTTGACGCGATGCGCGAGATGCAGCGCCGTATCCGCCTGGCGCTGGAGGAGCACAACATACTACCGGGCAGTCCCTATCGCGTGCTTAGCGGCACCGGCCACACCGCGAAGCCTGAGGGTGAGGTGGCGAAGGCCCCGGACCCCACCATGGCTAAGCCCAACGAGACCAATCCCTTCATCGCGGAGTGACGCCGGCTCGTCAGGCATCGCTGAACAACCGGTCGATTCTCGCTACCACGCGCTGGCCCAGACGCCGGTAGCTTTCAAACTGCGATTCCGTGAACCACTGCTCGGCGGTCGAGTCGTGGGGAAAATCCTCATGCTGGAGCTTGTAGTTCTGCACGTCGCCAGGAACATCGGGCAGCTCCACGGTACCCGGGTCCACGGCCGGGCTGCCATCCTGCGCGGCTTTCCGGGTGAGCGAGGCTTTGATATAGATCACTTCGCCTTCCTCTCCGGGCAGAGTCTCCGGGTAGCGTATCTTTCCGCGGACGAAGTGCGCTGCGCTTAGCTTGCTTTCCGTGTTGGGCGATATTCCCGCTAAATCAAGATTGATGGCCACGCCGAAGTCGATGCGGCACTTGCGAATGGCCGCGCCGATGCCCTCGTAGGTGTAGCTGCCGTCCTCTTCCGCATCGCAGATGATGATGCGGTAGCAACGCCGCCTTACCAACTCGTACAGGCCCATGTTGTCGAAGTGGCCGCCATCGGTCAGGTACACGTACTTTGAGGTGTCGTCGACGCTGCCCAGCAGTTCGCTCAGCAGCCTGAACGGAGCAAACCTGGGAGAAGCAGGGGGTACATCACCCGCAGCGGCATCGAGCCGCTGGCCGGCCGCCTGCGAACGCCGCGGATTGGGAACCCAGAGGCCGAGCCGTACATCGAACATGGTCATCAGGAAGGCCGTCGCCGGCTTGGTGTGGTAACCCCAGTTAGGGCTGAGCGCCGCCCCGGAAGCCGCCACGGCCGTGGCCACGTTGGGGCCACCCGGATAAAGCATGGCGGTGGGAACGAAGCCGTTGAAGCGCAGATTTTTCCGCCACTCCGTCCAGCCCACGGTGTAGCCGCTGTAGAGCGGCGTGAAAGCAAAGGATGCCGCCTTGCGCTCCTGCCACGCCAGGTCCTCGCCGGTGGTGATGTTCATCGCGCAGCAGAAAATAGGCATGGGACCGGGGTATCCCTCCGCCGGCTTTAACTTGTCAATGAACAGATCGTTACTGTCGCGTTCATCAAAGCCGGTGATGGGGCTGGGATTTCTCTTCTTGTTGGAAGCGCCCAGGAAACAGCGGGTCAGCCGATTGCGGTAAAAGCTGTGCATGGAGAAATGGTTAATATCGAGCCGCCAGCCCAGCAACGCGGCGAAGCAGGCAAAGAAGACGATGAGCGCGATCCAGACGCCAAGCTCTCGCAGGGGGAAGGTCTCTGCTGGAATCAGCAAACTTCCCCACTCCAACGCCAGCGATAGCAGCACAGCCAGCCCGACGATGTACACATACGGGGCGAGGATCGCGATCCAATCCAATGGCCCACTCGAACCGTTGGGGTCGCCGTTGGTCTTGCTGCTCTTGCCGCCCAGAACGCCGCCCAGCGTGGTCCCCACCCAGGTGAGAATGGCCGGCCACTTGATCCAGGGCGAGTGCCACAGATGGGTTGCCGCTCCCGGCGCCCACAGCGAGCACCCGAAGAAGAAGATCCAGCCGATGCCCGCAAGCAGGGTGTAGCCTCGTATCCTGGCCAGCCATTCTCCCAGCCAGCCGGGAAAGTTCTTACCGATCATTCCCGACGCCAGCACCATGGTCACCGGCGGCAGCCAGAAAAAGAGCCACGTCCCCAACACCACCTGGACAGAGGTTGAGCAGTCGAGCAAGAGCCAACGGGCGATATCCCGCATCCAGAACGAATTCAACCCTGCAGCGATGGCCATCCCCACCAGTGCGCCGGCCACGGCGGCGGGCACGCCCAGCAAGGCCAATACCGCCGCCCACTTGGCCCTCCACCACAAGCTGGGCTCCCACGGCGTCTTCGCGGCGGTCTGCGGGGTCCACGCCTTCCGGCGGTCCTGTTCCTGGCGCACCGTCTCGGAGAGTGCCCCTCCGCTAAACGTTTCCGTCCACACCAGCGCGGCCAGCAGGCAAAACAACTTGAGGGTGAAGGCAGGAGTTGGGGGATGACTCAGGCTTACATGGGTCAGGCAGAGTCCGAAGAGCAGCATGGGCGCGACGATCAGGACATTTGTCCAGACGACCTGCCAACGGCGAAACCTCGCCCGCAAGCTGTTTCCGCGCCGGTTAGGCAGTTCGTTGTCTTTCCAGGGCAAAGACCCGGAGTATTCGACACGCAGAAGCCTGCCGATGCTCACCCCGGCCAACAGAAAGAACAGCAACGCAGCTTTACTCCAGGGGGCCAAGGACATACCGCCGGCGATGGCGTCCCCGCGCGCATACCGCCGGAGCACTTCCGCGAAGGAATCTGTCGGTTTCGCGGCCAGGCCATCGGTGACTTGCACTGGCTGGGCAGGACCGAGACCCAAGGTGAGCGTCGTTGTGGTTGCCCCCGCGGTGGCCGACGAGACGACGGAGCTTGTGGTTGCGGCCGTAGCGCGGTAGGGCTGGAGATGAACGTTGGGCGCGAAGAGATGGGGCACACAAAGCACGGCAAGGAAAATCGAGATCAGCAAACCCTGGTTCACCGACACATTGCGTATCCAGGAAGCCACGGCGGCCCAGGTGTCGCCGGTGAACGCTCCCTTGTGCGGCGTGAGGTAGTTGCTGTACCTGCGCAACCATTGGATCTGGCTCGGCCAGACCGCCTGGAACGATTGTCCCGGCTGGTGGTGCGGCAGGGGAACCAAGCGGCTCATCACGTGCTGCCAGGCCGCCAGCATTGGTTCGGGAAGATTGCGTTCTTTGCGTGATGTGCTCTTGCGCTTGAGCCAGGCTGCCAGCCAGGAGTGAATGTAGCCGCCTCCGGAGACGCTCGACAGGTAGTCGACCTGATCGAGCCAGCCCTTGACCGCGAGTCCCTGCAAAATCCCAAGGTTGAACGTGGCGCTGCGAATACCGCCACCGGAGAAGCACATCCCGGTGACGAGATGCTTCCGCGCCCAGTCGTAGATGTCTTCGTCGGGGTCGCTCTGCCGGAAGCGGGATATCTTCTGCCCGTGCAGCTCGCGCCTATCCGCCAGCACCCCGGCCTCCTGTTCCAGCAGCCATTTGCTGGGCGTGTACTGCACCATGTAGGCCAGAGACTGCTGCAGCTCCGGATCCTCATCGAGAGCGCTGACGTCAATTTTCGGGGGCTGCTCAGGCGAGGCCTGGTCGCGGCGTGGAAGAAAGAAGCGCCGCTGCAGGTGGGATGGCAGCGGCTCAGTGGCAAGATACGCGGTGACCCGGTTGTGCAAGCGCGCGATGTAATCGTTGCTGTCCTTGTCTGGCGGCATCGGCGGTCCCTGGCTGTCGTGTTGATCGTGATCCGAGACAGGTTTGCGTAACAAGGAAAATTTCGGAGGTGTGGGGGACCCTGTTACCTGACTCTGTCCATCCACCTCTACGACTGCTAAGGTGAGCCACCGCCCTTAAATTTGTCATCCCGACCGAAGCGTAGCGGAGGGGAGGGACCTGCAGTTTGTGTTGGTGGCAAAACGAAAGCCGTAGGTAATTCGCTCAAGACACTTTCGCTGCACCGAAGGTGAAACTGCAGGTCCCTCCCCTCCGCTACGCTTCGGTCGGGATGACAAATTTAAGGGCGGTGGCTCACCTTGGCAGTCGTAGAGGTGGATGGACAGAGTGACAAATTTAAGGGTGGTGGCTCACCTTGGCAGCGGTGGAGACGGATGGACAAAGTGACAAATTTAAGGGCGGTGGCTCACCTTGGCTGTGGTGGAGACGGATGGACAAAGTGACAAATTTAAGGGCGGTGGCTCACCTTGGCTGTGGTGGAGGGAGATGGACAGAGTGACAAATTTAAGGGCGGTGGCTCACCTTGGCTGTGGTGGAGGTGGATGGACAGAGTGACAAATTTAAGGGCGGTGGCCCACCTTTGCGTTAGTGGAGGTGGATGGACAGAACATCACAACAGCAACCTGTTCCCACAACGAGAACAATTGTTCTCGTGGTGAGAACAGGAGCATTTCTGACAGACCTGAAATAGTAACCATCTCCGTAATATATACGCCAATACTCGTGACCTCCCTAACCCTGCAGCAACGTGAGTAGCTGCTTCGGGCTGGTGGTCGGCGGAAGGCAGGAGGTTCCCCGGCAAACCACGGCGAAGCTGTGCACCGTCTCGACATCCGGAAGCAGGGGCAGCGTTTCGGCCAGCAAGGGCGGCAGTTCCTGCCCGACCTGCGCCCGGGTCAAACGGATCACGCTCTTGTTCACCGCGTAGCCCATGGTGGCGGCTGCTTCCAGCTCATCGGCGGCAGCGTCTTCTCCAATCACCACCACCTGCACCGGCGGCAGCAGCAGCCGCTCAAGGGCTAAACCATAGGTTCCGGCATAGAGCCCAAAGTGGGTCACCACGCCGGCAAACGCCTCCAGGGTATCCTCCGCTTTTTCCCGTAGATCGGCCCGTCCATTCAGCGCCTCCAGGCGCAGCAGCGCAGCCGCGGCGGCCGGGTTTCCCGCGGGAGTGGGCGAATCCTGCAGCGGCTTGCGCCGCGCCGTCAATGCGCCCAGCAGCTCTGGACCCTTGGCCTTGGCGTCGAAGAAGCCCCCGCCGACGGTGTCGTAAAACTCCGCAACCATGCGCTCAGCCAAGTCCAGGGCCGCGCGGTAATACTTCGCTGAGCCGGTCGCCAGCCAGCCATCCAGGCAGGCGTGGGTAAGAAAGGCATAATCGTCCAGCATGCCTGCTACCCATTTCGGCCCAGTCGACGTGCCCCCGGTGTAGGAGATCACATGGGCCAGCCCCCGTTCGGCATGGAGACCCTCACTCAGCAGCCGGTCCAGGGTCAGCAGCGCGAAGGCTTTTACCTGGGGTACGCGCAGCACCTGCGCGGCCTCGAAATACGCGGAGACGGCCAGAGCGTTCCAGTTGGTATAAACCGTCGTATCAATGAACGGCGTAGGCCGCTTTCCTCGCGCGGCATAGAGCCGTGAGTGGGCGCTAGCCAGTAGCGCCTGCGCCTCCTCGCGCGTCTTGTCCGCACGAGCCGCCACAGCGTCGAGCGTCTGCTTCACATGCAGCACGTTCTTCGCCGGATTATGGTGCATATCCCCCAGGTCGCCGATGTCGTAGTAGGCGGCGGCAACCTCCATCTCCTCGGGTGTGAGCACAGCGGCGGCTTCGGCGCGGGTCCAGGTGAAGTAGTCTCCGTCGTCGTCCAGGTCGATGTCCGCATCCTGCGAGGCGTAGAAGCCGCCCCGCTCCCGGTCCGTCAGCCATGTGTCCATCCAGCGGATGATATCTTTGGCCACCCGCGCCGACTCCACGCCCACATAGCTTTGAAAGGCATGCACGTAGTTCTTCAGCAGCTCGGCGTTGTCATACAGCATCTTTTCAAAGTGCGGCACCACCCAGGCCTCATCGACGGAGTAGCGATGGAAGCCCCCACCCAGGTGGTCGTAGACGCCGCCCAGCGCCATCTTCTCCAGGGTCACCACGGCCGCCTCCCGGGCCGCCTCGTTGCCGGTGCGTCCCGAAACATCCAGCAGCAGATCAATGGCCGAGGGATGGGCAAACTTGGGCTGCGCACCGAAGCCCCCGTGATGGCGGTCGAACTTCTCCAGCGCCGAGGCCACCATCTTGTCCACGATGCTCATGCTCAGGCTGCCCGCGTGGCCGGCAAAGTTCTCGTTGTACTCGATCGCTGCGACCACGCTGCCGGCCGATTCCAGCACCTCGTCGCGGCGCGTCTTCCAGGCGTCTACCATGCTGCGCAGCACGCGCTCAAAGCCGGGCCGGCCGTAGCGGTCGTCGCGCGGGAAATAAGTTCCCCCGAAGAACGGCTGGCCCTCGGGAGTCAAGACCGCGGTCAGGGGCCATCCGTTCTGCCCGCTAATGGCGGCGACTGCGGCCTGGTAGCGCGTATCCACATCCGGTCGCTCGTCGCGATCGACCTTGACCGCGATAAAGTTTTGGTTGATGACCGCGGCCAGCCCGGGATCCTCGTAGCTCTCGCGGTCCATCACGTGACACCAGTGGCACCACACGGCACCGATATCCAGCAGGATCGGCTTGTCTTCCCCGGCTGCGCGGGCAAAGGCTTCGGCTCCCCACTCATGCCACAGGACTGGCTGGTGCATGGCGGAACGGAGATACGAGGAGGAGGCGCCGGCGAGGGCGTTGGTGGGCTCTGTCATCTCTCCCAAGTCTACCTAGGATCGGACGCCGAGAGCCTTCGTTTCGCCAGCACCACATACACCCACATCATCACCAGGGCGAAGGTAATGATGAACAGATTGGGCGCGCTGATGAAGAAGGCATAAAGATTCCGCGGGTGCCGGAAATAATAGCCGTTCAACAGCCCCATGCGGTAGAAGATAGCCAGGAGGGCGGCCAGCGTTGCACCGGGGATCAGAAATCTGCGCCGGCGCACGATCCAGCGCGGAGAAATCAATAGCAACAACGGCAGCACCAGGGGCACGAAACCTGATATCGCCATGAAGAGGCTGAAAGCGCCCCACACCACCATTCCTTTGGCCAGGGAGGCGGGCAGCTGGTTGGCGTGGGCATCGACATATCGCCAGGCGAGAGAAAGCTCAAGGGGGATAATGATCAGCCAGCCTGCCAACCAACCTGCCAGACCAGCCAGCACTCCGTACTTCAACCGCACGGTCCAGGCGAATGTCATCGTCCCCCTATCAGAAGGGAAGCGCTAAAGGGAAAGCGCCAGCCGCTGCGCCACTTCGAAGTACAGGTCCACCGCTTCCAGCAGTTCGCGCTTGGCAATCTTCTCAAACGGCGTATGCGCCACATGGATGGAGCCCGGCCCCAACAGCAGCGGCTCGCCCCATTGAGAAAGCGCGGGAATGTCGGTAGTGAAAGCCGCCACCATGGTGTCCAGGCCCTCTACCTGGCGCATGCGGATGAAGGGGATTTCCAGGGTAAACTCCACCTCGGCCAGGCCGGCCGCCGCCTGCTCCACCGCCTTGCGGGTTTCGTCCGAAGGGCCCACCAGCCGGATCAGCACCTGCGCCGTGGCGGCATCGGCGATCACATTGGGCGCATGGCCACCCTCGATGACGCCGATGTTCAGGGTGCTGGGGCCCACCCCTTCGACGCTAGGTAGGGGCAAAGTCCGCAGCCGTTCGAGCACCTGCACCAGCTTATGCACCGCGCTGTCGCCCAATTCCGGATAGGCGGAATGGGCCATGGTGCCGCGGGCGCTGACCTGCACCCGCAGCACTCCCTTCGAGGCAAGCGCCAGCCGGTTGTCGGTAGGCTCGCCATTGATCAGAAAACGGCTTCCTCTGGGATGCAGATTGGCCTCCCGCGCTCCCGCCGAATCGCGCTCCTCGCCCACCACAAAAAGCAGCGCGGCCGACACCCCGGCCTCGCGCAGCCGCTCGGCGGCCGCCACTTGCGCAGCGATAATTCCCTTGGCGTCGCAGGAGCCCCGGCCATAGAGAAAGAGGTCGTCCTCCCGGCTGGGGAAAAAGGGAGGCACGGTGTCCATGTGCGTGGAAAGCACCACATCCGGCCGCTCTCCATTGCCGGCGTAGACATTGAAGCGTTCCCCGGTATAGCGGCTGTTTTTCGGTTGGGCCACCGCTGTCCGTTCCACGGCAAAGCCCCGTTCGCGCAGGAAGGAGTCGAGATACGTGCCCACCGCCCCTTCGTTATAGGTGGTGGATTCGATGTCCACCAGCCGGCGGGTCAGGTCAATGGGATCAAGGGGCTTCATCGTTTTTCAGCATACCTGAGCCATCCTTTAGGATTACAAGCGATGAATCAGAACCCCACCTCGTCCGCCCCTGGGTTGCTGCGCAGCGTAGACGATCTGCGCGGCCCGGCCGGCCGGATCGAAGCCCTGCTGAATATGGGGCGTGCCGAGGCCGCCTACGCGGCCCTGGTGTGCCATCCTCACCCGCTCTTCGGTGGAACCATGCACAATAAGGTCGTCTATCACGCCATGAAGGCCTTCCAGGCTTATGGGCTGCCGGTGCTGCGCTTCAATTTTCGCGGCGCCGGCTTGAGCGAGGGCGCCCACGACCACGGCCGCGGCGAGGTGAGCGATGTGCGCGCCGCTCTCGACTGGCTGCAGCGGGAGTACCAAGTGCCTCTGCTCTTCGCGGGCTTCTCCTTCGGCTCCAGCGTTGGCTTGCGCGCCTGCTGCGGGGATGAGCGGGTCAAGGGCATCGCGGCGCTTGGGCTGCCCGTAAAAGCCGGGGGACGCGAGTATCACTACAGCTTTCTCGCCGGTTGCAACCAGCCCAAGCTGTTTATCAGCGGCGACGCCGATGAATATGGGCCCCAAGCGGGGGTGGAAGCCGTGGTGGCCGGCGCGGCGCCACCGGCCACGCTGGTCATGGTCCCGGGTGCAGATCATTTCTTCGCCGGCAAGTTGGAGCAGATGCAGCAGGCTCTGAGCGCCTGGATCGAGAAGCACTTCCTGCCCCCGGAGACGGCGCAATGAAGGAAGCCATGCTGCGCAGAATGCATGAGGAAGCGCGCAGCATCTTTCACCACGCGCTCCGTTCCTCGAGCATTGCCGCGGCCTTCGATCGCCGCTTCCCAGCCGCATTTCCGTTCGCCGAATTCGACCGGATCTACGCTGTGGCCCTGGGCAAGGCGGCTCTGCCCATGCTGCAAGCGTTGCACGCTCGTCTGCCGAAAGCGCTGGACGGTGGCGTATGCTGCGGGCCGGTGCTGCCCTCTGACCGGGAACCTGGGGTGGAGTATTACCTCGGCGGCCATCCTTTGCCCAACCAGGATTCCTTCGACTCCGCCGGTGCTGCGCTGCGGCTATTGCGGCAGATGGGCGAGCGGGACCAAGTCTTTTTCCTGATTAGCGGCGGCGGCTCTGCCATGTTCGAGCTGCCGTTGGACCCGCGCATCTCACTTGAAGAGACGCGGGCACTCTACCAGGCGCTGGTGGGTTCGGGGGCGACCATCGCTGAGATCAACACCGTGCGCAAACACTTCTCCGCAGTCAAGGGTGGACGCCTGGCGGCCGCCGTGGGCCATGCCGGGAGGTTCTCGCTGCTGCTATCAGACGTAGCGCCCCGTTTTCTGGATGCTCTGTCTTCCGGCCCCACGCTTCCCGACTCGTCGACGGTGGCGGAGTGCCGCGAGATCATCGACCGCTACCATCTGCGCGAGCGCTTCACCCCGGGGGTGCGGGCCTTCTTCGATGCTCCCGATCTCCCCGAAACGCCCGCATTACCCGAGGCGCCGGTCGAGATCCTGCTCTCGAGCGACGACCTGATCGACGCTGCACGGACGATGGCTTTGAGGTTAGGTTATGAAGTAGTGATCGACAACAGCTGTGACGATTGGGATTACGCCGATGCAGCCCGCTATCTGCTCGATCGCTTTCAACAATTGCGGCGAGAGCATGCCAAGCTGTGTCTGCTCTCGGGTGGTGAAGTGACGGTACGCCTGGGCCGCGAGCACGGCTCCGGCGGCCGCAACCAGCAGTTCGCGTTGGCTTGTGCGCTGGCGCTGGCTGGGCCGGCTTCGCCGGTAGTCGTGCTGAGCGCCGGCAGCGATGGCATTGATGGCACCAGCGACGCGGCCGGCGCCATAGCCGATGCGACGACCGTGGCCAGAGCGCAGGCTCTGGGAATCAATGCAACTTCCGCGTTATCTGGCTTCGACGCCTACCCGCTCTTCACCGCGCTGGGCGACACGCTGGTCACCGGCCCCACGCACAACAACCTGCGCGATCTGAGAATCCTGCTGAGCAATTAGAAAACTGCAGGTCCCTCGGCTTCGCTCGGGATGACAAAGGGTAGATTTGTTCCTTCCTCTACAGTTTGTGATGTGGATGGAAGGATCGTTCGCTTCGCGCTCTGCGTACAGCTCTCTCCATCCCTTATAACAGCTGCTTAGGTGAGCGCTACCCTCCCCTTTTGTCATCCCGAGGAGCGTAGCCGAGGGACCTGCAGTTCCACTCAACCAGCCGCAAATGCCCGTAAAAACAAATACGCCCATATCTGTCACCAGGAAGCATGGCAGATATGGGCGTTAGGGAGCTTGTTAGTAGGTTAAAACCCAGCCATCGTGGGTCAGCATGAGCGTGGCTTCATCGACCGGCTCGTCCGACATCGATTTAGCCACCATGGGAAAGGCGTTACGCACTTCATCTTTCTTGGCCCAGCTGGGCGGGTTCTTGAGTACAAAGTGGTACTCAACCTTGGTCAGCGGCTTGCCGTCGTAATCGACCGGCGCAGTGAAGTTCTCCACGCTGGTGATCTGGCGGCGCCCGTAGCAGAAGCGGCCTGCACCTTCTGTCCGGCTGCCCGCGGCGGTCAGTACATAGCGGTTGATGGTGTCCGCACCCTCGGTGGTCTGTTCCCGTTCCAGCAATCCAGCCTCGGCCAGCGCATCCAAGCGGTGCCGCGTCTCCGACAGCAGCTTGTCACTGACCGCCACTTGATAAGGAAAAGGCATCGGCTTGGTGAAAAGACAGTCTTGACTGGCTGAATAGTCGTGGTTGAGTGCATCAGCAAGACTCTCTTTGCTTGCCACTCTGGAATCTGCGCAACCGGCCGCCAGCATCGCACTCGCCGCCGCCAGCATTGCCATCTTCATTGCCTTCGTATAGCCCTTCATGGTCTCCCTCGCGTCACAGCAACTGACTACATGAGTGAGATTAATCGAGATTCGCCAGAACACCAGCTTACGAAACGTGTATTGGAGCGAACGACTGGTGTCACAAAAGCGCCATTACTGGAGCGCGCAAGGGTAATCACCCCAACTGGTGACGTTCGGGTTATACCTATAATGTAACAATAATAGTGGTAAATACAGGATGCGCGGTCTCTCGTGAACAGCCGCACACAAGTTCTCCCTGGCTTGACGGGGTCCGTGGGATACGAGCAGGGGTCCACCACCACCGGCAATCGTCGCCCGGTATCCGGATTTCCTGCACGGGACGCCACCGAAATCCGCGTGCGCGGCTTTCATTTAAGGAAAGCCGCATGAAGCTCGCCAACGCCAGCAAGCTCCACAGGAAATCCGGAGCCAACCTGTTATTCTGGCGATGGAGCGAAAGGAACGAACTTGAACGACGACATCCTGAACGCCATCGATGCAGAGATTGCGAGGCTTCGCCAAGCGCGCGCCGTCCTCGCGGGGAACAGCACACCGTCTGTCCGCAAAAAAGCCACCGCCGCTGCAGCCGCCACTGGTACCCATAAAAAGCCCCGTAGAAAACTAAGCGCCAAAGCCCGCAAGGCCATCGCCGACGCTCAGCGCAAGCGTTGGGCCAAAGTGAAGAGCCAGAAGAAGGCTGCCGCGGCGCCCGCAGGCAAGAAACAACCCACCGCAAGCTAAAGACATCGATCCTCTATGAGTTTTCCTGGGAGACGCGCCTGCGCTATCCTCACCACAGAGCACGGAGAAGGGCCGCGTGCGTCTCATGACGCGGGTAGACCGTCTAATCCTTTGATCGTGCCAGAGAAACTTACGGCTTCCCGCCTCCAGGCAGGCGGATTTTTCGGGGTTTGAGAGTGCGTGATCAGCTTCCTTGGTTGGCTATGCCATAAACTGTTTTGACGACATCTACCCCGCCTGCCCCGGCCTGCCGTGGGCGTGCCCGTCGCCCGCCCATTGATTCGCTTGTCCGGCTCCGCTTGCCGGCAAACCGGCGCGAGTAGAGGCCACTCCTCCCGCCGTCGATAACGCAATCGGGAGACATGGGAGCAACACCAGGAAAGAGGACACCAGGTTAACTGATGCAAGACGACATTCGCGACACCCGAGACAGGCAAGAAAGACCGGAGCCGCGCGCTACCGAACCGCATATCGGGCCCGAACACCAACTGCCTCCGCCACGTCGTTCCGGGGGGATTCGCATCCTGGTCTGGGTGGTCATCCTGCTCCTCTTTGGCCTGCTCTTCTGGTGGGTCATGCACCACCGGCAGACCCCGGCGACCGGTGGTGGCGGCAGGCGCGGCGCCGCCGGTGGCACCGTCACCTTGAATACCGCGACCGCGAAAACAGGCAACATCGGGGTCTACCTGGACGCCATCGGCACCGTCACCCCCGTCTACACCACTACCCTGATCAGCCAGGTAACCGGTGTCATCACCCAGGTGAACTACCGTGAAGGTCAATTGGTCCGTCGCGGCGAGACCCTCATCCAGATCGATCCGCGGCAGTACCAGGCCAACGTGCTTACCGCCCAGGGCAATCTGGACCGGGACACCAACCTGCTGGCCCAGGCCGAAATGGACCTTAAGCGCTACCAGGATGCCTGGGCGCGCAATGCGATCCCGAAACAGACCCTGGACGACCAGGAGAAGCTTGTCCTACAGGACCAGGGCACGGTCAAATCGGACCAGGGGACCCTGCAGTACGACCAGGTGCAGCTGGCTTACACCCACATCGCCTCGCCGATCAATGGCCGCGTCGGCCTCCGCCTGGTAGACCCGGGAAACCTCGCCGTAGCCTCGAACACCACGGCCTTGGCTGTTGTCACCCAATTGCAGCCCATCACCGTGGTTTTCACCATTCCGGAAGACAATGTGAGCGAACTGCAACTGCAGATGCGCAAGGGCAAGCCGCTCCCTGTAGACGCTCTGGGCCGCTCCAACCAATCCAATCTGGCTACCGGAAAGCTCGAAGCGACCGATAACCAGATCGACACGACGACCGGAACCCTAAAACTGCGCGCCATCTTCGACAACAGAGACAACGCACTCTTTCCCAACCAGTTCGTGAATGCCCGCTTGCTGCTGCAAACCCTGGAAAACGTAGTCCTGATCCCCTCCTCGGCCATCCAGCACAACGGCGACCAATCGTTTGTGTTCCTGATTCAAAATAACGTCGCGCATATTCATAACATCAAGCCAGGAGTTAGCGAAGCCAGCGTGACCGCGGTGCAAGGGCTCAACCCGGAAGATGTGGTCGCCGATAGCAGCTTTGAGAAGCTTCAGGATGGCTCCAAGGTCACCATCACAAAGCAGGTACTTCTTCCTTCCAACAGCGAGACGAATGCCCCGTGAGCCCGTCCCGTCCATTTATTTTGCGGCCGGTCGCAACTTCGTTGCTGATGGCCGCCATCATGCTGGTAGGCATCGTCGCCTACACACAGTTGCCGGTCTCCGCGCTGCCTGAGGTCGACTACCCGACCATCCAGGTGCTTACGTTCTATCCCGGCGCCAGCCCGGACGTGGTAGCGACCACCGTGACAGCGCCGCTCGAACGCCAGTTCGGCGAGATGCAGGGTCTGAGCCAGATGACCTCGACCAGCTCCGGCGCCACCTCGGTGGTGGTGCTGCAGTTCAATCTCTCGCTCAACATCGACATCGCCGAGGAAGAGGTGCAATCGGCCATCAACGCCGCGCAGAGCTTCCTGCCCGCGGATCTGCCTGCGCCGCCCATTTACAGCAAGACCAATCCCGCCGACGCGCCCGTGCTCACGCTGGGCATCACCTCAAAAACTTTGCCTCTCTCCGAAGTGGAGGACATGGTCGACACCCGCCTGGCGCCCAAGATCTCGCAGTTGAACGGTGTGGGCCTGGTCAGTATCAGCGGCGGCCAGAAGCCGGCCGTGCGCATCCAGGTAAACCCGGCGCAGCTGCAGTCCTACGGCATCGATATGGAGGCAGTACGCACCGCGCTGGTCGCGGCCAGCGTGAACCAGGCCAAAGGCAACTTTGACGGGCCCCGCCAGGATTACCAGATCGACGCCAACGACCAATTGGTCACCAGCGCCGACTACCAAGATGTCGTCGTAGCCTATCGCAACAATGCCCCCGTCTTTCTCCACGACGTCGCTAACATCGTGAATGGGGTGGAGAACACCAAGCAAGCGGCCTGGATGAACCAGACGCCGGCGGTCATTCTCAACGTGCAACGGCAGCCGGGCGCTAACACCATCAGCGTGGTCAAGAGCATTCAGCTGCTGATGCCGCAGTTGCAGGCCAATCTGCCTTCGGGCATTGACATCACCACCCTCACCGACCTTACGACCGACATCAAGGCCTCGGTCGCCGACGTTGAATTCGAACTCATGCTCACCATCGCGCTGGTGGTGATGGTCATCTTTCTCTTTTTACGCAACCTGTATGCCACCATCATCCCTAGCGTGGCTGTACCGCTGTCGATCGTCGGCACTTTCGCCGCCATGTACGCACTGGGCTATAGTCTCGACAACCTGTCACTGATGGCGCTGACCATCTCCACCGGTTTCGTAGTGGATGACGCCATCGTCATGATCGAGAACATCTCCCGCTACCTGGAAGAAGGCCACACGCCCATGCAGGCGGCGCTCGAAGGCGCGGAGCAGATCGGCTTCACCATCGTTTCACTCACTGTTTCGCTGATCGCCGTGCTCATCCCGTTGCTCTTTATGGGAGATGTCGTCGGCCGCCTGTTCCGGGAGTTCGCCGTGACCCTGGCCGTCACCATCATCATCTCCGCCGTGGTCTCGCTGACCCTGACCCCGATGATGTGCTCCCGTATCCTGCGCCACAATCCGCGGGAGAAGCAGGGCCGGCTCTACCAGGCCTCGGAACGTGTTTTTGAGGGCATGATCGGCTTCTACGGGCGCACCCTGCGGGTAGTTCTGCAATTCCAGGGGCTCACCCTGCTGGTGGCGCTGGGCACCCTGGTGCTCACCATCTTTCTTTACATCGTGATCCCCAAGGGCTTTTTCCCCATCCAGGATACAGGCGTAATCCAGGGAATCTCGCAAGCGCCCGCTTCCATCTCCTTCCAGGCGATGGCCCATGAGCAGCAGGAATTGGCCAAGGTGATCCTGCAGGACCCCGCGGTTGAAAGCCTCTCCTCATTCATCGGCGCGGACGGGACCAATACCACTCTGAACAGCGGACGCATGTCCATCAACCTCAAGCCGCTGAACCAGCGTGATCTGAGCGCTTCGGACATAATTCGCCGCCTCAACAACAGCCTGTCCCAAGTGGGCGGAATAAAGCTGTACATGCAGCCGGTGCAGAACATCACCGTCGACGACCGGGTGAGCCGGACCCAATATCAATACACCCTGGAAGATCCCGACGTAAACGAGCTGAATCAGTGGTCCGACCGTTTCGTCGACAAGCTGAAGCAACTGCCGCAACTGGAAGACGTAGCCACCGACCAGCAAACCGGCGGTCTGACGGTGTCGTTGGCTATCGACAGGGTAAGCGCCTCGCGGTTAGGCCTGGCTCCCTCGACCCTGGATAACACCCTGTACGACGCCTTCGGCCAACGGCAAATCAACACCATGTACACGCAGCTCAACCAGTACCACGTGATCCTGGAAGCGCAGCCGCAGTTTCAGAAGGATCCGGGCAAGCTGAACAAGTTGTACATTCAGGCCAACGCCTCCTCAGGCGGCAGTGGAGCGGCCGCCAGCACTTCCTACTCCGCGTCCGCATCCGCCAGCGCCGGCTCCAATGCAACCACCGAGTCGGCGCTCTATACCCCTTCCTCCGGAGTGCTGACGCCCCCCGCAAATATCCTGTCGTCCAACACCACCAACACTACGGGGTCAAGCTCGGCCAACACCAACACCAGCTCTACTCCCAGCAACGCCGTCCCGCTCTCTGCCTTCACCCACGTCAGCCAGGGCACGGAACTGCTCTCTATCAGCCACCAGGGTCAGTTCCCTTCGGTTACGATTTCGTTCAACCTGGCGGGCAATGCAGCGCTGGGTGACGCCATCACCGCGATTAACAAGACCGCCAAGGATTTGAACTTTCCCCCCAGCATCCAGGCTAGCTTCCAGGGAACGGCTGCGGCTTTCGAGAACTCGCTGTCGAACGAAGCCCTATTGATTCTCGCCGCCCTGGTCACGGTGTACATCGTGCTGGGTGTGCTCTATGAGAGCTTTATCCATCCCATCACCATTCTCTCCACCCTGCCTTCGGCCGGCGTGGGTGCTCTGCTGTCACTCATTTTGTTTCATCAGAACCTGAGCGTGGTGGCGATCATCGGTATCATCCTGCTGATCGGCATCGTGAAAAAGAACGGCATCATGATGGTCGACTTCGCGCTGGAAGGGGAGCGCCAGCGCGGCCTGAACTCGACCGATGCGATCTACGAGGCCAGCCTGCTGCGCTTCCGGCCGATCATGATGACCACCATGGCCGCCTTGCTGGGCGGCATCCCGCTGGCCGTAGGCACGGGCATCGGCTCAGAGCTTCGCCGCCCGCTGGGCATTGCCATGGTCGGCGGTTTGTTATTGAGCCAGGTGCTCACCCTCTACACCACGCCGGTCATTTACATCTTCTTTGACAACCTCTCGCAACGTTTCGCGCGCGCAGGCAACAGGCATGGTGGCGGGCCGGAGCCCATGCCGGCAGGTGAAGCATGAGCCTGTCCAGTCCTTTTATTCGCCGGCCGGTAGCCACTACCCTGCTGACAGCGGCGATCGCCATTGCCGGGGGTATTGCTTTTAATGTACTGCCGGTCTCGCCGCTGCCGCAGGTCGATTTCCCTACGATTTCGGTCTCGGCCGGCCTGCCGGGCGCCAGCGCGCAGATCATGGCCTCGTCGGTCGCCACTCCGCTGGAACGCCAGTTCGGCCACATCGCCGGCATCACCGAAATGACCTCGTCGAGCTCGCTGGGCAGCACCAACGTGACCCTGCAGTTCGACTTGAGCCGCAACATCGACGCCGCCGCCCGTGACGTGGAAGCGGGCATCAATGCCGCCAGGACCTATCTGCCCGCCAATCTGCCCTCCAACCCCAGCTATCGCAAGGTCAATCCGGCCGACGCGCCCATCATGATCATGTCGCTCACGTCAGACAAGTATGACCGGCAGACCATATATAACGCAGCCTCCACCATCATGGAGCAGAAGCTGTCGCAGATTCAGGGCGTCGGGCAGGTAGGGGTGGGAGGCGGCGCATACCCGTCCGTGCGCGTCGATGTGAACCCGGTGCAGCTGAACCGCTACGGACTCACTCTGGGGAATATCCAGTCGATGCTGAGCCTGCAGAACTCTGACTTGGCCCGCGGACAATTAACCGACGGTCCGGTGACTGCGGATATCGTCACCGACGGACAGATTTCCAAGGCCGAAGAATATAAGCCGTTGGTCGTGGGACAGCACAACGGGCTGGCGGTCCATCTTTCCGATGTCGCGGATGTTACAGATGCCGCCCAGAGCATCCGCACCGCCGGCTTTACCAATGGAATCCCGTCGATTGGGGTCATCATCTTCCGCCAGCCGGGCGCCAATATCATCCAGACCAACCAGCGCATCCGCGACCAGCTCCCGTTTCTGCAGGCGGTCATGCCCCAGGGCATCAAGGCCACTGTCATTCTGGACCGCACCACCACCATCAAGGCTTCGCTGCACGACGTGGAATCCTCGCTGATCATCTCGGTCATCCTGGTGATCCTGGTGGTCTTTGTGTTCCTGCGCAATGCCCGCGCCACCCTGATTCCCAGTGTCGCGGTCCCGGTCTCGCTCATCGGCACATTCGCCGTGATGTATCTGCTGGACTACAGCCTGGACAATCTTTCCCTGATGGCTCTCACCATCTCCACCGGCTTCGTGGTGGATGACGCCATCGTGGTCATGGAGAACATCTCCCGCTACCTGGAAATGGGCCTCCCCCCGGCCGTAGCCGCGTTGCGAGGTGCAAAGGAGATCGGCTTTACCGTGCTGACCATGAGCACGTCGCTGATCGCCGTGTTCATCCCGCTGCTGATGATGGGCGGCATCGTGGGCCGGCTCTTTCGTGAGTTCGCTGTTACCCTCTCCACCGCCATCCTGGTCTCCATGGTGATTTCTTTAACCACCACCCCGATGATGTGCGCTCACTTGCTCAAACAGAATGAAGGAGAGAAGCACGGACCCATTTATCGCGCCAGCGAACGCTTTTTTGACGGGATGCTGAACCTTTACAAGCACTCGCTCTCATGGGTGCTGGACAATTCAGGCTTGATGCTGGTGGTGTTGTTATTGACCATCGCCCTGAACGTGGTGCTAATCATCAAGATTCCCAAGGGCTTCTTCCCCCAGCAGGACACCGGCGCGCTGGTCGGCGGCATCCAGGGACCTCAGGACGCCTCCTTTCCGGTGATGGAAGCCTCGGCCCGGGCGATCGTCAACACCGTCAAATCTGACCCCGCGGTGCAGAACGTGATTTGCTACACCGGCGGCAACGGCTCCAGCAATGGCGGGTTCGTCTACGTAGCTCTCAAGCCGCTCGAGGAGCGCAAGATTGGTGCGCCGCAAATCATTAACCGGCTTCGGCCCAAGCTGAACCGCTTGCCCGTGGCCTCGGTATTCCTGCAGGCCGCACAGGATCTGCGCATCGGCGGACGAGGCAGCAACGCCCTCTACCAATACACCCTGCAGGCGGACAATGTGAACGATCTGGCCCATTGGGGACCGATCCTGTTGGCGGATATCAAGAAACTTCCCGGCTTCCAGGATGTGAATAGCGATCAGCAAAATGGCGGTCTGGATGAATACCTGACCTACGACCGAACCATGGCGGCCCGCCTCGGCCTCACTCCGCAGGCAATCGACGGCGCCCTCTGCGACGCCTTTTGCCAGCTCGAAGCCTCGGTCATCTATACCCAGCTGAATCAGTACTACGTGGTGTTAGAAGTGGCGCCACGCTTCTTCCAGTCCCCTGAGGGGCTTAACTTTACCTATCCCCGGGCGACCAACGGGGTGACCCCCATCAGTGCGGTCAGTACCTTCCATCCCAGCACCACCCCGCTGCAAGTGAACCACACCGGTGTGTTTCCGTCGGTGACGGTATCCTTCAACTTGGCGCCCGGCCTGTCGCTGAGTGACGCCACCCTTGCCATCAGCGAGTTGCAGACCAAACTCGGGCTGCCCTCGACCATCCACGGATTCTTCGCCGGCACCCTCCAGGCCTATCAGCAGTCCCTGGCCACCGAGCCGATCCTGGTCACTACGGCTCTGCTGGCGGTATACATCGTGCTAGGCATTTTGTACGAGAGCCTGGTGCACCCACTCACCATCATCTCTACTTTGCCTCCGGCCAGCGTTGGAGCCATGCTGGCTCTGCTCGTGTTCCATAATGACCTCAACGTCATTTCCATCATTGGCATTGTGCTGCTCATCGGTCTGGTGAAGAAAAATGCCATTATGATGATCGACTTCGCGCTGGTTGCCGAGCGGGAACACGGCAAGAGCACGACCGACGCCATCTTCGAGGCCTGCCTGCTGCGCTTCCGGCCCATCATGATGACCACCCTGGCTGCCCTCTTTGGCGCCCTCCCGCTGGCGTTCGGCACCGGGACCGGCTCGGAGCTGCGGCAACCGCTGGGTATTACCATTGTGGGTGGGTTGATCGTGAGCCAGATGCTTACGCTCTTCACCACGCCGGTCATTTACCTGTATATGGATCGCTTCCGGTTGCGAGCCTTGGGGAAACATCACGACACCTTCACTCCCAACCCTGAAGGGGCCGTTTAGCACGAGTAGCAACTGTTAGTGTGGTGGAAAGCTTCTATGAAGAAAACGAGACATCGGCGGATTCAACTCGGGTGGCTTGCTGGCGTGTTTCTTTGCGCGGCTGTGACTGGCTGCCACATCGGTCCGGCCTATCACCCGCCCGTGATTCAGCCGCCCCCGGCCTTCAAAGAAGCACCTCCAGCTACGCCCCCGGCGAACACGGCCCAATCGCAGAACAACCCAGACAACGGCAATTGGACCGTGGCTCAACCCGCCGACGCCAAGATCCGCGGCGACTGGTGGAACGTTTTCAATGATCCCGAGCTGGACGATCTGGAAAAACAGCTCAACATCGACAACCAGAACCTCAAGCTCTATTTCGAGAACTTCATGGAAGCCCGCGCCCTGGTGCGCGAGGCGCGCGCGCAGTACTTTCCCACGGTGTCGTTTGGGCCCTCTTACAGCCGTCAGCGTTCCTCTGGAAACCTTGGCAACCACGCCAGCGTGGCCAACCCGGGAGAAGAGTCGCAGATCTACTCCCTGCCGGTGGATGTTTCCTGGACTCCCGATCTCTTTGGCCGCATCCGCAATGAAGTGCGCAATGCGCAATTCAACGCCCAATCCAGCGCTGCGGATCTCGAGAACGAACGCCTGGTCGAGCAGGCTGATCTGGCCGAATACTTCTTTGAAATACGCGGGCAGGACGCCCTGATCGGGATTTACACCCAAACCGTGGCTGCCGACCAAAAGGCGTTGGATTACAACCAGGCCCAGTACGACACGGGCGTCGGCGACCAACTCTCCCTGGTGGAGGCGCGCGCCACGCTGCAAGCGGCGCAGTCCTCATTGACCAACCTGAGCATTTTGCGGGCGCAGTATGAGCACGCGATTGCGGTCCTGATCGGGAAACCGGCCTCAGGCTTCTCTTTACCCTCGCGTCCGATCCTGACCGCGCCGCCCCCGGTTCCTGTTGGTATACCGTCTCTGCTCTTGCAGCGCCGGCCCGACGTTGCAGCAGCAGAGCGAACCATGGCTGCGGCCAACGCGGAACTGGGCGTTGCCTATACTGCCTTCTTCCCTGCCCTTACCCTCTCTATGGATGGCGGATTTGAGAGCTCTCTTTTCAAGCACATCCTGGATTGGCCCAGCCGCTTCTGGTCGGTTGGGGCATCCTTCTCACAACCCATTTACAACGCTGCCTTGAGTGCGGAGCTGCATCAGTACGTGGCGATTTACAACGCCGACGTTGCCAGCTACCGGCAGACGGTCTTGACCGCCTTCCAGCAGGTAGAGGACTATCTGGCGCAGACGCGGATCCTTTCGCAACAGATCCAGCAGCAGCGTGGTGCGGTCGCGTCCTCACAAACGGCTCTCGATTTGGAGATGGGCAGGTACCAGACCGGCATCGATCCTTATATCGATGTGGTGACGCTGCAAACTACGCTGTTGAGCAACCAGCAGCAGTTGGCCAGTCTGCAGATCGAGCAGATGACGGGCGCGGTAGAGCTGGTGCAAGCCTTAGGCGGCGGTTGGGATACTTCGCAACTACCCACGCCGCAGCAAGTGACTGCAGCGCCCAACAAAGCCGATACCAAGATTCAGCAGTAGAGCGCCTGGAGTGCCTCAACCTGCTCAATGGAAGCCTGCAACCGCAGAGTGATTCGGTCATGCGGTGGCGCAAACCTGAGCTCGTAAGTAAAAGTCTTGCAGCAGGTGCGCTCGAACAGAATGAAGTCGAGCAGGCTGCGGGCGGTTTCCTGTGAGAACTGCCACTCCAGCTCCACGCCATCGGGATGGCGGGTAAAGGCCGTCCGGCTCTGTAACAGCGCTTGTATCTCACTCCGCCGTTGCGCTCGATCGCCCTCCGGGAGTGCGCATACCAGCGCCATCGGATCTGCTTTCTCCATAAACTTTTCCCTCCGTCAGACATCGAGGAAACAAAGCATTAAAGGCTCACATTTGTGGAATCCCACATCTCGCGAAAAACGAGCGAGATGTGGGGCACCCGTCTCTTGTGGTCAGGATAGAGCACTAATCCTACGGGTCAACTCACAAAGACCGACAGAGACCCCCTTCGAAGTCTCTCCTGACCAACAAACCGAGGTATTTGGTCAGGACGAATCTGAAATCCCAGGGGTCTCCGCACCAGGGAGAGACTTCCTTCCAAGTCTCTCCTGATCAACAAACCGGGGTATCTGGTCAGGATGAAGTCTAAATCCTAACGGTCTCCTCTCCTTCGAAGTCTCTCGTAACCACAAAGGACGGGTGCCCCACATCTCGCTCGTTTTTCGCGAGATGTGGGATTCCACAGCACTCCACCGGTAGAAGTTTCACGGCCCAATCTTCACCCTCCCTTGCACTCCCGTCTGGTAGTAACGGTAGCTGGACCAAAGCCAGTCTTCGGAGTTGACCACCAAGCCGCGCTTGACTGGATTCGCATGCATGTAATGCAGCTTCTCAAATCGCTTGGCTGCGGTAAAGACGTTGAAGTCGTAGTAGCGCGACTGCCAGAACGGGCGTTGCCCGGCTCGCTTCGCTACCGAAATCTTCAATGCCTGCAATCCAACGGCGAGCAGACCTTTGCCCGGTTCACTTAGCAGCAGATGGACATGTTCCGGCATAACAACGTACCCAACAACTTCAAATTCATAGCAATAGGACATCCGCCCCAGAGCCTCCTCAAATAAATCCCGAGCCGCCGGAGTCTCTAAATATCCAAGCCGGTGGTAGCAACTGAAGG
Organism: uncultured Acidobacteriaceae bacterium; assembly: GCA_963787145.1. Lineage (GTDB taxonomy): Bacteria > Acidobacteriota > Terriglobia > Terriglobales > Acidobacteriaceae > PALSA-350. Next base: position 42,178 of record CAWBBY010000019.1, read on the forward strand.
TGACAAAATGCAAGTCCCCTTCCTCCTGACGGCGGTCCAATCCCTCAACCATGCCGGCATCTTACAATTGACCCTGACAGGAGACCCCCATTCCTACCATTTCCCTTTCTTCGGTCCTTGAAACCAGCACCCTCAAACTGGATGACGTGGCGACGCACGCGCCCGGGCCGCGCGGCCTGCTGCCCATCACCCCGGAAATGCTGCTCACCGCGCCCTCAGGCAATCTCTTCGGCTTAAGCCAGAACGCCGGCATGGGTTGGGAGCCGCAAAAACTGCTCGGTTCAGAAGTCCTCATCCTCAGCACCCATGGCGGCCTCCGTGCCCACGACGGAACACCCATCGCCCTCGGCTTTCATACCGGGCACTGGGAACTGGGCGCGCTGGTGGCCGAAGCAGCCATTACCTTGAAAGCCCTCGATGCCATTCCCTTCGCCGGAGCCTGCACCGATCCCTGCGACGGCCGTACCCAGGGCACCACCGGCATGCTCGACTCCCTCCCCTTTCGCAATGATGCCGCTATCGTGCTGCGCCGCCTGATGCGCTCCCTGCCCACCAGGATGGGCGTAATCGGCATCGCCACCTGCGACAAAGGACTGCCGGCCATGATGATGGCGCTGGCTTCGGCCGGCCCGCTGCCGACCATCCTGATCCCCGGCGGGGTCACGCTCCTCCCCGAGTCGGGCGAAGATGCAGGCAAGGTACAGACCATCGGCGCACGCTACGCCCAAAAGCAGATCACCCTCGAAGCCGCTGCGGAGATGGGCTGCCGCGCCTGCGCCACACCCGGCGGCGGCTGCCAGTTCCTGGGCACAGCTGCGACCGCGCAGGTGATAGGAGAAGCCCTGGGGCTATCCCTGCCCCACACCGCGCTCGCCCCTTCAGGCGCGCCCATCTGGCTCGATGCCGCCCGCCGTTCCGCCAGCGCCATCCTGCGTCTGCATCAATTACAGATAGGGACCCGCGATGTGCTCACCCAGGCATCGCTGGAAAATGCCATGGTGGCCCACGCTGCCTTCGGCGGATCCACCAACCTGCTCCTCCACCTACCCGCGATTGCCTACTCCGCAGGGCTCAAGCGACCGGTGGCAGCCGACTGGGCCCACATCAACCGGGAAATTCCCCGCCTGGTAGACGCTTTGCCCAACGGCCCGCGCAACTTCGCGACCGTTCAAGTTTTCCTTGCCGGCGGATTACCCGAAGTGATGCTCCACCTACGGAGAGCAGGCCTGCTCAACACCCAGGTGAAGACGGTCTCCGGAGAGACGCTCGATACCTGTCTCGACTGGTGGGAGAACAGTCCCCGCCGCCATGAGCTGCGCAAAAATCTTCGTGCCCGCGACGGCATCGATCCCGATGACGTCATCATGGATCCCGATCGCGCCCGTTCCAGCGGGCTTACCCCTACGGTCTGTTTCCCCGTGGGCAACCTCGCCCCCGAGGGCTCTGTGGTCAAGAGCACCTCCATCGATCCTTCACTCATCGATGCCGACGGAGTTTTTCGCCACCTCGGTCCGGCCCGAGTTTTCGTCTCCGAAGAGGCGGCCATCCACGCCATCAAGAACGGCGAGATCCAGGAGCACGACGTCATGGTGCTGGTATGCTGCGGCCCCGCGGGCGCGGGCATGGAAGAGATCTATCAGATCACCTCCGCCCTCAAGTGGCTGCCTTCAGGCAAGCATGTGGCGCTACTCACCGACGCCCGCTTCAGCGGCGTCTCCACCGGCGCCTGCATCGGGCATATTTCGCCCGAAGCGCTAGCCGGAGGGGCGATCGGCAAGCTGCTGGATGGCGACCAGATCGAAATCATCATCGACCGGCAGAAGCTGACCGGCTCGATCAACCTGGTAGGGAATGCGCAGGAGCGCTTCGACGCCGAAGAAGGCGCACGCCGGCTGGCCGCGCGAGCTTCCCGGGCTGATCTCAGACCGCATCCCGCACTCCCCGACGACACCCGGCTATGGGCCGCCCTGGTGCAGGCCAGTGGAGGAGTCTGGGGCGGATGCGTCTACGACGTCGACGCCATCGTCTCCCGGCTCCAGTCCGGCAGTGGGCACAATTAGAGCAGCTTCGCAATTACTGTGGCCTGATAAAGATCGCGAGGTGTGGTTTTCTTTGGGAGAAAACCACGAAAAGGCCTATCACTTCGGTCTACACCAATTGCGAACTGCTCTCGGACTGTCTCATCTCAGAACAACTGTGGCTTCTATTCATTCGACTGTCGCTTGCGCCGATAGCTGTAAGAGAACCAGCGCCCCGTGACGAGCCCAATGACGAGCCCCCAGACAAACTCAACCTCCCGCACAGCCATCAAGATCCCCGCCGGCAAATACGCTGCGATCATTAAACCCAGACTGACCCGCGCCAGTTCACGGTCGCAGCCCGGCATCATTCTGGTGCTGAAGCCTCCGTCGGCCGAAGAGGCGGACTGGATCTTTGCCTTTCCTTCCTGGAAATTTCTTCGCGAGCATCTGCGGCTCTTTGGATTTGCCACCGCAGAAGAACTGGACAATGCGGATGTGCGCCTCTCTACCGGCCGCCAGCCTTACATGTTTTCCAGCCGCCGCTGGGAGGTTCCTCTGATTGAGGCACTCGATTTGAATTGCGCCGAAGATTAGCAATCCGATTACCAGAAGATCGGCTCCGGATCTTTGCCTGCCAGGTCGATCCTGACCGGCGCAGCGATGAGGCTCAAGGTGTTGAAGTCAAAGTCGCGATAAAGATCGAGACACATCACCACTTGCGCGTCATGATAATCGAGCGGATGCGTAAACAGATCGCCCAGGCTTGCCATCGCGTGGCGCGCCTCAATGGAAGAGTACAGCTCAGGCACGAGGGCTGCGGAGACGATAGCGACCGTCTCCCCGCGGGGACCGTTCGTGACCACGCGCAGCGGTGCAGGGTGGCTCGGGGACACCATCTTGGCGCCCGGCGTTCCACTGCCATCGATCGCGTCCTCCTGCAGCCAATGGGCAACGGCGGCCACCTGCGCGGCGGCCAGGCCCAGCGGCCGGGCTCCAACGGTGTTCACCATCTGCGCCAGACCCGAAAGGTCATCGCCCGTGCCCGGGATGTTCTCGCCGAATAACAACGGGTCGAACACCAGCACGCGCTGTCCTCGGTCTACAGCGTTGCCTGCCTCGATCAACATGGACGCTCGCCCTGAGTCGGAAATCAAGAGCGTCGTGCCTCCGTTCTGCGGCCTCACCGTCGACTCAAGGAGCACCCCGGGTGCGGATAGTCCGTTGCTGAATTCAAACCGGTACCCGCGGCTCTCCAGGCCTCTTTCGTGAGTCTCACTCACCGGCCACGCATGGGTAACTGTGACTGGAGCAAACCGCACCACCTCGCGCAGTTGCTGCCGCTGTTTCTCCACCCATGAAGCATCCACCTGCGCTGGAGGATCGTGGTGTATCGACTGGGCAAGCTGACGCGCCAGGCCGACGACGGTGAGATTATTTGCCGGTATGCCGACCGCAAGATCTGCAGCCGTCTGCACCTCGGTATCCGTATCCGCATCCTCCTTGTCGCTGGCCTGTAGCTGAAAGGCGTGGTCAAAGAAGCGATAGGACTGCTCCCGGCTGTCAATCTGATAGTTGTGTGTCCCTGGGTTCTCATTCTCGTACCACTGCAGATTTCCCGGGCTGCCCATCAAGGCAAAGAAAGGCTTTATATCGGTGTAGACGCCCTGTTTGACCACACCAGCCCGAAAGCAGCAGTCATCCATAGCGTTGTAGATGAGCAGAGTCGGTCGTGGCGCACGCAACGCCATCAAGTGCGCGTAGTCGGCAACCGCACGCATGTCAGCGCCATTCTGCTCCGCATCGCCTGCATAATCCGGGTGTTCGATGGCCGTGGTCAGCGAGCTAAAGCCCGCTACCGGTACGGCAGGACCGACCCGGGTATCCAGAGTGCTCAGCAACATCGTCTGCCACCCGCCGCCCGACAGGCCAGTCATGCCGATGCGCGTTCTATCCACCCGCGGGTCGTCATACAGATAGTCGAGGCCGCGGCGCATCGCCAGATAAAACAAGCCGACACCGTTCGCCCCAGCTAGGTCGAGCAGCCCGGCCTGGTTGTGCTCATTGTCTGGGCTGCTTAACTCGCCCATGCCGATCCATTCCAGGCTGAGCGCCAGGATGCCGCGGCGCGCCTGGTTGATGCATCGCTTCTGCTTGTGTTCTACGGCCTTTCCGCCCGCGCCATGACCGTTTACATCCAGAATCGCGGGCATCTTCCCGGTCATATGCTCGGGTTCGTACAGCAGCGCAGTGGAGGTAAACCCAGGGACAATTTCATAACGAAGCTTCACGATGCGATAACCCGGCCGCGTGATCTCTGCCACCTTTTCGAACTTTGGCTTCGCCTCTACCCACTCCCGCGGCCAGCCATGGTAGATCACCGATAACTCGTGCTCCCGCAGCCGGTCCGCCTCCTTTTGCCAATCCGCGGGACTGCTTACCTTGGGCAGCTCAGGTACGCGCTTCAGCATAAATTGCCGCAACTCTTCGGCGACCATTACCTGGCTCTGCAGTGACTGCTTGAGCAGAGGATCGATTGCGCTACGCGTTGCCTGCGCCGCGGCATGCGACAGGCAAGAGGAGATACAGACCGCAAGGATCGAAATCTTTCTCATCGATTCTTCATCACAGCGATTTAGCTGCGTTATACGGAGCGGCGACTTTCTCCAGGTATCTAAGGCTTGCCGCAACACTCTCCACCGGCGGTATGACCGTGGCGCCAAACTTAACATCCTGTTCCACGACCATCCAGCCTGAATAGTCGTTCTTGGCCAGAACACGAAAGAATTCCGGGAAATCAATCGATCCCTGGCCAATGATAGTGAATGCATGAGCCTCGATTGCCTGCTCGAAGTTCATCTCCTGGCGGCGAACTTCCGCCAGAACCTTTTGGTCCACGTCCTTGATATGAACAAACCTCAGAATCTCCCGATACTTCTCTGCTTCTGAAGCGGAATCCCCACCCGCATAGGCACAATGACCGGTATCCAGACAAAGTCCGATCTTCGAAGCCGAGGTGACGTCAAAGAAGCGCTCAGTCTCTTCGGGCGTCTCAACATAGGTCGAGATGTGTGGATGAAAGACCAGGTCCAGGCCAAACTCGTCCGTTACCTCTGCTGCTTGCTCGACCACCTTAGCCACCTGCTTCCACTGCTGCGAGCTCCAGCCCTTGCTATTGTCCCTGGGAACCCGTCCCGCGATTCGGTCTCGTTCCTCAGACTGCGCGTCGGCCAGAACCAGGAAAGGCGCACCCAAAGCTGCTAGCAACCCGCCCACCTTGCGAATCTGATCCACTACAACCTCTGTCGAGGCTGGATCGCTCAAGGTCACCGGGACAAATGATCCCAGCAGCGTCAGTTTGCGCTGGGACAACTCTTTTCCCAGCATCCCCGGGTCGGTGGGCAGAAAGCCGTAAGGTCCCAGCTCGGTGCCGGTGTAGCCCGCCACCACCATCTCATCCAACATCTTCTGGAAGCTCTGCTCCCACGACGGACCGGGATAATCCAAGACGCCCCAGCTATCTGGAGCGGCAGCAAATTTAAAACGAGAAGAGAGTATGGACATCAGAAGCTATCCCCCGGCGCGGCGGTGACACGGATGCTGGTCTTCATGGTGTGCTGCTCCCCAGGCGCAAGTTCGACAGCGAAGGCGCGAATGTTACTGGCCTCAACGCAGGCCATCGCTCGCCACTCGTCGTCTGCCATGTCCGGCAACGCATGCGCGCCCTCTACCCAAGGATTCCAAACCACGGTGGTGCGGGAATTTTCCTTCTCCAGCCGGATGCGCCGGTGCAGGATAGGGTCCAGAATCTCCACCGCATGGGTCGTGTTTACGTAGGCGCTATCGGTAGGCGCGGTGAAAACAATGTCGCCCTCCTGCCGCTTCTCGCGGTTGCCATCGGTGTTGTCCTGGTAGGCCACGCCATCGAGACCCTGGATGCGGACAGCCTCGGCCGCGCCCACACGGTAGTAGGTGTGCAGCGCCTCTTCAAAGCGCAGGGGCGTCTTGCCGGTGTTGCTCACCGTCAGTTCCTGGACAAGCTCCGCGCCAACGGTCAGCCGGTGCACGAGCAGGAAGTCGTGCGGCCACCAGGCTCGCGTCGCCTCGTCGCTCGCGGTCGACAGGCTTATCGTTACCCCATCGCCGTTACCGGCTACCGAGTCGAGTTGCCATGCCTTGGTTCGCACGAACCCGTGCGAGGGGGCTTTGGGGTCATCCGCCTTGTTGCGAAACCAGGGAAAGCAGACGGGTATACCTCCGCGGATCGCGCGCCCCGGCTCCCACTGGGACTGCCCGCTCAGGAAGATCACCTCTTCGCTGCCCGCTGGACGCCAGGAGGTAATCTGCGCGCCGTGCAGATAAATCTCCGCTGTTGCCGCGGGGGCGCTCACGCTTACCCGCGCCAGGCCGCCGTTACCGGCCGTAATCTTCGCCACTCCGGGTATGGCGAAGCGCTGGTTCAGTTCCTCGATGCTGAGGGATGCTTGCATAGGTGCCTCTGGCTTATGGTGACATAAACAGCCATCGCTGCATCAGAGTGGCGCCGCAGAATTCACGCGTTGCCTCCGGCTGCATCTATCAACAAGGGGAACAAGATGGGGAAGCAGAAAAGCGTGGTACGCGGAATACTAGCGGGCATGGCCGGAGGTCTGGCCGCGACCTGGGTGATGAACCAGTTCCTGGCGGGACCAGGCCAAAAGCCGCAGCATGCCGCGCAAAGTGACGAAGAGAACCGGGAGCAGCAGGCGCACAGCTCCGAACCCAGGGAAGATGCCACCCTTTCGCGCGCAGAGGAAGAAAACGGCGGCCCCATTGTGCACTATGCCTTTGGCGCGCTGGCAGGCGGATTTTACGGCGCTTTGGCCGAGTATTCCAGTACCGTTACCTCAGGTTTTGGCACCAGCTTTGGCGGGGCCCTCTTCCGCACCACGGACTCGCTCGCCATCCCCGCGCTGAACCTCGCGCCTTTGCTCAGCGATCAACCTCCGTCGCCCTTCGCGGCCCACATTCTATATGGAGCCACGACAGAGTTCGTCCGACGCATACTGCGAACTTTACTGTAGGGGCCGAGCTACAAACTCCGCGTGAGACCTAACCCGGCAGGAGTCAGTCTCCTAACAGAATCCATAAGGAACTGGACGGGTGCCCCAGGTTCGCCCAAGCGTACCCTGGGGCACCCGTCCAGTTCCTAATGCGTTTTGTTAGGGCACAGACTCCCGAAATCAAATTTGAGCCAAGCCAACAATCTAAATCCGTCTGCTAGACTTCTGTCACTCATAACGGGAGAAGCATGATGGGTTTACGGCGGAAACTGGGAGCAGCGCTATGTCTTGCGCTTGGCTCGTCGATTGTCTTTGCGCAAGAAGCGACTAGCGCCCCACGCACACTAGTCCGGGCAGGACATCTGCTCGACGTAAAAACCGGCAAGCTGCTCGACGCCCAGACCATTGTGGTCACAGGCGACACGATTTCGTCGGTGGCAGCCACCTCCTCGGTTACCGCCCAACCGGGAGACAAGGTGATTGACCTTGGCGCTATGACGGTGATGCCCGGTCTGATCGACGTGCACACCCATATCACCATGCAGACCAACTTCGACCCCTACTTTGAACTGACGCAGACGGATGCCAAAGAGGCCATCCAAGGCGTCGCCAATGCCCGCACCACCTTGCTGGCCGGCTTCACCACCATTCGCAATGTCGGCGCGGGCGGGTACACAGATGTCGATCTGCGCGATGCCATCAATGAGGGCCTGGTGCCTGGACCGCATATGCAAGTGAGTGGACCGCCGCTCGGCATCACCGGCGGCCACTGCGATGAGAATCTCCTGCCCATCAAATATCACGTAACCGATGATGGCGTGGCCGACGGCATCTCCGCCGTGCAGCAGAAGGTGCGGCAGAATATCAAGTACGGAGTTGACCTGATCAAGATCTGCGCCACCGGTGGGGTGTTGTCGAAGGGCGACGATACCCAGGCCTCGCAGTACACCTTAGAGGAGATGCGCGCCATCGTTGCCGATGCCCACCGGCTAGGCCGCAAAGTGGCCGCCCACGCCCACGGCGCCCAGGGCATTCTGTGGGCAACCCAGGCCGGCGTCGACTCGATCGAACATGGCAGCTATATCGACGACGAAGCCATCGCCGCGATGATAAAGAACGGAACCTACCTGGTGCCCACTCTCTACCTGGAGGACTGGCTTACTGAAAAAGGAAACCTGCCGCCGTTCTATAAGCAAAAAATGGCGGATACCATTGTGGTGGCCAAAAAGAACGTGAAGCATGCGATCGACTCCGGGGTGAAGATAGCATTAGGCACGGATGCCGCGGTGTATCCGCACGGGCTGAACGCCCATGAGCTCGATGTGTACGTCAACCAGATGGGCATGACGCCCCTCGCGGCCCTGCAGTCCGCGACCGTGAACGCCGCGGATCTGATGGGCTGGAGCGCGAAGACGGGCAGCATCGAGCCCGGCCATTGGGCCGACATCATCGCGGTGGAGCAGAACCCGCTCCAGGATGTGCGCGTGCTGCAGCATGTGAACTTCGTGATGAAGAGCGGTGTTGTCTACAAGAACGAAACCTGCAAACAGGAAGCCGCATGCCAGTAGACGCGCGCAAAACCATCTCTGACCTGCAAGAGCTTCGCGCGCTGACCGCGGACGATCACGGAGCGCAACGCATTGCCTGGACCCCCACCTGGCTCAAGGCGCGCGCCTGGTTTCAAAACAAGCTGGCGAAGTTGCCGGTAGAACACCACCTCGACGCGGCCGGCAACTCCTGGACGACGCTGCCCGGCGAGTCAGAGAGGACCCTCATCCTGGGCAGCCACCTTGACTCCGTGCCCAACGGCGGCTGGTTGGATGGCGCCCTCGGCGTGCTCGCCGCGTTCGAAGTGCTGCGCGCTGTGGCCGAGGACTTCCACGGCAAGCCGCCCATCACCATTCGCCTGGTGGACTGGGCCGACGAGGAAGGCGCGCGTTTCGGCCGCAGCCTTTTCGGGTCATCCGCCTTTGCCGGCACGCACAGCATTCAGGCTGATCGCGGCCGCACGGATCGCGACGGAATCCGCCTCGAGGATGCCCTGCGGCAATGCCAGATCGATGTCGAACGCATCGGCGATGCGGCCGCCGAACGCGGCAAAGCCGGCGCCTATCTGGAACTGCATATCGAGCAGGGGCCGGTACTTGAAGGCATGAAGCTGCCGCTGGGCGTAGTCCTGGGAACCAAAGGCGTCGAGCGCCACGCGATCACTTTTCATGGACAGGAGGCGCATTCCGGATCGACCCCGATGGCGGCGCGCCGCGATGCGCTCGCCGCTGCGGCCAAGCTCGCGTTGGAGATCCGGCCGATCGCCCGCAAGCATCCTGACGCGGTGGCCACCATGGGCAGCCTCAAGACCTTTCCCGGCATCGTCACCGCCGTGGTCGGTCGCTGCGAAGCCACCCTCGACATGCGTGATCTCGACGCAGGCGTGCTGGCTTCTATGTTGGCCGAGTCCCGCGCTGCCAGCGAGCGCTTCGCCGCTGAAGAGGGCTGCACGGTGGAGTGGTCAAGAATCTGGAGCATCGAGCCGATCCCATTCAATCCGCAACTGATCGAGCTGTGCGAGCAGTCCGTTCAGGAGACCGCAGGTGGCTCCCACAAGCTGCCGTCGGGCCCACTGCACGATGCCGCTGAGGTGGCACGGGCGGGAATCCCAGTGGTGATGATGTTCACCCAATCGCTCGCCGGTCTCAGCCACAACCCGGCGGAAAACACCCGCATCGAGCATCTCGAGCTGGCCGTCCAAGCCTTCGACCGCCTGGCCCGCAAGACGATGCAGTGGCTGACCGCTAACTAGAACCTGCACAGGAAGGGATCGCCCTTGAACTTCCGCAATCTCCGAATCAGCCTCGCCGCAAGTTTGATCGCTATTGGCGTGAGTGTCCAGGCGCAACAGTCCCAAACCAACACCAGCATTCCGCCACAGGCCATCCTACAGCCGGCAGAACTGGTGCAAATGCTGAACAGTTCGGCAAAGCCATTGGTGCTGCAGACGGGCTCGCATGTTCTCTATGCGGAAGCGCATATACCCGGAGCAGAGTACGCTGGGCCCGCAGGCAAGAGTGAGGGGATCGAAGCACTGCGCGCGCGTGTCGCCGGCCTCAACAAGGACAGCCTTATCGTCATCTATTGTGGGTGCTGCCCCTGGAGTCGTTGCCCGAATATTAAACCCGCGTACCAGGAGTTACAGTCGCTCGGGTTTACGAATGTAAAGGCTCTTTACCTGGCTGAGAATTTCGGGACCGACTGGGTCGACAAGGGTTACCCCGTTACCAAAGGCCGATAGAAAGGAAGCGATGGAAAGGAAGGCTCGATCGAGGACGGTGGGATCGCTCCTCATCCTGTCACTTCTGCTGTTGCTCTTTAGCGCGCCGGTCTCACACCTGCCACTTGCGGCGCAAACAGCAACCCACGGCGTGGGTGTGGGTCACTCAGCTCCGAATTTTTCGCGGCCCGACCTGAGCCATCGGAAAATTGTGCTCAGCTCATACCATGGCAAAGTGGTCCTCCTCAACTTCTGGGCGACGTGGTGCGAACCATGCCTTACGGAGATGCCCACGTTCGTGGAATGGCAGAAGCAGTATGGCTCCCGGAATTTTCAGGTGATCGGCATATCGATGGATGACGCGGCCCCCGAAGTGACCGCAACCGTATCCAGGCTGAAGCTTAACTATCCAGTGCTGATGGGAGACGAGTATCTTGGGGCCGACTACGGCGGCGTCCTGGGGTTGCCGGTTACTTTCCTCATCGACCGTGATGGGAAGATCCGAGCCCGATATCAGGGCGCGTCGCTAACGCGTATCAAGGACGATATTCAAAACCTTCTGCAATCGAATACCTGGGAGCCATGAGAGCCACGTGCGACTAGGAGTTTTGCTAGGTACTTCCCTGCAAGACTAGACCTTCGGTAGGTTCAACTACAATTTGGCGGATCAAAACAGTGAAGTGAACGGCACGATCCCACCAAGGATTAGAAGGAACTTCGCGAGCAGTGATCTAGAATTGTTTCATCACCTCGGAGCACAACATGAGCCGGGTCCTGGTTATTGGAAGTGACGACCAAGTGAGCCGCGAGATCGGCGATGCGCTCTCCGCCGCCGCTGTTCCCATGGAGTATTCCGCCGGGAACGCCGACGCGTTGCAGCGCTTGCGTGCGCGATCGTTCGGAGTTGTAATTACCAGGCCCGACAGCATTATTGACGAAGACCTGGCACTGCTGGTGGAGATGCGTGCCGTCAGACCTGGAGTAAAGTGCATCGTCTTGGCCCATCAGAGCACTCCGGACGAAGTGATCGCTGCCCTGCGTGCCCGCGTGTTCGCATGCTTCACACCTCCGTTCGATCCGGGTGATATCGCCCATCTGGCCGGCCGCGCAGCCTCCGACAGTCAATGGCGAGATGACATCCAAGTTCTATCGGCTAAGCCAGGCTGGGTATCGGTCCGGGTAAATTGCCGCCTCATCAATGCGGAGCGTTTATTGACCTTTGCCAAAGAGTTTAGCGCTCAACTGCCTGAGGACATGCGGCAGGAAACAATGCAGGGGCTGCGAGAGATATTGATGAACGCAATGGAGCACGGGGCGGCGTTTAATCCCGAGCAGGTGGTTGAGGTCACCGCCGTTCGCACTGCAAGAGCTCTGGTCTTCTACGTGCGTGACCCAGGGGCAGGCTTCCGGCGCGATTCGATGAGCCACGCGGCGATTACAAATCCGGCTCATGATTCGGCGGCCCACCTTGTGCAGCGCGAGGCCGAAGGAATGCGCGCCGGTGGATTCGGTCTTCTTCTGGCGGGCGGCACTGTGGACGAGTTGATCTACAGTGAGATCGGTAACGAGGTGTTGCTCATTAAATACGTGGACTCAGTGCCGGTTATCAATAAGGCGTAGCAATAACACGAGCCGCGCGGTTGTTGCTCAAATATCAACCGAAAAGCTGCCATGAAAGGATCCAAATATAGGATTTTCATTAATGCGATTGAGACGATCGGCCTTCCTGATGGTCTTGCTGTCTGCGGGATCCTGCTTAATGGCGCAGACCGTCGGAGCGCCGTTAACCCTGCAACAAGCCATCGACGTGGCGCGCACGAAGAATCCGACTCTTCTTTCCGGCCAACAGCATGTCACCGCCACCAGGGCCAGCGAAGTGACCGCCGGACTGCGCCAGAACCCAACCTTTACCTTCAGTGGCGAGAACGTGACGCTGCCGGCCAACAATCCCGGCAATCCCTACTATTATTCGGCCAACCTCTCGCGCCTCTTTGAACGAGGGCAAAAGCGGCGCTGGCGTCTCGATTCGGCCCGCGCCACGACCGATGTCACGCAAAGCCAATACAAGGATACGGAGCGGCAGACGATTCTTGCCGTGAAACAGGCGTTTACCCAGATGCTGGCCGCCAAGGCCGGACTGAAGGTGGCCGAAGATAATGTGCAGGGGTACCGGAAGACGGTAGAGTTGAGCAAAGTGCGCCTTGACGCCGGCGATGTAAGCCCCACCGACTTCGATCGCATTGACCTCCAACTGGCTGAATTTGAGGCAGATTACGATGCCGCGAATTTGAACCTGGTGCAATCGGGCGATCAATTGAAAATGCTGCTTGGGGTCGACACGCCGGCGGCCCCATTTGACATCACCGGTACGCTCGATCCACCCCAGCTCACGTTGACATTGGCGGAGGTGGAACAACGAGCGCTGGCGGAGCGCCCCGATTATCTCGCCGCGCAGCAGTCCCTTCGGCTCGCCGAAGCAAACGTGAAACTGGCGCAAGCCACCGGGACCACCGATCCGACACTGGGTGGAGAGTATGACAGGTCGGGCACCTACAACTCCGCCGGATTCGATATCAGCATTCCGCTAAGGATCTTCGATCGCAACCAGGGGGAAAAAGAACGCAGCCGCTACGAGGCCCAGTCCAGCCGCTTCGCGGAGATTGCAGCCCGCAACCAGGTGATCAATGACGTGGACCAGGCATGGGCTGCCTATCAGACCGCGCTGGCACAGGCGGGGCGCTACAACCGGCACTATCTCGGGGAAGCGTCACGGGTCCGCGACAACCTTGAGTTCAGTTATCGCCATGGAGGCAGCACTCTGCTCGACTACCTCGACGCTCTTCGCGATTATCGTCAGACCAATCTGGACACCTTGAACGCCAACGCGCAAGTCTGGCTTGCTCTCCACCAACTCAGCTACGTCGCCGCGTCGGAGATGCTGCCATGATCGCTGCGCCCCGGACCGTCCTGTCGCTCTCTACTCTTCTTTTTCTATCGTGCCTTGGCTGCCAGGACAAGGCGCCCACCACCAAAGGAGATGCATCGCAGAAAGCTCCCATCGAGGTCACGACCATCCATGCGCAGGCAGTTACGGATCGCCTGGAGCTCGCCGCGCGGGTTGAACCCGATCCTGCGCGCGTAGTCCATATCTACTCTCAAGTCACTGGACGGCTGGTTGAGTTGTACGTCCGGCCGGGCCAGGAGGTGAAAAAGGACCAGACTATTGGCCTCATCCAAAGCAGCGAGATTGCCGAAGCCCGAGCCGATCACGACAAGGCCAAAATCGAAGTAGCGCGTTCCGACCACCAACTCGATCGTGCCAAGCTTCTGCTGCAGCACGAGGTGATGGCGCAACGCGACTACGACGATATTGAAGCCGCAAATCAGGCTGCGCACGCAGAGCTCACACGCACCATCCAGCGAATTCACATGCTGGGCTTTTCTCCCGAAGGATCATCGGACACCGCGGCCCTGCGCGCCCCTATCAGCGGTGCGGTACTCGAAATCGGAACGGCCAGCGGTGAAATGCAGCGCTCGCTCGACAACGCGAGTTCCATCGCCACTATCGCGAACCTCGATCCGGTCTGGATACTGGGAGACGTTTTTGAGCGGGACCTGGGCACGCTCCGCTCGGCGCAGTTGGTCGATGTGACCCTCCCTGCCTATCCGGGCGAAACCCTGCACGGCAGGATTTCCAACATTTCTGATGCCATCGATCCCACCAGCCGAACGCTCAAGGTGCGCGTGGTCGTGCCCAATCCCCACCATCGCCTCAAGCCCGGAATGTTTGCCACGCTCTCTCTCGCCCGCACTACGACGCAGCAATTCATTGTTCCCACAGCCGCAGTCGTTCACGAAGGTTCGTCCAGCTACGTTTTCATGCCGACTGCTCCGGGGAAGTATGCGCAGCACCAGGTGACCACCGGAACCATCCGCGACCAGACGGTGGTGGTGACAGCGGGACTTAAGGACGGTGATCAGATCGTCACCGCGGGAGCGGCGCTGCTGCGTCCGCCCTCCGGAGACTGAGCATGAAGGCATTGATCCGAACATTGCTGGAGTACCGCGCCATCGTGCTCATAATATTCGTAGTCTCCCTCGAGGTCGGGGTCTACGCGTTTATGAAACTCGACATCGAGGCCTACCCTGACCCTTCCCCTCCCTTGGTAGAGATCATCACCCAGAACCCCTCGTGGTCTGCCGAAGAGATGGAACAGCAGGTGACCGTCCCGGTGGAAGCGACACTGAACGGCACTCCGCATCTGGACCAGGTGCGCTCCATCAGCATCTTCGGTCTCAGCGATGTGAAGCTGTATTTCACCTTCGACAGCGACTACTTTCGCGACAAGCAGGAAGTTCTGAACCGCCTGCAGACGCTCGCCTTACCCAATGGCCTGCAGCCCCAGCTCTCGCCCTGGTCGCCCATCGGTGAAATATACCGCTACCAGCTCACCGGCCCGAACTATTCGCTCAATGAGCTCAAGGCCACGCAGGACTTTCTTATCCGCCGTGAGTTGAAACAGGTTCCTGGGATCATCGATATCACGACCTTCGGTGGCACGACACGTCAGTACCAGGTGGAAGCCGATCCTAACAAGTTGCTGGCGATGAATGTAACTCTGCCCCAGGTGCTCAACGCCATTCAGAACAGCAATGCCAACGCCGGCGGCAACTATCTCACGCTGGGCGATCAAAGTATCAACGTGCGCGCCCTGGGCCTGCTAAGAAATACCGATGACATCGGCTCGGTCGTGGTCGCCGAACGGAACGGCGCCCCGGTGCTGGTGCGGGATATAGGCGAGGTGAAGGAGGGTTTCCAGCCCCGGCTGGGAAAGGTTGGCCGCAACGGCGAGACAGACGTCGTGCTCGGCATCGTTTTGCTGCAAAAGGAAGAAAAGTCCCTTCCTGCCCTGGAGGGGCTGAAAAAGAAAATTCACGAATTGAACCACGGCGGTCTACTGCCTCCGGGCATGCACATCAGCACCGTCTATGACCGCACCAATCTCATCAATACGACGACTCGCACGGTCCGGCACGTTGTCTTCACCGGGCTGCTTCTGGTGACGCTGGTGTTGATCTCCATGCTGGGCGACTTGCGCATCAGCTTCAT
This sequence comes from uncultured Acidobacteriaceae bacterium, assembly GCA_963787145.1. Classification (GTDB taxonomy): domain Bacteria; phylum Acidobacteriota; class Terriglobia; order Terriglobales; family Acidobacteriaceae; genus PALSA-350. The sequence goes on from CAWBBY010000019.1 coordinate 57,616, forward strand.
CGCCGCGGTCACCATCCCGTTTGCGGTGCTCTTCGCCTTTTCCATGATGGTGCTCACTGGGCAATCCGCCAACCTGATCTCCATCGGCGCCATCGACTTCGGCATCCTTGTGGACGCGTCGATCGTGGTGCTGGAAAGCATCTACCGCAAGCTTTCGCGGCGCGCGCCGGACGAAAAGAACAGCGAGATGATCATTGAAGGCGCAACCAACGCCGCCCAACCCGTACTCTTTGCCACACTCATCATCCTCGTGGCATTCATTCCTCTCTTTACCATGCAGGGGGTTCCAGGCAAGATTTTTGCACCCATGTCGGTTACTTATGGGTTTGCGCTGATCGGCGCGCTCCTCTTCTCACTCATCTTCGCACCCGTGCTGGCTTACATGGTCGCTCCCGCTCAACCAAACCCGGAGCATCATGAAACGCGCCTGGGAGGCTTTCTGCGCCGCCGCTATGACCACGGTCTTCCTCGCGTCCTCGCGCATCCGGGACTCGCGTGGATTGCCGCCCTGGGAAGCCTGGTTGCAGCCGGCATCCTCTTCACCTTCGTGGGCGGTGAATTCATGCCTCCCCTGGAGGAGGGCAATCTCTGGATCCGGGCAACGCTGCCGCAGGATATCTCTTTCGAGGAGGCCGCAAATGTCGCCGACGAATTGCGGGCGCAGATCGGGAAGTCTCCCGAAGTCACGCAAACGGTCTCGCAAATGGGCCGTCCCGATGACGGAACCGATGTCGTAACCTTCAACGACGTTGAACTCTCGGTCGCGCTCAAGCCGCCTGGCGAGTGGCGGCACGGCCTGACTAAGGACATGCTGATCGATGAGATGAGCCATCGCCTCTCGCAAATCCCAGGCATGGACCTGAATTTTTCGCAGAATATCCAAGACAACGTGGAAGAAGCCATGTCTGGCGTCAAGGGGGAAAACTCACTCAAGCTATTCGGTGATGATTTTGAAACGCTGTCCCATATCGCCAACCAGATTTCGCAGGTGATGCAGTCTGTAAAGGGTGTTGCGGACGTGGGTGTGTTTCGCGTCGGCGGCCAGCCCAGCCTGCTCATCCGTATCGATCGCGCCAAGGCTGCTCGATACGGTCTGGCGGCGGCGGACGTCAACGCCACGATCCAGGCGGCGGTCGGCGGCGCAGCCCTCACCCAGGTGATTGAGGGCGATCGCAGGTTTGATCTAACCGTCCGTTTTCCCGAGCGTTTTCGCAATGGCCCTGAGGCCATTCGGGGGATCCTGCTGCCGACGCCTGACGGTAGCAGGATTCCCATTAGCCAGATTGCCGATGTGGAGACGCGCGATGGTGCGTTCATGATCTATCGCGAGAACGGCCGGCGCTACATACCCATCAAGTTCAGCGTACGCGGCCGTGATCTTGCCACCACTATTCAGGACCTGCAGCAGCAATTGATTGACAAGGTCAAGTTGCCACCAGGCTACAACTACACCTGGGCAGGTGAGTTCGATAGCTTACGCAAGGAACAGCGGCGGCTTGCCTTCATCATCCCGGTGAGCCTGGTTGCCATTCTCGTTCTGCTCTACATCCAGTTCCGAACCTGGAAGGATGCGCTCATTGTGATGGGGACGCTGCCGTTCGGGGCCATCGGTGGTGTCCTGGCATTGTTCTTCACGCACACGCCCTTCAGCATTTCCGCGGCGGTTGGATTCACTTCCCTTACCGGCGTCGCCACCCTGGGCGCCGTCGTCTTTCTGTCGGGCATCCGTCGCGCGCAATACACTGAAGGCTTCGAGCAGGGGCTGAGCACAGGTTGCAGTGACGAAATGCGACCAGTCGTGATGGCGTGCATGGCCGCAGGTCTCGGCTTGTGTCCTGCTGCCTTTGCCAACGGTATCGGCGCCCAGGCGCAACAGCCGTTGGCGCGTGTGGTCGTGGGTGGAATGTTCACCACGGTGCTGGCAATCCTGTTTGTGATGCCCCTGCTGATCCGCGCTCTGCACACCAAGGCAGATCCCGAAGTGAAAACAGAGTGAAGGTACGCCGTGATGCAGTGGCTCAAGAAATAAAGCTTCCGCGCGAGAACCGCGACGTTGTATAGGTCCGGGCTTCAGTGTGTCTGCGCGGAAACTATCCTCTCCGAATGGAGTCCCGCAGAGCCTGTGTCATAGCAAGCTCAGAAGGAATAGGACGTGTGCCCCTCGCCAAAGCGTACCTGGGCCGAAAACGATGGGGCGTAGGCCCATAAGCGCTAACTCGTTTAGGGTGTTTTTCGTCAAAACTCCCACAAAATCGTCATCCTGAGCGGAGCGCCTCACAGATTTGTCGCGTGACGCAGCGCTTGTGGCGCGGAGTCGAAGAGCCTGTCCTGAGCGTAGCCGAAGGAACCTCGGCGGTGCTTATCTTACCCATGCTGCTCGGAGCTTTTCAACCACCGAGCCGGCACCGGGCGGGCCCGCTACGGTTTTTCCCTGGGGCCGAAAACCAAGAACTTGGTAGCAACTGGGGATGGAAGATGATTACAGTGCATGAAAAGATGTACCCGTGACCATCAAGTGCATATCGCGGCAGATCCTGTTGTCGGGCTTCAGTGGTCGAAAAGCTCCCAGCAGCACGGCTAAAATAGGCACCGCCGAGGTTCCTTCGGCTACGCTCAGGACAGGCTCTTCGACTCCGCGCCACAAGCGCTGTGTCACGCGACAAATCTGTGAGGCGCTCCGCTCAGGATGACGATTTTGTGGGAGTTTTGACGAAAAACATCCTAAACGAGTTAGCGATTATGGGCGTAGCCCCACGACCGCCTTCGGGACTCAAACCTAAACCGGCACCCTCTCACAGGGCCTCTGATTTACTCAGCCCTCAAAGCTTCCACAGGATTCACCGCCGCCGCACGGCGAGCCGGTAGATAACTGGCCACCGCAGCGGATACGGCCAAAATCACCAGTACCGAGACGTAAGTAACAGGGTCCAGCGGACTGACCCCGAACAGCAGCGATTTCATGAGGCCCACCAACCCAGCTGCCGCGGTCAGACCGATGGCCAAGCCGCATCCCGTCAGCACCAGTGCTGAGCGGACGAACATCCATCGCAGCCGGCCTCTTTGTTCCCCCAGTGCCATCCGAATTCCAATTTCCCGCGTGCGTTGCGACACCGCATAGGAAATCACTCCATAGATGCCGATGATCCCAAGCACCAGCGCCATCGAGCCGGCGATGCCCAACATGACCAGGGTGAATGAAGTGCGAGCCAGCGATTGGTTGTAGATCTCCTGCATGGTCCGCACCGATGCCAGCGGCAGGCTCGGATTCACCGACCAAACGGCTTGCTGGATCTCGCTCAGGAAAGCCTCAGTCCCGGCGCGATCACTGCGGATCGCGAAGGTCGCCGAGTTGATGGCCCCAAATGTCCCGGGCCCGAATCTACCCTCCACCATCGCAGGCCAGTACACGATGGCGGGCGCTTTCTCCTGCACGCCGTTCACGTGGACGTCCTCGACTACACCCACCACCTCAAACCAGTTCTTGGACGCACCATCATGCAATCGCTTGGCTACCGCAGCCGAGGCGGAGCCCCACGATTCGCGGGCAAGATTCTCAGAAATGATCACCACCCGCCTTCGGCCGTATATCTCTGTCCAGGTAAGGTCGCGCCCGGCAAGCATCCTGGTCCCGGAAGTATGGAAAAAATTAGGGGCGACATATTTGAACAGTCGCATGGGCGCGTCCTCATCTGGTTTCTTCCCCTCAATTTGAATCCCGTTCCAGTTGGATTGGATCCCGTCCATCGGCATTGCGTCTGCAAACCCCACTGAGGTCACGCCCGCAATCGCCGCCAACTTGTCGACAATGTTGTTTTGCGTGCGGGTAACGAGTTGCGGGTCCGCTATCAGGGAATCCGGGATCGATATGCGCACGGTCTGTAGATGTTCCGCCTGTGTGAACCCCGGCTCGACCGTTCGTAACGCCTGGAAGGTGCGGATCATCAGCATGGCACACACGAGCAAGACCATAGCCATGGCCACCTGGGCTACCACCAGCAGATCGCGAGAGCGTTGCCGTTCCCGGCTGACGCTCGCAGTTCTTCCCGCACCGCGAAGAGCCCCGGGCGTGCGCGGCCCCGCATATTTCAGGACCGGAATCAATCCGAATACCAGGCCCGATAGGAGCGAAAGTCCCAGCGTGAACCAGAGCGACCGGCCATCCAGGGAGATTTCGCCCAAGCGGGGAAGGTTAGCCGGACCGATGGCAACCAGGAGCCGCAGACCCTCATAGGCGATCCCGATTCCAAGCACACCGCCTATGAGTCCGAGGGCCATACTTTCCAGAAGCAGTTCCCAGGCGATTCGTCCTCGCCCGGCGCCGAGCGCGGCCCGGACGGCAAGCTCCTGCTGCCGGCCATCTGCTCTCACCAGCAACAGGTTCGCCACGTTGGTGCAAGTAATCAGCATCACCAGGCCAATCGTGCCCATCACCACCCACAACACATTGCCAACATTGCCGATTACGTCCTGCTTGAGAGGGCGAATCGCGGGCGCGACTTTCCAGGTCTCCTCATAAAAGTGAGTATTGAAACCAGCGAACCCCGAAGGCCAGGAGTCTTCCCAGATAGGCACCATCCGCTTCAAATCCGCATTCGCTTGCACAATGGGAACCCCCTGCTTGAGCCGGGCGATTCCCTGGAGATAGAAGCCTGCTATTTGTTGCTTGCTGCGGTCGAACGCGGACGGCACAATCACGTCGAAATCGGCATTCACCAACTCGAAACCCTTCGGCATGACGCCGACGATTTGCCGCGGCTGCGCATCAATCGCAATGCTGCGCCCGATCACCGATCGATCTCCGCCGAAGCGGCGTTCCCAATAGCCGTAGCTGAGCATGACAGCTTTCGAACCATGCGGATCTTGATCACCCGGCAGCAACCAACGACCGAGCAAAGGCGGGACGCTCAGCGCAGGCAGCACACCATCGCTGATTGAGGCAAAGCGCACTTCATGCGGCTGGTCGACCCCGGTGACATTGGCTGTGCCCCTGCTCCACACACCAAACGATTGAAACGAACGGTTCTGCTCGGCAAAGGTGAAATACATGGACGCCGAGAGGGGGAGACCAGTAGAAAAGTCCGCCAGCCCCGCGGCCCCGGGAGCAATCATCCGGACGGCCACCAATTGCTCTGGATGCGGATAGGGCAGAGGCTTGAACAGCACGCTGTTGAGCACGCTGAAGACGGCCGCGTTGGCGCCGATTCCGATCGCCAGGGTCAGGATGACCGTGGCGGCAAATCCCGGCGATTTTCGCAGCCGCCGAAATACCAGTTTCAAGTCCGTCCCAAGCGATTCCAGCAAAGGAAATTGCCACACTTCACGGCTACGCTCTTCCAATACCGTGGCATTTCCGAAGGCGCGGCGGGCAGCTTGTTCCGCCTCTTTCCGGCTCATGCCTTCGCCCATCAACTGCTCTGTCCGTTCTTCCAGGTGAAGGCGCATTTCCTCGGCGAGATCGCCATAGACTTTACTGCGACGGAAGATACCAGGTAGCCAGTTCATGAGAAATGCCCTCTAGTTGGCCGTGGTTGGCCGTAGGCCTGTTCGCTACAGGCCTAGAGTAAACAAGTGTAAGTAACCAGTCAAGAGGTCTACCTGGCCTGCATGGCCGCCTCCACCTCTTCCGCCGTGTGGGGCAGCGAAGTCGATGAGCTTTCCAGAAGCGTCGATGCCGGCGATGGTTCGTTCCCGTACCCCTGGCTTGATGGCGCGCATGCCGGCGAGTTGGGACGCGATCGAGGCATCCGTAGCTTTCTGGATGAGGGCGATCTCCGCCGGGCTCTTCACCATGCGCAACTGTTCAATCAGCGCGCGGACATCGCGCTGCGACTTCGGTTCTGATCTTATCTGGACTACTGTTTTCTCGGCGCGGCCGGCTTTGCCTTCGCGCGAGTGGCAGCATCCTGCGCGCGGAACTTCGCGATGCGCTCAATCAACTTTACGGGGACAGGTTCGGAGAGCGGAAAACGGATCGTGCCCTTGTCGACCTTGTAGGACGCTAACTCGTCCTTGAACGCTGCGACCAGCGGCTCGCCGGCAGGATAGAGCGAGTAGTGCTGTTTCCAGCCCGCGAAATGAAGCACTGCCCGGCCATTTAGCTTGTACGTTGGAATCTTATACGAGATCACCTCGTCGGCTCCGGGCATCGCCTTGCGGATCGCGCTCCGCACCGACCCGAGTATGGCTTGCACTGCGTCCGGCTGCGAAGCGATGTACTCATCCACGGTTTTGAAATCGGTCTTAGCCATCATGATTCTTACCTCGTGCTTGCACTCCACTCCTGCTCACCGCGATGGAGCAAGGCTGCGAGGTCTTCCGGCAAAATCCAGCGTTGCTGCACCAGAGCGTCCACTGCCTTCTTGTACTGAGCGAGATAGCCCTCACGACTTGCGTAGCGTTCCGCGATCGGCTTGCGTGGGTCGCCCATCTTCTGCCGCTCCGCGGCCGTCCTGGGGAATGGAATATATGATGCCTCGAAGGAAACCCGTTGATCGGGCGCGCCAATCGAAGGATCGCGAAGATTCCAACCCGTATAAGTCGCTAACGGGACGGTGATCTCCGGCAGGCGCACGCCGTCGCGTTCGTTGCCGTCGGCATCCACCTGGGGAACAAGCACAGGGAACGCCGGCCCAACCTTAGGCGGCTGGATACTCAGAATTCCCTGCTGCCAGTTGGGCCCGAAATCGAGACGATAGGCCTGGCTCGCCTCGTGCGGCCGGTTTACCCCTGGGATCGCGGGCCATGCGTACTTCTCCAACGTCACCAGGTTTCCGTCCGCAATCTTGGGGTAGTTGCTGGCCGGCGGAAGGGTGTCGCTGTGCACCCACGCGTCCATGTTGGCGATCATAGAGCGCCAGAAGTATCGCATCGGGAGCGGCGACTGCGGTTCCTGCCCCAGCTCGTCCCCCGTTCCCTTCTCCGGCGGGAAGGGAACGGAATAATGCTGCAGCCCGGTGAAGTGATAGATCCGGACATTGTCTGAGATAGACGCGTCCCGCTCGCCGTCGGCGCTTATGTGAATCAAGGCCGCCACGCGTCCCCAATATTCGTAGGATGTGTTGGAGAAGAAGATCCTGGGCACGACCTTGTCGGCGACAGCCTGGTCCAGCAACCCTCCTGTCATTCCTGTGATCGGATCTCTCTCCGGTTCATCGGTGAAGGGAAAGATGTCAGTGGGAAAGAAAATCGACGAGGTGGGCCGTGCATCGCGCGACGGCTGGGCGAAGCGGTAATTAAAGCTGCCCCGGCCCGCTCCCGCAACGTGGGCGAGAACCCCGTCGAGCGCCATCCTCCCCTCTTCATCCGCGTTGAAGCCTTGATAAAGAAAGTCGCGCAAGAAGCGCCCATTCTGCGAGATGCCTTCGCCGTACACGCGCTCCACCGGCGTGATGGCATCGGGATCGTGCTTGGCATAGGAGGCAAAGTCGCGAATGGCCGCGAAGCCGCCGCCGGCCACGACTGGGTTAGCGGCCACGTAGACATATTCGTAGATCTTCCCGGGTTGGAAGCCGCCATTCAGGTGGATATACCGGTCGGAAGGAACGAGCTTGCCCTGGACGGTATGCGCGAACTGCCAATCGGCGCGGGGAATGATGGAGCGCTGCGCATCGCGCGCGCCCCGGACGGTGAGCACATTGCGCGGATCGTCCGGCGAAGCAACCGGGTATTCGCTTCCGCCGATACTTCCGTCAGCAAAGTGTCCAAGGGGGATCTCCGCCATGGCCTTCGAGAGCATCAGATCGCCGCGCAGCAGCCCGGTGATGGTCTTCCCGTTGTCTTTTGCGACCGGCGCATAGAATCGCAGGGCGCCTGGCCCCGCGGCGTCCCATTGCCACCCGAGGCTCACGACGGTGAAACCGTTGCGCAGTAACCACGCGTCTCCCGCGTCATGGGACAGATCCTGATCGCCGCCGTCGACCAGGGAAAGAATGCGCGCATGCCCGCGGTTGGGGACCTCCAGAAGCATGGAGCCATTACCCTTGTGAGCATCCTTGGGACGGACGGCAACAAAGTCCGCGGAGAACTCGACCTCGCCGTTCTTGAGGTTCACAGCATTACCGAGATCGACGATGCGCAGGTTGTGCGCATTGGCCACCGGGAGCGAGAAGTAGACGCGTCCGGTGATGCGTTCATAGGCTCCCGCATCCCCGAATACCTTGCCGTCGAGGACACTGGTGCGCGAAGCAATCTCGACCCGAACCACCCGCGCATGAAGCGGGAGAATGGCCAGGAGCAGAGCCAGGAGAAACAACCATGCACTGAACCGAGGGCGCATGCGCGCAAGAATAGCATCTTGGTCCACAAGCCCTCCCTGGCCACCCATTTCCCCCTGGACGGATCTAGAGGGAAGGGTTCTTTCTGCTCGGGCCCTCGGATAGTGCATAATGATGGTTTCCACGCCTGAACGAGACGCAGAAAAGAGGGTATCGCCCGAATGAGTGGCCAAACATCCTTTTTGCAGCAGGCTCCCAATCATCCGGAGACCTCCGCGCGCTTCGGCGATCTGCATCCGCCGTTCGACCGCCAGGCAGCGATCCCTGAGGCCAATCGTTGCCTCTACTGCTTCGACGCGCCTTGCACCACCGCATGCCCTACGCACATCGACGTTCCGCGCTTCATCAAGAAGATCGCCAGCGGCAATCTTTCCGGTTCCGCCCGCACCATCCTTGACGCCAACATTCTGGGCGCCAGCTGCGCCCGCGCCTGCCCGGTGGAGGTCTTGTGCGAAGGCGCCTGCGTGTTGCACCGCTTCAACAAGCAGCCGATCCAGATCGCGCGCCTGCAGCGCTTCGCCATGGACTCGCTCCATGCCAGCGGCGCTCCGCTGCCCTTTACCCCGGCGCCGGACACTGGCCTCTCGGTTGCACTCGTGGGCGCCGGGCCGGCCTCGCTCGCCTGCGCTGCCGAGCTGCGCCGCCGCGGCATCCGTGCCAACCTCTACGACGCACGCCCGCTACCCGGAGGTTTGAACACCTACGGCGTCGCTGAATACAAGCTGCCCCTGGTCGAAAGCCTGCGCGAGATCGAGATGCTCTCCCAACTCGGCGTGGAGTTTCATTTCGAGACAATGATCGACGCGCAAGTGCTGGTTGACCTCGAGCGCACGCACGATGCCATCTTCCTCGGCATTGGGCTGGGCGCAATCCACCAGCTTGGCGTTCCCGGCGACCAACTGCCGGGCGTGACCAACGCCCTTGATCTCATAGCCGGCTACAAATCCGGAGAGCGCACAGCGGTGCCGCCGCGCGTGGTGGTCGTAGGAGCGGGCAACACGGCCATCGATGCCGCCATTGCTTCGGTCCGGCTTGGCGCCACCGATGTGCACATCGTCTATCGCCGCGGCGAGGAGCAGATGTCGGCTTTTACCTTCGAGTATGAGCACGCCAGGCTCGAGGGAGTAAAGTTCCTGTGGCATGTACAACCCACGCGCATTCTGGGCGGCGAAGCAGTCGAAGGGATTGAGCTGATCCAGCTGGCGGCCACTGCCGATGGCTCGATCATCCCTGAACCCAGCACTGAGTTTTCCCTGGCGGCAGATCTGGTCGTCCTGGCCATCGGGCAAGGCACGCAAGGCAGCCTGCTTGGAGCACTGGCTAGCGGAGCAGCCCAGCTGCAACTCCAACGCGGACGGATCGTGATCGACCGGGCCACCGGCCAGACCTCACACGCCAAGTTCTTCTCCGGCGGCGACTGTACCAATGGCGGCCGCGAAGTGGTGGATGCAGTAGCAGACGGAAAACGCGCGGGCATCGGCATTGCCGCGTGGCTGGAGGCCAAACTTGCCCGAGCTTAAGCCGACGCTGGCAACCACCTTCTGTGGCATCCCGTGCCTCAATCCCTTCTGGCTCGCCTCCGCCCCGCCGACCAACTGCGGCGAGCAGATCATGCGCGCCTTCGACGCAGGCTGGGGCGGCGCGGTATGGAAGACCATCGGCGAGCCTATTACCAATGTCAGCTCACGCTACTCCTCCATCGATTGGGAGGGCCGCCGCATGATGGGCTTCAACAACATTGAGCTCATCTCCGACCGCCCCATCGAGGTCAACCTTCAGGAGATGGCCGAAGTCAAGCGGCGCTACCCACACCACGTGGTCATCGCTTCGTTGATGGTTGAAAGCAAGCGCGAGGTCTGGCACGACATTGTGCAGCGCTCAGAAGACGCCGGAGCCGATGGCCTGGAGCTAAACTTCGGCTGTCCCCACGGCATGAGTGAGCGTGGCATGGGCTCCGCGGTGGGCCAGGTGCCCGAATACTGCCAACAGATCACGGGCTGGGTGAAGGAAAAGGCGCGCACTCCGGTGATCGTGAAGCTCACGCCGAATATCTCCGACATTCGCATGCCCGCGCGCGCGGCCAAGCGCGGGGGCGCCGATGCCCTCTCCGCCATCAACACCATCAATTCAATTACGGGGATCGATCTCGACACCTTCCAGCCCAACCCCAACGTCGACGGCAAGAGCTCCCACGGCGGCTACTGCGGCCCAGCTGTCAAGCCCATCGCGCTCAACATGGTGCAGCAGGTGTTGTCTGACCCTGCCGGCGCGCTGCCTCTCTCCGGCATCGGCGGCGTCGGCAGCTGGCGAGACGCGGCGGAATTCATCCTGCTCGGTTGCGGCACGGTGCAGGTATGCACCGCGGCTATGCACTACGGCTATCGCATCGTCGAAGATATGCAGGACGGCCTGCTGGCGTGGATGGCGGAGAAAGGCTTTGCCACCATCGACGACTTCCGCGGCCGCTCGCTGCACACGGTAACCAGCTGGAACCAGCTCAACCTGAATTACCAGATCGTGGCCCGGATTCACGAGGATCTGTGCATCGGCTGCCAGCTTTGCTACACCGCCTGCTGGGACGGCGCCCATCAATGCATCCACCTCGATCGCACTGCGCCCGCACACGATACCACCCGCACACCGGCCATGGTCACGGCTGAGGCGGCGCGCCGCATCTCCACCACGCCCATTCCCAAGCTGGATGCCGGCGGTCCGAGCTATACCAATGCGGTCACCCCACTCGAGCGTGTTCCCCGGGTGGACGAACATCACTGTGTCGGTTGCAATCTCTGCTCGCTGGTCTGCCCGGTCGAGGGCTGCATCACTATGGAGCGCGTCGACAACGGGCTCCCCGCGCAGACCTGGGCCGAACGCACCGCGGAAGTTGTGCAAGCAAAAGCATAGCCACGCCGGAGAAACACAAACGCTTTATGGCCACCCTGATCCAGAATGGCACCGTCGTCAACGCGGACGGACAACACAAATCCGACGTCCTCTGTGACGGAGAGACGATCAAGCAACTCGCCCCCAACATTCCCGCTGCCGGCCACACCATAGTCGACGCGGCCGGTCTCCTCGTTATGCCCGGCGGCGTCGATGTGCACACCCATCTCGATATGCCCTTCGGCGGCACAGTATCGGCTGACGATTACCGCACCGGCACCATCGCTGCAGCCGTGGGCGGAACGACCACCGTCATCGACTTCGCCCTGCAGTCCCGCGGCCACACCATGGGTGAGGCTCTGGAAACCTGGCTGGCCAAGAGCGACGGTAAGGCCTGCATCGACTACGGGCTGCATATGGCCGTGACCGACCTTGGACCAGGCGACGGCGCGCAAAGACTGGCCGAGATGGAAACCATGGTGCAAAAGGGCATCTCGTCATTCAAGCTCTTCATGGCCTATCCCAACGTCCTGATGATCGACGACGGGCTGATGTTCAAGGTCATGCACAAAGCAGGCTTGCTGAACGCCCTCTGCTGCGTCCACGCCGAAAATGGCAGCGTGATCGACATCGTGGTAGCGCGCATGCTCGCCGAGGGCAAGACCGCGCCTCACCATCACGCGCACAGCCGGTCGACCCATGCGGAAGCTGAGGCCACCCACCGCGCCATCGCCATCGCGCATATGGCCGGCGCCGCGGTGTACATCGTGCATCTCTCCAACGAGGACTCTCTGCGCGAGCTCAAGCATGCGCAGCAGCGCGGCCTGCACGCCTTGGCGGAGACTTGCCCGCAGTACCTGGTGCTCTCGCTCGAAGAGCAGATGCCCGGCAAGAGCTGGGAAGAGGCCAAGTACGTCTTCACCCCACCTCTGCGCAAAAAGCATCACCAGCCTGCGCTGTGGAAGGCGCTCGAGGATGGAACGCTGTCCGTCGTCTCCACCGACCACTGCCCCTTCCGCTTTGCCGACCAGAAGTCACTGGGCAAAAACGACTTCACCAAGATTCCCAATGGAGGCCCGGGCATCGAGAATCGGCTGCAGATCGTCTGGCAATTCGGCGTGGCCCAGGGCGAGCTCACGCCGCAGAGGTTTGTCGAGCTCTGTTGCACCGCGCCCGCCCGCATCTTCGGCATGCCGCAAAAGGGCGTCATCGCTCCGGGCAAGGACGCGGATATCATGCTTTGGGACCCCAACGCAGCGTACACCATCACTGCGGCCACGCAGTGCATGGCCACGGACTACTCCATGTTCGAAGGCTGGAAAGTTTCAGGCAACGCGCGGCACGTCTTCTCCCGCGGTGAGCTGGTAGTGAAAGACGGAAAGTGGATTGGCAAGACGGGGCGCGGGCGCTTTCTCAAGCGCGAAGCCAATGCCGGAGGCTTCGCATGATGCTCACTCCAGGCGTGGCAGTTGCGGACCCAAGCCTTTCGAACGCAGACCTTGCGCCCACCACAGCCGCCAACCGCACCTGGGGCACTTACAACTACATCGCCCTGTGGTTCTCCATGTCGATGGAGGTCACCACTTACATGCTTGCCTCCTCCTTAATAGCGGGCGGCATGAATTGGAAGCAGGCGCTCTTCACCATCCTGATGGGCAACCTGATTGTGCTCGTGCCCATGCTGCTGAACGCGCATGCCGGCGCCAAGTACGGCATCCCCTTCCCCGTCTTTGTGCGCGCCAGCTTCGGCGCCTTGGGAGCGAATATTCCCGCGATGCTCCGTGCCCTTGTGGCTTGCGGATGGTTTGGCATTCAGTCCTGGTTGGGCGGCCAGGCGATCGCAGCCATGATTCACGTCGTCTGGCCGGCGACAGCAAACATGCCGGCCGTCCTGTGGTCGAGCTTCCTCGGCTTCTGGCTGCTCAACATGTTCGTCGTATGGAGTGGAGTGGAGTCAATCCGCTTCCTGCAGAGCTTCTCCGCGCCCTTCATGCTGGTCATGTCGCTCACCCTGCTCTTCTGGATGCTGCATAAGGCAGGCGGTTTTGGGCCCATGCTTTCGGCGCCCAGCCACTTCCACTCGACCGGCGCCTTTCTCCATTTCTTCTTTCCGTCGTTAACGGCGATGGTTGGTTATTGGGCTACGCTCTCGCTGAACATCCCCGACTTCACCCGTTATGCCAAATCGCAGGACTCGCAGATTGTTGGCCAGGCCTTTGGTCTGCCGGTTGCGATGACGCTCTACTCGTTCGTCGGCATCGCGTGTACCTCCGCCTCGGAGACCATCTTTGGCGAGCCCATATGGTCCCCCATCACCCTGCTGGGACGCTTTCATCAGCCGGTGGTGGCGCTGTTGGCGCTGGTCGCCGTGTTGGTGGCGACGCTCAACGTAAACATCGGCGCCAATGTGGTCTCGCCTTCGAATGATTTCTCCAACCTTGCGCCGCGCCTGATCAGTTTTCGAACCGGCGGCCTCATCACCGGCTTTCTCGGTCTGGCGATGATGCCCTGGAAACTGATGAGCACCTTCGGCACTTACATCTTTGGTTGGCTTGTCGGCTACTCTGGCTTGCTCGGCCCGGTAGCCGGCATCATGGTTGCGGACTACTTCCTGATCCGGCACACGCGTTTGGACGTCGTCTCGCTCTATCATCGCGGGGGTCCCTACGAATACTCCCGCGGCTTCAATCCCCGTGCGGTCGCGGCGCTGGTGGCGGGCGTCTTTGTGGCGCTCATCGGTCTAGCGGTGCCGTCTCTTCGCTTTCTGTATGACTACGCATGGTTCGTCGGCTTCTTTGTATCGTCAACCATCTACTATCTCCTCATGCTGCGATACAAACCCGCCCTGGCGTAAAGCCAGAATTGAAAGTCCGAGAGAAGCTGTGTTTTTGCTTTGTATCAGGGCACGACTTTAGTCGGGCCGCACGGGATTGAAAGAGAATTGGGCTTCAGCCCCTGCTACGGCCAATCCTGCACAAAATGCTTGGCCCCAGGGGCTAAAGCCCAGATCTCTGTTGGGTCTCAATGGCCCGACTAAAGTCGTGCCCTGATACAAAACATCAGAAGCTCCCTATGCCTCACCAGATAGTGCAGCGCTTGGCTGGAGCCATCGGCTGGCCGGTCTTACAGGCAAATGCCCGCTGGAACTCGGGAAGATTCAAAACCACCCCATTGACACGGAACACCTCCGGTGAGTGCGGATCGGTTTCTATCCGCAATCGCAGGTCCTCCGGGCGAATATTTTGGCACCAATGCTGTCCAAACGCGACAAAGAACTGCTGATCGGGAGTTAAACCCCCGTACTCCGCACTCCCCTTCTGCTTCAGATCTACGCCGGCTTTCTGCGCGCGGTCAAGGTATGCGAGAAAAGCCAGCTTGAGCCCGCCGAAATCGGCCAGATTCTCGCCCAGAGTCAGTTTCCCGTTGACGTGTAGATCGTCCACACCGATAAAGCTGTTGTACTCATTCACCACGCAATCGGCGCGCTCGGTAAATTGCTTTTCGTCCGCCGGCGTCCACCAATTTTCAAAATTGCCCTTGCCATCAAACTGCCGTCCCTCGTCGTCAAAGCCGTGCGTCAATTCGTGGCCGATAACGCTGCCCACACCCCCGTAGTTCACCGCATCATCCTGGCTGTGATCAAAAAATGGCGGTTGCAGAATACCCGCGGGAAAGTTGATGTCGTTCAGCTGCGCGTTGTAATAGGCATCGATCGTGGGCGGGCTCATACCCCATTCGCCGCGATCCACCGGCTTGCCGATCTTGGCTATGTCGCGCTTCTCTTCAAATGCGGTCGCACGCAACGCGTTGCCCAATGCATCGCTGCGCGTAACAGCCAGTGTGGAGTAGTCGCGCCACTTATCCGGGTAGCCGATCTTATTGGCGACCGCATGCAGCTTCTCTTCCGCGCGCGCCTTGGTGGCGGCGCTCATCCACTCGAGTTGCTCAATATCCCGGCCCATCGCCGCTTCGACATCCCGAGTCAACTCCAGCGTGCGCTGCTTATCTTTAGGGCTAAACCGCTGCTCCACGTACACCTGGCCTAATGCCTCTCCCAACGCGTCGTCTGTCTCTGAAACGCAGCGCTTCCACCTCGGCTTTTGCTCTGGTTGGCCATCCAGCACCTTGCCATAGAAGTCGAACGACTCCTTATCGAGTGCCTCCGGCAAAGCGGTGCCCGGCAGATGATGGATCAGGGCCCAGCGCAGATAGGTCTTCCATTCATCCACACTGGTGCTCGCCAGCAGCTGGTTCAAGCCGATAAAGTAGGCCGGTTCCGCCACGTTCAGCGATTCCACCGGGGGCGCATGCACGGCACGCAGAAATCGAACGAAGCTGAAGGACGGTGTGCTGCTATCAAATTTCACCAGGTTCATCATGTGGTATAGGCTCGCGGGATCGCGCCGCTCCACATTGCTGAGTGAGTAGCCGGCAAGCGCCGTCTCCAGCTTCAATACCGTATCCGCATCTTTCGTCGCCTGCGGCTGCGTTTCGCCCAGCAATTCAAAGATCCGCGTCACGTGCGCCACATATTGGCGGCGCAGCTCAACGGATTTGTCATCCTTGCGCTCGTAGTACCCCTTTTCCGGCAAACCTAACTCCGCCTCGTCAACCATCGCAATCTGTTCCGTGGCATCTTTAAAATTCTGCTCGGAGCCGAAGGAGAAGAGTGTATTGACGCCTATACCATCCAGGTACGCTGTTAATTCTGGTAGCTCGTCTTTGGATGTGAGCGCTGCGATGCGATCCAGGAGCGGTTGCAGCGGCTTGAGTCCCGCCTCGTTCACGGCTTCCACGTTCATGCAGCTGGCATAGTAGTCGCCGATCTTCTGTTCATTGGGCGAGCGCTCCGGGCCCCCCGCGGCGGCCTTCTCCAGAATCGCCCTCAGCACCAACTGGTTCTCATCCTGTAATTCGTTGAATCGCCCATAGGAGGATTCATCCGCAGGAATCGGATTCTGCTTCATCCATCCGCCGCACGAGTACTGGTAAAAGTTCACGCACGGGTCGGCATTCGTATCCATGAGCTTCGGGTCGAGCGCATGCAGGGTCGTCGCCGGCGGGGCTTGCTCCTGGGCCGAAGCAGGAATCGCCAGCAGCATTCCCATAAAAAATCCCGCAACCGAAAATGAGATCAGGCGTCTCATCAGCCTCCCGGATGGTACTCCCGCTCCGTGCGGCCCTTCAATTGGTCCCGATAGAAGTAGACCTCGCGCAAATTCCCGGTCCTGTAACGCTCAACCTGATCCTTGAAGTGGGGCGACTGCGGATGCCCGCTTTCCCCGCCGGCCGTCACCGCCCTGGCGTGTACCTTATCCCCAAACTCCACGACCGCTACAAAACTATTCCCGCCGGTTCCGTACCACTTTTTCGTTCCCGTGGCCCTCCCTGTTTCCTCCGCGGTGTAGGGCCTGGCTCCGAAAGAAGCCAGCGAGCCCCACATGGAATAGGTGAACCCCACCGGCGTGCTCGGCTTGGCATCATCGAAGCGCTGGACTATGTCCCCAGTTAGGCGCTGAAAGCGATTGATCTCGCCCCACGGCGTCTGCCAGCTCCCGAAATCCGCGGTCAATTTATCGGATGCCGTCACCAGCGCCTTCAGAGCCACATCGTCCGGCACCGATGGCGCGACGAATCCGTTTTCATTGGATGCTGTATAGACTTCGTTCGAGGTTGGGGCCTTGGCGATCTCCCGGCCCCAGAAGATCGCCAGCGAAGTCGCCACTGAATCCACGCCCCAGCGCAGATCCCATCCCTTGAGCACCGCAATTTGCCCCGCCAGCGCCTTCTTGGTTTCCGAATTCGCCGGCAGATTCGCCCAAGCCTGCGTGAGAGCGGGCAGCGGTTTGATAAACCATGGCAGATAACTGTCGAAAGCCGCCGCCATCAGGGAGTCCAGGGTAAAGTCCTTCTTGCCCTCCAGTAGAAGCATCGCGTGCAGGCCCCGCGCTGATTCCCTACCCGTTTCCACATACGCCGGGTAATCCTGCTTGCGCAGGCTGCTCTCTCCCGCGCCGGCCCAGGGAGAATCGTTCACGTTGAAGACGTAGCCGCTCGCCGGGTCCAGCAGGTGCGGCGCCTCCTCGACGGTCAGCAGCCCTTGCCATTCAGTCGCCGGGTCGCTCCCATCCACCGGCTTCGTGAAGTCGAACTTGGTGTCTCTGCGGGGAATGAAGTTGCCGTGAAAGTAGGCGATGTGTCCATCCGCATCGGCATAGATGGTGTTGTTGGACGAGTTCGCCTCGAGCGCCATCGTCTGCAGATAGTCCTTGTAAGTCTTGGCCTTGGTCCTCAAGTAGGACTGCGTCAGAGCTTTCACCGGCTCCTGCATCAGCCGGATCGTGACCCACTTGCCATCCTGATCCCGAATCACCGGGCCGTGATGGGTGTAGTACACGGTGAACTTCTTCTCCGCCATTCCGTGCCCGGTGCGGTAGGGCACGGTGATCTGCTTCTCGACTACCGGCCGCTCCCCATCCCCGTACTTGTAAAAGTAATGTCCGTCTTTGGCGTGCACCGTTTCCAGATACTCATCGACGGCATCCACTCCGCTCGAGGTATGCATCCAGCCCACGCGATCGTTGAAACCCTGATAGATAAAGAACTGGCCCCACGTCACGGCCCCATAAGCATCGAGCCCTTCTCCGCTGACCATCTGTAACTCTGACCGAAAGAAAAACGACGTGTGCGGATTGATCAGCAGCAGCGCGTGATGCTGCATCGTGTTCGACGGAGCAATGGCAATCCCATTCGATCCCCCTGGCTCCGGGTCCGGCACTTCCTGCACAGCCGCTATATTGTTATGGCCTCCGTAAAATGCTTCCAATTTCTTTAAGTCCACTCGTTCGATGTCGCCCCCGATGCTGCCTTCAGTAAACGAGAGCGCCATCCAGGGCTCGAAGTGTTGCACCAGGCGCGGCTTCACCTGGGGATGTTTCGCGAGATAGAAGTTGGCCCCATCGGCGAACGCATCCATCAGCTTTCTCAGCCACTCCGGGCTCGCCGCATAATCCTTCTTCAAGACCTCGGGATCGATGAACATCTTCATCCGCAGATCCTGATAAACCTTGCCTTCGCCCTCCGCCTCGGCCAGCCGCCCCATGGCATTCAAGTAGTTGGTTTCGACCCGGTTGAAGTCGTCTTCGCACTGCGCATAGATCATGCCAAAGACGGCATCCGCATCGGTCTTTCCGTACACATGCGCAATTCCCCAATCGTCCCGCACAATGGTGACGTTCTTCGCCTCCGCAGCCCACCGCTGCGCGGGACTGCTCTCCGCGCGGCAAAGCGTACTCAACGCAACCAGCGCGATCAGCATAAAGCTCTTTTTCATTTGTTATACCGAAGGCCCTTTCACCGCTGTTGCTTGAAATCGCATCATGTAAATGGTCACCGCTGCAACCAGGCTGGGGATGACGAGCATCAGCAGTCCCGGCTGGTAGGCTCCGGTATAGTCTTTGGCCAGGCCCATCCCGAAGGGGCCAACGAAGCCACCGAGAATTCCAATGGTATTCATAGCCGCAATTCCAGCAGCGGCAGATCTGCCATGGAGAAAGCTAGTCGCCAGCGCCAGGAGCGGTCCTTGCACGGCGTAGTAACTAATAGATGCAATTGCCAACGCAGGAACCGCCAGCAACGGCGCTGTCGACAGTCCGCCGATCAGGTAACACACGCACATGATCAGAAAAGGGATAATCACATGGAAATAACATTCCCTGGTGCGGTCAGAATGCATGGCATTGAGAATCATGCTGGGAGCTCCCAGCAGGTTCATCACCGCCACCAGGAAACCGACATCGCGATTGTTGAGATCCGTAATTATCTTGAGGATTGCTGGAGCAGAAAAAGTGTAGGCATAGCTGCAGGTAAGCTGGCACAGGAAGACAAGGCTTATCTGCCACACGCGATGATCGAGCAGCGCGCGCCCGAGATGTACCCCGTGACCATCGCCGGCGGCAATCTTGCTCAGGTGACGGATAATCCACTCCCGCTCATCCTCCGTGAGCCACTTGGCGTGTGCGGGACCGGCAGGCAGGTAGACCAGGAAGACGATGCTCAGCACCACCGCGGGCAGCCCCTCCGCCAGAAACAGCCACTGCCATCCGGCCAGTCCGGCCTTGCCCTGGAGGTTAAGAAGGGCTCCGGCGATGGCCCCCGTGAGCACCGAGGCCAGCGGGAGCGAGACGTAAAAGCGGCTGATGGCACGCGCCCGCATGTGTAGCGGGAACCATTGCGCGAGATAGAAGATCACGCCCGGAAAAAAACCCGCCTCTGCCATACCCAGCAGGAAGCGCATGACATAGAACTGGAGCGGCGTCTTTACGAACATCATGCCCATCGCCAGTAGTCCCCAGGTGAGCATGATGCGGGCAAACCAGCGTCGCGCGCCCACGCGATAGAGCAGCAGGTTAGACGGAACCTCGCATGCGGCGTAGCTCACGAAAAACAGGCCGGCGCCGAAGCCGTAGACCGACGCGCTGAAATGCAGATCGCGGTTCATCTGCAACGACGCAAAGCTTATGTTCACGCGGTCCATGTATGCGATACCGTAGCCCAGAGCGAGCAGTGGAATCAGCCGCCAACCAGCCTTGCGTAGCGCCACGCGGCCAACCGCATCGTCCATTGGCAGGGACGCACGGGCGGGCGGCAGCGGCTCGGTGACAGACATGGAGCACCTATGAGACGAGTGAAGAGAGAATACCATCCGATGCCCAATAGGAAACTGGACGGGTACGGTATTTACGGGCAGTCCGTCCAACGACCAAGAGGAAGGACTTTAGTGTTTGCGTGAAAACCGCCGCTTCAGAATGGAGTCCCGAAGAGCCTGCCCTGAGCTTGTCGAACGGGACGACTGAGAGTAGCCCACAGTGCTGGGTAAGATTGGGAAACTACGTCCAGTCCCGGAGGGACGGCTGAAAGTTTCCCAGGACTGCGTCCCATAAGCGCTAACTTGTTTAGGATGTTTTTCGCCAAACTCCCACAGAATCGTCATCCTGAGCGGAGCGCCTCACAGATTGATTGCGTGACACAACGCTTGTGGCGCGGAGTCGAAGGACCCCGACGGTGCTATCTTACCCATGCTGTTCGGAGCTTTTCAACCACCGGGACCGCACCGGGCAGGCCCGCCACGGTCTTTCCCTGGAGACGAGAACCAAGAACTTGCTAGCATCTTGCTCTGTCCGGCGCCTACATCTATCGCACCAGATCTTGTTTTCGGGCTTCGGTGGTCGAAAAGCTCCGAACAGCATGGGTAAGATAGCACCGTCGGGGTCCTTCGGCTCCGCGCCACAAGCGTTGTGTCACGCAATCATCTGTGAGGCGCTCCGCTCAGGATGACGATTCTGTGGGAGTTTGACGAAAAACACCCTAAACAAGTTAGCGCTTATGGGACGCAGTCCTGAGCCTGCTGGACTTTGACTTCAGTCCTGATCCCCTTCACCCGGCAACCCACATCGTAGAATGAACCCCGGAGGAACCGCCGGATGGCAACTGCCACGGAGGCTAATTTGCGCTGGTTCACCGCCGGAGACGTAGACGGCTTCTTCGGCCTCTTCTTCAGCGGCTTTCCTGATCTTCTGTTGATCGTGGGCCTTGCGCCCATATGCGGCTTTCCCCTGAGCTTCGTCGCCAGCCGCATCCTGCCCGGTGCGGCAATTTCTATCCTGGCAGGAAACCTCTTCTACGCCTGGCAGGCACGCCGCCTCGCGCACAGGGAGGGCCGCAGCGACGTCACCGCGATCCCCTTCGGCATCAATACGCCCACCATCTTCGCCTACGTCTTCCTCATCATGGGCCCCATCTACACCCGGACGCACGATGCAAACCTGGCCTGGCACGCCGGCATATTTGCCAGCATGGTGAGCGGGATCGTGCAGACCGTAGGAGCCTCATGCACGGATTGGCTGCGCCGCAACACGCCCCGCGCCGCGCTACTCTCCCCACTGGCCGGCCTTGCCCTTGCCTATCTTTGCCTGGGCTTTGTCTTCGGCGTCTTTCAGCAGGCGGCGATCGCTCTGCTGCCCATGCTTGTCCTCTTTACGCTCTACGGCTCGCGTCTCCGGCTCCCCTATCGTGTGCCGCCGGCTCTTTTTGCCATCGCCCTCGGCGCGGCGTTGGTGGCATTGCTGCGCTGGCTCAACCTCTACACCGTTCCTGTGCCCACGGTGCCGCCGGTGAAACTCTATCTGCCTCACGCCGTCAATATATTTGCACTCTTCAACCAGCGTAGCTATTGGCCTTATCTCGCTATCGTTATTCCCCTCGCTGCGCTGGATACCCTGGGGTCGCTGATGATTCTGGAAAGTGTCAAAGTTGCCGGCGACGACTACGCAACCAGGCCGTCTCTCCTGATGAATGGCTTAGGCACGATGACTGCTGCTTGCCTGGGTAGTCCCTTCCCCACGACGCTCTACCTCGGCCACGCCGCGCACAAAGCCAACGGCGCCCGTTCAGGTTATTCGGTACTGAATGGCCTGGTCACGCTTGTGCTTTGCACCACGGGAATCCTGCCCGTGGTCCTCCGCTTTGTGCCTTTGGAAGTTGCGGCGCCGGTCATCATCTGGTTCGGCCTGATCACGGTCGCGCAAGCCGTAGTCGAGGTGCCTTCCAATCAGGCCATCGCCGTTATCATCGGGCTGATTCCGGCCCTCTCACAGTGGGCCACTGGTATTGCCGACACGGTCGCGCGCAAAGCGGGCAGCAGCCTCATGGAAGTCGCGCCCCGCATGGGGGGCGATCTGGCGATGGGAGGATTGATCGCGCTGGGCCAGGGTTCGCTACTGACCTCGATGCTGTGGTCCGCGGCGCTGGCCCTCATGGTTCAGCGCCGCTTTGTGCCCGCGGCCGCCTGGTTAGCAGCGGCCGCGGGCCTTTCCGCAATCGGCATCATCCATGCCTATACGCTCTCGGCCAACGGCGTGGAAAGCCGAATCGGCTGGTGGGTCGCGCCTGAGTTCACGCTTGCCTACGCGGCCGGGGCACTGTTCTTACTCGCATGTGCATGGTATGCCCATACCAGGCGAGCAGAATATCTCGACCCGGAAACGTTCGTGGTAACCAAATGAGGTGTTGTCGAAGGAAAGGAAGGAACTCATGGAACGTCGCAGTCTGCTGAAAACTCTTTCTACCGCCGCCGCTGTGGGCGCAGTCACCAGCCTTGGACGCGGTCGCACACTCTCTGCCGAAGCGGCTGCCGGGGTCGTCCAGACCATGGGAAACGGAGGTCCGTTGGCGCAGGCCAAAGACGCGGCTCGCCGGGGAATGCCGCCGCTGAAAATCACCGATGTCAAAATCATCGCAACCGCACCCTCCGGCTCCAACTGGACCATCGTCAAGGTGGAGACCAGCGAGCCCGGGCTCTACGGCCTGGGCGCTGCCACCCACCAGGAGATTCCGCAGGCAGCGCAGGCCTACATTGAGAAGCGTTTGAAACCCTTCGTGATCGGCAAAAACTGCGACGAGATCGAAGACATCTGGCAGTCCGCGTACCTGCAGGAATACTTTCGCTCCGGGCCGGAAGGCAACGACGCGTTGAGTGGAATCGATGGCGCGCTGTGGGACATCCTGGGTAAACGTCTCGGCGTTCCCGTATATCAACTGCTCGGGGGCAAGGTGCGCGCCGCCGTGCCGCTCTATGGCCACGCCGCTGCCTTGACGCAAAGTGAACTGAACGACCAGGTGCAAGCCTACATCGAAAAAGGCTACCAGGTGGTGCGGGTGCAATTGGCGGTTCCCGGATGGTCCGGTTATGGCGTGAGCGGCGCCAAGACCTCCGCCGCTGTGCAGGCGCTGCGGCCAGATGGCGTAACCCCTTCACCGGTCTTCGACGCGGGGCGCTATCTCACCACCACCATCGGCATGTTCGAGGCGGTACGGGCGAAGTTCGGATTCGATATCGGCCTGGTGCACGACGTTCATGAGCGGCCGGCTCCCAACCAATCGATCGAGTTGTGCAGAGCCGTCGAGCAGTACCGGCCCTTCTACATGGAAGATCCGCTTTCGCCGGAAGATGTAGGTTGGTTCCAGATCTTCCGCCAGGAAACCTCGGCGCCGCTGGCCATGGGAGAACTATTTGTGAACCGCAACGAGTGGCTGAACCTGGTGGCCAACCGGTGGATTGACTTTATCCGCATCCACCAGTCGTCGGTGGGTGGCCTGAACATGTGCAGGAAAGTGGCGCACTGCTGCGAGTTCTTCGATGTACGCACGGCATGGCACGGGCCGAACAATGTAGATCCGGTCGGTCACTGTTACAATTTGCACCTGAACCTCGTTACCCCCAACTTCGGAATTCAGGAGGAAACGTTCTTCGACGAGAAGACGCGCGAGGTGTTTCCCGGCACCCCGGAGATTCGGAAGGGCTACATCTACTCCAACGATAAGCCCGGGTTCGGTATCGACATCGACGAGAAGGCCGCTGCGCGCTATCCATACACCAGGGATTTTGAGGATCGAGGAAATGACCGCATGCTCGATGGGACCATCGTTCGGCCATAGCACTTCATATAAGGTTGCCCAGGAAAACAACCTTTAACGTGCATTTCGGGTGCTTAACAGTACCTAAGTAACAAAGTAACACTTGAGTATAAAACGAAAGAAGAGCAGAAACCATCGTACACACTGTCTTCGTTGGCATCTTACGAAGACATGAAGAAACTACTGCTATGCACTTTCATCGCCCTCTTTACGGCCTCTGCATATGCACAGCCGTACTACCACCATCGCCGTTGGCATCATCACCACCACCACTACTACCATCATCACCATGCTGTGATCGTTGTCCACTAGCTGGTCGTGATTCACCACGCGCCGTCTTGCCCTGGTGAATGAGATCGACAAAAAAAGGGCTGCCGCTCGAAAGGCAGCCCTTCACGGTTAGCATCATCTATTGAATGGTTACAGTGAACGTTGTTGAACCGGTGATGTTTGCGTTGCTGCTGTCCGTCGCGGTCACGGTAACGGTGTAAGTTCCAGACGGCGCAGCTCCTCCGGTGCCACCGCCGCAACCAAGCCCCGCACCGACCGACAAGAACACCAGCATCACCAGCGCCGCAGGCCACCTCTTCTTGCGGATCCCGGGTATGAGCAGTAACAGGAGGCAACCTGCCACCGTTCCTCCCGCTGCTGCAATCCGGCCAGGCGTCAATTTGCCCGTTGGACCCTTCTGGAAAGTTCCGCTGGCGGCGGCGGTCGTGATGGTCATGGTGGTTGATCCGGTGCCACCCGATGTCAGGACAATATTTGCCGTCGTAGCGCCCGTGGCGCCGAATTCATAATTCGCGTTGAGCGAAGCGGACGTGGCGGATACCACAGCCGTACCCGCGTATCCACCGGTAGACGTGAGTGTGATGGTCGAGGTACCGCTGTTCCCCGGCGACGGCGATGAGATCGTCACATTCGTGGCCGTGAGCGAGATGGAAGGGTTGCTTACGGTTACGTTAGTAGACCCTGACGAGCCCGCATTATAGGAGTCTCCCCCATATGTAGCCGTGATCGTATCCGTACCCGCTGCGAAGCCAAGTGACGACGTCGCGTTCACCGTCAGGGTCGCAGTCGCTGTATTGCCAGTCCCGATCGACACCTCCGTGACCTTGCCAATGGTCACGCCTCCCGTCGTGAACGTCATCGGTCCGGTGAGCGTCCCCGCCGTTGTCCCGGTCACCGTAGCCGTCAGAGTGACGCTGCTTCCCAATGGGAACGATGAGGGGCTCGCCGTGACCGCAGTAGTGGTCGCCGCTGTTCCTGAGGCCGCGACCGTCACCGTCGTGCTAGTGCTGGTTGACCCAATGTAGTTGGAATCTCCCGAGTAGGTAGCGGAGACAACATGGGTACCTGCGCTGGGGAAGCCGGTTTTGAATACGGCAGTGTAAGGCGATGCGGTCGAGATGGTTATGGGTGCCTGCGCGACACTGTCCACTGTAAACGTCACCGTGCCGGTTGGCGCTGTCGCTCCAGCCGTGTTCGGTGTGACCGTCGCAGTGAAATCAACCTGCTCATTGATCACCACTGAGGTTCCGGGAGCGACGGTGACTGCCGTCTTGGTGCCGGTCGCGGCTACCAGGGCGGCAAAAGCCGTCGCCAGGTTGTTGGCATCGACCGATCCGATTCCGGTCGCTAAATCATAGCCAGTAGCGGCCGGGTAACCAATCACGGGGTTGGAACCTGTCGGGCAATCGGTGGAACCGGTCGTGCAGGGCACCTGGTTGTTCCCGGTCGTGATGTCGTGAAAAGCCGACGCATAGGTAGTTGCATTCGCTGCCAATTTGTAGAGGCTTGGATTGATGTTTCCCAGGCCGCCGCCGGTGCCCAGCTTCTGCTCAATGATCGCGAGAAGACCGTTAAACTCCGGGGCAGCAAATGAAGTTCCGCCGGCAACAGCTAGGAAGTTGCCGTTGTCCGCCTGGCCTGGATCCGATAGGCGAAAACTATTCGCCTGGCAGCTGGAGACGTAGGTAGTCGGGCTTCCAGCCGTCAACACCTGCGTGCAATAGAGAATGCCGTCGTGGTACGGGGAAGCATCGAGCGAAATATCCGGCACATCGCGATGGCCATCGGCCGGAATATTGGGCACGCCAGTCTGCCAAGTGGGTTTGGCAAACAGCTGGCTCACGCCGCCGCCACCCGAAGCAAATCCACCGCCATTTTGCAGGGAGATTGTGGTGTCGTTCCACACCATTTCTGGAATATAAGATTTAGCGGAAGTAAGCACGTCGTTGGATCCGTTCGCGGTCCAATACGTTCCAGCGCCTGTTTCAGGGGCGGCGGCTGTACCGTCACCCATGAATTCGCTGCCACCTGCGTCGGTCACGTAAACACTGCTTCCCGGATAATCCACGGTCAGCCCATAGACTGCCGAGGTTACCGGATTGGTCACAGTCCCCTCGTCGCAGTCCGCCGCGCCATCGTCTCCGGCAGCGAGTATGATTGTCTGCCCCTGAGAGTTGGCCTGTGCCAGAACCGTCTCCTGCGCGGTCACCGCTGTGGTAGAGTAAGCTGCCTCACAAGCGCCGTAGCTTTGGCTGATGATGGGAATGGTGATGCCATTGATCGTGTTCTGCACCGCGTACTGAAGCGAGGTGGTGACATCATCCGAAGTCACCAGCACGACCGATGCCCCGGTCGCCACGCCCCCCGAGTACTCAAGATCCAGATCAGTTTCCGCCAGATCCCCAGACGCCGCTCCAGCGGGGGCAGACAACGGTGTGGAACCGGGGACGGTGAACACCGTTGGATTATTGACCGGGAGGGCCGCCGCCGCCCGGAAATCGGTAATGTCAGCCATGACGATATCCGTTTGACCCACGACCGCAATGGTCACCCCTTTCCCGGTATCTCCCGCGGTGTAGAGAGGGTTTATGTCATAAATAACCCCAAGATCCCCAGGGGCAATGTAATGATCTCCTGTTTGTCCGGAGGTGAACTTAGCCTTCGCAATCTTCGCGATTCTCGGCTTCAAGTGGAAGTTGTCCAGGCCGTGAACGCTGTTCACCAGCCCGCCCAGGGCAGCGGGAATTGAGATCTGGGTCGAGTTGGCGTAGTGGGTTTCGCCATTCACGGTGTAGTTGTGAATCTGCGTCTGGAAGGCTCTCTCGGCAGACGCGACACTACCGCTGAAACTAATGGCATTGCCGCTCTGGGCGGCCGAGGTGACGGTGAACCCCTCCTGCTGCAGCCACGCTGAGACTTGGGCAAGGTCTGCCGCGCTCATTCCAAATTGTTGTCCAAACTGCGCCGGGGTGAGCCACTGGTGATAGCTCGGAGAAGACGGATCCTGCTGCGCGGCCAGCAGCGCCTGCAGGCTCGCCTCCTGCGTCGCGGAGCGCTTGAAGTTGATGGTCATGCCCTGCAGGACCTTCGCATTGTCAACCGCGCCGGTGTCATATTCGGCTTTCGCCAGCGGATGGACGGTGCCGGCCAACGGCACCGTATTTGCGCTTTCGATGGGCTGAGCGATCCTGTCCTGAAGCACGCTCTGAGCCTGAGTACCTTGGGGGAGGGCACTAAAAGCAAGCAGGAGAAAAAAGGGGGAGGAGAGAAAAGTGCAGAGTTTACGCAAGGGCCTTCTCCTTGGGGTCGAAGCTCAAATCACCTGAGCTCCCGGGTTTCAAATCGTCGGGCGCTGCATCGAGCCGCCGTTAACCGTTAGACGCATCACACCAAAAAGGTTATGGGTGAGCTGAGATATTCATTCAGTGAGAGTGTCTCCCATCGGCACCTCGCTATACAAGTCATCTGCTAAGCGTCGTTACCTCTCGACACTTCTCTACAACTCTACTGGAGTCACAGACGTAGGTTGAGAATGCGAGGATTACTACCAGAGCATAAAAATCTGTTCGGGACGCAACTTTCCGGCCGCTTGGTGTTGAAGTCCTCGAGGGGCTTCGTGAGTTTCATATCGTACTTGATCGACCACCGCATCGCCCGATAACAATTCGGAACACGGTTCCTGATGATCACGATTGCGTGGCTTGTTTTACCCCATCGGCGGGCACCCAAAAAGTAAAGGTTGCTCCCTCGTCACGGTGACTGACTACATCAATACCGCCGCCGTGCGCACGCAGAATCGCCTTGGCGATGGCCAGCCCCATGCCCGTGCCATGCAACATGCGCTGCCGGCTACCACGGTAGAACTTGTCGAAGATGTAGGCCTGCTCGGCGGCATCGATTCCCTGCCCCTGATCGCTGATGCTTACCAGCAGGCGGTCTGCTTCGAGCGCTGCGCCGATGCGCACCGGCGAACCCGCGGGTGAGTAACGCGCCGCATTTTCCAGCAGATGACGCAGCACGCGGCGAATCAACTCCCTATCCAGCGAGATGGAGGGCATATCAGGGGGCAGCTCTACCGTCACCGGGCGCCCGCGCAGCAGCACGCGGCAATCCTCCAGCGCCATGTCGATCACCTCTTGCAAGCGCTGCGGCCTCGCCCGCACTTCGATGCCATCGGTATCGAGCTGCGCCATTTCCACCGCCTGACCGATCAGGCGGTCCAGGCGCGCGCTCTCCTCATCGAGAATGGCGAACATCTCGTGCCGTTGGCTTTCTTCGAGCGACGGCTGCGACAACAGGCTGGTCGCCGCCGCGCGAATGGCGGTGAGCGGCGTGCGCAGTTCGTGGGTCACTGAATCCAGCAACGCGCTGCGCAGGCGTTCTCCTTCACGCGCCGCTTCTACCCTGCTGTAACGATCGAGAGCCGTCGCCCGCTCCAGCGCGATGGCCAACAAGCCGCCGATCGCGTCATACAATCCGTCGGAGTAGCCCGCGGCTTTGGTCCTGTTGGTCTCTCTTGTCATGGCAATCGATCCACTCGCGCGCATGCCCAGCACCAGGGGAACGATACGCACTCCATCGGCGCGAGACTGGGGGCCGTCGGGCAGCCGCGCGGCGGCGCGCAGCTCCTCGATGGAGACCACCCGGCGCGGATCGGAAGAGTACGCGGTGTCGCTCTCCGTGAGATACAGTTGGACACCGTCAAAGCCGAAGATGGAAGCCACCACATGCGGCGCGTGACGAGCCACGTCGTGCAGGTTCTCTTCCATCAACAACTGGTTGCTGAACTCATAGAGCCGCTCCATTTCGCTGCGCCGGACTTCCGTCAATACGGCTTGCCGCCGTTCGCTCTCCGAGATCCTGCTGATGACAATCGCAGAGGCCAGAAACGCCAGCAGCGCGATCCAGTTTTGCGGGTCGGTGATGGTGAAGCTGCCGATGGGAGGAAGAAAGAAATAGTTATACAGTAGTGTGCAGCCGAGGGAGAGGCACACGGAGTAGACCAATCCCCAGCGGAAGGCAGCAAACTGCACCATCACCAGGAACGTAAGCGCCACGGTAGTCTGGTTGACGTGGAGTATCCTGCGATAGATCAGCACCACCAGCAGGGCGGCTGCGGTCATCGCCACATAACGGAAAACGAGCTGCCTGAGCGGGGCTCGCGACGGAATCATCAGTCGCGATCATATCGTACTGTGGACAAAGGATAGAGATGGCAGAACGAGTCCTGGTAGTTGACGATGAGGCCCAGATCACGCGCGTGTTGCGCACCGCCCTTTCCGCGCAAGGCTACGACGTGCGTGCTGCCAACGATCCTGAAGAAGCCCTTCGTCTCTTCGAGGAATGGAGTCCTGACCTGATCGTCACCGATCTGATGATGCCGGGCATGAGCGGCGTAGAACTGTGCCGCCGGGTACGCAGCAAGACGGCGACCCCCATCATCGTGCTGTCGGTACGTGACCAGGAGCGGTCCAAGGTCGAGGCGCTCGATGCCGGCGCCGACGACTATGTGACCAAGCCTTTCAGCATTCAGGAGTTGCTGGCCCGGGTGCGCGCCCACTTGCGCCGCGCGCCGGAGCGGACGGTGGATGCGCCCATCGAGATTGGCGATTTCGCAGTGGATGCCTCCGCTCACACCGCAACCGTATGCGGCAAGAGCCTGCACCTCACTCCGACCGAGTTCGATCTGCTGCTCTACATGGCGCGTAATGCCGGCAAGGCCCTCACGCATCGAGCCTTGCTGACGGCCGTATGGGGCGGTCAGTCGGCGCATCAGCCGGAGTATTTGCGCGTCTTTATCGGCCAGCTTCGCCGCAAACTCGAAGCCGAAGGTCCGCGCCAGTACATTCAGACCGAGCCCTGGGTCGGCTATCGCTTCCTACCCGAAGGCGTTCCCGAATAGGCAAAAGGGATCGTCACCCCCCCACAGAATCGTCATCCTGAGCGGAGCGCTTCACCGATTTCTCGCGTGACACAGCGCTTGTGGCGCGGAGTCGAAGGACCTCGGCGGTGCTTTTCTTACCCATGCTGCTCGGAGCTTTTCAACCATCGAAGCCCGACAACAGGATCTGCCGCGATACGCACTGGATGGTCATGGGTACGCTAACAATTCCTTGGTTCTCAGCCCCAGGGAAAAACCGTAGCGGGCACGCCAAGTGCGGGCTCCGTGGTTGAAAAGCTCCGAGCAGCATGGGTAAGAAAAACCCCGCCGAGGTCCTTCGACTCCGCGCCACAAGCACTGTGTCACGCGAGAAATCGGCGAGGCGCTCCGCTCAGGATGACGATTCTGTGGGAGTTTTGACGAAAAACCTAAACAAGTTAGCGCTTATGGGACTGCGTCGGGCTCTTCTCAACACTACGCAGATCCCTCGCCCCCAGCCCCCGTCTTTATAAATTCCTTATCTCTCGCTTACACCCTCCTTAGTGCGCCGAAGGTCCACTAGGGGATGGAGCATTGCCATGCAGGATCTACTGATGATTGTGTTCACCATTGTTTTCTTCGCCGTCGCGCTGCTCTATGTTCGCGGCTGCGAGAAGTTGAGGTAGGCATGTCTCATACCACCCTAATCGTGTTGATCCTTACCGTCGCGACCCTGATCTACCTGGTGATCACGCTGTTGTATCCGGAGAAATTCTAGTATGACCGCCAATGGCTGGCTGCAGTTTGTTGTTTTCTTTGCCGTGCTGCTGCTCCTGATGCGGCCCTTGGGTCTTTACATCGCCCGCGTCCTCGAGGGGGAAAAGACCTTTCTCGATCCGGTGCTTCGGCCCGTCGAGCGTCTGCTCTACCGCGCCTGCGGCATCCACGCCGATCAGGAGATGAGTTGGCAACAATACTCCATCGCGTTGCTGGTCTTCAGCTTCGTCTCTCTGCTACTGACCTACATCATCGAACGGGCCCAGGCCCTGCTGCCTTGGAATCCGCAGCATCTCGCCGGCGTAGCCCCGGCCACCGCCTTCAACACCGCGGCATCGTTCACCACCAACACTAACTGGCAGGTCTACACGCCCGAGACCACGATGAGCTATTTCACGCAAATGACGGGCTTGGCTTATCACAATTTCCTCAGCGCGGCCATCGGCATCGCCGTTGCCGTGGCCCTTGTCCGCGGCATCGTGCGCAAGCAATCGGCCACTATTGGCAACTTCTGGGTCGATACCACGCGTACCGTCCTCTGGATCCTGCTGCCCATCTGCCTGGTGATTGCGCCGGTGCTCATCGGCCAGGGAGTAATCCAGAACCTTAAGCCCTATACCAACGTGAACACCTGGCAGCATGGGCAGACGCCCCAGGTCATCGCGCAGGGGCCGGTCGCTTCCCAAGAGGTAATTAAGGAATTGGGCACCAATGGCGGCGGCTTCTTCAACGCCAATAGTGGGCACCCCTTTGAAAATCCCACGCCCTTCAGCAACTTCATTGAAATCGAATTGATCTTTCTCATTCCCGCGGCGCTCACGATTACCTTGGGCAAGATGACTGGCTCGTCTGGGCACGGCTGGGCTGTCTTTGCCGCCATGGCCATCCTGTTTTTCGCAGGCTTCATCGTCTGTTACTGGGCAGAATCGCAGTCTCATCCGCTACTGCATGGGGTCGACCAGAAGACCACCCTGCTCAACTCCGGCGGCAACATGGAAGGCAAGGAAGTACGTTTTGGCATCTCCCAATCGGCGCTCTTCGCCACCGTCACCACCGACACCAGTTGCGGCGCCGTCAACTCCGCGCATGACTCCTTCACGCCGCTGGGTGGCATGGTGCCCTTGGTTAACATCATGCTCGGCGAAGTGGTCTTTGGCGGAGTTGGGTCGGGGCTCTATGGAATGCTCATCTTTGTCGTGCTCTCGGTCTTCATCGCCGGCTTGATGGTAGGTCGAACGCCGGAGTATTTAGGCAAGAAAATCGAAAGCTACGACGTCAAGCTGGCGATGCTTTATGTGCTGATCTTCCCTCTACTGATCCTGGTATTGGCCGCGGTGTCGGTCCTCAATCCTACCGCGCTTGCCGGCCTCAACAATAGTGGACCACATGGCTTTTCAGAGATCCTCTACGCCTACGTATCCACTGCCGGCAATAACGGTTCTGGCTTTGGCGGCCTTACCACTAACACCAACTGGTACAACCTGACCCTCGGCTTCAACATGTTGGCAGGCCGCTTTCTCATGATGGTTCCCATGCTGGCCCTGGCCGGCAACCTGGCGCAAAAGAAAAGCGTGCCCCCATCGTCTGGGACATTTCCGGTCAACACTGCGTTATTTACCGTGCTGTTGGTGAGCGTGATCTTAATCGTCGGCGCCCTGACGTTTTTCCCCGCGCTCAGCCTCGGGCCCATCCTTGAACACCTGCTGCTTCAGGCAGGGAAAACCTTTTAAGCGGGAGAAACGATATGGCAGAAAAACTAAGTCTCTGGAACCCCGCGATCATGCGTCAGGCGGCGCTGGACTCATTCAAAAAGCTCGACCCCCGCGTGATGGTGAAGAACCCTGTCATGCTGGTGGTGGAAATCGGCAGCGTCCTCACCACGGTGCTGCTTATCCAGGGTGTCCTCAGTCATCAGGGCACGGGTGCCTTCAACCTGCAGATCACCTTGTGGCTATGGTTCACCGTCCTCTTCGCCAACTTCGCTGAAGCCATGGCGGAAGGCCGGGGCAAAGCCCAGGCCGACACGCTGCGCAAAGCCAAAGGCGAGACCATGGCCATTCGCCTCAAGAGCGCGCGCAAAGATGCAGCTCGGGAAGAAGTTTCAAGCGCCGCCTTGCGCTCGGGAGACATCATTTTTGTCGAGGCCGGCCTTTATATCCCCGGAGACGGAGAAGTGATTGAAGGCGTGGCTTCAGTGGACGAATCGGCCATCACCGGAGAATCCGCGCCGGTGATCCGCGAAGCGGGCGGCGACCGCTCCGCAGTGACCGGGGGAACGAAGGTGCTCTCCGACTGGATCATGGTGAAAATCACCTCCAATCCCGGAGAGACCTTTCTGGACCGCATGATCGCCCTGGTCGAAGGCGCCCAGCGGCAGAAGACGCCCAATGAAATTGCCCTCAGCATCCTGCTCTCCGGGCTCACCATTATCTTTGTGCTGGCCGTGGCCACGCTGCAACCCATCGCTGTCTACTCCCAGGCGCCGCAGACCATCTTTGTGCTGGTATCGCTGCTGGTCTGCCTCATTCCCACCACCATCGGAGGCTTGCTCTCCGCGATCGGCATCGCGGGCATGGACCGGTTGGTGCAATACAACGTGCTCGCGATGTCTGGCCGCGCCGTCGAAGCGGCGGGCGACGTCGATACCCTGTTGCTCGATAAGACCGGCACCATCACCCTGGGCAACCGGCAGGCGACTGAGTTCATTCCTGCGCCTAATATCAGCCCGGAGCGACTTGCCGACGCGGCCCAGCTTTCCTCCTTTTCCGACGAGACTCCGGAAGGCCGTTCCATCGTGGTGCTGGCCAAGGAAAACTTCGGCTTGCGCGGCCGCGACCTCACCGCCCTGAGAGCCGAGTTCGTCCCCTTCAGTGCGCAGACTCGCATGTCCGGAGTCAACCTGGACGGCCACATCATCCGCAAAGGTTCGGCGGACGCCATCACGCGATTTCTCGTTGAGCAAGGATCGAACCTGCCGCAGAAAGTTCGCGAGAGCGTGGAGGAGATCGCGGGCATGGGCGGAACCCCGCTGGTGGTTGCGGAAAACACCACCGCCTTGGGTGTGATCTACCTCAAAGACATCGTCAAGGGCGGATTGAAGGAGAGGCTGGCCAAGCTGCGCTCAATGGGCATCCGCAGCATCATGATCACGGGAGACAATCCTTTGACCGCGGCCGTGATCGCCCGCGAGGCCGGAGTCGACGACTTCCTGGCCGAAGCCAAACCCAAGGACAAGATGGACCTGATCCGCCGTGAACAGGCCAAGGGAAAACTGGTCGCCATGACCGGTGACGGCACCAACGACGCTCCGGCATTGGCTCAGGCCGACGTAGGCGTGGCCATGAACTCCGGCACGCAGGCCGCCAAGGAAGCCGGCAACATGGTGGATCTGGACTCGAACCCAACCAAACTGATTGAAATCGTGCAAATCGGGAAGCAGCTGCTGATGACCCGGGGCGCGCTCACTACGTTTTCCATTGCCAACGACGTGGCCAAATATTTTGCCATCATCCCGGCCATGTTTGCCGGCGTCTTTCCCGTCCTCGGTCAGCTCAATATCATGCGCCTGAGCACTCCGCACTCGGCCATTCTCTCCGCGGTGATCTTCAATGCGTTGATCATTGTCGCCCTGATTCCCTTGGCTCTGCGTGGGGTTGGGTATCAACCCAAATCGGCGCAGGCGCTCTTACGGCGCAATCTGTTGATCTACGGAGTGGGTGGGGTGATTGTCCCCTTCATTGGAATCAAGCTCATCGATATTTGTTTAACCGGGCTGGGCCTGTCCTGATCGGAGTTCTTATGTTGCGCAGTGAATTTAAGGTCGCCATCCGCTTTACTGTCCTGACCACGGTGCTGCTCGGCATCCTGTATCCGTTGGCGGTCACCGCCTTCGGGCACTTCTTTCTTCGCTCGCAGGCCGACGGAGATTTGATCGTCACCAACGGCCAGGTAACCGGCTCGCCGCTCATTGGCCAGAACTTTACCGGAGACCTGTATTTCCACGGGCGCCCTTCGGAAGCGGGCAACGGATACGACGCCACCTCCTCTGGAGGCTCCAACCTTGCTTCCTCGAGCCAAAAGCTGGTCACGCGCATTGACGGGGATATAACGCACTATGCTGCGGAGAACAAGAGCCAACCGGTGCCCATCGACCTGGTCACCGCCTCCGGCTCCGGTCTCGATCCCGACATCTCACCCGCTGCGGCCATGTTTCAAGCGGCCCGCGTGGCCAGCGCACGACACCTGCCGCTGGCGACGGTGCGCGACCTGGTGCAACGCCACGTGCAAGGACGCCAGTTCGGCTTTCTCGGAGAAGAGCGAGTCAATGTACTTCTGCTCAACATGGATCTAGACCGCCTGGCGCACTAGGCTCCCAGTCCCTATAAGGACTTGGGAGCCTGCGTGAGAACTCGTCGCTTTCCAGATAAGTCCCGCAGGGACGGCTGAAAATGACCCAGGATGTAATCCTGGGCGCCCTTAACCATTCTCCAAAGTCCAGGAAAACCCAGGACTAGCGTCCTGGGCAAGACTCAGTCGTCCCTACGGGACTGGTCTCAGTGGGAATGTACACCCAGGACTGACCCCGGATTTCCTGTACGCTGCCCTGGACACATCTGCGTATGCGGCTTTCTTTACGGAAAGCCGCACGGGGCTCATTGACTCCACCAAGCTGCACAGGAAATCCGGGTCCGTCCTGGGCTACTCTCAGCCAGAGCTGTCCAAATTAGCGGATTGGTCGACCCTGTAGCGTTGATTTTATTGGACAAACGAGTGCTGCAACCGGTCATTGCAAAATCAGGTTGGGGTGAGGGGAGCGGTAGATTGAGAAACGTGCTGTCCAAGTGTTTTGCTATAGAGCTCCCGATTGTAGGGCGATTTAGGTTTTTTGACGGTCGGCTAGGTTTCAGCTGTCCTAAAGAAAGCTAAGAAAATTAGAGCGCCAGCCGAAGCTGATCATGAATTCCTGCCAGGGCAGGCGGCGGTTCAAAAGGACAATCTAACCAAGCCCACAAGTCGCGGTATACGAACAACTGCTGGCGCAATAAGGCCACTAGATTGGAGAGCGACCAATCGAAGGTTGATTTCAGCTTCAGATATTTCAGAATCAACATGGCGATCAAGGCGGTCCAGATCTGCGTCTTTAGGGCGTTGGCGCTGGTGCCTACAAATGTCTTGACCCGCAAAGACTGCTTGAGGGCCTTGAAAAAAGTCTCGATCTGCCAACGATCGCGATAGATTTTCGCAATCGTGCTGGCAGCAAAATCCAGTTTGTTGGTAAGAAATTCGAACTTCTTGCCTGTCTCTGGATCGCGCACTGCCACCCGCCTGACCGGCACCCCGGTGCGGTAACCGCGGTGGCCCAACAGCACCATCTGATCGGACAGGATGTTGCCCTTTTCCGGGATCGGCAGCTCCTTGACTACCTTCCGATAGCTGTTCCACCGTTGCCGGGTCACGAAGTACACACCTTGCGCGGTCAAGCTGGCGAACCACTTGTAATCGGTATACCCACGATCGAACACCAAAATCGTGCCCGGTTCTAAAACCAGCTTGCGCGCTACCTGGATTTCCGCCTTGCTGGCTGGCTCGATCACCGCGTACTGGGGCAGATATCCGTCGTGATCCAGCAACAAATGCAGTTTCACTCCACCTTTGGTCCGGCGGAACCGGGCCCAGTCATACATCGTCGCGCTGAGGTCAATCACACTGCCATCCAAACTCAGCAACTTGTTCTTAAAGCGGAATTTCTTCCCTCCCCGCACCTCCCGCTGACACTTTTCCAGCAACTGCTCAAACACCGTCTGGTACAGCTCCCATGGTCTATGTTCGTTGGCGTAGGCCAACGTCGAACGCTTAGGGCACTGATCCACCCCCAGATGCCTCAACTTGCCTTCGCAGGCCGCCAGCCCTCCGCAGATCTCTCGCAACGACTGCGCTCTGCCCAAATGACAGAACAACATCGCCACCATCTGGCTCCAACTGCTAAATCCACGAGCGTGATGCTCCGCTCGATGCTGGCAAACCGCTTGTTCAAACTCGACCCGAGAAAATACCCCCAAAACCTGCGAAAAAATACTGCATACTCCACTCATGGCGGAAAGCTCCTCCTGATTGAGATTGGTTTTCCTGGAAGAAATCCCAACCTCAACCTAGCAGGCTTTCCGCCTCATTCATAAAACCTAATTTGGACAAGACTGACTCTCAGCCGTCCCTGCGGGACTCAATTCTGAATCGACAAATTCTTACGCAGAAACTCCCAGTCCCCACCCCCAAAGGTCCGCCACAAACACGAGCGCCCCATCCTTGCTGGGCAAAGACGGGGCGGTCAAATTGGGACGGCTACAGACTAAACGCCGGTCGCTTAAACTGCTTCGCTGTACTGCTCGACGTACTCTGCGGCTTCTTCTTCTGCCGGAGCTTGCGGAGCTTGCGCAGCCTGCTTTTTCGGCGCGGCTTCTTTCTTCGCCGGCGCGGCCGCTTCCGTCAGATCCACATAACCTTGCAGAGTAGCGTTGTCTTCTATCGACAACCGCGTTGCCGCGATGTCTCCGATGAAAACCGCCGAGTGCTTCAACTCAGCGCGCCCCGCCGCCTTAACACTCCCCTCGACCCGGCCGAAGACCACCAGATCACCGGCGATGATGTCCGCGTGAATGACACCGTTGGCCCCTACGGTCAGGCGCTTGCCCGTCAGGGTGATGTTGCCTTCCAATACTCCGTCGAGAAAGAAATCTTCCTCACCCGATACTTCCCCGCGAATGCAAATGCCTTTACCGATCACCGTCCCGGAACTGTTCATCTGTGGTGCCCTCCGATTACGCAACTCTATGGCCCACAGGAGGGGCTCGCAATCACCGAAACGTCGCAGATGATGCCGTTTGTGTTACGGCGGCTGAGGAAAACGCGGCCTCCAACCGGCTGGCTGCGGCATCGATTGCACGGCTTTCCGCTTCCAGCACATTGCCGATGATCGGCGATTCCTGTTCGGCGATGCTCCATTGATGCTGATCCATGGCCTCCCGTACTCCCGCCAGGGTCTTTACCCCGTAACCTGTATAGGCGCCAGGTGCATAAATCTGGTTCTTGTACCACGGCCTTCCCGGTAGGCCCTCCTCCCGCAGGTTGGTCCGGTCGACCAGCAACAATAGATGGTTGACCGCTTCGAGCGAGGCATCATCCAGCGCCAGGCCATGGGCCTGGGCAGCGGTAAGAGCCGCCTGGTAGTGCTTGGCGGCGCGGGTGAGCGACGCGACTCCGTTATCCAGAGGGGCAAAATTGAGGTACGGCGGATCGGGCTCACGGCTGGGAGGATACGAAGGCTGCTTGGGATCGGAAATGGCCTGAAAAACCCCCTCGTCCAACTCCAAATTCCGTTCCTTGATGGTCTCCTGCGTTTTGCTGAGCTGCGTTTTTAGCTCCTTCACATAACCTGCAATGGTTTCGGCGACTGCCGTGTACTCGTAGGGCAGCAGCTCCGCATCGGCCATGCGTAGAACTGCGGTCCCCGCGGTCTGCGCCAAGGCTCGGCCATAAACAAAATTGGTATCGGAGAAATGAGTGTAGTAATAGAAATCGTCGTAGATCGAGTGGTATACGCTGCCCGCATCCTCTCCGCCAAAGCCGAGATCAAGTGAGGGGATAGCAAGATAGTCGAGGAAGGGAGCAAAGTCCGAGCCATCCCCTAAAGCCTCGATGCTGGTGTCAGAGCGATTACGCAGCACGGCCCTACGATCAGCGTTATCCGCCTTAGACAATGCCTGCAGCTGGGCCCGCTTCCATATTGTCAGCTTGGTCTCGGGATCGGGAACCTGCCGCGCTACGTCATTGATGAAGTGCTCCACCGAGTGGGCCCCGTCCGCCTCAAAAAATCCGCGCTCGTTGGTATCGGAATTAACGTACAACACGGCGTGATCACGCAACTCGGCGGCATGCTGTTCCACCCATTCAGTCGAACCGAGCAGTCCCGGCTCCTCGCCATCCCATACGCAATAAATAATGGTCCGCCGCGGTTTCCAACCTTGCTTGCGCAGTTCGCCCAGCGACCGCGCCTCCTCCAGCTCCGCCACCAGCCCGGCAAGCGGATCCTCCGCACCATTCACCCACGCATCGTGGTGGTTGCCGCGGATTACCCACTCGTCCGCGGCTTCGTTACCAGGAATCTTGGCGATGACGTCACGAATCGGTTGGATATCCCAGTTGGAAAACATCTTGAGATGGACCTTGGACGATCCGGGCCCCACGTGGTACGTGATCGGCAAACCACCGCGCCACGGCTCCGGAACAACCTGGCCGCCCAATGCCGCCAGGAAGGGCTGCGCATCGCCATAGGAGATGGGCAGCACCGGTATCTTGGTAATGATGGGGGAGTCCTTCAAGGCCAGGCGTTTGGCGTCTTTGGTCGCGGGAATGCCCGGAGTCAGCGGGTCCCCAGGGTAGTTGGTATCGTTCACTCCGCCCCGTTGTACGCTCTCCTTCGGCCGCCCTCCTCCGCTAGGGTATGTGTCGGTATCGCCGTATCCGTCCTGCTGTGGATCTGAATAGATGATGCAGCCGATGGCGCCATGTTCGGCCGCCACCTTCGGCTTGATGCCGCGCCAGGTCTTGCCGTAGCGGGCGATGACGATGGCGCCCTTCACTGAAACTCCCATGCGCTGCAGGTCGTCGTAGTCTTCGCGCGTGCCGTAGTTCACGTAGACCAGCGGGCCAGTCACGTCGCCATCGATGGAATAAGCGTTATACGTCGGTAACTGTTCTGTCTGCTGGTTCGACGTGGGGTCGACGGCGATCGGCGGCTCAGCCAGCGTCGCGGTGAACTTCTGCGGCTCGAGCAGTTCGAGTCTACGTTCCTTCGGTGTCGGAAACAGGACGTAGAAGGTCTCGATGTGGGCGTCAAATCCCCATTCCTGAAACTTGCTCAACAGCCAGTCCGCGTTCTCCTTATCGTAGGGCGAGCCTACGGCATGCGGTCGAGCCGAGAGGTGTTGCATATCGCTGCGCAGGTTTTCCGTCAAAGGAAGGTCACGGAACTTCGCTTCCAGGGCGATCTCGGTCGCCGAGCTCTGCGGCGTGTAGCCCTCAAGTACAGCTACGGCCGGAGCGGTTTGGGCTGCAAGCGAAGGAGCCAGGCAACAGCAGGCGAGGACGCGGAACCACTGCGATTGAAACAAAGCAAGTACCTCTGGGATGAAAAGTCACTGACCATTCAGGTGGGAGAGCGAAAGCCGTTGCCGGTCCGTCTCGTCGAAGTTCGACGGTGCGAGCCAACGCTCGAAATTCGCCTGGCGCAAGGGCCATTCCGAATCGAGCATGGAGAACCACGCCGTATCACGATTGCGGCCCTTGACGATCATGTGTTGGCGAAAGACTCCCTCGAAGGTGAAGCCGAGGCGCAACGCGGCACGGCGGGAGGGCTGGTTCAACGCATTGCACTTCCACTCGTAGCGGCGGTAGCCGAGATCATGGAAGGCGTGCCGGGCCATGAGATACATCGCCTCGGTCGCACCGCAAC
The DNA here is from genome assembly GCA_963787145.1 of uncultured Acidobacteriaceae bacterium. Classification (GTDB taxonomy): domain Bacteria; phylum Acidobacteriota; class Terriglobia; order Terriglobales; family Acidobacteriaceae; genus PALSA-350. The sequence goes on from CAWBBY010000019.1 coordinate 97,682, forward strand.
TCCGCTGCAGAGCCGGAGTGAAGATAATATTGCCCACCTCTATGCTGCGATGATCCGGCTCAATCCGCAGGTAGGAGGCCTGGCCAACAGGGAGGCCGGTGGCGTTATCCACGATCGCCAGAAAAAACGGATCAAGCGACTTTTCCTTTTTCTCGAAGGCGGCTTGGTAAGCGTCACGGCCGGCGAACGGGCCATCGCCCATGTAGCGCCAGAGATCCTCCCGCTCCGGCCCGTGGGTAGCCTCGTAGAGTGCCTCTGCCTGCGATGCCGCATCAAAGGGGCGAAGCGTAACCACGCGTCCGGGAAGCACTACACGCTGCGGCCGTCGCGCGGGGGAAGGGTCGACCGCAATGCCGATCTCCGTCATGCAACGATAGTAGCAAGAGGGTTTCGCGTGTCAGGCGGCCCCACAGCACGCAGGCAGCATCTGCCCGCAGGCAACATCACTGCCCCGCGTAGTATCCCGCGCGCGTCTGCACCTCTTGGTCCTTATTCTTGGTAGTCAGATGAATCGAATGGTAGCCGCTGCTCTCGTCCTTGGGCGGCGTGTAACCCAACATGTATTGCGTGCGCAATTCCTCGGCGATGCTGGCGTAGACATCGTCCACGCTGTCCTTCTTCTTGACCTCGAAGTATCGGCCGCCGGTCTCTTGCGCAATCCGCTGCAGGATCTTCTTGCCGTTCGGTCCGTTCTCCTGTTGCCGGGGATAACGGCTCCCTCCTGGATACCCGCCACCGGGGTAGCCCCCACCGGGATAGCGGCCTCCCGGGTACCCGCCCCCGGGATAGCCTCCACGCCCACCACCGTTGTTGAACCCACTGTTGTCGTGATCCTCATGGCCGCCGTAGTAGATGGTGTAGACAACCGTCTCAGACCGCTGCGCGGATTCGATCGCGCTGTTGAGCGTCTCCTGGCTGCCCCGATCCTCTCCGTCGGTCAGGACCACGATGGCCTTACGGCCGGTCTGCTTCTTCATCAACTCATCGCAGGCGAGGTAGATTGCATCGTAAAGCAGCGTGCCCGCCCCTCGCTTCGGCCGGCTCCCTCCGGAATCCTGGTCGCTGCTTTGCGTGTTCTGAACAGCGGACGTGGTATCGATTTCTCCCACTGCCTTTTCCAGCTTGCCGTGATCCGCTGTCAGGTCCTGTAGCAGCTCGACCTGGCGATCGAAGTGGATCACGAACGCCCGGTCAGTCGGCCGGGTGATCATCTGGTCGAGAAAGGTCCGGCTGGCGGCACGCTCTTTATCCAGGTTGTCGCGCTCGCTCATGCTGGTATCAACCAACAGACCCACAGTCAAAGGAAGGTTGGTTTCCTGGTTGAAGTAACGGATCATTTGCGGCTTGCCGTCTTCTTCCAGCGCAAAATCGTCTTTGCTAAGGTTGGTCACGATCTTGCCGTGCTTGTCGCGCACGGTCACCGGTAAGGTGACCACCTTGACGTCGACCGATAGCGTGGTGGTGGGGGTTGCCGGACCTTGTGCCGCAGGGGGGTTCGCGGCTGGCGCTGTGCCCGAGTTCTGGGAATCGAGCGCCGGGGCCAGAAGAAGTAAACAGAGCAGCGGGAACTTGCGAAGGAAACTCATGCCAACCTTATAGACGACGAAAGTCCCCTCTCGTCACGCGGCGGCCGCAGCTTTGTAGCTTCAGTTCCAACCCCCGCGCGGCCCGTTGCAGTACGTAGCCCGGCACGATAACATCAGCATGACGGTTTGTTGCGCCTATCCTCATGGTGAACACCGTCCCAACGGTTCGGTTTTGAGTGCGGAAGTGGTGAAATTGGCAGACACAC
>CAWBBY010000020.1:0-307670 GCA_963787145.1 uncultured Acidobacteriaceae bacterium
ACCGACCACCTGCAGGCGAACCCCACGTTGGGTTGCCAGTTCCGTCAGATCGACGTTGAGAATGTCTTCGCACAACACTTCCGCCGGGCTCGCCTGCAGGGAAGCAGCCAGCGAAGGGTCAAGTTCAACCGCGATAAGCTGTTTGGCCCGCGTCACGAGCAGGCTGGTGAGCGCTCCTCGGCCCGGGCCAATTTCGAGAACAGTCGCCTGACTCAGGTCGCCCAAAGCGTCTACGATCGCGCGTGACGCCGTAGGGCTGATGAGAAAGTTCTGACCCAGCTTCGGCTTACGCGCCATGGGATAGACTACGCATTTGCGACGGTTCCTCCTCTGCATCATACGGAAGCGGATCCGCGTCAAACGGTTGATGAGAGTTCTGGACGGAGAAACTGTTCCAGACAGAGCTTCTTGCCAGGAAAACGCCCCACTTCACTGAGGCCGGATCGGGCGGAGTCATCGTGAGACCGTTACAAACAAGAGGTGGTGGCAATGCATATCGTTTTTGCCGCGTCGGAGTGCGTTCCTTACGCCAAGACGGGCGGAGTTGCGGAAGTAGTTGGCGCGTTGCCAAAAGAGCTGGTGCGGCAGGGCCACCAGGTCACAGTTTATATGCCGCTCTATCGGCAAGTGCAAAAGCATTTGAAGGATCGGAAGATCGCAATTCGCAGTCTCACCATTCCTTTTTCTTACTACAACCGTTTCGTGACCGTAGTGAACGGAGGCACTCCGGACGGGGTGCAATTTTATTTCATCGACTGTCCCGAGCTCTTCGATCGCGAGTTTCTTTATGAGACCGCCTCCGGCGACTACGCCGATAATGCAGAGCGCTTTGGATTATTTTGTCGCGCAGTGCTTGACAGCTCCAAGATATTGGGTGTCCCGGATGTCTTTCATATTCACGGTTGGCCGGCTGGTGTGCTCGCGATTCTGCTGCGCACCGTCTACTACTTCGATCCGGTGCTCAAGAACGTCGCCTGCCTGTTGACTATCCATAACTCCGATCGTCAGGGGTGGTTTCCACGCGAGACCGTGGAGAAGCTGCTCTTGCCGTGGGATGTGTACACCGTGGAGCGCGCGGAGTATTACGGAACATTTGATTTTCTGAAGGGCGGTATCGTCTACTCCGACGCGATCAATACCGTCAGCCGCAAATACGCCCAGGAGATCCAGACACCGGAGTACGGCAACGGCCTGGACGGCGTGTTGCGTGCCCGGGCACAGGATCTTCACGGCATTCTCAATGGGGTCGATTACCAGGTATGGGATCCGGCCACCGACAGCAAGATCGCCGCCCATTACACCCCGGAACGGCTGGAAGGAAAATTGGCTTGCCGCAAGGATCTGCTCCACGCGTTCGGAGTTTCCAGCGTGGCGGACGACACGCCGGTGCTGGGCATGGTTTCACGCCTCGCGACCCAGAAAGGGCTTGATCTGCTGGCCCAGATCTTCGATCAGTTGGTGCAGGAGAAAATGTTCCTGGTGATGCTGGGTACGGGTGAGCCTTACTACGAGAATTTGCTGCGCAGCTGGCAGGAACGATTTCCCGGTAAAGTCGCAGTCGCGATTGCCTATGACGAAACCCTGGCCCACAAGGTCGAAGCCGGCTCGGACATGATCCTCATGCCTTCGCGGTCTGAGCCTTGCGGGCTAAATCAGATCTACGGCATGAAGTACGGCACCGTTCCGGTGGTGCGCGCCACCGGCGGCCTCGATGACACCGTGCAGGAATGGTCCGCAGAGGCGGAGACGGGAACCGGCTTCCGCTTCCACGATTATCGCTCGGAGGACTTCCTGGACGCGTTGCGCCGTGCTTTTGCGTCGTTCTCCGATAAGAAACAGTGGCTGAAGCTGATGCGCAACGGCATGGCTCGCGATTATTCCTGGACCAAGCCAGCCAAAGAATACATCCATCTCTACGAAGAGATCGTGCGTCGAAGGTCTTAGGGCACTGTCGCTACACCAGCGACCAACATTTTGGGTGGCCCATTCAAGCCTTCTTTTGGCTTGAGTGGGCTACCACGTCCTCCGCCCAACCTTTTCGTCATTAGGAGCGCGACCAGACCTTCCCGACCACCCGGCTTGCCGTAGCGGCTGTGGCGTACAGGCATCAGCAGTTTCGCCTTAATCCGAACCAATGCTTCGGCAGTTCAAAGTGATTTCAGGCCAGGGGGATAGCGGAATGGTGAGTTCTGCGGTTTCTTTTCGGTTTAGCTGGTCTTTCGGTTTGCGGTGCGGAAAAACCAGGTAGAGCGGTATGCCGGCAAGGATAATGAGCGTCCCCAATAACGAGCTGCGCAGGTTGCTGGCAAACGAGTAATACAGCAAAACAGCAGCGGCCAGAATGAAAAGCACCGGCAGTACCGGATAACCCCAGCTCCGGAAAGGCCGCTCCGTTGCAGGAATGCGTCGCCGATAAACAAAGATCGTCGTGGTGGTAAGCAGGTAAAAGAGCCACTCGGCAAAAATCGCCAATTCAAACAACTGCTGGAAACGTCCCACCAATAGCAGCAGGAGTGTGCTCAGCAAACCCTGGGCCACGAGCGCAGTCGAAGGGCTTTGAAATCGGGGATGAATATGCGCCATCCGGGCCGGGAAGAGCCGGTCACGCGCCGCCGCGAACGGAACTCGGGCGCCGGACATGGTAGTGCCGTTAAGCGTCACAAGGATGCTGAGCGCCATAGCGGCCGAGACCAGAGCTGCTCCCCAACTGCCTGAAACTACGGACATGGCAACCACCGCCGGTCGCGCGGAACTGGCAATAAGGGACGCGGGAAGAATGTACTGAGTGGCCGCGTTGGTGGCCATGTAGAGCACGCCGACAACGCCCACCCCAGCAATCAAGGCGATAGGGAGACTCCGCTCCGGACGCTTCACTTCGCCCGCTACCATGGTGAGGTCATTCCAGCCGTCATAAGCCCACAGGGATGCGATCAGGGCTACCATGAACCCTGCGAATCCGCCCTGAGCACCCGGGAAGCCGGTATGGAAATTGGCCACGCTACCGTGGGGACTGGCAAAGCAGAACCCGGTGATGACCAAAACCAGAACGACCTTAAGCCAGGTGAAGAAGAGCTGAAAGTCACCCGCCTTCTTGATCCCCAGGTAGTTGAGTCCGGTGATAAGCCAGGCAGCGAAGATGGCGAAAATCTGCGACCAGGTGATCAACAGCGGGGCCCGAAGTGCCACGCCGTCCAGCCACGCGAATGCAGGGAAGACGCCCATGACCCGAGCCAGTCCGGTGGTGATGCTGGCGATAGACGCTGGCTTGGCGACCGCAAACCACGTCCACATATACAGAAATGCCGGCAGATCGCCGTAGGCGTTGCGCAGGAATACGTACTCACCACCGGCCCGCGGCATCATGGCGCCCAGCTCCGCGTAGGTCATGGCGCCAAACAGGGTGAGTAACCCCCCCACGATCCAGGCCAGGTAAACCATCCTCCCGGAGCCGACGGCGCGCATCATTTCCTGGGGCACGAGGAAAATGCCACTGCCAATGATCGTGCCCACCACGATGGCGGTGGCATGCCAGACTCCGAGCACCCGGGGAAGATCCGGCGCCGAGGACGAGCTCGGTATGGCATGGGTCTGATCCTGCACGGGATGACAAATTGTACTGCCTGCAGTCGCAGCGGAAAAACGCAATGTGGGAAGGTGTGTACCTGGAATTTCTACATATTTGGAGTTGCGAATTGGCCGGCGGAAAACATCTTTGTCGTATTTGGATGAACGATTGCTTAAGCTGTGCCAGCCCCGGACTTTCAGTCCGGGGGAGCGTGTTTTCTAACCCGCGTGAATACTCCGGTATATAGATTCAGGGCTTTACTGAAAACGGCATAACTTATGCCCTATTGACCATTTTGAATGAGGCTTTGAGTACAGCGCTTGCGGCGAAAGCCGATAGGACATTTGTTTTGCAGCTTCCAATAGCCCTGGTGGCGGGCGTCCCATTCCAGCGGGACTTCCGCTGCAGGGGTCAGCAGCAGATGGAAGAATTCGGCATAATTACAAATTCATGCAGCAGAAACTGCCCGACGATTCTCCGTCAGAACATCCATTGAGAAGTTGAGCCATGCGATCGGATTGGAGAAGCGCGCGGGCGTCCGACGGTCGTCGAGCTCACGAAGAACGTACGCGTTGATTGGGGAGCTTGGGGCATTTTCACCAGGGCTTCTAAAGCCCGGTGTTGCAAGATAAAACGTTCTCGCGGGTTTAAAAGCCGCTTCCCCGGACTGAAAGTCCGGGCTGGCAGAGGTCATACTGTAGCCTGTCACAAACTGCGGTGCCTAGGGTCCGCTGCCTGCCGCCTTGGTTTTGAGAATGTAAAAATACAAACCCAAAATCATCTGGCCTTTAGGCCCTTGTATGCTCTTTATCTCGTTTACGCAGGAACCATCCATTTTCCGCAGCCCGTGCTTAAACCGCCTGCCCCGGCGGAGAAGCTACCGTGTCCGCGGGATGGAAATAGCCATAGATGGCCGTGGCCAGGTGAGGCGCAACCACGGAGGCAAGCGCCTGCAGGCTGGCATCCTGTACCCCGCGCAGGCTGCCGAAGTGCGCCACCAGCCGGTTACGCGTCTGCGGGCCCACGCCAGGTATGGTCAGCAGGTTGGACTCGCGATCCCGGATCTCCCGCCGCTTGCGGTGGTAAGTCACAGCGAAGCGGTGCGACTCATCGCGAATCTTCTGCACCAGGTGCAACACCGGCGACCGGCGGTCAAGCACGATGGGTTCATCCTCCTGCCCGTAGACGTAGATGATTTCCTCTCGTTTGGCGATCGAGGCCAGCGGTTGGGTGGTGATCCCGAGCAATTCCAAGGCTTCCGCAGCGGCGTGCAGTTGGCCCAATCCTCCATCAATCAGGACCAGGCTGGGCATCGCTCGCTGTTCCTCTTGCACCCGCCGATAGCGCCGCCCGACCACTTCCCGCATGGAGGCGAAATCGTCGACCCCTTCCACCGTCTTTATCTGAAATTTGCGGTAGTCGGATTTCTTCATCGCGCCGTCCTCCCAAACAACCATCGAAGCGACCGTTTCCGCGCCCTGGATGTGGGAGATGTCAAAGCACTCAATGCGCCTGGGCAGATCCGGCAGCGTGAGCAAATCCTGCAGCGTTTCTTCGATCATCTTGCGCGATGGCTGCAACACCCGGAAGCGCTGATCAAAACTTTGCTTGGCATTTTGTCCCGCGAGGTCCACCAGGGAACGCTTCTCTCCCCGGCGGGGCACGCACAGCTCAACCTTGTGCTGGGCACGTTCGCTCAGCAGGGCCTCCAAAGAATCGCGATCCGCAAAATCAACCGGGATATAGACCGTCCGCGGCACATACTGCTGATCGATATAAAGCTGTTTCAGCAGAGCGGAGAAGAAGAAGGAGGCGTCAAAGGCCTCCCCGAAGGATTGCGATCCGGAGTCGGATCCGGATTTTCCTTCAGGCGAGTCGGGCTCCGGCGGAAGCTCAGGCAACTCTTCCCAAAAGAATTCCCTGCGATCGACGATCTTGCCGCCTCGCATATGGAAGAGGTTCACGGCCAGCATGCCGTTCTCGTGATGGTAACCGTAGACGTCCGCATCATCGCCGTCGGTGGTCGCCATACGTTGTCTCTCCTGCACCTGGCTCATGGTGATCAGAAGATCGCGGTACCGGGCCGCGAGTTCGAACTGCTCTGAGGCGGCTGCCGCCTCCATGCGCTGCTCCAGGGAGTGGCTTAGCTCCGTCTGCCGGCCTTCCAGAAACATTTGCGCGTCATGCACCGCTTCCCGGTATTCCTGGGGCGTAGTGAGCGCCTCGACGCAAGGGCCCAGGCAGCGCTTGATGTAGTACTGCAGGCAGGGCCGGGGATGGTAGCGCGACAGATCGACCTTGCAACTGGGCAGTAAAAAGCTGCGATGAATCAGGTCGACTACCCGATGCGCCAGGTTGCCGGGAAAAAAGGGTCCGTAGTAGGCGCTGCCATCTTTGCGCAGCCGGCGGGTTACAAAAACCTTGGGGTAGCGGTCGGCCAGGGTCAACTTTACGTAGGGATAGGTCTTGTCGTCACGCAGCAGAATGTTGAATCGGGGCTTGCGCTGCTTGATGAGGTTGTTTTCCAGCGCCAGGGCTTCCTGCTCGTTTTCCACCAGGATGTAGTCCACATCCACGGCTTCGCGCATGAGCGAGCCGGTCTTGGCGTTGGCCTGCGCTCCGTCAAGGATGTAGGAGCGTACCCGGGAACGAAGATTCTTGGCTTTACCGACGTAGATCACATCGCCGTCAGCATTGCGGTACAAATACACCCCCGGCCGGGCGGGCAGGGTGCGTATTTTTTCGTGCAGATCCATGAACTTCCCTTGAACTAAAGTTTAGACGGTGCTGGGGTCGGGCGGAAGTTTGCCCACCAGAAGGTAAAACTTTCCCTCTTCGCGCTGCATCAAATTGCATACTTTACCCCGCAAGTGATTGCAGGGAAACTGGTAACGGCAGTGACCCATTTTGGCAACAATCGTGCTACATACGTAAGGATGGGCAAAAACAGCAATTACAGGGAGCAGAGTCTTTTATGAACCGAATCGCTAAGACATCGCAATACACAGCTATCCTGTTGGGGGCCGTATCATTGCTTTTCGCAGCCGGCTGCTCCACGAAGAACTATGTGCGCACCCAAACCACTCCCATTGGTCACCAAGACCAACGAGCTTGACGATGCCGTCGCGGCGAACAATCGGTCGATCCAAAGCACCAACGATCGCGCCCAGGCCGGCATCCAGCAAGCGCAGCAGTCAGCCAACACCGCCACCCAAAACGCTACCGCTGCAACCCAGGCAGCGAACCAGGCCCAGGGCAGCGCAAAGGAAGCAGTCAATCGCGCAGACACCCTGGCTAGCGTGGTAGCGAACCTGGACAACTACAAGCAGATCGGCACCGTCTCCGTGACCTTCGCATTCGACAAGAGCGTCTTGACCAAGAGCGACAAGGCGCAGTTGGATGGCCTCGGAACCCAGCTCACCTCCGCCAAGAGCTACATCCTCGAAGTGACCGGGGGTACGGATTCGGTTGGCAACGCCGACTACAACTACCAGTTGAGCCAGCGCCGCGCGGAAGCGGTGGTGCAGTATCTGGCTTCCAAGTTCAATGTGCCGGCTCACAAGTTTTACCTGATCGGCATCGGCAAGGATCAGGAAGTGGCCACCAACCGTACAGCTGCGGGAAGGGCTCAGAATCGGCGCGTAGAAGTGCAGATTCTCTCCAACGCATCCCAAACCGGCAGTACCGTTTCCGAAGTCCGGTAGACCACTCATCAAGTTCTGGCAAGACGGGGCCACCTCGCGGTTTCGCAGAGTGGCTCGCCTGCAAGCCGAAGTGCTCGGGCACCGACGCTCGAGTTGTCGCGGCGGATGAATGCAAACCGCGAGTGTGGGGCACGTCGCTTGGCAGGCAGGTTTACATCGCTAAATGGCGTACATGCTCGGCGCGTACATCGTTGGCGCTGAAGAGCCGAAAAAACGGCGCCCCTTGCGCCGCAGCCTCGACCGCAGGCCTTCCCTTCGCTTCCTCACGTTCCACCAGGCATATCACGCCGATCACCCGCATCCCAGCCTCGCGCGCAGCTTCAATGGCCGTCACCGTCGAAGCGCCGGTGGTGCAGACGTCGTCAACCACAACCACCGGCGCGTCCGTCTGCTGAAAGCCCTCGATACGCCGGCCTGTGCCGTGAGTCTTTTCAGCTTTCCGCACCAGAAAACCATCCAGGACCGGCGAGCCAGGAGCTTCCAGAGCGTGCCAGGCGCTGGCCGCGGCCACATTGCACACAATGGGGTCAGCGCCGAGCGTAAGGCCGCCCACTGCTCGCGGCCGCAACTCATGCTGGCGAATAAGATCGAGCACAGCCAGGCCCGTCAGGCGTCCACCCTCGCCCGTAAGGGTAGTCGTTCGGCAATCGATGTAGTAGTCGCTGGAGGCTCCGGAAGAGAGCTTGAAGTCGCCCAGGCGAAAAGAGATGCGGGCCAGCATCTTGAGCAGTGCTTCACGATGGGCAAGGGTCATTATCTGATTTTATCCAGATGGCGAAAGCCGCCGGTGGCGAAAAAAAGGATGGTAAAGATAGTTCCGTTATAAGTGGCGTGAATGAACGTGCTGGCGGCCAGGGACTGGGTCCACAGGCGCACCCCGCAGAGCACCAGGCTTACGCCAAACAGGACCGCCAACGGAGCCCAGGCGTGCGCCAGCTGATCGGCGTGTACCAACGCAAATGCGATGCTGGTAAGCGGTGCAGGAAATAACCAGGGCCGGGATGCTCCAGCGCGGGTCTTCGTCCATCCTCGCACCGTCAAGCAGTCCGCGCTGCTGGCCACGCAGCCAGTCCCAGGCCGAGGCCATCGAGGGCAACAGGAAGCCGCGAAAGGCCAGCTCTTCAAAAACCGGAGCCACGAAGGTGCCGAACAGGGCGACCATCCACACGTCGGCCGGGGTGCGAAAGAAGTCGTCGATCGGCAAGGTCTTGGGAATGGGAAGGAAGTTCGACAGGAACTGCACCACTACGCTCAGCAGAACGCCGCCGGCCAGCAAGCTGAGCCCAGCGACGCTGAACCGCGCCGAAGTTCCAATGCAAAGCCCGGGTGAACGGTTGTTGCCACAGGTAAGTAAAAATCGCCCAGACGATGGCCCCGGCGATGAGGTAAGCGCCGGCCATGGTGGGGATAAGCAGGCGTGGCTCGCGCAGTAGCTGTTCCGGCGTCTCCGTACCGAGCAGATGCAAGCCCATGGCGAGGGCGAAAACGGAAACACTTGTGAGCAGTAGAACGATGACGGCCACGGTGAAGAACAGAACCGTGTGACCAAAGTTAGGGATCCGGCGCGGGCGGCTTGGGCGGCGGCAAGCCGTTCGGTACGTCGGGTGAGGACAGGATCTCCAGATCGTTCGACAAGGGCGGATTTCCTATTTGGCCGCACGCCTGCGCGGCACGTGATTGCCATTGGTTCCAGAGGCCGAAGCCGCGAAGGGCTTCAACTCGTACGTGGGAAAATAACGGCGGAGAAATTCCCCCGTATACGAGCCGAGTGTAGCAGCTACCTCCGCGGGAGTGCCCTTGGCCACCAGGTTGCCGCCGCCTTCACCACCTTCAGGCCCCAGGTCGAGGATCCAGTCCGCGCTGCGGATCACATCGAGATTGTGTTCGATGATGATGACCGTGTTGCCCAGATCTGCCAGGCGGTGCAGCACTTCCAGCAACCGGCGCACGTCGTCGAAGTGCAGCCCGGTAGTGGGTTCATCCAGCAGGTAGAGGGTCTTGCCGGTTTGCCGTTTGGAGAGTTCCCGGGCCAGCTTCATGCGCTGGGCCTCGCCTCCGGAAAGCGTGGTCGCGGCCTGGCCCAGATGGATATAGCCGAGCCCCACATCGACCAGCGTCTCCAGCTTCTGCCTCACCTGGGGAATATCGATCAGCACCGGCAGCGCGTCCTCGATGGCCAACTCCAGCAGGTCGGCAATGGAGTAGCCATTGAACTTGACCGCCAGGGTTTCCTGATTGTAACGGCGGCCGTTACACACCTCGCACAGCACGTACACATCGGGCAGGAAGTTCATCTCGATACGGCGCTGGCCCTCGCCCTGGCACGCCTCGCAGCGGCCGCCGGAAACATTAAACGAAAAGCGGCCCGGTTTGTAGCCCCGTTCCCGCGACTCCGGCAGGCGGGCGAAGAGATCGCGGATGGCGGTGAAGACCCCGGTGTACGTCGCCGGGTTGGAACGCGGCGTGCGGCCAATAGGGGACTGGTCGATACGTACCGCTTTATCGATGTTTTGAAAACCCTGGATGGTTTTGTGCGGGCCCGGGCAATTCGCGCGAACCGTAGAGCTCCCGCGCCAGGGCGCGATAGAGAGTGTCGTTGACCAGGGTGCTCTTACCCGAACCGGAGACACCCGTTACTACCGTCATTACGTTGAGAGGGAATTGTGCGGTCAGATTTTTCAGATTGTGGCTGCTCGCGCCTTCGACCGTGATCCAGCTGCCTTTCAGCGGGCGCGGTGCCTCGCGGCTGATGGTCTGCAGTTCGCCGGAGAGATAGCGGCCGGTGAGCGAAATGTCGGTCTCCATGATCTGCTGCGGGGTTCCGGCGGCGACCACATGTCCCCCGAGTTTTCCCGCACCCGGGCCAAGATCGACGACGTAATCAGCATGCCGGATGGTGTCTTCATCGTGTTCGACCACCAGCACCGTGTTACCGAGGTCACGCAGAGATTTGAGGGCTTCGATCAGCCGCTGGTTGTCGCGCTGGTGCAGACCGATCGAAGGTTCATCGAGCACGTACAGGACTCCACGCAGCCGGGAACCGATTTGCGTAGCCAGGCGAATGCGTTGTCCTTCGCCGCCGGAGAGAGTCGCGGCATTGCGGTCGAGCGCCAGATAGCTGAGGCCGACAGAGTTGAGAAATTCCAGCCGCTCCACCACCTCGCGGCGAAGCCGCTCGGCGATCAGCCCCTCGCGGCGTGAGAACTCGATAGCGCGTGCCGCGTCCAGCGCCTTACGCAGTGGCAGGGCCGTGAAATCGGCAATCGACAACGCGCCCACTTTAACCGCAAGTGATTCAGGCCGCAGCCGCTTACCCTCGCAGGCGGGGCAGATGGTGGCCGACATGTAGTTCATCAGCCAATCGCGATAGCTTTCTGACTTGGACTCTTCGAGCGAGTCGCGCAGGTAAGCCAGGATGCCGTGGAACCCGGTGCGCGGCGCCTCCTCACGGCCAGGTCCATAGAGCAACAGCTTCTGTTGCTTCTCGGTGAGATCCTCGAAAGGCTTAGTCAGATCGATCTTGTATCGCTTGGCAGCCAATTGCAGCAGGCGGTTCAGATACTGCGATCCTCCGCCCGGGCCCAACGCGCCATCGGTCAGCGGCTTTGACCAATCGGTAATCACTTTTGCTGCATCGAAGTCATAAATGCTGCCCAGGCCATGACACTCGGGGCATGCGCCATAAGTGCTATTGAACGAAAAGCTTCGAGGCTCCAACTTGGGGATGTCGAGTCCACAGTCCGGACACGCCATAGAAGAGGAATAAAGCTGCTCTTCTTCGCCGGCGACCGCAGTGAGGACAAGACCGTTGGCCATCTGCAGAGCTTTGGCCACCGAGGTTTCGAGGCGCTTCTCAACCCCCGGTTTGAGAACAACGCGATCGATGACGGCTTCAATGGTGTGTTTCTTGTGGCGTTCGAGTTGAATGGAGTCGGCGAGATCTCGCATCTCGCCGTCAATGCGGGCGCGAAAGCCCTGCTGATCCAGTTCGTCGAGCAGGTCCTTGAACTCACCCTTGCGGCCGCGCACGATCGGCGCATAGATGATGACGCGTTCTCCGGGTGCGAGCGAAAGAATCCGCTCTACGATTTGTTCCGCGGTTTGGCGCGAAATAGGTTTGCCGCACTTAGGGCAGTGAGGCACACCGATCGATGCGTAGAGGAGACGAAGGTAGTCATAAATTTCGGTGATGGTGCCAACGGTGGATCGGGGGCTGCGGCTGGTGGTTTTTTGCTCGATGGAGATGGCGGGACTGAGGCCTTCGATGGAATCGACATCGGGACGCTCAATCTGGTCAAGGAACTGGCGAGCGTACGCAGAAAGTGTTTCCACGTAGCGTCGTTGGCCTTCGGCATAGATGGTGTCGAACGCCAGCGAAGACTTGCCTGATCCCGAGAGGCCGGTGACCACGGTAAGCGTGTTACGCGGAATTCGGATATTGATATCGCGGAGATTGTGCTGACGCGCTCCCCGCACGGTGATATGAGTAATGGGCATGAAGGCTCAGGGCTACACAGAGCGAGTGGCACGGGTAACACTACATGTATCTTATTCGGCAATAGAAACGAGGGTCAACGCAACGCTGCGGTCTGTCACAATGACACACTGGTAATACGAGCAATGATAGTGCGCGAACGACGCACAATGGGTGAGCTAAAACTCTAGATTGAAGGGCCAATTATGGGAATCGATGTAAGTATGTTGATGGTGTTTTGTGCGGCGATCGCCGCTCTCGCGCTTGGCGTGATGCTGGGTTATATGTGTTGCAAGACGTTGTTCGATGTTTTGCGTTTCCATGCGCGCCTGTCTCCGGCGGATGGCGCGAAGGCCGAGACCCAGGTGGTACGGATTTGACCCTGGGGTCGAACCCATCGGCTTTTGTCTTGTAGTTATTTCCCTCCCCCTCTTTCTCCCCCCTCGATGATTGTTCGGATGGTTAACGCAGCCTACTGCTGCGGTGAGTCTTGCTGCACCGGCGGTTGCTGCTGCTGCTGCTGGCCCGCGCGCATGCGCTGCAGTTGCTCAAATAATTGCTGAGGCGTCCTCACCCCTGGTGGAGTTTGCGGCGATGTCCCGGGTGGGGGCGGCGGCACGTCGGGTGGCGGTGGCGGAACGTCCACGGTTTCCTGTTCATTGTTGGCCTCGTCAGCATTGGCTTGAGGCGCAGGCGATGGAGCGGTCGATCCACCTCGCGTGGTGGGAGTGAGAATCAGTTCTCGCGGCGCGCCGTTGTTCAGATCTCCGAGTAGAACCAGATTGTATGCAGTTCCATCCAGCAGATTGGCCAGAACATCGCGTGGTGCTCCGGGGCCGAAGTTGCCAAAAACGCGCTCGTCCCCACCCAGCCCTTCGACTTTCATGCCGCTGCTGCTGGCGACCTGGCGCAGAATGGCTGCCAGGCTCGAATTGTCGGCGCGAATCGAGAGACTGTCGTTGGCGAAGACGATCTGCGCTTCTTTCGCCGGCTCCTGCAGCATCGACGGTGCAACCTGAGCTGATTCCGGAGCTGCCGGTTGGGGTGTAGCTGGTACCTGGGCGGCGGGGGCCGGAGCCGAAACCGGGCCCTGCGGGCCGGCGCTCCGAATGCGGCCATTCTGCGCGTACATCGTCGACCCGCATATCGTCGACAGGAGAAGGATTGTCCATCCGCCGGTCGTGATCGCTCGAGCCATCCCCTACCACCCTCTGTGTACTAGACTAGCAGTGGTCGCACCAGAGAGGGAATCTTCCACTCCCTGGAAATTCGACCAAACGGTCTAACTTCCATGCTCGCGTCCCGCAGATACTTTGAACTTGTGGTTACTCTGGTTACGTTGCTGGCCCCAGGCCGGATCTTCGCCGTGTCGTGCACTACGCCAGGCACAAATGGCTGAAAGCGAACGCACCGCACTGGTGCAGGCCGCGCGAACCCTTGCCTCCGCCGTGCAGAGCGGAAACATTCCCGCTGTGCAGGCGCTCACCATCCCCAAGGTGAAAGCCCAGTTTGATCCCATCGCAAACACCATAGAGCAGACGGCGCCCTGCTCGCGGGCGCCACCATCACCATAGACGCACTGTATGGTCTGGACGCTTCTGATTTGAAGGCGGCGGTCGAGGACACGGTATTCTTCTGCGGAGCCGCAGGTTCGCCAGTGCATGTGGACGTCACCATCCCGCAGCTTCCCCAGGGCCGCTATGCCCTGACTCTGGTGCATGCCACGGGTGTTAAGCAGCCTCAGCAGATGGCCTTCCTGCTGCAGAAGAGCACAGATTGGCAGCTCGCCGGCTTGTTTGTGAAACCACTCCTGGTGGCTGGACATGACAGCGTCTGGTATTGGACCAAAGCGCGCGCCTATAACCAGAAGGGGCAGAAATGGAACGCCTATTTCTACTACACGACTGCGGCCTACCTGGCGACTCCGGCCGATTTCATGACCAGCGCGAACCTGGATAAGTTAAACCAGGAGACGGCCGGCGCCAGACCCGACGGCTTGCCCGGAGCGCAGCCCATGGAAGTCAAGGCAGGCAATCAGGCCTACTCCGTGAGCGACGTGCATACGGATGGTTCCCTGGGTGGCCTGGACCTGGTCCTGCGCTATACCACTACGGATGCCGGCGATCCAGTCGCCACCCGGGCCCGGAATCTGGAGCTGATGAAGGCTACGCTCGCTGCCCACCCTGAGCTTCGCGATGGATTCCACGGACTCTGGGTCTTCGCCGAAGCTCCGAGCCAACGTCCCTACGGTAATGAGCTGGCGATGAGCGAGATTCACTGATGTCATACGAGAGGGAGAAGACGCTGTCTCGGGCAATTGCTGAGAGAAGGGCATCGCCCAGTTTCGATGAAAGCCCGATTCCGGATGCCGATCTGCTGAAAATCCTCCAGGCCGGGTTGCACTCGCCCAGTGGTTACAATCTGCAGCCGTGGCGCTTTATCGTGGTCCGCAGCCCGGAACAGAAGAAAAAGCTGCGCGCAGCCAGTTTCAACCAGGCCAAAGTGGAAGAGGCTTCGGTCATGATCGTGGCTTGCGGCGATGCCGATGGATGGCGCAGCGGAGATTTGGACGAAATGTTGCGTTTGGGCCGTTTGGGCGGCATGCCCGAAAACTACGCCGAGCAGGCGAAAACCACCATTCCGAACTACCTGTCGAACCACCCCAACATGCCCCTGTGGCTCAATCGCCAGGTCATGCTGGCGTTCACCCATATGTTGCTGATGGCCGAGGTGCTGGGGTACGACACGGCACCCATGGAGGGCTTTGAAGAGGACAAGGTGCACGAGGTGCTCAAGCTTCCTCTGAGCTACTCCGTCGTGGCACTCCTGGGCATTGGCCACTTGAAAGGCCCGGACAAGTTTTACGGCGACCGTTTTAGTATGGGGCGCACAGTTTTTGCTGAGGAATATGGCAAGCCCATCAAGATTTCCAGAGTAATATTAATCAGGCTGTAACAAATCCTCCCTCTGCCAGCTAAAAGGATGACTTTGCAGGGCACGAGCCCTTAGCAGGAGCAACTTCTGTGCGTCGAGAGTATCCAGAGGCGCCGATCGTTGGCGTAGGCGCCGTGGTGATCGACGGTACGAAGGTACTGCTGGTGCGTCGCGGCCAGGAGCCGCTTAAGGGCGAGTGGTCATTGCCCGGGGGCGCCCTGGAACTGGGGGAGACGTTGCAGCAAGGCGTAGCGCGTGAGGTGCTGGAGGAGACCGGCCTGATCGTCGTCCCCGGCGGCATCGTCGAGATCCTGGACAGGATTACGCAGGAAGAGACCTCGGGGCGGATTCGTTACCACTATGTCCTGATCGATTTTGTATGCCGCGTCGCCGGCGGCACGCTCTGCAGTGCCAGCGACGCGGACGAGGTGCGGTGGGTCGAAGAAGAGGAATTGCACCAGCAGAACGCTTATCGGTTGGCGCCCGTGACCATGCGGGTGATTGAGAAGGCACTTCGGCTGGGCTTGGCGGGCGATCCGCAGCATGATAGGTGAGGAAGCGCATGAAGGTTGAGGGGAAGACAAGCGGGACTGTGGGCTCTCCCAGGAGAGCGGTCCTCGCTTTCGTTTTTGTTCTGTTGTTAGCGGGTTTGGGTTTTGGGATTCTGGCCTGGCGAAATCCGCTGTGGCTGGTCGACCAGCAGATCGATGCCAGGTTGCGGCTGCGCGGCGTACATAGCGAGTTTGTGACCGTCAATGGTTACAAAATGCATTACCTGGTGGGTGGGACCGGCCGCCCCCTGGTGCTGGTGCATGGACTAGGCAGCCGGGCCGCTGACTGGGCCAACCTGATACCCAAGGCTCATCGATGGCGGCCACCGCGTATATGCGCTGGACTTGTTGGGATACGGACGTTCCGCACAGCCCAGGGATGCTTCCTACTCCATCTCCGACCAGGCAGTCATGGTCGAGGGGTTTCTCGATAGCCAGCACCTCCACCAGGTGGACCTGGCGGGTTGGTCCATGGGTGGCTGGATCGCCATGCGGGTTGCCTTGCAACAGCCCGAGCGCATCCGGCAGGCTGGTGTTGCTGGATAGCGCGGGCCTGCGCTTTAAGCTGGGCTTTGATCCCGCCCTGTTTCAGCCTGCGTCGCCCACGGACCTGGCCCAGCTGGAGGAGTTGCTGGTGCCCCATCCCGCGGCCGCTGCCTGGCTTTCTGGCCATGGCGATGCTGCGCCGCGGCGATCACATCGGATGGGTGGTCCATCGCAGTGTCCAATCCATGATGACCGGAGCAGACCTGGTGGATGGAAAACTGGGAGCGTTGACCATGCCGGTGCTGATTGGTTGGGGCGACCAGGACCGGTTGATTCCGCTCTCCGTCGGTTATCGACTGCACGCGGAGATACTCCAGTCGGAATTGGATGTGTATGCCAACTGCGGGCATCTGGCGCCCGGGCAGTGTGTCGGCCAGGTTGGGCCGAGCGTGGTGGATTTTCTGAACGCACAGCCGGCGCGGATGGCGATGGTCCGGCAGATTCCGGCTACCGAAACCTACGATAGCGTGATTCCTGGTCAGTGATCCGTCGCCGGACCAGGGAGCGTTTCACCCTTCCAGACATAAGCGTCCGGCTGGGGTAACCCAATGTGCGCCAGCACCCGGCAGACGAACTGCTCCGCCATTTCAGCAGCGTCCATAGGCCGGTTGTAGAAGGCGGGGATGACGGGAAAGATCACCGCCCCGGCGTCCGCAGCCAGGCTCATGTTGCGCAAGTGGATCTTGTTGAAGGGCGTTTCCCGAACACAGAGAATAAGCGGACGCCGCTCCTTGAGGCTAACGTCAGCCGCCCGTTCGATCAGGTTGGACGCCAGTCCATTGGCGATGCCGGCGAGCGTGCCCATGCTGCAGGGCAGGATGATCATGCCGGCCGAGGGATAGCTGCCGCTCGCAGGTCCTGCGCCGATATCGCTCTCCGCGAGTTGCTGCACCTTGGCGGAGGTCTTGCCCAGAAGTTTTGCCACCAGTTCGCTGCGGCCGCTTAGGTGCAGTTCCTCAGCCATCACCCGCAGCGAGTTCTCCGATGCGATGAAGTTGACGTGGGTGACCCGCGCGTCACGCTCCAGCGCATGCAACAGACGTTGACCGAAGATAGATCCGCTGGCGCCGGTTACCGCTACCGTCAGATTCACGCCAGAACCCGTTCAAAAATCGCGTCCACGTTCGCCAACTGGCGCTCAAACTGAAACGTCTTTTCCAACTTGTCCGCCGGAAAGGCGGCTCCGTGATTGCAGGATCCTGCTCCACCAGGTCGCGAAAGACCAGGTCTTCCTTCCAGGCGTTCATGGCGTGCGCCTGCACCAGGCGATAGGCCTCTTCGCGAGACATACCGGCTTCGGTCAGGTCGAGCAGAAGCTGGCCGGAGAAGATCAGGCCGCCCGTGCTCTCCAGGTTCTTGAGCATCCGCCGGGGATAGACCAGAAGCTTCTCGATCAGCGTAGTGGTTTTCGCCAGCAGGTAGTCGGTAAGGATGGTGGAGTCGGGAAAGATGATGCGCTCGACCGACGAGTGGGAAATATCCCGCTCATGCCATAGCGGCCACATTTTCCAGCGCAGCCTGGGTGTTGGCGCGGATTACCCGCGCCAGGCCGCTGATTTGCTCCGAGGTGATCGGGTTCCGCTTGTGCGGCATGGAGGATGAGCCCTTCTGTTTCTCGGAGAAGAACTCCTCCGCCTCGCGCACTTCCGTGCGCTGCAGGTGGCGGATCTCGACGGCAATTTTATCCAGGGTGGAAGCCAGCACGGCGAGGGTAGCGATGTAGGCGGCGTGCCGGTCGCGCTGGATGACCTGGGTGGCGATGGGATCTGCGCGCAGTCCGAGCTTGGCGCATATGCTCGCTTCGTGCTCCGGCTTCAGATGGCCAAAGGTTCCGACCGCGCCCGAGAGCTTACCCACGCGCATGTCTTCGGCGCTGGCATCGAAGCGCACCAGGTCGCGCATGATCTCGGCGTACCAATTGAGCAGTTTGAGGCCGAAGGTCGTTGGCTCGGCATGGATGCCGTGGGTGCGGCCGATGGTGGGAGTGTGCTTGAATTCCAGGGCGCGCTGCCTGAGAATCGCGGCCAGCGCCAGAATGCCTTCGCGAATGAGCCCTGAGGCCGCTTTGATCTGCAGCGCCTGCGCCGTGTCGACCACGTCGTTTGAAGTGAGCCCGTAATGCAGCCAACGGGACTCCGGACCGATCTTTTCCGCCATGGCAGTCGTGAACGCGATGACGTCGTGCTTTACTTCCGCTTCGATCTCCTGAATGCGGGCCACGTCGACCTCTCCATATGCGCGGATGGCCCGCGCGGCCGAGTGCGGGTACGATTCCGGCTTCGGCCAGAACCTCGGAAGCTGTGGCTTCGACCTCCAGCCACATACGCGTATTTGTTTTCTTCACTCCAGATCCGGCCCATGGCCGGGCGGGTGTAACGAGCGATCAACCAAAGCCTCCGACCCGGGCAACTGCCCAACGTACTATTCTATCGTTGCTGCATCTCACCAGTTGGGAGGGACGATTGATGGAAGAAGAACCGGAACTGATCACAATTGAACGCTATCGCGACGCTTTGGAGGCCGACATGGCCAAGACTCGCCTGGACTCAGCGGGTATTACCAGCTTTCTGGTGGGAGAAAATACCGCCATGCTTTACGGTACCGGCCTGGGCGGGCTGCAGCTGCAAGTAAGCCCCAAGGACGAAGTGGACGCCCGCAGCATCCTGAACGACCCTGGGCCGCCGGATAGCGAGGTCGAATCGGTCTCCTAAAGCTGATTAACGAGGATGAAGCTGGCTGGTGCCGCTGACGCCAAAAAGTTCCGCCATTTCCTGGTGGAGAAAGCCATGGCCCGCGCGATAAGGCTGAATCCATTTGCCATCGAGGACGAACTGAGGGATGGCCCGTTTGCCCACCTGCCGGATCACTTCCTCTGCGGCCCCGGGGCTGGTCTCGATATCGATCTCGGTATAGGGGATCTGGTGCTTTTCAAGGAAGCGTTTGGCTTCGCGGCAATCGCGGCACCACGTAGCGGAATAGACCAACACATGCATCCCTCAATCATATCAACCCCTTGAAATTTGCGCCTAACCACGCCCATCTTGACCACAGTCCCTAGGTCCTGATCGAGGGTAAAGACTTGCAAGGACAGGACTGTGGAATCCCACATCTCGCGAAAAACGAGCGAGATGTGGGGCAGCTCCCATCCATTTGTGGTCGGGACAGAGGGGCTGTAGTCCCTGAGGGACTGCTGTTTAGAAATTCGGGTTGCCACACAGGGGCTCTCTAGCCCCCCGAGGGCGATGGGTCAAGGGAGTGGAACAAACTCTTCAGCCGACACATGATGACTTTTCGAATACTAGGCGAGAAGGGCACACTTATGAAGCGAGCGCCACCGATTAAGCTGAAGTCCATGGAAAGCCAAACCAGGCTGGTTGTTGGCATTGCTACCCGGGGTCGCTGCGCAATACTCACCGAAACCATCGCCTTTTTGGCAAAGCAGGCGAGACAGCCCGACAACATCTTCGTGGCTTACGCAGACCCCGAGGACGTCGGAGATGCCCCCGCCCAATTCCCCCACGTAACCTTCATCCAGACGCCCCTGGGCCTGACCCGGCAGCGAAATGCGATCCTGACCCTGGCTCGCGAAAGCGATATTCTGCTCTTCATCGATGATGATTTCTATCTCGACCCCCAATACCTGGAAATCACCGAGCGCTTCTTTGTTGACCATCCGGAAGTAGTAGCTTCCACCGGCAGGGTGCTGGCAGACGACGTAAAGGGCCCCGGCCTCTCCGTCGGCCCAGGCAAAGTCAATCGTGGCCGGCAGTACAGGCGCCCAGAGCGAGCAGAGGATCACTCCGATCTTCTTCGCTTACGGCTGTAATATGTGCCTCCGCCTGGCTCCCATCCGCGAACACAATCTTCGCTTCGACGAGACCCTTCCGCTTTACGGATGGTACGAGGATTGGGATTTCTCCCGTCAGTTGGCGTCCTTCGGGTCGATCGTGCACATCTCGAATGCCTGCGGAGTGCATCTCAGCACCAAGATCGGACGCTGCACCGGAGTGCGCATGGGATACATGCAAGTGGCCAACCCGATCTACCTTGCGCGCAAGGGAACCTTTCCCTGGTCCCATGTCTTCAAGTTCATTGTTGGCCCCTGCCTGAAAAACCTGGTGCGTAGTCTCGCGCCGGAAGCGCACGTCGATCGGCTGGGAAGATTTTGCGGAAATCTCACTGCCTTCCGCCATCTCCTCGCGGGTACGCTCAGCCCGCAACAGATCGTCGATCTTTAGTCCATTCGGCATACTGCAGCAGGATGTAGTTGTCCGTCATCCCCGCGATATAGTCGGCAACCACCCGGGCCACACCCTGGTCGGCGATCTGGGACTGGTTAGCAGCCGGTAACAGCGACGGATCGTTTACCCAGCAGGCAAATAGATTTCGTACCACCGTGGCCGCCTCCTGTAGGTCCCGTTGCAACTCCTCCCGGCTGTACAGAGTGGCATAGAGATGTTGCTTGGCTTCGCGGCGGAGCTCCTCGATCTGCGGGGAAAACGCTACCAACCGCTGCGGTGATAGACGGACATCCTCCAGGGTGGCCACTCCACCCGCGTCGACTCGGCGCGCCGTTTCCCGGATAAGATCGCCCACCAGGGTATTCAGCATCTTCTTCAAGGCTTCGTTGGACAGCAGATTCTTGGCCGCAGCCGGGATACTCACGACTCCACCGCACGCAGAGATTGATCGAAGATGCGCACATGCCGGCGGAGCAATTCCGGCTGCAGCATCCCCGCCTCCATCCCGTCATCCATGTCCGCCGTGAGGTAGGCAATCTCGTCCGCGAGATCGATCAGTTGCGCCTCCAGTGGCGGTTGCTGGTCCAGGAAGTAGGCGCTCAGTTCCGGGTGTTCGGCTGCGGAATAGTTGCGCGAGTGCTTGACGATGCCTTCACGCACGCCGAGGGTGAGATTCAGCCCGCGAAAGGCGGCATACCGAACCTCGAAGTATTCGACGATGCGCAGCGCGTGCAGGTTGTGGTCGAAGCGCAGGCCAAATTCCCGCATGGCTTCGTCCAGGGTTCGCTCGCCGGCATGCCCGAAGGGCGGGTGCCCAATGTCATGCACCAGCGCCAGCGCTTCCGTCATGTTTTCGTTCAGCCCCAGCGCAGTGGCAATGGCACGCGCGATCTGCGCCACTTCCATGGTGTGGGTGAGGCGGCTGCGAAAGTGATCGGAGTAGCGGTGAGTGAAGACCTGCGTTTTGCCCGCCAGGCGGCGAAATGCCCGCGCATGGATCACCCGGGCCCGGTCACGCTGAAAAGGGGTGCGATAGGGATGGGCTGCTTCGGGATGCTCCCGCTGCGCAAGCAGGCTTCCCTCATCGTCGCCAACCGCACACCCGGCGGGCAGGGCAAAAACTTCGCCGGTCGCGCCCCCGGCCGTTACCACCCTACTGCTTCGGGCTGGCGCCCGCCGATTCTTCCTTGGCCAGCTTTACCCGCGCGCTATCCAGCTTCTTCTGCACCTTGCTCACGTCGCCGGGTTCGGCGTCCGCGGGCACAGTGCGGGCATACTCCTGCAGGCTCTGCTCCCATTGCCCGGCGGCCATCTTCAGCCGGCCGGTCTTCTCGTACAACTCGCCCAGGTGGTCGTGTACTTGCGGGTCCTGGCCGATGCGCTCGCTCGCCTTGCGCAGATTGGCTTCTGCCAGCGCATACTGGCCCATCTTGAAGTACACCCAGCCCAGCGAATCCAGATAGGCGCCGTTCTGGGGATCCAGCTGCACTGCCTTCTGCACCATGGCCAGCGCGTCATCCAGCTTGACGCCACGATCCCCCAGCATGTAGCCGAGGTAGTTGAGGGTCATGCTGTTGTTGCTGTCGATGGCCAGGATCTTGCGGAATTCTTCTTCGGCGGAATCGTAGTGCTTCTGCCGTTCAGCCAGAGCCCCGCGCAGAAAGTAGATGTAGATCTTGTCGTCTGCATTCACTGCGACAGGGCCTGAGGCTCCCAGAACTTCCATTTTGCCGTCAGGCTTGCTGGAAAGCGCGTCGGCGGCATCGATCTCGTCGGTGGCTTCCTTCCAGCGCCGCAGCCGGGTGTACATCTGCGCCAACGCCAGGTGTACCTCGCGGTCGCCGGCGTTCCCCTTCAGTTGCGCCTTTGCCAGCTTGATGCCTTCTTCCGCCTTGCTGGTGTCGGCCAGCTGCCCGGCCAGCATCAACTGGATCGTCTTGTCCTTCGGCATGGCCTGCGCGGCCTGCTCCGCCACCTGCGTCGCCTTGTCGTATTGCTTGGCATCGCGGTAGGCATCCACCTGGCCCTGGTACCCGCGCTCGGCGTACTCCCCGCCCATGGCGACCATCAGCTGGTAGGTCTGAACCGCCGGTTCCGTCTTGTTCTGCTCGCGGTAGATAATGCGCCAGCCGGTCGAGGAAGATGGAGCGGTTGTTCTTCTCCGCATCCGCGTATTGGCCGTCTGGATGGGTGGTCTGCTTCACCAGCAGCTGCAGAGCCTGCGCGGCTTCGTCGTAGTGCCCCAGAGAGTCGTCGATCAAGGCCTCATTGAAACCGATTTCCAGCGAGTCCGAAGCCAGGGCCTTGGCCTTTTTCAGGGTGGTAAGCGCCTGCTCGTAATGACCCTGCCGGCGCTCGATCTCCGCAATCCGCAGATAGGTTTGCGCGTCCTGAGGGTCGGCGGTCGAGATGGCCTCAAAGTGCTTGAGGGCCGGGCTTAGCTGGTTGTCGTTCAACAGCGCCTGCGCCAGGCCCCGTTCCGCATCCAGGTTGTCCGGTTCCATATCGAACGCCTTGCCGTAGGCGTCGATGGCGTTCTTGTTTTGCTTGAGCTGGTCGTAGCTCATGCCCAGCGCGTAATCCATTTTGGCCGTGCGGTCATCCGCAGGCACCGCGTTCAGCACCGCGATCGCGTGCGTCATATCGCCGGAGTCGCTGTACAGCCGCGCCAGGTTCAGCACCACATCCTCCGAATTCGGATCGATGTGCTGCGCCGCCTTAAATTGTTCTTCCGCATGCGGTGTGTCGTGGGCCAGCGTATAAAGCTGCCCCAGCAGCAGCCGGCTCTCGATATCGTTGCTTTGCAGCTGCACTATTTTGGTGTATTCCGCGATGGCCAGCTGCAACACCTTCTCCGAAGGGCCGCCATTCTGAACGTTGCCCAGTGACTGCAGGTAGACACGGCCCAGCAGTTTGTGAGCTTCCAGGTTGTTGGGCTCGGTCTTGAGAATTTCCTGGGCTGCCAGCACGGCATCGCGTACCCGGCCGGTTCGCAGATAGAGTTCGGCCAGCCCGCTGTTCAGATATTTCGAGTTGGGGTCGGCGCCGAGCGCCAGCTTGTATTCTTCGATGGCGCGCGTGGCGTACTCTGGCCGGCCATAGTTGGTGGCCATATCCTCGTACATGTGCGCCAGGCCGAAATGGTAATAAGCCGCGGACCGGTCCGGTTTTTGTGCCGCCGCCGCGGTGCCGGTGGGAGAGGCCTTGGCGGGCGTGCTCGGTGGCGCAGCCGGCTGCTGTGGCGACGCGCTCTGGGGAGGGGAAGCCAGCCCAGAGCCTGGGATAACGATCGCTGCACAAGCGAAGAAGGCTGTTTCGCGAATCCTGCTGGAGATTTGGGGCTTAACCTTGATGGTCATGGATGGGAGTTCCTGTGCCCGGGCTCTGTCATTGAACTGACGCCGGCGGTCCAAACGCGGTGCAGAGGAACCCGCATTTTTTTGTCATATGCGCCGTGCAGCCTCGCACCAGCGCACCATCTGGTCCTAAGGCGAATTGTAACGCCCTCCAAAAAGTCCCGGCACTCCCCAATTTGTTTGAGGGCAAAAAAAACAGCCGTTACTTTCGTCCTCCTCCTAAAGTGCTGCGGGCAGAGTTTGGCTAGTTCACCATCTCTCAGTTTAGACCATTTCTCTTCCAGAAGGGCATGGCAGATCAGGCACCAAAACGCCTTTTCCACATGAAAGAGCAACCAAGGTCATGGCTCTTAGACGTGCCGCGTTGAGCTTTAGCCGATGAGAGCTTTCGAGGGTGTGAGAAAACCCGAGTTTCCAAACTTCAGTCCGGCTTTCCAAACTTCAGGCCCGTAGGGACTTCTGAACCTAGCCGCAGGACGTTTGTCCTGGGTTTACTCGACCTGATCGGAGTAGTCCCGACAGGGACGGCTGAAAGTTGCCCAAGGCGCGGCCCCGGGGTTGCGGGACTCGCCCTGTGGTTAGCGTCACGGGTGTCCACGAAGCATTGGTTGCTGGGATCCCAGGTCTCAAAACGCGAGATCCCGATGGGGCACCCTTCGCGTATTTCCTGTGCTTCTGATTAGGAAGACCCTGTTTAGTGCAGGAAGTGGCGCACCCCGGTAAAGACCATGGCCAATCCAAGTCTGTTGGCTGCGTCAATCACTTCCTGATCGCGCACCGAGCCGCCCGGCTGGATCACCGCCGTGGCGCCTGCCGTCGCCACTGCTTCGAGACCATCCGGGAAAGGGAAAAAAGCGTCGGAAGCCGCCACGCAATTGGCCAGCGGCAACACCGCTTTCATGGCGCCGAATTTCGCCGCATCCACCCGGCTCATCTGGCCCGCACCCACGCCGATCGTCTGGCCATCACGGGCATACACTATGGCATTGGACTTGACGTGCTTAGCCACCCGCCAGGCAAAAAGAAGCGCCTCCATTTCTTCCGCCGTAGGTTGGCGCAGCCGTCACCACCTTGAACTCGGACCGCTGCGACGTCCTCGATATCCGCATCCTGCAGCAGAAGCCCGCCGGAAATCTGCTTGACCACCTTGCCCGGAGCGGCATGCTTGACCACCAGCAGCCGCAGATTCTTCCTGGTGCTCAACTTTGCTCTCGCGCCTTCGCTGAAGGATGGGGCCGCGATAGCCTCGACAAAGAGCTTCGCCATCTCCTCCGCCAACGCCATCGTCGACCTCGCGATTGACGCCAATCACGCTGCCAAACGCGGACACGGGATCGGTTGCCAACGCCTTCTGGTAGGCCTCAACCACCGAGGAAGCGATGGCCACGCCGCTGGGGTTGCTGTGCTTGATGATGGCCACTGCCGGCTGCTCAAATTCCTGCACCAGCTCCCAGGCGGCATCCAGATCGACCAGGTTGTTGTAGCTAAGTTCTTTGCCCTGAAGTTGTTGTGCCGCCGGCGACCCCGCCGCCCGTGCCGTCTCCATAGAGCGCCGCAGCCTGGTGCGGGTTTTCGCCGTAGCGCAGGTCTGCCGTCTTGGAGTAGGCAATCAGCAGCGTAGGGGGGAATTGGCGCGCCTTCGGCCGGACCCGGCTGCGGGCTCACTTTGCCGTTCCGCCGCAATCTTGTTGAAGGTCATGGCGATGGCCGAGTCGTAGCTTGCCGTAACCGTGAACGCCTGCCGGGCCAGTCTCCACCGGGTCTCGAACGAAAGCGCTCCCTGGTTGGCCAGCATCTCCGCCGCCAGTGCCTCGTAGTCCGCGGTGGCGGTGACCACCGCGACGTCTTCAAAATTCTTGGCTGCCGAACGCACCATGGACGGGCCGCCGATGTCGATGTTTTCCACCAGCTCGCCGAAGGGGACGCCAGGCTTGCGCGCTGTTTCTTCAAAGGCGTAGAGATTCACCACCACCATGTCGATGGGTTCGATTCCCTGCTCGGCCACCGCGGCGAGGTGTTCGATGCTGTCCCGCAGATGGAGAATGCCCCCGTGGACCTTCGGGTGTAGGGTTTTCACCCGGCCATCCAGCATCTCCGGGAAGCCGGTGAGGTCGGAAACGTCGCGTACGGTAAGCCCGGCTTCGCGCAAGGTGCGCGCCGTACCGCCGGTGGAAATCAGTTCCACGTTCATGCTGCCCAGTTGGCGGGCGAAATCTACCAGGCCAGTCTTGTCCGTAACACTTAAAAGGGCCCGCTTAACCTGCTTATATTCCACTCAAGACCTGCCCCTCATCGCGATTTGTAAATGTCCCATTCTGCTCCGTTGATAATGAGATGAAGCTGGCGCCTGGAGCGGACCAAAGGATCGCTCATTTGTCAGGGCCCCTTGCTCAGGATAGCTTAGCCTTATGTCGTCGAACTGGCCAGGAAGCAGACCGTCGCAAAGCTCAGCGGAGATTCTGCCGCCGGAGAGCCGCGCCAACCCCGGCTCCTACCCGGGCGGAAGAATGGCCGGCTATGACGGGGATCCCGGGCCTTCCGCCGAGCCCGTCGAGAAGCGCAGGAGGCAACCGGTGGGCTTCCGCTCCGGCCACCTACACCCTGGTGGGCATCAACTGCGCGGTATATGTCGCCATGGTGCTGCGCGGCGTATCCCCCACGAATCCCACCGTTCACGATCTGGTGCATTGGGGCGCCAATTTCGGCGGTTATGTGCTCGCCGGGCAGTGGTGGCGTCTGCTGACCGCTGCGTTTGTGCACGTCGGCATCCTGCACCTGGCGACCAACATGTGGTGTCTATGGAATTTGGGTTTGCTGGGTGAGCCGCTGCTCGGGCCGGCCGGGGTGGTTGCCGTCTACGTGCTTACGGGAATCGCCGGAAACCTGCTCAGCACCGCTGTTCATCCGCAGATTGTCGGCGCCGGCGCCTCGGGCGCGGTCTTTGGACTTGCCGGCGTCCTTATCCTGCTGCTCAAGGCGAAATTGCTTCCCGTGCCTCCGGAGGAGATTCGCCGGCTGCGCAAGAGCGTGATTTACTTTGCCCTTTTGAATTTTGTGATTGGGGGCACCTCGATGTTCCTGCGCACCAGCATTCAGATCGACAATATGGCCCACCTGGGAGGGTTTCTCTGCGGTCTGGCTTTGGGAGCGCCGCTGGTGCCCAGAATCGGCGCGGCCAGGAGCCAATTCGCCTTTCGCTCCTGGGCAGCGTACGGCAGCATGACCGTCCTGCTGCTGGTGTTCGCCTTCGGGCATCGCTTCGTTCTGGCGCTGGAAACGATGGCTCAAACTTCTAGCGCACTGCGGTCGCGGCGAACTTCTTGACCATCGCCAACAGCAGCTTGCGGTCGCTGTCATTCAGGTTGGTCGCGTAGCGCCGTATCTGGGTCAAAAACCGCAATTCGTCATCGGTCAGCTTCTGGGTGTTCATCTCCCGGCCCAGCGAGTCTTCGGCGAAGAACTGGGCCAGCGGGATATCCAGGGCCTGCGCGATCTTGGCCAGAGTGTCGAGCGACGGGAACGGTATGCCCGTTCTCCACTCTCGACAGGTAACAGCGCAGCAGGCCGGTGCGCTTCTCGATATCTCCCTGCGACAGACCCTTCTGCAACCGGTATCCCCGGATGGTAATTCCTATCTTCATAAGCTGAGACCTTCGTTCACACGTTCACCCTGATGGATCAGAAGCAAGGTTACTGCTGCTGTAACGGGTACTGATGCATATTTCAGGTGTTGGCAGCATAGTTAACACGCCGAAGTAACGACTAGCAAGAATTTTCTTCAGTCGCGCGCTTCATATTTTTCCGAGATTGGGATTATGTATCTGCAATGGTTCATCGGAACGGCAACTTTAGTTCATGAACAGGCCGCCGTTTACGTCCAGCACGTGCCCGGTGATATAGCCGGCCTGCGGGGAGGCGAGAAAAGCCACTGCGTGGGCCACTTCCTGATCGCTGCCCGGACGGCCCAGCGGGATATGGCTCAGCATCGCCTCGCGCTGTTTTGCGTCCAGCACCGCGGTCATTGCGGTTTCGATATAGCCTGGCGCCACTGCATTGACGGTGACCGAGCGCGGGGCCAGCTCACGGGCCATCGAACGGGTAAATCCGATCAGCCCGGCTTTGCTGGCGGCGTAGTTTGCCTGTCCGGCCTGGCCGACGCGTCCCACCACGCTGCTGACGTTGATAATTCTGCCCCAGCGGGCGCGCAACATGGGGTTCAGCAGCGCCTGGGTCAGAAGAAAGGCCCCGGTGAGGTTGGTGGTCATCACCGCATCCCAATCCGCGCGTTTCATCCGCAGCAGCAGGGTGTCCCTGGTGATGCCCGCATTGTTGACCAGTATGTCCACGCTGCCGAAATGAGCGATGGCGGCCTTGGCGGTGGCCTGGATCGAGGCTTCGTCGGACACGTCCATAACGAAGGACTTGGCTTGACCGCCGGCGGCGGTAATTTCTTCAGCCACGGCTTCCAGCTTGGCCTCATTGCGTGCGGCCAGTGCGACGCGGGCGCCCATTTTTGCCAGTGCCAGCGCACAGGCGCGGCCGATTCCCTGGGATGCGCCGGTAACAAATGCTGTCTTGCCTTCAAGGTTTTCCATGGCTCTCTCTCTCTCCTGCGAAAGAGTGAGGTTACCAGATGAGCAGTTGTCAGTGAACCCGGGTGGCCTACATCGCGATTTCCGATGGGCCAACGCGTCGTTCGATGGACTCACGACTCGCTCGTTCGCCGTCCCGCAGGGGACTGAGTCTGATGCTTGATGTACATCAGGACGTCAGTCCTGGGCGAGTATCAGAGCATCACCTGCAGGACCAGCACGTTAGGAGACGCTGGCTGTCAAGACATTAACCCAGCGACGGTCGGTTCCTTGGTTACACGAAATCGAGCTGAACATCAGACGCGCTAGGTCCTGCGAGAACCGTGAGGGCTTTTCAGCTAGACGTTAGCCCAGGACTCGTCGCGATAGGGCTGGGAATCTTCCATGATCGCGACGCCTAGGCGAGGCAGCTACATGTCAGGGAACTAAACGATCTCCGCCGTCCGCACCCCGGCTGCCTCAAGAACCGGCAGCTTGCCCCACACCTTGTCCAGCGACCACAGGTAGACCACCAGCTCCCGCGAGTAGTGCAACAGCGGCGCGGTGTGAGGAATTTCGATCCCATAGGTGGCGGGAAGGTCATTCAGTTCGATCTCCGCTTCCGCGGCTTCGAGCGGCCAGGGCATGTGGTGAATATCTCCGCGCAGCAGTTGCCCGCTGCGATTGGTGGTGAAGAGACAATAGCGCTCGGTGAGAAAGTGCTCGATCGTCCCCGGGCGGCTTTGGTCGATCGCGCGTACCTGCCCCAGGCCGCGATAGTGGGCGCGGAACCGTACCGGCTTGGCGCTCAGAAGACGCTCGCTCTGGTAGGTGAATTCGCGTTCGCTGCGTACTTTGATCGACATGCGGGCCCAATGATAGGGCAGATGGAAAACCGCCTTGGCCACCATCACCGCCAGCGGATTGGAGGCTTCGAGGCAGAAGAAATAGACCCCGGCGCGATTGGTATTCCGTTCCCGGACATAGGTTCTCAGATTCAGCTCGGGAAAGCGGCTGGCGCCGGGAATGCGGGGTACCCCGCGCAATTGAACCCGGTCCATCCAGAAAGGAACAACGCCCACCCATGCGGATTGATCAAAGGTATCCACTTGCAGGCCGGAGGGGAGCAACGATTCCAGTTTGGCCGCCGGGATCGGCCAGTGGGCAAACAGCAGGTCGTTCCAGCGCTGCATCATTGTCCAGGGACGTTTGGGCAACGCGTACGGCCGGTGGTTCACCACCGACAACGTGTCTTCAGGCTGGGAATTGCGGGTCAAATTGCGGTTCACGGCCATAGGAGCGAACTCACTCGAAAAAGGCTCAATCCGCACCGCGGTTGCAGGTCAATCTTATCGTAGTCTCGCCCCGGCGAGGCGTCGAGCATTACTCCCTGGTATGCGGAGGTACTATGGGCGACCACCCGGTCAGGAATGCTCTATCCTGAACTTCAACCATGGCTCAGAGCGAAACCGCAACCGCAGCTTTACCAGCCCCGCCCGAAGCACCCCGAAACCAGACCGAGGTCTATGCCGTGCATGGGGCCGACCCTGAAGTTCTGGCCTATGCCATGGCGAAGTACTCCCGATCCGCGCTTTCCATGAAGGAATCGCTGCGCGAAATCTCCAGCCAGCGCGCCGAGCATTTCCTGAACACCTTTTACTTTCAGTATGGCCACCGCTCCATCGCAGACCTGGCCCACGTGGCCTTCGCCATCGAGCGGTTGTCGCTGCTGGCGGCCATCATCCTGGTCGACGAGCAACGCTGGGATGGCCAGGAACGTTCCACCCGCTATCAGAATTTTCGCAAGAGCGGCTGGTATTTGCCCGATTTTTCCCCAAGCCCTGCCAGCCGTAGTCGTCTTCACCGAGGCCATCGAGGCACTCTTCGCCGAGTATCACTCCAGCACGGAGACCATGTTTGCTTACCTGAAAGGGCGAACCGTCGCGCCCGCCGGAGATGAAGGAGGAGGCCTATCAACCGCACCCTGCGGGCGCGTGCTCTCGACGTTTCCCGTTACCTGCTGCCGCTGGCCACCAACACCTCGCTGGGCCAGATCGTGAACGCGCGTACGCTCGAAACCCAGATCTCCCGCCTGCTCTCCGATCCCCATGAGGAGGTTCGCCAGCTGGGCGAGCGGCTGCGGGAAGCCGCCGCGGGTGCAGCCTGGAATGTGCAGGGCGACGCGCTGAGCGCGCTGCAGCGCGAGATCGCAGCTCTGGATCCTGCGCTTGGGTGCAGATGCGGAAGCCCTGCTGACCCGTGAGGTCAAGAATCGCGCCCACGCTGGTCAAGTACGCAGCGCCCAACGATTATGTGCTGGCCACTCGACGCGAGCTGGCCCAGGCCGCCGCCGATCTGATGCAGAATGCGCCCATCGAAACTTCGGCCGGCCCGGTCGACTTGCTGGACGATCAGCCGCTGGAAATCGATCTGGCCACCACCTTGCTTTACGGCGCCAGCCATTATTCGTATCGCCAGCTTGCGCGGCATGTCGGATCGCTGGAGGAGGCGCGCCGCAACGAGATCATCGCCCTGGGCGCTCGCCATCGCGGCCGGCACGACGAACTGCTGCGTGAGTTCTCTGCGGGGCAGGGCTTGCGCTTTGACATCCTGATGGATATCGGCGGCTTCCGCGACATGCACCGCCATCGCCGCTGCATTCAGATCCTGCAGCCGTTTACCAATGTCCACGGCTATGAGGTTCCCGAAGGCTTGGCCGAGGCCGGATTGCTGCGGCAATATGACTCCGCCATGACCCAGGCACATGAAGCGTTCGTTCATGTTGCCCAGGCCGGCCTGGCGGAGAATGCGCGCTACGTTCTGCCCTTGGGCACGCGCACCCGCGCCCTGTTCAAGATGGACTTCGCCGAAGCCCTGTACATCGCTGAACTGCGCTCCACGCCTGCCGGCCACTTCTCCTACCGCCGCGTCGCCTGGGAGATGTACCAGGCGGTCGCTCGCAAGCATCCGGCGCTCGCTCCGTACTTCCGCGTCGCCGACATCAATCAGCCCATCGACCTGCTGCAGCGATAGCTTCGTTGCGGTGTTATGATCCACTAGATTCCCACTGGAGACCTCCCCATGGCAGATGATCGTTCCCGCGCCATTGACCTGGCATTAGCTCAAATTGAAAAGCAGTTCGGTAAGGGCTCCATCATGCGCCTCGGCAACAAAGAGGCGATCGTGCCCATCTCCGTCATCTCTACTGGTTCCATTTCATTCGACGCAGCCCTCGGCGTGGGCGGTGTTCCCCGCGGCCGCGTGATCGAGATTTTCGGTCCTGAATCATCGGGCAAAACGACCATCACGCTGCAGATCATCGCCGAAGCGCAGAAGGCGGGTGGCATGGCCGCCTTTGTCGATGCCGAACACGCGCTCGATCCGCAATATGCCAAGAAGCTGGGCGTGGATGTCGACAACCTTCTCGTCTCCCAACCCGATTACGGCGAGCAGGCGCTCGAGATCACCGAAGCCCTGGTGCGCTCTGGCGCCATTGATGTTCTGGTGGTCGATTCCGTGGCTGCGCTGGTGCCCAAGGCGGAACTCGATGGCGAAATGGGCGATTCTCATATGGGCTTGCAGGCGCGCCTCATGTCGCAGGCGCTGCGCAAGCTTACCGGCACGGTTTCGAAATCCCGCACGTCACTTATTTTTATTAACCAGATCCGGGAAAAGATCGGGGTCATGTTCGGCAACCCGGAAACCACGACCGGCGGCCGCGCGCTCAAGTTCTACTCCTCGGTGCGCATCGACATTCGTCGCATCGCAGCCGTCAAGGAAGGCGACGTGGTGGTTGGCTCGCGCACCAAGATCAAGGTGGTCAAGAACAAAGTGGCCGCGCCTTTCCGCGAAGCGGAGTTCGACATCCTGTACGGCGAAGGCATCTCGCGCGAGGGCGACGTGCTCGATCTTGCCGTGGCGCAGAATATCGTGGAGAAGTCAGGAGCCTGGTACAGCTATGCGGGCGAGCGCATTGGCCAGGGTAGGGAGAACGTTCGTAGTTTTCTCAAAGACCATCCGGAGATTTTCACTCGCATCGATGGACAACTACGGCAAAAGCTCGGCCTTACCGGGGTGAAGCCGGCGGAGATCCCGGCGGTTCCGCTCAACGGATCGGCCCAGGCTGCGGAAGCTGTGAAGGCGCCGGTGCGCCGGCAGTAAGGCTTCTTGAACACAGTCAAAGCCATATATCCGGGCACCTTCGATCCTTTGACCAACGGTCATCTGGACCTGGTTGCGCGTGGTGCGAAGATCTTCGATCACCTGGTGGTCGCGATCCTGAACAATTCAGAGAAGGCTCCGCTCTTTTCTGTTTCCGAACGGATCGAGATGCTCACCGAGGCGGTTCAGCCTTTTGGCAACGTTTCGGTGGCGACCTTCAATGGTCTGCTGGTGGAGTTTGTTCTCGAGCAGCATGCCCAGGCCATTCTGCGCGGCGTCCGCGCCATCAGCGATTACGAGTATGAGTTGCAAATGGCGCTGATGAACCGGCGGCTGGCACCGCAGGTGGAAACCGTCTTTCTGATGGCCGACGAAAAATACTCCTATGTAAGCTCGCGCCTGATCAAGAACGTCTTCGAGCTGGGCGGCTCGGTCGAAGGCCTGGTCCCGGAGACAGTGATCAGCCGCCTGCAAGCCCGCGTGATGCCCAACAAGTTGCGTTGAACCCCGACCTCAAGAGTGAAATCGAAGGGTGCCCCAGGTCTCGCTTTTGAGACCTGGGATCCGTGCAACCGATCCCATCTGGAAACCCCGCTCCCTCTTTTGTCATCCCGCCTGCCCCGGCATGCCGTGGGAGCAGCGAACTCGGTAGGGCTAGTTGAGAGAGAAATGACAAAGCTCCCTACACCAGCCACCAATGCTTTGGGTGGCCCATTCAAGCCCTCTTTTGGCTTGAGTGGGCGACCACGCCCACACCCAACCCTCTTGTCATTAGAAGCGCCGTGGAGGGATCTGCAAGCCGGTAGCACAGCAAAGGCTGATCGATCCAACCCTTCGCCAAAAACACGAAGGAGCACTCACCCCACCATCATTTGCTTTCCACCTCAATGTAATCGACCGGAGCCGGCTCCCCCTGGTTCGGCATCCCGCGAAGAGTAAGCGTATCGCTTGGTTTCAGCCGAACATCAGGCACGGTGAAGACCGTGCTGGTGCTGCCATCAAGATGTGCATCCACCGCCGCCGGTGGGAGTATCGCATTTGCCGTCCAATGCGCCAGGGACTTGCCGTTGAGCAACAGCTCATATTGCGCTGCGCCCGTCCGCAGGTCGAAATACCGCACGGCAATGGAATAAGTACCAGCCGGCCGCCCGGGTTTTGTGTTCAGACTGCACCCTCCAGGCCGATTGCATACCACCGCCTTGCCGCCGGAAGCGGTTTCCCAGGGAGTGACCTCGACCGTTGTGTATCCGTCCGCCTGCATGGACTCAGCTTCAATGCGGTCGTGGTACTGGCCGACGCGGCCCAGTTTATCCGCTATACCGGAGATGTGCTGGAACCATTCCGTGACTGCATCCCGCCACACCACCGCGTGCCCCGCCTCATACTCAAACAGCGCCAGGGTTTCGTCATAACGCTGGTCATCGATTCGCTCCCGAAGCGTCTTCCATCGCGTCACGTACGAAGCGGCGAGGGCAGCGCCCTCGTAATGCGAATCGTAGACGTGCTGCACCACGGTCTTGCCCGTTATGCAATCGTAGTTGTATGCGACGTGGTGCATGAACAGCAGGAGGCTGTCGGGGCAGGTGTCTAAGGACTCGTAAATCTTGGCCAGCTGAGGTGGGTATTGGCCAATGTAGCCGGTGCCCGTGGCCACTGTGCGGTCCATACCGATGCCTTTGCTGTCGGCGCGAAACCATTGCCCCCACCCGTTGCGCTCCGCGGATTCGATCCCGGGACCATAGTGAATGCCGAGGATATTGGTGAGCGTCCCTATGCCCAGCGGTCCCGTGTATTGCTCGTAGACACGCCACGAGTTTACCTGCAGACCGTTGACGATAAACACCACCTTGGGATCGTTTCCGAAAGTAAGCCGGGTCCAGGAATCGATGATCTCAGCAGTGGAAAGTTCGGGATTCCAGGCCAGTTTGCCAAAGCCGTACAGATTGGCCATCGCCATGGGATGGTGCAGCCAGTTGGCGTCGAGGCCAACATTGGCCACGCCGACAAAACCACCCAGGGGCTGATGGAAAGCTTTTGCCCTCGACAATCTCGCTGACCGGGGTGCTGCGGTTCTGTGCCCGCATGTCGGTATCGAGTGCGACCTTCCACATCGGGACCAGGAACACCATGTGCCGCTGTTGGCCGGTGTACTCCTGCGTGATCTGTAGTTCGATGGCCTGGTTGGTATGGCGAAGGGCGGCAAAGAGCGGAGACACCGGCTCTCGGACTTGAAAATCGATAGGTCCGTGTTTGATCTGGATGACCACGTTGCGATCGAAGGCGCCATCGAGGGCGCGGAAGTTGTCATAGCCGGCCCGGGCGCGGTCGGCCTTGAGGTCATTCCAGTCCAGATGATTGTTGTAGACGAAGCCGCGATACAGCACCACGCCGCCGTGTGGCCGCAGCGCGCGGGCAACGGTGTTTGCCGCCTGCGCCGGAGTGCGGCCGTACTTCGATGGGCCGACGCGGCCTTCCGAATCGGCCTTGATCACGAAGCCCGCGAAGTCAGGAATAGCTTTGTAAATCTCATCCACCTTCTTCCGCCACCAGGCGGCGACAGCAGGGTCCACTGGATCGAAGGTGCTCAGGTGGCCCACCGCCTGCGGGCTCGAAAGATCGACCGACAAGGGACATGCGCACGCCCCAGGGACGAAAGGCATCCGCGATGCGGGCGAGCTCGTGGATCATCTCCGGGTCAAGCGTATGCAGGTTTGAGTTGACGTTGTTGACGGTGGCGCCATTGAGGCCCACCGAGGCCAGCAGCCGGCCGTACTCCGAGACCCGGCTAAGGTCAGGCCGCACGTGGCCATTGTCGAAAAAAATGCTCCGCCCGGCATAGCCGCGCTCGATGCTTCCGTCGAAGTTGTCCCACTGGTTCACCCAGCGAATGGGCGATGAAGGAGCTTCGCTGTCAGCCGCGATAGGTCTCTGTTGGGCGACCTGCTCCAGCATGCGGAAAACGCCGTAGAGTTCTCCCCGGTCGGTCCCCCCAGCCAGCACCCAGTAGTGGTGGCCCTGCTCGGCAAATTGCGAGAGCGAGAAGCCTTCGGGCGCAATCAGCGACGGCGGCTTCCAGTTAGGCAGACAGATGCCGAATTTCCAGACTCGTGCCCAGGATGAAGGAGTCGGCCGCCGGGAGCGTCGACGAGATCTGCAGGTTTTCGCCCAGCATGGAGTGCAGCCCACGGGCCAGTTCGCTGGCCGCGCTGCGGGCAACGGCGGACTGGGCCGGTGACGACGATGTGGTGAGGGATCGTTCTGTACTGCTGTGCAACTTGCGGGGGCAGGGCGGCGTAACGAAGCCAACCTTGCTTCCCCAGTCTCCCCGCGAACACCAGGAGCCAGGCAGAGGAAACTCAAGACCAGAAGGCTGACCGCACGACGAACGCGCATCCTTCCTATCTTAAAATCAATACATGGCCCAGCACATCGGTATTGTTGCCTGCTCCGCCGAAGGAGCCGCTCTTTGTTATCGATCAATTTGCGTTGGAGGCGCGGACCTTCTCGGGCCCCACGATCACCCCGAGATCTCGATGCACACCCACTCGCTGGCCGAGTACA
This sequence comes from uncultured Acidobacteriaceae bacterium, assembly GCA_963787145.1. Classification (GTDB taxonomy): domain Bacteria; phylum Acidobacteriota; class Terriglobia; order Terriglobales; family Acidobacteriaceae; genus PALSA-350. The sequence continues at coordinate 35,665 of CAWBBY010000020.1, forward strand.
TGAAGTGCATTTACCGCGATGACTGGCAGGGTGTGGGCGAGCTGATGCTCTCCTCCGCTAACAAGCTGGCGAAAATCGGCGCCGATTTTCTGATCTGCCCCGACAACACCATTCACCAGGCGCTTCCTTATATCGAAGCGCAATTGCCACTGAAATGGTTGCATATCGCCGAGGCGGTCGCCGCCCAGGCGGTTGGGCGCCGGTTCCGGCGCCTCGGTTTGACCGGAACCCGCTATCTGGTCGAGAGCGAGGTCTATCCGGAAAAGCTCAAAGCGCGCGGCCTGGAGTACATGCGCCCGAACCCGGCTGAACGCGAAGAAATCAACCGCATCATCATGGATGAGCTGGTCTACGGCGTCTTCAAACCGGAAGCGGTCGCAAACTTTCAGCGGGTGATGGAACGGATGAAAGATGAGGGCTGCGACGCCGTGGTACTTGGCTGCACCGAGATTCCGCTTGATCATGAATGACTCGAATTCTCCGCTGCCGACACTCGATTCGACGCGCTTGCTGGCCCGGGTGGCATTGCGCCGCGCGGTGCAGACTAAGGGCGGTGCCGGCTTTAGTGAGACGGGGAGGCAGTGCCTCATGGGGCTTCGTCCCGGCGTAGTGGTGACTTCAATGCGCGTATTCTTCACAAAAACCACGTTGTGGCCCCGCGCCAGGCAGAGGTCGTAAATAGCAAGCGCAGCCCCGTAAAATCCTATTCCCGCGGCAACGTTCCGTGAGCTCGCAACGATACCGACAATCCGGCCCGACGATTCCAAAACCATTCGAAGCGACGGCGCCATTGACCAGCTCGGTTTCCGTCGCCATCAAGCCCACGCCCGGCTAAGAAGGTCAGCACTAGCGGCAGAAGCACGCGGTTTTGCGGCTTCGGCGCTATGCCGCCCTCAGGGTCGATTTGCAAATCTGCCGACTTGTTCGCATCGACCCCGGCGAGCGTGCCTTCGACCGGCTGGGTGAAGCCGGTGCGGTAGTTTCAATTGGCGGAACCGAAAGCGGAGCTTTCCCTGGCGCCCAAAGGAGCGCGCGGGTTTGGTCTGGGTGATCTCCCCAATGAGTATGGAGCCCTTGGGGAACAACCACCGCGTGCTCGGCATTCAACACTGGCTCCGCGACCAGCGCTTGAAAAGAGTCTCCGGGCTTGGTATTGGCGGAGCTGATCGTCTGCTTGCAAATAAGCGCGTAGTCGCCATTCCTTCTCGGCCGGTGGTGCTGGCGGATCTGCTCTTTTGCCGGTCTCACCGGCTGAGGGATCCAGCGAGCCTGAGATTTAGAAGGTTGGGCCAGCTCAACCGTCCACGCCGGTTCCGGCCTCAATCCGTTCCGGGTGATAAGGCAACTGGGTATAGATGAATTGAACCAGGCGGTCCCCCCGGCCGGGTGCGGTGAATTGGGCTACGGCATCTTTTACTCGCTGTTTTTCCTGCGCAATCTGCCGGGAAATAAGAGAGCTCTTTTTCTGCCCAGGGGCAGGCGACAAGCGCAGGATCGGGACGCCATCTTTCGCGCTATCGCTCACAATCGGCTCCAGGGCTCCATCGGGCAGTATCAATTGATCGAAGCGCACCACAGGAATATGAAATGGGGTAAAGTCTCCCCGGAGCCGCGCGTGAATACGGCGGCTACGGTCCGAATCAAGTTGTATGACGGTGCCCCGAAGAATGGACGCCGGCAGGGATCGCGATGCGGTTCTCGACGTACACCGGATAAAGCAGGCGGCCCTCCAATGCGCTCGCCCGTCTTCATGGGAACGTGCTGGAGAAGCTGAATCGATAGTGGAGTTGTGGCCGGGATCTGGACCGATGCTAGTTTGAGCCGTGCCAGAGGAAGCCGCGAGAGTAGGGCCAGCAAAGAGAATGCCGGTGCTACAAGGCAATATTTCCGGATACGCTTTGCTTTTTGGGCCCCTCATCTTCGCTCGTACACCTTGACAATATTGGTCCGCAAGTTTCGTTAACCACGATTAAACATGTGGTCTTCCTGTCGCAACATGTAGAATCTGTTTCTTTAACGTTATAAGAACCTGAGCCAGACTTAATCTTAAACTGTTAAGATGTTGATGTGAGGCACCTATGCGAAACAAACTGCCGGGGTTGCGGGCGGAAAGAGAAGCTCACCGTACCGACCATGGCGGAGCTGCGGCTTCTACAGATCCTGTGGGAACTGGAAGAAGCCACCGTCGATGATGTGGTGAATGCTCATCCTGAAAGGGAGCGGCCGCACTACAAGACCACGCAGACGCTGCTCCGAATCATGGAAAATAAGGGCTTTATCGCCCATGAGGCTCGAGGCCGGGTGTTTGTTTTTCGGCCGCTCGTCGTCTCGAAAAACCATCGATCAGCTCTCCGTGCAGGCACTGGTCTCCCGGAACTTCCACGGATCAGCGGCCGGGCTGCTGGTCAATTTGCTGGAATCCAGTTCCATCAAAAAGAAAGAGTTGGATGAACTCGAATCGTTGATGCGAGAGTATCGTAAAAGGTATGAGCTGGGCGATCACGAATAATCCAGGGATGCCATGAATCCAGACCTCGTGCTTGGTGTTATGAGCGCCCTCACGGGCTTTATTCTCAAGACGGCACTTGCGTTCGGGGTTTGTCTCGGCCTTGAGTTGGCTGGTCAATTCTCCAGGCCGGAGATTTATGGTCTGGTCAGGCTTTCTTTATGGAACGGCAGCGTACTGGCTCTGGCTGGCGACGGCGTTGTTGGCGGGGAAGCAGTAGCTGGCAACGTACGCTCCACTCCCCATTTGCTCAACCACTGATGCCCACCGTGAGGGCCTTGCAGATTCCAGGCTCCTGGGCCTTTCCGCTTGAGTATCGCGTTGCGTGTGGTTGGGATCGCTTACCTGCTGGTTTTGACCTACATGCTGGTTACGCATATCAAGAAGCACCTGCAGCTGAAATGGGTTTTGGGCTTTACCAGCCAACCGCCGGAGGAGATCGCGGCAGCATTTCAGCCGCTTGCGGAGAACCTTGGTGTCGGACGCTCAAGGCTGCTTGTATTGTCGGGGGTCACATCGCCGGCAACATTCGGCTTTATTCGGCCAACCATCCTCCTCCCCGACGCATGCCTGGAGCAGGACCGCTCCGATCTTGAGAATATTTTTCGCCATGAGCTGCACCACGTTCGACGCTGGGATTTCGTCTGGAACGGGTTTGCGGTTGCCTGCCGCGCGCTTCTCTTCTTTCATCCAGCGGCCTGGTATGCGGTGCAAAAAATGCAATTCGATCGTGAGCTCGCATGCGATCTTGCCGCTGTCTCCGACTCTCCGAATGGCAGAGCCAAGTACGCCGAATGTCTGATTCACTTTGCGCGCTTGAATTCCTCGCCCGACTCGAAGAATTGGGGCATAGATTTCGCTGCGTCGTCGGAACATCTCAAGGCTCGCGTTCACTCCATCCTGGCTGGAAACAGGAAGTCATCGGCCTGGGTGGTAGGGGCGCGCATTGCTTGTGGACTGGCTCTGCTCGCCGGATTCCGTCGCCATCGAGCCGTCTCTAGGCATTTTGCTTTCTTATGCTCAGCAGCGAGATCGTGCAGCCGCTGACGACAGCCTTGCGCACGGCTCCGGCAAAAACGCAGGACCGAGCAAGAGCAATCAAAAGAGGCCGGCCGTCGAAGACGTCGAACCTGACCAGCGTGGACGCAGCGATGGCCACCGGAAACGAGGCTCAGTCCACGGATGTCTCCGCCGAGACAAGGCCCGCGGACGCTGCTTCCGCGCAAAGTGGGAGCCCGCAACTCCGGCATCGTGGCTCGCCGGCTTCCGGCGGTGCTACCAAGCAGACCGTGGTACCGATCGATGATCCTTCAGGCCAGGTCGCTAAGACTGGAGATCGCGATCACGATCAGGCCCTGCAGCAAACAGCCACTGCAGCCGCAGTCTTAAAACGAATATCCTCGCTCGACCGTCACTAGCGCTCGCTGCGCCTCTTGCAGAGCTCTGAACCGCGAGCACTCCGGCTCTTCCGGCAACTCTTAGTAGAAAAGGACGAGGAAAGTGCTCACGCCGGCGACCGCAATCGCAACCATAACTGCGATGATATAGAACAAGTACGAGGCCGGAAGGTCCTGATCGTCTGGTTCCATCTGAAGCTCTAAATCAAGACTCAAGCGTCCAAGCCCAAGCATCGATTGCCTGTTAAAGTCTTAACGTATTAAGATTTAACTTGTCAAGACATCTTAAGCGACTAGGATATTGACAGGGCATGCTCGAGTACGCCACCACGCCGCCGCAGTGAGACTGGTTCATCGGATGTGTCAGGCTGAGGCTTCCAAAATCTGCCGCTGGTTAAGGTTCGGCAGAGGTACGGCTCTCCTTTCTTTGCTGCTTACCTCGTCATTCATCCATCCGCGTGCCCAGGTACAACCGTCGCTCTCTGCGACCCAGTTGGTCCATCAGATGGTGGAGGCTGAAACCGCTGCCCGGGGAACGCGCCAGCACTTTCTTTACCGGAGGAAAGAGCGATCAGTCCGGACCAAGGGCCATCTTTGGGACGAGTTGGTCGCAGAGACTACGGACGGCCGCATGCACCGCCTCATCGCCGTCGATGGTAAGCCGCTATCCAGCGTGGAGCAGTCAGCCGAAGATAAGCGCATTGCCTATCTGGCAAATCACCCGAGTGACTTTCGCCGCGAGGCTCAGGGACGCAAAGACGACGAAGCGCGCATGGCGGATTTATTGAAAGAACTTCCAAGACTCTTTCTCCTTCAAACTGCCGGCTCGCAGGGCGACTGTACTCGCATCACGTTTTCGCCGAACCCGCAATTTCAGGAAGTGAGCTTTCAGGACCGGGTAGTTCACGCCATGTCAGGGGAATTGCTGATTCATAACAAGGACCAGCGTCTCTGTGGGATTGACGCGCACCTGGATCACGGCGTGGAGTTCGGCTTTGGCCTTCTGGGCAAGGTAAGTGACCACAGCCACTTCTCAGTCATGCGCCAGGAAGTCTCGCCGGGCCAGTGGAAAACAACGAAAGTCCGTGTACACGTGGATGGCAGCATCCTGCTCATGAAAAGCGTCTCCCGCGATGAGGACTCCTCACATTTTGGTTTCCAGCCCCTTGCCCATGATCTGACCCCCGCCCAGGCAGCCGCCATGATTCGATCAACAACCTTCTAAATCCAGGATGGATGTAAGAGAAGAAAGTCCCGTCGGGCCGTGGGGTACGCTTTTTATTTCGCCGCCCGCGCTTGCTCTAGGCTTCTCTCTTCACCGGCGTGAACTCGAGTTCCAGCCCCTCATTCCCGGGCAGAATCGTGATCTTCACCTTGGCCAGCGATTCAACAATCCAGTCGGCCGCCGCAAGTTGTTTGATGGTGTGAGAAAAGGTGGTTGCCAGAACCTTGCACCCAGCAGCGTGGCCAGCCTTCGCGCCTGAAGTCGAATCCTCGACCACGATGCAATCCGCCGGTTCCAGGCCGAGTATCTTCGCGCCTTTGAGATAAGGCTCCGGATGAGGTTTACCGTGAGTCACCACGTCCGCGGTGACAATGTGTTCCGGTACCGGAATACCGGCGAACGCAAGACGGCTGCGCGCCAGCCGTTCGGTAGCAGAGGTGACAATGGTCCAGAACTTCTGCGGAACCGATTGAAGAATCGAGGTAACGCCTTCCAAAACCTCCAGGCCTTCGTTGTCGCCCACCTCGAGGTCTTCAATCACTTTCAGCTCCGCCGTGTGGTCGGCATCCGGCTTCAAGGTGCGCACAGTTTCAATCGCCCGCATTCCGTGGGCGGTCTTGATCGTCTCCCGCACGTCGAGTCCATGACGCTCCGCCCAGGTCTGCCAGCTTCGCTCGACCGACCCGAGAGAACTGATCAGCACCCCATCCATGTCAAAAAGCAAACCCTTGGTTCTTACTTTCACGCCGCATCTCCCATAGCAAAATTTCTCCCCGCCTGAAGCAGAGCATGCACCGATTCCGCGAGACCCGCTCTCCGCATATATGCGCAACAGCGGCTCGGTGCCGGACGCGCGCAGCAATATCCAGCTCTCTGCGGCTCGTGGATCCTGCTGTTGCCTCGGGATTGTCGAGATAAAACTTCATTCCATCGAGCGTTTCCACGGCGCAAGACGCGCATGCCGGCAAACTCGCTCACGCCCGCTGTTGCGCGGCGTATGGCCGCCTGCTTCGTCTCTTCGGGAATGTGCAGGTCGAGCCTGCCGTAATAGTGCTCGCCATATTCTTCCTGCAGCCCGCTCACCAGCGAGCCCAGCGTGCGCCCCTCCTCCGCCATAACATTGGCCAGAAGAAGGGAATTCAACAGCCCGTCGCGTTCCGGCAGATGCCTGCCGATACCGATGCTGCCCGATTCTTCGCCGCCGATGAGGATGTCCTTCTCCAGCATCAGTTCGCATACATGCTTGAAGCCGATGCCATGCTCATACAGTTTCCGTCCGTATCGGGCTGCGATGCGGTCCAGCATCTTGGTTGTATTGAAGGCCCGGGCCACATCCCCTGGCCACTGCTTTCGTTTGAGCAGCCACTCCAGCAGGATGCAGTAAATTTTGTTGGCGTCGACGAACCGCCCCTGCTCATCCACCGCGCCGATGCGATCCGCATCGCCGTCGGTGGCAAATCCAGCCTGGCAGTGATGCTCCAGCACCGCGACTTCGAGTGCGCGGATATGCGGCGGAATCGGCTCCGGCTGAATGCCGGGAAACAGCGGGTTCAACTCCGCACGAATCTCCACGTGGTCGATGCCCATGCCTCCGAAGATCCCCGCGAGTACCCCCCGTCCTGCACCGTACATGCAGTCGACAGCGTATTTCTGCCCCGTAGCGCGATCCGCTTGAGGTCTGCAAACACAGAGATGGCTTCGACATAGGGGCTGAGAAAATCGACCTCGGTAATCGCAGCGCTGGAAGTTGCCAGGGGCAATCCCTTGCCCAGGTAGCCTTCGATCGCTGCCATGATGGCCGGGCTGCCCGACCCTCCGTAGCTCGCTTTGTACTTCACCCCATTCCAGTTGTACGGATTGTGGCTGGAGGTGATCATCACCCCGCCGGCCGCGCCCAGATGTTTCACCGCGTAGGAGAGCGCCGGTGTGGGAGTGATGCGATCGGCCAGGCGCACCGGGATGCCGGCCGCGGCGGCTACTTCGGCGACGATCTGCGCGAAGCGCTGGGATAAGAAACGGGTGTCGTATCCGATGCAGATGCCGCGAGCGGAGTCTTCCTGCTCGCAGACATAACGGGCGATGGCTCCAGCCGCGAGGCGCACGTTTCGCTCGGTGAAGTCGTCAGCGAGAATTCCTCGCCAGCCATCAGTCCCGAATTTGATGGGTTTTTCCAGAATCAAATCAATTCGTCGTGCTTTCCGGCCAGCTCGCTGACGACCCGGCGTACATCTTGCGATCGCTCCCGCGTGGTAATCAGAATGGCATCTTCGGTCTCCACCACCACCAGGTCATCTACCCCGACCAGGGCGACAAATTTCTCCGGACTGTAAACGTAATTGTTACGTGCATCGATCCCCACCATGCCCCTTGCCTCGGTGACGTTGCCATCCTTCGCGTTGCCCTGCGCCAATTGGTGTTCGTAGAGGGCATCCCAGGAACCCAGGTCGTTCCACCCAAACTCCGCCGGCAGGCAATAAATATTCGAATGGTGTTCGCCCTTGGCCGAGCGGGGTTCGAGCACCGCGTAGTCGATGCTGATGTTTTCGCAGGAAGGATAAAGCTCGCGAAAAACCTGCTCGAACCGCGGCGTTCCATAGGCGTCGGCAATCTGCTGCAGATAAGGCGCGGTCTCAGACAGATGCTCGCGGATAGCGTTGGCCAGCGTGCGCGCCGTCCACAAAAAAATGCCGCTATTCCAGTAGTATCTGCCGGCGAGCATGAACTCCTCTGCCCGATCCCGGTTAGGCTTCTCGGTAAATCGCCGCACGCGCTTGACCCCGTCAGCCAATACTTCTCCGGTCTCGATGTAGCCGTACCCGGTCTCTGGCCGCATAGGCTTCACCCCCAGCACGACGATGTTTTCGCCTGCTGCGGCCAGGGCGATGCCTTGCTCGATGGTGGCCCGATACTTATCCTCGTCGGTGATCACGTGGTCGGCGGGAAAGATACCCAACACCGCATCGGGGGCACTGCGCTCGATGAGGAAAGCCGCCAGGCCCGCTGCCGGCGCAGTGTTGCGCGCTGCCGGCTCGCAGATGATCTGCTCCCCCAGCATGCTTTGCAGTTGCTCGGAAATGGCTTTGGAGAGCAGGTCGTTGGTGATCACCCAAAGCTCGTTTGAGGTGGCCAACGTTCCCAGCCGATCCACCGTGCTTTGGATCATGGTGCGCGCGCCATCCAGCACCAGCAGTTGCTTCGCCCGCCAGCGGCGGCTCCGCGGCCAGAAGCGCGTTCCGCTCCCGCCCGCCAGGATAATGGGGCGAAATTCGACTTTAGATTCCATGGACTCCTACGAAAGACTGCTGAAAAATTTCTTCATCCTGACCAGGCCCTCTTCGATGTCGCTGTGCGCGACAGCGTAGGACAGCCGGATGTGTTCCTGGGTGCCGAAGGCCTCACCGGGAACCGTTACCACGTGCGCCTCATGCAGCAGGCGTGAGGCCAGTTCCGTCGCGCTCTTTGCGCCCGGTTTGCCCAGGAACGACGACACATTGGGGTAGACGTAAAATGCGCCGTCCGGCTTGGTGCAGGTGATTCCGGGGATTGCCCTCAACCCTTCCAGGATGCGGTCGCGCAATTTCAAGTATTCCGCGCGCATCTCGGTGACGCATGTCTGCGAACCGCTCACCGCCGCGATGGCCGCTTTTTGCACGATGGCCGCGGTCGACGAAGTGGACTGGCTCTGCAACTTGCTCATGGCGGCAATGATGGGCTTGGGTCCCAGAGCGAACCCGGCACGCCAGCCTGTCATAGCGTAGGTCTTGGAGAGGGAACCGAGCACAATCACGTGTTCCTTTGCCTCTACGAACGAACCGCCGGAGACAGGAGCACCGGCATATTGCAGGTACACGTAACACTCATCCAGCAGCAGGAAGATGCCCCGCGCGTGGGCCAGCTTCACGATGCGCTCCAGGTCGGCGGGGGACACCACCGAGCCGGCTGGATTTGACGGCGTGTTCAGGATGATGACCTTGGTTCGCGGGGTAATAGCCCGCTCGATGGCGTCTGCCGTGACCCGAAAGTTCTCCGCCTCTTCGGTCGGCAGATACACTATCTTGCCGCCTGCATATTGGATGATGTCCTTGAAAGAGACCCAATAAGGGACGGGCAGAATCACCTCATCGCCGTGGTCCACCAGCACCTGGATGGCGTTGAACAGCGCCAGCTTGCCGCCCGTGGTGAAAACGGTCTCGTCCGCGGTGTAGTCGGAGCCGAAGTCGCAGGCGTGGCGTTGCACGATCGCCTTGCGCAGTTCCGGGATGCCGGCGACGACGGTATAGCGGGTGAAATTGCCTTCGATCGCCGCGATCGCGGCGTCTTTGATGTGGCGAGGGGTCGCGAAATGAGGTTCCCCGGCGCCAAAATCCACCAGTTGGGCGCCCTGGGCGCGCAGTCTGGCAGCTTCCGCAGTGACCGCCATCGTGGCGGAAACCTCAATGCGGCCGATGCGGTCGGCGAAAATCTTGGTAGCAGCTGGTGCGGTCATTCTTACTATCTTGGCAGACTCCGGCCCATTCGCGAAAGCCAGAAAGCCAAGCCGCGACCAACCAGCTCCTTAAACCCGGCAACAAACGACGGGTGGGCCTCAGATTGCTTTTCGCGAGATGTGGGATACGCACGAATCTCAACGTTACGTGCCATTGTGCCCAAAGATCTGCGCGCTTCACCCTCGGTGAGCGGATCTGCTGCTTCTGCAAAACCCGCTCCACAGCCAACAGATCTTTCTCCGTATCGACCCCAATGGTATCGAACGGAGTGTGCGCCACATGGATACTGATTCCTTCCTCGAGCAGCCGTAGCTGCTCCAGCCGTTCGCACGATTCCAGCGGGCTTGGCGGCAACTCCGCGAACCGCCGCAGCGCCGCCTTACGGTATGCGTAGATGCCGATGTGTTTCCGCGGGGCCAAAGGAGTTCCTCTCTGGTACGGAATCGTGGCCCGAGAAAAGTAAAGCGCCCTGCCATCATTCGCCGTCACCACTTTCACCGCATTGGGATCATTGATCTCCTCCGGCGTACAGGGTGTCGAGAGCGTAGTGACCTCTGCATTCGTCCGAGCGAAAGGCCGGAGCAGTGCATTCGATGTGCTCCGGGCGGAGCAACGGCTCGTCTCCCTGGATGTTGACATATATATCGGCGTCCACCAGCGCAGCGACGGCATGCACCCGGTCAGTACCGCTGGCCAGCGCGGCAGAGGTCATGATGCTGGGCCAGCCCTCCGAATCGGCGTAGGCAACGACTTCGGTAGAGTCGGTGGCAATCAGCACCTGGTCGAGCTGAGGGCAGGCGAGCGCAGCACGGTAGACCCAGCCCAGCATGGGAACGCCGGCGATCGGGCGCAGCACCTTGCCCGGCAACCGGGTGGAGGCAAGGCGGGCCGGGATGACGGCCACGATACGCTCGCGTGGGGCAGATTCACTCATGAGGCGTTCGAGTGGAACGGATCGCGTCCCAACTCATCGATCTCGTCCTCCGGGCTGGCAATATCCAGATTGACGACGACAGGTTCTTGACCGCTGCGCACGATCACGGCTTCCACCGGTTGATCCTTGCGGGCGTTCAGCTCCTGATGGGGCGCAAACGGGGGCACAAACACAAAGTCCCCGGGCCCAGCCTCATCGACAAACTCCAGATGCTCTCCCCAACGGAAACGGGCGCGTCCCCGCACGATGTAGATCACCGTTTCCAACTCGCCATGGTGATGAGGACCGGTCTTCGCGTTGGGATGCACCACCACCGTCCCAGCCCAGAGCTTCTGCGCCCCCACGCGGGCGTAGGAAATCGCCTCAGCACGGGTCATGCCGGCCGTCTGCGGAGTGTTGCTGTCGAGCTCACCGCTGCGCACGATGCGCAGCCCAGGGATGGTTATTGCTGTTTTGAAATCAGACATGAACGGCATCGTAAAAGCTTGACGCAAAGTGTAAGAGCTCAGAGGAGCTGACAGCAATTTACCTGTGATCAGTAGACTGGCAGAAAGGAGGCCCAATGGCGATCGGCGATAGCAGCAGGCCCGAGGTACGGCGTCAGACGCGCCCAATGTCCTGCGCAACCTCTTTCTCATTGGTATCCGTGTGTGCTTTGCGGAGCTTTCGGGCCTTAGCCATCTCCACCATGGGCAGGTCGATTTACTCCCGCGGCCAATGCTCCTCGGCACCGGCACGCTGCTGGTCCTCGAAGGGCTTCTCTTCCTCTTCTATGTGAAATTCGGCAAATTCCATCATCGGGATCGGATGCTTTCGCTGCACCAGTGGCGAGGTGATGAACAGGTGCTGGATGTGCGGATGTGGTCGCGGGCTTCTGTTAGCTCGGAGCGGCAAAACAGCTCGCCGGCCTCCGCGGAAGTGCGACAAGTCACCGGCATCGATATCTGGTCTAACCAGGACATGGGCGGCAACTCCGAAGCCGCCACCCGGCACAACCTGGAACTTGAGGGCATCAGCGATCGCTGCACGCTGCTTGGCATTCCCGCCCAGGAAATGACCTTTCCCGACGGAGCTTTCGACGTGATCGTATCCAATCTGTGCCTGCACAACATCTATGACCGCACGATGCGGCGCCAGGCGCTGCAGCAGATTGTGCGCGTACTGAAGCCGGGAGGCGTTGCCATCCTGTCGGACTACAAGCACACCGCGGAATATGCTCAGCAGCTTCGTCAGGCAGGGCTGATGGTCGAAAGGCGGTGGGGCAATCCCCGTTTACACTTTTCCGCCTTTACGCATCGTCATTGCCCGCAAGCCTCAGCTATCCTTGCGGTAGAGGAGTTCCCGCATCGCTTGCCGCCGGGCCTCGTTCATTTCAGGGTCCAGGCGCTCCTTGGCGGAAAGGTCTTCCGACTCAGGTTCGCTACAGGCTGGGCAACGGTTCGCGAAACCGGGCTTATCCGGCTTCAGCTCAAACTCTTCCGAGCAGATGGCGCAGGTTTTTACCGGGAAAGGCATAACTCCTCTATTGTAATAGATGCTCTGCAACTGTTGTAGAATCAACACAAGGCGGCGTAGCTCAGATGGTTAGAGCGACGGACTCATAACCCGTAGGTCGGTGGTTCGATTCCACTCGCCGCCACCAGCCTAAACTACCGTCCCCTATCTGGTTCCTGGCTGCGTCTAACCCAGTAGTATTATTTGTTTTAACCATCCTAATGGTCCAAAGTGGTGCTATGTCCCGAAGCTTTAAGCGTGCCGTGTTTGCCGTCTCGATCCTGCTGGTAGCGTTGGTGTTTATCGGTGGTCTGGGCCCCAGCCGCGTGCGCGCGGATTCGCAGCAGGATGGCGCCTACCCTGAGATGGAAGTCTACAGCGAGGTCCTGAAGAAGGTTCAGACCGACTACGTGGTCGATCCCAACATGACCAAAGTCACTGTCGGCGCCTTGCATGGTTTGCTCGAGTCACTGGATCCTGACTCCAGCTACCTGACCCCGGAAGAGTACACCGCCTACAAGCAACACACCAACGAGGGTGTTGCCCAGGTTGGGTTGAATATCTCCAAGCGCTACGGATACGCCACCGTCGTCTCCGTCGAGCCGGGAAGCCCCGCGGAAAAAGAGCAAATCGAGGATGGCGATATCGTCGAAGCCATCGAAGGACATTCAACCCGGGAAATGTCTCTGGTCATGATCCGTCTACTGCTCGAGGGTAAGCCCGGGACTAACGTCAGCTTTTCCCTGGTCCGGCCGCGCAAAGCAGAACCCGACAAGATCACCCTGACTCGCGCCGTGTCGCCGGCTCCTCCCATGGGACAAACGGAGTATGAGAGCAGCAGCATCCTGTACCTCAAGCCGGTAGTGCTCAACAAAGAGCGGGTGAATGAAATTGCCAGCCGGCTGAAGGCGATGCAGAAGAACGGCAACAAGAAGGTTTTGCTGGATCTGCGCGACGTTGCGGAGGGCGATGAGGAGCAAGGCGTCCGCCTGGCCAATTTTTTCCTCGAGTCGGGCACCATCGCGACCCTTTCCGGACAGAAATATACCTACGAAGCCTTTAACGCAGACACCTCCAAATTCATTACCGGCGCGCCTTTGGTCGTCCTCGTGAACCATGGAACTTCCGGACCGGGCGAGATTGTCGCCGCGGCGGTTCTCGATAACAAGCGGGCCGACGTAGTGGGTGACCGCACCTTTGGGGAAGGCTCAGTTCAGAAAACCATGGAGCTCCCCGATGGCGCCGCTCTGATTCTTTCCGTTGCCAAATATGCATCGCCGTTGGGTAAGAAAATTCAGGACGAGGCAGTGACCCCCAATATCGTGGTCGCCGCCAATCTTGAAAACGACGACCAGGCCGGCGCCCAGAAGACGCCAAAACCGGATGATCAACTAACCAAGGCGCTCGATATTCTGAAACAGAAAAGCGCCTGATTAAGCGGACCCCTCATTGATTGGGCAAGCTCCATCTTCGGGCGCCGCCAGATTTCGTCCGCCCGGTCATTCCGGACTGGGGCCCATGAAACTGGCGGGCAGCATTACCTTCCTCGCCCTGCTGGCTCTCGCCATCATCGCCGGATCGTTGACCGGCCTCATGCTGGTCTACTCCGTAGATCTGCCACAAATCGCCGATCTGGAACGCTACCGTCCCATCACCTCGACAGACCTGCTCGATGTGCATGGCCGCGTCTTCGGCTCCTTCGCCCTGGAGCGGCGCATCGTTGTCCCCTATGAAGCGATTCCTCCCATACTGCGTCAGGCAGTCATTTCCATCGAGGATAAGAACTTCGAGAGCCACTGGGGGGTCAACATCTTCCGTGTGCTCGGCGCGGCGTATCACGATCTAACCTCAAATGGCCGCACCCAGGGTGCTTCTACCCTGACCATGCAGCTGGCGCGTAATCTTTTTCTCTCCAGCCAACAGACCTTCGGACGCAAGCTGCAGGAGGTTTTTCTCTCCATCCAAATCGAGCGGGCGTTTACCAAGCAGCAGATTTTTACTCTCTACGCCAACCAGATTTATCTGGGTCAGGGCGTTTATGGATTCGAAGCCGGATCGGAATACTACTTCAGCAAGCACGCCCGTGAGCTGACCTTGCCGGAAGCAGCTTTGCTGGCGGCCTTGCCCAAAGGCCCGGTGGCCTATTCCCCCCTGGTGAATCCTGATCGCGCGTTCCGCCGCCGCAACATGGTCATCAATTCCATGCTCGAAGACGGGGTGATCACCAATGCCCAGGCCAATGCAGCCAAAGCTGCGCCCCTCGGTTTGCATATCGAGCCGCCGTCCAATAGTGTCGCTCCCTGGTTCGTCGAAGACGTGCGCCGCGAACTGGAACGTCAGTTTGGCAGTGAACAGGTTCATGAGGAAGGCCTGAGGGTCTACACCACCCTGGACCTGGATCTGCAGCAGGCAGCGAATCGCGCCGTGCTCGATGGGTTGGCGGCCCTCGAACGCCGTCACGGGTGGAAGGGAAACCTGCTCAACGTGCTCGTCGCCGGTGGTTCACTGGACGACTTTCGTCATCCCGACTGGCGCCAGCCGGTCGCTCCGGGATCGTACGTGCACGCCCTGGTGACCAATGTTCTGCCCTATCAGGTGACCGCCCGCATCGGCCAGCAGCAGCTGATCCTCGGCCCCGATGATTTCGCCTGGACCGGACAGCGGGATGCGGAAAACTTTCTTCATCCCGGCGACATCATCTACGTCCACATTGTCCCCTCGGCCGATTCAAATCTCGTATTACATGCTGTGTTGGAGCAGGATTCCGGCATCCAGGGCTCGCTGATGGCGGTGGACAATACCTCCGGCGAAGTTCTCGCCATGGTCGGCGGGCGCGATTTCAACCTGTCCCAGTTCAACCGCGCGACCCAGGCTGAGCGGCAGACGGGCTCTTCCTTTAAACCCTATGTGTATGCGGCCGCCGTCGAAGCCGGAGCACGCCCGGACGAGACGATTGTCGATGCGCCGGTTACCTTTTCCACCGCGGTCGGCCCCTACACACCACGCAATTACGACGACACTTTCGAAGGTACCGTCTCCCTGGTTCATGCCTTTGCGGATTCCCGTAACATCCCGGCGGTTAAGCTGGCGGAACGCGTCGGTATCCGCAAGGTCATCGCAACTGCACATCAGTTTGGCCTCGCCAGCACCATTCCGCCCTTTCTCCCCGTCGCACTCGGTTCCGTGGAGGCTACGCTTGAGGAGCAGGTTGCGGCTTACAGCAGCTTTCCCAACGATGGAGTTCGCCTGGGTCCCCACCTGATCCGCAAGGTAACCAACGCGGATGGGCTCACGCTGTCCGAGAGCCCGGCCAATGTCGCCGAGTCCACCACCCAGAAGACGGCGCGCGCCATGATGACCTTGCTCAAGGCAGTAATTGGACCGGGCGGTACAGCCGCAGACGCCATGGCGCTCCACCATCCCCTTGGCGGTAAGACCGGCACCACCAGCGACTTCAACGACGCCTGGTTCATCGGCTTTTCTCCCTCCATCACCTGCGGCGTATGGGTTGGCTACGACAACCGTCAGTCGCTGGGCGACAAAGAGAGCGGCGGCCACGCGGCCCTTCCGCTATGGATCAATTTCATGAAGGTAGCCATCGCCGACCACCCCGACGAGCATTTTGCCGGAGATGTACGCCCGCCGCCCCCAACCAATGTGGCGAGAACCAACCCGCCGCCATCACCATCACCGCCGCCCAATAAGGGACCGCCGTCCTCCCAGCTACCCCGCCGTAGAGACTCAGAGTGGCGTTGCAGCAAACTTCATGCAGGAACGTTCAGCTTTGCGAAATCCGCACACGTGCTGCGCCGGAGCAACGAGCGAGATGTCAGGCACCGCGAAGCGCTAGTGGAAGAGACCGAAGATCACCTCGGAGCCACTCACCTTTATCTTCCCAGAACCCGCATCAAGTGCAGATACCGTTTCGCCTGCCCAACATCCCGCATGATCTGCTCTTTCAAAGCCTCAGGAGAAGGCCACCGCCGCTCCTCGCGAAGACGTCGATGAAACACAAGCCTGAAGCGGAGTCTCCTCCTCCAAGCTGAATCGGGTGAAAATCCAGCAGATGCGATTCCACCGCAAACGAATCAGCCCCGAACGTGGGCCGGTTGCCCACATTCGTAACCGCATCGAACCACTCCCCGGCAACCCGCAACTGCGTGACATACACACCATTCGGCGGCAACAGCTCCCGGTACGGCGCCAGGTTAATGGTAGGCACAGTGAGCGTGGACCCGATGCCGCGTCCATGAGCCGGCGTAGAGTCGATAAAAAACCCATGCCCCAGCAGCGCGCGCGCCGTGCGGATCTCACCCCGGGACAGCAACTCCCTGATCTTGCTGCTCGAACAAGTCAATCCTCGTACCTGGCACGCGCCATGGATCACCACCTCAAATCCCAGCGCCCGGCCGAGTTCACTCAATTCAGCAATACCGCCCTCGGCGCGATAACCAAAACGAAAGTTGGTGCCTTCATGAACCTCGACCGCGCCCAGCGCATCATGAACAATCGCAGTGACGAATTCCGCCGCCCGCATTCGGGAGAGCTCCGCGGTAAAAGGCAGCACCAGGACAGCGTCGATGCCGGTGTCCCCCAGCAACTCGAGTCGCGTTTCCAGCGGCGTAATCAGCCTGGGACAAGTCTCAGGACGCAGAAACCGCAACGGGTGAGGATCGAAGGTAACCGCTACGGACCGGAGCGATCGCGCCGCGGCCCTCTGTCTGAGCTGGTCAAGGACGAACTGGTGACCAAGATGGACACCGTCAAAGTTGCCAATGCTCAAAACCGTGGGCCCCAACCGCTGGGATATCTCGCCGGGATTGCGGAAGACTTGCATGTCAGATCTCGAAGGGGATACGCAACCCGTCGTAAGCGAGCTGGATGTGGGGAGGAAGTTCGTTGTTGGTTTCCGCGTGGGGCAGATCGTGCGACATATGGGTAAAAAAGGCCCGCTTTGGCTGCATGCGGCGCACGAACTCAAGCGCCTGTGCCAGCGTAGCGTGGCTGGGATGGGGCGTCTTGCGTAAAGCGTCGAGAATCACTACGTCCAGGTTTTTGAGCAGCGGAAGGCTGCTTTCCGGGATATCGCTCATATCCGTCAGGTACGCGGCATTGCCGAAGCGAAATCCCGCGACTTCAATTTTGCCGTGGGTGAGAGGTACACGGTGGAAGACCGCACCTTCGACCTCGACCGATGGCCCCAGGCGGTGCATCTCCACCCGGGCCCGGGTCGGGTACCAGGCCTCGGTATCGAAGGTGTAGTCAAAAATACGTTCAATCACACTGGCTGAGGCATCATCGGCATACAGCGGGAGTTTGTTCTTGAGTTTGAAAGTCAGAGGCCGCAAATCGTCCAGGCCGAGGATGTGGTCCGCATGCGAATGGGTATAGAGCACCGCGTCGACATGATCGATCCCTTCCCGCAGGGCCTGCATACGAAAATCCGGCCCGGTGTCGATCACCACCCGGTGTCCATCCCAGCTGACAGCAATCGACGGACGTGTGCGGCGGTCGCGCGGATCATTGGACGTGCAGACCCGGCAGGTGCAGCCAAGCGTCGGTACCCCCATGGAGGTGCCACTGCCCAGAATGGTGATCTCTGCTCTATGGATGAAACACGCTCCGTACATCAATTTCACTTCTGGCCTGTACCAGGCATCCGCTCTTGACAGGGCTTTTCCTCACCCGCCCTGTGCGGAGTAGAAGTGAAAAGGCGTTAGTGAGGCTTCTTCGACTGGGGCGGCCGCTGGGCAGAATTGGCAATGGCATTCGTGATCTCGAGAAACGACATCCGCAAATCGAAAAGCGCGTTCTGCAGCAGCCGCTTCTCCTGCTCGGTAAGATTGCCCTTGGTCTTTTCATCCAGCACGCTCAGCATGTCGATGCTCTGCCTGGCTCCCAGGATGTCGATGCGGGGTTGCTCGTTGGGAGCCGTGCCTGCGCCCATCTGCATCGCCGCGGTCATATAGAGGGACTGCACCAGGCGGTCGAAGTTCATCACTGTCGGAGCCGGCTGGCCAGGATTAGCCTTCAGCAACATGTCGTCCAGGCGGCTCGCGGAGGCGTGATATTCCTTGCTCTGCTGCGCGGATTCTGCGGCGGTGGGCTCGGGAATGGTTTCGTCTCCATCCATTCCCTCCGGTTCATCCAATTCAACTTGCATAGCCTGGGCGGGAGCAGCCGGTTGCGGGCTCGCCGCCTGCGCGGCTAGCCGGCGGAGCAGGTCGGAGGAGCAATGCTTTCACTGGGCTTGGCTTCGCCTTCGCGCAGTTCGCCTTCAGCGGTGAACTTGCGGCGGTCCGTTACCGTGAATTGGGGTTCTTTTTCACGCATGATTTTTTCCAATCGTCTTTTGTAACGCTGCCTGAAACTGAATGAAACATGTACTCTTCGGCAGGCTAGGGTTCGGTTCAGCTGGCCGGTTGGGCCACAGGCCGCGCGACCTTGGGCGGCGCGGCCAACGCCGTTGCCACCCCTCCGTCGTAGGCGATCTCCTGATTGCGTTCCAATACTTCGATCCGGATAAAGCCCAGCGCCAGGATTTGCGGCAGCCCGGCGCTCGACAGCGATGCAGTACTGGTAATCCGTCCGACGGACTGGTCATTGCTGCGCAAGTCGAGAGGGAGAGAATGAGGCCGGGTACCTTGCAGCTCAAATTGCCGGAACTGCCGGTTAACCTTCCCCCGCGAGCGGATGCGCTCCACGATTTCCTGGCCCAGGTAGCAGCCCTTGCTGAAGTTAAGCGCGCGCGTCTGGCCAGTCTCCTGCGGCAGATCGCGATCGTTGAGGTCAACACCATACAAAGGAATGGCATCGAGCACCCGCAATGCTTCCATCGCTTCCCATCCGCACGGGTTGGCCCCGGCTGCCTGCAGCGTCTCCCAAACCGCAAGCACATGCTCAGGTGGGAACCACAATTCGTAGCGTGGTACTGAGACGTGATAGGCCTCGATGACGGTGCAGGCTACCTCACCAATGCTGGCGCTGCTCATGCGGGCGTTTTCCAGGCTGGAATTTGCCGCCACAAAGCCCAGCGTTGCCAACACCTGCGGTGCACGCGGCCCGGTCAACGACAACCCTGTCCATTGCTGGCTAACGTCTGCCAGCTCCACATCGTCCATTACCACAAAGTGATCCAGATGGCGCATCAGGGCCGGGACCTGATCAATTCCCGTATCCAGCAGCACGTCGCCGGCGCGACGGTAAACATAGCAGTCGCCCTGAATGCGTCCCTGCACGCTCAGCAGAAGGCTGTAATTTCCCTCGCCCTCCGGCAGCGCTTGCACCGCGTTCGATACCATGCCGTTTAACCAGCGCAGCCGGTCGCTTCCGGTAACCAGGATCTTTCCCCGCCAGCCCAGGTCGCTGACGCCGGCGGAGTGCAGCAGGGAATCAATCTCCCCTGGTAGACCGTCAAACACCCGTGGCGTCAACGCGCCGCAATACAGTCCCGAAGAGGCCGAGGGACCGAGCGCAGCGCACAACGGCGTGGGTCGCGACGCTGCGACGGTTCCGGGGGCGATTTCGGGCATTGGGGAGCTATGGGAACCGGCGGTCGAATCTGGTTGGTTCGTGGCAGAAAGCACAAGAAAATTATAGCCTTGCAGCAGAGCAAGTGCTGCACGGCGCCAGGCGGAGCTCGGAAAAGGGTTGAAGAAATGAAGCTTATCTGCAGGAACTCATGCACTTTAGTCGCGGCGGCGCTCCTGCTGGCCTGTGCCCTCTCTACCTTTGCCCAGGACGCCCATCCCCAGGACGCCCATCCCCAAAAGGACACCAAGATCACTCCCGAGCAAACCAAGGAGCTCTTTCGCTCTTTGAATCAAATTCTTACGCTTTGCCAGTGATGACACCCAATTGCAAATACGGCACGAGGTAAAGCGGCGGCTCATCACCCGTGAGGAAGTGGAAAAGTACATTCTGGATAAGTTCCACGAAGACAAGGACGCCAAACGCATGCAGCGCGAAGAGATCGTGCTCAAGAAGTTTGGGCTCCTTGACCGGGATTTCCAGTTGCAGCCCTTCCTGATAAGTCTGTTGAAGGAACAGATTGCCGGCTACTACGACAACAAGACCAAGACGGTGAATCTGCTGGACTGGGTTTCACCCGAAGAGCAGAAGCCGGTCATTGCCCATGAGCTTACGCACGCCTTGCAGGATCAACACACCGATCTCGACAAGTGGGAGCCCGACGAGCCGGACACGCTTTCCAAAAACGTGACCGAAGACAATCGACGCCTGGCCATCGACGAACGGGATACGGCGCGTGATGCGGTGCTCGAAGGGCAGGCGATGGCGGTTTACCTGGACTACGACCTCAAGCCGAAGGGCAAGAGTCTGCTCACTTTGCCGGATGTGATGCGAACCCCCAAAGAGGACCTGGACAGCTCCGGGACGTCCCCAGTGATGGATCGCGCCCCCCTTCTGCTCCAGCAATCGTTGCTTTTCCCCTATCGCGACGGGCTGGGATTCGAGCAGAGACTGTTGAAGGATAAGGGCCCGCAATATGCCTTTGCCGGGGTCCTGGACCGGCCGCCCTCAACCAGCTACGAGATTATGAACCCCACAGCCTATGAACGCCGGGCAACGGTTCCTCTGCTCCAGATGCCCGATGTGCACGGGCTGCTGGATCCTGACTACCAGCCGTATGACGTAGGCGTCATGGGCGAGCTCGATGTGCGCATTTTGACCGAGCTCTTCGGCGGTCCGGACGTGGCGGCGATCCTCACTCCACAGTGGAAGGGTGGCTTGTACTACGCGGTGCAGAGCCGTAAGGCGGTCACACCCGCGCAGCAGGCCGCGACTTCGTCGGTAGCGCTGCTCTATCTTTCCGCCTGGCGGAGCGAAGGCGCGGCAAGGGAGTTCGCCAAAGTCTACGCCGGCGAATTGAACAAGAAATATTCCGGTGTGGTGCGCGATCCCGCTGCGGAATCATCCATCGACGAGCAGGTTTACAACGGAAGCGAAGGACCAATCCTGATCGTGCGCCAGGGCAAGCAGGTGTTTGTGAGCGAGAGCTTTGATCCGACCACGGCACGCAAACTTCAGTTCCTCTTCTTCGGAGCCCAGCAGAACAGCGACACCCAGCAAGCCGCGCACGCCACGCCTCCCGCAGACGAACTCCACGCGCACCTGATGCACCTGATGGCCAGCTGCGGCATGATGAAAGCCTCCTTAAGGCACTAGGCTCAGACTTCATCGGATGCGCCCGGAGGGCCGCAGTTAGTCCCGAAGGGACGGCTGAACTTAGCTCCAGGATGCTAGTCCGAGGGTATGGGCTTTGAAAGAGACCGCATCTCCAGTCCCGAAGGGACGGCTGAACCTGGGCCAGGACGCTAATCTGTCCATCGGCATGTTGCGTCCCGTACGGGACGTCAAGCAATGTTTGCTCCGATTGTCATCTCCGGAGACGTAGCAGGCCGGGGCAAGCTGGACCGTCCTTTCAAATCCAACGCAGGACTAGCGTCCTGGGAATGCAGCGAGTTCTGCACATCCCTCGAGAGCGCCACTCAAAGCATCCGTCATTCCCGGACAGGTATACTTAAATCGCACTCTATCCCCAGCGTTCGGAGCCGGTTTGCAGCAGGCGGAAATTGGAATCATAGGCGGGAGCGGGCTCTACACAATGCCCGGCCTTAGCAATTCTCACCAGGTCGAGGTGTCCACGCCATTCGGCGACCCCTCAGACGTATTTATGGCCGGCGAACTGGAGGGGCGGCAGGTGGTTTTCCTGGCCCGCCATGGCCGCGGCCATCGCATCTTGCCCACCGAACTGAACTT
This sequence comes from uncultured Acidobacteriaceae bacterium, assembly GCA_963787145.1. GTDB lineage: Bacteria > Acidobacteriota > Terriglobia > Terriglobales > Acidobacteriaceae > PALSA-350. The sequence goes on from CAWBBY010000020.1 coordinate 57,488, forward strand.
CCGCGCCAATATTTTCGCCATGAAAAAACTGGGCGTAGAACGGATCATCTCCGTTTCCGCCGTTGGCTCGCTGAAGTTGGAGCATAAGCCGACCGAGTTTGTCGTCCCCGATCAATTCATCGACCGCACATCGCTGCGCAGCTCTACTTTCTTCGGCGACGGTATCGTTGGTCATGTGTCGTTTGGAGATCCAGTGTGCGCTACCGTCGCCAAGGCCATTCACCAAGGCGCACAGACCGCCGGAGTGGTGGCAAAATCGGGCGGCGTTTACGTCTGCATGGAAGGTCCACAGTTCTCCACCCGCGCCGAATCGAATCTCTACCGCAGTTGGGGCGGCGACATCATCGGCATGACCAACCTGCAGGAAGCCAAACTGGCCCGCGAAGCCGAGATCTGCTACGCGACTATGGCCATGGTCACTGACTACGATTGCTGGCATGAAGGGCATGACTCCGTTACCGTCGATCAGGTCGTAGCCGTGCTCCATCAAAACTCCGCCAACGCCGCCAACGCCGTGCGGGCTGCGGTTGCGGCCATGCCGCGAGAGCGCACCTGCGCCTGTCCAACGGCTCTGCAATTTGCCATCCTCACCAGCCGGGAAGCGATTCCCGCGGCAACCCGCAGCAAGTTGGATTTGCTGCTGGGCAAGTACAGTTCCTGAACAGAAAGAAAACCATGTCCATCCTTGTCGTAGGCAGTGTTGCATTTGACAGCATCGAGACACCCCAGGGGCGGCGCGACCGGTGCCTGGGCGGTGCGGCCACTTACTTCGCTCTGGCCGCAAGTTACTTCACTGATGTTCGCGTCATCGCCGTGGTCGGCGAAGACTTCACCCCGGAACACGAGGCCGTGCTCACGCGTCGCGGGGTGGATACGCAGGGCCTTGAACATACCTCGGGTAAAAGCTTCCATTGGACTGGCTCCTACGTAAAGAATCTCAACGAAGCACAGACCCTCAAAACCGAGCTGAATGTCTTCGAGAGCTTTGCACCCAAGGTGCCGGCGGCCTACAAAGATAGCGAGTTCCTGTTTCTCGCCAATATCGACCCCGTGTTGCAAAGCAATGTTCGCCAGCAAATGCCGAAGGTCCGAATGGTCTGCGGCGACACCATGAACTACTGGATCACCGGCCACCGTGAAAATCTGGCCAAGGTGCTGACCGGCCTGGACGCGTTGTTGATCAATGATGGAGAGGCCAAGCTGCTGGCCGACAACAACAACCTGGTTCTGGCCGCGCGCAAAATTCTGGCCATGGGTCCCAAGGCCCTGATCGTGAAGCATGGAGAATACGGGGCCACAGCGTTTTTCGGTGATCAGATTTTCAAGGCAACAAGCCCCACCCACATGGCGCTGCCCTTTCGCGCCCCGGCGCTTGCCCTTGGACGAGGTCGTGGATCCCACCGGCGCCGGCGATTCCTTTGCCGGCGGCTTCTTCGGCTACCTCGCTTCGCAGCCGGAAATCACCTTGCAGACCTTCAAACTCGCCATGTTCTACGGCGGTGTTATGGGCTCCTTTGCGGTGCAGCGCTTCGGTACGGAACAGATGCAATCGCTCACGCGGGAGGAGATCGATCAACGCTTCGCTCTCTTCCGCGAGCTATCTCATCTTGACTGAGCCTCGAGGCGGTCCGTTAGATGCCGCCGCGCGAAGCGAGCCGGAGGCCATCCGGCGGGAAACTCTCCTGGTAGCGTGGGCGGCCCTGGCCATCGCCCTGGTGGCACTCGCCTATTGCGTGCGCCACGGCACGCTTCTGCTTTACGGCGATGCGGTGTCGCATCTTCATATCGCCCGTCGCGTGTTCGATTCCATCACCCCCGGCTTTCGCCAGCTCGGGTCCGTCTGGCTACCCCTGCCCCACATCCTTCTCCTGCCCTTTGTCTGGAATATGGCTTGGTGGCGAAGTGGTCTCGCCGGAGCCTGCCTCTCCATCCCCAGCTACGTGCTGGGATGCGCGGGCATCTACCGGCTGGCTCGCATATGGTTGTCGATGCCTGCGGCCATCGTGGTGGTGGCCTTTTACGGATTGAATCCAGGATTGTTGTATATGGCCACCACGGCCATGACCGAGCCTCTCTTTTTAGCCGAGATGATCTGGGCCGTGTTGTTGATCGTTCAGTTTCAACGCTTGCTTGAGGCAGGCTACTGATTGCCGCCGGGCTGGTTCTGGTCTGCGCAATTTTCACCCGCTACGACGGATGGGTTTACGCTGCGGTGGCCTGGCTTTTCGCCACCTGGCCGCTGTTCATGCACGCCAGGCTCCGCCACTGGAAAGAGCCGGTGCTGGGCGCATGGGTGCTATTTACCGCCCTGCTCATTGCCGCTCCGTCGTTGTGGCTGGCCTACAACGCAAAGCAATTTGGCGATCCGCTGGACTTTGTCCGTGGTCCCTACTCGGCCCGTGCCATCGAAGCCAGAACCACGCCTCCCGGTTCGCCACTTCACCCGGGCGTGCACAACCTGCGCGTCTCGGCCCTCTATTTCCTCAAGGCTGCGCAGCTGGGCGCGGCTCCCCTTGCGCTGGGGAGGCTGCTGTGCTGGCTGAGCGCTGCGGGCACGCTGGTGGCCCTGTGGGCCTTTCGCCGGCGCCAGATCTGGCCCGTACTGCTGTTGTGGCTGCCCTTGCCCTTCTACGCTTATTCCGTCGCCTATGGATCCGTGCCCATCTTCATCCCCATCTGGCGGCCGTATTCCTGGTACAACACGCGCTATGGCATGGAACTGCTGCCCGCCTTCGCCCTCTTTGCCGGATGCCTGCTTCCGCTGCTGGCAACTCCCGTGCCTAAACTGCGGCGTTATGCGGTGCTGGCGAGTTTGTTGTTAGTCGTGGCGAACAGCGTGGTGCTATTGCGGGGCCGGCCCCTGGTCTTTCAGGAGGCAGTGGTCAACTCGCGCACCCGCGTCGCTTTTGAAACCGCTCTGGCGAAGGCCCTGAGCAATCTGCCTGCGCAGGGATTGATCCTGATGCGCGTTTCCAGCGATGTAGGCGCCCTGCAGCAAGCGGGTATCCCGCTGCGCCGCACAGTGAACGAAGGCGACTATTTGACCTGGCAACACGCACTCGAAGATCCGGCGCAAGTTGTGTCCATGGCGGTCGCACTCGACGGAGATCCCGTAGCCCAGGCCGTGCAGCGTCATCCTCAAGGCTTACAGCTGGTCAACGTAGTCTGCTCCACCGGCCAACCCTGCGCCCGCATCTACCGTTCGCAGCTTGCCAGTCGCCCCTAGCCAGCCCTCCCGGCAATTCGTTTCAGGTTGAGTGAAACTGCAGATCCTTCCATGGCACGGCTTCAGGCCGTCCGATGACCAGTGGAGTTGCGGATCTGATCCGGCTTTAGTGCCGAGCGCCTGACGGCGACGTCTGATCCGTACTTCGGGCTCGACTCTTCCCAGCCCTTCCGGGCTGGGCTGAAGTCTCGGCGGACCGGCTCCTCCGGCGCCATGCATCTGTGCGAAGATCCCTGCGCTGCTCAATTTCTCTCTCAACTTGACCGAAGGCAAGTCCAGGCTGCGGGATGACAAAGGGTGGGGCGGCGCTTCCATCAGAGATCAGTCGCTCTGGATCCCAGGTCTCAAACGCGTGACCCCACGGCACGCCGGGGCACCCGTCGATTCAGTTTGATCCGTTGCTATCACGACCAACCTCCGCGAACAAAACTGGTTACACCAACCCCTACCGGCGCGATGTTAGCATCACGCTCAGGCCATGTTCCTGAGCGCACTTGATTTCAACGAGCCGGTCCGTAGTCTCCACTTCAGCGACCTGGAGCAAATGGTGCTTCATGACGCGGAGGACGAGTGATCCCGTTCGTCAAGGCGCACGCCTGCGGAAACGATTTTCTGGTCGTCCAGGAAGATCTCGCCGGGGTCGAAGCCAGGGACCATCTGACGCGCAGACTCTGTCACCGCAATCAGGGCATAGGCGCCGATGGCGTGGAGTTCCTGACCTGGCAAGGGGAGCGCCAGGCCAGGATCCGTCTGCATAATGCCGACGGCTCCATTGCGGAAATATCCGGTAACGGGACCAGGTGTGCAGCCGCCTGGATTGCCTACGAAACCAAGGCTGGCCCGGGCGACGAGATCGTCCTCGAAACCGACGCCGGCCGGCGCATTTGCCGCATCGACGACCGCACCGGCCAGGTCTTTCGCATCACCTCGTCCATGGGCGTGCCTGACGTAGGCATGCGCATCATGCATCTCGCCAATGGGGTACCGGTGTCGAAGGAGCGGTGGTCTCAACCGGCAACCCCCACTTCGTAATCTTTGTCGATCAGCCGGACTTCAGCGTTCACGGTCATCCTTGGGAGGCTATCGGAGCAGAGATCTGCAGTCACCCTCGTGTTTCCCCCAGCAGACGAATGTGGAATTCGTGCGCATGACTGGACATGATGAGATCGAGATACGCATCTATGAGCGCGGCGTTGGCCCCACTTCCTCTTCCGGAACCGGCACCTGCGCTACGGGGAGCGCAGCCATCGCGCTGCGTGGCGCCGCGCCATTGCTCCGAGTGGTCGCCCCGGGGGGCGCGCAAACCGTGGAGTGGCAAGGCCCCGGCACTGAGATTCTGCTGACCGGCCCCGCCGAGCTCATCTGCTTTGGGGAGACATGGTGAAGCAGCGCAAGCTGAGCATTCCCGCCGTTCGCCGTGGAGCCAAAGTAGCCGTGCTTTCCCCGGCAAGCTATCCCCAGCCGGAAAGGCTGGCCAACGGAGTCGAAGCACTGGGCCGTCTCGGCTTCTTACCCTGGGTGGGCCGGCACGCGCTCAGCAAGGCCCATCACTACTTTGCCGGCACTGCCCAGGCCAGGCTCGAGGATCTGCATGCCGCCTTCCTCGATCCTGCCGTCAGCGCGATATTTTGTAGCCGTGGAGGTTACGGTTGCAATTATCTGCTCGGGGGCCTGGACCTGGGGCTGGTGCGCGAGCATCCCAAACCTTTCCTCGCTCATTCCGACATGACCTGTCTGCAGACCTGGCTGTTGGATCAACTGGGCCTCGTCTCTTTCCACGCGCCCATGGTTGCCGGTGATTTTTCCCAACCCGAAGGAGTCGATGAAGCCAGCCTGCTGGCTGCGCTGGGTGGCGATCGCTGGTTCATCGGCGAAGCTTCCGGCCTCCGCGTGCTGCAACCGGGAAAAGCCAGCGGAATCCTCTACGGAGGTTGCATCACTCTGCTCGTTGCATCGCTCGGCACTCCGTATGCGCCGCGGACGGAGGGCAAGCTCCTCTTTCTGGAGGATCGCGACGTGAAGCCGTATCAACTGGACCGGTTACTGCGCCAGATGGTGCTGGCTGGAAAATTCGAAGGCGTCACCGGCATCATCTTTGGCGAGATGCTCGATTGCGTAGCTCCGGGGCAAAAGCCAGGTCTGCTGGACGAGGTTATCCTGCGCGTGCTGGACTGGTTTCCAGGCCCGATCGCGATCGGTCTCCGTTCCGGTCACACGTCCCGGCGCAATGTCACCCTCGCCTTCGGCATTGAAGCGGAGTTGCACCTCGAGCGCGAACCGGTGCTGAGCTTTCTCGAGCGGGCGACAGAGAAATAATTTATGGCCAAACACATTCACCTCATCGGGATCTGTGGCTCGGCGATGGCGTCGCTTGCCGGCATGCTCCAAACCAAGGGCTATCGCATAACCGGCTCAGATGCCGCGGCGTATCCGCCCATGTCCGACCTGCTTCATGCCCTGGGCATCTCGATTAAGGAACCCTATGCCGATGCCAATCTCTCGCCTCGCCCCGACCTGGTGATCGTGGGCAACGCGATCTCCCGCGGCAACGTGGAACTGGAAACCGTGCTCGATCAACGCATACCCTTTCGTTCCCTTGCCGAAACCATCCAGCATGAGTTTCTCCCCGGAAGGGAATCGCTGGTGGTTGCCGGTACACACGGGAAAACCACCACCACCAGCATGTTGGCCTGGATCTATGAAGTCGCTTCGCGGGTTCAGCCGGAGGTCGCGCCTTCCTTCCTGATCGGGGGCATCGCAGAGAATTTCGGCACCAGCTTTCGCGTCCGCGAGGGCAAGCCGTTCATCCTCGAGGGCGATGAATACGACACCGCCTTCTTCGATAAGGGCCCCAAGTTCATGCATTATTTTCCCGATGCCCTGATCCTCACCCATGTGGAGTTCGATCACGCCGATATCTACGACAACCTCGACGCCGTGAAGACTGCGTTCCGCCGCCTGGTCAACCTGGTTCCGCGCCGTGGCCGGGTCATTGCCTTCGACGGCAGCCCGAATGTGGATGAATGCGTGGCCCGTGCATTTTGTTCCGTCGAGCGTTATGGTTTCAAGTCCGGATCCGCCTGGCAGCTGCGGGATCTGACCCACGACAGCCGCAACTCGAGCTGGCAGATTCTTCGCTCCGGCCGGGAATGGCTCCAGGTAACCCTGCCCTTGCCGGGGGAGCATAACGCGCTCAACGCCACCGCGGCTGCGGCTTTGGCCGCGGGGCAGGGAATTGACCCCGCTTCGATCGCCGAAGCCCTCTCTACCTTCCGCAGCGTCAAGCGCAGGCTCGAAGTGCGCGCCGTCGCCGCCGGGGTCACCATCGTCGACGATTTCGCCCACCACCCTACCGCAATTCGCGAGACGCTGAAAGCTTTGCGCGCCGCCTACCCGGGCCAAAAACTCTGGGCTGTGCTTGAGCCACGGTCAAACACCCTGCGTAGAAATGTATTTGAGCGCGAGCTGGTGGAGAGCCTCTCGCTCGCCGACGGTATCGTCGTGGCCGGTGTCTTCAAGCAGGAGAGCATTGCCGAAGCAGAACGAATGCATCCCGAGAAGGTGGTCGCCGCCCTGGTGCGCGCCGGACACGATGCCACCTTCTATGCCACCGCGGACGCGATCGTCCAGGGACTTACGCCCCGATTGAAGCCGGGCGACGTCGTGGCCATTCTTTCCAACGGCGGCTTCGACGGAATATATGAGAAACTGCCCAAGCAGCTGGAGCACCGGACCTAGCTCCGGGGAGCTGTCCAATGCTCAGTTCTCTCACCATGCTGGTTACGTATGTGGTCCTGGGTGTGCCGGCGGGTGCAATCGGCATTCCCTGGGCCTTGCTCACCGGCGACATCGGCCCGCTGTACCGTTGGAGCATGTGGATCGTGCGCACCGGGGTGAAGCTGGCGCGCATTCGTGTCCAGGTCACCGGCCGCGAGCACATGCTTGCCCGGCCTTGTATCTTCATGGCCAATCACGTTTCCAATCTTGACCCGCCGATCATCCTGCCTTTGCTTCCATTTCGCACCGCCTTCTTCATCAAACGGTCGCTGCTCAAGATTCCCCTGGTGGGTTTCGGCATGCGCCTGGCCGGTTTCATTCCGGTAGACCGCGCTGGACGTCTGGAGTCTGCGCGGGAAAGCGTTCTGGCGGCGAACAAGGTATTGGCTTCCGGAGTCAATATTTCTACTTTCCCGGAGGGCACCCGCTCGCGCGACGGCAAGTTGCTCCCTTTCAAAAAAGGACCCTTTTACCTCGCCATGGAATCGGGTGCTCCCCATCATCCCCATCTCCATCTGGGGATCGGAACACATGATGACCAAAGGCAGCCTGCGCATCAAGCCCGGAACCGCGCATCTGACCTTTCACCCAGCCCTCTACCCGCAGCAATTCGCCACCCGCGAGCAACTCGCGACCGCAGTTCGTTCGGCCATCACCTCATCCTTGCCCCAATCGATGTGGGGAAGCGAAGCGGAACAACCAAACGAAATTTAGGAGAGGCTTTACAGTCTGCGGGAAAACGAATCTGGCTGCAGGCGAAAGTGTGAGAGACCGCCGCGTAACGATAGAGGTTGCGAACGATTGTGTCTGGGACCAATATCACCAAGGCCCGGAGGGCCGCCCGCTACGGCGCTCGGGATCATCATCCATCGATGCCCCAGCCCTCCGGGAAGGGCTGACGTTTGCGGGTCGGCCCTCGGGCCTAGAGAGCTGCTGAGTTCTTTTCTGCGGGTTCTCTTATGCAGGAGCTAACCAAGCTTTGGCATTGCCAGCGAGGGGTGAGGCAAAGCAGTAAAAGTGCTAATGATGTTCAGCCGTCCCCGCGGGACGGCTCGATAAACAATGCGCCCAGGACAATGTCCTGGGCACTCGTCCGTATGGGACTGAAAACCCTGTACGCCACTATCCACTTACTGTTTGATGATCGCGTTATACCCATCAGAGAGCAGCTTCTGCTTGATCGCCGTAGCCTGCATGCGATTGGCAAACGGACCAACCTGAACGTGCAGCAGGTTGTCCTGGGGCTCGCTGCGGACCACCACCCCATAACCGCGCTGGCGCAGAGCCGCGACCAACACATCCGCATCCTGCGGACGAGAGACAGCTGCGATCTGTACCATCGCCTGTCCGGTAGCGGTAGGCGGCGCATCGGCCGGAGGCAAATACGCTGGGTTTTGCCGGCCTGCGGCCGGCTTGCTGGTGACCAGCTGCGCCGGCGTCTCGCTCGAAGTCTTTGTTGGAGCCGGTGTCGTTGGAGCCGGTGTCTCCTCAGCCTTGGCGTCTTCGGCGGGCGCCTCGTCTGCTTTGGAACGGGTGGCAACCGGCGGCGTCGCTTTCCCATTCGCCGGGCTATCATCCTGCGTCTCCGCCTGCGCGGGTGCGGCAGCATTTTTCAGCTGCCGCTGTCTCATCCGCTTCGCTGGCGCTGTTTGGCGGAGCGCCGGCAGACTCGCCTGATTGCGCCCGTGCCCCGGCCCATGGAATAACCAAAACCAAAGAACACGCCGCAAATCAACACCAGGCCAAAGAAAATACCTAAGAGGGAGGCCGTGCTGAGCGTGATCTCAGACGCTTTGCCTTCTAGCTCTTCTTCTTCCGTGTCGAAAAGGGTTCTCATGGCTGTTTCTCCCGTACATCCCCCATTTTATTAAAGAGCGTCATCATTTCTAACGGAAGTGGGAAGACAATAGTTGTGTTTTTTTCTACGCCAATTTCCGTCAGGGTCTGTAAGTAACGTAATTGCAGCGTCATGGGCTGGGTGGCGAGCAGGGCAGCCGCATCCACCAGCCGCTGGGCGGCGCTGAACTCGCCCTCGGCATGGATCACCTTGGCACGTTTCTCGCGTTCTGCCTCGGCCTGCTTAGCCATGGCGCGCAGCATCGATTCGGGCAGGTCCACCTGCTTTACCTCGACGCTCACCACCTTTACCCCCCATGGAGCGGTGTGCTGGTCGATGATGCTCTGGATTCTTTGGTTGAGCGATTCCCGGCGCGAGAGCAGTTCGTCCAACTCCACTTCACCCAGCACCGAACGCAGCGTGGTCTGTGCAAACTGCGAGGTCTGATAAACGTAGTTCATCACCTCGATCACGGCTCGAGACGGGTCAACGACCTTCAAGGTAATAACCGCATTCACTTTAAGGGTCACGTTGTCGCGGGTAATGATGTCCTGGGGTGGAACCTCGAGCACTTCCTGACGCAGGGAAACCCGCACCATCTGATCGAAAGGACGAAAAATGAGGATGATACCCGGGCCCTTGGGCGCAGGCAGAATGCGGCCCAGCCGGAAGACCACACCGCGCTCATACTCTCTGAGAATCTTGACAGAGTTGATCAGATAAATCGCAATAACAAAGATAAGAATCAGGCCTGGAATGCCAATACCCATCATGGTGGGGGCCTCGCTCTCCCTAAATTGTACAGGACAGATTCAACCGGCCGATCTACGGAACCCGCTCCACTAATAACGTCAGATCGCGCAACCCGCGCACCCGAACCTGATCACCCAAAGCCGCCGGCGTGGCGGACTCGGCCTGCCACAGCTCGCCGTTCACCATCACCTGCCCGCTGGGCGAAAGCGGCTGGGTAACCACCGCGATGAGGCCAATCATGGCGTCCCCTCCCATGCGCACCTTGCTTCGCCGAGCCCGCAGGGCAAGCCGCAACAGAAAGACCGTGATCAGCCCGAACGCCAGGCCAGTGCTCAGTGCTGTTCCTAAGTGGACGCGAAGCTCGGGAATCGGGCCGTCTACCAGCGTCAGAGCCCCAATCACCAGCGAGACGATGCCTGCAGCCGCCAAAACCCCGTGCGTGGCAAACTTGGCCTCCAGGATCAACAACGCAAACGCGGCAGCCAGCAGCATCACCGACGTGTACCGTACCGGCAGCAGGTTCAGGGCAAAGAGTCCGAGCACCAGCATGATCGTTCCCAACGTTCCAGGAATGATGGTGCCCGGAGTATTGAACTCCACGTAAATCAGCAGTCCGCCCACCACCAACACCAGGACTGCCAGGTTCGGGTCAGTGAGCCGGTCCAGGATCTCTTCACGCAGAGTAGGATCGACGGCTACCAGCTGCGCACCCCGAGTATGCAGCACCGTCTTGGAACCGTCGAAGCGGGTGATGGTACGGCCATCCACCGTGTTCAGCAAGGCTGCGTCATCGGGGGCAACCAAATCGATCAGCTTCAGTTGCAGCGCTTCCTGGTCACTGTAAGACTTCGAAGATCGGACCGCATCCTCGGCCGCCTGCACGTTGCGCCCCCGGCGAGCGACATAGGAACGCAGGAATGCAGCAGTATCGTTCTCCACTTTCTGCTTCATGATGTCGTCGAGTTTGCCTCCCTCGACCACCGGATGCGCTGCTCCGGCGTTGCTGCCAGGAGCCATCGCCGCCACATCGGCGGCTTCCAGAAGGAAAAATCCCGCCGATCCCGCCCTGCTTCCCGAGGGGGCGACATAGACGATCACCGGGACCGGCGAGGCAATAATCTTGCTGACCATCTGCCGCATGGAATCGAGCAGGCCGCCCGGCGTATTGATTTCAATCAGCACCGCGCTGGCATGTTGCACCGCGGCCGCATCCAGGCCGCGCGCCAGGTAGTCGGCGCTGATGGGCTGAATGGTGTCGTCGAGGTGAATTAAGATCACGCGTGGCTGTTGCGCCTGACCAGCAAGCGTCCAGCAGCAGGCCAGAATCAGCACGCCCAGCAGGCGTTTCACGGAACGGTTGCCCCTTGCTTTCAACCTGTTGCTTTAGCATCCGCGCGGCTGAGTTCTGCGGCTCAAGTTTGAGCGCGCTGCTTACGTCTGCTGCAGCCGCAGGTTTTTGGTTCGTCTGCAGATCGAGCCGCCCCAAAACCAGGTAGGCAGTGACGTTCGGCTGCGCTTTGAGCGATTCCGCAGCCTCCGTACGCGCCTCTTTGGTGTCGCCCTCGTGCTCTCGCACCAGCGCCAGCCCGGCATGGGCGTCGGCATCGTCACCCTGGGCTTGGAGTGCTGATTGGAACTCGCGCTCCGCCTCCAGGATCAGCCCCTGGTTGTAAAAGCGCTTTCCCGCCTCGGTCAGCGCAGCCGCGCGCTTTTGCGGCGGCAGGTTGGTCATGCGCTCTTCTTGCATCTGTTCCATTTCAAAGGCTGCCTGGCGGAAGGAGGCTTCGTTGAAGGTTCGCTTGATCCGTTCCAGCGGCCCCGTCTCGGCCGCCGCGGTGGGATCGAACGCAGCGTTGACTCGACCGCTGGGCGGCGCGGGTGTCGTTGGGGTGCGAGCTGGCTCGGCCCGCAAGGTGGATTGGAACGCCTGCGCTTCTGTGTCCTGGGGGCGAAGCTTCAGCGTCTGTCCGATTGCCCGCATCGCGCCCGCGACATCTTTCTTCCGGTTCAAGGCTAAGGCCAGGTTGAATTGATAATCCGGATCGTTGCCATCGGCGGCCACCGCTTGTTGAAAAAAGGAGGAGGCGTCCTGGCCGCGGCGGCTAGCCGCGACCCCCTGGTTGTTGACTACTTCCGGCAGCGGCAACTGCTTACTGACAAAGGCGAAAGCATCTTCCGCCTTGACGTAGCTGCCGAGATAGAAATAAGCCAGCCCGCGATCGAAGTCGGCCTCCAGGGCGCTGGGGTCGTTGCGCGGCAGTCGTCCCAGGGTGATTGGCCGCCAACTCGAATTGCTGGTTGGCAAAATAAGCCTTGCCCAGGGCCAGCAGCGCCGGAGAGAAGCTGGGGTCCAGTCGCACCGCCTCTTTCAGGTGCCGGATCTGTTCTGCAGGGTCGGTTTCCACCAATCCGCGGGTATAGTTCTCAAACGCGTCCACCCGTAGCCCGGCGCCGGCGGCGACGAAAGTACTCCGCGCTACCGCGAACTGCGGATCGATCTGCTTGGCCAGGCCCCAGGCGAGACTGTTCAGCACATCGAGCAAGTGCGTCATATCCGCTTCTTCCTGCAGTGGAGCAGACATGTGCAGAGCATCCATTTTCAGGATCCAGGCCTTGGCCTGAAAGCGCGAGCCGCTGGTCGAAAACGACCCCACAATCACGTAGTCCGCGTCCAGTGTCTGCGCCAGCCGAATCGCGCTGGCCCGCGAGGGTTGAAAAGTGGAGGGCAGACCTAAATGGTCGAGCGCGTACAAACGATCGTCGCGGCTGATGGGCATAAAGCCGGCCGAGGCAAGACGCCGGTTCAGAACCTCAGGGACAGCTTCGCCGATCCAATCCAGGTTTGGCTGATCGGTAAGGTTGTCGAAGGGAAGCACCAGAAGCAACCGGCCCGGTATCGCAGCCGGACTTTGCCCTATCATCCCGCTCGGAAGCAACAGGACAAATACCACCAACAGGAAGCGCATGGAAGGCCGGGGGAGCACCCCCTCAGTATAGTTCTGGGGGTTATGCTTCTGGGATTATCGTTTCAGGCTCGCGACCTGGGGGCGATTGAAGTGCAGCACCGCGGCCCATTCCCCTTGCCGTTCGTCCCGCCAGACGATGCTGCCTTGCAAAAGGTGAGCGATCGCGCCGGGCGTCAGGTCTCGATGGAAATCGAAGAAACGCGTATCCAGGGCCTCATTGCGTGACCCTAGATTCATCCATAGGTGCGGAGGATCGTATTTGGTGGAGAAGGCGAAGCCCACACTGAAATCCTGAGCGGAGGCGGCAGCTTTCTGCACCTCCGGCAGAGAGAAGTTCGCCATCGCCACCACCGCCAGCGGCTTCTTGACGTAGCCCAGTTCAGGTTTGGTTAGCTCATCGGTAGCCGGCCACGCGGTCAGGATCGTGCTCCCGGGAAAACGGGTCACGATTTGCCGGATGGCCTGTTGATGCAGCCGAATCACATCGGCGTAGTTCAGGTTGTCTTCGGGCGCGAACTTATACGGCGGGTTGACGAAAAGTCCGATCAAAAAACTCGCGGCGCTCAGCAGAATCAAACCCCACCAGTACGGCACGCGGCGATAGAAAGTGGAGACACACAGCAGCAGAATCAGCGGGTAGAGCGGCAGCAAATATCGGGTCAGCAGGGCACCCCCGAGCACGGAAAAGAAGAGCACGTTGGCCACCAGGACGACATAGAGAATCGCCTGGTTCTCCGGGGAGATGCGCGGCCGCAGAGTTGCCGTCGCGTTCCTTCAAGGGCACCAGGAGCATCGCCCCCAGCATGCAAAGCACGGGCACGAACATGTTCATGTGCGCAGTTAACTGCAGAGTCCGATGCACCAACGCCAGCAGGATGCGCAGCGGCGAGAGAGTGGCGGTCGCGTTGTAGCGCAGGAATTCAGGGTTGCCGAAAATGTATCCGGTACGGTGACGATAATAGGCATACCAGGCCAGGAGCGTGGCCGGTGCCGATAATAGCAGCACTGCGGCGCGAAGGTGCCTGCGGCGATCCGGGTCATTACTGCGCAACCAGATATATATCTCCCACAAGGCGATGGCCACAGGTGTAACAATGGCTGTTTCTTTACACCACGCCGCCACCGCAAAGCAGGCCGCCGCCGCCCACAGGGCCGGAGGGTGGCGCCGGCCGGGAAAAACAAAGACCAGGCCCCACAGGCTTGCGGCCGCCGCGAACATATCCGCGTGCGCCAGCGTGCTTTGCGCAAACCAGACCGGATAAATCGCGGTCAGCACCGTAGCCGTCGCCGCCACCCGGGTACGGCCATTGAGCACAATGCCCAGGCGGTACACGGCCAGGAGCGCAATCGCGCTGACCAGGCACATCGCCGTGCGGGTAACCGTCGGCGTGAACCCTGACTTCCACCACAGCGCCAGGTAAAGGGAAGGGAGCGGCGGGTGAGCATTCGCCAGAGTGGTCGAGGGTATGAGGTCGCCGGTGCGAAAGAAATCATAAGCCGCGGGGATGTAATACCCGGCCTCATCCCAGTAGTAAGGCAGGCGCAGCAGTGTAAGGTGCGAGAGGTAGACGCCCACAAAGAGCAGGGGGAAGATGAGCCTGAGCGGCAGCGGGCGGGCGGCCTGTGTCTGCTGTTCGGGAAGGACGGCCACGAGCCTCCGGCAAACGTTCTAGTGGACTGGACCTTGAGGCATGATTGGGGGCCGGGGTTCGAGCGCGATGGTGCCAAAGGTGTGCTCATATTGAATCAGGTTCTGCTCCAGCAGGCTGCACAATGCTTTGGCTTGTTGTGGGCTCAGGTACACGGTTTGAAAGGTATTGATGGTGATCTGTTCGGCCGTTTCCTGATACGCGGTCCCGAACGTGAGGCGGAAGTCCCACACGCTTTTCTGCACCTGAACGCTATTGGCATAGCCCTCGCGGTAGTCGGGCGTCCGCTCCAGAATGACCTTCGGTTGAGAAGCGTCTTGGCTCATGGGCTATAGACTAGACCATTTCCCCGTGAGGGAAAAAAGAAACCGCAGAACTCCTGCCAGCGCCGCGCGAGAAACCCCATTCCCACGGGTCGCGTCGGTATGGCCATTCTGCGTTTTGTGGACTTGAGGGGCCACGCACTTTATCTCGGGATTGTCCGTAACAAATCTGCGAAGGAGTACCCCATCCTGGGTCCTTCGAAGAGTCTTTCCGATGAGACACTCCAGAGTCTCGGACTCGTTTGGTCTCCGAAGGGACGGCTGAATTTGCCCCAGGACGCTAGTCCTGGGCTAGATCGACACGAGACATGATGCGAGTTTCGCCACTGACGGCTGAAGGAGCGCCGTCTCAGCCTTCTCTTTGCGGACAGACTCGTATAATGCCGTCCGCGTTGCTCGCACACCCTCTTTAGCCCCTGAGGTACGTCTTTCTTTCCTGAAGGCCGGCACTCTTCAGCCCGCTGGATACCGGCGAAAGATGAGCGATGCATTGGTTCCCCCGAAGCCGAAGGAGTTGGTCATGGCATACTCCATCGTCGTGGGCACCCCTTTGTCTCTGACCAGGCAAAAGCCGCAAGCCTCATCGACTTCCCGCAGATTCGTCATCGGCGGAGCCACCTGATCCCGCAGCGCCAGCACCGTGATCCCGGCCTCCAGACTGCCCGCCCCGCCCAGAAGATGGCCGGTCATCGACTTGGTCGAACTGACCAGAAGCTGCTTTGCCGATTCACCGAAGGTCTCGCAGATTGCCTTGGCTTCCGCCCGGTCGCCAAGGGGAGTGGAGGTCGCATGCGCGTTGAGATACTTTACGTCGCCTGGGGCAACTCCCGCGTCGTGCAGGGCCAACTGCATCACCCGGCGCACGCCTCGGCCATCCTCCGGCGGAGCGTTGGTATGGTAAGCATCGCTGTTGGCGGCGTAGCCCACCAGTTCGGAAAGTATGGTCGCCCCACGCTTGACCGCGTGTTCGTACTCTTCCAGAATCAGCACGCCCGCGCCTTCTCCCACCACGAACCCGTCACGTCCGGCATCCCAGGGCCGCGAGGCGGTCTTAGGGTCGTCATTGCGGGTGGAGAGCGCGCGCATCGCGGCGAAGCCGGCTACCGAGAGCGGGGTGACCGCAGCTTCGCTGCCCCCGGCGATCATGACGTCCGCATCTCCGCGTTGAATCACGCGGAAAGACTCCCCTACCGCATGGGCTCCGGTGGTGCACGCGGTGGCGCAGGTTAGATTGGGTCCGGTCGCGCCATAGCGAATCGAGATTTGGCCAGCGGCCAGATTCGCGATGGTGGCCGTGATGAAGAAGGGCGACACCCGGTTCGGGCCTGCGGAGAGCAGTTTGCTGTGCTCCCGCTCAATGACTTCAAAGGCCCCGATACCGCTGCCGACATACACCCCGACTTTTTCCGCATCTTCGGCCTTCATGTCCAGCCGCGCTTGCGCGACGGCGAACTCCGAGGCCGCCATAGCGAACTGGATAAACCGGCCCATTTTCTTGATTTCTTTGCGCTCGATGTAATCTTCCGGGCTGAAGTCCTTAACTTCGCCGGCGATCCGGCAACTGAAGCCGGTGGCATCAAAGAGACTGATGCGGTCGATGCCGGTTTCCCCCTGGAGCAGCGCCTTCCAGGTCACTTCTGTTCCCACACCTACGGGGCTTACCAGGCCCACCCCGGTGACGACCACGCGCCGTTGCTGAATATTCATCGGAATAAGGGCGCAATGAGTCTTGTTCCCTTGGCGCAGGTCAGCCCATCTCTCCGTTCGCAAGCCTTCATCTTTGTATCCTATTACACTCCTCGGCTACGACTTCGAAGGACGGTCGGGTCCCTCTGTCACCCAGCCGAGGCGTAGCCAAGTGGAGGAACGAAAGCCGCCATTGCGGGGACTTATCGTTCTCATCGCTTATAGGGCGCTCTTTTTTCAGCCGCGCCGTTGCCGGATGCTCTGTCCCCGCAAACGGACCCTGGGTGCCCCATATCTCGCTCGTTTTTCGCGAGATGTGGGATGGCACGAACTTCGACCACTCGCCTCTAGAGAATGAAGCGATAGCTTAAGGGCGTCTGGAGGGTCAAATTATCGAAGGTAGGGCTGGCGGTATCCCACATCTCGCGAAAAACAAGCGAGATATGGGGCACCAGGGGCTATTTGCAGGGACAGAGTGAAAATTTGGTGCGAAAGGGGGGACTCGAACCCCCACGGGTTGCCCCGCCAGATCCTAAGTCTGGTGCGTCTGCCAATTTCGCCACTTTCGCATTTGATTATAAAGGACTTACAGTTTAAGCTGTTTTTTTGGTGTCCGATTTGGTGTCCGTTTGCTTCCGAAAACAACCAGCCGATCAACCGCCGCTTGATTGTGGTCCGGACTCAAGTGGGCATACCTCATGGACATCTGTATTGTACCGTGGCCCATGAGCTGCGCGATGGTGCGTATGTCCACCCCGGCCATCGCTAATCGGGAAGCAAAGGTATGCCGGTTCTTATGCCAGGTGTAGTCCGGGACCTGCGCTTCGCCAACCGCCGGATCAAACCAGTCGCGGTGGGCATTCATCGGTGTTCCTTTTGAGTTCAGAAAAGGGACACCGCGCAGCTGCGCGCCGTCGCGAAGACTCTTAAAGGCCGGGAGGGCGGTCTGGTTCAGCGGAATGTGCCGCTCCCCCTTTCCCGTCTTCTGTCTTCTTACGGTGAGCGACCTCCGTTCGAGGTCGATATCGGACCAGCGCAGGTTCCATTGCTCGGAGGCTCTTAGGCCGGTATGGAGCGAAACGATGAAGGCGGGAAGGTAGGAAGGGCAGCGAGTTGAGAGCGCCTTGCAAATCCGCTTTTCCTCCTCAGGGGTGAGGAAACGGACGCTCTGATTGTTCTCCGCCTTGCGGCGGATGCGCGAGGCCGGATTCAGGGCGATTTTCTGGTTATCGAGAGCGACCCGGAAGATGAGCGAAAAACAGGCCTGCCAGCGGTTTGCAGTGGCCACCGTCCAATCTCTGTTGACCGTCTCCGACCTGAAGCCAACGGACAATCTCCTGTTTTGTGATTTCGGCCGCTTTGCGGTCGTCCCAGTCGGGACGAAGCCGATTGATCTTGAGTGCAAGCTCGCGAGTCGATCGCTCTCCATTCGTCGCCTGGGAATGTTCGAGGGCGTCGTCCAGCAATTCGGAGAACAAAATCGCGTTGTCGATGGTTTCAGGAAGCTTCGCCTGGCGTAGTTTTTCAGTCTTGCGTTTCGCCAATAGGGTGATGGCGTCGGAGCGCCGTCCGGCCTTCTCCCTGCGCTTGTTCCCGTCCGAGTCTGTCCATCGGATCCACCAAACTCCGCTGCCTTTCTCCCGCTCGAAAATTCCACGGATTGTTGTCATTGCCTGTACTCACCAGACTAATGTTTTCTGCTAAGTCTGTTTTTAGCATCCTCAAGAGAATTAGCGCACCGTTGGCGGATTCCCTGACCGGCCATCAAGAGCCCGAACATCTCTTAGCACGGGTTGATCATCCTCGAAGCCTATGCGAGTGCCTGATCATGGCCAGTACAACCATCCATTGACATCACGCGGAACTGCATCTGGCAGCCGGTCGGTCTGGCGCGAGCACCGATCATCACAAAGAGTGCATCGGCTGGACGTCGCGCAAGCTTCTTCTCCTCCCTAATGCTGGGGATCGATTCCAAGTGGTCTGTCCCATGTACGGAGATGATTTTCGGGTGAGTTTCGACGTACCGCGTTTAGGCACGTATGTTATTAGCAAAACGGACTTAAAAGCCGCCGAGGCCAACCTCGTGGAGGTTGACCCTCCCATCGGCTGATGGGCCACAACACAATCAGCATGACCGCCCGCTACGCGCACCTGTCGAGTGCCCATCTAGACGCCGCAGTCGAGAGGCTCGAAGGGTGAGCAGGTCTTTTTGGCGCGTGCGCTTGCAAAGAGTCGGGCCTATCTCATTCGTTTACTGGCCAGCGGCCTGGGGTGATCGGCCCGAGCGTACCGCTTGAGTTCGTTCATAGAGATGAGCACCCTGGCTCCGATTCTACGGACGTTGAGTTGCCTCTTTGCGACCAGATAATCGAGGGAGCGTTGACTGATCGAAAGCATTCGAGCTGCCTCTCGACGGCCGACAAGGATCCGATCGTACGAATCCGGAAGAGTTCGGGCGGCCGGCTTCTTCTCGACGTAGCTTCTCTCGTCCATGATTGCCTCCGACTTCGTGCGCACATCTGTTGTGTTCAGGTTCGCGAGGTGGGCTCACGCTTGTCCAATGAAATCTCGTCCGGCAAGTATTCCATGCCGGAATAGCTCATTCCATTCTGAGCCAGGAAACCTAGCATGACTTTGCCGCATTTGCCTGTGAGTTGGCATTGACGCTTGGCTTAAAAGGGGAGAACACCTGTTATCCTCAAGTGAAGATGGACGAAGTCTCCTCGTATTAGGGAGTCGGCCATGTCTGGATCGGACACGAAGTACCTGCGGGCGGCGGTTGTGCTGATGGAGGAGTTGAACTTCTCTCGTGCTGCTACGAAGCTCAATATCGGCCAATCAGCATTAAGCAAACAGATCGGTCACCTTCACGAACAGCTTGGCTACGAACTCTTTGTCCGCGAGGGTCGAAAAATCACGGCCACGGCTGCGGGTGAGGTGTATGCGGCCGAAGCCAAGCTATCCCTTCTACATGCAGAACGTGCGGTAAGTCTTTCGAGAGCCGCTAACCAGAATTCAGAAATCATACTGCACGTCGGCAAGTCACCTTACACAGACCCCTATCTCATCACTAATGTGCTGTCGCTTAGGCTCCCATTCTTCCCAAATCTAAGCGTCACGCTGACAAGCAAATTTGCTGTCGATCTGTCGCACGACCTTTTGAACGGAACTCTGGATTTGGCGTTTCTTACGGGTATTCCTGAAACCTCCCAGATCAGCTCTGTGTCAGTGGCCAAACAACGCTTTTTCGTCGTTATGCTCGATCAGGACGACCTCTCACGCTCAACCGAGATCACAGCTGATCAACTCAGGGTACGTTCCTGTGTTTTGTTCGACCGGCACGTGCACCCGTATCTCTATGACAACCTAGTGCAGCGCGTAAGGCCGGCGACGGTTTCCGGGACATACCTACATCACGTGACCACTGCCGAAGAGGCGTCCCAATTCGTGTCTCGTGGGCTGGGAGTTGCCGTTATAACTCAGGCCGGCGCTTGGCGGATAGCTAGAGAAGGCATCACAATTCGCCCTCTTGCGGGTGAGGATCTCGTCCTGGAAACGAAGCTTGCATGTAGATCAGACAATCAAGCTAGAGTTGTGAGCGAGTTCGTGCGTGCCTTTGTTCGCAGCCTGAGTCCGAGCATCCCGCAGAGGCAGTTACCTCTTAGTCTGGCCGGATGAGAATCAACGGCGATCTTCCATGACCACTTTGATGCGAAGCGGACCCACGTGTGCGCACACCCGGCACTGAATGACTCCGCTCACGTTGACACCTTGGCCGGATTCGGCAGGAGTCACAGTAGCGTGACAACGATCGCATTCATGTACAACAGTAGGCTTCAAGTCTGCCACGCGGGCGAATCTCCTGATTCGGCTAAACTATCCTCTTTACGCCGTCGAATACGCTGCCTGTACTTGGCTCAAAGGATGTCTCGGCCATATCCATCGACCTGCCATCAGATCTGCTCGTCCGATTATCTTGCCAAACCCATCGGCTTTCCTACCGCACGAGGCTCTTGAAGGGTGAGTATATCGCGGATTGTGTGGCAGTCGCGAGACTGAGTCGCCCAAGAACGCTAAGTCAGTCAGCAGAAATCTCGTAAGTTTACCCTCAATCACGCCGATGAGCCGTTCAGGTTTGGAATATTGCCGGCCCACGCGTCAGCCACAGCCTGCGGGAATCCGAAGGCCGCCAGGCTTGCGATGTCGGCGGCGGCGACCCGGTGTACCGTACTCAGGGAACGCCGCCTGATATGTCGACCCAGGAGACATCACCGGCCAGCTATATTCGCCATCGAAAGTGCCGCGGATGGCCGGATGCTGTTCGTGCCTGAGCGGGCTTGCGGCATAGGCAACGCGGCGGCTGACATAATCGAGCAAACGCAGCAGGCCGATTCTGTCTCCTTCCCGAATTTCCGCCGAGCCCTGCAGCGCCTCGATCAGATAAAAGGTCAGAAAGCCGTGACCGAACCGGCAACTCTCCCATGCCGGCTGTGTCGGTCCGGAGGCGGTTAGAACCGCGCGTCCCTCTCCGCCGATCCTGTTTAGCTCAGCGTCAACGGATTTTAGGGGTCGCGCGCGTGCGTCGGCCTGGAGCGCGTTCGCGCCCATCCCGTCTGAAAAACTACAATCGAGCACGATTAGCAGCCGGCGGCGTGGGATGCGTGCGCACCATTCGCCAAGGGGTGTGAGCGGCATCGATGGGCCCGGGTATGTCGTACGGGTCGGTGTCGTAGGCGACAAGTTCGTGAGTTGCTGAACCATGTCCGAAGAACGCGACAACGACGATATGTCGGGTGCCGCGGCCTCCAATCTCCGGAATTCTTCCTCGATCGCGGCCCCGCTCGCCTGCTCATCGGTAAGCAGTATCGTCTCTCCGCCCATCAAATCGGTAAACGGGCCATGCAGCGCCGCTGCGTCGCAGCGAGCAAAGCTCAGCCAGTTGACGCCGGTGGAAGCTAAGGTCGATTCCTATAAAGAGGCCTTTGAACGACAACGATCTCCCCAGCCGGCTTCCTCTATTTTCTGCCGCTAATATTTTATTCACCTTCGTAGCCATCGAACGCTTCGCGCACGATGGCCTCGATCGAGGTCACTTCATCGTCGGTCAGCTTTGCAAATTCGCCCTCGCGTCGCTTGCGGCCCAGCTGTGCCTTCGTTCAGGCGGATGAACCTGACGAGATTCTCCGCCATCCTGTCCGGCATCTCGACCGTGTTCATGATGCGGCGCATTGCCTCGTCGTTGCGACGCAGGAAGTCGATTTCCCGCGGCAGGTCCTTGTCGACGGCGCGCGCGACGCAGGCGTAGAGAAACTCCGCCGCCTCCGTGCAGTCGAAATAACGGTAAAGGTCGGCCGTGTCGTTCTGCACCTCGACGTTTCGCTCGGGCGTCGGCCGCCATTCGATGAAGTTCCATCAGCGGACCCGAATGCGCGCGCAGCGTGTCGCGGTAGGTATCGATGCGGTCGAGCATGACCGGCGAGACAGGGAACACCATCCCCGGCGGCGTGAATTTCCGCTCCGCCAGCACGTGATGGATCAGGCAGCGGTGCAGACGCCCATTGCCGTCCTGGAACGGGTGGATGTAGACGAAGCCGAACGCGGTCGCCGCCGCCTGGAGCACGGAGTCGAGTTCTCCCTCGCGCATGCGCTCGTTCGCCGCGATCATTCCCTCGCATCAGGGCCTGCAAATCCTGCGGGCGCGCGCCGATGAATTCCGGCAGCGGATCGCCCTCGTGATCGCGCTCGCCCAGGAAAACGCCGTCCGGCCGCAGGCCGGCCCGCGTGAAGCGCGTGTCCTCGATCAGCACCGTATGCAGGCGCACGATTTCATCGAGCGTCAGCTTGTTCTTTCCGGCCTGCAGCACGGCGCGGCCCCACCGCTCCAGCCGGCTGCGCGGCGGCTTCTCGCCTTCGATCTCGAAGCTGGCGCGGCTGTCCGCCAGCAAAAGGAAACTCGCCGCGCGCGCGACGACGTTCGCGCCGGTGCGTCCGATGATGTCGTTCGCCTTTGCTCCGAGCGCGCGCGCGCCGAAATCGGTGAGCGCTTGCGTCCTGCGAATGATTGGGCAGAAGGCCGGTGTGCCGAGCAGATTGTCGCGCACCTTGTGGCGGCGGGACAGCCGCGGCGCTGCCGTGAAATAAAGGCGACTCATCCAGCAGATCGGTGAAACTCGACCTCGGCGCGTCGGGAATATCGAGCGTCCGGCCGGTGAGGAATTCATAGAGGAACCAGGCGCGCCGGTTGGGGGCGCCGGTCGGGGCGCTGCGCACGAATGCGGTGACGGTATCCTGCGGGAACAGCTTCGAAGAGCCGTTTCAGGACGAGCAGGTCGAGGTCTTCATGGCGCAGCGCAAAGCCCAACTGGTCGCCGAAGCTGTTCGCCGGGCCAGTACCGTTTGTCGAAGACCGTCCAGCCCCCTCCTCCCGGCGGCTCGCCTTGACGTGCTGATCGGAGACGACGCTCGGGCGGCGGACGGGCGCCGAACGCCGAAGCTCTGGACCAGGCCAAGCCCAGCCCGCCAGCCTTGTATCGGCGGGCACCGTCTTTTCCTGGAAGGTTCCGATGCGATCATTGGATGAGTTGGTTTTCGGGGTGCCACGGTCGAAAACTCCTCTTTTCGGTCGAAAATCAATCAATTATTAGCCATGTTGGTCGAAAATCAATATAGCAGACCTCAGGTCGAAAACCAATCTTTTTGGTCGAAAATGGGTAGGATTTAGGGCTAAAGGTCGAAAAGCGACTTCTGCATCACTTTAAACTTTCCATGATGAGTTGGCCAGCTTGGACGTTGACGCTATCCAGATGCGCGAGGGGCGATGGGTCTTGCCCGACCTGCGTGGCGAGGGCGGCCGAGTCCGCACGTGGCGACAATGCATGGAATCGATGCCTGGATGGTCGGGGCGAAGATCGAGAACCGACGCTTGCTACGGCCGCTTTCCAAGAGCGGGAAGTTGATGGGGGCGAATGGGCGATTTGGTCGGTCGTCGAGCAAATCTGCGAAGTAGATTGGAATCGAGCACTTTGGGACACACGATCTGCGCCGGACGTGCGCGAAGCTTTGCCGCAAGAACGGAGGAGATCTGGAGCAGATCGAATTTCTTCTCGGGCACAGCTCAATTCAAACAACGGAGCGCCACCTCGGTTCTGAACAGGAAATCACATTAGCCGTGAATGACAACTTAGGCTTGTGAGGGAACTCGCAGGGAAATTTAAAGCGGGTGACAAGATCGATCAACAGCTGTGTACGTTGCCAGTAAGCATGCCTGTCGCAAGAGACCCGGTGGGCGCCTCAATAAAGGAAAACTTAAGTACGTATAGGTCTCCTGAAGCAGCCTGGATTAGCCCCGGCTTCTATTCGGACGTCGATTGTCTGTGGATCGTTCCGTTAACGCTTTTTGTCGCCAAAATCTCCACTCTTCCGACGTCTGCTGCCGGCTTGTCAATTTCGTCTTCACGTCGTTCCAAAGCTAAGCGATTTTATTCTCGAACAACATCGCAGAGGCTTGAACTGTGAAGCACCCACAACCAGAGCCCCTTTCATTTGTTACCGTTCAGCCAATTACGAGATGCACGCCGGCGCAAAGCGCTGCACCGAATTCCGGAACAAACTGTCACCCCTTGTATTCCCGAAAGACTGACGATCGCAACCCAAATGGTTAGGGCAGCGACAAACAGGTCCCTTGAAGACCGCCAGCGTTTAGCGAGCTTGAAGATGTTCTCGAGCGCTACACTGCTTTCGCCTCGCGCGACTCTTCCTACATAGTTGCGCCCTAGCCCCGGGTTCCCGAGAAGATTCCTAACCGAGATTTCCACTGTTATTTTCTCCGCAGATAGCGACATGGGCAACGGTTAAGACTATGACTAGAGAGTGTCGAGGGGAGGCTTCCCGCCCGCAGGAATTCCCTGGTGCCTTTCGACGCCGGAATGTCAGCCCAGTCAATTGCGCATAAGTGCGAGGTATCCAATCGATGAACCATAATTTTATCGAATGTTCGGAGGTTGTGGGCAAACAGATCGAAGCCCTCCGCATTTTCAAAGACACTGGAGAGGGTACGGAACTCCAGATCGATTTCCCCGACGGAACAATTTTTACATGTTGTTTCGCTGCAAGGCCGGCGATCCAGGCGAGCATCAGTCGCCCTGGAATCGGGCCCCCGGAAGTCTTGCAAAAGTACGAGTTCGATTAGGTTCTCAATTTCCTTCGCAATTTGTAGCAAGTATGCCGTTTGGGAATACTTGCCGGACAAAAAGTCACTGGACGCTGAGCGTAAGTGAGCTTTAGGTTTGCGCCATTAGCCGACGAAGCTGAGTCGGATGGAGGTGCAAACGTGAGAACGAATTCTAGCGCCGCCCGAGCAAAGAAGCCAAAGATGTTCGCTTCTCTCTCGGGCTTTTTGCTGTTCACCACTCTGATGCTTCCGCTCACCGCGCATGCTCAGGCGTCGCCCTTTGATACCGGGTTCACAGCGTTACAAACTCTCTTCACCGGGACCGTAGCTAAGGTCGCAAGTCTGATCGCAATCGTCATCGGCGGGTATGGTCTTGCGCACGGCGAACCGGGTCACAAGAAAGCGCTGGCCGGCGTCGCCGCCGGCACCGGCATCGCCGTACTTGCCACGAACGTCCTCACCTGGCTCTGGGGCGTATAGCCAACAATTTTGAAATTAACCATTGACCTTTTCCGCGAGGGCTTATGCCAGAAACACACGTACAAAGGGCCCGGAGCAACCGAGTGTTTAAGAGTCTGCATAAGCCTTTGACCTACCTGGGCGTCGACCGCTGGCTGTTCTATTTAGTGTGCGTGGCCGCCGTGGGCACCTTCAACCTCTTCAACTCTCTGCTAGCCGGTCTAGCAATCTTTATTGGCGGCTTTGCGTTTGGACAATGGGTTAACGATACCGACCCTGCGTTTCTGCGGATCCTTGCCAAATCCGAGCGTTACAAGTCTCGCTATGACGCGGCCAAGCAAGAAGTTCCCCGAGTGGAGGTCCGCTGATGTTCCGCCTAGATAAGGTAATCAAACCATGGAAAGATTCAGCCGCCTTAAACGACCACATCAACCTCTACGGATTCTGGAACGACACGGTTTTTATTACCAAGAGTGGCGATCTGGGCATGGTCCTCCAGGTGTCTGGAGTCGATTACGAAAGCTTAGATCGTGCGGCGCAGGAATATGCCACCAAGCGATTGGAAGCGGCACTAAAGGCATTCGAGCCTGGGTTCCACGTCTACCAATATCTTTTTAAGTCGAACAGGCCCGACATTCCGTTCGCCCATTATGACGATCCGGTTGTGGAGGCTGCCATTGAGCAGCGCCGGCAGTTCTTTGAGGCAAAGAGAGACGATCTTTACCAAATCGAGATCTTCTATGCCATCGTGCTCGAGGGATCGCGTTCTAAGACCGGCATCCGGGCTGCTATTGCTCAGCTTCTGCGAGACCCCGCCGGCGCGATTGGTGAACTGAAGGCGCAATTCACCAACAACGCCATGAAAGTGTTGCTGCGATCGCACATTGAGCAGGACCTCGGGCGCCTGGATCAGCGGGTCAAGGTGTTTGTCCGTCAGCTCACGGACCTCATGCGCATTGAAGTCCTTGACCAACAGGGGCAGCTCAGGTTCCTTCGTCGCCTACTCAACTATGACCCATGGCGCATCGCAGGAACTCCTCAGAGCACGCAGTTTCTCGACTACCAGGTCGTGAATTCCAACATCGAGGCCGAACGGGATCACCTACGTGTGGGCGATCATATCGTCCGCGTCCTCACGATGAAAGAGGCGATTGGCGAGACCAGGCCTCTCGTGCTTGATCAACTATTCAAGATCGCCGGGAACTTCCACGTAGTAACGGAGTGGACCCCTCTTGCCACCAGCACGGCTCGCAAAGAGATATCCAAGCGCCGGCGGCACTACAACATGACAAAGACCGGCTTCGTTTCTCAGATTGGGAACGATCCGGCGAAAGTGGATCCCCGGGATGTTCTGCGGGATGACTCGAAACAGCAGGACATCGACAACTTGGGCGACTGCCTGCGGGCTATCGGGGATGGCCAATCCCTAGGTGATTTCTCTTTGACGATTGTGGTGAATGCGCCCACCAAGGGCGAGCTCGATCACTTGGTGGGAGAGTTTGCCGGCGTGTTCAGCAACGCAGACGGAAATCTCTTTCTCGAAACCTATAACCAGCTCAATGCCCTATTTGCCACGGTCCCAGGCGACTATGCGCAGAACCTCCGAAAGCTGTATCTGCTAAACACGAACTACGCTGATCTGTCTTTTCTATTCACGATTCTGGCCGGCGAGAAGCGGAATTCGCACCTTGACACGGAGTATTTGGCAGTCCTTGAGACGGACAACCAGACCCCCTACTTTCTCAACCTGCACAACGGGGAAGTTCCCCACACGCTCATTCTGGGCATGACAGGAAGTGGCAAGTCTTATTTTTGCAACTTCATCCTGCAGAATGCACAAAAGTACAAGCCACTCACCTACATCTTCGACATTGGGAGCAGCTTCCAGTCCTTGACATCCATCTTCGGCGGGTCCTATCTGAACGTTGGCCAGGAGTCCCGAGACTTCACTATCAACCCGTTTTCCCTCCCCCCGACCAAGGACAACCGGCAATTCCTCTTCTCTTTCTTCAGCGTTCTCATTGAAGGGAGCGAGCAAAGATACCAGATGAACTTCGCGGAGACCCGTAAGTTGTGGGACGCGATCGAACGCATTTACGTATTCGAGCCGGCACTTAGAACATTGTCGAATTTCGTGCGGATTGTGGGCGACTTGAAGGACCGATTGCACCGATGGACTCAGGACGGGCAGTACGGATTTCTCTTCGATAACGTCGAAGATACCCTGTCGTTTTCCCGCTTCCAGACCTTCAATTTCAACGGCTGGGATGATGCACCGCAGATCCTCGAACCGCTGCTTTTCTATGTGCTCCATCGCGCCACCACGGAGATTTGCGATCCCGACAAACTTGCCACATTCAAGCTGTTCTTGCTGGATGAGGCGTGGCTGTTCATCAAAAATGCCACCATTCGCGAATACATCGTGCAGGCGCAGAAGACCTGGCGCAAGCATAATGGCGGCATGATCCTGGCTACCCAATCCATCAAGGAGTTTCAGGACTCCGGGCTCTTGCCGGTCGTTTCCGAGAACTGCCCCACCAAGATCTTCCTGGCCAACCCAGAGATGGATCGAAATGTTTACCGGGATGCTTTCCATCTGAACGACACAGAGCTCGACCTAATTGCCGGGCTCGTTCCCCCGGGCCAGATGCTCATCCGCAAGGCGCAAAGCTCGAAGAAAGTGCAGCTGAATGTGGACTCCATGTCGCACTGGATGGCCACTAACAACCCCCGCGACAATCTTAAGAAACGGGACTACTTCAGGCGCTTTGGCATCGCAGAAGGATTGCGACGACTGGCCGAAGAGTACCCCTTTCAGCCTAACCGGTTGAAGGTGGCCGCCAACTCCTGACAAGCCACACCCTTTACAAACGCACCACCCGACCGAAAGGAGCCATCATGCAGCGCCCGCACTTCACCACCGGTATTTCCATCTTCGTCTTCCTGACGTGTGCCCTGGCTGTCTCCGCACAAGACACGGCGCGCACGGTCCAATATCACGCGCAGGACATTATCCCCATTCGAGCCAAGGTGAAGTTCACCACCCTGATTGAGTTGCCGGCGACGGAGAAGATCATGGAAGCGGCCACGGGCGACAAGGACTTCTGGATTGTCGACGTGGTGGGCAACTTTTGCTTTGTCCATCCGGCAAAGGCTGGCATCAGTTCAAACCTCAACCTCATCACGGATAAAGGCAATATCTACAGCTTCACTCTGCAGGACGTCTCCGCGGCCGCGACCGCCGGGCAGGCCGACCTGAAGGTGCTGGTCGAGCCGGCCGATCGCTCCGCACTGATTGCCTCCAGCGGTCCGGCGCAATTTGTACCGGCGGTCCAATTGGCCCAATCGCAGGAGGCGCTCGCCGCACTGCAAGCGCACATGGCCCAAACCGTTGACTCTTACAAGAGCGCCTATCCCATGGAGCTGAAATTTGATTACACCTTCAAGGCGAACGAGGCTCCGTTCGACATCCAGTCGATCTACCACGACGACAAGTTCACCTACATCAAGACCAATGCTCCAGAGAAATTTTCCGTCTATGAGCTCCGGGACGGTAAGCCCAACCTAATCACTTACGATCTTCGCGAAGGAACCTACGTCATTCCCAAGATCATGAGCAACGGGTATGTCGAGTTGGGCAAGAAGCGCATGGAGTTTACCCGCTCCACGAAGGGATAATGGCCATGGCCGAGAACAACTTCAACGCAGAGCCGGCCGGGCCGGCAGCACTTAGGCACAGCCAGGGCGAGCCGCGCGGCGTGCTCCACGGCAACCTGAAATTGGTGGTGTACCTAGGCGCGGCCCTCCTCGTTGTCGTTGCTGCGGTGTTTAGTGCAATCGGCAAGAAGAATCCAGCACAGGCGAAGAACCAACCGCCACAGCCCATGATCCAGGACAACACCGACAGCAACGCCCAAGAGTTGAAAAACCAAATACCGAGCACGCAGCCCCCGCCTGCCAGGCCAGGCCCAGACCCCGACTATGCTCCGGGTGGCCGCTTTTTCGGATGTGTCCCGGGCCAGCCTTGCACCCCGGAAATGCAGCAGCAGAACCCTCAACGCACGCCGGAGCGAGCAGCAAGAACAGCAGCTCGCTGCCAAGGAGAGGGAATTAGCCTTTGAGTCTCGATTTACGTCGAACATCGCTTATGCCCGCCCAGCGGATAATTCAAATGCTTCACCTGGGGTGATTGGTGGACTTGGGGCACCTCGCCAGACCAATAGTAATTTGATTGCACCTCATGCTCTGGGCGAACATGCTCCGGGCGACGAACAGGGTGCAAGACGCGACACGGAAGTCAATCTCGATTCAGCTACCGGGCCGCTCTATGTCTTGCGTGAAGGCACGACCGTCGATAGCGTCCTCATGAATAGACTCGACGGTGACGCCGCCGGGCCCATCAAAGTACTGGTGTCGAATCCGGTCTACTCCCATGACATGCAAAACGTGCTCATCCCCGAGGGGTCGGTCATTCTGGGTGAGGCCCGAAAAATCGGTGCCTCCGGCTTTGGGCAGCAACGTCGTATGGCAGTGGTCTTTCATCGAATGCTGATGCCGGATGGATATACGGTCGACCTCAACCAATTCAAAGGCCTCGACCAAACCGGAGAGATGGGACTGAAGGACAAGGTAAACAACCACTACCTCCAGATCTTTGGTACATCAATCGCGCTGGGAGTCATTGCCGGAGCATCGGAGATTGAGCTCGGCGGCGGTGCTCTTACGGGCAGCGGATCTCAGCTATTCGCTACGGGTGCCTCCTCCAGCATTTCTTCATCCGCCACCACAGTCCTTGATCGCTTCATCCAAATCCCGCCCACGATCACAATCCGCGAGGGACACCGCGTGAAGATCTATCTCACCCAAGACATGGTGCTGCCGAGCTACACAAACCACAATATACCGCAAGCGTTTTGAAAAGGAGAGCTTCCCATGAATAGCCTTAGTCGCATATTACCGCTTCTCGCCCTCGCCATTCTTTGCGGCTGCCAGCAGCCGCGGCACGAAGCTTGCAATCCCGCAGACTCCGCGGCTCTCTGCGAACCAGGTGCAAAAATGCTTTGCCTCCGACGCTTCCACCGAAGCGTGCCGGCAGCATGAGCTTGATGCCCTTCAGGTAGCAAAGCCAAACCCTGGGCCTAAGGACGATGGTGCGTCCAAGGCCCTCATGCACTAAACGCCGTCAGGAGATCAAGCTATGAAACGCTTCTTTCTAGTCACTATGGTGATTGCCTTCAGTACGTCCATTCCAGCCCAAGCGCAGCTCGGTGGAATCGTTTACGACCCTACCCAGGCCGGCCATGCGATCGAGCAGATCGCCCAAGGCGAGAACATTCTTCAAAACACCATTCAATTGGCCCAGACCTCGCTCGCGTACTACCAACTGGCATACCAAATGTCCATCGCTCCACAGAGCGTTTACGCCGGCTGGATCTCGCCTTCCACCTACTGGCAATTGCTGGAGATGACGGCAAATACCTATGGCAACTCCGAGCCCGTCATGGCTTCGGCCAATAGCGGCGCTGGTGCAGATGCTGCGTATCAGATGGCGAGCGTGCCGCGCTATGGACCGGTTCCTGAATACCCCACCCTGAGCCTGCAGGGCCAGCAGCAAATCGCCGCGACGGGCGCCAGCAGCGATATCAGCGACGCGATCATCGGCAGTTCCCTAACGACACTAGGCACCATGCGCGGGAACGAAATCGAGCGTGAACAAGACATCGAAAACCTGGAGGCTGAATCCCAAACAACGGACCCTCTTCAGATGACCGATATGGCGACGTTGCAGAGGATCAATCAAGGAGTGCTTTTGCAGATCCGTCAGTCTCAGGAGGCCAACCAGCTCCAGCAAACGATAGCGCTCCACCAAATAATCGCCCAGAAAGAGCAGCAGGATGCCGTCAAATCAAAGTTCCAAGATGCGGCCGACTACGGAACGAATTTCCAGAGCCAAGTCGCACCAGCCTACAACGGTGCAAATGCTGCGATGACCTACTGAAAAGCGAGGCGAATTATGGGGTTGCTCACTTTCATTACTCAGGCCTGCGATAACCTTGCGGCTACTACAGCGCCCTCCGTTGACGCACTTGGCGTTCACATGATCATCGCCCTGGCTACCATCATGCTGGTCTGGTTCGGCGCTCAGGAAGCGCTGGCATCGGCCCACGGCGGAGCCGGCTTCAGCATGGCCAAATTTCTGAATTTGTTTATGCTCCTCACCTTCGCCTACGTCCTCGTCGCGTTCTATGACAGCGCCATCCCTCACGTTGGATACTCGCTCAAGGGCTTCATCAATGGGGGTGCCCAGTACCTCGTCGCCGTCATCGGGACTGACAGCGTCACAACCATGCAGAACGCGCTCGCGCAGGCGCAATCGACCGTCGGACCAGGTATCGTCAAAACCGTCGCCGACCCTTATTACGCCCTGGTGTTTTTCTTTATCCAGGTCATGCTCGCACTCTTCGCCGCCACCCTTAGCCTGATCGTCGGGTACGGCGCCATCGCCAGCACCGTGGTGGGCATGTTCGGCCCCATCATGATCCCTTTTCTGGCCTTCGATAAACTCGCGTTTCTCTTCTGGGGCTGGCTCCGCGCATTCATCGGATTCTGCTTCTATAAGGTCGTAGCTGCCGCCGTGCTGAGCGTTCTGGGCAATCTGCTTTCGCACTACTACATGACCATGCCCAGCTTCGCGGATCCAGGAATGATGGTGAAGCAGTTGCCCCTTCTCATCCTGCTGACCTTGATCAATATCTACGTGCTATTCCAGGTGCCGCACCTCACGATGAGCATTTTCTCGGGCTCTACAGGCGGCCATGGCAGCGGGATGATGACAACCGCAGCCCTTCTCTTAAAGGCTTAATCAGCGAGGCGAGAGCGATGAACAGTGAAGCAATGGCATCCCCTGAAATGACGCGCGCGGCCGAGCGATACCTTGAGCAGTATGGCGACCCGATGGTCATGAATACCTACCTTAAGGTCGCGGTTCTTGCCCTGTCGGCCGTGGCCGTGGCGCTCACCGGCGTGGTGTTCAAAAGCCATCAGGCTTTGGCATCAGCAAAGCCCTTGATTATCCGAATTGACAACGTCGGACGCGCCGAGGCGATCGACTATCGGGACTTCCAATATCGCCCCCAGGAAGCCGAGAACAAGTACTACCTGGGACGCTGGACGGAGCTCTACTTTTCCCGGAATCGATTCACCCTGGTACGTGACCAGACGGCCTCGCTTTACTTCATGAACAGCGACGTGCAGCGCGACGTAATTGAGCAGGAACGCAAGGCGCAAACCATCCCCACCTACCTCAAAGACAGCGGCCTGGCTTACGTCACCATCGTGGTCAAGAATGTGATTCTCGACGACCTAAAAATGTCTCCGTACTCCGCTCGGATCGAGTTTGAACGGATCTATACCAACCCCCAGGACATGCACGAGCTAAAGCGCGAGCAGCTGACCGCCAGCGTCACCTACGTATTCCGCGATAGCGTTCACAATCAACAACTGGCGGTCAATCCGCTCGGCCTCACGATCATCCGGTTTCGCGTAGATCAGGCCTTCAACTGAAGGGAAAAACACCATGAGTTTCGAGTTGATTTTGCCTTTCTTTCGGCCCATCGAGAGGTTGCTCTTAGACGATACCGTCAGCGAAATTATGGGCAATCCAGACGGCGTATGGTGGTTCGAAACGCGGGGTCAACTGGCATGCGCAGAGGGAGTGCGATTTGATCCCAAAGCCTTAATTGCGGGCCTCGAAGTCATTGCCAATTACCTGGGCAAGAAACTCGGAGAAGACACCCCGCTGCTCAATGCTCAGCTCCCGGATGGTAGCCGTCTGGCGGCGGTTCTACCACCGGTTGTGCGCCCCGGGCCGGCAGTGACTATACGCAAGTTTCGCCAGAAGCGGTACACGATCGAGGAACTAATTGACGCCGGGTCTCTCACTGAGGAGATGGCCAATTTTCTGCAGGCTCAGGTGCGCGACGGCAAGACGCTTTTAATCAGCGGCGGGACCGGCAGCGGCAAGACAACTTTGCTCAATGCGCTTGTCGATTTCATTCCTCAGAGCGAACGTATCGTCGTCATCGAAGACACCGCCGAGCTGCGGATCAATAATCCGAACATTCTGGCCGCGGAGTGTCAGATTGAAATGCTCAAGACCAAGGTGAATTACGACACCCTATTGCAAGCGTCCCTGCGCTGGCGGCCTGATCGGATCATCCTGGGCGAAGTCAGAGGGGAGGAAGCGCGGACACTTTTGGACTCTTTCAACACTGGCCATGGTGGGTCCATGGCGACCATTCACGCCAATTCGCCGGTAAAAGCATTGCGCCGGTTTGGCGACCTGGCCATGCGGTCTCACCAGCAAGCTACGCGCGAAGACCTGGCCACGGAAATAGCTGATTCTGTCGATTACGTCATCCAGATCAAGCGCTACCCGGGCGGCCGAAAGGTCAGCGACATTGTTCAGGTCACGGCCTTCAGCCGTGACCGCAAGATGTACGAATGTGATTCGATCTATTCGCTGGCACCGGCAAGCTCTTTACTCTCAACAACGCTCGGAGGAAATTAACGATGCCCCTACTCGAAGTTCAACACATTAAGAAGGTAACTGCCGCCGTTCAGCTCGAAGAGTCTGTCGCGGTTACAACAGACAAGTACGCCGCCTTCATTCATGCCAGCGCCGACGACGTGATCAACAAGGCCCTGGAGTATGTCTTTGCGAAGGATAAAGACTTCCAAAAGTTTCTCGCGAGTGATGCCAGCCGAAATCCTGTTCCAGCCTCGCTCCAAGTGAGAGAGTCACGGGCCGCAGGGAAAGATCTCAGGACGAGTAAACACCCCGTAGCCGTAGCAATGAAGGCTTGATTTCCTTTATCGGGAATTGTGTTGAAACCAACTCCGTGCTGCGCACGGGAAAAATGGTGACACTCCACCCCTCAAAGGGTGGTGCAGCGTTAACAGCTGTAAACGGGCGCCTTTGGCTTTCTAAATCAGAGACTTACTAAAACGCCCGTTAACGCTCGTAAACATAGGAGATGAGGTCTCAGGTTGCCAACAAAAGGCAAAAACATTGCGTGCATTCCCGCCGAAGAAGCTATAACCGCTGAAGCTCTTCCGCGGCGTACACATACCGTCGGCACCAGGCTCAGCCAGGAAGAGGTACGACAGCTCACGGGGATCGCTGAAAGCCGCCAGGTCAAGGTCGGGGACGTCTTGCGGGAGCTCGTCCTTGCGGCGATCGCACAGAATACAAGCGCGCGCACGCCGGACCCCGTGCTTAGCGAAATAGTTGGCGTTCGATTACTTCTGGTGAATCTTCTCAGGCCAGGCGATGGCCACGCTGCAATGACCAAGGAGAGTTACGAGGCGTTGCTGGCGGAGATCAAGCGAGTAAAGAAACAAGTCGCTATGGACATCGAGCGCGAGGACGAGAGGAGATAAAAACGATGCTGTGGGGCAGAAAAGAAACGATCATATGGCCACCGCACGGGCCTATCAATACCTACGGCGCAGTCTTGCTGTCAATTGCCGCCGCGGCACTCTTTATCTACCTACATTTTAGCTTCGGTCTCACGCCACTGCAGCAGTACTACTTGCCCTATTACGCGCGGACTGCGATGGCCGGGACGATGCACAAAGCCGACAAGTACCAGCTCCTCGCCCTCGTCGACAACACGGAAACGCACAGCCGGATAGCGACGGAAAAAGACGTCATTTCCGGGACTACCGCGCAATATGAAGGGAAGCCTCTTTCCTTACAAATCTCTCCCCGGGGCATCGCCGACGGCTACCAGTTCGTCTTGCGTCAGCGCAAGATTTCTTACCCAAATAAAGCGCTGAACACGTACCTGCGGAGCACGGTTTATGGCGGCGAAAGCTTGCCCAATTTGTTCCGCGTACCGCTGTTGTTTGGCCTGGCGACGCTGCTTCTGCAGCTCCCATTCGCGATCGGCCACGATATCAGGCGCCGCAAGCAAATGAAGTACGGCCGGCGGCTTCGCGGCCCGGAGCGGCTAACCCCGAAACAATTCAACCAGAGACTGCGCGGAGAAGGGATCGGCATCAAGACTGACTCCATGAAAGACCTGCTGCGGATCCCGGCAAAAGCCGAGGCTCAGCATATCCAAGTGATCGGTGATACTGGCGCGGGTAAAACAACGATCATCCTACAGATGCTGCGCCAGATTCGCGGCCGCGGCGATTCAGCAATCGTCTACGATCCGGCGCTAGAGTTCACGCCGCGATTTTATGACGCCGCGCGGGGCGACGTAATCCTCAATCCGCTAGACAAGCGATGCCCATACTGGGGCCCGTCAGAAGAGCTAAGAAGGAGCTCCGAAGCAGACCCGCTTGCCGTCTCGCTCTTTCAACAACCGCAGGACCGAAAAGGCGAGTTCTTTGTAGAGATTCCGCAACAGATATTCGCCTATTTGCTGCGCTTTGGCCCGACGCCTCAGGAGCTTATTCGGTGGATGAGTGACCCTGCCGAGATTGACCGAAGAGTCGCAGGAACCGAGGTCGCGAACTATATTGATCGCGCCGCAGGCCCACAGAGAGTCGGTGTCCTCGCCTCACTTAGCAAGGTTGCGAAGAGCCTTCGGCTCCTGCCGGAGAAAGGCGCGGGAAACGGAGAATGGTCGGCTACCGACTGGGCGGAAACCAGAAAAGGATGGATCTTTATTACCTCTCTACCGCCAGAGCGTGCGGCGCTGCAGCCACTGCAAAGCGTAT
Organism: uncultured Acidobacteriaceae bacterium; assembly: GCA_963787145.1. GTDB lineage: Bacteria > Acidobacteriota > Terriglobia > Terriglobales > Acidobacteriaceae > PALSA-350. The sequence goes on from CAWBBY010000020.1 coordinate 93,065, forward strand.
GGATCGACATGCTTGTCATGCGGCTATTGAACGAGCCCAGGGCGGACCAAAAGCGGGTTTGGTTTGTGCTTGACGAACTCGCGAGCCTGCAACGGCTACCGCAGCTGGTGACAGCGCTCACTGAGAACCGCAAGAGCAATAACCCGATCATCCTCGGATTCCAGGGAAAGGCACAGCTGGAAGTCATCTATGGCCACCTGGCAGAGGTGATGCTCTCCCAACCAAGCACCAGCATTTACCTCAAAACGAAGGAGCCCAAAGCCGGCGAATGGGTGAGTAACGGAATCGGCAAAGTAGAGATTGAACGTATGAAGGAGACCCGCTTCGATGGCTCCCGCTCGGGCAGGAATTTCTCGCTCGATCGCCAAATAGAGCCCGTAGTGATGGAGTCCGAAATCTCGGGACTTCCAGACCTGCACGCCTTCATGAAGCACGAAAATTACGTGACGGGATTCTCCTTTCCGTACCTGGATGTCGTCGCCGACCAAGTCGCCTTCGATCCCAGGCATCTGGAAAATGACAAGCTGATCTTTGACCCGAAAAACCTAATGGGCGCTGGCCAGCTCGCCGACTCTCCGCGGCGCACGCCAAAGCCACCGCGCACCCCGCCCCACTCGCCGTTTGCGGACATGAGCAAGCCACTTGAGCCGGCAGAGCCGCCACAGGATCCTCTCGGCACAGCGCCGACGCCCGCCGGCCGCGCCAAACCGCCAACGGTTCACACCGGGGGATAACAACTCATGCTGACCATCTCCAAGCCGTTAAGTGCTGGCAAGGCGCAGACCTACCACGCTAAAGAGTTCACGGCTCCCGAGCAGAATTACTGGAAACAGGGAGCGGCCATTCAAGGGGAGTGGCATGGCAGATTAGCCAACACCTACGGCCTGGCTGGCCCTGTGGGTGCCCGGGAGTTCGCACGCCTCACAGAGGGACAAGATCCCCACACCGGAGAGCAATTGGTGCGCCACCGGGCCCTACAGCAATACCAGACTGCGTCCGGGGAGACAGTGGCGCCGGTCGAACATCGGGCTGGATGGGATGCCACTTTCTCAGCTCCCAAATCGGTGTCCTTGACTGCGCTGGTCGGCGGAGATGATCGCGTAAGGCAAGCCCATCGCCACGCGGTCGATGTCGCCCTCAACGAGCTCGAACGCTATACCCAGGCGCGGCTCGGCGGCAACCGTCCCGCCGAGACCACTGGCCGCTTCATTGCAGCTAAATTCGAGCATGATACTGCTCGCCCGGTCGACGGCTACGCGGCTACGCAGCTGCACACGCATACCGTCATTTTCAACATCACCCAACGGGAAGACGGAAGCAGTCGAGCACTCCAACCACGGGCGCTGTTCGAGTCACAACAGTTCGCCACAGCCATCTACCAGGCACAGCTGACCCATCAACTCCGGAACCTGGGCTACGAGATCGAAGCCGGTCGAAGCGGCGCACCAGAGATAAAGGGATACTCGCGAGAATATCTGGACGCATCGAGCCCGCGGCGGCAACAGATTGAGGAGGCACTCGCACGCAGCGGCCGAAGCGGCGCGGAGGCCTCAGAGATCGCCGCCCACGCCACCCGCGACAAAAAAGAGATACTTATTGCGGCGGAAGTGCTGGCAGCCCATCGACAGATTGCGGCCGAGTATGGCAACCAGGCTGAAAGGGTCGTGAGCAAAGCCCGAGAGCGATCGTTGCAGCTATCACCTGGCCAGCTCGAGCGACGACCGGAAACAGCACAGCAGAGAGCCCAGGAGTCGCTGAGCTATGCGCGCGATCGCAACTTTGAGCGGGAAGCAGTTGCAGACGAAAGACTGCTCTTCCGTGACGCCCTAAGACGAGGCATGGGCTCGATTACTTATGACCAGGTCCGCACAAACTTCGATTTGCGAGTGAGCTCCGGAGAGTTCCAGTCCGTTCCCGCTCAAAAGCATGACACCGGGCGCCGCTTCACAACCGAAGAAGCAATCCGGGCAGAGCACGACGTGCTCAGTCGGATGCGGCAAGGCCAAGACGCAAGCCCCGGAATGATGTCCAGAGAACAAGTTTTAATTCACGCGGACACCCGGCCGCATCTCAACCCAGCCCAGAGGGCAGCAATTGAACAAGTGCTTCAGTCGAGAGACCAGATTCAAGGCCTGCAGGGGCTAGCAGGAACCGGCAAAACCACGACCTTGGAGAGTATCCGCCACGCCGCGGAGCAAAACGGCTACGCTGTTGAGGGATTTGCACCGACTTCACGCGCCGCGCGCCAGCTTCGCGAGGCCGGCATCCCGGCCGACACCCTGCAAGCCTTTCTCGCCCGGGGCGGACAGCAACAAGCCGCCGGCGATCCATCGAGCAAACACTTCTACATGGTCGACGAGTCGAGTCTCGCGAGCACCAAGCAAATGCGCGAGTTTCTTTACCGGATCTCTCCCCAAGATAAAGTCCTGCTTGTCGGGGACACTCGGCAGCACCAGGGCGTGGACGCCGGCAAACCATTCGAAGAGCTGCAGCTCGCCGGCATGCGCACCGCACAGCTCGATCAAATCGTGCGCCAAAAAGACCCTCAGCTGCTGGCGGTAGTCGAACACTTCTCCAGGAACGAGACGGCCGCCGGCGTTGCGCTGCTTCAGCAGCAAGGCCGCATTGTAGAAATTGCGGATCCGCAACAGCGCATCGGAGCGATTGCCAAACAATATACGGCTAACCCAGACCAGACCATGGTCGTTTCGCCCGACAACGCCTCAAGACTTGAGATCAATCAAGCGGTACGAAAAGAATTACAGGCAATTGGCATCGTGGAGAAGGGAAGCCACTCGTTTGGTGTGCTAACTCCGCGCTCGGACCTCACAGGAGCGGACCGCACCTGGGCGGCCAGCTATCAGCCGGGAGATGTGCTCCAGTACCACCGTGGGAGCAAAGAGCTCGGCATCGAACGCCAGAGCTATGCGCAAGTCGTCGCTGCAAACCCGAAAGAAAATCTCCTCACAGTACAGAAACCAGACGGAGAGCAGTTAACCTATAAACCTTCCAGATTGCGAGGCGTGAGCGCCTATCGCGAGATTGAGCTCGAGTTTTCTGTCGGCGACCGACTACAGTTCACAGCACCAAACCGCGAGCTCGGCCGTGGCGAATCGTGATACGGGTGTAATTGAACGGATCGCTCCCAGCGGCGAGTTTTCCGTCCGCCTTCTGGAGAGCGAAAAAACAGTTGCCTTCGATCCGAAGCAAATGCGCCATTTCGACCACGGTTATGCCATGACCAGCTACAGCGCCCAGGGCCTCACCGCCGGGCGCGTCCTGCTCAACATCGACAGCAACATGCATCCAGACCTTATCAACTCCCGCCTGGCCTATGTTTCAGTCTCTCGCGCGGAACATGACGCTCAGGTATACACAAACGATGCAAGCCGACTCAGCGAGCAGCTCAGCCGCGACGTTACCAAGACCTCTGCTCTACAAGCGCACGCCGAACCACAAATCCTTGTCAAGGAGTCACCAATGAGCACGAATCAGGACCTGCCCGCCTCAATATATGCAGGCAGTATCCCCGACGAGGTTATCCAACAGGACATCCGAACCATAAAGCAGGGAATCGCTGAACATACTCCGCCAGCGGAGATCGCCCATAACATTGTCGACCAGCACTGGCGGGCGAAGGGCAAACCGGTTGCAGCTGCGACCCACGTCTACGCCGCTGATCTATATCAATCTGTTGCCAAGCACCCAGAGTACTCGCTCGAACAGCATGTCGCATCAATGCAGCCGATGGCCGCCGATCGAGAGCGATGGGAGCCTCTTATACGGGCGGTGCCTATTGAGATCGCCGACTCGTTCCAATGGACAGGAACGAACGGCACAGTGCAGAGCTATCAGCACGAGTCCACGCTCAAATACGTTCACGTCGACGGCCCTAGCGGCCAATTTTTCAACCGCGACAAAAATCCAATACACCGCAATGCTGCTCTCGAGCATGCACTGCCACCAGATGCGTTCCTCATAGCTACCGAAGGACGCGGCCGAGAGCAAAGCAAGATGGACCAGGCTCAGAGCCAGAGCTACTCACTTTAGTGTGACCGACTAAGTTTTCGTTACCATCCCCAATTTCGAATCTTCAAATTTCTTGGCTCGGAAGCCATTTACCGTCATTTAGGCCTCCAATGATACAATGATGGTTATGCTCAGGTGTCCATGCGCAGATTATAGATGAGGTTCATAGTAGTGTTTGTTATCGGACTTCAAGGACAAGCCCCGAAATATCCATCATTCCGATTGACCGCCTGTGTACTTTGCGCTATCTACCTAAGCATCCTTATCTGGCACTCAGTCCTGCGAGCACGGGCAAGTCTTCGGTCTTCTAAAAAATGTTCCCAGTCTGTTCTGTAAATCATGTTTCCGGGCCGCCTTTGCGCTAAGTTACGCGAGAAGGGAGGAGGTTTCTTCCCTGTTTCTAGCCCGCGATGGAGCTGCTGTCGTCCGGCACCCTCCTCTGCGGGCCGTTCCTTCCCGCAACGCCCTCCCTCGAAAGCAAATGCAGTCATTCATGCGCTCCGCGAAAAGCCAAGCGAACCAAGCCTGCTGAGGGACTCCGTCCCTGGCGCGCGACAAGAGGCACCCCAATCTTCCGCGCTGCGCTTGTGCAGACCGGCCTGCGGCCGCCCTCCACTTCGTTCCGGGTGGGAACCCCGCCTCTTGCACTTGCCGCCCCTGCTGGCGTGGGCCAGGGCCAAGGCGTGTTTGTAAGCAAACACAGCACGGCCATTCAAAACCGGAGGAACCACCCATGAGCAGCACCGCCACCACGAACGAAACAAGCAACGTCAATTCCATTCGCACGGCGCACAAGCCGCAGACTAGCAAAGAAGTCATCGCCGCAAACGTCAAACTACTCATCGAGCAGCTTGAGGCAGGACACAGCGAAGGACTCACTGCCTACCTCACCGCCGTGGGTAAATTCCATAACTATTCCTTCGGGAACATCCTCGAAATCGCACGACAAATGCCGTCCGCATCGAGAGTAGCCGGGATGTATGCGTGGAATCACCTTGGACGCAGAGTAAAGAAGGGGCAGAGGGGCATCCGTATTCTGGCCCCTTTGCTGGACACCAAACGCAAGAACGAATCAGAAGCCGAGAGAGAGATCGCCAAACAGAATCAGCCCGCGCTGGTAGGATTCCGCGCCGTGTATGTGTTCGACGTGAGCCAGACCGAAGGCGCAGAGCTACCCGACCTGAAAGAACGCGTCAAGGGAAACGTTGGCGAATACCGCGAAAGGCTGATCAACTTCATCCTTGCCCGGGGGATCGAGCTTGAATTCAAAGAGAGTATCGCCCCTGCTCTAGGCGTGAGCTACGGAGGCAAGATCGCTATCCTTCCCGGCCAGTCCGCAGCGGAAGAATTTTTAACTTTAGTCCATGAGACGAGCCACGAATTGTTACACACTCGCTCGCGCCGCACTGCCACCACCAAGACGGTACGCGAGACGGAAGCCGAGGCAATCGCCTTCGTTGTCTCGCAAACCATCGGACTAGACCCAGGAAATGCCGCCGCCGACTACATTCATCTCTACCACGGAAACGCGGCTCTTCTGGCCGAGAGCTTAGAAGTCATTCAACGTACATCCGCCGTGATTCTTTCTGCAATCGAGACCCCGGCGGTCATGCAGGAACAACAGACCGAAGAGAAGTTAGCCGAGCAGCCCATCACCACAGAGGACGCCACCGACGCAGCAACCGTGGAGGTGGCCTAGCTCAGAACTTACGTGCCTACACCCATTCCCGAGTGGAGCGGACACGGGGCATCGTGTTCGCCTCACGCTCCCAGGCTCTGAAAGGGGCGAGCCTCTGAGCCGAAGGGTTGCGCTTGCAGCCGTATGACTCTGCACCCGGCCACGCAAGGCGGACGGCGGGGCTCGTTCCCTCCCTGCACGTCTCCCATGCTCAAATAAATTGAAAGTGTGACGTCGATGGATAAGACTGAATCCACAGTTCGCCATATGCTCACGGCTATTGAGGCACCGCTCTACGATATCGGTGTCCTGAGTGATCGCGGGATGCTTCCCGGACTCGATGGCATTCCCGCCGCCGCGGTACTCGGCCGGCTTTCGCTGCTCAAGTACCGCAACGTTCGCGGCGCGCATATCTACATCCGGCCATCGGGCGAACATCGCTTTACCGCCCTCGACGACCTCAACGAGGTTTCTCTCGCGAAATTGTCGGCGGATGGTTTCCAGCCGTGTGCGCTGGTTGAGACCAGCGCTGGCAACTTTCAGGCCTGGCTCAAGCACTCTGTGGTTTTTCCCAAGCTAATCGGAACATTCGTCGCGCAAACGTTGGCAGGTCGCTACGATGCCGATCCAAGCGCGGCGGACTGGCGGCGGTTCGGGCGACTCCCCGGCTTCACCAACTGCAAACCCAAGTATCGCAAGGCGGATGGTCTCTTTCCTTTCGTTCGGCTCCGCAGCCACACCGGGCAGCAATACTCGATTGCCGAGGCATTCCAGCGGGAGATCACGAAGCTCTACGAGGCACGAGAGCAGGAGCAAGAAGCACGACGGCTACAGAGTTCTCTTTCTCCCCATAGGGGCCAGAGGTTAACAAACGTATCTCTTGAGCGATTCCGAACCTCAACCAAGTACCAGGACAGGCCCGCCGCCGCAGACATCGCTTTCTGTGTTGCCGCTTATGCAAACGGCATGACCGAGAAACGTATCGAACGCGCCCTTGAAGACGACTATTTATCCCGCGATCCCAGCACTTCAAAGAGGGCTGCCTACATCCGGAGAACTATGGAGAAGGCTAGGATATGGGCCGAGCGATAAGCATCGGTGCTTCAATTCCCGTTGTCGTTCTTCCTTGCTGTATTGTGACTGACTCTTCGAGTTGCTGAGCTGGCTTTTGCTACCCGCACCATGAGGGAAAACCTTTGAAGAGGGCGGCTCCTTCCGGTTTGCCCTTCTATCTGCGTTCAGCGTGCCGCGCTCAAAGCACCCCCGCCCTTCGGACGCACGCTCTCCCTTCCAAAATCCGCTACGCGCCTCTGCGAGGTGCGGACTCCTGCCCCATAGCGAGTCTGAGTCCCTTTCCGCAGATTCTGTCCAGTCGCCTTGGGAATGGGTCGCGACGGCACACCCTTTGGGCAAGCATGTACCGCATCCAGCGGACAAACCAAAAGAATTGGAGCCAAACACCATGTTCAACAGAATCATCCTCATCGGCCGCCTCGGACAGAACGCGGAAGCCAGAACCGCTCAGAACAGCCGGCAATACGTCATCCTCAATATCGCAACCCAGGAAAGCTGGAAGAGCGACAAAGGCAACTTCGAAAATCGGACCGAATGGCATCGTGTCTATGCCTGGAGGAATCTCTCGGAGTTCGCCAAAACGCTCCAGAAGGGACAGCTTATCGCGCTTGAAGGCATTTTGCGGTATCGCGAGGTCGAAGACGAGGTTGAGGGCACTACGTTCAAACACCGCTCGCCGAAGTCCATGCTACCAGCATGATCCAGCAGACGGAGCCGGTGACGAGTATCGCCGGGTTCCAGGTGGATGAGACAGAGAAGGTTTCATCCACCTTTTGTTGTCAAGATTGGGTTCGTTAAGGATGCAATAAAGGCTTCTTAGCACGTTTCAGGACGCAGAAAGGGGCCATCCGCTACGCCTGGGTTTCGATAAGGAAGCGTTTCCAATTCGCTGTCAACCCACAGGTCACGGGTTCGAAACCTGTTGGTTCTTCAGGGAACGTAACGAATATAGGCGCCAATTTGGTGTCCGATTTGGTGTCCGTTTGCTTTGGATTTTGGTGCTATCAGGTGCAACCCGCTGCAACTTGGCGAACGATAAATTATTGAAAACAAACAACAATGCAATTCCGTGCGACACCCTGCAATCGAGGAAAACAGATCCTAAGTCTGGTGCGTCTGCCAATTTCGCCACTTTCGCATTTCGCGGACTCGCTGCATTCGCAGGACCATGATAATGCATCGGAGGCGTCATTCCCCCGCCGTTCTAGACGTCGGCCCGGTGGCGGGCCAGTTCCATCAGGGTTTGGTGTGATCCGCGGCCTTCGGGCCCGGCCGCCCCCTCTTCCGCGCGCAGCTGTTCGTATCTGCCGTCGGGCTCAAGAACCCATGCCTCCCGCTTGTCGCGCAGGCAGATATCGAGGATCTCCCAAAGTCGTTGCTTGGGTCCTGTGGCAAAGACGGGAGTGGACCACCTCGATCCGTTTAGAGAGATTGCGGAACATCCAATCCGCCGACCCGATAAAGCACTCGCCTTCCGCAGGATCCTGCCTGCCGTTGGCGAAGTAGAGGATGCGCGAATGTTCCAGGAATCGCCCGATAATCGAACGGATGCGGATGTTTTCCGTGTGGCCGGGCACTCCCGGACGTAGACAGCAGAATCCGCGAATGATGAGATCGATGGGCACGCCTGCCTGCGATGCTTCGCACAATGCCTCGATGATGTCCGGGTCTTCCAGCTGGTTCATCTTGGCGATGATGCGAGAGGGGCGTCCCGCGCGCCGGTTTTGCGTCTCGCGATGGATCAGATCGAGCAGCCGCGGCCGCATGGTGAGAGGAGCCACCAGAAGCGTCGTACAGTTGGGCCGATCGGCGTGGCCGGTGAGGTAGTGGAAGAGGTTCACCACATCCTGCGTTATCCGCGGGTCGCATGTGAATAGCCCGACGTCGGCATACAGGCGCGCCGTCTTTACATGGTAGTTGCCGGTACCGATGTGCACGTAGCAGCGCAGGCCACCGGCTTCCTTGCGCACCACCAGGGCGGTCTTGCCGTGCGTTTTAAGACCACTGACGCCAAAGGTGACGTGGGCGCCGGCGCGCTCCAGCTCGGCCGCCCAGTGCAGGTTGCGCTCCTCATCGAAGCGCGCCTTGATCTCCATGACGCAGGCCACCTGTTTGCCCCGTTCCGCTGCACGGACGAGCGACCTGACGAAGGGAGTGTCGTCGCCGATGCGATACGCAGTCATCTTGATGGAAACCGTGCGTGGGTCATCGGCGGCGGAGCTGATGAAGTGCTCGACCGTGGCGTCGAAACTCTCGTAAGGGTGATGCACCAGCAGGTCGCCGGCTTGAATCGTGGCAAAGATCGCGTCCGCTGTGTGGTTGAGCGACGGTGGCCAGAGGGGCGTCCATTCCGGGTCGCGCAATGCGGGGATCGGCAGAGCGAGAAGTTCGAACAGCGTGGTGTAGTCGAGCTCCTCCTGCATGTCGTAAATATCTGAGGGAGTGACATCCAGACGCTGGCGAAGCATCTCTTTGATGGCGGCGTTGGCTCCCGGTCCAAATTCAAGGCGCACCACCGGTTCGTAGCGGCGCTGGCGAATCTGCTCCTTCACTACCGCGCGAAAATCAGCTGCGGTGTCATCGTCCAGCTCAACTTCGGCATCGCGGGTGAGCCGCACGAGAGTAATGTCGCTGATCTCCATACCGCTATAGAGCTTGTGCAGATTGCCGCGGATCACCTCGTAGAGGGGGACCAGCAGCTTTCGCCCCGGTTCCACGTCTGATTCCAGGTAGATCCACTGTTTAAGCACTCCGGGAATCTTGACCCGGGCAAACATGGTTTCGTCCTTGGGCACATCGCGCAGCCGAAAGACCAGGGAGGTAGAGAGATTGGAAATAAACGGAAAGGGATGGACGGGATCAATGACCAGTGGTGTTAGTGCCGGAGACAGCTCGGAGTCGAAATACTTGCCCGCCTCGTTCCGCTGCGCCGATGTGAGATCGTCCCAGCCGCGCAAGAAAACTCCGTGGTCCGCGAGACGGGGGACGATGACCTGGCGGTAGCACTCCGCCTGGCGGTTGAGCTGAAGCTGGACCTTATCGCGAACCTGCTGCAACAGTGTGCGCTGGGCATCGGTCGCCCCTTGGCGCAGTACGGTTTCGCGCTTCATGAAGAATTCGTCGAGGTTGGAAGTAAAGATAGCCAGGAACTTTGCCCGCTCAAGCACAGGCGTGCGCTCATCCAGGGCCTCCGCCAGCACTCGCCAATTAAAGTCGAGCCAGCTCAGGTCGCGGTCGATCCACACCTCGGGCAGCGTCGGGGCCAAAGGTGCGTTGAGAACGCCGTGGTCGCCAATCGACGCCAGGACAGTCGTAGCCATATGGATCTCCTAAACTCCTGCAGCTTGGCAGGATTGCTCGGTCCTGAAAATCCGTGCGCAGGTGCTCAGGCGACCGCTTTGGATGATGAACAGCATGAAGCCGCTGAAGAGCGCCGCGCCCCATTGGCTCACCTTTCCCGAATAGATAAGCGCCAACACAGTTTCGCTCAGTTTCAGCGTGGCGCCTCGCAATTCAGGCAAGTTGGCTACCACCGTTTGTGCCGAGATGGCGAGGGGAATATTGAGAATCTGCGGGTGGGCCATCGCCTCGTTGTCGGACATATAGGCGTCCGAGGTGCCAATCTGCACGTGCTTTGCGATCGTCTCAGCGATACCGGTCGCCGAGCCCGTGGCTCCGACGGTCATCTGCAGGTTAGGATCGACCTTGTTGTACGCCGCCACCCAGGACTTAAACAGAGGAAGGATGAGGGTGGACCCGGTTTCGGAGACGGTCAGCGTGGCATGCGCCACCGCCAACGACAATATGGCTCCTGCAGCGGTGAACGCCACCGCGCGCCTTCTCCCGGCAATGCTCGTGAGGCGAGTGCTCATGGGGCTCTCCTCAGCCTGGCGGAATGCGGATACAGCACCGCCGATGGGCTAATGAACGTGTGCGCTCCACGCTAACGAGGGAATGTTAAGGAATGATGAGGGCTTCTCAGGAAAGCTGAGGCACTTCGCTGAACGCATCGGAGGTTTCCGTGCGAGCGTAGACATATGGCCCTTCCGGCACCAGCGCCACCCGGGCGCCGGCCGGGAGGCCGTCCAGCACAGCGGCCACTGCGGCCTGCACACTGGGGAAGCAACGGGAAGCCAGGTTGCCCAGCTTGTCGTTCGCGACCCCTGGAATGTAAAAGAAAAGCTCATGCTTTAGCCCGACCAGCGCCATTTTCTCCAGCTGCCATTGGTCAATCTCGACTTCAGCATTCCCGATCTCCTCGAGAAAGCTCTCGTAGCTCGAGAAGCTTGCGGCCTTCCCAGCAAACTCGGGAGAACCTACGCCCTCGGCGCATTCGCCCAGAATCAGGATCCGTCCTCCCGGCTTCACGATGTGCTGCGCGGCGGTGAGGCCCTTGATGGTTTGGTAGAAGGTGAGGTCCAGGGGATGACCGGCCGCACTGGTGATGACGGCGTCGGCCAACCCGGAGAGCTTTTCGAGCGATGTAGTGCGCAAAAATTGGACCCCTGCAGCATGCGCTTCGACCGGATCGCCGGCGAAGATGCCTGAGACCTCGCGGCTCTGGGTCAGGGTCACGTCCAGAATGAAATCGTGCCGGGCCATCCTGGCGATTTCCAGCAGCTGTGCATGCAGAGGGTTCTCGGTAATCGATCCTTCTGTGGCCATCGGTTCACGCATGAACAAAGGCGAGTGAATGACCTTGATAGTCTCCTGGGCGGCGAGCCCTGGCGCCACCAGTTTGCGGCCGCCGGAAAATCCGAGCATCAGGTGCTGCTCGATGAAGCCCAGGGTGATGTGCAGATCAGCAGCCATGAACCGTTCGTCGATATAGACCGGAATGCCTCGGCGAGTTTTCCCCAGCCAGCGATGCTGCGCGAGCGCCCGCGCATCATGGTTGACGACGCGGTACTTGGCCGCAATCTCTGGGCCCAGAATGGCCTTGATCTCGCCGGCGGTGGCTTCGCGGTGTAACCCGGTTGCGATCAGGATGGTGACGCCGTCGACGGGAATGCCTGCATCGTGCAACCGCTGGAGCAGCGGCGGCAGGGTAAGCCAATTGGGCGCGGGCCGGGTAATATCGCAGACCGAGATGGCCGCAGTTTTCTTGCCCGCCGCCAATACCGACAGCGGTTTGCTGCCGATGGGATGGTCCAGTGCCCGGTTGAGCGCCGCCGCGACATCCGGCAAAGCGGATGCGGAGCGGCTCTCGATCACCTCGTAACGGGGCCCATCGGGTAACGTGACGTCCAAACCATCGCGGCCAAAAGCAAACCTTATCTGCATGCTGTTTCCTACCACCTTTACTTTACCGGGTGGAGGGTCTCTGAGGATGTAGTTTCTTAGGTTGTGCCAGCCCCCGGGGCTTTAAGCCGTGCCGCATAAAGCCACAGCTATGAGGGCTGAAGTGTCTGCGTGAGAACTACCGTCTCCAAATTGAGTCCCGTCGTCGGGACGGCTGAGCGTAACCCAGGATGCAATCCCATAAACGCTAACTTGTTTAGGTGTTTTCGTTAAAACTCCCACAAAATCGTCATCCTGAGCGGAGCGCCTAACAGATTGATCGCGTGACACAGCGCTTGTGGCGCGCAGTCGAAGAACCCCGGCGGTGCTTGTTTTACCCATGCTATTCCGAGCTTTTCAACCACCGGGGCGGGGCCCGCCACGGTTTTTCCCTAGGGCCGAAAACCAAGGAACTTGCTAGCACTTGGGGATGGAAGATGATTACAGTGCATGAAAAGATGTGCCCGTGACCATCAAGTACGTATCGCAGCAGATCATGTTGTCGGGCTTCGGTGGTCGAAAAGCTCCGAACAGCATGGGCAAAACAAGCACCACCGAGGTCCTTCGGCTGCGCGCCACAAGCGCTGTGTCACGCGATCAATCTGTGAGGCGCTTCGCTCAGGATGACGATTTTGTGGGAGTTTGACGGAAAACATCCTAAACAAGTTAGGGTTTATGGGATGCGATCCTGAGTTACTTCTACCTCCGAAATGGACTATTCCGATTCGGAGTAGCCAATCCAGGACCAATGTCCTGGGTAACTTTCAGCCAGAGCTGCGGGGACCCCTATCGGGACAAATCGTTCTCACGCAGGCTCTTTTAGTGCCCTGAGCTACATTTTTTTCCAGTGTAGGGGCTTTCTTAAGCCCTGGTGGCGGGGCGTCCTCGTATTAGGGCCCGACCATTAGTCGGACCGCAGATCCCCGTTCGAAGCCGAACGGGGATCTGCGATTCCTGCTCTCTAGCGCGCCCAGCGCTAGCTTTGCAGGAAAGCCAATAGGTCGGCGTTTACCTTGTCCGCCAGCGTCGTACACATGCCGTGTGGGGCACCGGGATAGACCTTCAGCGTTGCGTTCTTAATCAGCTTCACGGTCTTCAGCGCGGAGGCGGCGATAGGCACAATCTGGTCGGCGTCCCCATGCAGGATCAACGTCGGTACATCGATCTTCTTCAAGTCTTCAGTTAAGTCAGTTTCAGAAAATGCCTTGATGCAATCGTACGCCGCCGGCTGCGAGGACTGCATGCCCTGGTACCAGAAGTTTTCCCGCACACCCTCTGAGATCTTGGCGTCCGGCTTGTTGTAGCCGTAGAACGGCACGCTGAGATCCCTGAAGAACTGCGAACGATCGGCAACCACCGATTCACGAATCTGATCAAACACCGATAGCGGCAACCCCTCAGGATTCTTATCCGTTTTCAGCATGAGTGGCGTAACAGCACCAATCAGCACCGCCTTCGACACCCGTTTGCTCCCATGCCGTCCCAGGTAGCGAGCCACTTCTCCGCCGCCGGTGGAATGCCCTACCATCATTGCGCCTTTGACATCGAGCGCATCCAACAGTCCAGCTAAATCGTCCGCATAGGTGTCCATCTCGTTGCCGTCCCAGGTTTGGCCGGAGCGGCCATGACCACGCCGGTCATGGGCGATGACGCGGTAGCCGTGCTGGGCAAGAAACAGCATCTGTGCATCCCACGCATCCGCATTCAAGGGCCAGCCATGAGAAAACGTAACCGGCTTTCCTTTGCCCCAGTCCTTGTAATAAATCGTCGTGCCGTCGGTGGTGGTAAACGTGTTTGTGGTCAATGTATTGCTAGCAAGCGTAGTCATCAGGGATTCTCCTTGCGCCGCATCAGTATTTCGGCACTTGTTGATTGTTCGCGAGGGGCTGCTACCAGGAAAGCCCAAATGGGATCGGGGACACACACCCCGAAAGGGTGGGCGTCGGACGATCAGTATCCAGCGGCCTTGCCGAAGGTGTGGCGGCTGTCCTGGCCACCCTGGATCAGTCCCGTCTTAGGATCAACGGCGATGCACTCCCCATCGCTCCACGTATGATCGCCGATCTGGACAGTGTAGCCCAGGCGTTCAAGAGCCTGCAGAGTCTTCGGTGGAAAACCCTGCTCCACAAAAACGACATCGGGAAGATATTGCTGATGAAAACGCGGAGCGTCCACTGCGCGCTGGATATTCAACCCGCCATCAGAAGCGCTGAGAAAAATATTGGCCACCGTGGTGATGATGCGGGGACCGCCAGGAGAACCGATCACGAAGCGAACCTTATGGTTCTCGAGCACGATGATCGGCGTCATGCTGGACAGGGGACGCTTCCTGGGAGCAATCGCATTCGACGGACCCTGAATCAGCCCGTACATGTTGGGTGCGCCGATCTTCGAGGTGAAGTCGTCCATCTCATCATTGAGCAGGAATCCCAAACCTTCGGCGGTTGCTCCGGAGCCGAAAGAATTGTTCAGCGTATACGTAACTGACACTGCATCGCCCGCTTCATCGAGCACGGAATAGTGCGTGGTCTGTTTCGATTCCGCGGCAGGCGGCGCCGGATTATCTTCTGGGAGATAGCCCGGCGGCCGGGTCAGGGTGCTGGAGGGAGTCGCCATCGTCATGCTGATACTTTTGCGCCAGGCCGCGGCATAGCTTTTGTCTATCAGCTGTTGAGTCGGCATGGATTGGAAATCGGGATCGCCCAGGAACGAGGTGCGATCCTTGAACGCGCGCCGGAATGCTTCGATGATCAGGTGCATGCTCTCGGGCGTGCGATCGGCCAGCGCCGCCAGATCGTAGCCTTCCAGGATGTTGAGCGTCTCTAGCAACGCGATGCCGCCGGAGGAGGGCGGAGGGGGAGCCAGAATCTCATACTGGCGATAAGTGCCGATGAGAGGCTTACGATCCTTCACCTTATAAATAGCCAGGTCTTTTTTGCTGACTAACCCGCCATACTTCTGAATAGCCTGCGCAAGCTCGCTGGCCAGGGCTCCGTGATAGAAGCTCTCAGGATCGTGCTCGATGCGCGTGAGCGTGCGAGCCAACTCTGGTTGCTTAAATACCTCTCCCGCCTGGTAGAAGTTGCCATTGCGCTGGAAAATGCGGCGCGATTCCGGGAACTTCGAAAGCACAGGATCGTGCAACATCGCTGCTTCTCCGGCGCCGAGGACGTAGCCCTTTTCCGCAAACTCAATCGCGGGATCCATGACTTGCTGCAGCGTGAGCTTGCCAAAGCGCTTCTCCGCTTCGACCAGCCCGGCCACTGTGCCCGGAACGCCGGCGGCCAAATAGCCGACCGTGGAAGCATCGGGGATGATTTTGCCATCGCCGTCGAGATACATATTGGCCGTCGCACGCAGGGGAGCTTCTTCTCGGAAGTCAATGAAGTGCGATTCACCGTTGGCCAGGCGCAACATCATGAAGCCGCCTCCGCCCAGGTTGCCTGCGTCGGGGTAGACGACAGCCAATGCGAAGCCAACGGCAACCGCTGCATCCACTGCGTTGCCTCCTGCCTGCAGTATCTTCAAACCTGCATCACTGGCATCGTGTTGAACGCTGACCACCATGGCATGTTGTGCCTGCACCGGCGCAACATCGAGCTGGCCGGATGCCAGCGCGGTGGGCAGGGAAGAGAGCAATAAGAAGAAATGAAGTGTGGGTTTGGCCAACTCTTCTCCGATCGTTAAGAAAAAAGGATCTCCTTCCTTTATAACGGTCAGGGCAGAGATTTGAAGATCAGCTCGCGCGCGGCTTCGATTTCCTGGGGCAAGACGGTATGGGGGCGGCCCGGATAACGCCGTGTCTCCACCTCAGCGCCCATGGCGGTGAATTGTTTCGCCGACTCTAGGACGCGACTCCAGGGCACATGCGGATCAGGATCTCCGGAAGTAAAGAGTGCAGGCATGCCGGCGAGATTGCCGGCATGGTGCAGGTTCGCGCCCGCTGGCCCGATGAGGCCTCCGGTGAATGCAACCAGCCCGCCATAGCGCGCAGGATTCCTGGCGATAAATTCCGTGGACAAACAGGCGCCCTGGGAGAAGCCGCACACGAAGATATGTTCAGGCGATACGCCGCCATCTACAGCGAGCTGTACCACCGCAGCCACCTTTGCCAAGGCGGACGAAATCCAAGGCTCATTTTCCGCAACCGGCGCCATGAACGAATAGGGATACCAGCGATGATCCGCCGCCTGCGGGGCAAGATAGGCAATGCGTTCGTCGTACATCTCCCCCGCCAAGCCGAGTATGTCCTCTGCCGAGGCGCCCCGTCCGTGCAAAAGAACGATGGCAGCGGCCGCCTGAGCCAGGGGCGCACCCAGAGTGCGGACAGGCTGATCACGATGAGGATCGGTCACCAATCTCTCCCTTCTACTTGCGCGTGTGCAGTGCAATCGGAGGCAGCATGCGTTCTACGCGGGAGCGCTGCCGCTCAAGCCAGGGCGGCAGCTTGAGCGCTTCACCCAGCGATTCGATCGGCTCATCCAGGGCAAAGCCCGGCGGATCGGTGGCGATTTCGAACAAAACACCGCCTGGTTCGCGAAAGTAGATGGAATGAAAATAGGTGCGGTCAAGCACCGGCGTCACATCGAGCGAAGTCGCCGCCAGGATTTTGCGCCACTCCAGCTGTGATGCATCGTCGGATGCGCGAAAGGCGATATGGTGAACACTGCCCGCGCCCATCCGGCCATAGGTGAGCTGGGGCTGAACCAGCACATCGATGTGATTGCCGAGCGCGTCGCCCTCGGCGGCAAAACGAAAGCGATTCTCCTGCTCCGCGATTTTGCGGAATCCCATGGTGGCCAGCACGGCCACCGTTCTTTCATAGCCTCCCTCGCAAAGCGTCACCCCGAAGAAGCCACGGATCGCGTGTCCCGGCGGAACATCGCTGGTGCGCGGGGCCTTTGCCTCCCCTGCGTCCGCGTGGCCGACGATCTCCAGGCGCAGGCCGTCAGGGTCGGCAAAGCTGAGGACCTCCTCTTCAAACCGCTCGCCAGTGCGTTCCGCCGGAATACCCGCGGACAGCAAGCGGTTCTCCCAAAACTCCAGCGATGCGAGAGGAACGCTGAATGCGGTCGCCGAAGTTTCTCCTACCCCCAGGCTGCCACGCGCGGCGTGCGGCCAGGGAAAGAAAGTAAGGATCGTGCCCGGCGACCCGGCGTCGTCTCCAAAGTAGAAGTGATAGGTTCCGGGATCGTCGAAGTTGATGGTGCGCTTTACAAAACGAAGTCCCAGCACTTCGGTGTAGAAGTCGAGATTCCGTTGCGGGTCTGAAGCAATCGCGGTGACATGATGTAAGCCGACGATGGGGTTTGGCATGAAGTTGCCTCGAATTGAGTGTAGGACAAAGATCCTTGCTCCCTATGGATGACTAATCTGGAAGAAATGATCCGAGGCAAAGGCAACAAAAAGGGCACCCCGAAAGGGTGCCCTCCAGGTGGTTGGTTGTCGTCTTAGGGCAAGTAATAGCGGAAGGAGGTCCAGAACATGTTGTCTATGCCTTTGGTGCCAACTCCGTTGGGGCCGTTGCCGGCAACCGGCAGGCCCGTCCAGCTTTGGCGCAAGGCGTAAGCGTACTGCAGACCCAAGCGTAAGCGGCCATAGTCGCCCCTATAGAAGTCGTACCATTCGCCGGCGGTGATTTCCTGGACGTCTTTGGTCTGGGCGCCGCAGCTTCCACCGGGATAGAAGCCGGTCGAACCCCCGTTGTAGCCGGGAGCGGAATTGGTGAGGCAGGAGGAGTTGCTGAGGTAGTAAGAGCCGTAGCCGACTGGCGCGACGGCCGGCGCAGCCCAGTGACCGCCCCATACTTTGGTCGTGGCATTCTGGGCTGCCGAGGGCGCGCCCAGCGTGGTACCGGACCAAGAGCTGCGACCGGCGTAGTCCCCGCCGTAGTTCAGATACAGGATGAGGCGGGGCGTGGGGGCAAACTCTACCGTGCTCAAGGCGGAGAGGTTGTGCAGGGGCGAGAACTCACCGCTGGCCGCGGAGGTAACGTCAGAGAGCGTTGTGGCGCCATAGCGCCCAACACCCGGCCCGTAGAGGCCCTTGAGACCTAGAGTCAGCTTCTTGTCGAGCACGTAAACGCGACCGCTCGCGCCCAGGCCGCCCAGGGCGATGCTGTTGTTGTAGCTGCCGGCCGTGGTGAGCGCCGGGGTGACGGTGGCCCCGGTGGTGATGTCTTTCAAGCCGCCGTAGAGGTTGCCGTTGGTGGTTTCGCCGGGATAGACGGTTTCATGGGTGTAGCGTCCGATGCCGAAGAATTCAAAGTGGCCGAAACTGGCATCGGCCGCCGCTTTGAGGATGATGTCAGGCATGGTGTTGAAGGAGTAGTTGGCGATGTTACTGCAGGCGTTGACCGTCTTGTAGACCGGTACATAGCTGTCGATGCCGCCATTCACTTGGTTGGTGTAGTTCACGATGCTGGTCGAGGGTGTGCAGGTGCTGATGGCGGCGTTGTAGAGTCCACCGTTCGTACCGCCGCTGCCGAGGACTGCGTAGGGAGTGTTGCCGGCCAGCGTGGCAGTGTAGAGCAGCTGAGGATTCTCGGCTGCGATACCGAACGCTAAGTTACCCATGGTCTTGGTAACGCGGAAGCCGTACTGGCGCTCCCAGACGAAGCCCGGAACGTAGTTCGGATCTATGGTCAGCGGAAGCATAATGTCGCCGGAGAGGTTGGAAATGCCCTTCCTGTCTTCCGTCGCCATGGACCAAAGCTGGCCACCGGTGAAGGCCCACCCGTTGTTGAGCGCTGCTTGTCCCCACAGGACGCGCTGCCGGAAAACATAGCTGTTGCTCTCGTTGTTGTTCGAGCTAACGCCTGTGCCGAGCCAATCCGCCTCATAGTAGCCGCGGAGGGTTGCCGAGCCGGTGTGACCTTCGGCCATCAGAGCGACGCGCGATTGGCGTGCGGTGCCGTAGAACTCGCTCAGGGCGTAGGCATCGGCATGCTCGTACGGGAGGGAGCTGAAGGGAGTTGGGATGTCGCTGCCGGTCGCGTGGGTGCGATACACCGTTTCACCCGCCAGGAAGCTCCCGGTCGGGGAGAGCGTTACGCCCTTGAAGTGGATTACATCTGGGTTCGTAATCTGCTTTTCTACCTTTGCCTGGTTATCCTGGATAGTGGTCGCGAGCGAGGTGTTATTCGTCTTCAGGTCGGAAACTGCCCCCTGCAGACTGCTAACCGCCTGCGTGTTCTCGGTTATCCCCGGCTGCATCTGTGCGGCCTGCTGTTGCGCCTGGGCCGCCGCTGCCTGGGCTGCCGCCGCTGCCTGCTGGGCCTGCAGCAGTTGCTGGTCTCGATCATTCAGCTGTTGCCTCAACTGCTGAATCTGCGTCTGCATTTCTTCCCGCAGCGATTCAATCTGGCTCTCCACCGACGGCTTCTTGGGAGGAGCAGGCTTCCGGGTCGCGGTTTTCTTGGGGGTTGTCGAAGAGGTACTCGTGGTACCGGACGCAGTTGTCTGTGCCAGCCCGGCAGACATCGCCGAAACCAGCGCCAGCGTCGCCAGCGTCTTCAGTTGGATCTTCATTGGTCCTCTCTCTTTTTGCCTTGTGATTTCGAGTGTGGTCACTGATGCCTTGCGTGCAGGAAAGACCGCGCTAAGGGCTATTTCCGTTTTTCATACGGGAAGAATCCTGAAGGCCGCGCGGATCGATTTGCACTGTGAGGTTCTCAGTTGCCTGTGAACATCTGAAGAATTTGCCGTGAAAAAGCGAAGAAAGCGGCTCGTTTCTCACTTGAAAAAAGAGGACCAAGGTCTTTGTTTTGAGTGAGTCGCGTGTCGTCCGGCAGGCGCCGGGCCAGGGGATCACCCGCAAGCGGTAAAGCCAGCCAGGCATCTCTCGTGCCAGACTGGCGGGTTCCCCGTGTATTTATTGTGGTCAAAACGCTCCGCCGACGCGGAGGATGACGTCACCGGAGCCGCTCGTTCGGGCGTAACTTAGTGAGAGGAAAAGCGTCATAGTTACGGCTGCGCTCGAGAATCTATGCTGATTAAAAAAACAAACGACATTCCATCCTTTGAGATCACTCCCCGGAGCGCCTACCTCAACCGCCGGAACTTCATGACTGGCGCTGCTGCCCTTGGAGTCGCCGGGATTCTTGACCCGCAGCGCGCACTGGCTGACGGAGGCGCCAAACTGCAGACGGTAAAGAGCCCCCTTTCCACCTCCGGGTTAACGCCCACCTCGTACAAAGACATCACCACCTACAACAATTTCTACGAATTCGGAGTGGAGAAGGACCAACCCTCTAAGAATGCCGGCCGCATGAAGACCCGCCCCTGGACGGTGACGATAGACGGCCTGGTGAAGGAAAAGAAAAAAGTTGGTATCGACGAGCTGCTGAGCTTCCGGCCTATCGAGGAGCGCGTCTATCGCCATCGTTGTGTGGAGGCCTGGAGCATGGTGATTCCCTGGGCCGGCTATTCGCTCTCGGAATTGATCAAATGGGCTGAGCCGCTACCCAAGGCAAAATATGTGCAGTTTCTTACCCTTGAGGATCAAAAAATCATGCCGGGCATCTCGGACATCAACCTGTTCTGGCCCTACTCGGAAGGGCTGCGCATGGATGAAGCCATGCATCCGCTCACTCTGCTCACCTTTGGGTTATACGGGGAAGTGTTGCCCAACCAGGACGGCGCCCCGGTGCGCATCGTGGTGCCCTGGAAATACGGTTTCAAGTCCGCCAAGTCAATCGTAAAAATACACTTCACCTCGGACCAGCCGAACACCGCGTGGAACGAGATGGCGCCGAATGAGTACGGCTTTTATTCCAACGTAAACCCCAATGTCGACCATCCACGCTGGAGCCAGAAGACCGAGCGCCGCATCGGCGCTTCTCTCTTCGACCAGCGCCAACCCACGCTCATGTTCAACGGCTATGGAGACCAGGTCGCCAGTCTCTACAGCGGCATGGATCTCAAGAAAAACTTCTAGAACTACCGCTTTGAAATCGTACGGCAGAACTCAATAGGAACCGGACGGGTGCCCCAGGTTCGCCCCAGCGTACCTGGGCCGAAAAAGACAGGCGACCCGGATTTCCTGCTACGTAGCACTCACCAACGTCTGCGTGTGCGGCTTTCAGTAAGGAAAGCCGCATGAGGCTCGACAACGCCACCAAACTCAATAGGAAATCCGGGGGAAGCCCACCAAAGTTTTCGCTCTATCGACCAGCAATTCCCGGGCAAAGCCATGAACAAACGCACCATTATTGCCCTCAAAGTTGCCGTCTGGCTCGCTTGCCTGGCCCCGCTTGGGTTGCTTGTCTACAACGGGTTTACCAATAATCTTGGGCCGGACCCGACAGCCACGGTTACCCACGCCACTGGTTTTGCTACGCTTCGCCTGCTGGTCATCTCGCTGGCCGTCACGCCGGTGCGCAGGCTGTCGCCGCGGCTCGCCTGGCTGGTGCGCTTCCGCCGATTGCTTGGCTTGTTCGCTTTTTTCTACGGCTGCCTGCATCTGCTCACCTACCTCTGGCTTTATTCCGGCTTCGATGTCGCGGCGATGATCGACGACATCGCCAAGCGCCGCTACATTCTGGCCGGCGTAACCGCGTGGCTGCTGTTGGTTCCGCTGGCTGCCACCTCCACCAACTGGTCTATCCGGAAACTGGGGGGAAAGCGCTGGCAGGCCCTGCATCGGCTCGCGTATGTCTCCGCCATTTGCGGCGTGACGCACTACTGGTGGATCGTCAAGAGCGGAGTGCGTACACCTATAACCATCACCCTGGTGCTGGCAATCCTGCTGCTGGCGCGCATCGTCTGGTCAGTGCGCCAGACCGGCAGCAGGCAGACTACGGCCGTCGGCTCAGGGTAAGCGCCCTACTCCTCCAGGCCGGCGAACATATCCGTCTCCATTGGGGAAGACCGCATGCCCGGCGCGGCCGCCAGCAGGTACTTCTCCTCGCCGCCTGTCCCCTCAAAGATGACCTTTACCTTGGCCACGAGCTCGGCCTGGGTCGTGTGCTGCTCGAAGGCCTCAATCTTCCTGGCTTTCAAGTCGCCTAACTCGAGCGCCAGCGAGGCCGGCACCAGTGCGATCCTGGGCGTTTCTTCATAGGCCAGAAAGGGAGCCACGGCGTAGTACAGCTTTTGTGCACGGTAGGGAAGTAGCCCCGCAGCAATTTGCTCCGGGGCAAAGTTCGTGCGTCCTGCCCAGTGAAAGGCCGCCGTGGCAAAAAAGCAGACCATGGTGTGGTCCGGATGTAGATTTACGTTGCCATCGCCCCCGAAGGTGAGCACCACATGGGGCCGGAACCGGCGGATGCGCTCGACCAGCTCAGTAGTCACCCGGGTAAAATCCTCGCGCACCAGATCGCCGTCAGGGTAAGCCAGCACCTCTCCGTGGGCGACGTCCAGCACGCGCAGAGCTGCGGCGAACTCCTGCCGCCGCAGAGCCGCCAGCTCGTCGCCGCTACGGGCATTCCCACGGTTCGATGCCGCGCGTCCTTCGGTCAGGCAAACCACGCTGGTCTCGACGCCACGTTGGTGCGCCTGCATCAACGCGCCGCCGAAGGCCCCACACTCGTCATCGGGGTGGGCAGTAAAACACATCAGCCGCAGTGGCAAATCAGTTCTCCTCTGAGACAAAGCAATGGTAGGGCTACGAGAGGATTAATCCCAGGGCAGGCAGTTCTCAGCGACCGGACGAAAGCTTCTGCGATGCAGCGGACTGGGTCCATGCGCGGCCAGCGCCTGCTTGTGCTCCGGCGTGCTGTAGCCCTTGTGAGAGGCCAGGCCGTATTGCGGATATTCACGGTCTAGCTGGCACATGCGGCCATCGCGGTACACCTTGGCAACCACCGAAGCCGCGGCAATCGAGATGCTCAACGAGTCGCCATAAATGATGCTGGTTTGCGAGCACGCAAAGTCGAGACGCATGGCATCCACCAGCAGGTGGTCCGGCGCAACTGCCAGGCGGCAGACCGCGGCGGTCATCGCCATGCGGGTCGCCTGGTAGATATTGATGCGGTCGATGGTCTCTGCATCGACTTCTTCGATGGCGATGGCCAGAGCTTTGCGCTCGACGATGCGCGCCAGCCGCTCCCGTTCTTCAGCAATCAATTGCTTGGAGTCGCGCAGCCCTGGAATGCGGCATCCTTCGGGGAGAATCACGGCTGCCGCGACTACAGGCCCGAAGAGCGCGCCGCGGCCGACCTCGTCGACCCCGGCAACTACCTTGGCTCCGGTAGCGCGGGCGGCGCGCTCGTAGCGGCCTCCGCACACCAGCGTCCGCAACATGCGCAGCTTGCGGGTCGCCGCAGAAACTTCCCGCTCCAGCGCTTCTGGCTCTATCAGGGTCTCGTTCAGGGATTCGCGTATCGACTCAGGCATCGCCAAAATCGAGTGTAGATCATTTCAACAAGTGTCCGTCACGTTTGGCCCGCGTTTCCCACAGCAGCCAACAAAAAGCGGTACCTACGAAGCAACGCCCCGGCAGCGATGGCTCCCGGGGCGCGTCTCACGATGACGGAATGCTACTTGCGTTCCACTTCTTTCAGGCGAGCCGCCTTGCCGCGCAGGCCGCGGAGGTAGAAAAGCTTGGAGCGCCGCACTCGGGCAGACCGCACCTTCTCGACTTTGTCGACCACCTTGGAGTTGAAAGGGAAGATGCGCTCGACTCCCTGGCCGAAGCTCATCTTGCGCACTGTGAAGCTGCCTTGCGCGCCGTTCTTGAGCGCAATCACGATGCCCTCGAAGGCCTGCAGGCGTTCCTTGTCGCCTTCTTTGATCTTGACCTGCACCCGTACGGTATCTCCGGGCACGAAAGTGGGCAGGTCGGTGCGCCGAAGCTTCTCGGCGAGACGCTGCATAACTGGATGAATAGACATAATTGCTTCCTGTTTCGCGGTAAAAACGCGTTCCGGCAGTTTCGCAATTGGTGTAGACCGAAGGGATAGCCCTTTGCGTGGTTTTCTTCCAAGGAAAACCACACCTCGCGATCTTTGTCAGGCCACAGTAATTGCGAAACTGCCTAACGTCGAAGTACTTAGTTTACACGGAATCTTCACTGTGCGCGTCCTGGGCCCGCAGTTCCAGGGCACGGAGAAAGGTACGATCCTCCGCGCTCAGGACTGCATCCCGCAGTAAATCAGGCCGGTTGCGGAGCGTTTTTTTGAGCGCCTGCTCCCGCCGCCAGCGGCGAATTTGTTCATGGTTACCGCTGCTCAGCACCTCGGGCACGGCCACCCCGCGAAACTCGGCCGGGCGGGTGTAGTGGGGATAGTCCAGCAATCCGCCGGCGCCATGGGTTGAGTTCAAGCCTGCGCCCGTCGTGCTTTCGAGCAGCACATCAGCCGGTCCGAAGCTTTCGTTCTCTGCGGACGCGTCATTGCCCAGTACCCCTGGCAGGAGACGCATGGTGGCATCTAGCACCACCGCGGCGGCCAACTCGCCGCCGGATAACACGTAATCCCCAATCGAGAGCTCCTGGTCCGCGACCAGCTCGCTGATCCGCTCGTCAACCCCTTCATAGCGCCCGCAAAGTAGCACCACTCGCTGGGCCTGCGCCAGTGCGCGGGCCGTTGCCTGAGAAAATCTTTTTCCCTGCGCGGAGAGCAGAATCACTGTTTCCCCCGTTGCCGCTCTCTCTGCCTTGGGTGCAAGCTGCAGATGCTCTACTGCCTCGGCTAGAGGCTCAGGCTTCAGCACCATGCCCTCACCCCCGCCAAATGGCCGGTCGTCGACGGTGCGATGCCGATCGTGGGTGAACTCGCGCAGATCATGCACGCCTACGCTCAGCAAACCGCCCTGGATCGCGCGCTTCACCACGCCATGCTCGAAGATGCCGGCAAAGAAACCGGGGAAGATGGTGATGATGTCGAAGCGCATGGCCATTACTCCGATTCGTCCCCATCGGTGGATCGGGGTTTGGCCAGCTGCTCCCGCTCGGTCAAAGGAGCCTGCATGGCCAGCAGGCCCAGCGGCAGCTCCATCTCCATTCGTTTGGCCTCGAGGTCTATTTTTCTCAGGTAGGCCCGTACAAAGGGTATAAGCAATTCATCGCCGCCCGGCGTGCGTATCACCAACATGGCCGGCCCCGCTCCTTCCGGCTCCACATCCATAATCTCGCCTGCATCCTCGGCGCCGCCCCGGCTCACATCGACGACTCTCACTCCCAGCAGGTCGCTGATATAGACGGCATCGCCTTCGAGCGGCATACGCTCTTCGCGGGGAATCACCACTTCGAAGCCGCGCAGATTCTCCGCCTCGGCGATCGAATCGACCTGGGCGAATTTCAGCACCACGCGCCCTTTGTGGAGCCAATGGGATTCCAACCTGGCTTCGCGCATAGCCTCGAGGACGACCCCCAGGGGCGGACGAAGGAATAGCTGCTTGCGCTCCGCGAAATGCTCCGGAAAGTCGGTAAAGATATCGGCCAGCACCTCGCCGTGACGCCCCTGCGGGCGCACAATACGAGCCAGGAGCACCCAGGTTGCATGGGGCACGGTCATTTTGCGGTTCTCGATCGATGGGTAGGGATTCCCTGTGGGCACACAGGGCTAGCTAGGCTAGGAATCGGCCGGCTTCCCGCCCTCATCCTCTTCGAGAATGTCCAGGGTGTAGCGATGGTGTAGTTTCATGCTCACCGCGCTCAGAATGGTTCGCATGGAGCGCGCCGTTCGGCCTTGTTTGCCGATTACCTTGCCTACGTCCGCAGATGCCACACGGAGGCGCAACACCGTGTTCTCGTCTCTGGCTACAGCCTGCACCTCGACTGCTTGCGGGTCGTCAACCAGTGCTTTGGCGATCTCCGTGACTAGTTGCTGCATATCATCATGATTCGCTTCTTGCATCATCGGAGCGGCCTCAATTGAGCCAACCAATGCAGGGTTGCCGCAGCAATCTGCTGCCAACCGGACCTGCTTCAGGAACCGGCGTTGGCTGGGGTCCCTTCTTGACCGAGCATTAGACCGCTTTTCCTGTGGTTGTGTCCAGAGCGTTTTCAGCAGCCGTGCCGGAACCCAGCAATCACCGTTAAATCTCCCGCGCAAGCGCTAGTCTCTCCACTTTGCTGAAGGCGAGATGCCAGATGGTGAGGCCTGGGTATCCCGCCCTTTGCCGGAAGGCCTGTCAGCGACAGGACCGACAATTAGGCCGCAGTAGCAGCCGGCGTGTAGGCGGCGAGCAGCTTGGCTACACGTTCGGAGAGCTGCGCTCCGTTGCTGGTCCAGTGCTCTATGCGCTCCCGCTTCAGATCGACGGTGGCCGGATTGGTGCGTGGGTTATAGGTGCCCACCACCTCGATCGACCGGCCATTGCGGGCACGGTCCTTCTCAATCACAACAACACGATAATACGGCTGCTTCCGTGCACCGAAGCGAGCCAGACGAATCATCAACACAGGCGTAAATCCTTTCAGATCTTCTTCCCTGATGGGGTGAAATCCGGGTGGGTTTGGGGTAACGGTGAGCAGGAAAAAACCATCCGCTATAGGCATCTCTCCCAACTATCAAGTATCGCCGGATCAAGCGCATTGCGCAAGTTTTCCCCCCTGCGCAGCAATGCAGCACTAGCAGCTCGTTTAGAGCAGGCCATCGCCGAAAGCTAGGCGACTGCGTCCAGATAGGCGGGGAAGAGGGAGGTTGAATACTCCTGGACGAACGCCGTAAGTCTGACCATCATCGCACTATAGGTAGCAACGGCGCGATGGGCATTCACGGACGCTCCGACCGTCGAAGACGATAGCAAGTATTGGGCCAAAGCCAGCAGCACGCATAGCCGGATCTGGAACGCGTCGCTGCGTAAACCTTCCAGCATCTCTTGATCTACGTCTTGGCCATGCTCGGCAGCGTAGTCGGCCAGCTGAACCAGGATTGGGGAATTTTTATACATCGCCCACAGGCCTTTGCAGCCCTGGATGCGTTGCCACACGTCCTTCGTGGTGACCTGAACTTCACTCTTGTACAGAAAGCGCTCGCTGATTTCTTCGATACCCCAGTCATTACAACGCAACTGACTGATGATTCCCTCCCAGCTCTTAGCGCGACGTTTCATTTGCTGCCTCCGCCAAAATGCAGCGTAGGCAACCAACAAGGCAGTAAGGATTACCTGGAGCAGCGGCAATATCATGTTTTTATTTCACCTGCGTCCGAACCAGCGTCGTCCGTGCGAGCTTGGCTCGTCCAGCAAGTGTAACCAAAAACTGCTGCATTTGTGGACTGAATTCACGCCGTCGTACATCTTTAGTTGTAAAGACCCACACGAAAAAGCCCAGTTCGAGGGTAGCAGCTACCACACGAGTGGCCTCCAAAGCCGGAGAGTCGCCGTTGTAACGCCCAACTAGGCTCACAATGAGATCAACTGCGCTGTAGAAAGAGAGGCCGGTGGCTAGTTGCAAAACCTTGTTTCGCCAGCCGATGCCCAGCAACTGGGCAAAGCCGGCCGTAGCTGCGAAGATGAGCATGCGTAGCAAACCTACCGTGAGATCAAGCGGGACCTTGATGTCCTGGATCTTGTTGCCCGTATTGCCGAAATGGTAGGCGAGCAGAACCCCGCCCAGCAAAGCCAGCGCGACTGCTACAACAAATGCGCGAACGCTTCCTGGAGGAAGCGAGGTATGGACCGGGCGCAGGACGTTCCAAGTGATTTCGAGAAGAACGGCTAGATCGAGCAGATAACCGAGAGGCAATAGCGCGAAGGCCACCGATCGTGCCACATGGGTGGAAAAGGCCACGAGCAACGCGCCTACGCCAATATCGTATAGCAAACTGAAGGCGATGCAGATAGTGAAAACCGGGAAGAGCCTATACTGACGGCGAACTACAAGCACAACAAGTAGGCTGATCTCAGCGATCAAGCCCACAATACTAAAAGTCGCATAAAGCGCCCGCAAGCTCATCTTGCACCTTGGTAGATGCAGAATAGCCCCGAGCAACACCGTTCGCAAAGGCTACTTCGGCCAAATGATAGTGAAAGGTTCCAATCTACACATCAGTTAAAACAAATCCCACCACCAAAAGCCTGTCGCCGCGTGTGCGGAGGCGGACATTGCAAGTAAGCCAACTACAGTCAGGGCGCGGATCAGCGTCATCTTCACAGGGAACTCCTGGTGCGCAGGGAGCGCGTCCCACAAGATTACCTGTGATGATGACCCGCCGCTACAACTTTTGTGTGATTATTACTAAGTATATAACTTTAAATTGCTGGTAACACCCAGCCCGGCTGTGAGGGTGTCTCTTCGTTCGCATACGAAGGGCGGTTTGCCAGTAAACCTTGGGCAAGGTGATGAAACTCAAGGCACTAGGGTGTGTAACTTTGGTACTGTGAGGCCAGGATACGTGGCCTTTTTAGGGGATTCCCGTTCCACCGGCTTCTGATTATTATCAGTTCATGGATATCTCCCTCGCAGTCGCAACCGATCGTCCTGTCGAACTCCGCGCTGCGGTTCGCTTTCCCCTGTGCGTACCGATTACTATTTGCACGGAAACGGGAGACCTGCCGGCGGTTACGGAAAATATTTCGGCCAACGGTGTTTTGTTTGAGCTGGCCACGCCACTCGTGGTGGGCAGTATTGTTAGCTTCACGATTGCAATGCCGGCCGAAGCGATGGGCACCCCCACCGATGTTGTATTGCACTGCACCGGCCGCGTGGTACGCTGCACACCAGATGTAAAGACGACGCATGTCGCTGCAGTCATTGATAAATATCACTTTAGTCACTGAAGCTATTTTGGTCTCTGAACCTATGGTATCTGCCAAGCCAGAATTTCCCGATGCCGGTCCGGCCGACGGCGCATTTGAACCCGACGAGGGTGCAGACAATGCTGCGATTCGAATCGTTCTTGCCGATTCGCAGGCGATCTACCGGGTAGGTATCCGGAAGATCTTTGCGCTCGAGGACGATATCCGCGTGATCGCGCAGGTCGACACACTGGCCGGCCTTCACGGCGCTATCCAACGCTTTCCCACCGACTTGATCCTGCTCGAGGGCAATTTGATTGCCGGCACGATCGATGCCATTCCCGAACTGGTCCGGCGGGCTCCACAGCTCAAGATCATTGTCCAGTCGGCTCAGAACGACGAGTCCAACACGGTCGAGCTCTACCGGCGGGGTGTCCGAGGCATTATCCCTCGTTCCATCTCACCCGACCTGCTGGTCAAGTGCGTGCGCAAAATCGCCGCCGGGGAGACCTGGATCGATAACCAGTCAATCAACTGGGTGATCGAGGCTTACCGCTCGCAGGCAACTGCGCTGACCAGCCCGCGAACCCAGCCACGCCTTTCACCCAAAGAGCTGGCGATCATCACCTGCATCACGCAGGGCAAGCGCAACAAGGAGATCGCCTATCAGCTCGGGACCACGGAGCAGGTAATCAAGAACTACCTGCGCAAGGTCTATGACAAACTGGGCGTTTCCGATCGCCTCGAGCTTGCGCTCTATTGCCTGCATCATCAGCTGCACAAAAAAGCTGCGGGCACGGTGCCGGCGACCAGCACCCCCATTACCGAGCCGCTTGTCGTCAATAACGGCAAAGTCTA
This sequence comes from uncultured Acidobacteriaceae bacterium, assembly GCA_963787145.1. Classification (GTDB taxonomy): domain Bacteria; phylum Acidobacteriota; class Terriglobia; order Terriglobales; family Acidobacteriaceae; genus PALSA-350. Next base: position 122,609 of record CAWBBY010000020.1, read on the forward strand.
GGAAGGCGCGGCTTTTCCTCCTTGGGAAAAGCCGCGTCCTGTTCCTCCATTTCAGAGGGACAGATCCAACTCTGGCACTGCGCAAATTTCTGGTAGTCACCGCTCTGGTGTTTGGTATCAGGGCACGACTTTACAGGCTGCCGAAAGCTCATTTTCCTGTGGCTAACGCTGCTGCCCGAAGAGCATCCAGAGGATTAGGCTGATCAGGGCGGTGAAGAAAACCAGCAGGAAGCCACCGAGCGCCAATGCCACCGTGCGCTGTTGCTCCGGCTTCGGCCTGGTAATGCCGAAGGCCCCGACGAAGCTCTCCACCAGAAAATTCAGCAATTTCATGATGTCTCTCAGTATCGCCCCTGCCTGCGGCAGCTACGGCGGATGCTGATACCATTAAGCCCGATTGTGGGGAGGGGGCTGGTATGAGTGATCAGGAAACGCCGGAGTTTGCATCGCCGCCCAGTCAGGACCTGCCCGACCCCGCTAAAGAAGCCCTCGAGGAGCCTCGTCTCACCGCCGAGGAGCTCCAGCGAGAAATAGGCGACTCCGAAGCCTGGGATGAAGCCTCGGAAGACGAAGGCAGCGATGCCCACCCCAACTGAGGCGACCGTTGGATTGGAATCAGATATGGTTACATAATCATTTTCTCCACTCGCAGCAATTAAAAAAAGGCTCTAGCTTTGCGGGGCTTCCCACGCACCCGATTCCGCGGAACGAAAAATAGCTTCGATCACCGCCATATTCTTGATCGCATCCGCGAGCGGAACCGGCACCGGCGTGCCTTCACGCAATGCCCGGGAAAAGACGTCCCCTTGAATGGTGTATTGGTCGCAGGTAGCGAAGGTCTCGACCGTGATGCCGCCGCCTACCAGATCACGCCCGTCGTCGATAAAGATGCGGCACGGGCGGTCGTTGGGCGCGTTGAACGGGACCTCGATTTCGATGCGGCCCTTGGTGCCCAACAATTGCATCCGCTGGTAGGGGACGAGCTGTGTGCTGCAGGTAAACGTCGCGTGCCCCGACGGGAATTCCATCATGGCGGAAGTCAACCGGTCTACTCCGAGCTTCGGGTCTTTCTCCAGCAGGGCCGATACACGCAATGGCTCTTCGCCGAAGAGGAATCGGGAGGTGTTGATGGGGTAGCACCCTATATCCATCAGACCCCCTCCGCCGCATTCAGGAATGTTGCGGATGTTCTTGGGATCGGTGTTGAAGTAGCTGAAGAAGCCCTGGATCGAACGCAGGGAACCAATCCGGCCGGATGCAATCAATTCGCGGGTGCGCAGCCACTGCGGATGGGTGCGCACCATGAAGGCCTCGCCGATGATTACGCCGGTGCGCTGCTGCACCGGCAAAAGCGTCTTGGCTTCGGCAACCGTCATGCTCAGCGGTTTTTCGCATAAGACATGTTTGCCCGCTTCCGCAGCTTTGATCGACCATGGGACGTGAAGTTGGTTAGGGAGTGGATTGTAGATGGCCTCGATCTGCTGGTCGGCAAGCAGCTCTTCGTACGATCCATAGGCCTTCGCAATGCCCAGGGTGCGAGCAACCTGCTCGGCTTTGCCGAGATCGCGCGAGGCAATCGCGCTGACCTCGACCCAATCACCCTTTTGCATGGCCGGTAAGACTTTCTTAACCCCGATTGCGGCGGTGCTCAAAACTCCCCAGCGAACTTTGTTTGGCATAGAGGGTCATGATAGAGCATTTTCAGTTCTACTCTGCGATCTGCGGTTCTACCGGGCTACTTCTGCTTGCGGCCGGGCCACACGGGATCGCGCTTTTCCAGAAAAGCCCGCAGCCCCTCCTTGAAGTCCGGGCTGTTGCGGATCTTTTCATTCCAGCGCATCGCCCGCGACAGATCGCGATCAAGGCGATCCTTGGCATAGCCGCTCAGCAGTTTCTTTACTGCACTCATCGATTCCGGACTGTTCTTGAGCAGCAGCGCCGCCAGCGCCTGGACGCGCGCGATCAGTTCACCCTCGGGCACTACTTCGGTTACCAGGCCCATCGATAGGGCTTCTTCGGCATCCAGGATTCTGCCCGAGAGCAGCAGAGCCTTGGCCTTCTTCTCCCCGATCATCTCCAGCAAAAATACGGAGACGATGGCGGGAATGAAACCAATCCTCACTTCGGTGTAGCCGAACTTCGCCTGGGGTGCAGCGAGGGTGAAGTCACACAGGGTTGCTAGTCCCGTCCCGCCCGCGATGGCCGCTCCATTCACCGCCGCGATGGTCGGTTTAGTCAGTTCGTACAGGCGGCGCATCATCCACATGGTGGCTTCGGCGTCCGCCCGCTGGTCCTCGGGGCGCTGATCGCTGAGCGACTTAAGATTCTCCAGGTCCATACCGGAGCAGAAGGCCGTTCCTGCGCCGGTCAGCACAACCACCCCGCACGAGCACGCCGCAGACTCCCCCAAGGCATGCGTAAGTTCGGCAATCATTTGCGGATTGAGGGCATTTCTCCGCTCGGGCCGGTTCATGGTGATGGTGTGGATGCCGGCGGCTTCCTTGATTTCGAGTGTTGCGTAGTTAACGGCCACGGTCTCTTGATCGCTCCTCAGCGGGTTTAACAGGCCTTGACTGCACCGAATCTATCAGCGATGGCGCGACCCATCGCCAGCAATTCGTCTAGCGGGCGTAGCAGCGGCAGCTTCGCACCCAGCTTGCTTAGCTCGGCCAAGGCCGCCTCGGTGGCCACATTGCCCACCAGCGCGTCCTGGGCGAAGGGACAACCCCCCTGTCCGCCCAGCGCCATGTCCAGGCGGCGGCAGCCCGCCTGGTAAGCCGCTGCGACCTTCAGCGCGGCCTGCTCCGGGCGGGCATGCAAGTGAGCTCCCAGCTCGATCTCGGGGATTTCTGCAAGCACCGCGCTCACCAGCGAGTGGATCTGCTCCGGGCTGGCCATCCCCACGGTATCGGCCAGCGAGATTTGTTTGAGGCCCAGCTCCTTCAGAGAAAGACAGGCCTCAATTACGTCTTCTTGCCGCCAGGGGTCACCGTAGGGATTGCCGAAGGCCATGGACAGATAAGCCACCACGCCCAGGCCAGCCCGCGAAGCCCGCGTGCATATGTTCTTGAGTGTTTGGCGCGCCTGTTCCAGTGTCTGTCTTTGGTTGCGCTCAAGAAATGTGGCCGAGATGGAATAAGGAAAACCCAGGGTGCGAACCGCTCCGGTGCGAACCGCCCGTTCTGCGCCCTGCTCGTTGACCACGATGGCGATAATCTCCACGTCTGTGTCCGGATCGAGCAAGGCAAGAACCCGCTCCGAATCGGCCATTTGCGGCACCGCCGATGGGGACACAAAGGAGACAGCGTCGATATGCGTAAAGCCGGCAGCGGCCAGCACGCGCAGGTAGTCGGCCTTGACTTCGGGCGGAATCTGTTGCGGCATTGCCTGCCAGGCATCCCGCGGGCACTCGATGATCTTGACTGGCGGTGTGGTCACTGCGGCATTCTCCAGGCACTTACTACCGTGCCAGCAGCCACAGTACGCTGAAGCCCAGCAGATGAACCACAGCTACTTGCATCAGTACCTTCCACAGCGGCTTCCACTTCATGGCTACGGTTGCGTAAAGGCCGTAGAGAACCCACTGCGCATACAACATTATCTGCGACCAGCTGTCGCTTGTCTGCTCGGAGAGGCCCAGCTGGGGCTGCTTGAGCAGCAGCGCATAAGGGTAGAGGAGGCGCAATTTGAGCAGCCCACCCGCGCCCATCAGAGGCAAAATCTCCGCAGTTTTTACCGCTGCGAAGGTGATGGCAATTCCGGCCAGCAGTGGCCACCATGTCAGCCACCCGGCCCCGCCGGCCTTCTTGGTTTTCCGCTTGCTGGTTCCCGCCCGCTTAGGGCGCGGGAGTGTCTGCGAGCTCATGACCCGAGCATAACGCTGCGTGCGGGGGAAGACTGCGCAATCCCGCGGGGTCACGGTGCGAGCGCACCTATGTGATCACATCAGAGGGTTGAGGAGGGGGTTTGGAAGAAGGACACGGGCTTCAAGTGTCTGCATGAGAACCGCCGATTCAGAATTGAGTCCCGCAGGGACGACTGAGAATAGCCCAGGATGCAATCCCATAAGCGCTAACTTAGGGTGTTTTTCGTCAAAACTCCCACAAAATCGTTATCCTGAGCAGCTGACTCACCGATGGCGAGTTAAAAGAGAAATGAACGAGCTTAGCTCTGTTCGGGGCGGTCATTTCGTCCTCCGCGTTTCCGGCTTGCCACCAAGCCTTGCCCCCTGGACGGGTGCCCCATGTTCGCGGACTTTCGCGTACATGGGTTGAACAAGATGGGCGACCCGGATTTCCTGTACGCTGCACCGGACATGACCGCGTGTGCGGCTTTCAGTAAGGAAAGCCGCATGAAGTTCGCCAACGCCACGAAACTCCACAGGAAATCCGGGGGAAGCCCGTCCTTTTTCTTTTCCTGTAAGTAGGTGTAGACGGTGATGAAAGCATTGGAAAATGATCGTTTTCAACCCATGCACGCGAAAGTCCGCGAACATGGGGCACCCGTCCAGGGGGCAAGGCTGGTGTGCAGGAGAGAGATCTGTCGCACAACCAACACATGACGCTTACCTCCGCTTGAGGCGCTCCGCTCAGAGCCTGTGACTTTTTTGGCTACTTTAGACAAGTTCTAAAGATAACCCGTGTGATTTCAGCGTTGGATTTTTCAAAAATCAATAAAGTTACAAACTCTCAGGATGACGATTTTTTAGGGGTTTGACGAGAAACATCCTAAACAAATTAGCGCTTATGGGACCATTTCCTGGGTTAGCAATGTGCCAACGAGCAGTCCCGAGGGGACGGCTGAAAGTTACCCAGGACGCTGGGTGTGCTGGACTTTGCGGAATGAGGAAATTACCCAGACTATCGCCCTGGTCATTTCCGCTCTAGCGCGGCACGAGGAAGCTGTCTGGGATGGGCGCCTCGTCAGACTCCTGGCGCTTGTTCAAACCACCGTAGCGGCGTTCGCGGCGCTGGTAGTCGGCGATGGCTTCCAGCAGATGGATGCCGCGAAAGTCGGGCCACAGACGCTCGGTCACGTAGATTTCCGAATACGCCATCTGCCAGAGAAGAAAATTGGAGACGCGAAATTCGCCGCTGGTGCGCACCACCAGGTCGGGATCAGGCATGTGCGCCGTGTACAGATGGCGGTGCACGTCTTCTTCACTGATCCGCTCCAGCGAAACATTCTTGGAAGCGGCTTCCCGAGCCAGAGCCTGGAAGGCATCCACTAGCTCGCTGCGCGCGCCGTAATTGAGCGCCAGCGTCAGCACGGTGCCGTTATTGTGGGCAGTGGCTTCGGCGGCCCACTGCATCTTTTCCTGCACCTCGGAGGGAAGCTCGTGGGTGCGGCCGATATAGGCGATGCGCACATTGTTGTCGTTCATGCGCTCGACGTTGTCGACCAGGTAGGCGCGCAGCAGGCGCATCAGAAAGTTGACTTCCGTCTTGGGCCGGCGCAGGTTGTTCTCGAGCGAGAAGGCGTAGAGGGTAAGCCACGGCAGGTTAATGCGCGAGGCCGTCTCCACCACAAATTGGACCGACTCGGCGCCCTGCTGGTGCCCTAAAAAGCGCCTGAGGCTGCGCTTGCCTGCCCAGCGTCCGTTGCCATCCATGATGATGGCAACGTGCTGCGGCAGGCGCGCCGGATCCAGTTGGCGGTAGATGGCCTGCTCTTCGGGAGATAGTTCGGCTACGCGGCTCGCTGGCAGGAATCGCAAAACGATTGCCTTTCCTTACGACCGTAGCACATGGTCCACTCCCCCGCAAAGCCGTCGGGGTCGAGCCCCAGCGCAGGGGGAATTCCACGGTCCGGAGCCGCTTGCCAAGCCCAGCCTAGGCGCTTCTACGGCGTCCCATGGCCAGGTCGCGCACCTGGTTCAGGAACATCGAGCGCTGCAGCGTATCCATCTGTGCGATGTACGGAGCCAGCTCCGCCAGAAACGGATCGCCGAGTATCGACGCCGTCTCTTCATGCCGGCGGCTGCGCGCATCCCGAAGCAAGTGGCAAATGTCGATTTCCAGCGCGGCAGCGAGACGCGCCAGCGAAGACAGCGTCGGCATTGCCTTGCCGTTCTCGATTTTAGAGATGTAGGTGCGCGGCACCTGCATGCGGCCAGCCAGCTGGCGCTGGCTCAGATTGCGGCCCTTACGCAGATCACGCACCGCGCGCGCGACCTGCAGGCTGTTGTCTTCAGCCACAGCCTCTTCCGGTTCGCCCGCGAACTGCGGGACGAGACGTTCTGGTTCCTCGACCTCGAGGGGCTTGTGGCAGCGTCTGCAAAGAGAGTTTGCGGTGCGGAACTGCACCAGAGTGCAGCGTTCACACCGAAGAACCTCACGCGCCTCAACGGTTGCTAGGGTAGTTGCCATAATTTTGTAAACGGAGCGCCAGAGCAGGGCGATCCTGATAAGAAGCGACGCCTTTTTAGATCACCTTGCATGTCCTCATGCCAAGTATCCGTTTAGCGACGGTCCCTACCTGATTCATGATTACAGTGATGCAGGGTATCCGTAATGTCAAGTTAAAAAGTAGGGTGAAAGCGGAAAACGTGGTACGAATTTCGGAAGAAAGCCTAAAAAACACGGAGCCTGACGGTTGTCTGTGCAAAAAGGATCACAATGGCCGCAATAAAATGCACACGACCCGAAGCCTGGACCCTCCTCAACGAGTACACCCAATCAGCAGGTCTGATCAAGCATGCGCTCGCCGTCGAAGCGTGCATGGAAGCCTACGGAGAAGAGCAAGCAGCCACGCGCCAACTCAGTGGAGACGAGGCCGGCGCGCTGATTGAGACTTACCGCATCACCGGTTTGCTGCACGACTTCGATTACGAAAAATATCCCAGCGCAGCAGAACATCCCTTCGTCGGAAATAAGATTCTTGCCGAACAAGGATGGCCGGAAGAGATTCGCGTGGCCATTATGGGACATGCGCAGTACTCCGGCGTGGCGAGAGATACGCATCTCGCCAAGGCTCTCTTTGCATGCGATGAGCTCGCCGGTTTTTTGACCGCTGTTTCGCTCGTCAAGCCGACCAGATCGATCTTCGACGTAGACGTGCAAAGTGTGCGAAAGAAGCTTAAAGACAAGGCTTTCGCGCGTGGTGTGCATCGCGAGGACATCATCCAAGGCGCGCAGGAACTGGGTGTGGATCTGGACACCCACATAGCCTTCTGCATCGCGGCCTTGAGCCGCCGCGCAACCGCGTTGGGCCTCGATGGGGTGGCCGCGTCGGCACCTCGCATATAACCGATCTCCATCCGCAGCCGGGTCAGGAAGTAACTCGACGCTGATTGATTCCGCATGCCCGAACTTGCATCGTTGACCCGGAGTAATGGAAACAATGATAGTTCCGTTTTGCAGAATTGATCTCGATTGCCATCGCTGAACGTGATGCGTCGCGATCGTTTTTTCTGCGATCTATGAAACGGTTGAAGGCGCGGTCCGCCGTTCTTCGACACACTGCGGATGTCTGCAAGCAAGATTGTGCCCGCGTAATTTTGCTCAATCAACAGACGCGTTTTTACCTTCTCTGTTGAGGGTGCGGATGCGGCGATGGAGGAGACATAGAGCTCCCACTTTCGTGTTATTGGCGTGTGTGATTCACTCCGAGCCGCGATACTGTTCTGAGCGGAGAGGATCGGAATTTTCCGGCGCCGCGGGATCGATGGCAAAGTCGAAAATCTCTCCTTCAGCGAACCCCGGACTGGAGGGCAGGGGCACGAGGGCATACTCGCCGGGGGTGAGAACTTGCCGTGGAGAGAGCCGATACCAGTCGGTCGTTCCCACCCGCTGCTGCTTGATCCCGATCACATCGGGGTATTGGGAATCCCCGTGCTTCTCCTGCTGCTTGAGCTGTGCCATGGCATCTTTCGTTGCCGTTCGCCGTTCGCTTTCAATGCTTAGGCGCACGACGACCAGGTCGGAGCGCCCATTGTCGCTGCCCGAGACCCCGCGCAGAAAGAACTGCGGTGCCGCATCGTGCACTCGAACCTGGGCTGCTTCCCCCTTGAACTCGATCGTGCGTCGTAGCTTGAGGGAAAAGCCGGAGTCATCCGCGGTGGTGTCGGGGGGCCTTAACCGGACCAGCTCGCGTACGCCTTTCCAGGTGTCGAGCGCCCAGATATGTCCGTAGGTCGGGAGTTGGAGGCCTTCCGCCACGCTGATGTCGTCCGAGGAGACACTCTGCTGAGACGAGGATTGAGCATGGCTGACGGCGAGCGTGCCGTAGCCGAGCGGCAAAGCCAGGCAGAGGGCCAGGGAGAGGGCACGATGGGCTTGCATTTGGGTGTTCTTTTTTACCAGGCCGGCGGACCACACCATCCTAGTGTGCTGCGGCAGAAAATCAATCAATAAAGAACCGCAAAAGAAAGCGCGCGGACACTAAGCCGATAGGCGGCTCGTCCACGGGGGAATGGATGGGGGAGGAGACCTAGAAGGTGTAGAGTACGTAGCCGGCGAGCAGGGCAAAGACGGTCATAACCAGAATTGCTTCCAGCTTCTGGTAATCCGGGGTAGCGCCGCTAAAGTGATAGCGTGCCGGCTTCTTGGGGTCATACTGGACGGTCAGCCGCTCGCCTACACAGTAAGGAGCGATGTGCTGGACTCCCTGGTGGCAAAATTCGCCGTGATTCACCTGTCCCCCGTTTCCAGCCTGATAGGTGAATCTAACCTGATAGTGGCCCGCAGTCCCCCCCAGGTGGTCGTGATAGCGAACCCACTCACAGGAGTCCACGGTGGCGTCCGCGGTGGGCCAGGAATGCGAAGGTGTCAGTTTCCAAAGTAAGTTAGCCATTGTCATCTCTATCGACCGGCAATCTTTCAGCCATAGGGGTTGGCCGAAAGATAATCTGATGCAGTATGTCACGTTTAGGGGATGTTGCAAATAGGGAAATTGTGCAGGAGGGTGCAAGCACGAGTGACTGGGATGGTATGCTGGCACGTTTCTTATGGTCAACCCAAACTTAGACCCACCCCTCACACCGGCTGCGGCCGAACCGGTTCCGCAGTTCTCCAACCTGATGGCCTCGAGACTAGACCCGCAGACCCGGAAAGGCGCCGCCAATACAGCCGGCATGGAGGCTCTGCTGTTGGCTTTAGGGCAGCAGGAGGACGCCATCCGCCAGGGCGGTGGCCCCAAGGCCATTGAGGCGCAGCACGGCAAGAAGCGCCTGACGGCCCGGGAACGGCTCGAATTACTGCTTGATCCTGGGTCGGATTTCCTGGAGTTGGGGCTTTTTGCCGCCTACGGCATGTATGAAGAGTGGGGTGGTGCGCCGGCTGCAGGAGTAGTGACCGGCTTGGGATGGGTCGCAGGGCGTCTGGTGATGGTCATCGCTAATGATGCCACCGTCAAAGCAGGCGCGTTCTTCCCCATGACCGCGAAAAAGGTTCTCCGGGCCCAGACAATCGCCCTCGAGAACCGGATTCCCACCCTCTATCTAGTTGATTCTTCAGGTGTCTTCTTGCCCCTGCAAGAGGATGTATTTCCCGACCAGGACGACTTCGGACGGATTTTCCGCAACAACGCCGTCATGAGCGCGCAGGGTATCCCGCAGATGACGGCCATCATGGGCATGTGCGTCGCCGGTGGGGCCTATCTTCCGGTCATGACCGACCACGTGTTGATGACCGAAGGCAGCGGGCTTTTTCTGGCCGGACCGGCACTGGTGCAGGCGGCGATCGGCCAAAAGTACACGGCCGAAGAGCTGGGTGGGGCTACTATGCATGCGGAAATTTCAGGCACGGTCGATTTCAAAGAGCCTAACGACCACTTGTGCCTGGCCAGGCTGCGATCGCTGGTGGCCCGGCTGGGCCACGGCCCGGCGGCGCCGTTTGACCGTGCGCCCTTTGATCCGCAGCGGGATGCGCCGAAGTTTGCTTCGCAGGAGCTTTACGCCCTGCTCGATCCGGACCCGTCCAAGGGTGCGGGCAACAGCTACGACATGCACGAGGTGATTGCCCGGCTGGTTGACCGTTCGCAATTCGACGAATACAAGGCAGACTACGGCAAGACCGTCATTTGCGGGTACGGCCGGATTGGCGGCTTCGCGGTGGGGATTGTGGCCAACCAGAAGACTCATCAAACGCACATCAGCCAGACGGGGGAGAAAAGGGTGGAGTTCGGGGGCGTCATTTATGCCGAGAGTGCCGAAAAGGCGGCGCGCTTCATCATGGACTGCAACCAGAACTTGATTCCGCTGATCTTTCTTCATGACGTGAATGGCTTCATGGTGGGCCGTGATGCGGAGTGGAGCGGCATTATCCGCGCTGGCGCGCAGATGGTCTCGGCGGTAGCCAACTCGACGGTGCCCAAGTTCACGGTTATTCTTGGCGGTTCCTTTGGCGCGGGCCACTACGCCATGTGCGGCAAGGCTTACGATCCCCGATTCCTCTTTGCGTGGCCGACGGCACGCTATGCAGTGATGAGCGGGGCGTCCGCGGCAAGCACGTTGGTGGAGATAAAAATCCGTCAGTTAGAACGTGGGGGCAAGCAATTGAGCGAAGAGGAGAAGAACCAGGTCTTCGCCTCCATCAAGGCTGCCTACGATGAGCAGACGGATTGCCGTTATGCCGCCGCCCGGCTGTGGGTGGATGCCATCATCGATCCGGCCAAGACCCGAGACGTGTTGCTGACCGCGCTCCAGGCAGCGGCCCTCAATCCCCAGGTCGCAAAATTCAATCCAGGTGTCATTCAAACCTAAGGTCTCTTTTTCCTCGCTGGGCTGGTAGAGGGACCTGCAGTGCGCCCTTTCCTCTAACAAAGCCACCCACCAACTTAAGCCTCCTGCTCTCAGTCGCCGTGTATGCTTGCTTGAAATCATGAAACGGGTCATCACGGCGGCGGTCCTCGTCCCCCTGGTTCTGCTGCTCCTGTTGAGGGGATCCTTTTTGTTAGTCCTCGTGGCGACGGCTTTGGTAGCGGAGCTTGCTACATGGGAATACATCTCCATCGCCGATGCGCACGGGGCTCGGATCCCACGCAACCTGGTGCTGATCGCTATTGCCGTTCTCTTCGCCGCGACCTTCCACAATCGTTTTTTGGTCTTGCCGGTCATCGGTCTTTGCAGCCTGGTATTGCTGATCGTGTGCAGCTTTCGCTCCCCCTTGAGCGCGTGCTGCCCGATACCGCCTTCTCGGTTTTCGCCCTGATCTACATCGGCCTGACCCTGGCTACCGTCCCATTGGTTTGGGTTCAGCAGGATGGCCCCTCGCTATTGGTCTTTCTGTTCTGCATCGTGTGGACCGGCGACACGGCTGCTCTCTATGTCGGCCGCAACTTTGGGCGCACCAAACTTTCGCCGCGCATCAGCCCCAATAAAAGCTGGGAGGGAAGTGCCGCTTCGCTTGCCGGCAGCCTGCTCATCGCCGCAGCGCTGGTAGGGTGGTCTCGGGCGCTCGAAGGCCCATCGATTTTCATCCTCCATTTTGCCCGTCCGCTGGCTCGCTGGCTGGTGCTGGCTGTGGTCTTGAATCTCTTCGCCCAGGTGGGCGACTTGGTTGAGTCCGCAATCAAGCGAGGCGCTGGGATGAAGGATTCGGGCGCCATGCTTCCCGGCCACGGAGGTATCTTGGACCGCATCGACGCCCTCCTGCTGGCCGCACCGGTGCTGTGGTACGCTCAATGGATTCAGGAGTATTTCCAGCGGGTCAGCTTGCGTTGAAGCACATCTGCATCCTCGGTTCTACCGGTTCCATCGGAACCAGCACCCTCTCTATCATTGAGCGTTATCCGGAGCGCTTCGCGGTCGCTTCGCTGGCCGCCGGCACGAATGTGGATCTGGCATTCGCCCAATGCCGGCGCTGGCGCCCGCTGGTCGTTTCGATGGGCACGGAAAGCTTGGCTAGCGATCTGGCCTCGCGGCTCAGGGCGGCAGACCTGGGCGGCATCGACGTGGTCCACGGCACTCAAGGAACAGTGCGTGCGGCCACCTTATCCCGGGTGGATTTCGTGGTTTCGGCGATCGTTGGCCTGGCAGGGCTCGAAGCTACCTATGCCGCCGTGGCCGCAGGTAAACCGGTCGGTCTTGCCAATAAAGAGGCCATGGTTGCCGCCGGAGAGATCCTTACCCGGATGGCGCGCCGCGGCAACGTGCCCCTGTTGCCCATCGACTCCGAGCACAACGCCATCCACCAGTGCCTGCGTGGAGGATCCTCACAAGAAGTTCGGCGCATCTGGCTAACCGCTTCGGGCGGCCCCTTCCGCCAGCTACCACTGGACCAGTTCCAGTACGTCACGGTGGAGCAGGCGCTACGCCATCCAACCTGGATCATGGGTCGCCGGGTAACCATCGATTCCGCCACCATGCTCAATAAGGGGCTGGAAATCATCGAAGCCTGCCGTCTCTTCGATCTTGTCCCCTCAGCCGTCCGGGTCACCGTACATCCTCAATCGACCGTACATTCCCTGGTGGAGTTTGTGGATGGCAGTATCCTGGCGCAAATTTCCGTCACCGATATGCGGCTGCCGATTCTTTACGCCATGAGCTTTCCCGAGCGGGTACCGAGCGAGCTCACTTTTGATATGGAGACACTTGGGCAATTGAGCTTCCAGCCTCCTGATTTTGAACGGTTTCCCTGTCTTCGCCTGGCCTACCAGGCGGCCGAATCCGGGGGTGCCGCCTGCATCGCGCTCAATGCCGCGGATGAGGTGGCAGTGGGTGCATTCCTCGAAGGCACCATTCCGTTTACCAGCATCCCGCGTACAATTGAGCAAGTTCTTGAGGCAACGCCGCCGAGGCATCCTGAAACCATCCAGGAAGTCCTTCAACTAGACGAGGAAGCGCGGCGGGTCGCGCACAGCGTGGTGTCAGGGTTTTCGCCTGTACTGCGTTGAATTGTTTTTTCCGATGCAGGGGCTTTGGGCCAGAGAGAAAGCATCCAATTGTTGCGGCAAAGTTCACCGTTAGCGTGGAAGTGTGCTCACCGCAGGCGGTTCATTCCAGTCAATACTCCGGTAGTCCGGTGTTCCCGCAACCCGCGCTGGATCCGGCAGAGAGGTAAATAAGCGGATTACTATGTCCTTTTTCTTAACCAGCACGGTTTCCATGCTTATTGTGCTCGGCATCATGGTCCTGGTGCACGAGTTCGGCCACTTTGCCGTCGCCAAGCTATGCGGCGTGCGGGTCGAAGTCTTCTCGGTGGGTTTCGGCAAACGTCTTTTCGGTTTCCGCCACGGGGACACTGATTACCGGCTCAGTCTCTTGCCCCTTGGCGGCTACGTCAAAATGTCGGGAGAATCTCCGGGTGAAGAGTCTACCGGTGACCCGGCTGAGTTCAACTCCCATCCCCGCTGGCAGCGCATTCTCATTGGTCTGGCGGGTCCAGTATCGAACTTCCTGCTCGCTCTGCTGCTCATGACCGGCTTTTACATGATGCATAACGAGGTGGAAGCCTTTCGGGCCCAGTCGGCCAATATCGACTTTGTTTCTGATCACACCGCCGCCGCCACGGCCGGACTTAAGGCGGGCGATGTCATCACCCGCTTCGATAATGTCACCAACCCGACCTGGGAGCAGGTCTCGATCCGCGCGGCGCTCAACGTAGGACAAATCATCCCCGTCGATGTCAGGCGCGATGGGCAGACCGTCAGCACTCAGTTGATGATTCCCAACCCCCACGGATCGGACGACTTCGACTTTGACACCGTCGGTTTTGTGCCCCGCATGCAGGACGACCCCGTCCGCGTCCGCCAGATCGAGCCCGGCATGCCGGCTGCCAAGGCCGGCCTCAAGGCTGGCGACCAGATTCTTTCGGTCAATGGGCTTACCCTCCATTCCGTCGATGCCATGCTCGCCTTTCTGCAGCAGGACAATGGCCGCCCTATCCAACTCACCGCGCTGCGCGACGGCCAGACGTTCCAGATCGAATTGCAGCCCGTCATGGCGGATGCCGGCAATGGACACAAGCTTTATCGGATTGGTTTTGCGCCTAACCTGCCGCCCTTCAAGATTCAGCAGCTGCCGTTGCCGCAGGCCCTAAGGCAGTCGGTTCATTTCAACCTGCGCTATTCCGGTCTGATCCTTGAGGTCCTCCAGCGCATGGTCACGCGGCGCTTCGCGGTGCAGGATCTTAGCGGGCCGATTGGCATTGCCCGGCAGACCGGACTCGCGGTAGAGGAACCCGGCTGGCAGCCGATTATCGGGCTCATGTCCATCATCAGTCTCAATCTCGGCATCTTCAATCTTCTGCCCATTCCGATTCTGGATGGGGGGGTGATTGTTCTGCTGCTTATTGAAGGCGTGATGCGCCGCGATCTTAATCAGGAGTTCAAGGAGCGGATTTACCAGGCCGCTTTCGTCGTGCTTCTGATCTTCGCCGCGTTCGTGATGTTCAACGACATCTCCAAGCTCCAGGTCTTCACCAAGCTCAAGCCGTAGGTTTGGTGGGGATCTTCGGCTGAGTCTGCTTAAAGCTACCCTCTCCAAATTGAGTCCGAAGGGGCGGCTGAGAGTACATACTTGTCCAAACTAGAAGTTTGACCAAAGGGACGGATCGGGCTTACTCCTGTTAGGGGGTCCAAAATAGGGACCTGATTTGATGTTGGCCACGCTCTCCTAATGGAATCAGCTGACTAACTGGCCCAACAAGCGGCTTTCTCGCTAATTTGGACAGCTCTGGCTCTCAGTCGTCCCTACGGGACTCAATTTAGTGGGCCGATCCCAGGTTGCTCTCTCCGCTACACTGGCGTCATCCATGCCAGTTTCCCAAACCAGAATCCGTGTCCGCTACGCCGAAACCGACCAGATGGGAATCGTCTACTACGCCAACTTCTTCATTTGGTTCGAGATCGGCCGGGTCGAGCTGCTGCGCCAGCTCGGCTTGCACTACAAACAGATGGAGATCGACGACAATTGCCATATCCCGGTTGTCGAAGCCAACTGCCGCTACAAATCTCCCGCGCGCTATGACGACGAGTTGCTGCTCGAAACTAGCGTTTTAGCTATCCGCCGCTCCGTCCTCAAGTTCGGCTATCGCCTGCTTCGTCCAGAGAACGAGGGGATCGCCCTGCTTGCCGAAGGCGAAACCGTCCACGTTACTGTCGACCGGTCGTTCCGCCCGGTGCGGTTGCCGCAAAAGTATGTGGCCGTTCTGGGGCAATTCCTCGTTGCCCCCTCCTGACCTCCCGCGCATCTGCTCGCTTATTACCCCGGCCGGAGAAATGATCTAACCTGCATTCATGTCCCGCGCCCTGCTTTTTCCTACCGGGTGCCTGTGCTTTGCCATCCTGCTTGGCCTGCCAGGCGCCATATACGCGCCCGATGCGGGCCAATATCGCCTGCTCGCGCTCGGCCAGCGGAGCGCCGTCCCTGCACCTTTCTCGGCTCGTATTCTGGGCCCGGCCATGGCCGGCTGGCTGGGCCGCGTCACTGGCCTCGGCGTCGACACCGGCTTCTTGCTGTTGGGCGTCGTCTGCGTGGTGGCGATGATTGCCCTGGTCGCCGGGCTATTGTGGTCCTGGCGGGCTCCCGTCGCGATCTTTGCGGGAGTTTTCCTGATGCCCTTTTGGGTCGATATTTTCCACGATTACTATCTGCCCGACCTGCTGCATGCCACCATCCTGGCGGCAATCTTGCTCTGCTTGCTCTTCGGTCACACCGGACTGGCCTTGCTCCTGCTCTTTCCCGCCTACCTGGCGCGGGAGTCCACTCTTTTGCTGGCGGCCTGTTTGATTTTTGCCTGCTGGCGACGCATTCCAATCCGCTCTGCCGCGGTAGGGCTTCTGGCCATGATTGCCGGCGTTTTGGTCAGCCGGCACTACGGCCAATCGGGACCCCCGAGTATCCATGGCCTAGGCGGCGGAGTCTACATCCTGGGCAAGCTCTTCTGGAGTCTCTTCAAGAACGTTTTCGGGCTGCCCCTCTGGAGCAATACGCTGCCAGAATGCAGTCCCATCCGGGTCATGGCGCTGCCACACCCTCTGGGCGCCATTCGTGCGGTGGGAGTGTGCCAACCTTCCCTCTGGGGCCCAGGACGCCTCCTCCTTGCCTGGTTTGGTATCTTCGGGATCGGCCCCGCTCTGGCGGTCATTCTCTGGCGGAAGATGGTTCCAGCCCTCGCCGGTCAGGAGCGGGAGCTCAAACCCGGCATGGTGATCGTCTTCCGTTTCTGCATCGTCTATGGCGTCATCAGCATCCTAATGACACCGTTGCTCGGGGCGAGTGCAGACCGCCTGGTCGAGTATGGGTGGCCATTCTACTTTGTCCTGCTGCCTTGGTTCATCTGCGCGTCCTACGGTCTACGCGGCTTCCGTCCGGCCTGGATTGTTATGCTTCACCTGCTCACCTGCTGGGTGGCCTGGTTCGGCTTTAGGCAGCAAACCGCCAGTTTCCTGCTCTCCGGGCTGGCCGTGCTGGTCTTGAATGGGGTGGGCTACGCCCTGGTTAGGCGGTCTTATCAAGTTTCCCCAAAGTTTTCACTGCGCCAGGTTCCATAGTTATCCACACTGTGGATAACCTGTGGATTCAGCCCGAAAAAGATCCGACACTGTAATCTTTGAGCCGCTGCCGCACATCCAAGGAACAATCACGGTGACATATACAATAAAAGCCGCACGTCTACTGCCCCGTGCTGCCATCAAGGCGATGATTTGCCAATTTTAAATGCCACACAGATGACGACGAATTAAGCGGAGTAGCTTCCGGCGTCGGGCGCCTTCACAAATGGTGAAATGAGGAAGCGGCGCTCTACGCGCGCCGCTCCGCCAGAAAGAACGCCTAAGAATAGCTGCTCTCAAAACGTCACAGTATTTGTACGAGCTAGCCTGCGGCGTGTTCCAGTGGCTAGAAGATACTCTCAGGAGACGTGGAAGCCCACGTCAGTGATGCTGCTACTGGGGGACGTATCGCTGGTGAAGCAATTCAGTAAATCGGGATGCCGCGTGGCTTGATGTGTGTGCGGATGAATGCCACGGTACTTTCGAGGGATGTGCCCGGACCGAACACCTCGGCCACCCCCTGCGCCTTCAAGGAGGCAATGTCTTGGCTGGGTATGGTCCCGCCCAGAACGACCAGAATATCGGCCGCCCCCCGCTCCTTTAGCAACCCCAGAACCCGGGGAACAATTACGTTGTGCGCACCGGAGAGGATGCTCAGTCCGATGCAGTCGACATCCTCCTGCAGGGCTGCATTGACGATCATCTCAGGAGTCTGCCGCAAACCCGTGTAGATCACTTCCATCCCGGCATCGCGAAGCGCCCGTGCGATGACTTTAGCTCCCCGGTCGTGACCGTCCAGGCCTGGCTTGGCTACCAGCACGCGAATGGGGATCTTCGCTGGAGTTTCCATTTCGGCCATCGGCTTACTTGTCGCGGGCGACAACGAAGTCCGGCATCCAGAGCAGAGCCCGCTTGTAGTCGGACTCAGGCAGCCCGGCGATGGCCGCGCGAGCGACTTCGGCGTATTGGA
This sequence comes from uncultured Acidobacteriaceae bacterium, assembly GCA_963787145.1. Lineage (GTDB taxonomy): Bacteria > Acidobacteriota > Terriglobia > Terriglobales > Acidobacteriaceae > PALSA-350. Next base: position 140,013 of record CAWBBY010000020.1, read on the forward strand.
AGGCGGCGGTCAGGGCGTATTGCACTGACCCATGGCGGTCCAGGATGGCGAGCACTTCCTCATGGCTGGTGCGCTCGAAGCTTAGATCTTCGAGCACCCTGCGGATTGCCTCGTGCTCAATCGGCGTTCCGTGCTCCAGAGCATGGACCACGGCCAGCGTAGCCTTACCCTCGCGCAAATCACTAGCCACCGGCTTGCCCAGCACCCGCTCGGTGGCCGTCAGGTCGAGCACGTCATCTACGATCTGGAACGCGATGCCCAGGTTCCGGCCGTACTCCCCCAACTGCTCTTCGATCTCTTCGCTGGCGCCGGCCAGGACCGCGCCCAGCCGCATCGAGACGTCGAACAGGCACGCCGTCTTGCGGTCAATCAGATCGTAGTATTCGGGTTCGCCCACCACCCGGCCCAGCTTTTCCATCTGCACGAACTCGCCCTCGACCATCTGCTGGGTCAGGCCGATCAACAGGTCGAGAACCTTGAACTTGCGCTCCTGCAGGGCGATGTGGAAGGCCTGCATGTAGAGCCAGTCACCCGCCAGGACACATTTCGAATTGCCCCAGGTGGTGTTCGCGGAAGGCCGCCCGCGACGGGTGTCGGCCCCGTCGATGATGTCATCGTGCACCAGGGTCGCGGTGTGAACCATCTCCACCACCGCGCCCAGCCGCACCATGCCCTGACCGTGGTAGCCGAGCGATTTTGCCGCCAGCAAGAGCAGGGAAGGGCGAATGCGCTTGCCGCCGCCCTCGCGCAGGTGGTCGGCGATATCGGTGATGGCCCCCACACTGGAGACGGCATCGCGCACCAACTCCCGCTCGATGGCGCTCAAGTCTTCGCGCAGCAGGTCGAAGACTTCCTTCGCCGTCGCTATCGCTTGTGTGCTCACTCACTCTCCAGGTGCTGGTTCTTGAACTCAGAAAAGCTCTGCACCGGTATTGCGACACAAAATTGCTTTATACCATTCCAGTCAAATAACAACTAATTTGACCGGTAATTGGTGAACTGCATGTCGATGCCGAAGTCATGACCCTTGAGCAGTGCAATCGTCTCCTGTAGGGTATCGCGATCCTTGCCCGTTATGCGTACCGTATCTCCCTGAATGGATGCTTGGACCTTTTTCTTTGACTCCTTGATGAGCTTAACGATCTCCTTGGCTTTTTCTCCGGGGATCCCCTGCTGCAGCGTGATCTTCTGGCGCACGCTGGACCCCGAGGCCGGTTCGATCTTCCCATATTCGAGCGCCTTTAAGGACACGCCACGTTTAACGAACTTTTGCTGCAGAATCTCGGTGACGGCTTTGAGTTTGTACTGGTCCGCGGAGGCCAGCTCAATGGCCTCGTCCCCCTCAAGCAGCTTGATTTCGGAGTGGGAGTCTTTGAGATCGAAGCGCGTCCGCACTTCCTTTATGGCCTGATCCATCGCATTTTTCACTTCCTGAACGTCGACCTTGCTGATTACATCGAACGAGTTGTCTGCCGCCATGGTGCTGTCCTTCCTCGATTATGAGCGCAAAAGCTGTTGCCTACCCCGAACCTACGACTCCGCGTCCGGCGCCACACCAAAAAAATGGAAGAAGTTGTTGGCAGTGCTGGAAGCGACCTCCTTTGCCGTAACCCCGCGCACCTCCGCCACCTTATCTGCTACCCGGCCCACCCATGCCGGCTCGTTGCGCTTGCCGCGATAAGGAAGCGGCGCAAGAAACGGGGCATCGGTCTCAATCAGCATCCGGTCCAACGGTACCCTGGCTGCCACCTCGCGTATGTTTTCTGCCCGGGGAAAGGTGATGTTGCCTGCAAAGGAGATGAGAAATCCGCAATCCAGGGCCCGCCTGGCATGCTCCCACTCGCCGGTAAAACAATGCAGGATGCCGCCCAGGTTGGTCTTGACCCAGTTGGTCTCAATCATCTCCAGTGTGTCGTCCCAGGCATTGCTGCTGCCATCGGAAGGCCGGCAATGAATGATGATTGGGCGCCGCTTTGCCGCGGCCACCTCCATTTGTTGCGCAAAGGCCTGCTTCTGCTCCAGCCGAGGCGAGTGGTCATAATAATAATCCAGTCCGATCTCACCTACGGCCAGTACATCCGGGTTGGCCAACAAATCGTCCAGTTTAGCCAATGCGGCCTGGTCAGCGAACTGAGCCTCGTGGGGATGGATTCCAGCCGTGGCCAGGACGCGGGGGATCCCCGGTTTGCCGGCACAGCTGCGGCTCAATTCCAATGCCTGCTGCATGGTATCGGGCCCCTCGCCGATGCCAATGGACAGCACTGTGCGCACCCCCTGCTGCCATGCCCGCTGCAGCAGTTCCTCCCGATCGGCGTCATACCGCGGGCTGTCAAGATGTGCATGTGAGTCGACCAGCGCCACTCCTTCTAAATCCTGGGATCTTTCCTTGCCACGAACCGACGGATGCCCCACATCTCGATTTTGAGATGTGGGACACCACAGCACTGTACCGGCGACCTTTCCTCGGCAGCGGATGCGAAAAGATACAGGATTACTTGAGCCGCGCGCCTATTTCGATATCTTCCAGGAAGCCGGCCAGTACGGGCTTGCCTTTCTCTCCCAGCGATGCCGCTACGATCATTCCATTCGACTCCAGGCCGCGCAACTTTCTGGGTTGCAGGTTGGCTACGATCACCACCTTGCGGCCGATGAGCTCCTCCGGCTCGTAGGCGCCGGCAATTCCAGCCACAATCTGCCGCACTTCATAGCCCAGGTTCACTTCCAATCGCAAAAGCCGGTCGGCGCCCTTTACCGGCTCCGCTACCAGCACTTGTGCCACGCGCAGCTCAACTTTGGCAAAGTCGTCGATGGTGATCATTTCGGGCTTGTCCGCAGGTGTCGTGGGCGGGGCAGGAGTCCCCACGGACGCTGCCGGCGTCAACGCCGCCGGCGCCTTGGCGACCGCGCTCTCGGTTGCAGCTGACGCTGCAATGGCGGTCGCCTGCTTCTCCGCTACAGGTGTGGGCGCCGGGGCTGGTTCCGGGGCGGCCGGCGCACTGACGGCTACAGCAGCTTCCGCAACTGCGGGCTCTGCTTCCACGCCCTTCCCGGTGTTCTTCGTCTCCAATTCGTTCATGCGTTCGACCGTGTCCTTTTCTGCCCGGGGAAAAATAGGGCCCAACTGACCGAGTTTGGTTCCTGGCGCCAATTGACCCCAGTGCAGATCCTTAAGGTCTGCATGAGCAATATCGCCGAGGCCGAGCTGCGCCCAGATGCGCTTGGCGGCCTCGGGTAGAACGGGATAGGCCAGAGCCGTGATGATGCGCAAGGCTTCGGCGCATGTATAGAGAATGGATGCCAGCAAACTGTGGGCAGGCGCATCCTGCGCAGCGCCCAGTTTCCAGGGAGCCTTTTCCGTAATGTAGCCGTCGACCACGGCGACGAAAGCCCATAAAGCTTCGAGCGCGCGCGAAAAATCGAGGGCTTCGAAGTGCTGGGCGAACTCGCGCGCAGCGGTGTCGGCGGCAGCAATGATGCGTGGCTCGGCCTCTCCCTCCGGCACGACTCCGTCGAAGTACTTCGTGATCATGGCCAGGATCCGGCTGGTCAGATTGCCGTACCCGTTAGCCAGGTCCGCGTTGTAGCGCTGCACCAGGGCATCAAAGGAAAAGCTGCCGTCCTGCCCGAAGACCACCTCGCGCATCAGGAAGTAACGCAAAGCATCGGCGCCCAGTGTATTCACGATGGTTTCAGCGCGCACGATGTTTCCCCGCGACTTGGACATCTTGCTTTGCTCAAAAAGCAACCAGCCATGGGCCACAACGCTCTTGGGCACCGGAAGGTCTGCGGCCATGAGGAAGGCGGGCCAGTAGACGCAGTGGAAGCGGATGATCTCCTTGCCAACCAGCTGGACGTCGGCGGGCCAAAAACGCTCGAAACGCTGCTGGTCCTGGGGCGCGTCGCTGCCGTAGCCGAGGGCGGTGATGTAGTTGGTCAGCGCATCCATCCACACATAAATCACGTGCTTTTCGTCGCCGGGCACGGGAATGCCCCAGTCGACGCTGGTCCGGCTGATCGACAGGTCTTTCAAGCCGCCGCGCACGAAGGAGAGGACCTCGTTGCGCCGCGCCTCAGGGCGAATGAACTGTGGATTCTCTTCGTATAGCTCCAATAGCTTGCGCTCGAAGGCGGAGAGCTTGAAGAAATAGTTTTCTTCGCTCACCGTCTCCGTGATGCGCCCACAATCCGGGCAGGGCGAACCAGGCGGCGCGTCGACATACAGCTCGTCGGAGACGCAGTACTGGCCTGTATAGCTGCCCTTGTAGATAAAGCCGCGCTGCTGCAATACCCGGAAGAGCTTTTGCACACCCTTACAGTGGCGCTCCTCTGTGGTCCGAATGTAGTCGTCGTAGCTCAGCCCCATGCGGTCCCATAGAGTGCGGAACTGGCTGGAGACGGCGGTTGCAAACTCCTGTGGCGTTTGTCCTGCCGCTCGGGCAGAGCGCTCGATCTTCTGCCCGTGCTCGTCGGTTCCGGTCAGCAGCCATGTTTCGAAGCCCAGGGCTCGCTTGCGCCGGGCAATCGCGTCGGCAACGATCGTGGTGTATGCGTGGCCGATGTGGGGCCGGGCATTCACGTAATAGATCGGAGTAGTGATGTAGAACTTGGGAGTATCGGACATGGGCAAGGCGGTGAAGTGAGTGCATCGCAGATGCTGCACTCACTTCAATCTTAACAGGCCATGCGTAGCCGGAGCCTTCTGCTAGAATCGGCAAGAAAATCAGGGGTTTTGCGTGTATCGCAAACAGCAGAGACTTCTTCGCGAGCGCCTCCGCTCGGTACTTCAGGCCAAATACCAGGTTGAACTCCCGCAGATCGCCATCGAGCAACCGCCCGACCTGGAGATGGGCGAGTACGCTCTGCCTGTGGCCTTTGAGCTGGCTCGCCGGCTCAAACGATCGCCCCGCGCGATCGCCGTGGAACTGGTTGCCGACCTGATGCCGCTGGATGGCTTCATCTCGTTTGCCGTGGCCGGCGCAGGTTATATCAATGGCAAGCTGGACCGCCGGGCGGCCGCGCAACAGATCGCACGCGACGATACCAAGGAAGAGCAGACCCATCTTCATTCCCTGGTCGAGCACACCAGCATCAACCCCAACAAGGCTGCGCACATCGGTCACTTGCGCAATGCCATTCTCGGCGACACCTTTGTGCGCCTGCTGCGCGCCGCGGGGCAGCGGGTGGACGTGCAGAACTACATCGACAACACCGGCGTCCAGGTCGCCGATGTGGTGGTCGGCTTGACTCACTTTGAGGGTTACGATCTCGCCGGCGTCAAGCAGTTACTGGCCGATCTCAAGGCCAAGGGGCAACGCATCGATGACTACTGCTGGGACCTTTATGCGCAGGTTTCGCAGTGGTATGAGGCTCCGGATCCGGAGAAGCAGGCGCGGAAGAATATCCGCCTGGAAACCCTGCACGCCATTGAGGCCGGGGGCAATGAGACGGCCGAAATCGCCGATCTGCTCTCAACCGCTGTGCTGCGGCGGCATCTTGAGACCATGCTGCGCCTGGGAATCGAATATGACTTCTTGCCCCGTGAAAGCGAGATCCTCCATCTCAAGTTTTGGGACCTCGCCTTTGCCCAGTTGAAAGCCAAGGGCGTCCTCTATCTGGAAACTGAGGGCAAGAACCAGGGCTGCTGGGTCATGCGGCGGGCCTCCACTGGCACCGCGGGCGCAGAAGAGAGCGAAGCGGTGGATGAAGATGCCAAGGTGATCGTCCGTTCCAACGGAACCGTTACTTATGTCGGCAAGGACATCGCGTACCACCTGTGGAAATTTGGCCTGTTGGGTCGTGATTTCGGCTACGCGCGCTTCTTTGCCTACAACGATCACATGTGCTGGATCTCGACCGAGGCGGGCGAGGCGCACCATCCCGACTTCGGGGGCGCGCAGGCGATTTACAACGTGATTGACAGCCGCCAGGACGACCCCCAGGCAAACGTAATTGAAGCTCTGCGCGGCTTGGGATATACCGAAGCCGCGGAGCATTACATCCACTTCTCTTACGCAATGGTCGCCTTGACGCCGCGCTGCGCGCTGGAGCTTGGCTATCAGATCTCCGAGGAAGACCAGGGCCGTTCTTACATAGAGGTCTCAGGGCGCAAGGGTTTTGGGGTGAAGGCGGATGCGCTGCTGGACAGGCTCACGGCGGCCGCGAAAGAAGAGGTCGACAGCCGCCATCCGCAGCGCAGCCAGGAGGAGAGGCAGGGAATCGCGCACCAGATCGCGGTCGGCGCCTTGCGTTACTTCATGCTCAAATTCACCCGCAACAGCGTCATCGCCTTCGATTTCAAGGAGGCGCTCAGTTTCGAAGGAGAGACTGGTCCTTACGTGCAATACGCCGTGGTGCGCGCCCGCAATATTTTTCGCAAGGCCGGAACCACGCCGGAGGCGGCGCTGGCTGAGGTGAATGCCGCGGACTACTTCGAGGGTGAAGGAGCAGCCGGCCTCTGGGAGTTGTGGATTATGGCTTCCCGGCTCAGCCTATTGCTGGAGCAATGCATTGCTGCCGCCGAACCTGCATACCTGGCCAGGCATGCTTTCCAGTTGGCGCAGCTCTTCAACAATTTCTATCACCGTCATCACATCCTCACCGAAGAGGATCCTGCGCGCAGGCAGTTTTTGCTTGCCACCGTCGCGGTTGCCGAACGCGCTTTGGTCCGCTGCCTTGACTGGTTGGGAATCGCTGTGCCGGATGCTATGTAGTCTTCGCCTTACCAATCACTTCAATAACGCCCCCAAGGAATGCATCTACTTCCTCATTGGTCATGGAGTCGAAGCAATGAGGATCGAGGATTCTTACCTTCCCTTTTCCGGTACCAAATTTGCGTTTTGGCTGTTTAGGCGGGGGGACCAGTTCAGCCACCGGCGTGTTGTAGCGCGAAATGACGATCCGCTCTCCCCGAGCCACGCGTGCCAGCAGCTCCGGAAAGTGCGCCTTGGCGTATGCAATCTTAACTGTGGCCATTTAAGTGCTTTAACAAAGGTAGATCTCGCAAAGTTTGTGCGTCCTAACAGGACCCAAGGAACTGGACGGGTGCCCCAGGTTCGCCAAAGCGTACCTGGGCCAGGAAAGAAGGGCGACCCGGATTTCCTGCTACGTGGCACTTGCCAGCGGCCACGTGTGCGGCTTTCAGTAAGAAAAGCCGCATGAGGTGGGCCAACGCCACTAAACTTGACAGGAAATCCGGGGAAGTCCCACCACAGTTTTTTGCGATGTCGACCGGCAAATCCGGGGCAAGGCAAGGAAAAGCAATCGAAACAATCATTTTCGGCCCAGGTACGCTGGTGCGAACCTGGGGCACCCGTCCTGTTCCTAAGGGGTTCTGTTAGAACACAGACTATTGAATCAGGGGTTCTGTTAGAACACAGGCTATTGAATCGGACCGCCGTTGACCGTCATTTGGTTCAATGCCTGCACATTCTGCTGCTTCACTCCGTCGGGAAGCGGGGCGTAGTTCAAGCCGCTCGTGACTTGCTGTCCATCCGTCACCACGTACACGAGGAATTGCTTCAGCGCCGCGCGCTTCTGTGCATCCTTCCCGTCTTTGGGGATGATCAGGAAGGTAAGAGTGGAAATAGGATAGGCTTCTGGTGCGGATGCAGGTGGGTTGGCGATCGACGTCCGCAGGTCCTTCGCCAACTGATCCTTGAACGCATCGATGGCCGCCGTTGTTCCCGCAGTGCTGGGTAATACGTAGTTTCCAGCCTGATTCTTGATCGCGGCCACCGGCATCTTGTTTTGGGTCGCATAGGTCAATTCGACATAGCTGATAGCGCCAGGCGATTGCTTTACCTGGCCGGTAACTCCTTCACTACCCTTGGCGCCGAGGCCCGTTGGCCACTTAACCGATGTACCTTTGCTGACCTGCTGCGACCATTCCGGGCTGACCGCGGATAGATAGGTGGTGAAGGCAGCTGTGGTGCCGCTGCCCTCGGCACGGTGAACCACGGTAATCTTCGTGTTCGGCAGGTTCTCCCCCGGGTTGTCCTTTTTCAGCAGAGGATCCTGCCAACTTGTGATTTTGCCTAAGAAGATTCCCGCAAGGGCATCGGAAGAGAGCTGCAAAGGCTTGTGCAGACCATCCAGGTTGTAGGTGACGCATACGGGGCCTGCCGATTCCGGAATTTGGATCACCGGGGCCATCTGCGCCATATCTTCGTCTGACAGAGGCGCATCCGAGGCGCCAAAATCAACCGTTCCCGACTTCACCTGCTGAATTCCACCTCCGCTCCCGATCGACTGGTAGTTGATCCGTACATTCGCATGAGATTGCTGGAAGTCTTGAATCCAGCGGCCCATCACCGGATAAACGAAGGTGCTGCCGGCTCCATTGAGCGCGACCGTGTTGGACGAGGAATTGCAGGAGGTCAGCAAAGTGAGCGCTGACAAAATTGCAGCAGCGGAAATGGCAAAGTTTTTTCGGTAAGGCATCAGAGTCCTCCACAGCATCGATTGTCGAATAGGATGCCACGAGACACCCGTTACACCCCAATGTTCATCGACATTTCACGATAGCCCTCGCGGGCAACGAGCAGCAGGTAACGAGCCTCTCACTAGAGGTAAGACGAAATGCAGTCGAGGGGTTTTAAAAGATGGATGCAAAATTGCAAGGAAAGAAAATCGCGATATTGGCCACAGATGGCTTCGAACAAGTGGAGTTGACTGAGCCGAAGAAGGCTCTGGAAGCGGCGGGAGCTACCGTGCACGTGATTTCTCCCAAGCCAGGCCAAGTCAAGGGATGGAAGTTTACCGACTGGGGTGAGAACACCAAGGTCGACAAGACCCTGGATGAAGCGAAGCCTTCCGAGTATGACGGGCTGGTATTGCCGGGTGGTCAAATCAATCCCGACAAGCTTCGTATTGAGCCCAAGGCAGTGGCCTTTGTAGCCGACTTCTTCAACTCCGGCAAGCCTATCGGCGCCATTTGCCACGGCCCATGGATGCTGGTCGAGGCTGGAGTCTTGAAGAAAAAGACCCTCACTTCGTGGCCGTCAATCCGTACCGATATTCGCAACGCGGGCGGTCACTGGGTCGATGAAGACGTGGTCACGGATGAGAATTTGACCACCAGCCGCAAGCCGGACGACCTCCCGGCCTTCAATGAGCGGCTTATTCGAGAATTCAGCCAGGGAAAGCCATCCCAAAAACATTCACAGGAGAAAGTACATGCAAGAGCAGCCTCCTAGCTGTCTTTAATGAGATCGGACACCATTCTGGTGTCCGATCTCACTTTGCGTAGCTGCGCACCCACTCGGTGATGGTGCGCACCGCGAACCCGGATGGGCCCTTGGCCATCCACGGCTTCGCTTCTTCCGTCCAGGCCAAACCAGCGATATCCAGGTGTATCCACGGCGTGTCTTCGGCAAATTCTTTCAAGAACATGGCGGCCGTAATAGCTCCGCCCCAGCGGCTTCCACCGGTGTTCATAATGTCCGCGATATTGGATTTAATGAACTCTTTGTACTCGTCCTCAACGGGCAAGCGCCAGAAACGCTCACCCGAGATCTGAAACGCATCGGTGAAATGCCGGTAAGTCTCATCGTCATTCGAGAAGCTGCCCGCATTGACCATGCCCAGTGCAACCACGCAAGCGCCGGTCAGTGTCGCCGCATCGATCAGGTGGGTTGCACCGAGTCGCCGCGCGTAAGCCAGCCCGTCTGCCAGTACCAACCGCCCTTCCGCGTCGGTGTTGATGATCTCAATGCTCTTGCCCGACATCGCGATCTGGATGTCTCCCGGCTTCATCGCGGTTCCCGAAGGCATGTTCTCCGCCGCGCAAACAATGCCGATTACCTTTACCGCCGGCTTCAATTGCGCAATGGCCTGCATGGCGCCGATCATCGCCGCCCCGCCCGCCATGTCGTACTTCATTTTCTCCATGCCGTCAGCGGACTTGATGGAGATGCCGCCGGTATCGAATGTAATACCCTTACCCACCAGGCCAAGCACCGGCGTGGCGGGCGCACCCTTCGGCTCGTAGCTCATCACGATCAGGGCGGGCGGCTCCTCGGACCCCTTCGTCACCCCCCAGAAGGCGCCCATTTTTAGTTCTTTTATTTTGTCCGCGCCATGCACTTCACAGCTCAGGCCGTATTGCGCGCACATTTCCGCGGCCTTCTGGCCCAGCACGGTGGGCGTCATTACGTTGCCCGGCTCATTGACCAGGGAGCGGGCAAAGTTCTGCGCCTCGCCCAGGACCACGCCTTCACGCAGGCCGGCCTCGAGGGCAGCCTCCTTAACCCCGCTGCCGGCAACTATGCTGAGTTGCTCGATACTCTGGTCCTTACGGTCAGAGCGATATGTATCCGGATCGAAGTCCCCGATATAGGCGCCTTCTACCACGGCTCGCGTGGCCGCTGCGGGATCGAGCCCCTCCGGAATGGCGAACGAAAGTTCGCGCAGTTTGCGCGGCTTGGCGAAGCGGACCGCGGCGCCCGCCGCCTTGCGCACCTCCGCGGTAGTGAGCTTGCCCACGCCTACGAGCAGGATCCGCTCCGCTTTGCAGCCCGCGGGGGCGTGCAGCAAAACAGTGTCGCAGCTCCCGGCAGCGAACTCACCGCTGCTTAGAACGCTCGCCGTCGCCTTGGCCACGCCGCTGTTTGCCGTTAACAACTTGATTGCCGGTTTGGCAGCCTGCTTCTTCTCCGCGGCATCCAGAGCGAAGATCACCAGCAGCGGGCTGGCGACGCGGTCGAGCTTACTCGATACAACTTTCGTCTTCATATGTGATTGTGCCTAAGTTTATTAGATTGTGATGGTTAGGTGCTACTTGTGCTGGCCGCGAACGATCGCCGCTCGAGCCTCGCGTTCGTCCTCGCGCCGCCGTTCGGTCTCCCGCTTGTCCCAATCCTGCTTGCCTTTCGCCACCGCCAGTTCGCACTTTACGCGACCGTGGCGGAAATAAAGCCGGGTAGGTATGAGCGTTAAACCTTTCAGTTGCGTCTTCCCCATGAGCTTTTGTAGTTCCTGACGGTGCAGCAACAGCTTGCGGGTACGCAGCGAGTCGTGATTGAAAGAGCTTCCGTGCGAGTAGGGACCGATATGCGCATTCAGCAGAAAGGCTTCGCCGTCTTTGATGATGCCGTACGCATCCTTGAGATTGGCCTTGCCCTCGCGAATGGACTTCACTTCTGTGCCTCGGAGCGCGATGCCGGCTTCGAATTTGTCGAGGAGAAAGTAATTGTGGCTGGCCGCGCGGTTCACGGCCGCGTCTCGCTCACCGGCTGCGACGGGCTCACGGGGCTTCGATTTTTTCGGGGATGGTGTAGTGATTTGACTCGGTTGCCGGGGCATACATTTAGTTACGAATCTTCATGCTAGCACGTGAGTTGGAAGCGAAAATGGGGCCGTCCCGAATGGTATACTCAGGCGATATTAGCCAAGAAAAAAGCCCTGCGCCGGGACGAGTTTGCGCTGATTCAGGACCGGCTACGTCAAAGAAAGAAGCGCGTGCTGTGACTCTGTGGACACGTCGATGTCTCCCCCAGCGGTTTCGCGATTGGTATAGACCGAACTCGGATTTCCTGCGGAACTTTAGCGGGCCACAGAACTGCATGCGGCTTTCCTCGAAGAAAGCCGCACCTGAATGCTCTAGGCTGGTGCAGCGATGCAGGAAATCCGGGGAGCGACAAATCCGTACGTGGTCTTCTATCAAGGAAAACCACACCTCGCGGATCTCTGTCAGGCGGTCGTCATTCCCAAACTGCTTTAGTGAACATGCGGTTTGGCTATCTGGAGTGCGATGAATCGCCGTCATAAGAATCGGGCCCTGTCCACTGTGCTAACCCTGCTCCTTTGCCTGAGCTATAGCTCCCTCGCATTTTCGGGCTCCAAAAAAGCGAAGCAGGCCTACACCAACGGCCAGGCCGCTGAGGTCAAAGACGATCCCATCACGGCCTACGAGGACTATTACCAGGCCTGGAAGCTGGAACCAAAGAATCTCCGCTATAAGACCGCTTACGAGAGATTGCGTTTCGTGGCGGCGTCCGCCCACGTTAGCCGAGGGGAAAAACTTCTCGCCCAGAAAGACACCACTGGTGCGCTCACCGAGTTCTTGCGCGCCCTCGAAATCGATCCCAGCAACGAGCTGGCCCATCAGGATATTCTGAAGGCGAGGGACCAGCAATCTTCTCCCAAGCCCAATCAGGAAACCTCGATCCCCGAGAATAAGGCTGAGGAACTCACTGAGGTGGGCAGTCCTGTCCAGCTCAAGCCTATCTCCAATGAACCGCTCACCTTGCATATGACGGAAGACAGCAAGGTGGTCTACCAGACCGTGGGCAAGGCGGCCGGGATCAACGTGCTGTTCGATCCCGAGTACACCTCCAAGCGCATCCAGGTGGACATTGCCAACGTATCGCTGTTAGACGCTTTGCGCATCGTCGGTGTATCGTCCGGGACGTTCTGGCACCCGGTCACCCCCAACACCATCTTCGTGGCGATGAACACTCGTGCCAAGCGCCAGGAGCTGGAGGAAGAGGCGGTACAGACCTTCTATCTGGCGAACACCGCACAGCAGAATGATCTGAACGATATTCAGACGGCGCTGCGCAACCTGCTGGTCAATGCCAAGCTCTACGGGGTCCCGAGCCAGAGCGCCATCGTGATGCGCGCCACTCCGGATGAACTGCTGCTGGCGCAAAAACTCATCAATGACTTGGACAAGTCGCGTGCCGAGGTAGTGGTCGACGTGGCGCTGATGGAAGTGAACCGGGACAAGACGCGGACCATCGGATTGCAGCTCCCGGGCAGCTTCGGGGTGCAGCTGCAGCCGCCCAACGCCACCAGCACCACCACCAGCGGCACTACTACCACCACCACTGGGACTACAACCAGCAGCACGACCAACCTGACCTTGAACAATCTTGCTAATCTCAACGGCACCAACTTTGCCGTTACCGTGGGCGCGGCGACAGCCAACCTCTTGCTGTCCGACTCGGACACCAAGGTCTTGCAAAATCCCAGTATCCGGGCGACGGACGGGCAGAAGGCCGACCTGAAGATTGGCGAACGCATCCCAGTGGCTACCGGCTCGTATCAGACTGGCGCCGCGACCGCTGTCGTCAGCTCCCTGGTGAACACACAGTTCACCTATCTGGATGTCGGTGTGGAGATCGAGATTACGCCCATTGTGCACTACGACCGCGACGTAACACTCAAGATCAAAATTGTCTCCTCGCAGGAGGAAGGCTCGACCAACATTGGCGGCATTACTGAGCCGATTATTAGCCAGCGCACAGCGGATCAGGTAGTCCGGCTAAAAGAAGGCGAAGTTAACATATTGGGTGGATTCCTGCAGAAACAGGATCTGACCACCATTGGGGGAACGCCGGGCTTGGGTGAGTTGCCCATCCTCAAATGGATTTTCTCCTCCACCCAGCATGAAGTGCAGGACGACGAAATCATTTTCATGCTCACCCCCCACGTCGTTCGAGCGACTGAAATCAGCCCTTTGAATCTGCAGGAGATTGATACGGGTACGGGCACCAACGTGGAGTTGCGGCGCATTTCAGCGCCCGTCCATGGACAGACGGGTGCGACGGATGGGCTGCCGCCGGGGCTGCAGCCGCATGCACCCTTGCCGCCCGCCGGCGCATCGCCGGCGGCAGCCGCGGCACCAGGACCCGCACCAGGATCCGCAGCACCAGCGTCAACAACCGCAGGACCTGCACCAGGCTCAGTGAGCCTGCAAATCGCGCCGCCGACGGCTACGCCAAAGGTTGGCAGTACCTTCCAGGTTGCAGTCAATCTAAGCGGCGGGCAGGATATTTTCTCGGTGCCGATGCAGTTGCATTACGACAACAGCAAGCTGGCATTGATCAACGTGGATACGGGCGACTTTCTCGGTCATGATGGCCAGGCCATCGCGCTGGTTCATCGCGACGATGGGGTGGGCAATGTTGTCATCTCGGCATCGCGTCCACCCGGGGTCGCGGGTGTAACCGGATCGGGAACCGTCTGTGTTCTGACTTTTCAAGCCAATGCCGCGGGAGACGCGGCCTTGCAGATCATCCGCGCTTCAGCGAAGAACAGCGCACAACAGCCTGTCAATATTGCCGGATCGCAGACCGTAGTACACGTGCCATAGGGCCCTTGTATGCAGTGCAACTTGCGTCAGCGCAGCGGAACAGTCCCCCAGGCGGGGCTGACATTGGTCGAGTTGATCGTGACGGTTGCGATCCTCGCCATTCTTGCGTCCGCCGTCGTTCCACTGGCCCGCTTTCAGGCCAAGCGCGAGAAAGAAAGGCAATTGCGCTACGACCTGTGGCAGATGCGCGATGCGATCGACCACTACAAAGATGCGGCCGACCGTCATGCCTTCATGACCAAGGTCGACAGTGGGAACTACCCGCCTGATCTCGATACGCTGGTTAATGGCGTGGACGCACAGGGCAAGAAACTCAAATTTCTGCGCCGCATTCCGGTCGATCCGATGACGGGCAAAGCCGAGTGGACGTTACGCTCCATGCAGGACGACCCCAATAGCGATTCCTGGGGAGGGCAGAGTGTCTTCGATGTCGCCTCCAAGTCACAAGGTATTGCGCTCGATGGAACGAAGTACTCAGATTGGTAGGCTTGTGAGCATATCCGGCTTCCGTTCTCGTACTCGAAGTGCGCGCTCAGCCCGGCCACGCCGCGCGGCGGGCTTCACCCTGGTCGAGTTGATGGTGGTGATGCTCATCATCGCCATTCTGGCGGCCATCGCGATCCCTGCGTATGTCGCATCGATTCGCGCCGCTCGGGAAGCGGTCCTCAGAGAGGACCTGCACGTCATGCGTGATGCCATCGATTCTTATACCAACGACAAGGATAAGGCGCCGCAGACCCTCGATGACCTGGTCAGTGGTGGTTATCTCAAGGTGATTCCCATCGACCCTGTCACCCACAGCAACAGCACCTGGGTACCGACCATGGATGACACACTGCAGAACGTCGATCAGACCGACCCCGGCATGACCGACGTGCATAGTGGGTCAGATCAGGCGGGGAGCGACGGACAGCCTTATAACACCTGGTGAACTAAAAAACGGACCTGCGGTTTAGCAGGCTCTCAGGCGGGAGCGTTTTCCTCCGCCCGGGCCAGAATCCGCGCCCACAATTCCTTTAACCCAGAGCCGGTCTTGGTTGAACAAAGCAGGATCTCGCTTAGTCCCAAACCTTCCTTCAGCCGCGCCAAGGCTTTTGTCCTTTCGTTGCCCGAAAGACGGTCTGCTTTCGTTCCCACGGTAAGAAAGCTACGCCCCATTCCCTTGAGCGATGCGATCAGCTGCTGGTCGCTGGGCTGTACCGGAATGTTGCTGTCGACCAGGCAGATGCAGAGGACCAGGTTGGGCCGCTCCTCGAGATAAGGATTGATGAATTTAGGCCACTCGGCGGAGATGGAGCGAGAGATTTTGGCGTAGCCGTAGCCCGGGAGATCAGCAAAGAGCAGGCGCGGCAACCGCGCAGTCGCTGAATCGGACAGAGCGAAAAAGTTAATGGCCCGCGTGCGTCCCGGCGAGGCCGAGACTTTGGCCGCCTTTTCCCCCAGCAAGCCATTGATCAGGCTCGATTTGCCGACGTTGGACCGGCCCAGGAAGGCGAATTCCGGAGCGCTGGCGGAAGGGAACTGCTCCGGGGCCATCGCCGACAGCAGGAACTTGGTAACCAGGTGCATCCTGGCTTATTGTGCGCGCGGCTGCCCGATAGGCGCGGGAGGCGGAACCGCGGCCAGCGCGTCGGGTGTCTCCTCGCGCAACTCCGGCAGCGGACCCTCTAGCGCAATCCGCAAGACTTCATCCATCTGATCCACGAAGTGCAGCTTCATCACGCTGCGCAGATTCTCCGGAAGATCCGCCAGATCCTTCTCATTGGCTCGGGGCAGAACGGCCTCAAAAATGCCGGCCCGGTGGGCAGCCAGAAGCTTCTCCTTCAATCCGCCAATGGGTAGAACCTTGCCCCGCAGAGTAATCTCCCCGGTCATGGCGATATCCCGCCGCACCCGTATCTTGGCCAGCGCACTGGCCAGCGCAGTAGCGATGGTGATGCCCGCCGACGGACCGTCCTTGGGAATCGCGCCTTCCGGCACATGCACGTGAATGTCGATGTTGCGGTAAAAGTCTTTCGGTAGCCCCAGGTGCTGCGCCCGGCTGCGGATGTAGGAAAGCGCAGCCTGTGCCGATTCCTGCATCACGTCGCCCAGTTGCCCGGTCAGGGTCAACTTGCCTTTGCCATCCAGAACCTGCACTTCGGTAGAGAGAATGCTGCCACCCACCTCAGTCCACGCCAGCCCAGTGACCAGGCCCACTTCGCTGGTCTCGTGCAGTTGAGAGTCGCGGAACTTGGCTACTCCCAGAAATTCGTTCACGTTGGTGTCGGTTATCTCTTCCTTGTGCTTGGCGCCGTTGCGGACCACACGGCGCGCCACCTTGCGGCACACGTTACCAATTTCGCGCTCCAGGTTGCGGACGCCTGCCTCGCGGGTATAACCGCGAATGATGTCCACCAGCGACGCGTCGTTGAAGATAGCGTTCTTGTCGCTCAGACCGGTGGCCTCGCGCTGCTTCTTAACCAGATACTGCTTGGCAATCTCGAGCTTTTCCGCCTCGGTATACCCGTGCAGACGCAGAATCTCCATGCGGTCCTGAAGCGGCGCCGGGATGGTGTGCAGCACGTTGGCGGTGGCGACGAAGAGCACCTGGGACAGGTCATATTCCACGTCCAGATAGTGGTCCTGAAAACTTGTATTCTGCTCCGGATCGAGCACCTCGAGCAGCGCCGAGGCGGGATCTCCGCGCAGGTCGGAGGCCATCTTATCCACTTCGTCCAACATGAAGACCGGGTTCTTGGTTCCCGCCTTCTTCATGGACTGGATGATCTGTCCCGGCAAAGCTCCGATGTAGGTCCGGCGATGTCCACGGATCTCCGCCTCGTCCCGTACGCCGCCGAGGGACATACGCACGAACTTGCGCCCCGTAGCCTTGGCGATCGACATGCCCAGGGAGGTCTTGCCGACGCCCGGAGGCCCGACGAAGCAGAGGATGGAGCCCTTGGGATTCTTTACCAGTTGGCGGACAGCCAAAAACTCAAGGATGCGCTCCTTGATTTTTTCCAGGCCGTAGTGGTCCGCGTTTAGTACCTTTTCGGCGTGATCAATGCTGCGGGTTTCCTTGCTTTTCTTCTTCCACGGCACAGCCAGCAGCCAATCCAGGTAATTTCTGGATACGGTCGACTCCGCCGACATAGGCGGCATGGCCTCCAGCTTTTTCAGCTCCTGAACGGCTTTATCGAAGACGTCCTTGGGCATGCCTGCGCCCTCGATCTTCTTGCGTAGCTCGTCAAACTCGCTCTTCTCCCCGCGGCCAAGTTCCTTCTGGATAGCCTTGATTTTCTCGTTGAGATAGTACTCTTTCTGTGCGCGCTCCATCTGCCGCTTTACCCGGCTTTGCACGCTGCGATCCATGTTCAGCTTCTCGATTTCGATATCGAGCACATCCGCTACCCGCGTCAGCCGCTCGCTGGGGTCGAAGATATCCAGCAGCTCCTGCTTCTCTTCGATCGAAAGCTGCAGGTTGGCGGCGATGGTGTCGGAAAGCTTTGCCGGCTCGTCCATGCGAACCGCGGCGATCATGGTCTCGTAATTCAGGGATTGCTGGAGCTTGACGTACTGCTCAAAGAGGGAAGTGACCCGCTGCATCACCTGTTCGATCTGCGGGTTGACTTCGAGCTGCCGGTTGGCGACGCGCACGGTGGCCACAAAAAAGCCATCCGAGTCGTTCATCTCTATAGCTTTCGCCCGCTCCAGTCCTTCCACCAGCACCTTGATGTTGCCGTCCGGCATTTTCACGCTCTGGACGATGTTGCCGATAGTACCCACCGAATAGATGTCTTCCGGCCGGGGTTCATCGATGCCCGCGTCGTGTTGGGTGGCGAGAAATATCTTCCGATCCCCGGTCAGCGCCTCTTCCAGCGCTCTCACGCTCGACTCGCGCCCCACAACAAAGGGCGTCATCATGTAAGGGAAGATCACCATGTCCCGGATGGGCATCATGGGGAGCTTGCGAAGATCGCCTTTATCCCGGGTTTCTTTTGCTTGTGTCACGCGATTTCCTTTCACTTATTTCCGTTATACAGAGGAAAAGGCAGTTGCGCCAATGACCCGGATGTGAGGGCTTAATCAATCAATAGACGAAAAAAGTGAATCGTAGGTGCACAGGGGATTCAAACCAGGAAATACACAGCTCTCCACTACGCTAAGCCGCGCCCCGCTCTCACGGCACGCCGGGCAGGCGAGATGGCAACTTTCCTGTGGAAAAAAAGGCCGTTTTGTACCAGGGCACAACTTTACAGGCTACGGACAAACTCTTGTTTTGTATCAGGGCACGACTTTAGTCGGGCCGTAAATGATTGAGAATACGTCGAGCTTTAGCCCCTGAGGTATCACTTTCCTGCCGACCGTTCCGCAGCCCGCAGGAGCCACTGTCGCCTTCAGAAACCGAACTCTACCCGGCCTTCTCCAACAGAGTTACGGAAAGATCCCGCTTCTGTACCATCTCCGCGGTAATGTCCAGCTCTTTGATCTTCTTGTTGCTGGGGAGGTGGTACATCAGGTCCAGCATCAGTTCTTCCAGGATCATGCGCAATCCGCGCGCCCCAACCTTGCGGTTGAGGGCCTCGCGGGCCACGGCCCGGGAGGCATCCTCGGCAAACAATAGTTTCACGCCCTCGTATTCGAAGAGCCGTTGGTACTGCTTGAGGATGGCATTGCGGGGCTTGGTAAGGATCTCCACCAAGGCCTCCTCATCCAGCTCGTCAAGAATTCCAATCACCGGCAGGCGTCCCACAAACTCCGGAATCAGGCCGAACTTGATCAGATCCTGGGGTTGCGCCTGGCGCAGGAGCTCGGTGTCGCGCTGCGCGGGCAAAACGCCTACTTCCTGGGCATCCTTATCCGAGAGGGCCTTGAAGCCCAAAGCCTTCTTGCCCACGCGGCGTCCGATCAGGCGTTCCAGCCCGACGAAGGCGCCACCGCAGATAAACAATATGTTGGTGGTGTCGACCGGCGTGAACTCCTGGTGGGGATGCTTGCGGCCACCCTGGGGTGGAACGTTCGCTACCGTGCCCTCGAGGATCTTCAGCAGGGCCTGCTGCACGCCCTCTCCGGACACATCCCGGGTAATGGACGGGTTTTCGTCTTTGCGCCCGATCTTGTCGATTTCGTCGATATAAATAATGCCGGTTTGCGCTCTGGCCACGTCGCCATCGGCTGCCTGCAGCAGCTTGAGGATGATGTTCTCAACGTCCTCGCCCACGTAGCCGGCTTCGGTCAGCGTGGTGGCGTCGACGATGGCAAACGGTACATCCAGCATCTTGGCCAGGGTATGGGCAAGCAGGGTTTTCCCGCTCCCGGTGGGGCCGACGAGAAGAATATTGGATTTGGAAAGCTCGACGTCATTGCCGCGTGTCCGGTTCATCTGGATACGCTTGTAATGGTTGTAAACCGCTACGGCCAGCTTCTTTTTTGTTTGCTCCTGGCCGATAACGTACTCATCGAGAAAGCCCTTGACCTCTTGCGGTTTGGGCAAGTGCGCCGGCGCCGCCCCGGGCTGCGTCTCGCCCCGGTCATCCTCCAAAATAGAGTTGCAAACCGCGACGCATTCGTCACAGATGTATGCCCGCGGATAGTCGCTCGGTGAGGAGATCAATTTAGCAACGGCGTCCTGCGATTTATGACAGAACGAACAACGGAGCGTATCGTCTGTTCCCCTCGGCGTTTTCATACTGCAACTCCTTTTGCCCTGACGGCCTTCAAGTACGTGGCCGGTCTATTATTTCGTCAATAATGCCGTATTCCTTGGCCTGCTGCGCGTTCATGATGAAGTCTCTCTCTACATCTCGTTCAATGCGTTCCAGCGGCTGCGCGGTGTGCTTCGACATCAGCTTGTTGGTGATCTCGCGGATGCGCAGAATCTCGCGAGCATGGATATCGATATCAGTAGCCTGGCCCGAAAGCCCGCCCATGGACGGCTGGTGGATCAGGATTCGGGAGTTGGGCAACGCGAAGCGCTTGCCCTTGTTGCCGCTCATGAGCAGAAAGGCCGCCATGCTCGCCGCCTGCCCGATGCAATAAGTGACCACGTCGTTGCGAATGAACTGCATGGTGTCGTAGATGGCAAGACCCGCGGTGATGGACCCACCAGGAGAATTGATGTACAGCTGAAGATCTTTCTCCGGGTCCTCGCCGGAGAGAAACAACATTTGTGCGATTACCAGGTTGGCGATCTGATCGTCGATCGGTGTTCCCAGAAAGATAATATTGTCGCGAAGCAAACGAGAATAAATGTCGTAGGCTCGTTCGCCCCGACTCGTCTGCTCGACCACCATAGGTACAAGTGCCATGCTCTCCCTTGCTTCTGCTTCCCCGCGGACGGCGTGCGCCCGGTTTTAAAGTTGCCCGTTTTGTCTCTGCTAAGACGCTAGCCTCTGATACAGCAGAGCGCCCATCTTCTCCCTACGTAAGCGTTCCCGGATTCTAGCGAGGCTCCCGTCCTCAGTCAAACGTGCGCGCAGCGCATCGACCGGTTCGCGCATCTGCACGGAGATCGCTTGCAGCTCACGGTCGACATCTTCTTCAGGCACGTTGACATTCTCTGCGTCGGCAATGCGGTCCAGCAGAATGGAACCCTTCACCTCAGCCGTAGCGGAGGGCCGCTGTGCGGCGCGCAGACGATCGAAATCGAGATTGCGCATGTCTTCCGTGCGCATGCCTTGGGAGGCGAGCGCCCGCAGTCCGCGATCCAGCCGGACGTCAATCTGCTGCTGCACCAGCGACTCGGGAATGGGAAACTCGAAACGATCGACCAGCGCGTCGAGCAGCCGGTTGGTGGTTTCACTTTGCACCCGCCGCTGCTTATCGCTGGCCATGTGTTCGCGCAGTTGCTGCTTGAAGTCCGCCAAGCTCTCGTACTGTCCCAGCTCCTTGGCGAACTCATCGTTCAGTTCCGGCTCGATCTTCTTCTTGATGCTCTTGACTTCGAGGTCGTAGGCCACTCGCTTACCGGCCAGTTGCCGCTCGCCAAAGTCCTCTGGATAGCTCACCTCAAACTTTAACTGTTGACCTACAGAGGCGCCGCGCAATGCGGCATTAAAGCTATCGAGGGTATTCGGTCCGCCCACCTGGACCATGACGTCTTGTCCGGAGATGGGTTGCTGGGCTGCCGGCGAGTCTTCGCTTCCACCTTCCGCCGGCTGCACGGTGCCGGTAAAGCTGATCTGGGCAAAGTCGCCATCGGTCAGGGCGCGCTCTTCGGTCACCGGCTCCATAGTGGAACGGGAATCGCGAATGCGGGCCAGCTCGGCGTCGACTTCGGCATCGGTCAGCTCCGTAGATACCTTCTCGATCTTCACGTCCTGGTAGCCATCGATGGAGAATTCCGGAACCACCTCGAAGGCGGCTTTGAAGCGTAGAGGCTTCCCCTCTTCCAGCTCGATGCCAGTGACTTGTGGTTGCGAGATGGGCTTGAGGTTCCGCTCAGCGATGGCATTGCGGAAGTGGTCGGGGAGAACAGCCTCCATCACGTCCTGGCGAATCTGCTCGGCGAAACGGCCGCGGATAAGCGACTCCGGGACTTTGCCTGAACGGAAGCCTGGAATGCGGGCATTCTTTTGATAGCGTTTGGTGACCGCGCGGAAATTGCGGGAGACTTCGTCCGCGGGAATTTCGATTTCAACTTCTCGTGTGCAATCCGGATTCAACGTTGCAGTGGCGTGGTTGTGGTCGTGATCGTGGCCCTCGTGGGGCTCTTCGGCTGCGGTCGATGCTCCGGCAGATTGCGGTGTGGTTTCAATCATTTCAGTTGAACTCAACTTATGCCTTCCAGGTTTGCTCGCTCCACCGTGCCTTTGCAATGGCGGAATGGATGTACGCGGGGCGGCCCGTAAACAGCCTGCTTTCATCGTATGGGGCTTTCCCGGGAGGGTCAAACCCATAGCGCAAAGAATGCAAAGCCGCTATTAACTACGATACACCCTTTTCCAGTTACCCTTGACGGTTCGGCCTGGTTGCAGGAGAGGAAGGCAACAGCATTTCCACTTTTGGTGTTTACAGAGTAACTGGCTCCCGGGATGGCTTTTCTTGAGAAAAGCCGCACTCGCTGAACTTGACTTTAGCAGCGTAGAGGCCAAAGCCTCTAGAGTTCCTCCTGCCGCGGGGTACGCACGTGCGCAACAAACCGTGGATCGGCAGCCTGGTAGTGCTTGTAATTGCGGCGTCCCTCGCTGAGGCTGAGATTGCCGTTGACTGTTCTGCGAACCACATCCGCATCCCGGTCGTCCTGCCCGTCATCCTGCCACCAGCAGACCTGGCATAGCTCCAGGGCCTCAGGCATGGATAGCGTTTTATATCCACAGCACAGGCAGCGGGATGCAGTCGGTCTTCGCATCTATTAAAGTATGCGCTGGATCAGGGCAAAAGTGAGCGCCCAGGCACGCGGACTCCATTACCACGGTAATAAGATTCTTGCTTTGGTCCGATGACACGCAGCCATGTTTATGTCTATGAGCGTGCTGGAAAATATTGTTGAAGAAAAGGTTTAGTGTCGCAGACCACTCAGTGGCCGGGGGTAAACAACTCCAGCCGAACCTTCCAGGTCACCGACTGTCCGGGACGAAGCGTCACCATGCCCGTATCCATGCCTTTCCATTCCTTCCCGAACGGGTCCACGTAGTTGAACTGTGGTTCGACGGCGACAAAGGCTGTCTTGGGCGAGTACACCTGCACGGTTCTGATCTCCGGCGACAGGGCGGACACCGTCAATCCATAATTCGATTCCGGATCAATCAGCTTCACGTCGGCGGCGCCATCGGTCCGCTGCAAGTGGGAGAAATTGTCGTCAAGAAAATGATCGTCGAGGGCGACACCGTCGGGCGCAGTGTAGTCGTAGTCAGTGCCCTTGACCGGCTTCAGTTGCCCGGTAGGGAATGCGTCACCGTAATTGTTGACTATGGCCATCATGGTGGCGGGGATATGTACGCGCGCCTGGGCGCGATGGCCGCTTGGTATCACAAAGTACGGATGCCACCCGATCGACATAGGCTCCGGCTCTTTGCCCACGTTCTTGGCCGTGATTGTGGTCTCGACCCCGTCACCGGTGAGTGCGATGGTGAAGTTCAGGTCGGTGTCCGAAAGCCAATGGCCACTGAAATCTCCCGCGTGGATGACACCGGTCACCGTCTGTCCATCCGCGGTTGTCTGGGTTTGCAGGTCTTCCACTTTAGCCTGGGTAATCAACCCATGTATCGCAACCACGGGATCTCCGGGCCTCTTGCTGGGGAAGTTTGCCGGTAGCGCCAGGGTGTGGCCGCGCCATTGGGTGATGATCGACTTGCCATCCGAGGAAAGTTCGCCCAGGATGCGGTTGGGGTAGGGAATCAGAAAGGCTCCGCCAAGGCCGAAGGACGCATTGCCCGATTGATCTCCGCCTGTGCCGCTAAGTAATTTGGCTGCATCCGCAAGGGAAGGCGAGCGCATCAGCGGGATCTCCCCTTTGCCCGGAATTGCCGCAGTCACTTGGAACATGTTCATACCCCGCCCGGGAAGCAGGGTTACGGAGAGGAATTCGGGTTTGCTGCCGCCGGCGGTCCCCTTGCGCGTCAGTGTCAACACGTTCTCGCCGCCAATCTGCACGGCTGCTGGTGCTGTTGGTTGCGGCGCCGGTTCGCTTGGTGTTGCCGGCTGCTGCCGGCATCCCGCCGCAAACAGAGCGGATGCGGCGAGTATTGCTCCTAACCATCGGTTTACGTTGTACATGGACCCCCTCAAGAAACTTGATCCACTTCCGGCCAGCGGCAGCGGCCAAGCAAAAATTCATATTACGCCGTCTTTCCGATGGGCCTTACAATCGGGTATGAGCACTTCCCCGCGTGCGAATCCCGCTTCGCCTACTGGAAGCCAGCGTGTGCCTGCGGCTGAGCCTGGTTCGCCCTCGGTTAATCTCAACCCGCTCGTTCTCTTCAACCAGGAAGTCATTCGCTGTCAACGGTGCAGCCGCCTGCGAAAGTATTGCGAAGGCATCGCCACCAGCAAGCGTCGTGCCTACCAAGACTGGGTCTACTGGGCCAGGCCCGTTCCGTCTTTCGGCGACGAGAAGGCCCGTTTGCTGATCCTAGGCCTGGCTCCGGGCGCGCACGGTTCCAACCGGACCGGCCGGCCCTTCACCGGCGACGGCTCCGGTGATTTTCTCTATCCCGTTCTCCATGATGCCGGTTTCGCCTCCCAGCCACACTCTATCTCCCGTGGCGACGGTATGAGGCTGCAGGACTGCTGGATCAGTGCCGTGGTGCGCTGCGCGCCCCCCGATAACAAGCCCAAGCGCTCCGAGCTACAAAACTGTGCGCCTTACCTCGACCAGGAGATCGCGTTGCTGACCAATTTGAAGGTGGTTGTCTGCCTCGGCCGCATCGCCTTTGACGGCTATTTGGAGCACCTGGTGCGTACCGGGCAGAGTGTGCGCAAACCGCGTTTCAAGTTCGCCCATGGCGCCGAATACGCGCTCCCTGGAGGCCGCTACCTGGTCGCCAGTTTCCACCCGTCGCTGCAGAACACCAACACCGGCAAACTCACGCGCGGCATGCTCTTTGACGTCTTCGAGCGCGCCCGCATCCTCGCCAATTCATCGGAGACGACACGCACTCTTCGCCGTTGAGAGAAGAGTAAGGCTGATGGCTCTGTTGATTATCCTGGTGGCGCGTACCGTTTAATAAGGGGGCTGAGCGAGTGCCGGACGGCTGATCCCTTAGTTCTGCATCTCTCTCGATCCCACTAACGAATCCTCAGGTAAGTTGCCATCCTCAACTTTGTCATCCCGAGGAGCGCAGCCGAGGGGCCTGCAGTATCCCGCGGCCGTGCAACAACCCTTCAGGTCCTGCAAATTCTGGAGCGGGAGACGGGGATCGAACCCGCAACCAACGGCTTGGGAAGCCGCTACTCTACCATTGAGCTACTCCCGCCCGCTGCCACCCGCTTATTCTAACCCCAAGGCGCGCGTGGCCTGAGACACCCCTGTATGATTTCGGGGGATGCCCCCCCTCCGCCGGCGCACAATACTTTCCGCGGTCTTCGCACTCGCGGCGGGCGCTGCGCTGCGCCTGTGGTTCATTCATGCTTTCCCGCAGATCCAGGGAGACTCACTTCTTTACGCGGACATCGGTAGGAACTGGCTAACCCATGGCATCTATGGCCGGTCTGTCGCTCATGCGGGCGGCGCGCCAACCATTGCCCCCACCCTCGTCCGACTGCCCGGATATCCTGGCTTCCTAGCCCTTTGTTTCGCGGCTTTTGGAAAGCAGAACTACCTCGCCGTTCTCTACCTGCAAATGGTGATCGACCTGGTGACGTGCCTGCTCATCGCGGGATTCGTTCGCCGCCTCTGTGGGCAGCGGGCTGCGATGTTGGCGCTGTGGTTGGCGGCGCTTTGTCCTTTCACGGCAAATTACGTCGCCATGCCGCTTACGGAAACGCTGTCCATTTTTTGCGTTGCCCTCGGCCTCTATGCCTTTGCCGCCGTGCTCGAGCGCCCGCACTGGGGATGGATGCTGACGCTGGCATTCGCCTGGAGCTACGGCGCCCTGTTGCGGCCCGATGGCGCCTTGCTGGCCGTGGCCTGGTTTCCGGCGCTGGTCCTCTATGGGCGCAACTCGCTTGGCCTCGCGCGGTCGCTGCGCATCGCATTGCTGTGCGGGTTGATCTCGGTGCTGCCCTTCGCCGCCTGGACTGTTCGCAACTGGCGCACCTTCCACGTCTTTCAGCCGCTTGCGCCTCGTTCCGCCACCGATCCCGGAGAATTCAAAACACCCGGATTTCAACGCTGGACAAAAACATGGATGGCTGACTTTACCTCCACGTATGAAATCTATTGGAATGTGCCTGGGGACGACATCGATGTCCACTTGCTTCCGTCGCGAGCCCTGGATTTTGATGCGCGCGAAACCCTGGCCTTGGTCGCGCAGTACAACACCGACAATGTACTTACGCCGCCCATCGACGCCGGCTTTGCCGCGCTGGCCGCCGAGCGCATCCGCGCTCATCCCTTCCGCTACTATGTAACGCTGCCCCTGTTGCGCCTGGCGGATATGTGGCTTCGGCCCCGAGTGGAGATGCTCAATATAGAACTGCGTTGGTGGCAGTATCGACTTCACCACGTGGAGACGCGTATCTCCTATGCCTATGGTGCGCTGAACTTGCTTTATCTCTTAGCGGCGCTCATCGGAGCGTTCTACTGGCCGCGATTTACCACTGCGATGGTGGCCTATGTTGTGCTGCGCAGTGTGCTGCTGCTCACGCTCGAGGCCCCGGAGCCGCGTTACACGCTGGAGTGCTTCCCCATCGTCATCGCCTTCGCCGCGGTTGCCCTTGAGCGGGTAGGGAGCAAGAATTAAACCATGACTAATACGGCAACGCCACCGACTCCCCCTTTGTTTCTCTCCTATGTGGGACTCATAATTACCTGTGGTGGAATATGAAGCCCTGGGGCACTGTCTTTTTGTTCGCTTCAGTTATGTTGCTGGTCGCGCGGACGCTGGCTGAGGAGCCGCATGGAGACTTGCGCCCGCTCCCGTACTTTGCTGCAGATCAGCCGGGCCAGCCCATGATTAGCAGCGACATCATGGCGCAAAAGCCCTTCAGCGTGACCGGCCCGCGCGGAGCTCTGCTGGGGCAGCAGGACGGATCGTTTGAGGCCTGGATCTTCCCCCGGAAGTTGTTGAGTCACATGCGCATCACGGCGGATATGAAGGACTACGCCGTACCCATCGACGTGAACGAGCAGGCTGCAACCATCGATGTGCAACCGGGTCACACGACCATCACCTTCTCCCATGCCAACTTCACGGTGCGCGAAACGCTCTTTGCGCCGCAACAGGCGCCTGATGGTGCAGGGGCATTGGCCTTTTACCAGATCCAGGCGGTGCGTCCCATGACCCTTACCTTCAGCTTCACACCGGAGATGCAGCGCATGTGGCCCGCACTTTCCGAGGACCGCGCCTCACCCGAATGGGTAAAGACCGGGTCATCGGGCTTCTATGTGCTGCACCTGAATTTTCCCGATCATGCCGGGGCCGTGGCGATGCCAACCGCTACGAGTGGAATTATGGCCCCTTACCAGGAGCGCCCCAAGAACTATCCACTGCAGTTTGTCATCCACTTCGATCCGGCTACTGATAGCGACAAGCTCTATCCTCTTCTGATGACGACGGGGGAGACCGCCGCCACCTCTACCAGCTCCGCGTTGGCCGCCCGGCTGGAGGCGCTCGACAGTGGGTTTCAAGCGCTCTACAGCGGCACGCAGAAGCATTTTGAAGAATTCTCTGCCCAGCATCTGAGCATCGATACGCCTGACCAAAAACTCAACCAGGCGTTTGCCTGGGCTGAGGTGGCGATCGATCAACTACGCGTGCAAACCACCCCCTCGCACGCCGAGACCGCGCTGGTAGCCGGTTTCTATACATCGGGGGATTCTGCCCGGCCGGGCTTCGGCTGGTTTTTCGGCCGTGACGCCCTATGGACTCTCTACGCCGTCAACAGCTATGGCGATTACCAACTAACACGGGACGAGCTGAATTTTCTGATCAAGCGGCAAAGCCCGGAAGGCAAGAATATTCATGAGTGGGCGCAGACCGCCGACCTGGTGGATTGGAAGAGTCTGCCGTACGCGTTTGCCTCCGCTGACGCCAATCCGCTGCTCTTGATGGCCAGCAACGACTACCTCAAGGTGAGCGACGACAAGACATTTATTCAGACCAACTGGGAAGCACTGGAACGGACCTGGAACTTCGAGACCTCTCACGATTCAGATGGCGATGGAATTTATGAGAATACAGAAGGGTCTGGATGGGTGGAATCCTGGCCGACCGGAATGCCTCACCAGGAGATATATCTGGCCGCGCTCGACCAGCAGGCGAGCACTGCAATGGCGGAGCTGGCAACGGCTACGGGGCACACGGAGATGGCGCAGCAGGCCGCCCTTCGGGCGAGCAAAATCGGCGCGGCCATCGAGAAGGAATATTTGTTGCCCGGGGGTGGCTTCTACGCCTTCAGCCGCAATGCCAACGGCAGCGTGGATTCTAGCCCAACCATCTTTCCTTCGGTTGCCTCCTGGGATGGCAGCTACAAGCTGCAGCATGCCCAGCCGATGTTCGACCGCTGGGCTGCGCCAGAGTTCTCGACCGATTGGGGCACGCGGGACCTGAGTCCAACGGTCTCATTTTTCGACCCAATCAGTTACCACCAGGGGACGGTATGGCCGCTCTACACTGGCTGGGTTGCAGTTTCGGAGTATCGCAACGGCCGTAGTCTCTCCGGGTATGCCCATCTGATGCAGAATGCAGATCTGACCTGGGCGCAGGATCCTGGCGCGGTAACAGAGTTACTCTCGGGCCAGTTCTTCGCGCCCTTGGGACGCAGCACTTCTCATCAACTCTGGTCCTCGGCCATGGTCATCTCGCCCGTGTTGCGCGGGCTCTTCGGTTTGGAGTGGGATGCGGCTGGGAATAAGTTGACGGTCACGCCCAGCTTGCCGGCCGACTGGGATCGAGCAAAGCTGCGCCATCTGCCGCTCTCCGGCGGCAGCATTGATCTGGAGATCGCGCGTACCGGGGCGATGCTGTTGGTGCGCGCTTTAGGGTCTTCGGCGCAGAGCGTGCTCCTTGATTCGCGGATTCCGGGAGCAAAGTGGGCCGGCGGCATCCTGCGCATACCGCTGCCGGCGGTAGAGGCCGGTCTTGCCCACGCCCTCCCCAAGCCAGGAGCAACGACCCAGCAGATGAAAGTGCTGGACCAGCAGTCTGCGGGGAATTCGCTCTTGCTGAGGTTGTCGGCGCCGGCCAACAGTCACCAGACAATCATGCTCCGTATCAACGACCCGCATGCGAAACTTCATATCGATGGTGCAGAAATGCCGCAAGCGACCAACTCTGCGTTGCGCCCGCTGCAGGTTGATTTCGGCCCCGGCGAAGGCTACGTTGAGAAGACGCTCAAATTTACCTGGTAAGCCTCTAACAAATCTCGGTAAGAACAGGACGGGTGCCCTAGGTTCGCCAAAGCGTACCCGAGGTCTGTTACAGGGACAGACTTTGAGTGGAGAGTTACTTCGCGCCTTTCCCGTCCTGAAAGGATGAATTTGCCAACGGCCAATGCAAGACTGGGAACGTTGCTCATTTCTCTCATCGCCATTCTCTTCTCGCCACTAACCGCAGCGCAGCTATCCTTGCAAACCGACTCCGTCGCGCCGGAGCGATTCATTGCAGCACACGGCCGCAAGGCCATCGTAATGGGTTACGCCTCCGGTGGTCTGGAGCTATGGGCATACCCGTTGCAAATCATCAACGGGTATGAACTGGGCTTTCGGCCGGCCGGCGACACGACCGAAACCGCCGGCTCCGCCTTGCTTCGTCGTGTTACCTACGACCCCGAAGCGATCACCCGCACCTACATAGGCCCCGACTTCATCGTTCGCGAGAGGCTCTTCGTTCCGCTCAGCGAGCAGGCCATTTTACTAACCTATACCGTGGAGTCTCGTCACAGCATTGACATAGTGATCCACTTCACGCCGGTTCTTGATCTGATGTGGCCTGCATCTCTCGGCGGTCAGAGCACCCAGTGGGACCCGGCTGCGTCCGCCTACATCCTCTCCGAAGCCACGCGCAAATACTCTGCATTTATCGGCTCTTCTCAGGTGATCTCGCACGACGAGGTTCTGAACAGCGCGCAACCGGGCACACCAGGGAAGCGGCTGGCCTTTGCGTTGCGCGCGGGAGGGAACTCCAATCGTTCAGTCACCGTAGTGGCTGCGCGTAATGACGAGGGCTCGTCGAGCGCGCCGGCACGCATGAGGGATCTGCTCGGTTCGCAAGCGAAGTTCGAAATGGAGGCGCGCACCCACTACGCGGAGCTGCTCGGGAGCACCCTGCGGATCGAAACTCCCGACGATTCAGTCAATCAGCAACTCGCATGGGCACAGATCGCGCTCGATCAAGCCTGGGTATGCAATCCCGTATTAGGCTGCGGCTTGGTTGCCGGTTACGGCCCTTCGCGCGATGCCCGCCGGCCGCAGTACGCATGGTTTTTCGCGGGCGATGCCCTCATTGCTATCGAGGCGCTGGTCAATACAGGTGCTTACGACCGGGCGCGGGAAGCTCTTGCCTTCATCGCGAAATACCAGGACGCCGCCAACGGGATGATATGGCATGAGCTTTCGCAGAGCGCCGACCCCGCTGACTGGGCCAGCAGGTATCCCTATATGTTTGTCCATATCGACATTAGCTTTCACTATCTGACCGTGGTGGAGCGGTACGTCTCGGCCAGTGGGGATACACAGTTTCTGCAACAGCATTGGCCAGGAATTGCCAGGGCCTATCGCTATTGCGGATCGTTAATCAATGCAGAGGATGGACTGCCCCGCATTCCCCCGACTAAGGAGGGAGGCGACGAACAGGACAAGATGACCGATGACCCAGGCCTCGCCGCAAGCTGGGTCGCAGCGTCGGCGGCCTTTGCCCGATTGGCGCGATTGGACGGGCATCCGCAGGAAGCGGAAGACGCGACGCGGTTGAGCGAAAAGGCAAGGAGCTCTGCTGCGCGTCGTTATTGGGACGGCCAGCGGAATTCATGGATCGACGGTTATAACGCTGCGGGCCGCGCTATCTCCCGGCAGGGCGACGGCGGAGTTGCCTTGGTCGCAGCCCACATTCTGGATCAGCGCCGCAGCAACGCTCTGCTCGACCAACTCGCCACCTCTGATTTCGAGACCGACTGGGGCACCAGGGGAGTAGCCGAGAGCTCCCCCGAGTGGAACCCGGCGTCCTATTCCAAGGGGAGTGTTTCGCCCGTCGGCACTGCGCGGGTGGCATCGGAATTCTGGTCAAACCATCGCCCCTTTACCGCCTTTCCCATCTGGAGTGGGCTTCTCCCCTGGGGCACGCTCGACTCCATGGGACACATACATGAACTGCTCGCGGGTGACTTTTACCACCAACAGGTGGAGTCGGTTCCCGAGCAGACCTGGTCTTCGGCGGCCCTGCTCTCGTCTGCAGTGGAGGGTCTACTAGGCCTGGAAAGGGCCGCGGACACGAATGGTTTGAAATTCTCGCCCCATCTGCCGGCCAACTGGGGCAGCATCTCCGTCCGCAACGTGAAGGTGCCTGGCGGCAATATGGGAATGACTCTGACCCGGGTGCGGAATGGATTGGAGCTGGAGATTGAAAATTCCGGCAGTCCAGTAGATCTGCTTTGGGCTCCGGAAATTCCACTAGGAGCTCATCTCAGCGGCGCAGAGCTGAATGACAAACCTGTTCACTCTCTGAGGGAAGAGCATGCGCAAGACACCCACGCAACTCTGAACTTTAAGGCTCCCCATGGGAAGAGCCGTTGTCTGGTCCGGTATGAAGGTGGCGTTTTGCTTAGCGTGAGCGATGCCGCTCCATTGTTGGGTGAACCGAGCCAACGAATCAAGATAACCGCTGTCGCTTATAAGCCAACCAGTCTGGTAGTGGACGCCGACGTCTCGCGCGATGCGCCCAACTCGACCATCGAGCTGCGGACGGAACAAAAAGTGCTGAAGGTGCGCGGAGCAAAGATCAGCCTGGTTTCCGATGGCGTGTACGAATTACTGGTTGACCCGGCAGGCAACCCAGATCCTGTGGCCGGTGAATACCGGCACACCGAGATCGTTGTCGATTTCGCTGCCAGGTAACGCGCCCCATAAGCGTCTGCGTTCAAGCAAAGCCCCTTAGGAGCTGGACGGGTGCCCCACGTTCGCCTCACTTGCCCCGGCGTGCCGTGGGGCGTACGTGGGCCGAAAAAGACAGGCGAAGCCCACGAAAGCTCTTGCTCTATCGGCCAGGCACTAGGAATCGGCCGTCGACGGACGGAAACGATAGGCGCCCACCAGCCGTGATATCAGAACGGCCAGATAAAGTTGACCGACAATGGCCTCAAGCACAGAAATCGAGCGTGCCTGGTCGGTGACGGCGGTCATGCCCGCGGCGCCCAACTGCGTCATCACGCCGAAGCTGTAGTAGATAAAGTCGAAGCGGTCAGGAATGGTATGGGTATTAACCCCTGGAGAAAGCAAGAAAGCGCTGGGTTGCAGCGCGAACACCAGTCCGTAGATGCTGGCGAAGCCCATTCCATTCAGAATATAAATGCAAAGCGCTCCGAAGATGGTTTCCGAACCGATACGGACGTTGGCAAAGACATGGCGGAAAATCCCCACCACGATGTAGAGGTCAAATGCCAAGCTCAGCGTCAGGTTGAGCAGCGGGAAAAAGCCGGCGGCGAGGTTTGGGTGCAGCAGGTGCTCCACCGCGGAAGGAATGGCCAGCAGAACAGCGACGATTGCCAGGCCGTGGCGGAAACTGGCCGCGAAGACGCTGAGGGCAATGACCGAAGCAGCAAGTATGCGGAAGGCGTAAGAACCAAAGCCCCTGTGTTCTGTATAGGGGTAGGCGATGAGGTTCGCCAACAAGAACACAAACAGCAGCAGGAACCTGTGCTGGAGGAACAGCCGCACGAGGACGTGGCGGCGCTTGGTTTGTGCGAGGGTTTCAGGCATAAGCGAAGGCTTTCTCCTGTTGCTATATGCTTTCGAGGGCGGAGTGGTGCGGCCGGCGGTCTCGTCGTCGAATGGTACATTACACTGCCCGCAAAGGGAGCATTCATCGTTTATGCGCAGGAAAGTCGCGTTAACCGGCAGGGGACTCACATGTTTTGCGCTGTTCATGGCGGCGGCCGGTGTTCAGGCGCAGAGCCGGGTGATCGATCAGCAATGGCAGTTCAGCCCCGATCCCAAAGGGCAATTCACAGCCACCACCGTCGATCGCCAGGCAAAGTGGCGTCCGGCCAACGCCAGCCTCTCCTGGAACGCTCAATTCGACGACCTTCGCGACTACGCCGGGGTGGGCTGGTATCGGGTCACGATCACTTTGCCGCCCCCAAAACCGTCCAGCCGGGAACTGATTCATTTCGGCGCCGTGGACTACTTCACCCAAGTGTGGATCAACGGCAAGCGCTTGGGCGAGCATGAGGGTGGGTACACGCCGTTCACCTTCGACCTTACGGGCAAAGTGCACGCAGGCAGCAACGAAATCCTGGTCAAGGTCTTTGACCCTCCCATGCCTCCTCCGCTGGCGGTGCAGATGCCGCCAAACTCTGCGCCCAAAGAGGTCCTAAGACCCCCTACGGCAAAAGATAACGCGGAGCCTCCGCTCGACAAGAGATTCGACTACAACGAAATTCCCCACGGAAAGCAGAACTGGTATGTGCAGACCAGTGGACCTTGGCAACCGGTGACCCTGGAGACGGTGCCCCTTCGTTACGTTGCGTGGGTGCACATCACGCCCCACAACAGCGGTGATGTAACTGTCGAAGCCAGGCTGGCTGGCAGCGCGGGCGCCAACCCGCTTCAGGCCACGCTATTCGATCCCTACGGCGTGACCGTGGCGCAGCTCGAGCTTACCGTGGACGGCATGACGGCACAGGGCACGACGCATGTGGCCAATCCCATGTTGTGGGACGGCGACCACCCTAACCTGTATTCTCTGGAGCTGAACAACCAGGCGAAGACGGGGCCGGCGCAACGGGTGCATACCCGCTTCGGATTTCGCGAGCTCACAACGGCCGATGGACGGCTCTTCTTGAATGGCAAGCCTTTTTACATGCGGGCGGCTCTCGATCAGGATTTCTATCCCCAGGGTATTTACACGCCACCATCGGCCGACTTCATACGCCAGGAGATGCTGAAATCGAAGGCCATGGGACTGAATATGCTGCGCTGCCATATCAAGGTGCCGGATCCGCGCTATTTGGACGCCGCCGATGAAACCGGCATGCTGATCTGGTATGAATTCCCGGTGTGGAATGACGCCCATCGTTGGACAGCGCAAGCAGCCCAGCGTGGTGTCGATACTTTTCGGGCGGAAGTGGAACGGGATTGGAACCATCCCTCGATCGTGATTCAGAGCATCATGAACGAGCAGTGGGGAATGGATCCGGCACAGGCAGATCAGCGGGCATGGCTGCTCAATACCTTCCGCGATTTCAAGCAGCTTACGGCGCCGCTGGGCCGGTTGATTACCGACAACAGTGCCTGTTGCAAGGGCTTTCACCTGCAGTCGGATTTCGCCGATTTTCATATGTACTACTCCATCCCGGACCACGCACAAACCTGGGCAGGGTGGGTAGAGGAGTTTGCCGGCCGGCCGAAGTGGCTCTTCAGTCCCTATGGCGATGCGACCACCACTGGCCAGGAGCCGTTGGTGGTTTCGGAATTCGGCAACTGGGGTTTACCCCAGCTGCCGCCGCGCGATCAGTTGCCCTGGTGGTTCCCGCGCGACTTTGAGGGTCGCGAACTCACGCGCCCGGCGGGTGTCTTCGATCGTCTGCACACGTATGGCCTTGACCGCATCTATCCCGATTTCGACGCTCTCGCCCTGGCCACAGAGAGGCACGAGTACCTTGCGCTCAAATACGAAATTGAGCAGATGCGCCAGCGCAGCTCCATCCAGGGTTATGTCATCACCGAGCTCACGGATGCCAACTGGGAAGCAAATGGCCTGATGAGCATGTGGCGGCAACCCAAGACCTTTGCCGAGGAGCTGGGGAATCTACAGCAGGACGACCTGCTGATGGCCAACTTTGCTACCCACAACTTCGCCGCCGGAGCAGCGGTGGAACTGCCGCTCGCGGTTTCGCATTATTCCACCGCCGCTCTCGAAGGCGCGACCATCCTGTGGCAGACCTCCGACGGACAATCCGGAACGTTGCCGTTAAGCAACAAGCCCGGGCTGGCTGGGGTCGCAACGGAAGGTACGCTGCAGTTCAAAGCGCCGCAGGTCGACGCAGCTACGCCGGAGTTTCTCCGCCTGGAGTTAGTGAATGCCGCCGGGATGACGCTGGCGCAGAATCGTTACCGCTATGCGGTGTATCCGCAACCGGCGCCGAATCCTGGGATAACGGTGGCTATCCACGATCCCCTCAACCAGCTGCAGTATTTACGCTCCGCCCTCGCAGCCCACGGCGTTGCCGTCATCGATGGGAGTGCTGGTGCGGGTCAGGAGAAAGTGGTTTGGCTATCCTCCGTGCTTGATGACGTGACCAAAGCAAGACTCAGCCAAGGCGGGACCGTTGTTGTTCTGGCTGGCAGCCGGGATGCACTCCCCTCAGGAGACACATTAACGATTGTGCCCCGTGCAGGATCAGACCTGACGGGCGACTGGGTCAGCAACTTCAACTGGGTTCTATCGTCCAGCCCGCTCTGGAAGCCCCTTTCCCCGGTTATCGACAGCTCAATTCTGGGTTGGGAGGCGGCCTCGGTCACGCCGGAGTTCGTGATTGGCGGATTGCGAGCAGAGGATCTCCAAAATGTGATGGCAGGCGTCTTCTATGGCTGGCTCAACTCCAATCGTGCCTATCTCGCGGAACTAAACGAGGGGCCGGGGCGTATGCTCTTGACGACGTTTAGGTTTCAGAGTTACGGTCAGGATCCCTTTGCCACCGTACTGCTCGATCAAATGCTCAAGACAGCGGCTGGTACGTCCGGTAAGACCTAGAGCCTGTTATTAATAGAAGGGCAGCGATGCAAGCGCAAGCCGGCACGAAATTGACCATGGGCTCTCCCAAAGATTCAGCCGCACCATTTTCCGCAGCAGAGGAACCGCCCGTGCGTTGCGCCGCGCCGGGCCGCGTGAACCTGATTGGGGAACACACCGACTATAGCGGCGGATTTGTCATGCCGGTGGCGATTGACTTCCGCACCGTTGCTTCCATTCGTCCCCGTAACGATGCGCAGATTTTGCTCTCCTCGGACAACATGGGCGAACAAGTTTCCTATCCGGCGGACCCGCTGCCCACCGCCGCCAGAAAACACTGGAGCGACTACCCGATGGGCGTAGCGTGGAGTTTGGCGCAGGAAGGTGTGCGCGTCGGCGGATTCGATCTCTCGCTCGCGGGCAACGTACCGTTGGGGGCTGGACTGAGTTCCTCGGCGTCGATCGAAGTGGCCACTGCGATGGCCCTGCTGGCGCTGGCCGGAGCTGCGTTGCCGCTGGCGACGATCGCCTTGGCGTGCCAGCGCGCGGAGAATGCCTTTGTGGGCGCGCGCAGCGGCATCATGGACCAGTTCATTGCCTGCGCTGGACAACAGGACCATGCTTTGTTGCTGGATTGCCGATCGCTCGAATATCGCCTGCTGCCCATGCCCTCACACGTGCGGCTCATCATCTGCAATTCCATGGTCAAGCATGAGCACGCGGGTGGGGAATATAACGCCCGCCGGGCAGAGGTTGAAGAGGGCACGCGCATTCTGCATCGCCGCTGGCCTTCCATCGTGGCCCTGCGCGATGCCACGGAGGAGCAGCTGGTCGAGTGCAAGCAGCAAATGCCGGAAAAAGTTTTTCGACGCTGCCGTCACATCATCACCGAGAACAAGCGTGTGCAACTTGCCGCGTCCGCGCTCGAGCGCGGTGATCTGCCGGCCTTCGGCGTCCTGATGGCCGAGGCGCATCGCAGCATCCGCGATGACTTCGAGGCCAGCTGCAGCGAGCTCGACACACTGGTCGAGATCGCATCCGGTATTCCCGGTTGTTACGGAGCCCGCATGACAGGCGGCGGTTTTGGCGGCTGTACCGTCAACCTGGTCGAGGAAAGCAAAGCGCAACAATTTCGCGAAGCGATTCACAGCCGGTACCGTGCATCCACTGGGATTGATGCCGACATCTATCTCTGCCGAGCTTCTGCCGGCGCAATCCGCATCTCCTGACTTGCCTTTTTTCAAACCCAGTCCCAACTCGATGCATCCAATAGAAGTGCAATAGTTACATCCCAAAGGAAGAGAATCAGGCAGGTCTTACCTATCTCGATTCCTCTGTGGAAAAATTCGGTTACGGACGTACAACTTTTGGGGCAGAGCTACACCTCGGAAGTAATCTAGCGAGAGTACACTTACCGGAGTAACCCGAGAGGTCCTACATGATTTCCCAATGTATGAATCCGGAGTGCCGTAAAGAGCTTCATTATCTCCGCAATGGCAGGGTCATCCGCACGACGCAACGGAATGGGAGCCACGTCCATGTTGAACATTTCTGGCTCTGTGGCGAGTGCCATTTAGACTACGACTTCATGTTCGCCAAGGACGGTCGCGTTTCGCTTGCGCGAAGGCCCAGATTTGTGGCTACGGCCAAGCCGGCCTTAGATCTATTGCTGGTCTCCTAGGAGTATCAGCCGCCTTTGAGGTGGCGGCTGATATTCTGAGCTGGCGCCGCTGTTTGAAAGTCCGCGATTTCGCTCTCCCGTGAAGTCCTGAGTTCATGAAGTTTAATTCATCCCTGCTTTTCCTCAACCTGCACTCTTTCTGCACACCAGCCGGCCCACCGGGCCCGGCACAGCAGACTAAACTAAGAATAACCTCATGGCAGAATTTACCCACCTTCACCTGCACACCGACTATTCGCTTCTTGACGGCGCTTGCGATGTAGAAAAGCTGGTTGCACACGTCGACAGCATCGGCCAGAAGGCCGTGGCCATTACAGATCATGGCAATATCTACGGCGCGGTGCATTTTTTTGATGCCGCGACCGCCAAGGGTGTGAAGCCAATCCTGGGTTGCGAGCTGTACATCTGCCCCCAGGAGGACCATCGCGCTGCCCCGGAAAAGGATAAGTACCATCATCTACTGGTGTTGGCGGAGAACGAAGAGGGGTACCGCAACCTGGTGCGCATCACCTCTGAAGCTTCACTCTATGGTTTCTATCGCAAACCACGCATCAGTAAGAACTTTCTGGCGAAACATGCCAAGGGACTGGTGGGCTTCTCGGGCTGCCTCGCGGGCGAGCTATGCGGGAATCTCATGGCCGGAAAGTACGAGGACGCCAAAGCCACCGCCGCTCAATACCAGGACATTTTCGGCCGTGGCAACTTTTTCCTGGAGATCCAGGATCAGGGACTCGAGCTGGAAAAGAAGATCCACGCCGACCTCTTTCGACTGGAAAAGGAACTGGATATTCCGCTGGTCGCCACCAACGACAGCCACTATCTCTGCGAAGACGACCATCATGCTCACGAAGTGCTGCTGTGCGTGCAGACGGCCGACTCCATCCACAATCCTAAGCGCTTCAAATTCGATAGCGACCAGTTTTATGTCAAAAGCGCGGCCGAGATGGAACAGCTCTTCTCCCATTCGCCGCAAGTCGTAAGCCGCACCATGCAATTTGCTGAGCGTTGCTCGCTCAAGCTGAACAAAGTCACCAATCCCTTTCCCGAGTTTGCAGTTCCTGCCGGGCACACGATCGATAGCTATTTCGCCGAGGTTTGCCGCGCTGGTTTTCGCAAGCGCCTCGACACCACCATTCGCCACCTCGGTGACCGGGGACTGCGCAAGCGGCCCATCTCCGACTATGAGGAGCGCTTGGAGCGCGAGATCGACTGCATCAAGCAGATGAAGTTTGCCGGCTATTTCCTGATTGTGTGGGACTTTATCAAGTATGCGCGGGAGGTCCATATCCCTGTGGGACCGGGCCGTGGCTCGGCTGCCGGATCGCTGGTGTCGTACGCGATGGAGATTACCGACATCGACCCGTTGCAGAACGAACTTCTTTTTGAGCGGTTTCTGAATCCCGAGCGCGTCTCAATGCCCGACATCGACATTGACTTCTGCATGAACCGGCGTGGCGAAGTGATCGACTATGTGACCCGCAAGTACGGCCGCGAACAGGTGGCTCAGATCATTACCTTCAACACCATGGCTGCCCGCGCTGCCATCAAGGATGTTGGCCGGGCGCTCGATCTACCCTACGGCGAAGTGGATCGGGTAGCCAAGATGGTGCCCGCGACCATTGGTGTGACCATCACCAAGGCGCTCGAGGATTCTCCGCAAATGCAGGAGGCCTACGACAAAGAGCCGCAGGTGAAGGAGCTGGTCGACACTGCGAGAAAGCTCGAGGGCCTGGTGCGCGGAGCGGGTTTGCATGCCGCCGGAGTGGTGATCGCGCCCCAGCCTCTCACCGAGCTGGTGCCGGTCTGTCGCAGCAAGAATGATGAAATCGTCACCGCCTATGACATGAAGGCGGTGGAAAAGCTGGGCCTGCTGAAGATGGATTTTCTCGGGCTCACCACGCTCACCGTGATTGACGACGCGCTCAAGCTGATTGAGAAGAAGCGCGGCAGCCCGCTCGACATGTCGCTGATCCCGTTGGACGATGCGGAGACCTATGAGAAGGTCTTTCACCGCGCGCTCACCTCCGGGGTGTTTCAGTTCGAGTCCGGCGGCATGCGTGATGTGCTGCGCCGATACAAGCCCGTTTCTGTAGAAGATCTCACTGCCCTCAATGCGCTCTATCGTCCGGGGCCTATCCAGGGCGGCATGATCGATGACTTCATCGAGCGCAAGTGGGGCCGCAGGGTAGTCAGCTACGAGTTGCCGCAGCTGGAAGCCCTGCTCAAGGAGACGTTGGGCGTGATCGTCTACCAGGAACAGGTGATGCAGATTGCCAACGTCCTGGCGGGCTATTCGCTGGGCGAAGCCGATCTGCTGCGCCGCGCCATGGGCAAGAAAAATCCCGAAGAAATGGCCAAACAGCGTAACCGCTTTGTCGAGGGAGCGATCAAGCGCAAGCACCCCAAGGATAAGGTTGTCCGCATCTTCGACCTGATGGAGCAGTTCGCCGGGTATGGGTTTAACAAGTCCCACTCCGCGGCCTACGCACTGCTGGCCTACCACACCGCGTATTTGAAAACGCATTACCCGGTGGAGTTTATGGCGGCGCTTCTGAGCTCGGAAATTTCCAAGCCGGAGAACGTGGTCAAGTACATCAAGGAATGCCGCGAGATGGGCATCGCGGTCGAGCCTCCAGATGTGCAGATCTCGGGAGCTGATTTCACACCCAGTCTTACCGGCATTCGCTTCGGGCTTACGGCCATCAAGAACGTGGGCCGCAACGCTATCGATTCGATCCTCAGCGCGCGCGCTGCGCTGAACGAAGAAAGCCGCCCCTTCGCTAACTTTTGGGAGTTTTGCGAGAAGGTCGATCTGCGCATGATGAACAAGCGTGTTTTGGAATCGCTAATCAAGAGCGGAGCGCTTGACTCGTTTGGGCGCCGGTCCCAGCTCATGGCTGCCGCAGACCGGGCGATGGAGCGGGCACAGTCGGCTCAGCGCGATCTGGTTGCCGGACAGCACGGGCTCTTTGCCGGGCTGGCCAGCGTCTTCGAAAGCAACGGCAATGGCGCAAAGAGCGTCGACGACCTGCCCAACACACCCGATTGGGACGAGAACCAGCGCCTGCAATCGGAAAAAGAGGTGCTGGGGTTCTTTGTCTCCGGCCACCCGCTGGATAAATATGCGGAAAAGCTGCGCAACTTGAACGTCGTCGACACGGCGACTGCGTTGGAGATGAAGGTGGCTCCCGCCGCGGGACGCCGTCGGGGCGGGGAGCCGGAGAGTCTGCTGGCGATCGCTGGGGTGATTGTCGGCCTGAAGGTGGGCAAATCCAAACGCTCCGGCGAAATGTACGCGCAGGCCGCGCTGGAGGATACAGTCGGCAAAATCGACATCATTTGTTTCCCCAAGGACTATGCGCGGCTGTGCGAAAGCCTCAAGATCGAAGTGCCGGTGCTGGTCAAGGGGGTGCTTCGCGCGGATGACGATGAATCCGCGCCGAAGCTATCGGTCTCCAGTGTGCAACCGTTGGAGGACATCAAGATCAAGCTGCCCCAGAACGTCCGCATCCGGGTGCTATTGGAGAAAGCGGACGAGGCCATGCTGGGCACGCTGCGCGCTATGATCACCGCGGCCCCTGGTCCCGGCAGGATCATGATCAACCTCGAAAGCCGCGGGGAGTATTGCGTGATGCTGGAGCCCGAAGGCCTGTCCGTCGCCGCCGACAGAGGCTTCATCGAGCGCGCCGAGCAGCTGCTAGGTCTGGGGGCCGTACAGGCCTTCGAATAAGCAGGCTTCGGCTCGATCTCTACTCCCCTTTCCTGCGCGCGCAATCTCGAAGAAATTCTCCGGACCGATTTGTCCACCTTTGAGCACCAGCTC
Organism: uncultured Acidobacteriaceae bacterium; assembly: GCA_963787145.1. Classification (GTDB taxonomy): domain Bacteria; phylum Acidobacteriota; class Terriglobia; order Terriglobales; family Acidobacteriaceae; genus PALSA-350. The sequence goes on from CAWBBY010000020.1 coordinate 181,082, forward strand.
TAATCCGTCGAGACCTGTGGCTTCGTCGGCGTGCGCACGGCATAGCGGCGCACCGGGCGCGAGTGCGCCAGCAAAGGTGATGGCCGTGAGGTTCAGTTGTTGAACCGCGTGGGAGGATGTGTCACCACCGCAGAGAACAACGCGGCGAACGCCGGCCTGTTGGACAAGCTCCAGGAGGAGGCGGCCGAGGGCAGCGCCAAGTTCCTGGTCAAGCATCGCTCCGGAGGGCGCACCCAGCGAGGTGTGAAGAACGGTATCGCAGCCTGATCGCAACGAACCCAAAGCCGCCTGCAGCGCAGCCTCTCTGGCTTGAGCGTCTCCGCTGGCCAGTCCTGCTGCGTCGAGTGCGACCGCAGTGTACCCGTGCCGCTTGGCCCAACGAATCTGCTGAGCGGTCACGGCGGAGCAGCTTCCGCTGATGACCAAGAGCCGATCGGTAGCAGAAGCGGTTACGGAGGGATCCGTTGCCGCGATCGTGCCTGTCTTGCGCCAGTGGGCGACGAGACTTGTGGTGAGTCCCGAGCTGCCAATGGTGAAGAGTGGCTGTGAATTCTCCTTGAGCTCCCAGAAGAGCTGGCCTGCCTGTTGAAGCATTGCAACATCGATGCCATCGAGAAGAACGGCCGCCGCCCCACCACCTGCCTGGTGGTGAAATTGCTCCGCAGCCCTACCGGTCTGAAAGGCGCGGAGATCGACCAGGCCGATGGGAAGATCTGTCTGATGCGAAAGGTGGAGACGGAGGTCGGCTTCGTGCATGGGTGTCGCAGGGTGATGGGCCATCGTCGGATGACGGTCGGTGCGATAGACCTCGCTGCCGGCGGCCGCAAAGAGATTGCCGAAAACAACAAACCTGCCCAGGTGCGGCGCGGCCACCGCAATCGGTACAGTCTTGGTGGCAAATACTGTCCGCCCGATCTCAAGCGCCCGCCCGATGCTGCCGCGGTGAGGCGCCGAGTCGAAGGTGGAGCAGACCTTGTAGTGCACAATCTCGGGTCCGAGTTCTCGCATGCGCGCGAAGATGGCCGGCAGATGGGCAGACATCCACTCCGGTGTGCGCGACCGCGCATCGCCGGCGAATCCAATCGCCTGGCAGTGCGCGAAGCGGGCTAACTGCGCGCGCGTCGGCGCGGTGAGGAAGAGCACGCTGGACACGCCGTTGACGGCGAGTTGCTCCAGCACATCCGTGGAACCGGTAAAGTCGTCGCCGTAGTAGCAGTAGTGCAGTGGCATGTTTGGGGCTTTCACCACGTAATCTAACTGGGGAACTTTTCCAGCGCCGCGCGGAGTTCAGGATGACCGGCGCCGAACTCCGCGACCGGAATACCTTGGACTGCCGCCTCCCAGGCCTGCTGCAGGCTGCGCACGCCGGCTGCAGGACCCAGCGGATGTCCCAGGATGCCGCCTCCGGCGGCGAAGATCAGGTCTGTGGATCCCATCTCACGATATGTGTCGGCTGCCTGGCGCGCTGTCTGCCCGGAAGAAAAGACAGGCATGATTTCGCAGCCGGCGTATGGCGGTGGGAACATCGGCGTAAGGCAGGCTCGTGCTGAGCGAATCACGCTTTCGTCCGGTTCGCAGAATTTGTTGCTGAGCCCGTTGACGTGGGTATGGTCAATGCCGGCAAGTCGCCAAAACTTCTGGTACGCGATAAAGCTCATCCCGATTGCAGGCGACCGCCCATAGATGCCCCACCCGTTGCGGTGGCCGTGGATGCACAGTTGCGAGTGCGCGCGCAAGGCTTTCATCGCGGGCAGGCCAATCGAATTCATGCTGGCCATGATGCACGTGCCTCCCAGGGCCATGACATGGTCGTGCCGCTGCAGCATCTGGTCCAGATCGCCGGTGATGTTGACGGCATACATGGCTTGTTTGCCGGTGCGCTCGGCGTGATCCCGCACTACACGCAAGACGGCGCCAGCGCGCTGCTCGAAAGGGCAGTGCGGTCCATCTGATTGGAGTTCATCGTCTTTTATGAAGTCGATACCCGCTTCGACCAGCGTGCGCACCTGGGCGGCAGTTTCTTCAGGGCTCATCCCGACGCTTGGTTTGATGATGGTGCCGATGAGCGGGCGATGTTCTACGCCCGTGAGCCGGCGAGTCCCTGCGACGCCAAACTGCGGTCCCTGGTAGCGATCGAGAAACACGGGCGGCAGGCTGATGTCGAGCAACTTGAGGCCGGAGAAGGGTTTCAGCTCGAAGAGGTTGCCGGCGACGGTGGCCACAAGGTTAGGCAGGGAAGGACCGAGATTGTGGAGTGGCCAGGAAAGCGTGACCTCGGCGATACGGCGCACTGCGTTGGAGCAATTCTTGGGTATTCCCGAACCGGGTAAAGAGGGCCGGTCGGCTGTTCCTAATTCTGTGATTTGCTCAACCTGCGCGGCGAAGCGCTCGCGTAGCTCGGCGGTCTCACCTGGCACCTTGATGAAGGTGCCGGTGGATTGCTCACCCGCCATGATTGCAGCGGCGTCTTCCAGTGGGAAGGCAGTCTCGATCCAATAACGCGCTTGGATACGCTGCTGCGCGGACGCCTCCGCTCCGTTGAGCGCGCTCTCTCGCGATTTACCGTTCTCGCTGTTCATGTCGTTGCGCTCCTGTCGATTCGGCCGATTGTCAGGCCCGCGTAAAGTAAGTCGTGTATGGCTCGTTTTGTACCTGATAGAAAGGAACAAAAACGATTGGTCGCCCATCCAGGTTTCGCGTCCAGGCGCCGGGGTGTTCCCCAAGAGCAGTGAAACCTTCCTCTATCGGGAGAGGTCTCTTTTCCAGCCCATCCGGCGGATTGATGGCGACCAGCATGATCGGACCGCGCATCACGGCAACGACCTCGGGGTGCAGATCGTCAATGGGTTCAGCCCGAAACTGCTGCGGCAGGCGCAACTCCACCACATCTCCGCTCTTCCAACGTCGGCGTAGCACGGCGAAGCTGCCGCCTTTCGCGGGCGCGGCAGCGGCGCGGTTCACCGAGATACGCGCGGGCCCTTCTATCCACGCGGGAATGCGCAGCCGCAGCGTCCAAACCTGCGGAGTGGTGGTGCCTATGCGAATCGATATCGTCTCTCCGGAGGGATAGTCGGTGGCCTGCGTCATTTTGACGGTCGCGCCGTTTTGCTCTGATCGCAATTCGCTGGGCGCATACATGTTTACCGTAACCCCGTCAGCAGCGCGTAAATAGAGATTGAGTACGTAGTCGGAAACCCCCTGTACCAGTGTTCCGGAGCAACAGGGCCATTTATGGGGATACCAGACCTTACTCGCCCTAGGGCTATAGGTGGAGTAGTACGGATAATTGCCGTCGGAATCGGGCTGCTTCACGCCTAGCAGAGTGTTGTAAACAACACGCTCCAGGTGATCGCCGTACCGGGGATCGCCGGTTATGCGCAGCAGATACCGGTCCAGCTTGGTGGCCGCGTAAGCGCCGCACGGAGTTTCAAAATGGTCAACCGTACTGCTGAGGCTTTGGTAGAGCTTGCCCTGATGGGGTTCCACGAACTGTTCGTTTGGCCCCCAACCGCCCGAGGCGAACTGCTGTTGAGTGGTGAGACAGGTCCAAGCATAGGCCATCGCGCGGCGGTATTTTTCATCGCCCAGGACGAGATAAGCCTTAGCCGCCGATGACAGTGCAATCGCATGGGAGTAGGCGTGTCGACCAGGGAGCACGTTTTCATTGCGTGCCAGCGGATCGAAAAAGTCACGGTCGAGCATGTAATTCAGCGCGGCCGCCTGGAATTCGTGCCTGCCAGTGAGCTGATAAGCGGAGAAGAGGTTCTCCGGCATGACGTAAGTCTCATCATAAGGCGGATTCTTCTTGCCGACACGATCGTGGCCGTGTTCCGGCATCAGCGATCGTGAACCATCGAGCACGCGGGGCAGCAGGTCGCGTGCCTCGTCGACGTGAGCTAACGTATAAGCATCGATGAGACCTGCGAAATGCTTATCCAGGGTGTAACAGATCCACAGATTCGTCTGGGGACGAATGATGGATTGGTTATCCGCCCCCAGCGTGACCCCGAAGCCTTGGATGAGTTCCCGCACCTTCATCTCGCACGCTGGATCGCCCGTAGCTGCGGCGATGCGCGCCAATCCGGAAATATATTGTCCCAGGGAGTGTCCAGGAACGAAGCCGTCTGCATCGTACCAGCCACCCATGTCGGGCCCGGGGGAGGGAAGGCCTGCACGTTGCCGGTAAACCTTGAGCAGGCGATCATTATCGAGCGCGAGATAACTCGCATGGATACGGTCATACTGCTGCTTGAGCGGACCGCCGGTGAGGGTTACCGCTCCAAAAGGATATTCGCGCAGCACTTCGCCGGAAGAGCCAAGAGATGCAATGTCCGCGCCATAACCCAGCAGCTCGCTGCCCAACACCGCCGCGGAAGCTTCAAGGAAGTTGCGGCGTGTAGGGAGGAAAGCCATGTTGAAACTCCTCAAGACTGGCTACCGCTGCGGAGCTTCAGGCAGGCGACAGCATAAGGCCGAAGTGGAATCGATGAGACGTTTTCTACCGAGGCAGCACGCGGGTGGGCAAAATTATCCTCGTCAAGCACAAGTGTCGTCGAGGCCGCTTGATGGCCGGCAAGGCCGACCGTTTGATTCTGCCCGGTGAGGTTGGCGAGCCACACCAGACGGTTCCCATCGCGATCCGTGCCGGCTACGGCAGCAATGGCGTCCGGCCGACTCGAGTGGCAACGATATCGCGGACGTCCGCCCATGACGGAAAGACCTTGCGCGGTGTAGAAAGCGGGATGGTAAGTGATCTCTCCTACGGCGTTGGTAGCGGCCAGCCCGAGAGGTCCCGTCAACGCGCCGACCGTGAGCACCTGCAGGTGGCCTTCGGCGGTCGCCGCTGCGTAGCCGATCATCCAGGCGGCCGCGAAGAGGCTCGTCTGCCTTGGATCGTGGTCCGTCATCGTGATCCGCCGATTTTCCGGGTTGTTCATCACGCGCGAGCCGTATGGGTTCTGGCGCATGCCGATGGTCGATGGGCCGATCCAGTACGGTTTGTCCTTGCCCATAATTGCGCGAGCCGAGCGTGTAATACTCGGTATCGCTTCCAGCGTCTGCATCACGCTCAGGTCGTCGGCAGCGTGCACGATGGGGCAGGTGCAGTGGGAGACAAAATCGAGCAACTCAACCGGGGGCCGTTTCCGGTTGAGTTCCGTAAAGTAGGTAAGCATTCCACCGCCGATGGCCACGCCCGGAAAAGCTTCCCGCGCGGCTTGATAGATTTCTGCCAGTGGCGGACACGGAGGCCACGGGCTCCCGGGAAGAGTGGATTGTCTATCTACGGCCGGGGAAACCAGAACCGCTGACAATTTCAGATGGGCCTCGGCCGCCATCGCGGCTATTTCGCGCAGCTCGTCTTTAACGTCCCGCTGCGCAGGGACCACCAGCTCGAGGGCACATTGCGAAGCCTCCGCAATTTGCGCGATCTCTCGAAAACCGGCCAGATCCTCGCGTCCGTGCCCGGCCGTGGGATCGAAATGCAACAGCAACAGTTGCGGCTGCAGCTTTTTGAGCACGGCGGGATGCGCCAGCACTGTCACGATCTGGCTGGGATGGATGGCGACTCCGATTTGCGGAAACGTGCCTTCCGGCTCGCCAATCTCTACTTGGAGGGGCGCATTCGGCTTTACATCTTCATCGGTTGTTGCTTGCGTGCCGGCGCTGCTGTCGGTGATCCGGAGCTCGACCGCCTGACGGTTGCGCACTCCGCTCTCCATCACGTACGGCCAAGGGAGAGCGAGCGGCCGCACATAAGTCTTGTAAGAGGCATCAGACCAGTTTCGCTGGTCTTCCATCTCGAATACATCCCCCGTCATGAGGCAACGCGCGGTGACGCCTGGCGCTACTGGATGCTCGATCGCACGAATCTCCTTGAACGGTTGCGACGGTGCAATGAGATCCGGAAAGGCTGCCTGCTCGCACGACCCATCGATATGCTCGATGATGGCTGGCTGCGCAACGATGCCCTCAAGCGGATGCAGCACGGCGAAGCCGCAGCGCGCGGTGAGAAACGGAGTCCGCGGTTCGGCGCTCACGTCGAAGGTGATCAGGCCGTTCGCGTTTCCGGTAATCCGCGTTTCATACTCGAGCTCTTGGCCGAGCTCGACGCTGGTACAGCGAGCGCGGAAGGTCACGGTGAATTGATTGCCGGCCTGATGGCAGGCGAAATCGCTGATGGCGGGATTGTAGGTCCCCCAATCCTTATCCCGCACGACGTATGCAATAGCGCGCAGCACCTCGCGCCCCCGGTAGCGGATTGTCCGCAGACCGCCCGCTACCAGATCCGCTGTTAGCGGGCCGGCCTTAAGGGGGACGCTTTCCGGTGATTTTTCTTCGGTCCCGACGCGCCGCCGGGCGATGCTAAGTTCCATGCTAGGCCTCTGAATGAATAATTTATCGCTATTGCGTAATCGCCTCGAGCTCCTGGCCGGGGGGAATCTTCCGCAGCAGCAGCGTCGTCCACATCCCCAGCGACACTCCGGTAGCAATGATGAGCCAGGTGAGCACGGGTTGTCCGAAGCCGGCCAAAATGGTCCACAGAATGCTTCCAATCACGAAGCCGATCACTTGTATCGCGCTCAGGAAACCCACAGCCGTGCCGCGCAGGCGGGTGGGGAAGCTTTCGCCCTGGTAAGCATACCCGGCGCCGGACCAGGTGCCGTTGGTTGCCTGGTAGAGCAGGAAGTAGACCACGACTACCAGCCAGGTCTGCTCCACCAGCAGAAACATCAGGCTGAGCGGAGCAACCAGCACGCCCGAGACGATGATCACTTCGCGCCGGCCCCAGCGCTCGCCCAGCCAGCCTCCCAGAATATAGAAGAAGAAGCCTATACCTCCGCAGGCGAGCAGCAGCGTGCTCGCGGCAGAATCGCTGAAGTGCTTGTACTTGGTCAGCCAATAGGCGATGTAAAAATTGGTAGCGACATAACTTGCGCCGTAAAAGATCCAGACGATCGATAACCAGATCAGCTGATGTCGGATGGGGCCGGGCTTGGCAAAGAGCTCGCGAACCGTCGGCCTTCCTTCTGCTTCGACCGCGACCTGCTGTTTCCGGAGCAGCGCTTCGACCGCGGACTGGTCTCCCTGGCGAACCGCCTGGCGCACATTCTGCACATGTTCGAAGCGTTCCGATTCACGCACAAAGAAGCGGCCCAGGATGACGGCTACGATGGGAAGCACACCCAACAGAAACACGAAACGCCATCCATATCTGCCAAAGGCAAGGTACGCCCCCGAAGCCAGGAAGACGCCCAGCGGCCAGCCGCCCTGGACAATCGAATACAGCAAGCCGCGATGTTTCGCGGGCGCCTGTTCGTTGACGATGGTGATGGAAACAGCCAGTTCCGCGTAGGCCAACCCAGAGGCCAGGGCTCGCACCAATACCAACTGCCAGAAATCCTGCACGAAATAGGTAAGGCCGGTGAATATTGCGGTGCCGGTCAGGCAGTACATCCAGATGCGCCGCCGTCCGAAGCGGTCCATCGCATAGCCGGCCCAGATGGTGATGCAGAACTGCGCGCCGTAGACCGAGAAGCCAAGGACTCCAAGTCCCGCTTCCGAGATATTGAGACTCTTGGCAATGTCGGGAAGTGCCAGGACCAGCAGGTTAACGTCATAGGAGGCCAGCGCCCATCCGGCCAGCGCAACGAGGATGAGGTACTTCAGGTAATTGCGTGGACGGTCCAAGCCGGCATCACCAGAATTCGGCGTTACGTTGGACCGGGATAGTAAGCGCGCCTGGCGATCACTCATCAAAAAGTGGATGCAAAGGGGACCATTCTAAAGTAACGGGACCTAAGTAATGCGCTGGATGCTGGCCGCAATCTCATCCGGCTCGAAAACCCGCTTCCAGTCGGGCCGCATCAAGGCCGGGGTTCCGAACTCAATCGCCTTATTGCAAGCGTCGGAAAAGAGGCCTTCACGCTCCTTGAAGATCACAGAGGCGAGCACGTTGATGTGCCCCAGCAGAAAATCCCGAGCTGCCAGCGGGGGCACGCCGCGTTTCACGACCTCATCCATCGCATCGCGCATCACCACCAACAGCGTCGCGCACACAGTCTCTGAGAGACCTGGCTCAAGCAACGCCATTTGCTCCAAAGTTACCCGATGGGAGCGCATCACGGGCGCCCAAATCACCTTTGCGATCTGGGCGCCCAACGCGTAAGCACTCTCCGGCCCCTGCATCAGCGAGCAGACAATATGCTGTTTGGCCGCAATCCCACCAAAGTAATCGCGCTTGGCCTCAAGATCGGTCTCGTCGTTAAAAACCGGCGGATGGCAGGGATGGGTGACGAAATACGCCAGATCGTCGCGCTTCGGCAGGTGGCCGGCGAATGGAGCTGCGGCGTCGAGCACCATGATCATCGTTCCTGCTTTCAGTTCCCCTGCGATCGATGAAGCGACCTCGCCGATTGCGGTATCCGGAACCGCCAGGATAACGACTTCGACACCCTCAAGAGCTTCCTGGGCAGGGACGCACAGCAAACCAAGACCAGCCTTCAGGTGCTCCTGACCCGCGGGGCTGCGCTCCACGTGCCGCACCTCGAACGATGAAGTCTTGAGGTTCCTGGCCAGCCGGTATCCCATCTTTCCGCCGGCCCCAAACAGCGCGATTCTTGTCGTCATGGAAAACGCTCCCGTTGGGTTGCGTGGGGTGGCCAGATGGGCTTCGCCATCCGGCCGGAAAAATTCATCAATATGCTATCCGGCCCTCGCGGTGCGCCTGCACATAGTAACGGTTGCCGCATCCCGGTGACTGTTGAAAACGCTATAATCCATGTTACTGACAGAAGCAAAGGCCAAGCGGCAGGCTTTCCCGCGCTGGCATAGGCGATGCAAAGTCTCATGACCGACCCGGCAGCAGCAAATCTTGAGCAGACACAGGTAGTCGCCGAACCGACGAATCCAGCCTGGATCAAGACTGAACTCGCGCGGCACTCGCAACGGCCCTACCCGATGGACTTCATCCAACGTATTTTCACTGACTTTTCGGAGATCCACGGGGATCGAGCCTTTGGCGACGATCTCGCCATGGCGTGTGGCTTGGCCCGCTTCCACGGTCAGGAAGTCATGGCTATCGGCAACCTGAAAGGGCGCGGCACCAAGGAGAAGGTACGGCGCAATTTCGGCATGCCCAACCCGGAGGGGTATCGTAAGGCGCTGCGGGCAATGAAGATTGCGGAAAAGTTCCATCGTCCGGTCTTCACCTTTATCGATCTCACCGGAGCCAATCCCGGCATCGCTGCCGAAGAACGGGGCCAGGCGGAAGCTATCGCCCGTAATCTGCGCGAGATGGCCCGGCTGCGCGTGCCGACGATTGCCACCATTACCGGCGAAGGTGGCTCGGGCGGCGCGTTGGCCCTGGCGGTCGCCGATCGCGTTTTGATGATGGAGAACGCCGTTTATTCAGTGATTGCTCCCGAGGCTTGTGGTTCCATCATGTGGCGGGATGCCGGCAAGCGCGCCCAAGCCGCGGCAGCCCTGAAAATTACTTCCGAGGATGTGAGCCGTTTGGGTTGCGTCGACGATGTGGTGCCGGAACCCGCCGGCGGAGCCCAGAACGACCCGGTCGCCTCCGCTGCCATTCTCGATGAGAAGCTCGTCTGGCATCTAAGTGAATTGCAGGCCATGCCAGTCGAGGAACGAATCGCTCGCCGTCTGGCCAAGTTCCGGGAGATTGCCCGTTTCTACAAGAACGCCTGAAACGCCTATGCCGACAGCATTTTGCCCCCAAGGCTCGCTGTGCCCGTTTGGATTGGGGGCGTGCGCTTGACCGATTTCACTGCCGCCGGTCGAGTACGCGCGTTCGGCTACGTCGTCCTCGCCGCGATCTACTTTTATCTTGCCCAGAGCATTTCTGTTCACGCGGCCAACGGCTTGGCGAGCGGAGTGTGGGTCCAGCTCATCGAACGCAGCGTTCTGCTCTTTCTACTGGTGATCGGCTACGGCGCGATGGGGCGCGTATTCAATCACCAGCGCCAGCCCATTCGCGACATGGGCCTGGTCTTCCGTCCCGGGTGGCCGCGGGAGTTTGGCCTGGGCGCAGCTCTGGGCTGGGGCATGCTGGTTGCAAGTATCCTTCCCCTGGTCCTCACGGGCGGATTGATCATCACCTTTTGGTTAGTTCCGCGCCAGTTCGGGATTCTTCTCGTCGACCTCCTGCTGCTTGCTGTGGCCTCGCTGGCAGAGGAGGTTGCTTTCCGCGGATATCCTTTCCAGCGTTTGATCGAAGCGATGGGGCCTACCCTAGCCACCCTGGTTTTCTCCTTAGCCTTTGCCGGTTTGCACATCTTCAATCCCGGCGCCAACCGCGCCAGCTTTCTGATCACGGTTTTCAGCAGCTGGTTGTTGTCGGTCGCGTATCTACGCACCCGGGCGCTTTGGGTCTGTTGGGGTTGGCACTTTGCATGGAACGCAAGCATGTGTGTTCTCTTCGGGCTGCCGGTAAGCGGCATCACCGAATTCTCTCCGGTCATTCAAAGCAATACCGTGGGGCCGACCTGGATAACCGGCGGCGACTATGGTCCGGAAGCCAGCGTGGTCACTGCGGTCGTGCTGCTGATCGGGTTCTTCATCGTCTACCGGGCGACCTGCGGGTATGCGTACCGTTACACCCAACCAGTCATTATCCCCGCCGGCATCCCCGTTGATCTGGATGCAATGAGCAGTACTCTCGCTCCGCATCACCCGGTCGCTCCCCCGCCGCCGCCGGCAGGGAGCACTCTGGTCCAGATTGAGCCCATTTCCTCGCCGCCCCAGGAGCCGCCTTTGCCGCTGTCTTCTGCTCTCCCGCAAGCCGGCCCCGAGTCGCAAGAGCCGCCCAAATAGGTCCGCCAAAAACTCTGCTTTGCTCGCCTGAAACTTTCTTGCGTTGCGCATGAAAGGTTACTTGCAAATCACTAACAGTGGGACCATCATTGGCGCATGAGGAAAGCGCCATGGCTGGGCTCACCACCAAACAATTCTTTCCTGTCAGCTCCGTAGGCGGAGTGGGCCGCGCTGCTGCTTTGCTGGCAGTTACCACCCTCTGCGGATGTGCTTTTAGCAACGCACAAGTGTTCACGGTGCAACGCGAAAAACTGGCTCCCAAAGAGGCCAATCTCACTACGGTACAACCGACTGCCGTCCAACTGTCGACGACTCCGATCACGGAGCGGACGCGGCAGCAGCTGGTCCGTACCTTCCAGGCAGACGAAGCCTTTGCCGTTCGCCCCCTTCCGCTGGGTACTAAGGGAGTTGTGCTCCATGCCAATGGGCCGCTCAGTCCGGCGGGAAGTGCCTATGCGGACGAGTTGCAGAAGTACGGTATCTCGTCCAAGCCCGGCGATAAAGTAGTTATCACCAAGTTCGAAGTGAAGCCGGACCGCATCATCTTTGAGTTCAACGACGGCCCGGAGAAGCACCATCACATCATGCAGCACATCGAAATAGGAGGCATGGGTGGAATGGCGCCCTTGGCGCAGGACGACGGCCATGTTCCGATCGGATCGCGCATGATTCTGGTCTTCAACAAGTTTGTCCCGGAAATGACCGCTTCCGATGTGCGCAAGCTGATCATTCCGATGATCGACTTTTCGCTCAAGACTCCGGCCGAGGCCTTTGCCGACACGCTCCCGCCCAAACTTAAAGGTGCTGTCCTGAACCACGAGGTTCTGGTGGGCATGAATCGTGAGATGGTGCTGAAGGCCGTTGGCCAGCCCGACCAGAAGGTTCGCGAAATGGACGGCCAGACGCCGTTTGAAGAGTGGATCTATGGCCAGCCACCGCACGAGGTCCAGTTCGTGCGTTTCAACGGTAACCGCGTAATCCGGTTAGAGATTGCCGATGTTGGCCAGCCGCCAGTGATTCGTGACAAAGACGAGACAGACGGTTACTTTGCCGGGCAGTTCGTCCGCCAGGTGCGCCTCGGGGATGCGCCTCCGACGGCGCCGAATCAGGAACACGCTCCTACGGCTGCGCCTACCTTGCGCCAGCCAGGGGAGCAGCTGCCCAACGCCGTGGACAACGATCACCAGCTGAAGCCGGTGCAGTATCCCGACGACGAGAAGCCCAAGCCGATTCCTCCGCCGCCTGCCGGTGGTTCCGGTCCGCCGTCGCAGCTGGTGGACGTATCGAGTTCTGGCGGACTCCACTAGAGGGCGGGGGTTCGGAGCTTCAGACCGAGTTGAGTCCTGCAGGAGTGTGTGTCATAGCAGGAGCAGATAGATCCGGTTGAATGCTTTTGCTATCCAACCCCGATTTGCGTGGATTCAAGAAATGTGGTCGTGGGGCTACGCCCATAAGCGCTAACTTGTTTAGGATGTTTTTCGCCAAAACTCCCACAAAATCGTCATCCTGAGCGGAGCGCCTCACAGATTGTCGCGAGACACAGCGTTTTGGCGCGGAGTCGAAGGACCTCGGCGGCCCTTATCTTACCCGTGCTGCTCGGAGCTTTTCGACCACTGAGGCCCGACAACAGGATCTGCTGTGATATGCACTTGATGATCACGGGTACATCTTTTCATGCACGAATCATCTTCCATCCCCAGGTGCTACCAAGTTCTTGGTTTTCGGCCCCAGGGGCTCGGTGGTAGAAAAGCTCCGAGCAGCACGGGTAAGATAAGGGCCGCCGAGGTCCTTCGACTCCGCGCCACAAGCGCTGTGTCTCGCGACAATCTGTGAGGCGCTCCGCTCAGGATGACGATTTTGTGGGACGAAACACACCCTAAACAAGTCGGCGCTTATGGGCCTACGCCCCATCGTTTTCAGCCCAGGTACGCTTTGGCGAGGGGAACCGTCCTATTCCTTCTGAGCTTGCTATGACACAGGCTACGCAGGGACCGCTGAAAATAACCCAGGATGTAGTCCTGGGATTCTCACCCATTCCCCAAAGTCCAGGGGAAACCCCAGGACTGGCGGACCCCACTAGGGAATCGTGTAACATAACTACTAGCAATCCCTGCCGATTCGTCCCGCCAATCGCATTCCAAGCCGGAACGAGGTTCGAGAGAGGCTGCGCGCCGACAGCTAAGCCTGTCGAAGAGGAGATGATACCGTGGCCAAAGTAGCCAAGACCGCCGACCGTTCCAAGATGATGGACACCGCCAAGGGCATTGAATGTCCCAAATGCAATAAGGCAACTCGCATTGTGAAACGAGTAAAGGATCGGGAGCGCGGAGTTCCCGGAGGCGTTTACATCTCCTGCTCGGCCTGCGATTTCTACGAAAAGCTCTAAACCTCTGGACTAAGCAGTCACAGTTGCGGCCTGCATCTCCGCCAATATGGATCTAGCAGCGGCGCCCGGATCAGCTGCCCGCGTGATCGGCCGCCCTACTACCAGGTAGCTTGCACCAGCGGCGATGGCCGCCCCGGGTGTTGCCACCCGCCGTTGGTCGCCGGTGGCCGTCCCTTCCGGGCGAATTCCCGGGATCACCAGCAGTGGCTTGCTGCCTAGCCGGCTACGCAAATTGGCCACCTCGACGGCGGAGCACACAAATCCCTGGGCCCCGTTGGCGTAAGCCATCCGGGCGAGCGTCTCCACTTGGGCGCTCACACTTCTGCTGACGCCCGTTAACTCCAGTTGCGAGTCATCCATGCTGGTCAGGACGGTGACCGCGAGCAGGGCTAGGCAGGAGCCCGTTTCCCCCGCCGCTTCCGCCGCCGCAGCGAGCATAGCCGGTCCGCCCGCAGCGTGTATGGTCAGCATTTGCACACCGAGTCGCCCCACCGATCGCACGGCTGAGGCTACGGTGTTTGGAATATCGTGGAACTTCAGATCCAGAAATATCGAGTAGCCGCGCCGCTGCAACTCGGCCACCAGGGAGTTACCCTCGGCAACGTAGAGCTCCACGCCGATTTTGAACCAGCGCGTGGCTCCCTCTAATCGATCCACCAAATCAAGCGCTGCCTTGGCGTCCGGATAGTCCAGCGCCACGATCAGGCGTTCGTCTGCGGACTTGCTAGAAGGTGCCACGACACTAATTGTAGCGAAAACGCGGGCCGATTATCGTTGGAATTGCGCGGGCCAGCTGAGCTGTGCGATTTGAGCAGGGCTTAACGACGGATCAACCAGATCGATCCGCACCGGCGCGACGCCCCGGAAACCCAAAACCTTGGCCGCTGCATACGACAGGTCGAGAACCCTGTTCTCGGGCACCGGACCACGATCATTCACCCGGACCAGAACCGACCGATGGTTGCGCAGATTAGTCACCAGAACAGTGGCCCCGAGCGGGAGGCTGCGATGGGCGCATGTCATGGAGTTCATATTGAAGGGTTCGCCGCTGGCGGTAGCTTGGCCCTGAAATTCACGTCCGTACCAGGATGCTCGTCCGAATTGAAGCCAGTGGTTATGGTGCGGGATCGCGGTCGCGGTTTGCTGCGCACCCGCTGCCGCTGGGGAGTCATGCTGGGCTAACGTAGAACCGGGGCTAATGCACATCGCGGAAAGTACCGCGCCGGCGAGGATTGCGGGCCCTATAGGCCAATGAGAGTGGTGGGCGATAGTTGACATTGTTCTCCTGTCTTATTTTATGGAGTCCGTGGTGTCTAAGTCAAAATCTATCAACTACTTATTAAGAGTCTCCTCCTTGCTTAATGGCCCTGGGTATGGTACAGGCGAGGGGTGGATTTGAGCCCTTACCGGGCCACGCTTATTAGACAGGATCCGGATGCCTCGCGCTGCTGATCGTTGGTAATCTTCCCCACCAAAGTCATAGGCCCGGAATCGGACTTTGGCATCGGAAACGGGGCAAAAAACCCCGAGCGCGCAGCATACACGTGCGGGGCAAAGATTTCCAGGTTTGTCTCATAAAATGGGCATGGAGCCCCAATGGAGTCCCCCGGCAACGAACCCCAAATGACCGTCGCTTTCCCCTTCAGGCCGGTGGCGCTCACCATCGCTGGCTTCGATCCTGGGTCGGGGGCGGGAATTACCGCCGACCTCAAGACCTTCTCCGCCCATGGAATCTACGGCGTAGCCTGCATCTCGGCGATGACGGTGCAATCGACGCTCGGTGTCCGTGCCGTCGAGCCGCTACCGGCAATGCTGGTCCGGCAGACATTGGAGTGCCTGGCCGAAGATGTTTCCTTGTCCGGCGTCAAGATCGGGATGTTGGGAAGCTCAGCCGTAGTATGCGAAGTCTCCTCCTTTCTGACTGCCCAAGCCGGCACGATCCCGCGGGAACGGATCGTTCTCGATCCCGTGCTGCGTTCCACTTCGGGAACAGCGCTCATCGATCGTGATGGCTTGCGGGTCATCCGCGAGGAACTACTCCGTCGAGTCGGTTGGATCACCCCGAACGTCGACGAGTTGGACTTGCTTACCGGCGGTAAACCCGGTCGGGAACAGGTGCCGGCGGCCGCCGCTCGTCTGCAAGTGATGGCCGCGCAGTTGGGTAACGATGCGCTGAACGTGGTGGTCACCGGCGGCCACCTCGACCGGCCCGACGATTTCCTGCTCACTGCCTCGGGGGAGGGGAATTGGCTGGCGGGAGAAAAGATCGTCACCAACGCGACCCACGGAACCGGCTGCGCTTTCTCGAGCGCTTTGCTGTGCGGACTCATTTCCGGCCTGTCTCCCCGGGAGGCTGCCGCTGCCGCCAAAGGTTACGTCACAGAAGCGCTTCGTTCGGCCTATCGGGTTGGAAAAGGGAAAGGGCCAATGAACCATCTCTTTCCGTTTGATCCGGCCTAAAGGGCCCGCAATTGCTTTTCAATCCCTCCTCTGTGGGTTGTCGCTCCAGATGACCGCCCCGGTTGCTAAAGCTGGAACCGCCCTATGGCTTCATCCAAATGCGGTTGCCGTTCTTCATTCACTACCGCCCATTCGTCTAAGGAGCCGGACTGCATTTGCCTTTCAATCCTCCTCTGTGGGTTGTCGCTTCAGATGACCGCTACGGTTGCTAAAGCCGGAAGCGCGTTTACGGCTTCATCCTCGCAAATGCAGTTTGCCGTTTTTCATTTACTGTTGCTCATTCGGTCCGAGGAGTCAGGTTGCATCTACTCCTCGATTCCTGGTTGTCGCTTCAGATGACTTCCACAGTTGCTAAAGCCGGAACCGCGTGTACGAATTCATCCTCGCAAATGCAGTTTTCGGTTTTTGATTCACAGATGTTCATTCGTCTAAGAAGTTAGGCCGCACCATTGTTCAATTCCTCTTCTGTGCCGCCGTCGCTTCAGATGACTCCAGCGGTTGCAATTTGCGGAACGGTCTTCAGCTTTGCAAATGCGGTTTACTGTTCTTGATTGAAGTTTGCGAGTCGACTTTATGGTGACCGCTGCGATTGAAAGTTCAGGGGGAGGGTTCTTTTATTGGCCGAAGGTCTATCTCGGGGGAGGGCGGCCTAAAATTTCAAACTTGGGGGAACTCGCAGCGGCCTACCGTTGCGAGAGTTCGATTTCCAACCGGGTGTCCTTGGCGAAGACTACTTCATGTCCCCGTGCGATCCAGGTGTCGAAGACGACCTTACCGACCTCGTAATAGGCGAAGCCGGAGATCAGCCCTCCGTTCGATGCGACCGTTCCCACTACCCGTGTCAGCAGGTCGAGACCGTTGCTGGTCAATGCCTCTCTGACTAGGCCTGCGCCGGTGCTATCCGACACCGCAGCCAGCGAACCCAGGGTGATCGGAGCCAGGAAGCGGTTGCTGCTGCTGGCCTTAATCTGGCCTTCGTTGTCGATCTGCAACCGGTCACTCCTCACGCTCTCGGCGGCGATTACCCGGCCGTGCACGACTCTCTCGTCACCTTCGGGGAGCTCCACCTTGCGGAAGGTCAAGCGCAAGCTTCCGTTGTGTCCGAACATTCCCGCTGGCTTGGCCTGCACCACGCTTCCGATCAGGTGCGTGCCCTCGGGCAACAGTAGTTTCCCGTGTGCCTGGGGCGAAACCGAAGCCGCCGTATCTGTCGATTGCAGCGTGGCGGCGGGTTCATCTTCGAAAAGAGGCTGGGTCAGCACTGCTTCGACCGGCATGCCGACTGTCGCGGTGCTCGAGTCCACCGGATCCACCAGGCGGGCCTCGATGTTGCCGGTCAGCTTCAGCTCGCTGAGGTCCGCGACGGGTGCGGGCGCCGGCGCAGTCTCTCCAGCTAACTCCAATGGCTGCTTCAGCTCCGCGTCGTATTGAGTTCCCGCCCAAAGCTCCTGCGGATGGACCGGAATCTGTGCATAAAGAGCCTGTTTCGCCCGGTCCACCTTGTGTGGAGCACTGAAAGTGGCCGCGGTCTCCCGCTTAGTCCAGCTGAAAGCTGCGGCGATGCGCTGTACCAGCGACTTGCGAGGCGCTTCGTCGGGCTCGGTCATGCGCACAACATTGGTTGTCCGCTCCGTAGCATCCGTCTCTATGCCATAATTGTGCCCGTCCGGGGTCTGCAGCTGGCTAAAGGTGACTTCCGCATCCTTAAGAGGTGTCAGGTCGCCATTAAACATAGCCGCGGTGCGAACCTGGCGGCTAACTCCGTGCTTCCCGGTGATCGTGCCATAAACCTTGGAGTTGGCGGGAATGGCCACATGGTCGATGAGATAGACAGGCTCCGTGAGGTGACCTTCAATCCTGGTGCCCGTCCGCATCGAGTAGCTCTTGTCGAGCTCCACGCGGAGAGGAACACCCGCCGGGATGAGCTCCGTAGGGAGCGGCGCTACATCCTGTGCGAATGCGGACCCTGTGGTAGTGGCGACGGTCGCGGCAAACAACGCTGCCAGAGCTATCTTCATGACCTATTCCCCCCCGGCAGGATCTGCGGGCAGAGTGCTCATCGCATTTCGCTTGACGACACCGAAAGCCATGTGTTCCTGATACCGTGACTTGGGGGAGGGCGGAAATGCGGTGCTGACAGAACGGGCGGGCGGAAACGGGGCTGCGGTGGGTTACCGCGACTTAGCTACCGGACGACCATCCTCTACCGATTTCTACATGCCGAGAGTAGGCTGTCCGCGGGCGGGAGTATATCACTCGTTGGTTGCAAAAATGTCCGAAATAAAATCACCGGAAGGTAACTAAGAAGCGACACTTTTAGTTTGTTGCACGTCTCCCTCTATAACGAGGAAACGTCGAATATATCGGAGTGGCTCGTCGTGAGCCGCCATTTCACGCAGATGGTATTTCCAGACGTCGGCCTTGAGGGTTCGGCGGGTGAAAGGCTTCCGCGTCACGGTCACGATGCGGCCATCCTTGTCGCGGCGCGTATAGCTTGCCGCGGGAACCACGAAGCTGATTTTGGAACCCTGCTTCCAGAACGCCCGGCCAAATTCGTGAGCAAAAAGGAGAGCATAGTAACGCCGCCCTTGAGCAAGCAACTCGACCGCGTCGTCAAAGCCGGTCCAGGAGGAGTCGATCGCCGCCTGGAACCATCTGCGGAACTGGAAACCGTTCGCGCGCGCTTGGCGAATGACGATGCGAAGGAGTTCCTGCCTGGTCATAGCGTCTCCTCGTTTCCACAGGTACCGTAAAGGGGAACTCATTCACTGGTGGCTACGCGTCGCCTAAAACGGCTGCCTATTAGTTACTTATTTATGCGCCAACAGTCTCGCTAATTACCACTAGTTAATGAAATATCTGGAAAAAATCCGCCGGCTCATTCGCCCCAAGATTCCCCGCATTCGCCCCATGCATGCAGTCGTCTCATCCTTAATGCAGCACGAGGCTTTAGCGGTTGGCCGTCCGTCTATGCCTAAGTTGAACTCTACCATTGGTTTGGCTGTTTTCTTTGCGCTTCTTGCAGGATCCGGGCGTGGTGCCGTTACCACACCTGCGGGAGTGGATACGAACCCACTCAATCTGGACCCATTGGTGCGCCAGGCCTTCGATCGCTTCTACATTCTCGATTACGATGGCGCCCTGTCGCGGTTTGAAAAGGTGCAAGAGCAAAATCCTACCAATCCCCTGGCCGTGGATTATGTTCTCGACACCGTGATCTTCCGCGAACTCTATCGCCTCGATCTTCTCGACACCACTTTCTATGCCCATGACGGCTTTCTTAACGGCAAGCATGCCGTTGCCGCTGATCATGCCGTGGCCGAACAGGTTAACTCCTTATTTAACAGGGCCATGGATCTCTCTAATCAGGAGCTAAGCAAGCGTCCGGAGGATGTCGACGCCCTCTTTGCGCGGGGCTGGGCGCGCAGCCTGCACGCGGTGTACATCGGCTTGGTGGAACGTAGTTTTGTTCCCGCGCTCCATGTTGCTTTGCAGGCCCGGAGCGACAACGAGAAGGTGCTGCGACTGGATCCCAAGTATATTGACGCCGAGCTGATAGTCGGGGTCCATCAGTATGTCACCGGAAGCCTCCCTTTTGGGCTTAAGATAGTGGCCGGGGTGGCCGGGATCACAGGCTCTAAGTCAAAGGGTATTCAAGACTTACGGGATGCAGGGGGAGGAGGAGTGATCACCTCGGTGGAGGCTCGGACGGCGCTGGGTCTATTCCTTCGCCGGGAGGCGAAATATGACGAGGCGATTACGGTCACCCGCTCGTTGACCGATGAGTATCCTCGGGATTTTCTCTTCCGGCTT
Source organism: uncultured Acidobacteriaceae bacterium (assembly GCA_963787145.1). Lineage (GTDB taxonomy): Bacteria > Acidobacteriota > Terriglobia > Terriglobales > Acidobacteriaceae > PALSA-350. The sequence continues at coordinate 200,571 of CAWBBY010000020.1, forward strand.
GAACTTGCTAACCTCACTAAGGACGCTGGACAGGGCAAAGCCGCCATCGCGGAGTACCAGCAACTGCTGGAGCAAGCCAGGAAGCCAGGCTTTTTTCCTTCTGCCCATCTGGAGCTCGCCTGGTTCGGTCTCGGCGACTCACTCCAGGGGCAGAAGAACTACGCCGAAGCTGCCGCAGCCTACAATGAGGCCACCGCTCAGCCGACCATCAGCAAAGATCTCAAGAGCCGCTGTGATCTCAACTCAGGGAAGATGTATGATCTTTTGAATGAGCGAGATATGGCGCGGAGACAGTACGAGGCCGTGCTCCGCCAGGATGGTGACTCCGCGCAGGCGGATTCAGCTCGCAAATACTTGAAATCTCCATTTACGGCGCAGTAACCCGGGGATCCTGGCAAGTATTTCATTACAATAGCTTTTTGGAGGCGTCCAATGGCTTTATATTGTTCCGGATGTGGTGCATCGCTACCCGGCGACGCGCGCTTTTGCTCCGCCTGCGGCAAGGCTGTCACCGAGACGGCTGCTTTTGCTTCCCGCCCTCCCTCTCCACCCTGGGGACCGTTGACGCGGCCCCTGGCTGGCAGAAAGTTGGCCGGTGTCTGCCGCGGGCTTGCCAACCACTACGGTTGGGACGTCACTTTGATCCGAGTGATCACCGTGCTCCTGGCCATACTGGCTTTCCCCATTGGCGAGGTGGCCTATGTTTTGTTTTGGGTGATGGTGCCCGAGGAACCGCGGGCGGTTGTTCCCTCAACAAATCTCAACACCACGACTTAACCATACTGAAGCGGGCCGGCCTCTCAACTGCGATAAGCTGAAGTGCTAACAGCCACTCTCATTCGCGCGAGGCCGCTTGCTTTTGAAATACCAGATCGCATTCTCCGATCGTCCCTTCCGCTATCCCAAGAACAAATCGGTATTGCACTGCGAAGAGGTATCCCTGATTGGGCTGGCGAAGAAGTATGGAACCCCGCTGTATGTCTATTCCGCAGGCCAGATCCTGGATCGTTATCGACTCTTCTCCCACGCATTTGGTCATAGGGATCACCTCATTTGCTATTCGGTGAAGGCAAATTCCAATTTGTCGATTCTCAAGATGCTTGCCGGCCAAGGTTCGGGATTCGATATCGTCTCTGGCGGAGAGCTTCTTCGCATCTTGGAGGTGAATAAGAAAGCGGTCAGCCGGGTGGTGTTCTCCGGTGTGGGCAAGACAGCCCAAGAGATCGATCTTGCGCTGGCTGCCGGTATTTTGATTTTCAATGTGGAGAGTGAATCCGAAGTAGCTTTGCTCGCCGAACGGGCCCGCAGGCGGCGCATCGTCGCCAGGGTCGCCTTGCGCGTGAACCCGGACGTCTTCGCCGAAACTCATCCTTATATATCGACCGGCTTGCGCGAACACAAGTTCGGCATCGACATCAAGGCTGCCCGGGTTGTTTACCAGGAAGTAAAGAGATCGCGTTACCTCGAACCGGTCGGCATCAGCGTGCACATCGGGTCCCAGATCCAGACCGCTGAGCCTTTCGGGGCGGCGCTCGACGGGGTCGCCCAACTCATTCGCGAACTGGAGGGCGACGGCATCGGGATCAAATTCGTCGATGCCGGGGGCGGCCTGGGCATCGACTACCACGGTGCTTCCAACTTCGACCCTGCTGCCGAAATGGCAAAATATGCGGCGGAGGTGGACCGTGCCCTCACCGGTCTCGAGGTACGGCTGCTGTTGGAGCCGGGCCGCTTCCTTATCGCCCAGGCGGGCGCCCTGCTGGCAAAAGTGTTATATCTCAAGCGCAATGGGAGCAAGACTTTCGTAATCACGGACGCCGGGATGAATGACCTCATCCGGCCTGCGCTCTATCAGGCCTACCATGAGATTTTGCCTGTGCTCCATGATCCCCAGGCGAAAAGGGCGCCGGTCGACCTGGTCGGTCCGGTTTGCGAGTCGGGCGATTTCTTTGCCCGGGACCGGGAGATGCCGCGGGTGAGCGAAGGCGACCTGGTAGCGATTCTCGATGCCGGCGCCTACGGGATGTCCCTAAGCTCCAACTACAATTCCCGGCCCCGTGCCGCGGAAGTCCTGGTGCAAGGCAAGAAGGCCCGGCTAATTCGCCGCCGGGAGACGATCCGTGACCTGCTCCAGCCGGAGACCCGGCTTTAGCTTACAGGCGTGGGGGAACCCTCGATGGTTGACAGAGTCAGCACACCGGCAACCATCCCGGGTTTCTTGATCGGTCTCTGTGCTAGCCGCTACTGCGAAAGAGTATGGACCGACGCCAGCGTATTATTTTCGATCGGCTCAGAGGACTGCGCCTCCTGCGTGTTTGGCGCTGCCAGGGCCGAAGGAACGCTATTGGTGCGGCCGACGGGCGAATCGTTGGTGTGGTTGGGGCCAAGGCCCAAACTGATCAGTGCCCGGCTATCAGGCATCAACTTGGTCTGCCAGCCGTGGTCCGACTGATATTGCCGCATCGCTACCTGGGTCTGTGCGTCCCATTGCCCGCTAGGAGCGCCGGTGAGGTATTTCTGCTTGATCAATGCGTTCTGAATTTCGGAGGCCCGGCCGGAATCAATGGTCCGCTGTCCGCGGACTTGTTTCTTGGTGGCCTTCTTGGAAGAAGTCGTCCGCGGATGGCCGGACGTGGGTGCACGATGAGTTCGGCTTGCAAATGCTGGAGTGATAGCCAGAGTAGAGAGTAGCAGCAAAACCTGGCCTGCTCGTAAAGACACCATGCATACCTCGATAGGGGAAATTCGTGCTTCTCGACACATTATAAGGAGACCTGCCAGATTGCAATCCCAACAAGCCCGGCGGCCGCAATTTTTCCGACCGCCGGTAATGGTTACTAGGTAAATTATTCGTTTTTACCGCATCCTCCCCCGGCTCCTATTACCTTTCGGTCAGATAAAAGACCCGACCGGGGAAATACTTTAGGGTAGTGTGCCTCCCAGATAAGTGCCACCAGCGGTAGGATTGCGCGAGTCAACCACTCGGAAGCCCACGTCCTGCCCGGCCTTCAAGGCGCTGACCAACGACTGGAACTGATCGATGCCCGTGACCGGCTGGCGATTGATCTCCGTGATCACCAGGCCGGATGTCAATCCAGCTTCGTCGGCAAAGGAACCCGGCTTCACCTGCGTAACCAGTACCCCATGGATGCCCTTGCTTGCCAGCGGGCCAGGCACGGCCTCGACCGTGATTCCGAGTTTGCCTTCGGAGGCGTTGGGCGCGCTTTCCGGCCCGTTGTCTCCATTTTGCGATGTGGGTTGGGCCGCGTACAGCTTAGCCCGGTCGGCAATCGTAAGGGTCGCGGTCGCTGTCTGGCCGCCCCGTACGTAGCCCAAATGGACAGAGCTTCCCGGTTTGCGGGCCGCAATGTCCGTCACCAGGGCGTCCCCATCCTTAATAGGTGAGCCGTCCACGGTAGTAATAATGTCGCCCGCCTTCATTCCCGCCTGGTCAGCAGGCCCATGAGGCGTAACCGCATTGACCAGTACCCCGGTCTTGAAACCGTAGACGCGTTGGACCGCAGGGTTGAGGCTGGCCTGGAACTGGACGCCGATCGAACCCCGGATGACTTTATGCTCCGGTCCAATCAGATCGTTGTAGACGCCAATGACCGTGTTCGAGGGCATGGCAAAGCCAATTCCCTCGTAGCCGGCAGATTGGGTAAGGATCGCGGTATTGACGCCAATGACCTGGTCGGCCATGTTGAGCAGCGGTCCACCGGAATTACCCGGGTTAATGGCGGCGTCGGTTTGAATGAAGTGCTGGAATTGGCCGGCGGCGCCCTTTTCGATGGTACGGTTCCTGGCCGAGACAATGCCTGCTGTAACCGTTTGGGTCAGGGCGAACGGACTACCGATGGCAATTACCCAGTCGCCTACCTGGCTAGCGTCCGAATTCCCCATTTTCACGGTGGGCAGCGGCTCGGTGGTGGTAATCTTCACCACCGCCAGATCGGTATCCTTATCCACACCAATCACTTTTCCCAGGCGCCCCTGGAAACCTTCCGGGTCGGTGGAAAGCTTCACATAAATCCGATCGGCCTTTTCTACCACGTGGTTGTTGGTAATGATGTAGCCGCGGGGATCTACGATGAAGCCGGAGCCGAGTGACTCCCGCACCTGGTCACCCTGATCGCCGCCCCCTTGCCCCTGGCCGCCAAAGAACCGATTAAAGAAGTCCTGAAAGTTCTGATCAGGGCCCTGGCCGCCCTGGTCCTGGTCGCCATTCTGGTCGTCGTCACCGCCGCCCGGGGGAACGGCGGGTGCCGCATGAGGATTGCGACGGCGGGAGTGGCTATCTTCCTGAGGCAGGGTCTCGGTATTGATATTCACCACTGCCGGGCCGACGTCCTTGGCGATCTGGGTGAAAGTCGTTGACAGGGTGACAGGGTTGGGAATCTTCAGCGGGCTGGCGTCTGAGCTATCGGTTTGCGTTTCGTTTCCGCGAACACCATGGACAGCGACAGATCCAATCAATATGCCGGCTGAGAGCGTGCCAAGGATAGTAAAGGTTGAAGCGAGACGGCTTGCGCGAAGCCGTTCGAGCAGCGATTTCATGTGGGTCTAACCTCGTCGGTTGGGAAGCATCCAAGGGCTGGCGGCGCTAGGAGGATGGCACCCCGTAGAGCAATCACACAATCGGTGTGAGCCAGGGAACGAGAGCGGTTGTAAAACTGGTCTTCCGGCAAGCCCGGGGCGAATGTCGTTCATGGCCTCAGCAGATTACCGGATTCATGAAACACGCTCGAACTCGGTGCCGCCGCTGTTCTCCCAAAGAACGGCGGCACATAACAAACCCTTGCTGCCACACAGTCACTGTGTACTCTCTCCAGTATAGCCAAAAGCCGGCGATTGGGGCGGCGTCGTGTTGTAGCGGTTGGTGCAGCAGCAACATTTAATTAGACGCAGTTCGCGAGCCATGAGTTACAGCACGGAATCTCGCCTCCCGGCCACGCCGGCCCAATATGAATTAAGTCCCCGGAGGGGACGAATCGGGATTACTCCTGACAAATCGCATTAACAGCAGGTCCCTCCACTCCGCTGCGCTCCGGTCGGGATGACAATTCTGTTGCACAATTGGAACTATGGCGAGAAATCATCGATTTCAGAACAGAATTGTCATCCCGACCGGAGCGCAGCGGAGTGGAGGGACCTGCTGTTAAATGCGATTTGTCAGGAGCAATCCCCCCCAGTCATAAGCGTTATTAAGGTAACGTTACGTCTGTGTATTACTGCAGTCACGGTTTGGGGGGCGGCCTCTCATAGACGGTCCGTCCATCGACCACTGTCCGCAGCACCTGGGTCTTAAGAATCTCCTGCGCAGGCACCTTGGTCAGATCGCGGTCAAGCACGACAAAGTCGGCCACATACCCCGGAATCAACTTCCCTTTGAAGCTTTCGGCAAACTCCGCATACGCCGAACCCTGGGTGTACGCCAGGAGCACTTGGTCGATGGTCAGCTTGTCTTGCGGAAAGTAACTGTCGGTCCCCGCCTCGTTGCTGCGAGTGACCCCGGCGTAGATGCCGCGAAAAGGCGTGATGGGTTCCACTGGGTAATCCGTCCCAAAAGCCAGCGGCACGCCGGCATCCAGAAACGCCTTCCACGCGTAGGCGTAACGTGACCTTTGGGTGCCGAGCCGCGCCGGAGCCCAATTCATGTCGGTGAGCAGATGGCTGGGCTGCATGGACGCGATGATGCCCAGGGCCTTATAGCGCGGGATGTCCCGCGGGTCTACCACCTGGGAGTGCTCGATGCGGTCGCGCCTTTCCGCGCTATCGCTAGCGGCAGTGAAAGCGTTGAGAGCCATCTCGACTGCGCGGTCGCCGATAGCGTGGAAGCCAATCTGAAATCCAGCCGCGGCACGTTCTTTCGTCATGGCGTCGAGCCGCGCCTGCTCGTAACGCGGCAACCCGCTGTTGCCCGGGTCGTCCGAGTAGGGCGATAGCAAAGCGGCTGTCCGCGAGCCTAACGAGCCATCCATGAAGCCCTTCAACATCCCGGTGTGGAGCATGCGGTCGTCAGCCGGCTGTGCGGCGCGGTGGGCCACCAGCAGCTCAACTGGATCATTGAAGGACAACCACTCCGAAACGCGCACCGGCAGCTGGCCTTCTCGCTCCAGTTCCTGGTAGACCAAAAAGTCATCCCAGGCGGAGTTGTCCTGCACCGAAGTCACGCCATGCACTACGGCATCCTGGAGCGCCAGCAGGATGGCCCGCCTTCGCAGGTCATGTGACGGAGCAGGGATATGCCGCTGAATAAGCTCCATACCCGAGTCCTCACGGACAATCCCGGCCAGATTGCCGTCGGCATCGTGGTCCAGTTGGCCACCTTGCGGACTCGGGGTTTGATTGGTCACCCCCGACAAGGCGAGCGCGGCAGAGTTGGCGACCGCAATGTGCCCGTCCACCCGGGTGAAGATCGCTGGATGGCCGCGAGATACGGAGTCGAGATCCTGCCGGGTGGGCAAGGTCTTGCTGGCCCACAGGGTATGGTCCCAACCCCCGCCCAGGAGCCACTCTCCAGCAGGAGCCGCGGCCGCGGCCGCACTCACCCGGCGCAACATCTCAGCCAGCGAAGTGCTGCCAGTGAGGTCGACCGCCAGCTTGATGCGCCCAGCATTGGCGAGATGCACGTGGGCGTCATTGATGCCGGGCATCACGAAGGCCCCATGGAGGTCGAAGAGCCTGGTCCCCGGCTGCTTCTGGCGCAAAACCGCCGCGTCGTCTCCGATGGCGACGATCTCATGGCTTCCCACCGCGATGGCCGTGACCCGCTGCACGTTGCTGCCGCCAAGGCCAACGCCGGTGAGGATATTTCCGTGGTAATAGATCGCAACCACGGGCGATTGGGTGGTCGCGGATAAGAGCGGTCGCGCCGACATCAGGCAGCACAAGCCTAGAGCGATCATTGCTTGCCGGCTGCCGCAGAGGTGTGGGCAACGTGATCCAATGCCAGCAGGAGCAGCAACAGAATACGCTTGAGCGCCAGCTCCCGGCCGCTGGCGTCGTACCATTCGCCGCGCGTATGGATCCCTCCCCCATCTCCTCCCGCCCCGATGCTGAGTGCCGGGATGCCCAGAGACAATGGGATGTTGGCATCGGTGGAGGCCACGCGCTGCTCAGTGCGAATCCCCAGGTGCCGGTCCACCGCATGCAGGGCCTCGAGTAGCCGGGAATCATCGCTCAGCCGGCCGGCCGGACGGTCGCCGATCCGTTCGATCAGAAATTGCAAGGAACTTCTGGCTTTTCCCAACGTGTTGGCCGCCAGCACGGCGTCTTCGACGGCGCGATGCAGTTCCACTTCCAACCGGACCAACTGCTCCGCGTCCAGGCTGCGCAAATCGAAGCGAGCCGTGGCGCGCTCGGGGATCGAGTTCACCGAACTGCCACCCTCAATGGTGCCGATGTTCAAAGTAGTACGCGGTGTTGAGGGAAGAGCGACTTCGCTCATGGCGGTGATTGCCCGGCTCAATACCACAATGGGATTGGGGGTTCCTGCATCCGTCCACGAGTGGCCGCCCGGGCCCTGCACGGTGACCAGAAAGCGGCGGCTACCCAGGGCCTGGGTTACTACTACCTCGCAGCCGGCGCCATCGAGCACCACATTGGCGCCAATCCTCTCTCGCCACGGAGAAGCTCCATATAGGTAGCGCATGCCGCGCAGATTGCCATCGCCCTCCTCGCCTACGTTGCCGGCAAAGAGCAGGTCACAGGGAAGCTCGATTCCGCAACTCTCGAGGCCGGCCGCCACCGCCAGGATGCCGGCCACGCCGGCGCCGTTATCGCAGGCGCCGGGCGCCTCCAGCCGATTGTGCTCCACCAGCGGGGCAATCGGAGTGTGGATGGGAAATACTGTATCGATGTGCGCAGACAACATGACGCAGGGGCGCCCGGCGAGTGAGCGATTGCCGGGATAGCAACCCAGCACATTGCCTTCGGAGTCGATCTCTACCTGCTCCAGCTTGAGTTCCCGGAAGCGTTCAGCCAGCCACTCCGCGCGCCGGCCCTCGCCAAATGGAGGCGCAGCGATCGATACCAGCTCCTGCTGCCACTGCATCATCCTGCGCTCGTGCAGATGGAACCACTGGAACGCCGCGTGAACGCGAGGCAGCGAAGCCAGTTGGCCGATGCGGGAAAAAGCTGAGTGGGCGATGGTGCCGGGCATCACTGAGTCTCAGAGTAGCACTCTACTCTGAGGATCTATCTCCGCTGGAGTACTCAACATTGACCAGGAACAATCCTCGTGCCGGCGCGGTCGGGCCTGCTCGCTCGCGCGCTTGAGACTCCAGAATCGCGGGAATCTCTGACTCCGTCAGATTTCCCCGTCCCACTTCGAGAAAGGTTCCAACCAGATTTCGCACCATGTGATGGAGGAAACCATTGCCCCGCACGCGATAAACAAGCAGGTCGGGCTCCGCTTCTAGCACCCAATGCGAAGCATGGAGGCAGCGTACATTGGTCCCGGAGCCCTCGACGTCGGAATCGCGTTCAAGCCGATCGGGGTCGGTGGCGGCAAAGGAGGTGAAGTCGTGCTCGCCGCAAACCAGGACGGCGGCTCGCTGCATTGCCGCTACGTCGAGCGGTGCGTTGAACGCGTAGACATACCGCGCTAGCCAGGGCGGGCATATTTCCCCGCGAAAGACTCTGTATTCGTAGGTTTTAGCGAGCGCGCTGTGGCGGGCATGAAAATCGCTTTTTTCCCGGGTGGCGCTGAGCACCCGGATGGATGCGGGTAACGCACGATTGAGCGCGCGGGCAAGATTTGCCTCGGGAATCGGAGCGGCCAGGGCAAACGATGCTACTTGGCCCAGCGCGTGCACACCTGCGTCGGTTCGCCCCGAGCCCTGGGGTAGAACGTCTTCGCCGGTGATACGGGCTAATGCGCCGCGCAGTTCGCCTTGCACCGTCACGCAGTCCGGTTGCACCTGCCAGCCGTGGAATTCTGTGCCGTCGTAGGCCAGCACCAGCTTCCATACCAGGCTGTGCGCCGGCTGCTCTATCCCCTCCATTGCGCTCCAGGCAGATGCGGGTATGGTGCCTTTTTGGGACGGCATTACCTAACGTATATCGCAACCGAGGCTGCGATATACTCGCCCACAGGTTAACCAGCGAAGAAAGTCGGCCACGTATCGCAAATCTAGGGGGCGAAGCTGGAAGGACCGCGCTCGAAATCCATGGAACGAACCCCGGGTGAAGCGCGTAATGCTTTTCATGTCCGGGAACCGTGCTTTTTGACCGGCCGGCGACCGCTCATCTAAGGCGAGTAAGGCGAGCGAAAAGTAGAGTCATCGGGCGACCATGCCGCATCTGCCATGCTAGCTCCTAACTATTCAGACAGAACGGCGAAGGCCCGAGGCCTGACCCCGAGATTTTGACCCAACGATGAAAAATTCAGAATCCCGTCGTACTTCCTATCGCCTTCCCAAGCTGTTCCGGTTGTGGTGTCGCCAGCATGGAGGGCGGTTTTTTCATAAGCTGCAAGCGACCGTAGCGATGGTCTCTGTGCTCATCGCCTATGTGCCCCTGCCGGCAGGGGCACAGCAAGCGCCGCCGGGCGGCCCACCTGCCGTCGCACCCGCCGCGGGCCTTCCCCCGGCGCCACAGCCAAATTACACCGAGCCCGTCTTTATGAAGCCGGGCATCCATGACTTCAGTAAGCCAAACCCCTGGTTTCCAAACTACCTGAAGACCTTTGAACCCAAGTCCGTGACGGCGCCGGTCACCACCAACTCCCAGCGCCTCGACGGCCTGGTGCACAGCGGCAAGATTTACTTGAGCCTCGCCGATGCCATCGTTCTTGGCCTGGAGAACAACTACGATATCGCCATCCAGCGATACAACCTTGATATCGCGGACACAGACCTGCTACGGGCTCGCGCCGGTTCCAATCTATTGGGCGTCAGCGCTGGCCTGGTTGAGGGAACGCTAGGGGGCTCAGGGACCAGTTCGACCTCGCTCAGTTCAGGCGGCGGTCCAGGCGGCACATCCACCGCGGTTGGGGGCGCTGGTGCCGGTGCTGGTGGCCTTAACGTCACGACCAACGGCACCGGTCCCACGCCGGAGGCAATGGACCCTGTGCTTACCGGAACCATCCAGCTGGAACGGACAACCAGTCCCGAGGCGACCCCTTTCGCCAGCGGTGCTCCCACATTGAATCAGAACCTCGACCAATACAACTTCAATTACAACCAGGGTTTCATCACCGGCACCCAGCTCCAGATTGGCTTCCAAAATAGCCGCACTACCAACGACAGCATCTTCAACGCCTACAGTCCGGAGTTGCAGTCGACGTTCCGAGCCACTGTAACGCAACATTTGTTGAACGGGTTTGGTCCGGGGATTAACGGTCGCTTCATCCTCGAAGCCAAGAATGATCGCCGCATCACCGATTCCGCCTTCCGCCTGCAGATTCTCTACACCATCAACCAGATTGAAAATATCTACTGGCAACTGGCAGCCGACTACGAAGATGTGCAGGCAAAACAGCGTGGTTTGGAGCAGTCCTCACGGCTGGCTTCCGACAATCGCAAGCAGTTGCAGATCGGCACCCTGGCCCCCCTGGACGTGCTCAATGCAGATAACCAGGTGTCCACCGACACCCAGGCGCTCATCACATCACAGACCGCGCTTGAATATCAGCAGCTGCTGATGAAACAGGCGATCAGCCGCAACCTGAGCGACCCGGTTCTATCGAGTGCGCCGGTCATTCCCACCGATCGCGTCTCATTGCTCGAAATGCAGGAAGAACGGACGCCGGTTGAGGAGCTCGTGCAGAAGGCCTATGCCAATCGCCCCGAGATCGAGCAGCAGATACTGAATCTCAGGAACAACGAGATCACCCTGCGGGCGGTCAAGAATAACCTGTTGCCGACGGTAGATTTGTACGCCTTCTATGGTGCTGCTGGTCTTGGCGGCACGAAGAGCCCCTTTTGCTCGACTGAATTCTTCGGCCCGGTGGCCTGCGATGTTCCCACAATCGGCTACGGCCAGGTCTTCACCAACCTGTTCAACAGCTCCGGTCCTGATAAGGCAGTGGGCGTCAACGTGAATATTCCGCTGCGTAATCGCACCGCGCAGTCGCTACAGGCTCGCGCAGTGCTCGAATACCGCCAGGCGGAGATGCGCCTGCAACAGCTCTACATCCAGGTGCGCATCCAGGTCATCAACGGGCAGTACGCGCTCACCAACGACCGGGCCGCGGTGCAAGCGGCGCTGGCTGCCCGCGAATACAACTTCCAGTCCTACCAGGCCGAGGTGAAAAAGCTGAGGCTGGGCGCCTCGACGACGGCCAACGTATTGCAGCAGGAGCGGAACCTCGCTACGGCGGAAAACAATGTCATCTCGACCGAAGCCACTTATGCCAAAGATCGCGCCTCGCTGGAACAGCTCCTGGCGGAAACCCTGGATCAATACGGGATTCAGCTCTCCGAAGCGGTCACCGGCACGGTAACAAAAGTGCCAGTCATTCCCGGGCTGGAGCCTGCAAAGGCTGCTCCGGAAGCTTCCGTTCCAGGACAGCAACAGCAATTGCAGCATACAGAGCAAATGCCCGCGATGCCGGTGATGCCGCCCCAACCCCAACTAACTCCGCAAGAGCAGCAGGCTCTGCCTCCCGAACAGCAGCCTGCGCCGAATACCCCGCCACCGCCACAATAGCTTTCTCTATCTGCCACATATTTTGTGACAGATAGAGAAAGTGACCACAGCTCCCTACGCTGCGCTCGGTCGAAAATCACTTCCAGGAGGAGTCGTGGGCGGGGGAAGAGAACTGCAGATCCTCGGCTCCGCTCGGGACGACAAGGGGGAGGGCAGCGCTCACCTCAGCAGCTGTTACCAAGATGGAGGGACCCGCAGGTCCCCTTCGGCTGTTCTGTCCAACGCCCGTAACGGCTGCTGAGGTGTGCGCTGCCCTCCCCTTTGTCATCCCGAGCGAAGCCGAGGGATCTGCAGTTCTCTCCGTTGGTCCGCAAATCTGTATAGGTCACAAAGAATGTGACAATCAGGCGCTGAAGGAAAGACCAAGCGACCGGGCAACCCCCTGGATATACTGTCGCCCCTGCGTGTACTCCGCTGCACTGTGCAGGTGTTCCAACATGAGCGGCGCGTCCGTCCCAAGCCGCGACAGCTCCAGCAATAAGGTCTTGTAGTCAATCAAGCCGGTCCCCGGAATGACCTCCTGGATCCACACCTGGACGCCTGGTCCCCACTTGAGATCTTTAGCGTGACAAGACTTGATCCAGGGGCCGAGCTTGGCAAAGCACTCTCGTATGCCCGCACTGTTGTTATACAAACGAACCGGACTGTTCATGGTGTTGCACACATCCAGGTGAACTCCGAAAGCCTTGCGGTCCACGGCCTTTACCAGCCTTACGTACTCGTCCGGGCCGGTGGGGAAGCTCCAGGGCATCATTTCAATGCTGAAGCATGTGCGCTGAGGCTTGACGGTATCGATGAGCTTGCGGCAGTTTTCAACCGTAGCGTCAACAAATTCCTGGCTCAGATTTTTCGGGTTTTGCGCATACCAGAGGTTGGGATCATACGAGCCGGCGATGTCGACACAATTGCGCGCGCCCAGCAATTCCGCGAGCGCGAGCTTCTCGGTGACGTACGCCATGTTTTGCCCGCGCTTCTCGGGGTCGGGGTCGAGCATGTTCTTCCAGGCGCCGACTTCTGCAATCACGACGTCCTGACGACCAAATTCCCTAACTAGTCCTGCAATCCGATCCTTGTCGGTTACGGATAGGTCGCTCGGGGCGTAGGCCGCGCGATATCCCAGATCCCGATGCGCTTTGGCCAGCACCGCCGGGTCATCTGATTTCACGAAGATTGGGCCCCCGAGCCGCATCGCTTTCTCGGAGGCCTTTAGGACCTTAGCAGCCAGAGCGCCGGCGACGACGGCGCCGGTCCGGGCCATGAATCCGCGTCTCGAGATCATCTTGCCCCCCCACTCGTCAGTAACGTGACTATCGTTCCGTCACATGCTCCAGCAAGTGAAAAAACTCAGGAAATGAAATCGCCGCCGCATCCGCTCCCAGCACCTGCGTGTCGCCCTCGGCGCGCAGGGCGGCCACCGCGAAAGCCATGGCGATGCGATGGTCCCCGCCCGAATCGACCACTGCGCCGTGCAACTGCTGGCCTCCCGGCACATCGAGGCCGTCCTCGAATTCCTCCACCTGGGCGCCCATCGCGCGCAGATTCCGCGCCACCAGCGCGATTCGATCGCTCTCCTTCACCCGCAACTCGCGCGCGTCGCGAATGCGTATGCCCCCACGGGTATACGGCGCGATCGCCGCCAGTACCGGTAGTTCGTCAATCAACTGCGCTGCCAGCGGTCCCGAGATCTCGGTGCTGCCCAGCCCCTCCGGCGGCGCCGCCAGCTGCACACTGCCGATGAGCTCACCCTGGTTCTCCTCCAGGTTCAGCACCCTGATCTTCGCTCCCAAGGTCGTCAATACGTCGAGCAGAGTCGCCCGGGTGGGGTTCATGCCCAACTGATCCAGCACCAGGCTCGATTCCGGAAAGAGCGCAGCGGCGCAAAGGAAGAAGGCGGCCGAAGACATATCTCCCGGCACCGTAGCCTCGATCCCGTGCAGCTTCTGGCCGCCGGCGATGGTGACCGAGTCGCTGGTTCGCCGAACTTCCGCTCCGAAGGCGCGCAAGGCAAGTTCACCATGATCGCGCGTGCGTACCGCCTCGCTCACCGTGGTGCTGCCCATCGCCTGCAAGCCGGCAAAGAGCAGTGCGGTCTTCACCTGGGCGCTGGGGACCGGTGTCCGGTAATCGATCCCATGCAGCTTCGCTCCGTGAATCTCGACCGGCGCATGACCGTCTGTCAACTCGATTGCCGCGCCCATCTCGAGCAACGGCTTGCGCACCCGCTCCATTGGTCTGCGATTCAGCGAGGCGTCGCCCAGCAGGGTGAAATCACCCGCCTGCGCAGCGAGGAGTCCCGATAGCATGCGCATCGTGGAGCCGGAGTTGCCGCAGTCCAGCAGAGTGCCCGGCGGAGTCAACACCCCGGCGCAGCCCTCAACCTCGACTGTATCGGCTGAGCGGGTCACCTTCGCGCCCAGTTGTTGCATGCAAGCCAGACTGCTGGAGCAATCGGCGCCGGTGGAAAAATTATGGAAGCGGCTGACGCCTTCCGCAATCCCCGCCAGCAGGGCATAGCGGTGAGAGATACTCTTGTCGCCTGGCAGGCGCAGGGTGCCGATCAGGTTACGCGCCGGATGGATAGTCCGCGTGTTTTCGATTTGCAGGGTGTCCGTCAATCTTCAGCCTCTGGGCGGGAAATAAGTCTGATGCTGCAAGGCTTATCCTAACTCGCGTTGGCTGGATTCAGAACCTTCAGCACCACAACGGTTTCGTCATCGAAGCGCTCCACGCCGCCCTGGAAGGTTGAGAGCTCCTGGTAGATCGCGTCCACCATACCTTCCGCCGAGTTCTTGAGCTCGCGGCCGACCAGCGCTATTAGCCGCTCAGTGCCGAACATCTCTTCGTTTTCGTTCACCGCATCCACAATTCCGTCGCTGAAGAAGATGATCGCGTCGCCGGGGCGGGTGGAGAGCGTGAATTCCTCGTAGTTGACGTCCTTGAACATGCCCAGCGGAAATCCTTCTGCCTGCACCGTCTCCACCTGTCCTGCGCGACAGAAGAGCGGCTGGACCGAGCCCGCGTTGGCGATCTGCAGCGTCTGCTTCTCATCGTTCCAGACGGCGAAGAGCATGGTCACATACTGCGCATCCATCTTGCGTTCCTGCAGCGAGTCATTCAGCTGCTTCAACATGGCGGCAGGAGAAAGGGCCTGGCTGGTGGCCGCGCGCATGATCCCGCTGATCAGCGCTGCATAGAGCGCGGCTGGAGCTGCCTTACCGCTGACGTCTCCCATGGCGATGCCGATACATTGGTCGTCATAAGGCAGGAAGTCGTAGAGGTCTCCTCCAATGGTGCGCGCAGGCAGAAACCTGGTCGCGAACTCGGCATGCGGCTTGCGCGCTGGCTTGGGCGGCAGAAGCCGCAACTGAACTTCGCGCGCCATGTCCAGATCATGCTCCAGGCGCTGTTCCTGCTGCGTAACCCGCTGATAAAGCCGGGCATTCTCGATGGCCACGGCGATCTGCGAGGCGAGGGTTACCAGGGTGCGCTGGTGATCCTCGTTGAAGTAGTTCACGCGCACGTGTTCCAGGTCGAGCACGCCGATCACCTTGCCCTTATAGAGCAGCGGCACTGCCATCTCGGAGCGTGTCTCCGGGTTCACCATGTAGTAGCGCGCATCTTTGCGCACGTCGCCGGTGGAGATCAGCCGGCGCTCGCGCACTGCGGTGCCCACCAGTCCACGGTCCAGCGGGACCTTTTCCGACGCCATGACCGGGTGGCCAAAGCGCACCGCATACTGAATCTCCAGCACCTGCTCCCGTTCATGCACCAGCAGGATGCTGAACATCTGGTAGTCGATGAGCCGCCGCAGGAGTTCCCCGATGCGCTCCAGCAGGGGATCGAGATCGAGGATCGAGGTGACCTCGCGGGCGATTTCGTTGAGCACCGAGAGCGTCTGCGCCTGCCGGGCCACCCGGGTGTAGAGGCGCGCATTTTCAATGGCCTGGGCCACGCGGGAGGCGGTCAGCTCCAGTAAACGGCGGTGCTCCGGCTGGAAATAGCCCACCTGCTCGGATTGCAGGTCCATCACGCCAATGACCCGGTTTTTGACGATCAGCGGCACCGCCAGCTCCGAACGGACATCGGGATTGGCGCTGATGTAGTCTTCGGCCGTCTGTACATCCTCGAGCAGTATGGATTCGCGCTGTTCCGCTGCCCGGCCGACGACTCCGCGGCCCACACGGATCTTCAGGCGCTCGACCTCGGGGCTGTGGCCAATCTGAAAGCGCATGCGCAGATCGTTGGTGCGTTCGTTTAGCAGCAGGATGGCGAAGATCTTGTAGTCGATTACGGCTCGCACCAGGTCCGCGGTGCGATGCATCAGGGTCTGCAGATCGAGGGTGTTATTGAGGGCATTAGCCAGGCGCGCGAGGAACTCGGCCTGCAGCGGGTCAATGCGCGCCGGGGCGGTCGGCGGCGGAGCCTGCGAGCTGGGACGGTAGTCGCCTTCAAACGATTGGGTAGTAACGGCTTGCGCCGGTTTCTTCTCTGCTTCGGCGTCGTCTTGGTCGCGAGGAGGAGTCATACGAACATCGAGTCATCATAGAGCATTTGGGTTGGACAGGGACGCTTGCTCCGCAAGAGCGGTTGCTCCAGCAACGACGGCTGCTCAGTAAGGCGGGTGTTCGGGTAAGGACGAGTGTCGGGGCAAGAAGGGTGCCCCAGGTTCGCCAAAGCGTACCTGGGCCGAAAAAGACGGGGCGACCCGGATTTCCTGTACGCTGCACCGGACACGACCGCGTATGCGGCTTTCTTTAAGGAAAGCCGGATGAAGTTCGCCAAAGCCACCGAACTCAACAGGAAATCCGGGGGCAGCCCCCACGATCGCTTTTTGTAAGAAGAATGGCCAGCTTACAGCACCCGTAACGAAGGTTATGTTACCCGCGTTCGCTCAAGGGATCCGAAGGCTATGGTGGGCTTCCCCGGGATTTCCTGTTGAGCTTGGTTCCGTTGTCGAGCCTCATGCGGCTTTCCTTACTGAAAGCCGCACACGTGTACGTTGGTGAGTGCCACGTAGCAGGAAATCCGGGTCGCCCGTCTTATTCGGCCCACCTACGCTGGGGCGAACGTGGGGCACCCGTCCAGTTCCTACTGGGTTCGCTTAGGGCATAGACTCCGCAAGACTTTGAACTGGTGGTTCTTACGCAGACACTTTAGCCCCAATGCTTTTTCCCCGCCAGACTGCACTCAGGATTCGTTCTGATACTCCCTAAGGATAGCGACGCTGGCGCTGGCGCCGATCCGGGTGGCGCCCGCCTCCAGCATGGCGCGTGCATCGCTCAGGCTGCGAATGCCGCCGGAAGCTTTCACTCCGCAGCGATTGCCGGCAACCCCACGCAGGATCGCAACATCGGCCGGGGTGGCTCCGCCGGTCGAAAAACCAGTGCTGGTCTTGAGGAAGTCTGCGCCCGCCGCCAAGGCGAGCTCGGACGCGCGCAGCTTCTCCTCCACGCTCAGCAGCGAGGTTTCCAGAATGACCTTTACCAGCGCCCCAGCATCGTGCGCCACCTGCACCACTCCCCGAATATCCTGCTCCACGAGCGCATTCATGCCCGACTTCAGCAAGCCTAGATTCATCACCATGTCCAGCTCGTGCGCGCCCAACTTAATCATCGCCATCGCTTCTTCGCGCTTGGTGGTGGCCAGATTGGCCCCTAGCGGGAAGCCGACCACCACCCCAACGGGCACGCCACTCCCAACCATCACTGAGTGCGCCAGAGACACCCATGCAGGGTTGACCATGGCACAGGCAAAGCGAAAGCTGGCCGCTTCCTCGCAGAGCTTCACCACCTGCGCCCGGGTCGCCTCCGGCTTCAGCAATGTGTGATCGAAGACTGCGGCCAATGCAGGTGCGCTCGCCAAGGTAGCGGCGGCAAAGCCAGCGACGTCGAAGTATCCAGAATCGTGATCGATCTCCGGTTGCAGCACTTTGGTGGTCATGGAACAGGCTCCTTCTCCTGGGTTGACTCCGGGTGGGACTCTATGCTCTTTCGCCAATAAAGATCAACTGAATTACGCTTCATCCGGGTTAAAAATGCGGATATCGGGTAGGTTACGGAAGCGCTCCTGGTAATCCATTCCGTAACCAACCACGAAATGGTTTGGGATGCTGAACGCTACATAATCGGCGTCGATCTTCTCCAGGCGCCGCGCCGGCTTGTCCAGGCAAGTCGCGATTTTCAGGGTCTTTGGCTTGTGCTGCAGCAACAGCTTGCGCAAAAAAACCAGGGTCAGGCCGGTATCCAGAATGTCTTCGACCAGGATCACGTTGCGGCCCCCGATCGGAGTATCTAAATCCTTGATCAATCTTACCGCGCCGGTGGTCTTTACCCCCTTGTAGCTGGAGATGGCCACGAAGTCGAAAGTGGTCTCGACAGAGATGCTCCGCGCCAAGTCGGCGAGAAAGACGGCGGCTCCCTTCAGCACTCCGACCAACAATATGGCCTCCCCAGCGAAGTCGCGGCTTATCTGCGCGCCGATTTCCGCCACCCGCGCCGCGATCTCCTCGCGACGGAACAACATTTCGTGCTCGTGCTCTCTCATTGGCGCATTCTTCCATGAATCCCTGTGCGAAAGCACCCCGGCTATACTGTAGTTAACGACGCACGCATGTATCCCTTCATTCACATCGGGCACTTTTCTATCGGCACATTTGGCCTCTGCCTGTGGTTGGCGTCCGTCTGTGCCTGCTGGGCGCTCTATTGCAATTTTCGCCGTTTTGGTATCGATGCCGACGCCGTCGGGGTGGCAGCCTATACCACGGTGGGCGGCGTAGTCGGGGCCAAACTATGGCATGTACTGGAAGATCCCACGTTGCTCATGCACCAGCCGCTCCAGGTCCTCTTTGACCGGGCGGGATTTGCCTGGTTTGGTGGGCTGCTGGCCGGGATCGCGGTGCTGGTGTGGTCGGGACGGCAAGCAAAAGTCGGAGGTCTGGGGATGCTTGACCTTGCCGCTCCTGCCGTCTCGGTGGGCTACGGTGTTGGCCGCATCGGCTGCCTCGTCTCCGGTGACGGCGATTATGGTATTCCCACCAGTCTTCCCTGGGGCATGAGCTTTCCCCACGGACTGGTTCCCACCACCCAGAGGGTCCATCCGACGCCGATTTATGAACTGCTCGTTGCCCTGCTGATTGCCGGCTACTTATGGCGGCGAGGGGCGAAATCCGGCGAAGGTAGCGCTCTGCCGCTAGGCCAGATTACCGGCGAATATTTAGTGCTCAGTGGGGTGGCGCGCTTCCTGGTGGAATTTATCCGCATCAATCCGCGCATCTACTGGGGCATGACCAATGCTCAGGTCGCCAGCCTGGGTTCCATCGTCGCCGGCATTTTGCTCATCGTATGGGCCCGGCGCCACAGCACCACGGCGAGCGCCGCCGATGTGATGCCGATCGAAGCTGCATCCCGGCACTAACGGGCTGCGGAAAAACACTGAACGAAGGGCACGGCTTTACAGGCTGCGGAAGAACTCATGTTTTGTATCAGGGCACGACTTTAGTCGGGCCGTCAAGAATGGGGCAGACGAGGGCTTTAGCCCCTGAGGTGTTGCTTTCCTGCCAGTGCCGCAAAGAACACCGCTCAACCGAGAGGAGAACCATGGCTCAATCCGATCAACTACGCGTACCCGAACCGGCCCGCACCGATGCAAAGTCCTTCGAACTGCTGCGCGTTTGGATCGCGCATCAGGATCAGCACATCAGCCTGCGGGTGGGTGTCTGGAAGGAACCCGAAGCCTGGGGGATGATGCTGGCCGATCTGGCTCGCCACATCGCGGCCGCCTTCGAGCAAGCGGAGAAGCGCGACCCGGAGGAGATGCTTGCCCGCATCAAGGCCGGTTTTGAAGCGGAGATGGCATCGCCTTCCGAGGAGGTTCACGGCGAGCTTGCTGGTTGAGACATTGAACGACCTGATCACTATCCGTGGCGCACGAACCCACAACCTGAAGAACATCGACTGCGATCTGACCCACGGCAAACTCACCGTGGTCTCCGGCGTTTCAGGCTCGGGCAAATCCTCGCTCGCTTTTGACACCATCTATGCCGAGGGCCAGCGCCGCTATGTCGAGTCTCTTTCGGCGTACGCCCGGCAGTTCCTGGAGCGCATCGAGAAACCGGACGTGGACCTGATCGACGGTCTGGCGCCGGCCATCGCCATCAAGCAGAAAAATACGACGCGCAACCCGCGGTCCACCGTGGCCACGGCGACCGAGATCTACGATTACCTTCGTCTGCTCTTTGCGCGCTGCGGCACGGCGCATTGCATCGTTTGCGGGGGAGTCGTGAGGCGCGACACGGTGGATGAGATTGCCACATCCATCCTGGTCCTGGGCGAGGGAACACGGCTCTACGCGTTGTTTCCGGTGCAGCCGCGCGCCGCGATCGAACCCGAAGGTCCAGCGAAGACTGCAACCGCCAAGCGGTCAAAGAAAGCCGCGGCCAAGACCTCCGTGAATCCGGCGCTCCCTAGCGATGCATTCAAGGAGCGGCTCACCGAGCTGCGCGCTCGGGGCTTTAATCGCCTCTACCAGAACGGCAAGATCGTGGAATTTTCCAACCCCGAGTCGCTGCTCGATCTCGACTTTCAGCAGGCCGTCTTCGCGCTGGTCGATCGCCTGGTCGTCTCGCCCGAGAACCGGGCGCGGATCGTGGATGCCGCCGAGATTGGCTTTCGTGAGTCAGGGGAGATTGAGTACGAAACCGTTTCGCGGGATGCGGAAGCGGAACCCAAACGGTTGCGCTTCTCCCAGGCCTTTGAATGCAAACTCTGCCACCGCGTCTACCGCGAGCCGGAGCCCAGGCTGTTCTCGTTCAACAACCCGTATGGCGCCTGCGAGCGCTGCCAGGGCTTTGGCAACACCATCGACTTCGATCTCAACCTGATCATCCCGGATAAGCAGAAGACCCTGAACGAAGGCGCGATCGATCCCTGGACACGCCCCAAGTATCGCCCCTACCAGGCGGAGCTCAGGAAGGCCGCCCTGCAGCATGGCATTCCGCTCGACACGCCCTGGAGAGAACTGACCGCGGCCCAGCAGGAGTTTGTGCTCGATGGTCACGGGTCTTTTCTGGGCGTCCATGGTTTCTTCGCCTTTTTGGAGCGCAAGAAATACAAGCTGCACGTGCGCGTGATGCTGAGCAAGTATCGCGGCTACGCGACTTGTCCCGACTGCAAAGGAACGCGCCTGCGTGCGGAAGCGCGCGCGGTCCGCATCAACGGCAGCAATATCTGCGAGGTGTCTGCGCTCACCATCCGCGAGGCGCACTATTTTTTCGAGGGTCTCACCCTGACCCGGCAGCAGCAGGAGATTGCCGGCGGCATCCTGGTGGAGATACAACAACGGTTACATTTTCTCGATGCCGTCGGCCTGGAGTACATCACTCTCGACCGGCTCGCGTCCACGCTCTCGGGCGGCGAATCGCAGCGCATCCAACTGGCTACTTCGCTGGGCTCGCGCCTGGTGGGTGCTCTCTACGTGCTCGACGAGCCGTCCATCGGCCTGCATACGCGGGATACCGCCAAGCTGATCCGCATCCTGGAGGAATTGCGCGACCTGGGCAACACCATCCTGGTGGTGGAGCACGACCCGGACGTGATTCGCGCGGCCGACTGGCTGGTCGACCTCGGTCCCGGCGCGGGAGAGCTGGGGGGCCGCATTCTGGCCTCGGGCACGGTGGAAGAGGTGGAGAGAAACCCCGACTCCATCACCGGCCGCTATCTCAGCGGGCAGCTGACCATTCCCATTCCCACCCGGCGGCGCGAGCCAATGCGGGAGAAGCTGGTGCTGCGTGGAGCGCGCATTCACAATTTGAATGGACTGGACGTCGAAATTCCCATGGGCATGCTGGTCTGCATCACCGGGGTTTCCGGCTCGGGCAAATCCACCCTGGTCCACGACGTGCTCTACCCCGCGGTGGCCCATGCTTTGGGAAAGAATGAAGGCGGCGATCCTTCGCACCTCTACCGGGAACTCAAGGGAGCGGAGAGGCTGAACGACATCGTTTTGGTCGACCAGGCGCCCATAGGGCGCACCCCCCGTTCCAATCCCGTCACCTACATCAAGGCATTCGATGCCATCCGGGAGCTCTTTGCGGCCCAACCGGAGTCTCAGCGACGGGGATATACGGCGGGGCACTTCTCCTTCAACGTGCCCGGGGGACGATGCGACGTCTGCGAAGGGGATGGCACGGTGACGGTGGAGATGCAGTTCCTGGCCGATGTAGAGCTGCCCTGCGAGGAGTGCAATGGAAGCCGCTACAAGGCCAGCGTGCTGGAGGTGAAGTACAGGGGGAAGAGCATCTACGAGGTGCTCAACCTGACCGTCAAGGAGGCCCTGCGCTTCTTCACCGGCCAGACGCGGATCCTGGAGAAGCTGGCGGTGCTTGACGAGGTAGGACTGGGGTACGTGCGGCTAGGCCAGTCGGCGACTACGCTTTCGGGTGGAGAAGCGCAACGGGTCAAACTGGCGGCTCATCTTTCCCAAGGGCGCAGCGCCGCCGGACGGGCCGGCAACGGTACAGCGACCAAGGCCGGCAGCCGGGTGCTCTATATCCTGGATGAACCGACCACCGGATTGCACTTCGACGATGTGAGCAAATTGTTGACCGCCTTCAAGCGGCTGATCGACGCGGGGGGCTCGCTGGTGGTCATCGAGCACAACCTGGACGTGATCAAGTCGGCAGACTGGGTGATCGACCTGGGTCCGGAGGCGGGTGCGGGTGGTGGCCGGGTGGTGGCGGCGGGAACCCCGGAGCAAGTAGCACAGACACCCGGCTCCCATACGGGCTATTGGCTGGGACTTGCGCTGGCGGCGCAAGAGGTGCGGGCTGGGCTATGAGGCTAAAGGGGTATGTCTGCCTCCTGGCGATGGCCGGGATGCTGGCGGCAGGGAGAAGCCAGGCGCAAAACCAGCTCCCTCCGGGAACGCAGGATCCGGACAGCGCGCCGGCTGCCGCCAAGGGAGCGGCCCCTGGTCGGGAAGCCGCCGAAGCCAAAATCGACCAGCGGGACTTCGAAGCAGCCCGCCCGCTGCTGCAGAAGTATCTAAGCCAGAATCCGGGCGATGCCCGAGCGCTCTTCGACCTTGGCTATGTGGAGGACGCCGGCGGCCACGAAGATGCCGCTGCCGCCGATTACCGCAAGGCCATCGCCGCGGATCCAAAGCAGTTTGAGGCGCGCCTGGCTCTAGGTTTGTTGCTGGCGCACCAAGCTAAGTTTGATGAGGCCCGGGAGCAACTGGAGCAAGCCACGCTGTTGTCTCCGGAGCCGCCCAACCCGGCTGTCCAGGCAGAGGCCTTCCGGTCGCTGGCCGAGCTGGACCGCAGCAGCGATCCCCCCGCGGCCCGCGACGCGCTAATGGCTGCGCTCAGGCTGAGCCCTGAAACTCCCAACGACCTGCTGCTGACCGCCCAGATTGCCGAGGCCAATGGCGACTTGAAACTGGCGCAGACCGCGTATCAGCGCGTTCTGGCGAGCCATCCCGCGGTTTCGGCCAGCCTGCAGTCGGCGGCCAACGCCGGGCTGGCCCAGTTGCTGCTCAAGCAACAGAAGTACTCTGACGCCGAACCTTTGCTCAAGAGCGCGTTGGAGCGCGATCCCCGAGATCCGGGGCTAAACGCGCAACTCGCTACTGCGCTGCTGGCCGAGGGAAAGGACGACGAGGCATTCCCGGTACTCGAGACTTTGCGCCAATTGGAGCCGGGCAATGCCTCGATTGACCAGATGCTGGCCGACGCCTATTCGCAGGCCGGCCATCCCGAAAAGGCTGAGCCT
This sequence comes from uncultured Acidobacteriaceae bacterium, assembly GCA_963787145.1. GTDB lineage: Bacteria > Acidobacteriota > Terriglobia > Terriglobales > Acidobacteriaceae > PALSA-350. The sequence goes on from CAWBBY010000020.1 coordinate 223,994, forward strand.
ATCTATGCCAAAATGGCGCTAGCCCAGCCCAATAATGAAGAAATTCTGGCCGGGCAGGGCGAAAATCTGATCCGGGAGAAGCAATATGTCCAGGCTCAGACCGTGCTGGAGCGGGCTGTCCAGTTAAAACCCGGCGACGGGGACGCCTGGAGCGGTCTCGCTTTTGCCGCTTCCCAAAATAAACAGTATTCAATATCACTGCACGCTCTTACCATGCGAGCAAAATATCTCCAGGAGACTCCAGCTACTTACTTCCTTTGGGCAACGTCGTACGATAATCTTCATTTGTCGAAACAAGCGCAGGAGTACTATCATAAATTCCTCGCCGCTGCCGACGGCAAATTCCCCGACCAGGAATGGCAAGCCAAGCATCGACTCGTTGCTCTTGGTGGAAGTCATTAACGAAAGACGTACCGTAAGCCCTCCGAGAGGTGCTCTATGCGGTTCGTGGCTACGACCCTCGCCGTCTCTGCTCTAGCTTTCAACCTGTCCTGTGCCTGTGCCTTCGCGGTGGATGAAAGAGTTGTCGATCCGCAGGCCATGGCCGCCCTCATGGCCAAAGCCGACCAGGCTCAACCCAAAGATCAATGTTTCCTCTATGCCGAGCTGGTGCACCAGATGACCGAACTCGCCGGGCAACAACTGAGTGCCGGTGATGCCCGGGCCTCGGAAACCTTGCACCTGATACAGAAGTATGCGGAAAAGATCCACATGGGTGTCGCCGAGGACGGCAAGAAGATGAAGAATGCCGAGCAGCTGATGCGGCATACATCGTATCGTCTGAACGATATTCTCAACGCTGCTTCCTATGATGACCGGCAGGTTTTGCAGTCGACCTTGAAGCAATTGGAGCAGGTGCAAACCGAGTTGATGATGCAGGTCTTCAAGAAATAGCTCCCTTGTTCCCTTTGCGATGAAAAGAACCGTGGCAATCACGGGCGTCTGGATGGTTCTGGCCATTTCCCCCCTCTTCGGCCAGTCAAAAAAGGACCCCTTAACCGAGCAGCAGATTGAAGACGTGCGCGAGGCTGGAGACCAGCCCCTGCAGCGGATCAAGCTCTTCGTCGGATACGTCGAGGAGCGGTCTAAAGGGATCCACGACGTCAATGCGGATGTCAGAGCGCAGAACAAGACCGTGCGTTTGCACAACTTGTTCGATGAATTTACGCGCCTCTCCGACGACCTTGAAGACAATATGGATAATTTCAACGATCAGCACGAGGATCTGCGTAAGGAGCTCAAAGAGGTTGTCGAGAAGAGCGCCCAGTGGACGACCGTGCTCAACGAGCCCCCGCCCAGCAACCAGTACGACTTCGTGCGCAAGACGGCTCTGGAGTCCAGCCAGAGCGTGCATGATGCGGCCGTACAGATGATCGCTGACGAAGAGAAATATTTCGCCGAAAAGAAGAAGGAAGAAAAGGCAGCAGAAAAGGCAGCCGCGAAGTCAGAAACCAGGTAACGGTTCCTTCTGCGCTACCCCGTTTTCCCCAAGGCCAAGTCCTGCTACGCTGAAAGCGGTGAATTCCCAATTGCACTTGCTGTTTGCAGAAGAGTACCGTGCCCTCCGGCCACGGGCTCCGATCCCTTCTCTTGAGGTTCGTTTTCGCCGCTTCACCAGCCTGAACACCACCATCCGCTTGCGCGAAGGGCGAGTGCATGTGCACCTATCGGATCTGCTGGAGGGCGCGCCGGAAAGTGTTCTGCGGGCGATCGCTCATATCCTGTTGGCCAAACTTTACCGCAAGCCGCTGAATGCGGCGCAAACCACTCGTTATCGCAGGTTTGCATCCAGTGAGACGGTGATCCGCCAGACGGAGTTGATCCGCCAGTCACGTGGGCGCAAGAAAATGCTCGGGCCGCAGGGCCAGCACTATGATCTCGACGAGGTTTTTGAGAGCCTCAACCACAGGTTCTTTCACGGGTTGCTGGGCCGGCCGCTCCTCACCTGGAGTGGGCACATGGCGAAACGCAGCCTGGGTCACTACGATCCGGCGCACAACACGATTGTTGTCAGCCGCGTTTTCGACCGCAAGAACACTCCTCGTTATGCAGTGGAGTATCTGCTTTACCACGAGATGTTGCACTTGAAGTACCCGGTAAAGGTACGCGGAGGCCGCCGCTGCGTCCATCCCCGCGAATTTCAGCTGGAAGAGCGCCTCTTCCCCGAATGGCAGCAAGCCAAGGAATACTTGAAGACCATCTGAATAAAGCGAAGTCGAAGGGGAGCTGCTGTTTCCTTTTTCCGGATCAATAACCGTGATAATTACGAATCACTCTGTTCCTTCGCCCCAAACAACGCATCAAGCAGCAGCAGACCTCCGCCAATCACAATGGCTGAATCGGCAACATTGAAATCCGGCCAGTGGTAATGAACGATGTGCACTTCAAGAAAATCGATGACTGAGCCGAACCGCAGCCGGTCATAAGCATTCCCGAGAGCCCCGCCGAGGATGAGCGCCAGCGCAACCGAAGTAGCTGTAATGGTGCGGCCAAGCTTCAGCAACGCACCTAGAACAGCAACCGCCGCCAACACAGAAAAAACCAGCAGCATCCATCGCACGCGCCCAGGTGAACCCGAATCATTGAACAAGCTAAACGCAGCGCCCGGGTTTTCCACGTGACTGATGGCGAAAACGTGGGCAATCACCACAACATGATCGCCCAGCTCAATCCGGGTGGATGCCAGCCATTTCGTGATTCGATCGGCGGCGATGACGACCAGCGAAAGCAGCAGGAGCCAGCCTCTGTAATCCTTCCTGGTGCTGTTCATTCGCTGGATGCGCTTTCTTCCGGTGGAACCCCCATTTGATCGAGTGCAGCCGAGCAGCGCTCACAGACCGTAGGCCAGCGCCAATCCTCACCCACATGCACGGAGTAGTTCCAGCAGCGCTCGCACTTGGTGCCATCGGCCAGTAGCGTGGTCGCAATGATCTGCTGCGAGGGACCGGTCAGCACTTCCACCTGGGAGACGTTCAACAGTTCTTTCAAGCTCCCCCGGTAGCGCTCCAGCAGAGCGCCCATCGCCTGCGGAACCTCCAGCACCAGCCGGGCATCCAGCGCCTTGCCAATCTGCTTTGCCTTACGCGCCTCCTCCAGGCTCTTCAGGGCTTCGTCGCGGATCAGTAGCAAAGTCGCCCAGTCATTCATGAAATCCGCGTCGATGTTCGCCGCCAGGCTCGCCGGCTCAGGAAATAGCTCCAGATGCACGCTGGGCAGGCGGTTGCTCACGTCCGGCATGTACTGCCAGATTTCGTCGGCGGTAAAGCTTAGCAGCGGAGCCACCAGGCGCACCAGCGCCTCGGCAATCATCCACAAGACGGTTTGGGCGGAACGGCGCGCCGTATTCTGCGGCGCAAAGGTGTAAATCCGGTCTTTGACCGCATCGAGGTAGAGCTGGCTAAGATCAGCCACGGCGAATTCATTAAGCGCGTGGTAGATGCGATGAAACTCAAAGTCTTCATACCAGCGCAGGATCTTTTCCGTAAGCTCACGCGTGCGCACCAGCATGTACTGGTCGAGGGGCGGCATCTGCTCCCAGGGCACCGCATCCCGCTCGGGCTCAAAGCCGTTCAGGTTGCTCAACAGGTAACGAAAGGTGTTGCGCAGCTTACGGTAGATCTCGGCGACCCGCTGCATCAGGTTTTCGCTGGCGGCTACGTCTTCACGGAAGTCGACTGAGGCCACCCAGAGGCGGACAATCTCCGCCCCCAGGCGGTGTGTGATGTCGATGGGATCGACGCCATTGCCCAGGCTCTTGGACATAGCGCGTCCCTGCTCGTCGAGCACCCAGCCGCAAGTGGCGGCCATGCGATAAGGCGCGGTGCCGCGCGTGCCGGTGGCGCACAGCAGGGAAGACTGAAACCAGCCGCGATGCTGGTCGCCCCCCTCGATGTACAAATCGGCAGGAAAGGGAAGATCCTTTTCTACGTCCAGAACGGCTGCCTGGCTGGCGCCGCTCTCGAACCACACGTCGAGGATATCCATCTCCTTTTTGAAATCAGGAGCGCCACACGATAGGCAGGTCACACCCGGAGGCAGAATCTCCGCCGGCTCGCGCACATACCAGGCATCCGCCCCTTCGGCCGCAAACAGGTCGACGATGCGCTTGTTGACCTCCTTGTCGTTCAGCGGCTTGTGGCACTTGAGGCAGAGAAAGACCGCGATGGGCACGCCCCAGATCCGCTGCCGTGAGATGCACCAGTCGGGACGGGAGGAGACCATGTTGGCGATGCGCTCCTGCCCCCACTGGGGATCCCATTTCACCCGTCCGATCTCCTCCAAGGCGCGCTCGCGGAAGGTGGTCATTGAGCCATCCGCACGCACCATCGGCGTTTCCATGCTGATAAACCACTGCTCCGTGGCCCGGAAGATGACAGGCCGGTGGCAGCGCCAGCAGTGCGGGTAGGAGTGAAAGACGTCTTGCCGCCCCATCAGGGCATGCCGTTCCATCAGCAGCTGGATGATGGGCTCGTTGGCCTTGAAGACATAAAGCCCGTCATACTCCGGCAGCCCTTGGCGCAGATGCCCGCCGTCGTCCACATCGCTGATCTGCCTCAACCCATAGCGCGCGCCGGTGGCGAAGTCATCAACACCGTGCGCTGGCGCGGTGTGCACGGCGCCAGTGCCCTGGTCGGTAGTGACGTAAGTGGCCAAAACCCCCAAAACAGTGCGCTCGAGGAACGGATGGGCGAAGGTGACGCGCTCCATCCGGGAACCCGGAAAGCGGGCGATCTCCTGGGCGCTCTCAAGGCCGCAAGCAGCGCGGGTGGCGGCTGCCAAGGCTTCGGCGACGATAAAGACCTCCCCGTCCTGTTCCAGGGCTACGTACTCAAAATCGGGATGAAACGCCACCGCGAGCGACGCGGGCAGCGTCCAGGGCGTCGTGGTCCAGATGATGGTCGAGACCCGTTTTCCGCCCAGCCGGGGATCGATCGCCTCTGCAGGGCTGGTCAGCCGATAGCGCACATAGACGCTGGGGCTGGTGTGCATCTCGTATTCGATCTCCGCCTCGGCCAGTGCTGTGCGGTCATGCATGCACCAGAGAACCGGCTTCAAACCCTTGTAGACAAAGCCCGTTTCCAGGAAGCGAAATAGGGTTTCGATGATTTTGGACTCGTAGTCCGGCGTCATGGTGGAGTAGGGCCGGCTCCAGCGGCCGAAAACCCCGAGGCGCTTGAACTGCTCTCGCTGCAGGTCCAGATACTTCTGGGCGTACTCGCGGCAGGCGCGGCGCACCGCGATGGCCGGCATTTCCAGCTTCTTGCGGCCCAGTTTTTCGTCGACTTTGATCTCGATTGGCAGGCCATGGCAGTCCCAACCGGGGACGTAGGGGGCATTGAAACCGGCCATCGTCTTTGACTTCACGATGAAATCTTTAAGGCACTTGTTGAGCGCGTGTCCCATATGAAGCGGCCCGTTGGCGTAGGGTGGGCCGTCGTGCAACACATAGCTGGGGGCATCCTGACGCTCCGCCCGAATTTGCTCGTAAAGCCCGTCCTGCTCCCACGCGGCCAGCCTTTTAGGCTCGCTTTGGGGCAGATTTGCCTTCATGGGGAAGTCGGATTGGGGTAGATTGAGAGTCGCCTTGAGTTCGGGCGGAGCCGGCATTGTTTCTCCAGTCAAAAATGTGCAAACCCTTATTGTATCTTTGCTACGTCAAAAGGATGACGCCGGGTAAATGTCTCATTGGCGTAAAAGTTAACGAGCGGCTTACCTCAATCCGGAAAAAGGTGTCTAATACTTTTTAATGGATCTTGAACAGATACGGGCTCCGTATTTCTGGAGAGAGACAAGCCGGGCGAGAGTCGTCCATAATGAGGAGATAGGCGGAGAGAGGCTTACACGCCCTCTTTTCTCATACGTTCTATGGCCAATCAGGTTTTAGTACCTCCGGAGCTGGACAAGCGGGATCAGCCAAGAGAGCCCAAGTTGCTTGCCGAGATCATTGATGAGCCGGCGTGGAAGACCATCGCCGCCAACATCTATGACTTGCTTTATCCCCGCAAGCTTCCGCCTCTTGTTCTGACATCCAAGCCGATTGCGGTCGTCGACCCGATGAAGGAGAACCGGGGTCGCGCCGCGTCTATCATTTCTGTCGCCACGCACGTAGTGATCATCGCCCTTCTCCTGTGGGGATTTGTCACGGTCAAGAAGGCAGTGTCTAAGAAGAACCAGCTGCTGACCAACATCGACGTACCCCAGTACATGCCCATTGCCCCCAAGGGACCGCAGATGGGTGGTGGCGGTGGTGGCGGCTCGCACGACATTTTGCAGGCGCCGAAGGGGCGTTTGCCCAAGTTCGAAGATCAGCCGATTGTGCCGCCGATGGTGATTAAGAACGACCATCCCAAGCTGACGGCCGATCCGGCGATCATGATGCCCAAGGACATCCAATTGCCCAACAACAACCTGCCTAATCTGGGCGACCCGAGGACCAGTGTCGTTGGTCCGGCTTCCAACGGGAGCGGCAGCGGTGCGGGTATGGGTACCGGGTCCGGCGGGGGCATTGGGTCGGGCAAGGGGAACGGTTATGGTCCGGGTGAGGGCGGCGGCTACGGCGGCGGCCTCTACCACGTCGGTGGCGGTGTTTCTGCCCCACAGCTGATTTTCTCACCCGACCCGGAGTTTTCTGACGAGGCCCGGCGGGCCAAGTATCAGGGGGTCTGTGTTGTCTCTTTGATTGTTGACGCGCAGGGCAACCCGCAGCGAGTGGCGGTGGTGCGTCACCTTGGCATGGGGTTGGATGAAAAAGCGGTGGAGGCCGTGAAGCAATACAAATTCAAGCCCGCCACCCTACAGGGCAAACCAGTGCCAGTGGAAGTAAACATCGAAGTGAACTTCCGCATTTACTAGCAGGAACGCTACGGAGTCGCGGATAACCCGCGGCTCCATCCATTCCTCGGCCGCCGTTAACGAGGGATGGAGAGAGGCGCGTACTCGAAATCTTCCCGTCCCACTGACAGAATCCAAACTTCGGAGCCAATTTAAACTTTGTCATCCCGAAGCGAACTCCGGATTTCCTACTACGCTGCACCAATCAACGGCCACGTATGCGGCTTTTTTAAGGAAAGCCGCACGAGTTCTACCGACGCCACTAAGCCCGACAGGAAATCCGGAGGAAGCCGAGGGACCTGCAGTTCGCCCTTCTTTGCAACAGCTTCCCAATTGACTCCCAGCTCTATCCCCCAAACAACGCTGCCGGTATCTCCTGCTTACTCGAAAGCATGGGCTTCCACGGATCCCTGCTTATCCGCTCCTCCCAGTTAGCAAACTCGGCAATCAGGAATTTGGGCGCCTTTGACCCCTTGAGTTCATCCCACTCCAAAGGCAGTGCCGCAGCCATCCCGAGTCGAGCGCGGCTCGAATAGGGAGCAACCGCCGTCGCTTCCCGCTCGTTCCGCAGGTAATCGACAAAGATCTTGTTCTTGCGCGCGGCCTTGGTCATTTTGCTGATGTACAGCTTGCTGTTGTCCTGCTCCATCTGCAAGGTAAAGGCATGGGTGAACGCTTTGATCCGCTCCCAGTCGAGCGTCGGCCGAATCGGTGCCACCACGTGCAGCCCTTTGCCGCCGGTCGTCTTGACGAAGCTATGCAGCCCTAATTTCTTAAGCCGCTCCCGCACCTCCAGCGCTCCTTCGCAAAGCGTCGTCCAGGATACCGCGTCGTCCGGATCGAGATCGAAAATGATGCGGTCGGGGTGCTCGAGGTCGAGGTTGGTCGATCCCCATGGATGTACTTCGAGCACATTCATCTGCGCCAGCCCGGCCAGGCCTTCCGCACTATGCACGGTAACGTAGGTCTCGGTGGCGTCGCCTTTGGCCTTGGGAATCTCAACCCCTTCGATTGCACGTGGCATTCCCGGTCCAAGCTGCTTTTGATAGAAGCATTTCTGTCCCGCACCGTTCGGGCAGCGCACCAGGGAAAGCGGCCTGCCGGCGACGTGGGGAACCATTCGTGGCGCGACCGTCAGGTAGTAGTCGATTAATGCCTGCTTGGTGACCCCCGTTTCTGGATCGACCACCTTATCGGGGTGAGTTACCCGAAACCCAAGCTTGGTCGGGGCGGCCTTAATCACGGGATCGGACACGGGCTCTCGTTTACGTTTGTGGGGTGACGCGGCCGGTTCGGCAGCCTTCAGCGCCTTGGTCGCAATACTCGGATCCGGAACCTCTCGCCGCACTTCCGCCGCCTTCTTGTCCTCCCGCAGACCCTTGAAGCTAGCCTGGCGCACGAGGTTATCCGCGGTCCAGGTGCTGAACTGAACCTCCGCCACCAATTCGGGCCGTATCCAAAGGGCACCCTTAGCCGCCGCAGGAGGTACATCCACAAAGGGCATTTTGGCCTGTCGCATGGCCTCCAGCCGCTTGCGCAGTATGCGCCCGTTCGCCTGGGTGAAACCAGTACCCGTCCGGCCCGCATAGATCAACTTTTTTCCCTCGTAGTAACCGAGCACAAGCGCCCCGATGCCATCGGTTCCATTCGCAGGCTTGGTAAAGCCCCCGATCACGAACTCCTGCCGGCGAACACACTTGATCTTGATCCATGACTTGGTGCGGCCCGAGGTATACGCGCTGTCCGAGCGTTTGGAGACGATGCCCTCCGCGCCCAGCTCGCAAGCCTTAGCGAAGATCGGCGCGCCCTCGGTCTCGATGTGCTGGCCGTAACGGATGACCTCGTGCTCCGGCAAGGTATCGAGCATTTGCGCCAGAATCTGCTTGCGCTCGGCAAGCGGCTCATGGCGAAGATTATGCCCGTTGAGGTGCAGCAGGTCGAAGACGAAGTAGGTCAGCGGATGAGACGCGCCCTCCTCGAAGGCCGCCTGCAGTTTGGCGAAGCTGCTTTGCCCGTCAGCGTCAAGTACCACAACCTCACCATCGAGAATGGCGCCCTCCACTTTCAGCCGGCCTAACTCACGCACAATCAGCGGCATACGATGCGTCCATTCCAGCCCGCTGCGGGTGAAGAGCTTAATTTTGCCGCTCTTGTCGATGTGCGCCTGGATGCGATAGCCATCCAGCTTTAGCTCATGAACCCAGTGCGCTCCCACCGGCGGCGCCGCTGCTTCTGATGCCAGCTGAGGAGGAATAAACGCCGGCAAAGCTTCCTTTTTCCCCGGAAGCTCTGCCGGGGCAAAGGGGACAGCCGTTTGCTTCTTGTCTGGGCTGGAAGTCTCCGGCCGATTCGATTGCCATACATGATCCCCGTCGTGGGCTATGGCCTCTAGGTCCCGGCCCGTGAGGACGCTGTTAGGTTCCTTCTCGACGATCGGCTCGTCCTGCGCGGTCTGTTCGTACTCGTCATGTTCCTTGATCAGGAGCCAATTCGGCTTGGCCTCGTTTGCCGCTTTTCCGCCCATGCGGACAAGCACCCATTTGCCCTGCAGTTTCTTGCCGTGAAGGATGAACTTGAGATTGCCTTTGGCCAAAGCTTCGTCCGCGTCGCCCAGCGGTTCCCAGGTGCCTTCATCCCACAGCATCACCGTGCCGCCGCCATACTGCCCCTTGGGAATGGTGCCTTCGAAGCCGCCGTATTCCATGGGGTGATCTTCGACCTGGACCGCCAGCCGCTTATCGCCGGGCACGTAGCTCGGACCTTTGGTCACAGCCCAACTTTTCAGCACGCCGTCCAACCCTAGGCGAAAGTCGTAATGCAGGCGGGTGGCCGCATGCTTCTGAATGACGAACGGCAAAGACCCGGCCTTAACCGGCGGTTTGCCACCGTCCTTCCCACTTGGTTCGGCTGTCTTGCTGAAGTCGCGCATCTCGCGATAGCGCTCCAGTTGCTCATCGACGAGGCTGGAGGACGATTGAGACGCCTTGCGCCCTGGCGCTTTCTTAGTCTTGCTTGCCATGCTTGAATACGTCTCCTCGAGCGAAGCTACGCTTTCCTGCGCGTTATGAGGATAGCGGCAACATAGCTCAGTAGGATGAGGATTACGGTGAACAGGCTGTGCCGCAAATCCCCAATCACCGATCCAATCAGGAAAGCCGCCGAAGCGATTAGAACGCACAGAGTGGTCCACGGATAAAACCACGCCTTGTAGGGGCGGGGAAGATCCGGCTCTTTTCTGCGCAGGACCAGCAAGGCGGCGAAAACCGGCAGATAGTTAGCCACGAAGAGTATTGCGGCTATAGCAATCAACGACTCGAACGTGCCCGTGAGTACCAGGATGATGCTGGCGAACGAGCAAAGGAAGAGGGCCACCGTGGGAGTCCCTCCCTTATTTACGCTGGTCAGGCTTTCCGGCAGGAGTCCGTCACGAGCCATGGAGAAAAGAATGCGCGGCGTGAGCATCAGCCCCGCGTTGATGGTGCTGAGCACCCCAACCACGGAGATGAGGAGAATAAACTGTCTTCCGTAGCTGCCGAAGACCAACATAGCGGCATCGGCAGCCGGCAACTTGGAACCTGCGAGATGGCCCATTCCTAATGTGTGGAGTAAAGCAGCATTCACCAGCAGATAAATGGCGGTGCAGGCGAGCGCAGTGCCTAGCATCGAGCGGGGCAGGTTCCGCGAGGGGTCCTGATCTTCCTCCGCAAAGTAAATCGGTGCGTACCAACCGTCGTAGGTAACGACGACGCCTTGCAGGGCCAGAATCAGTCCCAGCAAGAGGCTGTTTTCGGGGATGGAAAATCTATTGACCGCGGAAGCGCCGGAAGCAGCGGGGGAGACGAAGCAGGCGATGACCAGTCCGATAAGTCCGAGAGCTTTGGCCGCGCTGGTAAACTCCTGCGCCCGGCTGCCCGGCCGCAGGCCTATCCAATTTAGCAGCGTCAGCAAGATCAAGCCGCTGACGCCTACCAATTGGACGTGCCCTTCAACACGGGGAAAAAGTCCAGCGGCAAACTCTCCCAATGCCACTGACAGGTAGGCCATCGCGACCGCTTCCACCATGGCGTTGCAGCAGCCGATGACGAACCCGATTCGTTGTCCGAATGCCCGGCTGGCATATGCGTAGAACCCACCCGAGTTGGGCAACATGGTGGCGAGTTCTGTCACTGAGCTGCAACAGAGAAGTGCGTAAACTCCTCCCAGGATCCAAACCGTAAGCACCAATGAGGCGCTACCTAGCTGGGCGGCGACTTCCCCAGGTGTACGCAGAATGCCGGAGCCGATCGTGGTTCCGACACCGACAGCGATGCCAAAGCCCGCACCGAGCACGCGCAGCAAATGTCCTGAGCGGGGGCGTGCGTATTGTGTGTCGCTCTTGATACAAGCCCACCTTGGCTGGGGAGAGCACATACTAGAAGATGGGTAGACGCAGGTCAAATCGAGGTGGGAGCCACCACATTTATGCGGGGGGAAGGAGCGCTTTAGCGCTCCGTGAAGAGTCTCGACTCTGATCAAGCGCTTTAGCGCTGGTAAGGCCAAAGTCTCATGAGTCCCTAAGTCAGAGAACCCTGGGACGGCTGAAAATTACCCAGCACTACCTGGTTTAGGATGTTTTTCGTCAAACTCCCACAGAATCGTCATCCTTGCCTGCCCCGGCCTGCCGTGGGAGCGGAGCGCCTCACAGATTGATTGCGTGACACAGCGCTTGTGGCGCGGAGCCGAAGGACCTCGGCGGTGCTTTTTTACCCATGCTGTTCGGAGCTTTTCAACCACCGAGCCCGCGCACCGGGCGGCCCCGCCACGGTCTTTCCCTGAAGCCGAGAACCAAGAACTTGCTAGCATCTTGCTATGTCCGGCGCCTACATCTACATTCTCGGCTGCCATACAGGCACGCTTTACATTGGCGTCACGAGCAACCTGTATCTCCGTGTCATGCAACATAAGGAGGACACGTGGGAAGGCTTCACTGCGACCTATGGCTGCAAGCGCCTGCTCTACTTTGAAGGTTACGAGGATATTCGCACAGCCATCGCTAGGGGAAAAACAACTCAAAGGCTGGCGGCGCGCAAAGAAGCTCAACCTCATTCGCACGGTCAATCCCGAGTTCAAAGACCTTGCACAGAGCTGGGGATGGAAGATGATTACGGTGCATGAAAAGATGTACCCGTGACCATCAAGTGCGTAGGGCACCAGATCCTGTTGTCGGGCTTCGGTGGTCGAAAAGCTCCGAGCAGCATGGGTAAAATAAGCACGGCCGAGGTCCTTCGGCTCCGCTCCACAAGCGCTGTGTCACGCAATCAATCTGTGAGGCGCTCCGCTCAGGATGACGATTTTGTGGGAGTTTGCCGAAAACATCCGAAACAACTTAGTGCTTATGGGATGCAATCCTGGGCTACACTCAATCGTCACTACGAGATTTGAGTTCTTAAGTGGAGTTGTCTATGAAGACCATGCCCCCACATCCGACAGAAGACCTCTCCGTTCCTACGCAGGGTTACGTTACCGATCCGCTCGATTCAGCCTGGGTCCGCGCGCAATTTCCATCCCTGTCGCAAACCATCAACGGACAGCCCGTCGTTTATCTCGATGGACCAGGTGGGACACAAGTTCCGCAAAGCGTCATCGACGCAATTTCCGATTACTTGCGCACCAGCAATGCCAACACAGACGGCCTCTTTGCCACCAGCCAACGTACCGATGCCATGCTTATCCGCGCTCGTGCCGCCATGGCTGATTTTCTTGCCTGTGATCCGGACGAGGTGGTCTTCGGTGCAAATATGACCTCGTTGACCTTTGCCATCAGCCGGTCAATCGGTAGCGAACTGAATCCGGGAGATGAGATCGTAGTCACTCGCCTCGATCACGGAGCCAATTTTTCTCCATGGGTAGCTTTGGAGGAACGCGGAGTCACCATCCGTATCGCCGAGATTCACGATGAGGACTGCACCCTCGACATGGATGATCTCGCGCGAAAGATTACCAGCCGCACCAAGCTCGTAGCCGTGGGTTACGCCTCGAACGCTGTGGGAACGATCAACAACGTAAGAGAAGTAATTCGTAGGGCGCACAGCGTCGGAGCCATGGCATACATCGATGCTGTGCACTACGCGCCGCACGGTCCTATCGATGTTCGCGCCCTCGATTGCGACTTCCTGGTTTGTTCCTCTTACAAATTCTTCGGCCCCCACATGGGCGTGCTCTATGGCAAGAAGGAGCATCTCACGCGCCTGCAACCTTACAAGGTCGCAGCCAACACCCATGCGGTTCCCCTTAACTGGGAATGGGGAACGCTGAACCACGAGTGCATCGCCGGGATTACCGCCTGTGTTGACTACCTTGCCGATCTCGGGAGGCATATTGATCCGTCCGCGTGCGCCCGCCGTATCGCCTTGCTCACCGCATGGAAGGCAATTCAGAAGCACGAGCGAATACTAGTCGAAAGCCTCATTTCCGGGCTCTTGCAAATCCCCGGACTCAAGCTTTATGGCATTAGCGATCCTGAGCGTTTCGATGAGCGCTGTCCCACGGTAGCGGTACGCATCGCAGGCCATACGCCGCTGCAGTTAGTAACAGAACTAGGACGGCGCGGATTCTTCACCTGGGATGGCAATTACTACGCGCTGAACCTGACCGAGCATCTGGATGTAGAGAAAGACGGCGGCTTTCTGCGCATAGGTTTGGCCCACTACAACACGGCAGAAGAGGTGAATCGCTTTCTGGCTGCCTTGCGGGAGATAGCAAAGTGATCAAGACGGAGACAGTTGGGAGAGTGAACATGCGGGAGGAGTTTCGCGCCGCGCGAGTGGACCTTGCTGCCGTTCTACGCTGGTCCGCCCGCCTTGGATACCAACAGGGGATATGCAACCATTACAGTTTTCTACTGCCAGGCCGGGAAGACCTGTTCCTGGTAAACCCTGAAGGGTTCTTTTGGTCGGAGATCACCGCCAGCTCCCTGCTCGTCTGCGACCTGGATGGCAACATCGTCGAAGGATCGGGCACCGTGGAGCGCACCGCGTTCTGCTTGCACGCACCCATCCACCGGCACAACAAAGCGGCCCGGGCCGCACTGCACACTCATAGTCCGTATGCCACGGCTCTTTGCCTGATTGCGGGGGGACAGCTGGAGCCGGTGAACCTCACCGGTTTTCAATTCCACGGAAAGATTGCCTACGATGAAAATCATCAGGGCGGGGCTCTCTCACCGGAGGAAGGCGACCGGGAAGTGAGCATACTTGGGGACAAGAATATTCTCATGATGCGCAATCATGGTCCCATGGTCGTGGGAGCAACCATCGCCAGCGCCTTCGATCGCCTTTATTACCTGGAGGAAGTCTGCAAGCGCCAGGTCCTGGCTATGTCGACGAATCGGCCGCTGCAGCTTGTACCTCTAGAAGTCGTTCACCAGCTAGCGGATGACGACGCATCGTATGAAGCGTACGCCAATAAGCACCTTACCGCGATCAAACGAGTCCTCGACCGCGAGCAGCCGGAGTACGCAAGTTAGAGGAAATTCGTCGCGGGTTTCTCAACCGCCGTTTATGGTCCTGGAAGGGTGGCGTACATGGGCCGAAAATGGATTCTTCCAACGCTTTTTGCTCTAGGCCGTCTTGCTGCGTTTGCCGGAGACGAGTTTCAACTTGCGTTTGGCCGACGCGGCTGGCGCCTTTGCCGCTTGTTTAGAAGCTTTCGGGGCCTCTTTCGCGGCCAGGCTTTGGCGCAGGGCAGACATCAGATCGACAACCTTGCCTCGGCCCTTCGCAGGCTTTTCCTTAGGCAACGGCTTATTGGCCAATTTCGCTTCAACCAGTTCCCGCACCGCGGCTTCATAACTGTCGGTGAACTTATCCAGCTCCAGCGGACGGGTATAAGTCTTGATCAGCTGTTTGGCCAATTGCAGTTGGGCGGCATCCAGTTTTGCGGGAGCAATCTTGCCGAAGTACTCGCTAGCGTCACGCAGCTCCTCTGCGAAGCGAAGGACATACAGCATCATACCCAGCTCCTTGCGGTCTGGCGGGGGTGCTAGAGCGACCAGGTGTTCCCGGCCTGCGAAGGCAATTTCGCCCAATCCAACCATCTCACTATCGATCATCGCTTGCCGTACAATCGCGAACGCCGTCGCCTGCGGGCCTTTCTTGGGAACAACGAAGTACGGCTTGACATAAACGGACGGGGGCACCTCTTTGACCGAAGAAAACTGGACGATCTCCAGGGTGTCTTTGCCCGGAATACGAAGCCGCTTGAGGTCCTCCGGTTCGATGATTGCGTACTTACCCTTCTCGTATTCGTACCCTTTCACAATCTCTGATTTTTCCACCACATGCTGCTCTTCTGCGCCGTGGGAACCCGCTGGGGCGACATGCAGACGCCCCTTGTGGTGGACCTCGGGTTCTTCCTGTTCGTCGCCGTCGGCCACCACGTTTTGATAGTGGATTCGTTGCCCGGTCGCCCGGTCAATCTGGTGGAATTGGAACCCGCGTGAAGAGGTCGTCGCGGGATAAATTTCGACCGCGAAACTGACTAGGGAGAGAGAGATCTGTCCGGACCAATAAGGGCGTGCCATGCGCAATTTTAGATGCAGGATCCAGCTGCCGAGGCTGGCAACTTGGAGTTTTTGACCCGGTTTGGTAGTCTGTGGGGGTAACACATGCGCGCGTAGCTCAGTTGGATAGAGCGTCTGGCTACGAACCAGAAGGTCGGGAGTTCGAATCTCTCCGCGCGCACCACGCGGAATCAACAACTTAACATTCCATCAGATCGCCGAACTGAACGTCCTAGGGTTCGCTCATCCCCCTTACGACCGAAAAGGAATCGACTGTGAGATTATCCGTCCGCAGGCTTGCATGGATGCAGCGGATAGCCGCATTAGCCATTGTTCTTTTCTGGATCTCCTTCTGGGCAGACCACAATCAGCTTCCGGCAAACGTAGTAGATTTCGAGTGGTGCTTCCTCGTGCCTGATATTTTGTTTATCTCGGGAGCGTTTTGGATTGCCAGCAACTGGCTGATTGCCCGCGATCCTCGCGCCGGAATCGCTACCGCGGTAGCCGGTGGTTCGATGGTCTATCTGGGCTTGCTCGATGCGGCTTGTAATTTACGCCACGGCCAATATACAGATTCGTTTTCGCGCGGCGCTCTGAATGCCGTGGTCAATGTTGCCTGCCTCTTGTTTGGATGCGCCAACATTTGGTATGCGATGCGGCGAAGCAAGTTCGAGGATGGAGAGTTCTGAGATCGCGGGTGACGGTGCAGAAAAGCTCGCGCCACCCTGGCTGCATTGGGGGTTAAATGAGTCAATCAGGCGGTAGATTCCGAGGGCGAACCTGCGCAAAAACTTGTTATCGGTTGCCGAAGTTGCGAATCAACTTCGTCTGCGATGGTCATGACTCCAATCAACAACACATTGAAGTCGATGTTGGCCGATTGTTTTGTAGCGTCGAGAATAACGTTTCGACCTTCGAGACGTTCTGAAACGGCCGGCTCATGAGCCCTCATAAGCGTGGTTTGCTCGGCAACTTGACCACGGACATCCAGAAATCCTCGATGCTCCTCACCACCGTGAGGAACCCATCGAGGGTCACTGGCTTGGTGATGTAACAGTTCGCATGGAGTGAATAACTCCGCAGGATATCCGCCTCCGACGCAGAGGTAGTCAGGATTACGACAGGAATGATCTTGAGCGTCTCGCTTTCCTTAATTTCCTTCAGAACCTCCCGGCCATCTTTCTTGGGTAGGTTCAGATCGAGCAAGATCAGATCCGGACGTGGAGCATTGGCATACTCCCCCTCACGCATCAAGAAAGACATTGCTTGTTCGCCGTCCCGCACAACCTGCAAGTTGATGTGTATTTTGGCGTCTTTGAGCGCTTCCTGCGTGAGCCGGATATCGCCCGGACTATCTTCCACTAAAAGAACCTGGATCGTTTGTGGTCCATTCAATTCCATCATTTACCACCTCCTGCAGGTAGGGCAAAGAAGAAGGTCGAGCCGCGCTTGGGTTGGGAGTCGACCCATATCCGCCCCCCCAGCCGATCCAGAATCTTCCTGCACATAGCCAATCCAATGCCGGTGCCCTCGAACTCTTGTTGTCCGTGCAACCGCTGAAAAAGGATGAATATCCGTTCGAAATACTGAGGCTCAATCCCAAGGCCATTGTCACGCACGGAAAAGATCCATTCGTGGCCTGCGTTATTCGTGGCAGAGACGTGTACACGGGGGGCTTCAGCACCGTGGTATTTAATCGCGTTCGCGATTAGGTTCTGAAACAACTGAACCAATTGCGCATCGTCCGTCACGATGGCTGGCAGCAAATCATGAGTTACTACCGCCCCACTCTCCTTAATTGTTACCTGCAGGTTCGTGATCGCCTCCTCCAGTGTCCCTTCAACGGAAATCTCGCGCAGGGTGCCTATGTTCGTTCCGGCGCGCGAATACGACAGTAGATCCTGAATCAGTCTTCGCATGCGGTTGCACCCGTCCACCGCAAATCCTATGAACTCGTCGGCATCAGAGTCCAGGCGTCCCTTGTAGCGTTGCGCCAGGAGTTGCGTATAACTCGCCACCATGCGCAACGGTTCCTGAAGATCGTGGGATGCGACGTAGGCGAATTGTCCCAGTTCTTCATTCGAACGTTTCAGTTCAGCCATTGTCTTCATCAGAGATTCCTCGGATTTTCTGCGCTCGGTGATGTCCCGCGTGATTTTCCCGAACCCCCGCAACCGGCCTCTCTCGTCACGTAAGGCGGTGACCACGACATTGGCAAGAAAACGAGAGCCGTCCTTGCGCAGTCGCCAGCCCTCGCCTTCGAAACGGCCGGTCTCGGTGGCTTGTTTCAATTCGAGGGCGGGTACTCCATTGCGTAAATCCTCAGCAGTATAGAACCGGGAGAAATGTTGGCCGATAATCTCCTCCGCCCGATAACCCTTGATTCTTTCTGCCCCCTGGTTCCAGCTGACGACCAGGCCTTCAGTGTCCAACATCACCTGCGCGTAATCCTTCACATTCGATACGATCAACCGGTAGCGTTCCTCATTCTGACGCAGAACGTCCTCGACTCGCTTGCGCTCCGTAATGTCGCGGATCGCCGCGGTTACGAGAATTCCTTCGCTGCTTTGGAGCGGGCTCAGCATGATCTCGATAGGAAACCGACTTCCATCCCTCCGCCGCCCGTTCAGTTCAAGTCCGGTACCTATTTGCTGCGCCAGCGCCTCAGTGGCGGTGCGCGTCCCGTCAGCGATCAGCCGCTCCGCGAAGCCGTCTGGGATAATGTTCTTCACCTGCTGTCCAATGAGTTCGTCGCGCCGGTAACCAAACTGTCTCTCCGCCTGAACATTCAACAGAACGATCTCGCCGCTTGGGTTTACCACCACCATTGCATCCGGCGCTGCCTCCAGCAGCCCGCGATACCTGCCCTCCATCCGCGCCAGATGACTTTCTGCCTTCTTGCGCACCGTGATGTCGCGGATCGCTGCGGTCACCAGAATTCCTTCTGTGCTTTCCAGCGGGCTCAACATGATCTCGATAGGAAACTCACTACCATCCTTCCGCCGCCCGTTCAGTTCAAGTCCGGTACCTATTTGCTGCGCCAACGCCTCAGCTGCGGTGCGCGTATCGTCAGCGATCAGCCGCTCCGCGAAGCCGTCTGGGATAATGTTCTTCACCTGCTGTCCAATGAGTTCATCGCGCCGGTATCCGAACCGCTTCTCCGCTTGCACATTCAGCAGGACGATTTCGCCGTTCTGGTTCACTACCACCATTGCATCCGGGGCAGCCTCCAGGAGACCACGATATCTGGCCTCCATCTGCGCCAAGTGCTTTTCCGCACCCTCGCGCCCGCTGAGGTCGCGGCGCGCTTCGCCCATCAGGATTTCGAGTTGCTCATTCGTGGCTATCAGGCTGTTGCTTTGACGCTCCATGGTTGCCGCATCATGCGCAATCTTGCGACTCTTGTTAATCCAGAGATGGATAAGTATCGCAAGCGTGAAAAGGCTTGCAACGAAGAGTCCGCGATTTGCCGCAGCGGCCCCTGGGTTGAGGAGCTCTACCCGATGGGATTCCCAGACCCCTGCGGCAATGTTTACGGCGATACCAGTGGCCGCTATGCCCCAGAGGAGCCACTTTGAGCGCTGCGTGGCGCATAGGGCCAGGGGGAAGGTAAATAGGATGGATGCGACGAGCTGCTCAGAGCTCCAGAGAGCGAGAAAGGCTACCAGCGCAGTGATCCCGAAGGTGATTGCTAGCAGGGGTGCCCGCTTCATTTGTCACCGCGACTGTAAATGGTCATCCTCTGGCTGAGATTAACAAGCGTTCATGGCAGCCCCGGGACCACATCAGGAGTTGCCGCCACAGCATCTTCACCTCTGGTGTTTACCAAGCAGCCGCTCCCGAGGCGGCTTTTTCTCGAGAATAGCCGCAGTGCCTCGCCCTTCCCGAGGCAGCGTAAGCGTGGAAATGCTCCACAGCGGTTCCGCAATTGGCGTAGATCGAAGCGAAAGAGCTCTCCGTGGTCACGGCGCGCCCCCCCGCTCGCCGAGGCAGGCGGGACCACTCCTCGCGACTTAGACCGCAGTAACTACGAAACCGCCTTAAAGGCCTCGCTTACGTTGTATCGGCTTTGAACATCAAGACATGAGCCGTACTTGAACAGCGCCACCTCGTTCGGGTGTGATGGTCCTATCCCCGCGGCCCAAATTCACGGCCTAGTGCACTATAAGCGCTACTTTGGTAACTTATAGCGGTCGTGTGTTGGTTGCTTCAGATTCATAGCCTGGTGTCGGACCCGCCGGTCACGGTCTGCATGTCAGTGGCTACGACATCTCCCTGCAGGCTGTTCGTGCTGCCGACCGTTTGTGCCTCTTTGTCTTTCCCCATCACGCTCGCGATCTCTTCTTCCAGGAGGGGAACGCTGATCGGCTTGGAGACATAGCCGTCCATCCCCGCGGCCATACAACGCTCACGATCTCCCTTCATGGCGTGTGCCGTCATGGCTATGATCGGCAAGTGAAACGGCGTCAATTGCTCACTCTCGCGAATCTTTCTGGCCGCCGTGAGCCCGTCCATCTCCGGCATCTGGACATCCATCAACACCAGGTCGAAGGGCTGCGTTGCCAGCAGCAGGAGAGCGTGCTGGCCGTTGCCGGCTACTACCACAGAGTGTCCCATCTTCTCCGCCATGCGCGTGGCCACGATCTGGTTGACCCGGTTATCTTCCGCCAAAAGGATGCGTAAACCTTTCGCTTGCACGTGCTGCGCGGTCCTGATTACCGGTGCGCTGGGAGAGGCGGTTGCGGACTGCCCGAGTGCTGCCAATATGGCTGTCAACAATTCCCGTTTGCGGACCGGCTTGAAAAGATAAGCCAGGATTCCCAGCTGCCGGCAGCGCTCCACATCTCCTCGATGACCGGCTGAGGTGAGCATCATGACGGCCACCGCTGATAGTTCCGGATTGTGCCGCATTTGTTCGACCAACGTGAAGCCGTCCATCTCCGGCATGTTCATGTCCGTCACTACCAGCCCGTAGGGCTGTCCCGCTTGGCAAGCGGAGAGCAACGCGGACAAGGCCTGTCTTCCGCCCTCGGCGCACGTGGTCTGTGCTCCCCAACGTTCCAATATCCCTTCTACGATGCGGCGATTGGTCCGGTGGTCGTCGACCACCAGGATCTTCATGCCCTGCAAAGCTTGGAGCGAAACGTTGCCGTGTGATTCAGGCCGCTTGTCGACAACCTTCAGCCGCGCAGTGAAATGAAACTGGGTGCCCTTCCCCACCCCGCTGTCGAGCCAAATTCTTCCTCCCATCAGCGAGACCAGGTGCGCAGAAATGGATAAACCAAGGCCGGTGCCGCCATATTTGCGGGTGGTAGATGAGTCGGCCTGGGTGAATGGAGAGAAGATAGACAACTGCTTAGCGGCCGGGATGCCGATGCCGGTATCGGCCACCGTGAACTGTATCACTCTCATGTCATGGTCTTCGCTTTCCACTTCCACCTTCAGCATTACCTCACCATGATGGGTGAATTTCATGGCGTTACTCACTAGGTTCAGAATGATCTGGCGCAGCCGTCCAGGATCTCCTTCTACCAGCTCCGGCACTTCGGGTGCGATGTCACAGAGAAGTTCCAAGCCCCTTTCATCTGCCTGCGGGGCGAAGGTCTTCAGGGCCTCTTCCGCGCAGTCGCGCAGGTTGAAGTCAATGGCTTCCAGTTCAACTTTTCCTGCCTCTATCTTGGAGTAGTCAAGGATGTCATTGATCACCGTGAGCAAGGAATCGGCGGACAACTTTGCGGTTTCCAGGCAATCTCGCTGTTCCGCGGTGAGCTCAGTGTCGAGCGCCAGATCGGTCATGCCGATGACGCCGTTGAGTGGCGTCCGGATTTCGTGGCTCATGTTGGCCAGGAATTCGCTCTTGGCCTGGTTGGCCACTTCCGCAGCGTCCTTGGCCAGGCGCATCTGCTCCTCCGCCCGTATACGCTCAGCCACCTCTCTTTGCAGATCGGCCGTTCGTTGTTCGACCCGCTGCTCCAGTTCATCTTTCGCGTTCTGCAAGGCCAGATCCCGTTGTTCGATCCGCTCCAGCATCTGGTTGAACGAGCTGACCAGCATCCCACTTTCGTCCTTCCCCTGGGAGATGGCGCGGAGCGAGTAGTTCTCTTCCGCCGTGATCCGCCCGGCGACCCGGGCAAGTTGCACAATCGGATCACTCACCAGTCGCAGCAGGCGCAAAGAAACCAGGTAGGTGGCGAGCGTGGAAATGAAAAGAACCAGGCCGGCAATCTTCGTGTATTCCCAGAGTCGGGCGCTGGTTCCGCTCAGGTCTGAGACAATCGCGATGGACCCTGTCTTGTCCGTCTCCATCAGGACGCTGCGGTATAGGGTGATTGAGTTTCGCTCGAAGTAGGCTCCGTCGCCGCGCAGGGATGGCATCGTGAATTCTCTCCCCAGCCCGGCCCGGCGATACTCGGCAAAGATATTTCCGTGGATGTCGTACAAACAGGCGCCCAACACATTGTGATCCGCCCGCAGTGCTCCCAGCATCGCCCTCGCGGTCTTGGGATCGTTAAAGGCCAGAGACGCGGCCGTATTGGCTCCAAGCGTATCTGCCAGCGCCCGTAGCTCGTTGCCGGTATTGGCGCGAAAATTCTGCCGCTCGTAAACGGCAAATCCTATGCAAGCCAGGATGACCGCCAGGACGCTGGAAGTCAGAATCAACAAAGCAAGCTTGCGCCGAATTGGAAGGTCTCTGAAGCTCATGCTCTTACTTCTCCCGGCTTTCTCCAATAACGGTTTGGGCTAGAACCAACAACCGTGACCCGATTTTGAGTTTTGCGGATGCAGCTGCATCCAGATTGATTGCGAAACGAACATTGTTGTCTTCGAGGACAAAGCAGATCATTCCGCCGGCACCCAGAAAGCCGGGGCTTTCGCCCACGGTCAGAATCGGAGCATTGTGTAGATTCGCCAGCAGCACGGGAATGCGCTTGCCCTCCGCCTTGCTGAGAAAAAGTACCTGGCAGGCCTGCATATCGTCCGCTTGCTTCAGATGACGAATGCGAAGGATCCGATCGCCGACCGCCTTGCCGGCCACCGTACTTTCCAGCGCGCCCTGAAAGGGGTCGTCTCCGATGGTGCATAGAAATAGCGAATTCGCTGCGCCTGTGCGCGTTTCTGGAGGCCAGTCCACCAGTTGCGCGAAATGGAAGATAAACGCCGCCTTGACGCGGTATTCTTCGTCCGTCGACTGCGCCCCGCTTCTTTCCCTAGCGGCCGCCAGCAGACAGAGCAGGATCATGAGCGAGGCGACGTAGCCTAGGGCCCTGGTGTTCGTCAGCGGTTGCGCCGCCGGCGCCCGCAGGGTAGTGTGCGGATTCTCGGCCTCGCACGATGACCTTATGCTCATTCAGAACCGCCACGTAATCCTGGCATAGGCGCTGCGCCGAATCAGGCTCGGAAGCACCGTCAAGTCAGGGCCCGCATACTCCTGGTGAAGGTTTCTGAGTAAGTCCTGCCCCACGAGGCCCAGGGATATCTTCTCCGACGCTTGCCACGCAAGATTGCTGTCCAGGCGTGTGTAAGAAGGGATGGACTGTGCTTGCAGACGGCCTACGAAGTAGGCCGATGTGGTCCACTGCCAGTGCCATGGAAGATTCACGTTCGAACGCAATTGAGCTTGCTGGTTGGGGCTGCCTCCCTCCGTATCGGGGGCGGTGGCCAGATCCATGCCGCCCGCTTGGCGGCGGAGGTGCATGGCGAGGAAGGTATACCCCGGGCTAAGCGTCCATCGGCTGGTCAATTTCATGTTGGCGAAGATCTCGATGCCGTGGGTCTCTCCATGGACCAGGTTGGCGAAATAGGTCGGGACTAGCAGATGCACCGGCGGAGGGTCCGCCTCTATGCCCGGGGCTCCCGGTTCATCCGAAGCAAGATCGTGGTACTGGTTAAAGAACGCTGCGGAATCGAAGGAGAGTCTATCCGATAGCTGCTTGCGAAAACCCGCCTCGGTGGCGATCAGCCGTTCATTCAGCTGGCTAGCGTTGCCGAAGACGCTGGCCAGGATGGGAAGACCGTCCGGCCCCGGGAGTGCGGCAACGTTGTAGCGAATAGAGGTTTCGACCCGCGACGGCGTTCGCTGTGCTCCAGACATCGCTGCCCAAAATGTGTCGCGATCATCGGGGGTCCAGTTGAGGCGAGCCGACGGTTGCAGGTTAAATTGGTTATAGTACTCATGCTCCAGTTTTGTTCCCAGGCTGACGTAAAGACGATGGGGCCGGATGGCGATCTCGTCTTGCACAAAGGAGCTGAAGATTTGTGTGGTCAGGTCCTGCGGTTGGAAAGAGACGCGGAAGTCGTCTGCCGTCTGGTCGGAGCTCAAACGGTAGCCCAGTCCCCACACAAAATCCTGCTGCCGTCCCCAGTGCACGTGGTGCTGAAAGTCAAGGTCGAAAGTGTTCAGCCCTATACTGTACGTCGTATCGCTTCGGTTGCTGCGATCGAAATAGATCTGGAGCGCGGTTTCCGAGCCTCCAGAAAACACACGCTCCCATCGCCCCAGAACGCTCCAGCCGGCAAAACGGTTGCGCAAGTCGAGGATCGCGTTTACGGGGGGCTGCAGGGAAACAATGGAAGCCGACATTTCCCCCGCATTCCCCCGGATCCCTTCTCCCTCCAGCGTCAGTGAATCTTTAGCAGAGACCTGTGCATCGGCCCTGAAGCCGGCGTGGAATATATACCAGTCGTCTTCCCCATTCAGGTGTTCTGGAGTGAGAAAGTGACCCATTTCGAAACCATCAGTGAACACTCGATAAGCCCCGCGATTACCCAGCGGTCCGCCATAGCGGATCATTCCTCCTATGTGCTCAAGCGTGCCTCCGTTGGCTGTAACCACGCCTCTCTGCGTGTCCCGCGCGCTCTTGGTAATAATGCTGATCACTCCATTAACGGCGTTCGTTCCCCACACCGTAGCTCCCGGGCCGCGAATGACCTCAATCCGCGCAATGGAATCGAGTGGGACATCCTGAGCATCCCAGAACACTCCCGAATAGGTGGGCGTGTAGACCGCGCGGCCATCGATGAGAACCAGAAGTTTGTTCGAATACTGGCCGTTGAAACCGCGCGCGCTGATGGCCCATGTGCTGGGATTGATCTGGGCCACCTCCAATCCAGGCACCATGCGCAACAAATCGGGAATGTTGGTCGCACCCGACCGGCGAATATCTTCCGTCGTGATCACGAAAATCGCTCCCGGCACCTGGGACAGCTTCTGCTCCTTTTTCGAAGCCGAAGTCACATCGACATTCATGAGGTCTTCGATCTTCAGGGCCGTAAGGTCGGGTTGAGCGATCTGCGCTTGAGTGGCGAGGAGCCCCAACGCAACGAGCACCAACGCACACGCCAAGGCTCGCATGAGAGAGGGCTTCATTACGCTCCAAATGCCGGGTTTGTCTGGTCGTTCTGCCCCATACCGCTGCAGACTCTCAGTTACCCCTATCGGCAGGCTCGCGATGTGGCATCACGGTTTCCGGTTTGGGAACCCAGAGAAGCAGGCTGCAAGGGGGACGTACTGGGCAGGAAACCCGGAGGGATACTGAGCGCAGGGAAGGGACGTCTGATTCGTCGAAAGGTATCTCAGGTAGTAGCAAATCCGGGCAGGGAAGCGTGAGGGACGCTCCGTCCAACCAGGCCTATTTGGCCGGCAGAGGCACAGCTGCCTCTTCTTTAGGCGGCACCGGAGCCGCCAGCGGTATCTCTTCCACAATATCGATCCCCGCGCTGCGCAGCAGTTCGGCCACAACCGCGCGATTGAGCCGGGTAAAGTCGAATTCCACACGCATCGTTTTCTGTTGCTCGTCGAGCGTGATTTTACGAATCCCGTAGACCCCTCGAGCCTTGCCTAACGCAATCATGGCCGCCTCGGTTGGGTGCAGCTCATAGCGATAGAGAACGTCAAGATTGGTCGTCATGAGGTCATCATAGCAAGCGGGTACCCGGATTTAGGATCTATAGATGGGAAAGATAATCCACAATTTCCGGCGACGTCCAGTCTTGCGCACTGACGAACTTACGCCGAATCTGGCCCCCGCGATCGATAGCGTAGGTATCAGGGAAAACAAAGGTTCCGTAAAGCGCGTTGCTGCGCCGCTGCGCATCGCGGATGGTCAGGAAATCGACCTCGTGCCGGGCAAGAAATAATTGGTAGGCGGCGGGATCCTCGTCCACATCCACCCCTACCACAACCAGCTGCGGCATCTGACGCTGTAGCTGGTTGAGCGCAGGAATCTCCTCCACGCACGGAGCACACCAGCTCGCCCAGAAATTCAGTAGAACCACTCTCCCACGGTAGCTGCTTAACTGCAGGGTGCGTCCACCATCGGAGATCGTGAAGTCAGGTGCTGGCTTCCCAATCTGCCGCGGATGGTCGCCCCGGTCGCACCCTGCAGCGGCCAGCAGGAGCGAGAGCAGCAAGACGGAGCCGCGCATACGGAGAGCCATGTCTCTAATAATACTTGCAAGCGGCACGCATGCGCCTGTGTCAAGCCTGCCCGGGACCAGCCGAAGAAAGGCTCTCCTGGCGCTGCGTTTGCCGGGCATGTTCGAACCACTTGGCGCGATGAGTTTGCGAAGCGAGCAATAAATTCAGCAGCTTCCGATGCAGAATCTGGCTCACCACGACGGCCGCGAAACCCAACGGATAATGACGTCTTAAGAGCCTGAGCTTGCGCCGGTTTTCCGGGGCCACAAGGCTTCCATTGTTGATCAGCTCGCGCGTGAGCCGCCGCCCATAGTGGCGTTCCACAAATTTGACCCCGCGCCGATGCGACCGCAACTTATCCGGGTCCCCCTGCAGATAGGGCAACTCCATCTCCAGGACCTGATAGCTCGTCCGCAGCACGCGCTCCGTATTGCGGGAGGCGTTGGAGTCGTGAAGCCGGTATTCCGCGACCGGTGCCTCATGGGCAACCCAAGTGCTCTGCCGCGCGGTGCGCAGGTAAAACTCATGGTCTTCGGCACCCTTGAGGCTCTCGTCAAAGCCGCCGGTCAACGCTAATCCTGAACGCCGGTGCAGCGCTGAGCAGGGCGTCTCGATGAAGTTATGCTCCAGCAGCATCAGATAATGGTCGCGTCCGGCGGCACGTTTGTTTGAATATCCAATCGCCCTTCCGTCGGCCCCGATATACCAGTGCTCGCCCACGGCATGCGCACATTCCGGATGCTCCTCCAGCAGTTTGACCCCGGTTTCCACAGCTCGGGGTAAAAGACGGTCGTCGTGATCGAGAAACTGAACATATTCGCCCTGGCAATGGCGGATACCCGTATTCCGTGCAGCTGAGATACCCCGATTCGTCTGGTAAATGTAGTTAACCGGGTAACATCGAGCAATTTGGGCAGTCTCATCGGTCGAGCCGTCGTCGACCACGATGATTTCAATCCGCGGGTAGGTCTGCAGCAGAACACTCTCGATGGTCTCAGCAAGATAACGGTTTGAGTTGTAGCAGGTAATGACCACTGAAACCAGCGGAGGTGTAGCGTCTGTCGCGCTTAACCCGAGTGTCATTTCTTTCGCCTCGCTTGAATCGTCAGCTGACGAAGCCGTTTCCACTGCGAAAAGCTACGGGGAGAAAAATTACCGGGGAGGGGGCAGCACCAGGGAGGTTTGACGCTTCATTTTGCCACAAAAACGCAGCAGTTGATGGTGATTTTCTTGAGGTCGTTAATTGCGAGAACGTTGGCAACCGTGAGCCTGGGCGCAATTGCACCCTTTATGGTGCATGGAAGCGTTTCGGGGCGCCGGCGAATGCCGGTCGACGCAGAGCCATGGCTCTAAGAACACTTCCCAGCGGCTAGCAAGCCTGCCGGGATCAGCCCGGAGAAAGGCTCTCGCGATACTGCGCTTGCCGGGCCTGAAAGACCCGCTGGGAATAATGGGCTTGCGAAGCGAGCAATAAATTCAGCAGCTTTGGATGCAGAAACTGGCTCACCACTACGGCCGCGAAACCCAAAGGATAATGACGTCTTAAGAGCTTCAGCTTGCGCCGGTTTTCCGGGGTCACCAGGCTTCCCTTGCCGAGGAGCTCGCGCGTGAGCCGCCGCCCATACTGGCGTTCCACAAATTTGACACCCCGGCGATGTGCACGCAACTTCTTCGGGTCCCCCTGCAGATAGGGCAGTTCCATCTCCAGCACCCGATAGCTAACCTCCAGCATTCGTTCCGCATCACGGGACATGCTGGAGTCGTGAAGCCGGTACTCCGCGACCGGCGCCTCATGGGCAACCCAAGTGCTCTGCCGCGCGGTGCGCAGGTAGAACTCAAGGTCTTCGGCAGCCTTGAGGCTCTCGTCAAAGCCGCCAGTCAATGCTATCCCTGAACGCCGATGGAGCGCTGAGCAGGGCGTCTCGATGAAGTTATGCTCCAGCAGCATCAAATAATGGTCACGTCCGGCGGCGTGTTTGTTCGAATAACCAATCGCCTTTCCATCGGCCCCGATATACCGGTGCTCGCCCACGGCAAGCGCACATTCCGGATGCTCCTCCAGCAGCTTGACCCCGGTTTCCACAGCTCTGGGTAAAAGACGGTCGTCGTGATCGAGAAACAGAACATACTCTCCCTCGCAATGGAGGATACCCGTATTGCGTGCCGCTGAGAGACCGCGATTCACCTGGTAAATGTAGTGAACCGGGTATGATCGCGCAATTCGGGCAGTTTCATCGGTCGAGCCGTCGTCGACGACGATGATTTCAATCCGCGGGTAGGTCTGCAGCAGAACACTCTCGATGGCCTCAGCAAGATACCGGCTTGAGTTATAGCAGGGAATGACCACTGAAACCAGCGGAGGAGTAGCGTCCGTCGCGCTTGGCCGGAGTGTCATTATTGTGCCTCGCTTGAATCGTCAGCTAACGAAGCCGTTTCCACTGGGAGGAAGTACAGGGACCTAGGGTTCGGGGATGGAGCGCCGGGGATCTTTGTTCCATTCTGCCACAAAAACGCTGCAGTTTGATAGCGATCATCTTGAAGCTCGTTATTGCGAGAGCAAAGAAAACCTGAGAGGACTTGGGTGCAATTGCATTTTCTATAATGCTGGCAAGCGTTCCGGCGCGCCGACGAGCGCCGGTCGACTGCGGGACCCGGAAGTTCCTGTACGCTGCCCTGGACGCGACCGCGTGTGCTGCTTTCATTAAGGAAAGCAGCATGAAGTCCGCCGGAGCCGCTAGCCGCACAGGAAATCCGCGGAAAGGAAGATCGGCCATGCGTCTCTCGGTCATCGTGCCCGCCCGCAATGAGGCCGATGTCCTCCGGCCATGTCTCGAGTCCTTGCTGGCTCAGTCGGAAGAGGGTTTTGCTCTCGGGGACGACTGGGAATTGTTGCTGGTGGATGACGGCTCGACCGACGCGACGCGCTCCATCGCGCTCGCGTTCGCGGGCGTGACCGTCCTCGATCCTGCGCCGCTCGAGGCCGGCTGGACGGGCAAAGCGAATGCCGTCTGGACCGCGGCCAAAAAGGCGCGCGGAGAATGGCTTCTGTTCACGGATGCCGACACCATTCACCAGGCTGGTGACCTGCAGCGAGCCATTCATGAAGCGGAACATGCGCATGTAGTGATGCTCTCCTACTCCCCGAAACAATTGGTGACGGGCTTCTGGCAGAGTGCCCTCATGCCCTTGATTTTTGCAGAGCTTGCGCTCGCCTATCCGCCTCAAAAGGTTTCAGATGCAGGGTCCCGGGTGGCTGCTGCCAATGGTCAATTCCTCATGGTTCAGAGAGCCGCTTATTTTCAGGTTGGCGGCCACTCGACGGTGGCCGGCTCCCTGCTCGAGGATGTAGATCTGGCCTTCCTGTTAAAGCGTCGCAAGTACGCCATCCGCTTTCGCTACGCGCCCGACGCCCTCAGCGCAATTATGTATCGCAGCTTTCACGCGATGTTTGAAGGTTGGACGAAAAACCTGGCCAGACTTTTCGGCTTTCCCTTGATGATGGCTGCCGGGAGGGCTCTCGATCTGCTCCTCATGATTGGCCTGCCGCTGCTGCTGTGGCGTTTCTTTGGAGTACCTCTGGCCCGCTTCGCTTTGGGTATCCTCTGGTTGAGAGTCTTGTGGCGCTTCTACGCACGGGTGGCGAAATCTAACTTCTCTGCTGTCGATTGCGCGATTTCGATATTTGCGGTGCCCCTGTTCTGTCTGCTGCTGGTAAGAAGCTGGTGGCAGCACACGGTGCGCAACCAAGTGGCCTGGAAGGGTAGAGCGTACTCCACCGCAAAGCAATGAAAGCTGGCCGCCGGGATCTGGCTTGATCCCACACCCAACCTCAAAATAATGAACAAGATGGCCGTCTTCCGGCATCATTAATGACGGAGCCGGAACGCTATACTCTCTAAATAGACTGTTCCAGCATGCGATTGGTTGCTTATGATTCTGCTTACTCGAAAGGCTGAATTCTCCTCGTCTCACTACTACTGGTCAGACCAGTTGTCGGCGGCGGAAAACGTGCGTCTTTTTGGCAAGTGTGCCAATCGGAATGGCCACGGACACAATTACACCCTGGAAGTGACGGTGGAGGGAGAAGTGGACCCGGTTTCAGGCTTCGTGGTCGATCTGAAAGAGCTCAAAGATGTGATGCATCGCGAGGTGGTGGATGTGTACGATCACCGCCACTTGAATCTCGAGGTGGAGGAATTCAAACATGTAATTCCAACCACTGAGAACCTCGCCATTGCCATTTGGAAGCGCCTGGAAAATCGAATTGAGGGAGCCCGGCTCCACCGCATCCGAGTCTACGAGACGCCCGACCTTTTCTCTGATTATTACGGTGAAGCATGAGAGCTTACTTATCGCGGAGATATGTACTCAGTGCCTCGCATCGTCTCTACTCGGAGGAATATAGCGAGGAAAAAAATCAGGCGGTCTATGGCAAGTGCAGCAATCCCCACGGCCACGGCCATAACTATGTTGTTGAGGTGACAGTGGGCGGTCAGGTAGATCCGGTGACCGGCATGGTTTGCAACCTGGCTGACCTGGATGGTTGCGTGCAGCGCACAGTGATTGACCGCTTTGATCACACGAATCTAAATTTTGATGAGCGCTTCACGCATGAGGTGCCCACCACAGAAAATCTATGTATAGCCATTCACAACCTGCTCGCGGAGCACTTTGTTCACGCTGATCTTGAACGAGTGAGGGTGGAAGAGACGCGGAACAATTTTTTCGAATATGCAGGAGAGGGAAAGCATGGCACACCCAGCGGTCGTTCGTAAGCCCCCTGTCGGAAGAGGGTTAAGTGGATACTCCACCCAGGATCTTTACGCCGAGTTGATCATGCGTTTGGGAGAAGATCCCAGCCGCGATGGCCTCCTGAAGACGCCCCAGCGGACCGAGGAGGCGATGAGCTTTCTCACCAAGGGGTACCGGGAGGATGCGGACAAGGTTCTGCATGGCGCGCTCTTCGATGTCGATTACGACGAGATGGTGATCGTGCGCGACATCGAGGTCTTTTCCCTGTGCGAGCACCACATGTTGCCGTTCTTCGGCAAAGTTCATGTGGCCTACATCCCTAAGGGAAAAGTCATCGGTCTGAGCAAGATTCCCCGGCTGGTCGAGGTCTTTGCGCGGCGTTTGCAGGTACAAGAGCGGCTCACGCGGCAAATAGCCGATGCCATTCAGGACGCGATCGATCCCCAGGGTGTGGGTGTGGTGATCGAGGCCCGGCACCTATGCATGATGATGCGCGGGGTAGAGAAGCAGCACTCGTCAACCGTGACCTCTGCCATGGTGGGAGTCTTCCACCAGCAAAACACGCGCGCCGAGTTTCTCTCCCTGGTCCAGTCGCGTCCACAGAACAGCCTGTAGGCCTCGCCAAGCTGGAGAAGCCGTGCGGAAAAAGCCGCCGTTGGGCAGGTCCGGTCGTTACAGGCTGCGTGAGAATTGTCCAAATTGGTGGTGGGAGCCCCCGCATTTATGCGGGGGAAGGAGCGCTTCAGCGCTCTGTGAAAGAGTCCCGATTCTGATCACGCGCTTTAGCGCTGGTGGGAACGCCCCGGGCGCTCCGACCACTTCACAGCTCCGGGATATGTAGAAAGCTTCGATGTTCGGGCTTTTTAACCCGGGCCTCAGAAATAATTCTCTCTAATCCTTAATCGAAACCACCCCGAATCGAATCTATATAGGTGTCAAGCTCTCACGCGTTACGAAAGAACAGCAGCAAGGCCGAAGATGCTTAGGTTTTATCGTCAGAAATTTTGAGCACCTCGTGAAACAAAGGACTTAGCCGCCAAGATGATCAAACGGCCTACAAGCAGTTCGTTAAAATCGTCGAAACGGCTGGATGACTAGCCTAAGCCGGCACATCTGGAGTCTCTATAGTAGAGAGAGTGAATGGGCTCCTGGTGATTGACAAACCGAGCGCGATGACATCGCATGATGTCGTCTCACGGGTGCGTCGCGCCACCGGCGAGTCAACGACAGGGCATCTGGGCACGCTTGATCCTATGGCGACCGGGGTTCTGCCTGTATTGATGGGGAAATACACCCGCCTGGCCCAATTCTTTGGGCCGCTTACCAAGACCTACACCGGAGCGATCCGTTTCGGCTTTGCCACCGACACCTACGACGCAGATGGGGCCCCGGCCGCGGCCGGGATGGGTGCCCGATTGCTCGCGAACGATGAAATCCAGGCGGCAGCCGCGCTCTTTCGCGGAGAGATAGAGCAGACTCCGCCGCCTTACTCCGCTAAAAAAGTTGACGGCAAGCCCGCCTACAAGGCGGCGCGGCGAGGGGAGACTGTGGTGCTGAAGCCCGTATCTCTGCTGATTGAGGAGTTTGTCGTTGGCCAACTTGAAGGCGAGTATGTAGAGTTCACCATCCGCATCTCCTCGGGTGGCTATGTGCGCTCGGTGGCCCATGACCTGGGACAGATCTTGGGTTGTGGTGCTCACCTGGCGCGCTTGCGCCGGGTTGCGGCTGGGCCCTTTACGCTTGCCCAGGCATTGACGCTGGAGGAGCTGAGCGCGCAGGCGGCAGAAGGCACCCTGGAGCAGAGCCTGCCTCACCCCCGAACGCTGCTGCCGGAATTGCCGGCCACCACCGCCGATCTTTGGGTTGCCGGGCGGCTCAGAAACGGAAACGCCGTAAATCTGCCCGAGTACTCCACCGCGCCGCTGGCCAAGGTATTCGCTGGTCAGCGCGATCTGGTTGCCATTGTTCGCCGCGTGGCCGGAACGCTCTTTCAACCCGTCGTGGTTCTCGGTTGATGGCGCGCGGCTTACGACTTCTTCAGCAGGGGCACGACCAGGGGAAGAAGATTCCTCGCCACCTGCGCATTCCCCTGATCCGTCGCATGAATGCCGTCCGCCTGCATGCTGCCGTCCACTCCATATACGTCCTGCAGCAGGAACGGCAGCAGCGGCACGTGATACTTAGCCGCCAGCAGCACGTAGGTCTGGTCGAATTGCCGGATGTAGTCGGGCCCATAATTCCGCGGCAGGGTGATACCGCCCAACACCACCTTGGCGCCGGAATGCAGCAGCGTGGCCACGATTTGATCGAGATTCGCGCGTGTCGCCGCGATGGGGAGCCCGCGCAAACCATCGTTCCCGCCGAAGGCCACGATGACCAGCACTGGTTTCAGGCGCAATGCGTCCTGCAGCCGATCGACTCCGTCTTTGCTGGTGTTTCCGCTGATGCCTTGATTGATTACCTGGTAGTGGTAGCCCTTCGCGTTCAAATCCTTCTCCAGGTAATCGGGATAGCTCTCGCCCGGGTCGGCGCCGTAGCCGGCAGTAAGGCTGTCGCCGAAAGCGATGATCACCGGCCGCCCGTCTGTTGGAGCATCGCTGGCCGGGGAGGAATCCGCTGCAGCCGCAGCCGGTTGAGGCGCCGTCGCTTCGGGAGCTTTGGACCGGCAACCGGCAAGCAGGCTACTGGCGAACAGAACGCAGGCGAGTCGTCGGTAGGTCACAAGCCCACTGTAGAACATTTTCCCGCCAACGTTCGTATAGCAATTCCTGGGGATAGGGCATTCCATGATTGAAGTGCGCGGGCTGAAAAAGTCGATTCGTAATGGCAGCCGGACGATCGAGATCCTCAAGAATATCGATCTGCTGGTCCCATCCGGGCAATTCGTGGCCATCATGGGCGCTTCCGGAAGCGGCAAGAGCACGCTGCTGGGGCTGTTGGCAGGCCTGGATTCTCCCACTGCGGGCGAAGTCCTGATCGACGGCACGGAGATCAGTCGTCTACCGGAAGACAAGCTTGCCGAGGTACGCGGTCAAAAGTTGGGTTTCGTCTTCCAATCGTTTCAGCTGATACCGACACTCACCGCGCTCGAAAACGTTCTCCTGCCTCATGAACTGAACGGCTCTGGGAACGGCCGCGTCGCAGCCGAAGACCTGTTGCGCAGTGTAGGCCTCGGCGACCGCATGGATCACTATCCCATTCAGCTTTCCGGCGGTGAGCAGCAGCGGGTCGCCCTGGCTCGCGCCTTTGTTCTCCAACCGCCCATCATCTTTGCCGACGAACCCACGGGCAATCTCGATTCCGAGAACGGCGCCCATGTACTCGATCTGCTGCTCAAAAGAAATCGCACCAGCGGCGCCACCCTGGTGCTGGTGACGCACGATGCGCAGGTCTCCAGCCACGCCGATCGCCGCATCGTTCTGCGCGACGGCATGATCGTGGAAGACACCATGCAGGGGCCGGCCTGATATGGGAGCCAACCACAAACCCACCTTAACCTGGGCCTCGGCGGCGAAGATCGCCTGGCGCGAATTGCAGGCCTCGCGGGCCAAGTTTCTATTCGTGATTATCTCGGTTGCCATTGGAGTTGCGGCGCTCACCGGCGTGCGCGGTTTTAGCGACTCTTTTCAGAAGACCCTGCTGGGCGAAGCGCGCACGATCATGGCCGCCGATCTTTCCGCGCGTATGTTCCGCCAGCCGACACAGGAAGAGGAGCAGCAGCTGAATGTGCTGGCCTCCCGTGGCATCCAGAGAACGGAGGTCAGCGACACAGTGTCCATGGTTTCCTCGCCCGGCGATCCAGTGCCATTGCTGGTTTCGCTCAAGGCCGTCGATCCCCAACAGTATCCCTTCTATGGCACGGTAGTTCTTGATCCCGCAGGCGATCTGCGCCAGGTGCTGACCGATGCAACAGTAGTGGTTGCCGATGACCTGCTCATACGACTGCACACGCAGGTGGGCGCGAGCCTTAAGATTGGTGACTCCACCTTCCGCATCGCGGCCGTCCTGGTGCGCGAGCCGGACCGTATGAGTTCAGGCATGGGGCTCGGGCCGCGCGTGATGATGACCCAGAGCGCGCTCGAAAAGAGCGGCCTGTTGCAGCAGGGAAGCCGCTCGGGAGAGCGCTTCCTCTTCAAACTATCGCCGAACAGCGGAAATATCGCCACCGTGCGCGCACGGCTCGAGCAGGTGTTGCCGGATGCGCAGGTCACGGACTTCAGGGAAAGCAATCCGGCGCTCACCGACGGCCTGAAGCGATCGACCGGGCTGCTCAGCCTGATCTGCCTGGTGGCCATGGTGCTGGGCGCCATTGGGGTGGCAATGGCCATGCGTGCGCATCTGCAGCAGCGCGTTGAGGTGCTCGCCATCATGAAGTCGATCGGTGCGCGGTCCTCTGATATTCTCCGCATCTATCTTTTCCAGACGGTGCTGCTGGGGTTGGTGGGTGGCTTGATCGGTGCTTCTCTGGGGCTGGGAGTGGAGTGGATTTTCCCCAGCCTGCTGGGTCGGTTCCTGCCCATACATCTGGATCTTCAGTTTCCCTGGCATTCCGCGCTGGCGGGGTTGGGGACGGGCATTCTCACCACCGTTCTTTTCTGCCTGCCGCCGCTGCTGCAGATTCGTTCCGTCCGGCCAAATTTGGTGTTGCGCAGAATGGTGGAGGAGCCAAGCGCGCAGCGGAGCTGGGGGATGCGCCTGCGCCAGAGCAAGGCGCAATGGATCATTGCCATCGTTATCCTGTTGGGGTTGGGTGGCATCGCCGCCGCCCTTTCGGATTCGGTCGTAGTCGGGCGCTGGTTTGCCGGGGCCTTGAGCGCATTGCTGGTGGTTATCCTCGGAATGTCGGCGCTAACACTGCGCGTGCTGCGTGCCTTTCTATCCCGCACCCGGATGCATTTGCAATCGGCCGTTCGCCATGGCTTAGCTAACCTGTATCGGCCGGGTAATCAATCCGCCGCTGTACTGGCGGCGTTGGGCGTAGGGGTGATGCTGATCCTTACCGTCTTCCTCATGCAGCATGGTGTGATTGGGGAAATGAAACTGACCTCGGGCCCGAACCTGCCGAATATTTTTCTGGTCGATATCAGCAGCAAGGAACTCGACGGGGTCAAGCACCTGTTGGCGCAACAGCCGGCGGTCCGGGGCGATGTGGAGACCCTCCCCTCCGTTGCCGGAAGAATCATATCGGTTGATGGCACAGCAGCCGACGGGCTCAAGCTGAAGAATTATCCCAAGCGACTACTCCAGACTGTGTCCCTTACCTGGTCGAACGCGCTGCCCGAGGGGTCCACGATGGCGCAGGGAACATGGTGGGACAGGGACGATGGGCAATCGCTCGTCGTAACCGACCACATTGCGCAACGGCTGCAGTTGCATCTTGGTTCCCGTATCGTCTTCACCTCGAATGGAAGAACGATGCAGACCAATGTCGTTGCGATCATCCGCCACAATGGCCAGCACGTGTACTCGCGCAGCGAATTCATCCTGACTCCGCGGGCACTTGCCGGGCTGCCGGTGGTCTGGTATGGCGCGGCGCATGTTGACCCGGAGCAGGTGGGCGCGGTGCAGCGGGCACTTTTTAACGCCTACCCCACAGTGACGGTGATCAACATTGCCGATGTGATTGAGACCATCCAGGGAGTCGTGCAGCAGATCACGATTGTAGTTCGCTTCCTTGCCGCGTTTTCTATCCTTGCCGGCGCCGTCATTCTGGCCTCGAGCATTGCCAGCACGCAATTTCGCCGGGTGCGTGAGGTGGTGGTGCTCAAGACTCTAGGCGCGAAGCGAAACCACATCGCCGCTGTCTTCAGCGTCGAGTTCATTGTGCTCGGACTGCTAGCGGGCCTGGTTGGGGTGATCTTCGCCAACCTGCTTTCGCGCGTGCTGCTGCATCGGCTGGATGTAGCCTTTCACGTGGAATGGCTGGCGACCGCGATCGCGCTAGTAGGAACGGCGGTGCTGGCCACGGTGACGGGTTGGGCGGCCAGCTTTCGCATCCTGGGCCAGAAGCCGTTGCAGGTGCTCAGGGAAGAGTAGGCTGCGCCGGATTCTACGAACTGCAGGAAAGCTCTGTCTTTGAAGGCTACTGGCTTCAGCCCGTATGTAGCGATTAAAGCAAGTCCGGCTTTAACCGCTGAGGGACACACTTTCCTCCTCTTCCGAGTTTCTCCGTAGGCCGCGTGGCCGGTGTGCCGTTCGATCAACGCACCAGCGCTCGGGGTTGGTCGCATTGACCAGACTTGGTCCTGCTCTTACTATGGTAGAGTCAGCCTTGCCGCATTGCCCCCTCGTTCAATGGTAGGACAGCTGCCTCTGGAGCAGCATATCGGGGTTCGAATCCCTGGGGGGCAACCAATTGACTCTAAACGTCTTGTTGGCGATTTGTTCAATCGCGGGTCTCCTCGAATTTCTTGGCCACAGATATCTGGTGACCAGCCGCGGACTTCCCCTAAACACCCAAGGCCCTTTGGCGTCCTGCTCACGGGCCCATAGCCTGTCCATCATCCGGTCGCTCATCGGAACAGAACGCCGGGACTCCGGCGTCTTACCCCAGGGGATGAATACGTGCGAGCGCTCCGAACATCCTCCCAGCGGCTGCGTATTACTTCTTCCTCATCCCGCAATCGAGCATGATAGCGAATACATCCGCGACGTCCTGCTCCATTTTCTCGAGAAGTGCCCTCTCCATCCACGCCCGTTTCCCACAGTCTGGGCAAAGACTAGCAGAACTCGACCGACTGAAACGGCGCTGTTTCTGTGGAATCTAAGGCAAAAGCGCCGGAGCAGTATCGGAAACTGGGGCGGCCACGTCTACATTCTCCGAAGCCCTGAAGGAACTGCATCGGAATCTGGCGTGGTCGTTTCCCTCCCACCTTGCCCGAAGCGGCTGCACGTTCCTTCTGTTTGGACACTTTGCCATATTAATGTGTGGCATAATGTCTACAGAGGATATTTACGCGATGGCTACCAACAACCTCACTCTCGAGCAGTACATTGGCGTTTCCCCAAATTCTGCGCTCGATCTGGCAGAGATTGCCGAAAAAGGGCTTCCCACCGAGAGCATCGCCTATTTGAAAGAGAAGGGGCTTACGTTCTCTGAAGTTTCCGAGATCGTCATCTCTCCGCGAACCTTGAAACACCGAAAAGCGCGCGGAGAACAGCTCTCTGTCGAGGAAACCGACCGTATGCTGCGCGTCGCACGAATCATCTTCCTGGCGGATCAGGTTTTTGGAAATCATGAGAAAGCGCTGACCTGGTTGCGGCAAGTCGATGAACGTCTCAACGATCGGACACCCCTGAGCATGCTTCACACCGAATCAGGTGGGCGCCTGGTAGAAAACTTGCTGTGGCAAATAGATGAAGGCGTTTATTCATGAAGTTGCTGTGGCGCATCAGCAACCACTGCGATCTCCAAGGAATGGGCGGCGAAAAATCAGATGGTAGATGGCATACAGCCAAGCGAGGCAAACGTATCGTATACCTCTCTGACTATCCTGCCCTTGCTTTGATCGAAGTGCTTGCCAACCTGAAAGGCAATCCGAAGCTCTTTCCAGACAGCTACCAGCTAATGAAGATCATCGTCGCCGACCAGGTGGCAACCGGCGCCTTAGAGCCCAATAGTCTTTTAAGCAATTGGCGCGACGATATTAACCAAACGAAATCCATAGGAGATTCCTGGCTGGCAGGCGGCAATTTTTCCTTGTTGGCAGTTCCTTCCGTTCCTTCGCCAGAATCCGTGAATTATCTGTTTAATCCTCTTCACCCGGATGCTAAAGGGGTGGAGATCGAGTGGTGCAAGTGGATCAAGTACGACAAGCGACTGTTTCACATATCTGCCTAGCTCACCCCGTGGCTGCTGGGAAGGGTACAGGGGTTTTGAGTATGTATGGTCCGCCGCCTCGTCGCAAGCGAAGAGTGAGAGTAGCAGGTAAGGTCTGCGCGTATGTATACGGCCTTATCGGGGTGTTTAACGAACCGTACCTACAGGGTCGGCGGTGTCCGATTTTACGGCGGCGACCGCGTTAGAAACGATCTGCTTGCCAACACGCTGTTGGCTTTGGATGCACTAACAGCTCTCTCCAAGACAACCCATGCCTCCGGAGATTTCTGTCTCGAGGATCTCTACCGTGGACCCGTCGGTTAGTCCCAGGTCAGTGAGGTGTGGACCGGGGTTGCAGGCCAGAGACGTGCCCTCCAGGGATTTGAAAACCCAATAGGGTGGAATCCATTCCGTGACCTGCTCGGCGGCTCTTCTCAATTGACGAAACTTCTCTGCCAGTTCCTCCGCCCCGAGGGTCGACAGCATTCCCGCGATCGGCAACTCTAACGTCGCAAGCAGCTGTCCATTTTTGGCAATGGCCACGCCGCCGCCGCAACGGATGATGGTATTCGCAGCCAACGCCATATCGTGCACATCGCGCCCCAGCACGACCAGGTTGTGCGCATCATGCGAGTAGGTGGTGGCAATGGCTCCGCTCATTTCTCCGATGCCCAGTTGCAGAGCGCATTGCGGCGGCGCGGAATGGCGGCCATGCCGATGCTGCACGTAGTTGAGGCTGGCGCCCTGTGGCACCACCACGGCGCCATCGCTCACCGCAACCTCAACTTCTTCCCACCTGCCGAAGCGTACCCCACGAATCGCCCGCACCCGGGTGTGTTTGCCGGCTGATGCTCGGACCGGAATCTGGAAGCTATCCGCCGTGACCTCGGAAAGCTTGACTGTGTTGCCGGGAAGATCCGGTCCTGAGAATTGATCGATTGGTCTAAGCAGACGGCCATTCTGGGCCACCAGTACTCCGGAGACAATCACGCTCGAGACATCAACGCTCTCCAGGTCGCGCAGGGCTACGATGTCCGCGACGCGGCCGGCGCAAATGGCGCCCAGGTCATCTCTGCGCAACCGCATCGCTCCGTTCAAAGTCGCGCAACGAAACGCATCCTGCACCTTCATGCCATAGCGGATCAGGCGGCGAACCACATCGCAAATGCCGCCTTTCTCCAGTAGATAGTCTGGAGGCACATCGTCGGTACACACGCTCACCTGGGCGGAAAGATGGGGTAACTTGAGCAGGGCTTCCACTACCCCTGGCAACAGGTGGTCGTGCGATCCTCTTATTTCGATCGCCAGGCCCGCGCGCAGTTTTTCTATTGCGTCCTCTCCAGAAGTGATTTCGTGATCTGAAGTGACCCCCGCCGCCAGATAGGCCTGCAGTTGAGCGCCGGCCAGACCCCGCGCGTGTCCTTCGATACGCTTGCCGGAGCGCAGGCCGGCCTCCAGAATGGCAGCCATACGCGGAGTTGCGCTCAACACGCCCCGCATGTCCATCACCTCCGCAACCCCAGCCACCTCTGGCCACGAGAGCATCTCGGCCATCTCCGCACCGCCGAATGCGGCGCCCGAAACCTCAAGTCCCTCGGCCGAAGGCACTGACGATGGAGCAGCGCAGAGGAACCGGACCGGCAGGTTGCGACTGGCCTCGATCGCGTAACGCACGCCCGCAAGGCCAAGAACATTGGCCAGTTCGTGAGGATCGTAGAAGACTGTTGTGGTCCCCTGGGTCACGATCTGGGCCGCATAGTTGCTCGGCAGCATATGCGAGCTTTCAAAGTGCACATGGGTATCGATAAAACCAGGAGAGAGATATTGCCCCGTCAGGTCGATGGTGGCAGCCGCATCTTTGCGCGTGGAAGGTGGATGGACGCTCGCAATCATGGAACCGACAATGCCCACGTCGCCTTGCCCCAGCTCACCGGTCACAACATCGACGATGGTTCCACCAACCAGCAGCAGGTCAAAAGGCAGCTCGCCCAGGGCCGCTCTCATCGCTCTCCATCTACAGGCGGCATCAATGCTGGTTACGGCGCTGGCGTTGCTCACAATGCCCTCGAAGCCTTTAGCTCGTGTTCAAGAAGAACACCGCCTTTACGACGGTCTAGACTATCGCCCGAGCTTACTTCATCAACGCGTTCTGTGCCCCCGGAGCAGGTGACGCCAGAAGATTGTGGAGTGCTTTCTCCAGCTTGGGAAAATCTACGTCGACTTGCGCTGTAACCTTCTGCAGCGGAATCGCCGGCTTGTCCTTGTCATCCCAAATCAGGGTATCTCCGTAGTTCGGTCCATGCATGACATTCACATCCATGTAGACCTGCCGCTCGCGTTTGACGATGGTCGGGTCGAGCCATGCCGCGGCCGCCAACTCGTCCCATAGATAGCCTTTCCTGACCGTGGTCAGCTTCACCAGGTAGCGCGCTGCCGGAGTATCGAGCTTCGACCAGTCCGTGAGCATATCCTCATTCAGGTCTGTCTGCAGCGATGCATCGATGGTGGTGTCGGTAATTTTCGGCCAGGGAGCGCGCAGCACAATCCTGGCAGCCTCGGGATCAAACCAGAAATTGAATTCGTGGCGCGGATTGTTTACGAATTCCGGATCGGTGGTCTGCGGGTTCAAGCTGCCTCCCATCAGTACCAGCTCTTTCGCCAGCCCGGCGAACTCAGGATCAACCCTGACGGCAAGTGCGATATTGGTAAGCGGCCCAGCTCCGTAGATGGTCACCTGGTGCGGATAGGTATGCACCATCCGGATCATGAAGTGGACGGCGTCTTCGCTTGCCGGCTTGGTGGTTGGTGCGCCGTCTGGCATGGGCGGAATCACGTTCGCCTCATGGAAGGTAGGGAAGTTCCAGCTCCAGGCTCCCAGCCAGGCCACCGATCCATAAAGCTGCGCGGCGATCTTCGTTTCCTCGAAGGTACGCACCAGCGGATACTCGGCGCCGGCATATACCTTGACGTCGGTCCGTCCGACCAACTCGAGCAGACGCAGAGCATGCGCTACCTCCTCATCGCGCCACGCGTCTCCGGTCACAACGGTGATCCCCAACAACTTCACCTCCGGCGATTGCAGAAAGACCAACAACGATGTCATATCTGAGCCCGCGGGCCCTGAGGCGTCCTGGTCTGCGATCACATACCTCTGCTCGGCGGCGCCGGCGCGCGGTGAGGTTACAACCAGGGTGGTGAATCCGAGACAGCAGGCCATCACGGCGATCTTGAACTTTCTCATCTTTCCATCTCTCATCTGCCCACTCGACCTCGATACCAGGACGCAATGGCTCGCAAGTTGGCGAAAACGTTAAGCTGGGGCTGCAGTTTTTTTATCCTAGCAGGCAAAGTGGATCGGGGGAGGGTCGAGAGGGGCGAACGAATTTTTATTGTAATGCGAAGAGAGTGTGTGCGAAAAATGACACAGGCTTCGCATGCAGTTCCTTGGCGGAAAACGAAGCCGTCCATCCCTTGTAGCGCTTTGAATCGAGAAGGTGGTTTATGCCCGGCACGCGCACCATCAAAACATCGCCACACCCGTTCAGCGAAGAAGTTCTCACCCGGCAACGGTTGGTGCGTGTCGCCCTTGGACAGGAAGAGGCGGACCTTGTTCTAACCGGAGCCACAGTTCTCAATGCCCACACAGTTTCCTGGAAGAAGGATTGGACCATCGCGATCTCCGGCCAGCGTATTGCCTGGACCGGCCCTTCGGAGCAATGGTCCGGACGTGCCCGAAAAGTGCAGTCGGTAGCCGGCCTCTGGGCGGTACCGGGATTCGGCGAAGCCCACAAGCATATCGAGAGCACCATGCTGAGCCCCGAGTACGAAGCGGACCTCGTCTTGCGCTTTGGCACCACCTGGAATGTGGAGGCCTCTCACGAATTCTCCAACGTAAACAGCCAGCGGAACGTCGAGTTTTGGACCATCGCGAGGCAGCACGGGAGCCCATTCAAGATTTTCCCGTCGCTCGGGTCGGCCACACCGCCGACGGGTTGGGAGGAGTCTGGGGGCTATTACGGCTATCGCGAAGTGCGCGACGCAATCGACCAGAACATGTGGGTTACCGGCCTGGACGAGGTGATGGATTGGTCGGCGGTGGTGCAGCCGGCGAATCCCGGGTACCAGCGCTTATGGGAGAACATCCAGGCGACGCTCGATGCGCGAGGCGTGGTGGAAGGCCATGGAGCGGGCTTGAAAGACGCGGGCAGTATCTGTGCCTTCGCCGCAGCCGGCATCAGTTCCGATCATGAGATGCGAGAGGACGAAGAGGCGTGGGACAAGCTGGAGCGTGGCATCTTCCTCGAAACCCGGCCTGGCTCGAGTCACATTCTGAAGTATCTGATCAAACAGGGATTGCAGGATTGGTCGAATGTCTGTGTCACCACCGACGACCGCAACGCGGAGACAACCTTGCGCCGCGGCGCAATGGACCATAACATCCGCACAGCCATTGAGGCTTCGGTGCCGCCCCATATCGCATACACATTGGGAAGTTACAACACCGCCCGGCATTTTCGTATTGACCACCTGGTCGGCTCCCTCGCCCCCGGCCGTTACGCCGATGTGGTGCTGCTTTCCGATCCGGAACGCGT
The DNA here is from genome assembly GCA_963787145.1 of uncultured Acidobacteriaceae bacterium. Taxonomy (GTDB): domain Bacteria; phylum Acidobacteriota; class Terriglobia; order Terriglobales; family Acidobacteriaceae; genus PALSA-350. The sequence continues at coordinate 266,944 of CAWBBY010000020.1, forward strand.
AACCATCGATCGCGTCTATGCGGATGGCCTGCTTGTTTCCGAAAACTACAAGCCGGTCGTACCCGTCCCCAAGATCGAGTGGCCGGTGTGGGCGACCAAAACCGTAGACCTGGGCGCCACCATAAGCGCCTCTGACTTCGTAGTTGCTGCACCGAACGGACGCGCAACCGTGACGGCAGCCATCCTCTCGCCTTTCTATCATGAGCCAAACTTCATGACCGAGCAGCTCTCCGTGAAAGAAGGAGCGGTGCAGCGCGATGACACAAAGGCGGTTACAAAAGTGGCCCTGCTCGATCGTTATTCAGGAAAAAAACGCGTCTCCCGCATGTTCTGGAAAGATGTGGGCATGAAGACACCAGACTCCGCCATGTGCTGTTCCATCGTTCACGACAATCATAATGCTTGGGTCGTCGGCAGTAGTGATGCGGCGATGGCCGTGGCCGTCAATGCGATGGCCGCAATGGATGGAGGGTTCGTCCTGGTCCGGGGCGGAGAGGTCGTCTCCACCGTGCGCCTCGAGATCGGCGGGCTCATGACGGCGCGAACCGCCGAAGCTTTCTCGAAAGATTTGCTTCACATGCGTGCCGAGATGGACAAAATGGAGTGGCTCGAGAAGCCCGTCTTTCGCTTGCAGCAATTCCTCGGAGTGGATCACGTCACCGAAGCCCTCTGCTACGGATTTCTTACCTGCCCACCCTGGGTCTGGACCTTCATTCCACCGACAGACTCGGTTCCAGAAGGCCTGGTAAATATTCAAACCGGAGAAACGCATTCCGTCGTTTGGTAGCAACCGCCATTTTCGCTCCTCGCAAGTCCGGGTGATTTCTCAGAGTGATAGAAAAGTACTCTTCAGAGGGATAGCGTTGGAGACCAAAGCCACGCCGAAGATCTCGTTCAGCCGTCCCCGCCAGGCGCTGGACCATTATTTTCAATTTTCCAGTCGCGGCTCTGATCTTCGTACTGAAATTCTTGCTGGTGTAACGACCTTCAGCACCTTGTCCTACGTGCTGGTCGTGCATCCCCTGATTCTCTCGGCCGCGGGTATGGACCGCGGCGCTTTGATTACGGTCACCGCGCTTGCCGCTGCGATCTTCACCGTGGTCATGGGGCTTAGGACCAACTATCCACTGGCCATGGCGCCGGGGATGGGGGTGAACGCGTATGTCGCCGTACAGGTCTGCCAGGGGATGCACATTCCCTGGCAGGCAGCGCTGGGAATGGTCTTCTACAGCGGCGTCATTTTCATGATCGTCTCTGTGACCGGCATTCGACGCAAGATCATCGATTCATTTCCCGCCAGCTTCAAGAAAACCGTGGGCGCCGGCATCGGCTTCTTCATCGCCTTTCTGGGGCTCAAGAATGCCGGGATGGTTGTCCCCAACCCGCGGTCGATTGTCTCCATGGGCGATTTAACCTCGCCCACGGTGATCCTGGGCTTTGTCGGCATTCTGCTGGCAATCATAATGGTCTTGCGGAAGGTTCCCGGCGCTCTGGTCATTTCGATTTTGGTGCTGAGCGTGGTCGGCTTGTTTCTGCCGGGGGTGCCTCCGCACAGCAAAATTACTCCGCTGCCGCAGTCGTTTTTTTCCTGGCCCAACTCCATCGGGCCTGTGTTTCTGAAACTGGACCTGCTTTATTTCTGGCATCATCTGGCTCAGTGCGTTCCTATCGTGCTGGCACTGTTTTTCTCTGACTTGTTTTCCGCCATGGCGGTTCTTCTGGCTATCGGCTCAGCCGCCCGGCTGAACGACAAGGAGGGCAATCTGCCGCGGCTCAAAGAAGCGCTTTCCGCGGATGCGGCAGCGGCATCTGGCGGCGCCCTCCTGGGCACCACCACGACCATCATTTACATCGAGTCGGCAGCAGGCGTGGAACAGGGCGGTCGCACCGGATTGGTGAGCATTGCGTGCGCCATTTGTTTTCTGGCCGCCTTGATTCTTACGCCGCTGATCGCCGTCATTCCTCCGGTAGCGACCACTCCAGCGTTGGTCATGGTCGGGATCTTCATGATCCAGGGGCTGAGCGAACTCGATTTGAAAGACGGGATTATTTCGGCAACGGCGCTCATCACCATCTTGCTCACTCTGTTCGCGTCGGTCAGTGACGGCCTGGTGCTCGGTTTCATTACCAACATCGTATTGCTGATGGCGGTAGGAAGATATCGCGAGATCAAGCCCATCGCTTACATCCTGATCGTGCTCTTTCTTCTCCACTACATTTGGATCTAAGGCAGGGAGGGGAACTGGAGTGCTTTAGGGTGCGCAGGCACCGAGTCACCGAGCCCGCCCTCGAGGGTGCTTTTTAACCGGGTAGCCAGACAAGCCACGGTTGGATTGGCCGCTTCTTTATCCTCGGCTGTAGGATAGGCAGATGTTCACTGTAAGCCAATCGAGTATAGCTATCCTGTGCTGCGTGATCACCATGGTTGGATGGGGGTCTTGGGCAAATACCCAGAAGCTCGCAGGCAAAGAGCGTTGGCCGTTCGAGTTGTATTACTGGGACTATGCCATTGGCGTCGCCCTGCTCGGCATTGTGTTCTGCTTTACACTGGGTAGCTTTGGCTCAGCCGGCGTCAGCGCGGTCACGAACCTGCACTCCCTGGCGTCCGGACCGGCGCTACGCGCCATTGCAAGCGGCGGCTTGTTTAATCTCTCCAATTTATTGTTGGTCATCGCCATCGACGCCGCCGGGCTGTCTCTTGCCTTTCCCGTGGGCGTGGGGCTCGCGCTCGTCATCGGCACGGTAGCCAGTTACGTCCAGCTTCCCAAGGGGAACCCTGTTTTGTTAAGCGCCGGCGTGTTATTGATCATCTTCGCTATGGTCATGTCTGCGCTGGCTCATCGCCGGGTAGGGAAGCAGCACTCAACCAGAACGGGTCGCGGGCTGGCATTTGCCATCGCGGCGGGCTGCCTGATGGGCTTTTTCTATCCACAATTGATGCGATCGATTTCGCCGGACTTCAACACCGCGCCGATTCAGGCCGGCTACCTAACCCCCTACACAGCGCTGCTCCTTTTTGGCTTCGGAGTTTTGGCCAGCAATTTCATCGTGAATACCATCTTCATGCGTTCGCAAGGGTCGACCTTCGCCGAATATCGGGCTGCGAAGCCCAGGCTGCACTGGTTCGGCATTCTCGGCGGCGCGATTTGGATGATCGCGCTGGGCATGAATGTGATCGCGTCGGGTGTCGCCGGACCAGCTGTCTCCTATGCGCTCGGCCAGGGAGCCACGCTTGTCGCTGCATTATGGGGAGTGTTTGTCTGGCGTGAGTTCCGAGGAGCGGCGACTGCCACCAAAGCACTGGTAGCACTGATGCTGCTGGGTTACACCGCCGGCTTGAGCTTGATCGGCGCCGCCATCCTTTAGGTTGGACTGCTCGCTACTTCCGCGAGGCCATCAGCTTTTCCACTTCAGATCGCTTGGGCATCGAAGGAGCCGTGCCGTGCCTGGTGACAGAGAGGCCGGCCACCACGCAGCCGAAACGCGTGGCTTCCACCACGCTCAGGCCTTCCGACAATGCGACTGCGAATCCGCCATTAAAGGCATCTCCGGCACCGGTCGTGTCGACCACCGGGCCGGCATGAAATGCGTCGACGTACTCCGTGATCGAAGGCGTCTTTACCAGCGCTCCCTGCGCCCCACGCGTCAGAATCACGTTGCGCACTCCGCGGGCAAGCAGCCGGTCGGCCGCTTTTTCCGCGTCCGCCAGGGAAACAACAGGGTAGCCCGTCAAGGTCGCGGCCTCGCTCTCGTTGGGCGTGATGTAATCGCACAACCCAAAAATGGAGTCTTGCAATTCGCAGGCCGGCGCCGGATTGAGAATGGTGGGCACCCCGAGTGCCCGCGCCGTCTGCAAGCCATACTCAACCGTGGCCACCGGGAGTTCAAGCTGTGTCATGAAGACGGCAGATTCTGCGATCTGATCACGAGCCCGGTCAATTTCCTCATGCGTCAATGCGTTGGCTGCACCAGGAACGACGATAATGGCGTTCTCGCCGCTTGACTCCTGCACAATGATGGCCGCCGCTCCCGTGGTATCTCCCTGGGAACGGATGAGAAACCGGGTATCGATGCCTTCCGCATCATAGGTTTTCTGTGCCATACCGCCGAAGTTGTCTTCCCCGACCTTGCTGATGAAGTAGAGCTTTGCACCCAGCCGCGCCGCCGCAACCGACTGATTCGATCCTTTCCCGCCCGGCCCCAATCGGAAACCTGCACCCATGACTGTTTCACCCCAGACCGGCAGTGATTTTGTACGGAATGCAAGATCGACCACAAAGATTCCCATAACCGTAATGGGTTTCGCTTTCATCTCATTCCCCTCGCGCTGACCACCAGCTCATTTTTTGCCGCCGGGTGTATCCGGCATTTGCGGATCTTTCGCATTCGGAGTAGGAGCAGACATCAACTGCATAAAGAGACTTTGGAACTTGGGCCAGTCGACATCCATCTGCACGTGAGCCTTTTGTAGATCTAGATCGGGCTTATCACCGTCCGACCACACCACCGTATCTCCATAGCTGATGCCTTTGTCGAGACTTACATCCGTATAAACGTACCGCTCACGGGTAATCAGGCTGGGGTCGAGCCATGCAGCTGCCGCCAGTTCGTCCCACAAGTAGGCGCCAGGGCGCCCGGTATACCGCGCAATGTACTGGGCGGCGACGCTGTGTGTCTGGCTGAGCTTATCCAGCATTTCCTTGGTGAGATGAGTCTCGATCGATACATCGACCGTGGTCACGGTAATCTTGGGCCAGTGGGCGCGAAGCGTAATACTCGACGCTTCCGGATCGAACCACAGGTTGAATTCGTGACGCGGGCTGTCAATGTATTCCTTATCGTCGGTGTGCGGGTTGAGGCTACCGCCCATAATCACCAGTTGGTTCGCCGTCTCGGCAAATTGAGGATCGAGCGTGATGGCCTGGGCGATGTTGGTCATCGGTCCGGCTGCATAGACAGTCACCTGGTGCGGATACTTATGCACCATCCGGATAAGGAAGTGGGCGGCATCCTCGTCGATCGGCTTGATGGTTGGCGAGCCTTCCGGCAACTTCGGAATCTCGTAAGGGCCATGTTGCGGGCGGAAGCTGCTCCAGACGCCTTGGTAGATAACCTTGCCGTAAATCTGTTCCCAGTAGTGCGTCCACTGTTGTGTGCGTACCAGGGGAAAGACCGCTCCCGCCGCAACTGGAATATCCGTACGGCCCACCAGCTCCAGCAGACGCAGGGTGTGAGCGACTTCTTCGTCGCGCCATCCGTCGCCGGTCACCACCGTGATCCCAAGCACGTTCACATGCTTGTCCTGCAGAAAAACCAGCATCGAATTCATGTCGGTGCCGGCTGGACCCACGGCATCCTGATCGATGACCACGTAACGGCTCTCCTGAGCCGGCGCGCGGGCAGTCCCCATGGCCCCGCAGACCATGGATAGAAGACATAGACACCACCCGAAATTTTCCGTACGCCATTGCTTCATTGCTTTGCGCTCCTGGGGAACCAGACTATCATTCACCAGCGCTCTCTCTCCGCCGTCATCACCTACCGAGCGGCTTCTCGTATCAGTAAAAACTTTCGTTGCCGGCAGGCTATTGTGGGCCGCGTCAAATGCCCTTTGGATGAAGGCAATGATGCCGGCGAGCGTTCCTTCGTCAAACGAACACGGCGGGCGTTGGAGTGAGCGCTTACCGGGGGAGTTGAGATCTGCCGAAACGTTGGCTAAGCTGAGCGCCGTTCGAAAAGGTAAGGGTCTTGAATGAGCGGGTGCGAGGGCTACGGATGTGATCCCATCCTTGCTCTGGCGCAACGAACCCTAATCGTCTCGGTGCTATATCTGCTTGGGGAAGTCCTGGGAATAGGCGTGGGGCTTGTACCGAAAGCGGAGGCTCCAGACGATTTGTGCACACTCTGAGGGCTGCATTCTGCGTTCAGCAGTCGGATTGTTAGAAGATTTTCGCTTTGCCAAGCGACCCAATTCTCCAGCGTAGATCCGTTCCCGACGTGCTGCTGATTGATGTCAACTTCGGGACGTGCATTCAGAATAATTGCGGAATTGCCCGCCCGAGAGAGAGCTTGTCGAATACCCGTGTCATATTGTGTGTGGATGATGAAGCGGCCGCGCTGGCGGTGCGTTGTCTGGTTTTATCAAGTGCGGGCTATGAAGTGTTGACAGCGGCAGACGGCGCGGCCGCGTTGGAAATCTTCAGGTGCGTCCAGGTCGACCTGGTCATTACGGATTATCGGCTACCCCGTCTCACTGGAACGCAACTGGCTGCTGAAATGAAACGGCTAAAGCCGGCAGTTCCGATAGTTCTCTTCAGCGGCTTGGTGGAGGCGCCCCTGGGGAGCGAGCATGCGGACCTGGTCATGACGAAAGGTATGCCGCCAGTAGAATTTCTCGGGGAAATCGGCAAGTTAATTCAGAATTGAAATCTTCAGAAGTGCGCATATTGAAACGGTGTCTGGTTAATGGCTGGGTCCGCGCGCCATCGTACGAAACTGCTGCCAAATCCCTCTGCCAGCATCGATCAGACAACCTGAGCATAGTTCCGTATTGAGAGGTCAGGTAGCTGTGCTTCAAAATGCTACATCTCTAACCGGTTTTCACCGCTATAATCAAAACTTGCGTTTAGGCAACTACCGACCTGGCGGCGCTATCAAATCGCTATAGAGTTCAGAAACTACCCTTGAACGGTGAGGTGGGGCCACTTGGAAGTGTCAACAGTCCGGGTTCTTGTTGTCGATGATTTCGAACCGTTCCGGCGATTCGTATGTTCCACGCTCGATCAAAGGCCGGATCTGCAGGTCATCGGCGAGGCCTCGGACGGATTAGAAGCGGTTCGCAAAGCAGAAGAACTGAAACCGGACCTGATCGTGCTCGACATCGGGCTTCCCAGCCTTAATGGGATTGAAGTGGCTCGACGAATCCGCAAGCTCTGCCCCGAATGCAAAATACTTTTCATGAGTCAAGAATCTTCTGTCGATGTGGCGCAAGCCGCATTCAGCTTGGGGGCAATCGGCTACGTCGTAAAAACACATGCCGGAAGTGAACTGTTCGCCGCTATGGAATCGGTTTGTCAAGGTAGGAGGTTTGTCAGTAAGGGACTATCGGGTCACGATCGGAGTGACACCATTGATCCACAAGCTCGCGGCCACTTCTTCCAACAAGTTCCCCCACCGCCCGTACCGGATCAGGCGAAGGTCAAACACAGCCATGAGGTTCATTTCTACCCCGATGATGTAGCGTTTCTACTTGGCCTTGCTGGTTTCGTCGAAACTGCTCTAGACGCAGGCAATCCGGTTATCGTAGTCGCGACCGAGCCTCACCGGAAGGGGCTTCTTGAGACATTGATGGCACGTGGCATCGATGGTGCTGCGGCTATGGAACAAGGGCTCTATCTCTCTTTGGATGTTTACGAGGCGCTCTCGACGTTTATGGTGGATGATCTGCCTGACTCGACGCGATTCCTGAAGATCTTTGGTGATCTCCTGTCTTCAACCGCTCGGGCTGCGAAAGGGAAGCATGCCCGGGTTGCAGCTTGTGGAGAATTTGCACCTACGTTATGGGCGCAAGGTAAGGCGGACGCGGCGATTCAAGTCGAACACCTCACCGACGAAGTGGCCAAGACTGGCAACGTGGATATTCTGTGCGGGTATGTGTTGAATAGCTTGCAGCGCGACCAGGAAAGCCACATCTACGACAGAATCTGTGCCGAACACTCAGCTGTTTTTCCCCAGTGAACGCCCTATCAACGGCTAGACGTTATGCCGCAAAATCATCTCCTGGTACTCGCAACTTAAGCCCGCACGAAACCGCTTCCCGAACTGAGAGGCACTCTAGCGTGGATCGTTGTGCCCTGCTTTGGCTGCGATTCGATCGAAAGCACTCCCTTGTGTAGTTTCAGCCGCTCCTCCATGCTGACCAGGCCCAGCCCTCGACCCCTCTTTGCGGCTTCGCTGTCAAAGCCCACGCCACGGTCACTCACCGAGAGATGAACCTCATCCGGCGTTCCCCACAAACCCACTTCGACCTGCCGTGCTCCACTGTGTTTTACCGCATTGCGGAGCGCCTCCTGCAGGACGCGGAAAAGGCAAAGAGAAATGTCCGGCGGCAAGGGGCCAGGTAAATCCTGGCTTGTAAAGTCAACCTTCACCTTGCTCTGCTCACCAAGCTCTTGGCAGTGGCCTCTCATGGCGGCAACCGGCCCCAGATATTCGAGTTTTGTCGAGTGCAACTCGTGTGACAAGGTTTGGATATCGGTTGCTATCTCGCTCGCCTGCTCCTGTAACTCGCCCATACGGATGCGGACTTCAGCCATATCCGGAGGATCTCGGTGCAGTTGTTCCAACTTGACGGCCAACAGTGCGAGACGTTGACCAATGTCATCGTGAAGCTCTCTGGCAATACGTCTACGCTCCTGCTCCTGCGCATCGATCAACCGGCGGCTCACGTCTGCGAGCGCCGCTTCCACCTGCTTGCTCTCCGTAATATCCGCTACCATGCCTACAATCCGCAGCATTTTGCCTTGCTCGTTGAAGTGCGCGCGACCCGTTCTCTCCACCCAAATCACACTACCGTCGGGACGAGCCATGCGATGACTGACTCGAAGGTCAGGCTTTTCAGCGCTAAGCGCAGCATCCGCGGCCAAAACCTTTTCCCGGTCGTCGGGGTGAACCTTCGCCAAGGTCTGTCGACCGGTAGTAAGCTGCGCCTCCTTGTCTGTGCACAGCATCTCGGCATACCCTCCCGAGCGTACCATTACGTCAGTGGCCGCATCCCACTCATAAGAGAACATCTTTCCTGCATATGCCGCTAAACGAAAGCGCTGCTCGGTTTCTCGCAACGCATCTTCTGTTCGCCTTCGTTCAGTGATGTTCTCCACAAAGGCAAAGACCAGCGGGGATGCGCCATCGATGTCCTTCAAAAGAGAGACATTCAGACGTCCCCAAATCCTGGCCCCATCTTTCCTCACGTAGCGTTTTTCAATTGAGTATTGATCGATCGCGCCTGCCCGGAGCTGTTGAAAGAGAGCCCAGTCGTCTTGGGAATCTTCCGGATTAGCAAAGTCGCAGCAATTCATGCCGCACAATTCGTTCACCCGATATCCCAGCATGGAGCAAAGCGCCGGGTTGGCAAGCAAGACCTTTCCCTCGAGATCCTCCACTGCGATCCCCAGTGACGCTTGCTCAAAAAGATAGTGAAAAAGCTCTTTAGCCTGAGCCGGCAGTACTTGTGATGACATGACGACTCCAGAGTAAGTGTCCTCACCCTAGCATTTTCCGGCGCAAAAGTGGAATTTTAGTGAAATCGGCCTGGGCAATAAGGTAGCTGTTAGAAGCGGAGGAGGATTGTAATCGAACTTCTTAATTAAACCAACCCGGGAACGTCAGCCTTGGGTGTCCGCTGCCTTCAGAGCGCTGCTGACAAACTGCTCATTCCGAAGAACCGCTTCCACCGCAATTTGCAGATCTCTGGCGGCGTGTGCTTTGATCACGTAGCCCAAGGCGCCTAAGCAGAGAGCCTCTTGTACGATTTCTGGTGAGGATTCCTGGCTCAAGAACAGTATCGTGGACTTGGGAGAAAGCTTGCGGATCCGGCGAGCAGCTTCAAGCCCGTTCAGGCCTGGCAGCCCAATATCGAGCACGATTAAACCTGGCTGTAGCTCAAGGGCCTTCTGAACCGCTTCCAAGCCGTCAGATACTTCACCTATGATGTCTAATTCCGGCTTGGTACTCAGAGTCGACCGAACGAATCGGCGAAACGGTTCGTTATCATCAACCACTAGAACCGGAATCAATTTACCGCTTCGGTTGCCAGCAATCTGATTTGGTTCTGTAAACGATTTCTTAGGGTGGGGGGACTGTCTGACCAACGCGGCTCCTTGCACCCCCAAAAAATGGTTTGATTTCCGCGAGAAGGCGTCGCGACAAACAATCTCTAAATATCAATGTTACGCCGGTTTCCGCGACCTTGAAATCGGGATTTCCATGTTCTTGGTCTCAGGGTCTCGCTCCCTTTCACTTCGCATAATCGCTTATAACATCGTGGTTTGTGTCTTATGGGTGTGCCCGCCCGTGGCCGCCAACGGCTGCAGGTTTTCACGTTGCCCCACCCGGCGAGAGCCGTTTAACCTCAGTGCAATATATATCTTACGGCGCTTGATGTTGCAATTGTTCCAGCCGGATGAGACGCGGTTCGGCCATTTTTGCGTGCCATATCGGGAAGGGAGGGGGTCTGTGGGATCGTAATGGAACGACTCTCGAAAAACCTCGGCATTCGGCTCGGATCTCTTTCCTGGCCTTCAGCCCTCATTGCCATTTTGATCGTCAGGGGCGTCTTTTCATTCACGGCAGCCCCGGGGTCTTCTCTGTTGGCTTACGGCGGTATCAGCTATTTTCTTCTCCTGCTCCTGGCGACCGGGTTCGCCCTCCGCAATGGAATCCAGAACACCCTGGGGGGCCGGCCATTCTGGATGTTGCTTGGAATTGGCTATGGCTTGTGGGTGCTCGACCAGTCAATTTTTGTCTTTCACCAATTTGTTCTGCACACTGATGTGCCAGACAATTCGATCGCCGACCCGATACTGTTCTTGCACGTGGTACCGTTCATGGCGGCAGTGGCAACCTTTCCGACTCCGCATGCACCCGCCCCCAGGCTGTATCGCGTGCTTTCCAACTTTCTTCTTTTACTGTTTTTCTGGGGCTTTCTTTATGCTTACGCGATCTTTCCGTACCAGTATTTGTTCTCCAACACGACTAGCTACGCTCTGCGGTTTGACATCCTGTACCTGGTAGAAAATGTGGTGTTGGTTGCGCTCGTGGGCATTTTGAGCCTACGGGTGCAGTACCCCTGGAAGATGATCTACCTCCATCTGTTGGGTGCGTCGGCGCTGTACGCCCTGAGTTCCGCGGTTGCAAACACAGCGATTGATACCGGAGGGTACGTCGATGGAAAGATTTATGGCCTGGGTCTGACTGCCTCTGCCTGTTGGTTTGTTTGGCTACCGATCCGTGCACGGCAGATAACGTCGGCCGAAACAAAAGCGTCCCAATTCGATACCAGCGAAGGCACACAACAGTCGACGTGGGTGATGCTGGTGGTTGTCATCATCGCGGTCCCCCTGGTTTGGGAGCTGTTCCAGAAAGGAGAGCCCGCTGGTATGGGTAGGTTCCGCCTACTCGTTGCGATCGCCGCGATCGTGTGTCTGGCTACTGTTGCCTATATAAAGGAGCATTTCGCCAAAAGCGAACTGATCTCACAACTCAGTCTAGCGAACGATCGCCTTCATCTGGCAGTGGAAGCCGGCAAGTCGGTGGGATGGGAATGGGACCTTAAAACCGGACGGCTGTCCTGGTTTGGGGACCTGCAGAACATGTTTGCCATTCCCTCGGATAAATACGTCGGGCGCAGCGAAGATCTTTATCGTTATGTGCACCCGGAAGACCACGAGTTGGTGGCGAAAGCGGTCCAGGATGCCAGACAAAGCCGAAAACCATACGCGGCCGAGTTCCGCGTCGTCCGGGCTGACGGCATATTACGCTGGATCGCGGGCAGGGGGCAATTCTATTACGGGAGTCATGGCGATACGCTGCGCATGCTAGGTATCGCAGTCGACATCACGGAACGAAGGCAGGTTCAAGAAGCGCTGCATCTTTTCCGCAACCTCATAGACCAATCCAGCGACGCGATTGAGGTGGTCGACCCGGAAACATTGCGCTTCCTGGATGTGAACGAAAGCGCCTGCCGTGACCTCGGCTACACCCGCGACGAGCTCTTGTCTCTCAGTGTTCCCGATATCGATCCCGTTCTCAATGAGTCCATGAAAGCAAGAAATGAGGGCGAACTTGACCAATCAGGGTTTGTAACCTTTGAGAGCCTGCACCAGCGAAAAGACGGATTGACTTTCCCGGTGGAAATCAATCTCAAGCGTGTCGAGCTGGACCGAAACTATAACGTCAACATCGTTCGCGACATCACCCAACGTAAACGGACCGAGGAGGCGCTGCGTCAAAAAAGCGAAGAACTTACGGAAGCCCAGCGTTTGGCCGGGTTAGGAAGCTGGCAGTGGGATGCACGGACAGACGCAGTGATCTGGTCGGAGGTACTTTACCGCCTCCTCGGCCGTGATCCCAACTTGCCGCCGCCCCCCTTCCAGGAGCAGGCCAGCCACTTCGCTGCTGAAAGTTGGGATCGGCTTCAGCGCGCTGTTGGGCGAGCCCTACAAGCTGGGACATCATACGAACTTGACATGGAGATAATCGGCTCCGGGGCCTCCACAAAATGGGCGATCGCCCGCGGCGAACCGGTGCGCGACGCGGACGGCCAAATCATCGGGCTCCGTGGCACGGTTCAAGACATCACGGAGCGCAAGCGAGCAGATGAGGCACTGCGCGAGAGCGAGGAAAAGCTCCGGCTAATTCTTGAGTCGACCGCCGAGGCCATTTATGGCAGCGACCGCGATGGTCGCTGCACCTTTTGCAACCCTGCCTGCCTTCGCCTTTTAGGCTATGAACGAGTGGACGAACTCCTCGGCAAGGATATGCATCGTCTGATTCATCAGACTCGCCTGGACGGGACACCATTCCCAGTCGAGGAGTGTCCGATATTTCGGACGATCAGCACCGGGCAAGGCGTGCACGTAGACGACGAGGTGTTTCGCCGTGCGAATGGAGCGAGTTTCCCCGCTGAATACTGGTGCTATCCGCAGTGGAAAGGGCAAGAGGTTGTCGGTACCGTCGTTGCGTTTTTCGACATAACTGCGCGCAAACTGGCGGATTCGGCTCTTGCGAGCGTGAGCGGAAAATTGATCGAGGCACAGGAGCAGGAACGTCGCCGGATCGCCAGAGAACTTCACGACGATATCGGTCAACGTCTCGCGCTGTTGGCCATTGAAGTGGCACAGCTCCAGCTGAGCTCTTCCAATCCGTCCAGGTTCCCTGAACACATCGCCAAAATACAACAGCAGACCTCCGAGATAGCGGCCGATATTCAATCCTTGTCTCACGAGCTGCATTCATCAAGGCTGCAATACCTGGGTCTGGCTGCGGCGCTCAAGGGCTTCTGCCAGGAATTCAGCGAGCAGCAGAAGGTGGAAGTTGACTGCAAAACACATGATCTGCCAACCCCATTGTCGCCTGACATTTCACTTTGCTTCTTCCGGGTGCTGCAAGAATCTCTGCATAACGCGGCAAAACACAGCGGAGTAAGGCACTTCGAAGTGCAGTTGTGGGGAACGCCGGATGAGATTCATCTCACGATCAGCGATTCGGGCGTGGGCTTCGATGTCGAAGCCTCCAAGGCGAGCCGCGGGCTTGGCCTGATCAGCATGCAGGAGCGTCTGAAACTCCTGAATGGGATCCTCGTCATCGAATCGCAACTCCAGCGCGGTACCACGATCCACGCCAGGGTGCCTCATAGATCGACTATTAAACCCATGTGAAGGTTGGTAATGAATGCCGAAACTCGCGGCGCGTGCTACGATTGGTGCCCGCGCAACTGTCAAACGTAACCAGCCTCCCCTATAACTTCTGCTAGTTACCGGGAGCCAATGAACCTGCGATCCTGACTCAGGAGACGGCGTGGGCTAAGCGGAGCAGCCGCAAGTGGAATCCACCTCCTATCAAGAAGGCAGAGACGGCCCCCCCGCTGGTGACGCATTAGAGTGGTTCGTTGTGCGCTTGAAGCTTTACTACAGTTTCAAAGTAGTCTAGTCTCAGAGCGCGCAACCGCAGCAAGGAAATTGCCTGCCTGCGAGTTCTCTCTGATGACTTAGGAGGTAGCTATTTAATGCCCGAAGCAGGGGGCGCCAACATTGAAATCGCCAAACACCTCAGCGAGCACGAGGCAGCAGCTGAGTCTACGGGGCAGGCAATATTAGAGATCGTCGAGGCCCTAGTGCTCGCGATCGTCGCGATTGCTACTGCCTGGAGCGGCTATCAGGCAGCCCTCTGGACTGGACACCAGTCAGAACTATACGGCCAGGCGAGCAAACTGCGGGTTCAGGCCGAGGGTGCCGCCACCGCCGCTAACCAGGAGCGTTTGTACAACGCCTCAACCGTGGTTGAGTGGCTGAAGGCCGAAGCCAGCAACGACAAGAGGCTCACCACCCTTTTTGAAAGGCGCTTCCTTCCAGAATTTCGTCCCGCCTTTGAAGCCTGGAAGAAGACGGACCCACTCAACAACCCCAATGCTCCGGCAGGTCCTCAGTTGATGCCGGAATACCGAAGCTCCAAGAGCGAGATGGCTGCCAGGCTGAATAATCAGGCCACTGAAGTCTTTGATCAGGGAACCAAGGGCCGGGAATATGCCGACCAATACGTGCGAGCAACGGTCACGCTGGCAACCGTGCTACTGCTGATTGCGATCAGCCAGCGTTTTAGAACTCGTGGCGTGCGGGTTGGACTACTACTGATCGCCGCTTTCCTGCTATGCCTTCCCGTTTACCGCATACTTATTCTGCCGCGAGCCTAGTACAGCTCGCCGGCGGCGCCCCTGTGTGGTCGAGGTTGCCTTGCCTCTCTCCTTAGCCCTCTCCATCGTTGATGCACAAGCAAGGCTTCCTGGACCCCAGAAGTATGATGTCTTTCGACGGAGAGGCTGTGAACGAAAGCCTGTTTTACAGAACCAATGAGGTGATCATTAATTGGCTCTTTTTCGCGTTGATGCTGACGGCCATCGAGGCAGGCTTCCGGCTGGGACGTAAGTTTGAAGCTCGAACTCCGGAAAACGTCAAATCGCAGATTTCTACTGTCGAGGCCGCCATACTTGGGATTCTTGCACTCTTGCTGGGGTTCACCATTTCTATGGCGGTGTCCCGGTTCGAGATCCGCAAGCAACTCGTGCTGGAAGAAGCTGACGCCATCGGTACATCCTCTCTTCGTGCGCAACTCCTGCCCGCGCCGGCAGGCCCCGAGATCGAGAGTCTTCTTCGCCAGTATGTCAATATCCGGGTGCAATACGGCACCGCTGGAAATGACCTCGCACGGCTCGATGACCTGAACAGACAAACCTGGCGTTTGCAGGCGCAATTCTGGACCAGGGCGGCTGCTTACGCGCAACAAGATCCTAATCCGGTAAAGGCCGGGTTGTTGTTGCAATCGTTGAATTTGGCCATTGATCTGGCAGAAGCTCGCTGGATGGCATTCCAAAATCATGTGCCGGAGACCGTCATCTATGTAAACGCCGCCGTGGGTTTGCTCTCAGCAATGCTGGTCGGATATTCGTTCGGTGTGAATGGACGCCGGAATATCTTTTCCATGTTCATGCTGTCGGTATCCATCGCCCTGGTTCTAGCCGTAATTATCGATCTTGACCGGCCGCGCTCGGGCTATATTCGTGTAAGCCAGCAGCCCATGATTGACTTGCTGCAGCGGCGCTGAACTTGCCGGTGGCAGGCGTTTGGCGAGTTCACTCCGATCGCGACCGCTTGGGGACTGTCTGAAGTGACAGGTGCGGGTCCATGATCCTGACGGTAGTATTTCGGGAGTGAAAGACGGTAATCGATGTCGTCGCTCGGGGAGCGATAAAAGATGTTGTCCTAAGAAAGCCGCTTGTAATCCCTATGCAAGACCCCGGGGAAGGGAAGCGACTGCAGCCCAGGGGCGGCGGTGCAAGTTCAAACGACGTGATGTTGCAATGGATGACGCATTGGAGGAATAGAATGAGCAGCATGGCGTCTCAAGAAATCACGCAGACTCAAGCACCGCCGGGTATGTTGTGGATTCCGGGTGGGACGTTCCTCATGGGTTCGGAAGACTTCTATCCCGAGGAAGGCCCTGTCCACGAGGTAAGCGTTGATGGCTTTTGGATGGATCGTCACACCGTCACCAACGAAGAGTTCGCGCACTTCGTCCAAGCGACGGGCTATGTCACCATCGCGGAACGCGAGCTGAATCCGGCCGACTATCCTGGAGCCCCACCAGAAAACCTGGTTCCAGGAGCCTTGGTATTCCAGAAATCGCGAGGGCCCGTAGATTTGACGGATTACAGAAACTGGTGGGCCTGGACACCGGGCACGAGTTGGCGCCATCCGCTTGGACCTCGGAGCTCAATTACGGGTATCGAGCAGCATCCGGTGGTGCACGTGGCCTATGAGGACGCCGAAGCCTACGCGCGCTGGGCAGGGAAAGAACTGCCCACCGAAGCCGAGTGGGAGCGCGCCGCCCGCGGCGGCCTCGAGGGCAAGAAATTCACCTGGGGCGACGAACACTTTCCCGATGGCAAGGCCATGGCAAATTCATGGCAGGGCGAATTCCCCTGGCAGAACCTGCTGGTCGACGGCTTCGCGGGAACTTCTCCCGTGGGCTCTTTTCCACCTAATGGCTACGGATTAACCGACATGGCGGGCAATGTGTGGGAGTGGACCTCAGATTGGTATGTCCACAACCATGCGAACGAAATCGGTCAGGCATGCTGTGGGCCGGCAGTCAACCCACGTATTGCTTCTGTGCAGAAGAGCTACGACCCAAGGCAGCCGCAGATTCGCATTCCCCGCAGAGTCGTCAAGGGTGGTTCGCACTTGTGCGCTCCCAACTACTGCCTGCGTTACCGCCCCGCGGCGCGCCAACCGCAGATGATCGACACCGGCATGAGCCACATCGGTTTTCGCTGCATCATGCGAGCCGTGGAAGCGCCACCCCAAGTGGAAGTTTCCCTGGAAACCCATCAGGAGCAACCGCAACAGTCATCGCTACATAAAATGAAGAATTCAATAAAGGGGGTGTTCAAACAGTTCCGGATCATCCGGCGGGCTCTTGTACACCCTCAAGTGCCATGGCACGCGAAAGCGGTCGCCGGTTGTGCGGTTCTTTATGTTATCAGTCCGATCCAGATCATCCCGAACTTCATCCCGGTTATCGGGCAGATGGACGACGTGCTGGTGGTCACCCTGGGAATCAAGTACCTCAGGCGATTTGTTCCTCAAAGCGTTCTCGATGAGTGTGAGAGTAAGTCACACAAACTCCGCAAACCCAAAATAATGCTGAGATCGATAACGGATCCTCTTCCGCATTCAGAAGCGATCACACCATCAACTTATTGATAGGTCATGGCCGCGCAGGCGTCTGACGTAACGCTCCGCCAGGAGAAAAGCTGCGCGTGCTAGTTGTGGCGTCGCGAGGCATGAAAGCCCATAGTGGCGGTCAATAAGCTCAGAAGACAAATTTGAAAGCCTGCGTGAGCAGTTCGTCGAGCGGCATAATCGTCAGCAATAACGGGAGAAATGGGGCAATCGTTACCACCACCAGCAGAACTATCTCATCGGTTGAGATGGGCAGCGGGCGCATTCCGCGAGCAGCCGAAAAACTAGTCCCCAGATCAGCCAGCGACTGGATGTCACCGGTCCCCAGCGCCGGTTCGTCATTGACTTTGCCTTGCAGCCATTTTCGATCAAAATCCATCACATAGGAGGAAGCAAAAGCGCCATATTTCTCCAGGCCCCGGAGCTTGGCTCGTATAAGTTTTGTTGTGAACGACAGTAAAGGAGCCACCGCCGCGACAATGGAGAAGACGGCAAAGCCAACAATCGTCAGCTCCGAAGCACGCAGGGTTCCTCCGCTGTACAAGATGCGGTTTGCGATTTGTCCCGCAAGCAATGCGCTATGCGCGAACAACAACGGAGCGAAAGCCAGGCTGGTTTCGCCCAGAAAGCCGAGGCCGCCCGCCGCGTCCGGGTGTAAGGCCGGTAAGTGCAGTTTGAGATGCGAAACCCGAAACACAAGCCAGAACCAGATGAGGTACCGCACATACCAACGCAACAGGATGAACTGGAAGAGCGGTACGCTCACAAAGGCAAGCCAATATCCGGCCATCGTCAAGTGCACGTGGCCCCCTTGAGAGTAGGCATACCAGCTGGCGACATCCGGCACAATCTGGAGTCGCCAAAACCACGCTCCGGCGGTGAACACCAAGACGAAAAGCGCAATCTCGGCAGCGACTGAGTTGTGAATACGGGTGGCGGAGTTTATCGCAGCGTAAAACTTCGGGAGCTCTTCCGGGGCGACAACTTGTCGTTCGACAAAGTTCCTTAGCACAGGCCATATGCGTTCACGAACAATCACCTCAGCCAGGATCAGCACTGGCAGGGAAACCAGAAACCGTGCGTGGGTTTCGATATCGTGAAGGAAGGAAAGCTTTACTCCTCCCAGGAAGTGACCTTGCGCCAGGGACAACAGTGCGAGCGGTACCCAACAGATGAGAATCGATATTGCGGCCAGACGACGCAGCAACTGCGGCCTTGAACCTGCCAGATGTGACCGCCGAAGCATCCGATACAGCGGGCCGCCAAGAACCACAGAGAAATCGGGTGGTTCTTGGAATGGTGCAGGGGTAGCCATAGTTGATCGTTCACTTTCGTCGCGCTTACTACATGCCAACCTGTAAGACTACACCTTCAAGAAAACGAGAAAGCATCAGCACACGCTCTGCAATATAGCTGCCGGCGCCATGACCGAGCCACAAGACAATTCCTATGTACGACTGGTAGTTTTGCGAGTTTACCCGGGGGCACAGCGCTTATAATCTGGGGCCTTTAGGAGTGAGACGCATGGGCGCGGATAACAAATTGATCAAGCAGGATTCCCTTCCTTTCCCACCTACCCCGTCGGCGAGCATCGCCGGCCGCACCATGCAGGAATCAGTCTACAAGCGGCGCGTGGAACCACGCCGGCTTCCCGCCGATGCTCCGAACATCCTCATCGTGCTGATCGATGACGCCGGTCCCGGCCTGCCGTCCACTTTAGGCGGAGAAGTCCAAACTCGAACCATGGACCGCGTCGCCATGGGAGGGATCTCGCTCAACCGCTTCCACACCACGGCCATGTGCTCACCTACGCGAGCGTCCTTGCTGACTGGCCGTAATCATCACCGCGTCGGTGCCGGACAGATTGCGGAGCTGGCGAACGACTGGGACGGATACTCGGGCCACATCCCCAAGAGCAGTGCGCTGGCCGCCGATGTGCTGAAGGATTATGGATACAGCACGGCCGCCTGGGGAAAGTGGCACAACACCCCTGCTGAGGAAACGACCGCCGTCGGCCCGTTCGAGAACTGGCCGACTGGCCTGGGTTTCGAATATTTCTACGGATTCCTGGCCGGCGAGGCCTCGCAGTATGAGCCCAACCTGGTGCGCAACACCACGGTCGTCCTGCCCCCCAAAAGTCCGGAGGAGGGCTACCACCTCAGCGAGGACCTGGCGGACGACGCCATCGGGTGGCTGGACAGGCACAAGGCCCTGCAGCCGGACAAGCCGTTCTATATGTATTGGGCGAGCGGCGCCATTCACGGGCCGCACCACATCATGAAGGAATGGGCCGACAAATATAAAGGTAAGTTCGATGACGGTTGGGATGCCTACCGCGAGCGCGTCTTCAAGCGCGCCAAAGAGAAGGGCTGGATTCCACAGAATGCTCAGCTCACACCCCGGCACGAAGCGATGCCGTCGTGGGAGAGCATCCCCGAAGACGAGAAGCCCTTCCAGCGCCGCCTGATGGAAGTGGCCGCCGGGTTCGCCGAACACGTAGACGTTCAGGTCGGCCGGGTCATCGACAAAATCGACCAGCTGGGCTATGGCAACAACACCCTCATCTTCTACATCTGGGGAGACAATGGTTCCTCGTCAGAGGGACAGAACGGTACCATCAGCGAGTTGCTGGCACAAAACGGTATCCCCACCACCGTCAAGCAGCACATCGCAGCGCTTGATGAACTTGGTGGGCTCGATGTGCTCGGTTCGCCCAAGACCGATAACCAATACCACGCAGGCTGGGCTTGGGCCGGCAGCACTCCTTATAAGGGAACCAAGCTACTAGCCTCGCACTTCGGCGGCACGCGCAACCCGTTGGTCATCCAGTGGCCGGCAAAGATTAAACCCGATGCCAAACCGCGCCCACAGTTCCATCACTGCAACGACATCGTCCCCACCATTTATGAAATTGTCGGCATCACGCCGCCGCTTGATGTGAACGGCATTCCTCAGGATCCGATCGACGGCGTGAGTTTCGCCTACACCTTTAGCGACCCTACGGCCAAGAGCCAATTGCTCACCCAGTACTTCGAGATCATGGGCAGCCGCTCCATCTACCACGATGGGTGGATAGCTTCCGCTTTCGGGCCGCGTATCCCCTGGGTTCCCGGTTTGCCTCCTGGGATTCGAGAGTGGACGCCAGATAATGATGTGTGGGAACTCTACAACCTGGAGGAGGATTGGAGCCAGGCAAACGACCTCGCCGCAAAAATGCCAGAGAAACTGGCACAGATGAAAGATATCTTTCTTATTGAAGCGACGAAGAACAAGGTGCTTCCCATCGGCGGCGGCCTTTGGGTTGCCGTGCTGCATCCGGAGATGCGCATTAGCCCCCCGTATACGCAGTGGAGGTTCTCGGGGGATACCGTCCGCGTTCCGGAGTTCTGCGCACCGGCCCTGGGCAATAAACCCAACATCGTTACGATCGACGCCGAGGTCCCAGCCAGCGCCAACGGCGTGCTCTACAAACTGGGTGCGAACTCCGGTGGCCTCACCTGCTTTGTGGAGGACGGCATTCTTTGTTACGAATACAACCTGTTCATCATCCAACGCACAAAGATTCGCGCCAACAAGAAGCTCCCGGTGGGTAAGGTAAAGATCGAGGTTGAGACGGCGTACGCAGTGCCAAAGCCTGCCGGGCCGCTTAACATAACGATGAAGGTCAATGGCGAAGTGGTTGCGAACGGCCAGGTGCCAATATCGGCCCCACTGCTCTTCACAGCCAACGATTGCCTCGACATCGGCATCGCCCTGGGTTCGCCTGTGTCGCTTGACTACTACGACAAGGTACCGTTCAAGTTCAACGGGACCATCGAGCAAATGCACGTGGAATACGTTACAGCAAAGAAGTAGCCAGCCATCAGGACAGGGGCACGTCGAGGACAAGACGAAGAAGGCAGTCGCTGCAACCTGATGCGCATCTCAGTGGCCAGACCGTTCGTCGCATTCCCTAACCACAAACCACGTGGAAACACTCGGGCGACACAGGGGAAGAGCCATGTATCACAGGGTGCATCGCCGCGAGCAAGCCGGTCTACCTGAGGAACTACCAGGCCGCCACTGAAAATGACAACGGTCTTCATTTAAGCAAATCTGCTTCCTCAATGAATCGCGTAGGATAGCGCCTGAGATGCGTGATTCGACAAATACTTCGAGGCAGGACACGCTATGACCACCCGAGCCATCGTTCTCTTCTGCACCCTTCTTTTTTCCCTTCCTCTCTTCGCGGGGGAAAAGACGGACGTGATCGTTATGAAAAATGGTGACCGCTTTACCTGTGAGATCAAAAGCCTCAGCGCCGGCGTGCTCTCGGTCAAACTGAGTTACGTGGACGGCGCGATCGGTATACAGTGGTCGCAGGTCGCCCACCTGGAAAGCAATCGGCTGTTCCTCGTGCACACGGAAAGCGGCGAGGTATACACAGGAAAAATCTCCACTACCGGGGCCTCCAACGATCCCCCGATAAAAATCGAAATCGCCGAAGCTCCGGTAAAGGAAGTGGAGGTCGCCCAGCCTAAGATCATCCAACTAACCCAGACTTCTGAGGGGTTTTGGCGTCGGTTCAATGGCGCGGTCAACACTGGGCTTCTTTATTCAAAAGGCAATGAATCGGTACAGTACAACATAGGTTCCCAGGTGGCTTATAACAGAGAACGCTGGTCAAGTGAGCTCCTCTTCAACTCCTCGTTCGCAACCAATAGCGGTGCGAACCTTACCACACGAAACCAGGTCGACTTGAACACGTTGCGGCTTTTGCGCTGGAACAACTGGTTCTATGCCGGTACCGTCTCTTTTCTGCAAAGCTCGGTGCAGGACATCAATCTGCAAACGACACTCGGCGGAGGCATCGGGCGCTACTTGAAAAACACCAACCGTGCGAGCATCTACGTGCTTGGGGGACTAGGTTGGCAGAATGCCAGCTACGGACAAAGTACCACTGACCCGGGGGGAACACAGAACAATGCAGTCGGTTTCGTCGCCAGCGATGTCAAATTCTTCAAATTCAAAAAGACCAACCTCGATGTCTCGGCCTCTCTGCTTCCGTCTATCTCAGATGCTGGACGTGTTCATTTCAATACAAATGCGACCTACTACGTCAAAATCATCCAGGATCTCTCCTGGAACTTTTCGTTCTACGGAAGCTGGGACAGTCGCCCTCCTATAACACTTCCAAAGAGCGATTACGGCACCAGTTCAGGGCTTAGTTGGACCTTCGGTAATCGATGACGGTCAGCTACGTCTTCTTGGGCATCTTCGGATAGAGCAGAGCAATCTGAAATTTAAAACTCCACGGTGAAGCGCCGGGCGGATGGATTGCGTTCCCGTAAAACTGCAGGGTCCAGTTAATTGGCTGAAATCCCAGCCGCCTGATGTGGCCTACGCCTCCGCCGAACGGCACGCTCCATGGAGGCGCAGTTTGTTTTACATCGGCACCCTAGCAATTTTGCAGTTATGCCTTCTGAGCTGCAGATGCCATGCTGAGTGCTAACTTCAGCCGTAAAGACATTGATCAAAATCTGAGCTCTTTCGTGAGTGTATGACTTTCACCCCGTTTGACGCCTTCTTTCTGCTTCCGGCCATGATCGTCCTGCAGCAGCTTGGACACGGGCTTCGTCTACGTAGAAAAACTGCCCCACAAAGCAGTGCCATTGAGGGCGCGGTTTTCGCGCTGTTTGGACTGCTGCTGGCCTTCACGTTTTCCGGGGCGGTGGCCCGCTACGATGTGCATCGCGAACTGGTGATCGATGAGTGCAACGCCATTGAAACGGCGTATCTCCGCCTCGACCTGCTGCCGCCCCAGAGTCAACCCGAGCTGCGCCGGCTCTTCCGCGACTACGTGGACTCCCGCCTGAACCTTTATCAACGCACACCAGGCGAGATCCTGCCGGCCACGGAACAGCTGCAGCGGGAGATCTGGCAAAAGTCTGTCGCTCAAGTTGCCGCGCCCGGGGCAAACCCCGATGCCGCCAAACTGCTGCTTCCGGCCTTGAACAACATGATCGACATCACGGCCACACGCCAGAACGCGTTCCATATGCACCCTCCTGCCATTATCTTCCTTCTCCTCTTTGTCCTTAGTGGAGGCTCCGCCTTTCTGGCTGGTTACGGTATGAACACCGAAAGGCGAAGCTGGCTCTATACCATCGCATTTGCGTTCGCGGTCACGTTGACCGTCTATGCCACGTTGGAGATCGAGTATCCCTCTAAGGGCCTCATCCGCCTCACCAACACAGACGAGGCTTTGCTCCAGGTGCGTGACTCGATGAAGTAGAAGGGTACCTTCGGTTGAGACGGCTTCAGGCCTTACTTCGCGGCGACAGCATGCATCTGCGGCTTCTTCCAGGTGCTGTTGATGACGGCTTCTCCCGGCATATAAACGCGGTAGATGGCATAGAACGGACCATCTGGGGCGGGTAGCCAGTTCGATTCCTTATCCTTGCCAGGTGAATCCCTCTGGATATAGAACGTGAGCGAATCATCAGGGCCATACTTGTAGGACTGAAGCGTCGTGGAATTGAGCAGGTAGCGGTTGAGTGGATTCGCTACCAGGAGTTGCGTCTTGCCGTCGTACATGGTCAGCGACCAGAAGGCCTTATTCGGCGGGAGGCCACCTTGGGCGAAGCGAAGTTCATAGGTGTTTTTCGAAGCATCGAGCTGCTGGTGGCTGGCGTCAACGAAGTAGCCGAAGTAGATTGCGTCTTGTTTTGAGTTTCCGTAAAGCCCCAGCTTGGCTCCGACATAACGATAGAGATAGTTGTCCTTCAAGAACGCCCGGGTGCCGAAGAGATCACCGCTGGAGATCTCGTCTGCATTGACTTTCTTCATAACGAGCGCGACGTCGGCATTTGAGTCCTGGATGCCGTCATGGATGGCTTGCTGGATCTCCGGCGAGAACTCGCTGAGGTCGAAGGTCTGGCCGGGGCCGATGTTCAGCTTCGCGAAGCGGCCAAGAAGATTTTTCTCGGACGGGTCGGGTGGGCAGAACTGAAAAAGAAAGTTGGCGACCGGGAAAATGTCCGGCGAAGGTGTCATGATGTCGGCGGGTTGGGGCCAGTTGACCGCCGGGGACGAAGGCGGCGCGGGCTTGTGAAGGAACGAGCTCAGGGGCTCGGCGTGATAACCGGACTGGATTTTGCTGACATTGGGCAAGTCGGCCATGTTGAAGAGCTGGGTGCGGAAGAGGGCGTAGCCGAATTGCGTCTCGCTGTGGATGACGGCTTTAATTCCTGCTGGAGCCGTGCCGTTCCAGCCGGGACCGGCGATCATGAAGGTACCGCCGTCGTTGCCGTAGGCGCGCGTGCCAAGATAGGCAAAGTTGTAGGTATAGAGATCGACAAGCTGCGTCGTGTAGTAGCGATGCGGCTCGATCTTTGGCATGGTGATGACGATGGGCTCGGCCCGAAGGTCCATCCAAAGGTAGGAATAGGGGGTGTCGGAATTGGGAGTAACGACAAACTTGTCCTCAGGAGTGGCAACTGATTTTGAACTGTTGAGGCTGTTGAAGTCGCCGCGATAGTCGGGACTCTTCTTGTCGATGGCCTGCTTGTACATCGTCTGATAATTGGCGGCCATGGGAAAGGCGTAAATGAACGCTTCCTTGGCTATGGAGCGTGCGTCTTGTGGAGTGAGGCTGTTGGAGACAGAGGTGTCGCCAGGCTTGTCGTATTCGTGTTGAATCTGCATAAATCCTCCTGTGGAGCCAACCTGGTTTGCTCGAATAACGGATGGAGACTTCCATGTGCCTCGGATGAGCTCAGGTTTGGGCAAGTAATACCGCATGGCGAGCATAAAGGGTGCTTTCGGAGCGGGAAGCCAGTTCGACTCTTTGTCATTTCCCGGCGAGTCGGATTGAATATATATGGTGAGGCCGCCTTCGGAGTCGAGCTTCAGGTTAGGCAGCATAGGCGAGTTGATGAGATAGCGGTTGATTGAGTTTTTGACCAGAAGCTGCTGTGGCAGGTTATACATGGTGAGCGACCAGAAGGCGTCGACCGGCGGAAACTCCCCTTTGTTGAAGTGAAGTGTATAGCGCGCTTTACTGCCATCGAGAGGGCTACCGGTGGAGTCCTTCTCGTAAAGGGGATAGAGGGCTTCTTCCTTGGAGTTGGCGCCGATGCCCATCTGAGCCCCGGTGGCGCGAGCGACGTAGTCGTTGTGAAGGAAGGCACGCGTACCGAAGAAATTACTGACGTCTCCGGCGCTCGAGGCGCGGCGATCGTCGATCTCCTTCTGTCCGTCGGCCATGCCACCTTCAAGGGCAGCCTTCACCTCCGGCGAGAGCGAGTCGATGTCAACCGTTTCGCCCGGGCCGACGCCGATGCCGGCGAAGCTGGCGCGCAGAGCGGTCTCACTGGTTTCGACAGGACAGAACTGAAGCAGAAAGCTCAACACATTGAAAAACTGCAGCGAGGTTTTCATCTGGGTTGGAGGGACGGGCGCGATCCAAGGAATCGCGGGCGAGACGGGCGGAGTTGGTTGGCCGAGGAACGCAGAAAGAGGCTGCACTTTGTACTGGGACTGGATCTTCTTGACATTGTCGAGGTCGGCGGAGTTGAAGAGTTGGGTTCGGCCAACTACGTTGATGAACTCGGTCTCTGGACGCAGGACTTTGGTAATGCCGGAGGGGACTGCACCTTTCCAACGTGGGCCGGCTACGAGAAAAATACCTCCGCCATTGCCGGTTGTGCGGGTGCCCAGGTAGTCGAAGTTAAAGCTATAAAGGTCCATCATCTGAAAGACCCAATACCGGTTCTTCTCGACGGCAGGGACGGTGAGGACCATGGGCTCGGCGCGCAAATCAAGACTTAAGAACGTGTAAGGGGTGTCGGAGTTGGGGGTGACGAAGGCGCTATCGTCGGGAGTGAAGACACGGGCAAAGCTGAGGGGCGCGTTGAAGGGCCCTTTGTACTGGGGATTGTGTTTGTCGATTGAGAAGGCGAACATCGTGAGGTAAACCTGGACCATCGGGTAACCGTAGATGTATGCATCCTTGGCAATTGCCCTGGTCTCTGCGGGCGTAGATGCGATCTGCAAGTGGGGTTTTGTAGCCATGGAAGTTTCCTCAGTGAGTTGTGTTACCCGGAGTACGCCATTACCCGGGAAATGTTTGTCGTCCGGATAGAGGTCTACCGTTGTAGGGAAAGCAAAGGGCGAGCCGACGCGACAATTCCTAAGAATTCCGCGCAAGTTCCTGCCCCGGGACTGTTGCGGGCGCCGCTGGGGGTGCAGACGACGCGCTATTCTCCGTCGGCTGCGTTTTGTTGCATCCGCATGCCGAATTTGGGGGTTGTTTGACTCACGTCACCTGTTGCACACTGCCGGGCTTATTACCCGGCACAGCCTCTGGATAGTCTTCATTTTCAGCAACGAAAGGCACGGCAGCAAATATCCTTGTTCCTTGACCGGGCTTCGACTCGATGGAAAACCTGCCATGGACCAGATTTACGCGTTCCTGCATACTTACCAGGCCTAATCCTCGATGCTTCTTCGCTTCATCAACGTCAAAGCCTGCGCCTGCATCCCGCACGACGAGTTGGACCTCTTCCTCTGTGGCGCATAGGGCGACGGAGAACTGGTGGGTTTCGCTATACTTCAAGGCATTATGCAGAGCTTCCTGGGCGATGCGGAACAGGCACAGCGAGATATCCCTCGGCAGATAATTAGGTACGTTGCTCTCGGTGAACTCGACGCTCACCTGGTGTTGCCTGGAGAGCTCTCCGCAGAAAGCCCTGATAGCAGCCACAACTCCAAGGCAGTCGAGCGTGGCGGAGTGTAGCTGGTGCGACAGCGTCTGAACATCAACAGCAATTTCAGCGCAGTGTTTCTTGATATTCTCCAGATTTGGTTTTGTCGCGGCAACTGACCCGTTCGAAGCGCGATTTGCCTGCTCAATTTCCATCGACAGAAGTGCCAGCCGCTGGCAAATATCGTCATGCAGATCTCTTGCGATCCGGCTGCGTTCCTGCTCCTGGGCTTCGATCAGTTGCCCACTTACTTTTGCAAGCGCCTGCTGGGCAAGCTTCTGATCGGTTGTGTCAATCGCCGAGCCGATAAATCCCCCAAACGATCCGTCACCGTTCACTCGTGGGGACGCAACGTCGAACATCCAACGGTAGACTCCATCGCTTCGGCGCAGACGGTACTCTTGCGAGAATGGTTGTTTGCTCTTCAACGCCTCATAGAGAGTGCCTAACATATGCTCTACGTCGCTGGGATGAACGTATGTGATCCAGTTGTCACCGTAATCCGTATTCGAATCCGTGCCTGTGAACACGATTCGACGGCCATTCAGGTAAGTAATCCGGCCTCGGGCGTCGCACATCCAGACAAGCGTTGGGGTGGTATCGGCCATCACCCGGAAGCGCTCTTCGCTCTCGCGTAGAACCGCTTCGGCCTTCCGTTTGCGCGCTCGCTGCAACAACAAGCCCGCAATCAACAAGGCCTGAGCGACAATCAGGACCATGGCAATCACGATGTATTTCCGGTCGCGCTGCCAAAAGGTAAGCTGCCGGTACTCGACTACGGTGCCTGGCGGCAACGCCGATTCCGGGATGTGCCAGCGCTGGAGCGCCCGCCAGTCCACGTGGTCCTGAAGATCGGAGTCGTGCACGATGGGAATGTTCTCGGGCCGCTCCCCTGACAACACCCGGGCCACTATTTCTCCATTCAACACAGCGTCTTTCGGCAAGTTCCGGTACGCTCCACCAACGCCCCCGCGATTCAACGCAAGCCCTTGCCAAGCGGAATAGGTTGGCAAGCGCTGTGCGACCTCAGCGAGAATGTCGATTGGTTCGAGCGCCGGCTGCGTCAAGTCATCTGGCCTGAGCTGAAACAAGACCACAGTAGAAGGAGGAAGTTCAGCGACTTTCTCAATGATTTGATGGGTTGCGGGTCCGACGATGTCGATCTCTCTTACCTTATCCTGATGACGAAGAAGTTCAGAATGTGCGACCGCCAGCCAGTACTTGTCCCAGCCCGTTATGCCGGTGATGACGGCAACCGTGTTTGTGTTTGGATGAAGGTGAAGCGCGAGATCGATAGTTTCCCGCATGCCCACAGTGCTGATCACGCCTGTGACGCCGGGCCACATCATCTGCTCTTCGGGGCGGCTAACATCGGTGAAGACGATTGGCACACCGGGAAACATCTTGTCACGGTATTGCATTGCGAATTGCAGCACCGGATAGGTAGCTGCAACCACAACGTCCAGCTTTACCCCACCGTACCCACGGCGGAGGGTCTCTGCCAGGCTTTCCCGATAAACTTCCTCATCGAATCGCGGGTTTTCGACGGACGCGGTATAGAAGTTAATTTGCCCTGGAACCCGAGCGCGCACGGTGGATTCCATCAAGGTCCAGGACTGAGGGAGGTTGGCCCAGTTGTGCAGCACGAGTACGTTCTTCACCGCCGGCTCTGCGGCGGCGGCCGGAGGGGCTAGGGCGCACAAAAGAAGGCCAATGACAACCCACCACACATATGCAGAAAGCGTGTTGGGGCAATCACATAACGACCCAGCGGGTAAGTGCTGCTTCGGAGTACTTTCGGGAGCGTGAACAAACGTCCGTGAGGAGTTGTCGTTGAACGCTCGTCCGGTCGCTTGCCCATTCAACATGTCGATCACGCGTGTTCATTGCCATGGGTGAGGCTGGGGAATTACCAGCCCCGCCACCAACCATCGTTGCATGCCTTCCTATGGGAGGAGTGGTCTGTAGTTTGTTGCGCCGCATCCTAAAGGATCCGCGGCGGATGCACACACTATACTGGAAAAACCGACTATAAATTCTACTAGTGGAGAACCTAGTAATTCTACAGGCTGGAAGAAAGAGGAAGTTTTTTGTGATGGGAGAAATCCAGAGGTGGAACTGCGACCTTAATAGGTGGACTGCTTTTCCCCGCGGGCGCAGGTTTTTCGGGGATCCACACGGCTCTGTTAGATCCACACGGCTCTGTTAGCGGAGGGCCGATGGAAGGCGAAGATTTTCTTCAAGTCGTCTCTCTGGCAGATGTCCCCATCTGCCAGAGATCCGCATCCGCCGCTATCTGCCGGTCGCAGCTGAACTCAACATTTTCAGCGCGTCATCAATGGTGAAGCTGTTCGGCTTCTGGACTGGCGGAAAGTCCTTGAAGGTTTCCGCCCACATATTTGCGATCGCCAGGGCGCCATAAACAATGTAGTCGTGGTAGATGAACCAATCGTAGTAGGTGTTCGAGGTGACGTCGGCGAATTCATAGGGATCGGTACGAAGATTGAAGATCTTCGGCAACCGCAGCCTGGTGAAAGGCTC
Organism: uncultured Acidobacteriaceae bacterium; assembly: GCA_963787145.1. Taxonomy (GTDB): domain Bacteria; phylum Acidobacteriota; class Terriglobia; order Terriglobales; family Acidobacteriaceae; genus PALSA-350. The sequence continues at coordinate 296,246 of CAWBBY010000020.1, forward strand.
CGCCCATACCTGCAGGGTACCTCGGCAGCGCTGCTCCATAAACTGAACCTTCCAGTTGTCATAGCGGATTGCGAGCACGTCGCCGTCATCGCTCAAATAGACGAACAGCTTGCGCGGGCTCTCCTTCTCCTGTCCAGTGAGATAAGGCACCAGGTTGTAGCCGTCGATATGATTCTTGTAGGTCCTGCCGATGGTGTCGTATCCCTTCTTCAGCTTCTCCACTACATCCGGATCACCAGCCATGGCGAGGAAGGTTGGCAGCCAGTCGTGATGCTGCACAATCTGCGTGGAGACGGTGCCGGCCTTGATCTTTCCCGGCCAGCGCGCCAGCAACGGGATGCGAAAGGCGCCTTCCCAGTTGGTGTCTTTCTCGCTGCGGAACGGCGTCATGCCGCCATCGGGCCATGAGTTCCTGTGTGGACCGTTGTCGGTGGAGTACATGACGAAGGTGTTCTCCGCGATGCCTAACTTGTCGAGGTAGTCGAGCATTTCGCCGACATTCTTGTCGTGGTCGATCATCGTGTCATGGTAGGGCGACTGCCAGCGGCCCGCCTGCCCGAGGCTCGACGGCTTGGTGTGCGTGAACAGGTGCATGTGGGTGAAGTTGAGCCAAATGAAGAACGGCTTGTCGGCGTCGGTCTGCCGCTTGATAAAATCCTTGGCGGCGGCGGCGAACTCGTCGTCGCAGGTCTCCATCCGCTTCTTGGTGAGCGGACCAGTATCCTCGATCCTTTGTTTGCCGACGCGGCCCCAACGCTCTTCCACGGTCGGGTCGTCTTTGTCGGTAGCCCAGCATTTAAGGACGCCGCGCGGCGTAACGGTCTTTCTGAATTCCGGGAAGTCCTTCTCCGTGAAGTAATCGTACATCTCCGGCTCCTCCTCGGCGTTGAGGTGGTAGAGGTTGCCAAAGAACTCGTCGAAGCCGTGATTCGTGGGTAAGTGTTTATTCAGGTCGCCCAAGTGATTCTTGCCGAACTGGCCCGTTGCGTACCCCTGGTTCTTGAGGCATCCTGCGATCGTTACCAGTTGCTCATTCATGCCGACTGGAGCGCCCGGAATCCCAACTTTGGACAAGCCCGTACGGTAGACACTTTGGCCAGTGATAAAGGACGACCGGCCCGCAGTGCAACTCTGCTCTCCATAGGAGTCGATAAACATCATGCCCTCTTTGGCGAGACGGTCGATGTTGGGTGTCTGGTACCCCATTAACCCATGGCTGTAGCAACTGAGGTTTGAAATACCGATGTCGTCACCCCAAATGACCAGGATGTTCGGCTTCTTTGCAGCTTCCGTCACTTTGTCGGGCATTGTCTTTTCCTCCATGTGAGAACATCGTTCGCATCCTGTTCAGGAGTGGAGGGCCAAGCGGTAGGCGATCCATCCGCCAGGGCTCGCGCAAGTCGTTCCCTGATTGCCACCGGCGCAAATATTGGCCGTCTCTTTGCTGCAGCCAAACAACTGGGCAGTCTGCCAGAGTTGCTCTGCGAGTGAGTAGATTGGGAGTTGGTTTTCGTCCGGCTGCTACGACTTTCAAACCAGGGTTGTAGGGGCCCTCAGAGTCTTCTTGACGCTAGCCTAGGTACCGTTCAGGGATATCAGGAACTAGCAAAATTTACAGGGAGGAACTAGAAAATGACTAGGATTTGTGATGGTGAAAATCCGCCGCCCATCTGTTGATTAGCCACCCTGTCAGATGTGACAGTTGTGACCCTGGATCTGCCCCTCTACTCTTCCCTATGAGTGGAGGAACCCTTGGCGCTCCTGCGGTGATAAGGACACCGAGCTTGAGCACCTGTGCGGTTGCCTGAGCCACTGTGAGGAAGAACCGGAATGAACCTGCCAAGCTTTCCCGAAGTCGATTTGTTTTCCGCCGGCATCAACGCCCTGAATGGGGTGCTGGTGGCCCGCAATCCTTCGCACAACCGCGGTTACACGGTCGCGGGGCTCTTGATCATGGCCTACTTCGGTGGGATCGGAGGCGGCGTATCGCGCGATCTGCTGTTGAATGACATCCCCGGGCCGCTCCAGGGCCCGGACTATCTTATCGTGTGCCCGCTGATGGGATTGCTGGGGCTGGCGATTTATCGCTACGCCGAGTCGAGGGAAGAGCAGTTCCGCACTAGGACTCTGGCCTACTTCAAATCATTCACACTACCGTGGTTCGCGATCCTTGGTGCGCACAAGGCGCTCGATCATCATCTGGGGATCTTTGCCGCGATCGTGATCGGGCTGATCGCCACCACCGCGGGCGGGGTGTTCATCGATCTGTTCTCCGGGGTCACGCCTGAGATCGTGAGGCCGGCACAGCAACTCGTGACCGCAGCCCTCCTGGCAAGTACTGTCTACACGCTGATCGCGGTGTATTTGAAGGACAGCAATACCTTCTTTCCCGTCACACTGGTCGCAGTGCTGGTGTCGTTTGTTTTCCGCGTGGTTGCTGTGCGGGACCACTGGGGATCCTTTGTACCGCTCGTTGCTCCCGGCGAAGGGCCGGCCGCGTGAACGCCTTCCTGGCTGATGGCGTCCGATGCCTGTCCTCTGCTAACCTTTGCCGTAGGTCTGAGGGGTAGTCCCATGAGCATTGCTGAACCGGCAAAGGATAGGGGGACGATTCTTGCCGAAGAGCGAACCGACCTGGCCTACCAGCGCACGATCATCGCAGCAGAAAGAACGCTTATGGCGTGGATCCGAACCGCTCTCTCGATGATCGGTTTCGGATTCACGATTTACAAGTTCTTTCAATACCAGGCTGACGAAATTGCTTCTGGTAAGATCCAGCGTCCTAACGCACCGCGCAATCTGGGATTGACCTTCATCGCTCTCGGGACCCTGGCATTAGCCGGCGCAGCCTGGCAGCATCGGCAGTTTCTGAAATCACTTGGGACATCAGAGAAGAAGCACACGATCTCCATCTCGATCGTTGTAGCGATGGTTGTTATCCTGATTGGAGCGGTCACGTTTTACGGGGTCCTTCTAAAGGCCGGACCGTTTTAGCGCCTTTTTCCTTCTATCCAACAGAATGGGAACTGGCTATGAATGCTCAAGAGACCAGACTTTCTGGATGAGAGCGAATAGGAAAGCGCCGGTAAGCCCGAACAAAATCCATCCATCTAATGCCTCGAGCGGTCCCATGATCGCCCACTTCGGTTCCAGGTGGAGAGGAGTGCCCCCTACAGTGGTCATGACGCTTATCGAGTACAGCATCGCGTCCTTGCGGTCGCCGACGCCCAGTGTGCCAAGCAGATGGTAAGCGATGGACCACATCCACGCTTCAAGACCATGCAGGCATATGGTGCAAAGTGAAGATCCGCCAACCACAAGAATAGACAGGGCACGGGGGAGACGTTTTTTCCGGTCATCTTTTAAGATGATAAGCAGTCCCCGGCTGAGCAGCCCAAGAGCAGAGGAGTGGAAGACTATCGTCACAACAATGAGCGGTATGCTCCATAGCCAATCGGATTTCCACGGAGCAAGCGCGACAGGAGTCATAAGTAAGCCACGATAGCCAGTTAAACAACGTGCGACGGTATCGATAACTGTCACTTAAGACAGGTAAACAATTCCTAAACAAAGAGCACTGCTTTTTAGAGGGAGACCCTGATGGATGTCGTAGTCATTGGCGCCGGTCCTGCCGGCATGGTTGCTGCACTCCGGGCTGCAGAGTTGGGCGCCCAAACGGTTCTGGTCACCCGCGGGGAGGTAGGGGGTATGGCGGCGAATGACGGCCCCATTCCCGTGCGGGTACTTGCCCAGGCAGCGCGGTTGCTTCGAGAAGTTAAGCAGCTCGGCACGTATGGTATCTCTGTGAGCGAGCCGATCCTGGATTATTCCCGGCTGCTCGCGCGCACGCGCGAGGTGGTCCATGACGTGCGCGAACATGCTGCCCGGCGCGAGCAACTGCAAAATGTGGGGGTTACGATTTACGACAATTCCGGCACCGCGCGGTTTGTCGACGCGCACACGATCGAGACTGGGCGCGGGCTGCGGCTGCGAACAGATAAAATCATCCTGAGCGCGGGCGGAACGAGCCGGAGGCTGCCCATTCCTGGTTTCGAATTGACTTCCACACATAGCGACGCATGGAGCCTGGCTGCAGTTCCGCCTTCGATGCTTGTTGTCGGAGCAGGAGCGACCGGCGCGCAGGTGGCGTCCATCTTCCAGGCCTTAGGCTCACGCGTTCAGCTGTTTGAAGCCGGTCCCCGTATCCTGCCGACCGAGGATGAAGACGTCTCCACAGTGGTTGCCACCGCATTTCGCGAGTCAGGCATGATTGTGCGCGAGAGGTTCGGAAGCATCGAGTCGTTCGAGAAGACCCCGAGCGGTGTGCGTATGAACTTCACCAAGGAGGGGGCCCGCGACAGCGTAGAGGCTGCTCTCGTGGTTGTGGCCATCGGGTGGGTGGCCGACACAGCCGGCCTGAACCTGCCGGCGGCAGGCGTCGAGACCAATGCTCGGGGCTATGTGCAGGTCGACACGTATCTCCAGACCTCCGCGTCGAACATCTTTGCGGCGGGTGACATCACCGGCCGCCTGATGCTTGTCCCGCAGGGGGTCCATGATGGCTTCGTGGCTGCCACCAACGCTGTGCAAGGTGCAACCATGACCATCGGAGACCTGGTAAGTCCGATTGGCAGCTTCACTGAGCCGGAATATGCGCAGGTAGGGATCACGGAGGCGAAGGCTCGTGAAACGCACGACGTGGTACTGTCGATCGTGCGCTTCGACGAAACGGCGCGCACGATCATCGACGGTCGCACGGCCGGGTTCTGCAAGCTGATAGTTGACCGCGCGACTGGCAAAATCCTGGGCTGCCACGTCGTGGGCGAGCGCGCCGTTGAGATCGCCCAGGTGGTGGCGTTCGCCATAGCCGGAGGCCTGCGGGTGGACAGCATGGCCAGAATTCCGCTCTCATTTCCTACTTATGCCGGGATCCTTCGTGCGAGCGGCATACCGTGCTGCCCAGCAGATTTACCCGGAATTCCGCGGGCAGGATGCGGTGGTTGAGACATAACCGTGGCGGCTCAAGATCGCGATGCGTCGAACACTACCTGATCATGCCACCAGAGCCGCTCGAAGAAGCTGCGTGCGTCCGGTTGCCGCTGTCCGGTCGAAGCCGGCGGCGTTGTTTCCAGGATGTCGCGAATGCTACGGCTCCCGTCAATGGCATCGAACATCAGCTTTTCTGTTGCATCGATGGTCATAATAAGATCCGTGTAGGTATGGTTTTGGTTAATCAAGACGGCCGCTGGTAGCCGGTCTTGAACACAGATCGTTTCTGACATTCGAATAGGCACATAGCTCATCCATGAGTCGCCTGCAAAGCTGATTGGTGGAATAGGGCTGGGACTATCGTTCCGATGGACGATAACGCTGTGCCGAACCATCGTTCCTCGAAAAAGCTCGACAGCCGCGAACTGCTCTGCCGGGGAGAGCTCCGCTATTCGCACGGATTGAGGGAGACGCGCCATCACGCCACATCGAGCGGAGTAGGGCGCTTGTTTTACCCACCGGCCGAATGTGAGACCTGCCCGCTGGATAAAATCCAATAATTGCGGCACAGAATAAGCACGGTCCTGCGGGTGCAGCAAGGCATCGGCCAACGCGGACTCCTGCTGGAAATCCGGGGCCTGGCGCAGCAAAGCTTCCAACGGATGGCCCGGAGGCAACGCCCGGAGCACAGTGATGAGATCCCCTATTCCCTCATCGGTAGCACAGATGCCAGTCCGTCTGCAGAATTCCTGCAGCATATAGATACCGGTCCGTCCGTACGGCGCATACACCATCAGATGCATGGCTCCGTCTGGTTTGAGCACGCCTCGCAGGGCTGCGAGCCCGGCGTCCGGGTCGGCGAGATGATGGAGAACTCCGGTGCAGACAACCTGGTCGAAGGTCTTCTCCAGTTCGCTAACGCGATCGATGGGAAGTTGATAGATCTGAAGATTGGTCAAGCTATATTTGCGCTTGAGCGTCTTCGTCCATTGCACACTCGTCGTGCTGATATCGACGCCGGTGACCTGAGCTGCAGGCCAGCGAAGCGCATGCTTCGCCGCCTGGGATGTTCCGCAGCCGGCGATGAGGACGGAATAGTTTTCTTTGTAAGACCTGCCAGGCCAAAAGAGGTGATAATCAGCCCGGCGCTTCCGCTGGTCCTGCCATGCACGTTGATATTGATCCAGACTTTCGACCGGCGGAGGGTAGGGATAACGGTCGTAAAAATCCTGCACCTGCTCTGCTACATCAGCAAACGGCGAGTTGTATTCTGCTGGTCGGCTCATGGCAAATGCTACATGAAAAAATTCCCCGGCAGATGATTGTCTGCCGGGGAAACTTGTCTATCAGGCTTTCGCTAAGGGGAGGTGCGTCGGTCTCCCCTTAGCAGGTTGTTGATGGACAAGCAGAGCTGGCAAATGCACCGTCGTGCTCGCCCGCTCTATTTGTGTCCCGCCACGGCGGCCTGCGTTTGATGCAACGAGGCCATCACCGCGTCGAGGTTGAAGGAAGCCGCCTTTTGGCGAGGCGGATACTTCACGTAGTTTTCGATCTGGCCCGCCACGACCGCCTGGCACAGATAAAGTTGGGGGACGTGGTTGATCATCCAATCGAAGTAGACGTTGGAGTTGTAGTCGGCGCGCTCGAACGGATCCCGACGGAGGTTAAAGATGTGCGGAAGCCGCAGCTTCACCATGGGCTCTGCCCAAACCTGCGTTGAGAGTGCGCGCTGTACTTCAAACACCAGTTTATAATCGCCGACCCGGACTGCCATGACGCCGCCATCATCGCTGATGTAGAAGAAGTATTCCCTGGGGCTCTCCTTCACCTGACCAGTGATATAGGGCAGCATATTGAAGCCGTCGATATGTACCGTGAACGTTTTGTCCCCGGCTTTGTAACCGGTGAGAAGCTTCGTGCTTATGTCCGGATCACCTGCAATGGCCAGCAGTGTGGGCAGCATATCCTGGTGGGTAACGATGCCGTTCAGCACCGAGCCCGCGGGGATCTTGCCTGGCCAGCGGAGGAATGCCGGCACGCGCCATGCGCCTTCCCAGTTGGTGTCCTTTTGGCTGCGGAACGGTGTATTCGCGCCATCGGGCCAGGTGTCGTTCTCCGGTCCGTTGTCGGTGGAATACATAACGATGGTGTTGTCGGCGATGCCGAGCTCATCGACTTTGTTGAGGATCTCCCCAATTTGTTCGTCGTGAGTGACCATGCGATCGCTGTAGTCGTCTTGGCCGCTCTTGCCGCGGTTCTTGTCGGCTAGGTGGGTCCTGAAGTGCATGGCGGTTGAGTTGTACCAGAGGAAGAAGGGCTTATCCGCTTTGACCTGCTTTTCCATCCAGCCGATAGCGCCTGCCGTAATCTCCTCATCGACAGTTTCCATGCGCTTCTTGGTGAGGGGGCCTGTATCTTCAATGGTCTGCTTGCCTACTCTGCCCCAGCGGGGGTCAGTCGTTGGATCATCTTTGTCGGTTGCGAAGCAGTGAAGAACACCTCTGGGGCCGAACCTCGCTAGGAACTTCGGGTCCTTGGGATAGTCGGGCAATTCTGGTTCTTCTTCGGCGTTCAGGTGATAGAGATTGCCAAAGAACTCGTCGAATCCGTGCACGGTCGGCAAGTACTCGTTGCGATCGCCGAGATGGTTCTTCCCGAACTGGCCCGTGGCGTATCCGAGCGGCTTGAGCAGTTCGGCTATGGTCGGGTCTTCGGGCTGAAGTCCGACTGTGGCGCCGGGCATGCCGACTTTGGTCAATCCGGTGCGGAGTGGGTTCTGGCCGCAGATGAAAGACGCGCGTCCAGCCGTACAGCTCTGCTGGCCGTAGTAGTCGGTGAACGTGACGCCTTCTTTGGCAACACGATCGATATTTGGGGTGGTGTAGCCCATCATGCCTCGGCTGAAGTGACTGATGTTCCAAGTGCCGATGTCATCGCCCCAGAGGATCAGGATATTTGGTTGTTTAGCCATGGGTTATTCCTTTTTAGGTTGAGTGTGTTGCGCTGAGTTGTCGGCCTTGGCCGGGTAAAACTTTGAGGCTGCACAAAGTTGGAATGCTCATGTGGGTGGGTCGTGCCCACTCACCGGGTGTGCGGTTTGGTAGTTGGCAACCATGTGCGCCTTTAATCTCCCGCCAATCGTTCCTTGACTACTTTGCGTTTTTCGCAAACGATGCGATTGACAGGTCCTCGTATCAATAGGTAGGGCACGATCGCCAGAATGATCGCGACCAGTACTGCCTCGCCCGGATAGACGGTCCACCGGTGCTCGATGAGCTGATAGACCACGTCGAGTACGATGGCGAGGATGAACACTTTCCCTACGTGTTTCCAACCGTTCTCCAGCATCGCCTCGCGTTCGCCCTTGTCGGTGAAGAGACCCCAGAAATAGGGTGGCTTGCATTCCTTGGCGTCTTGCAGTCCACCGCGGATGGCAAAGAAGGTGGCCATGCCGGGTTGCAGGAAGAGACGGAATTTCATCGGGCCGGTAACTCGTTCAACCATGTTGTGCGCGACGCGCGTAATTATAGGATCCATCGCTGTTTCTCCTCTCAGACCGTCACTTCGGGGTTGGCAACAGCCGCCCGCTGCCACGGCCATCGGCCTTCCATTTCTACCGCGAGAGACCAGCTCAAGAAGGTCCGGGTCACAATCACCGCCGCCAGGACTCCAATATTTGTAAAAGAAGGAGCTGTAGTCACGGTCTTGATCACATCCGCAGCAACAAGAAACTCCAATCCAAGTGAGAGGGCTCTGCCCAAAGCAAGCTTGTAACGCTCATACCGGTTCCCGACTTCTTGGCGCGCGTGAATAATAAAGCTGACCGACGCCCAGAGAAATGCGGCAAGGATAAGAAGAACCCCCATCGCTTCTACGGCCGAGGCCCCAATATCGATCACAGTGTGAAAGGCATCCATGCTTTTTGCGCTTCTGCATCACCGTTTCATGCTGCGTAACGTTGCATCCATTTGCCCCCGCTCCGCGATGGGCAACACCAAGGGTGGCGCATCGCCCTGCCCCTGGACACCTTTCATGCTTCCTCTAAAGTTCACTCCGATCGAAAGCGATTGGGTACTGTCACTTGCGACAGGTGTGGGCAGCTCGGAGCCAGGAATTATGGAATCAATCCGCACTCAAACATCTTTTTGGCGATGGGGGGTGCAACTCTGTTGATAAACACAGCGCGCATCTGCGGATCGGTCTTCAAGAACTGTATTGCCCTTTGTTCCTGTGGCGAAGGCGGCTGTGGTGGTGCTTGTTTCTTTTGCCACAATTGTTCGCAGGGGGTGCTGGTGTATTTTGCCACGACCTTGTCGGCGACCTTATCCAGCATCGGGTACTGTTCCTGGGCGTACGTTCCGGCTCCCAAACTCAACGCCAGTGGGGAAAGCAATAAAGCGAACTTGCTCATATGACTCCACTTCACCATTGTTTCTCCTCGTTTCGAAAACAATAGAAATCGAAAATTCCCGCGGCATACGACCCCAACATTAGACACTTACCCGCAGGTGTGCCTTTTGCTGGCGTTCTCACAAGGCTAGACACTTGTATTTGCAGGGGGCACTAGCAAAAGTACATAGGGGGTACTTAAAATCTGGTAGGCGTATGATCATATTGTGTTCTCGCGGAGCCGACGCTAAACGCGCACCAACGCCACTGCGTCAAGTCGTCGTGGCCGAGACGTGTCCCGTAATGCAACAGGTCATAGAGGCGGGTCCCAGGACGGCTCCCGAAGGCATACGCCTGCTGCATCGGCCACGGGGGTGCTTGATCTTTTCAGGGCAAAACCCATCGTCTTCTTCCACACGCCGGCACCATCCTCCTCACGATGTTCTGTCGCGAAACCGCCTCAATCGCTTTTTACCTGGATTGCCACCATCGTAATATCGTCATCCAACTCGTCAGCACAACGCCGAGCCGACCAACGGGACAACTCCTCAAGCAGTTGAGCGGCGAAATGATCCGCTGAGGTGCTTTGTTCCGCCGCCAGAAACTGCTTCAAACAGCCGCTGCCAAATTCGACTCCCGCGGGGTTCGTTGTTTCCGGTATTCCATCGGTGTAGAGCAGCGCCCGATCACCAGCGTTGAGGGGCAACTCCACGGAAGAATAAGTTGCAAACGGGAATCTTCCCAGAAACAAACCGTTCTCCGCCACATCCCGCACGCGTTTGGATGATCCATCGCGCAAAAGCAAGGGTGGGTGGCCCGCGCCGGCGTAAGTAAGGGTTCGCTTCCGCATGTCCACGAACAGGTAGGCTGCGGTGACGTAGTGGTGCTGGAACTTTCCGCACAGCGCTTGATTCAGACCCAACAGCACTTTCGCCGGATCGGCCGCGTGCGCGTCCTGAGCGGAGAGTGCAATCTTCAGCATCGAGGCGATAAGCGCGGCAGGCATTCCGTGTCCGGAGACATCGGCCACCAGAATCCCGATGCGTTTTTCATCTACCACGATGAAGTCGTAGAAATCGCCGGCGACCGCGGTCATGGGGACGTAGCGTGCAGCAATATCCAGACCTTCGATTTTCGGGATCTCAGAGGGAAGAATCGACAATTGGATCTGTCGCGCTGTTTCCAATTCCTTTTGGATCGAGAGCAGCTGCTGTGCGAGCTGTTCGCGGACCCCGCGAAGCATGAGGTGAGTGTGCACACGCGCTTTTACGACCGCGGGGGAAAACGGTTTGTGAATATAGTCCACTGCCCCTACATCGAATCCTCTCGTGTCCTCATCGACATGCGTCTGTCCGGTAAGAAATATGACTGGTATATCCCACGTTTCCGGGCCCTGTTTCAAATGTCTACACACTTCGTACCCATCTATTTCCGGCATCATAACGTCCATCAGGATCAGGTCGGGCGGAGGCGTAATTTTCGCCAACTCCAGTGCTTTCGCGCCGCTGGTTGCGACGCGGATCTTATATAGATCTTTCAGGATCGACTTGACGATTTGAATGTTAGCGGGAGCATCATCCACCACCAGGACAATCTTCTTCTGCTCAGCCTGGTTCATGATTTCCCCCTATTTGCCTGCAACAATTGGCGATCTCTTCCAGTTTCACTAGCGCTTGGTCGAAGTTGAAGTTGTTGATCGATTCGCTCAGACTGTCCAGGTGCGGCTTTTCGACGGCACCTTGCAGACAGTGGTGAGCTTGCGGAATGACTCTTCGGCATCGCCATCACTCGCTTCGAGCAAGGTCCTGAGCCGGGCAATCGCGTCGGCCGCCGCCTCTTCGTTATAGAGGGAAATGCGCACTTGCTCGGTTGGCGAGCCGCAAAGTGCGTTGTCGATAGCGCGAACTTGAGCGCTCGTCGAGCTTGCGCGAACTCAACCAGCAGCGACAAGATCTTCCTGTCACCTTCATGGAGTTGAATTCTGCGGTTCCGGTCAGATCAGCCGGAAGTTACCCCAAAACGGGTGTAATGTCCGAGTTGGCGACAA